>JALNXH010000005.1 GCA_023230455.1 Rhodocyclaceae bacterium | reverse complement strand
CTTCCTCGCTCAACACAATCTCCGCAGCAACTCGCACTCGCCCTCTCCTCGCTGTGATGAATTACAGCATTGGAGACACCTGATTTGTATAAGTTCCATCAAGAATAGAACGCTACACTAGCCTACCCCACCTCCGCTTAATACGAACCCGGCGCGGCGGCGTTGAGGAACTTGGTGTATTCGCCCATGAAAGTGAGCTTGACCGTGCCGGTGGGACCGTTACGGTGCTTGCCGATAATCACTTCGGCGATGCCCTTGTCCGGCGTATCGGGCTTGTAGTATTCCTCGCGGTACATCATAAGAATGATATCGGCATCCTGCTCGATGGCGCCCGATTCGCGCAGATCGGACATCAGTGGGCGCTTGTCGTTGCGCTCCTCGACCTTCCGCGACAACTGCGAAAGGGCGATTACCGGAACCTGCAACTCCTTGGCCAGGGCCTTGATCGAGCGCGAAATCTCGGAAATTTCGGTGGCGCGGTTTTCCGATGCGCTGACGCTGCCGGTCATCAGCTGCAAGTAGTCGATGACGATCAGGCCCAGCTTGCCGAACTGGCGATGCAGCCGCCGGGCGCGGGCACGCAGATCGGACGGGCTGATCGCGCCGGTCTCGTCGATGTGGATCGGCGCGTCGTGGAGCTTGCCCAGCGCCACCGTCATTTTGTCCCACTCTTCGTCGCCGAGCTTGCCGGTGCGCATCTTCTGCTGATCGAGGCGGCCCACCGAGGAGAGGAAACGCATCGCCAGCTGTGGTCCGGACATTTCCAGGCTGAAAATCGCCACCGGCAGCTTTTGCTCGACGCCGACGTGCTCGGCAATGTTCAGGGCGAAGGCGGTCTTGCCCATCGAAGGGCGGCCGGCGACGACGATCATGTCGCCCGGCTGCAGGCCGGAGGTCATCCGGTCGAGATCGATGAAACCGGTCGGGGTGCCGGTGACGTCGGAGGGGTCGTCGCGGTCGTAGAGCTGCTGGATGCGATCGACGACCTCGCCCAACACTTCGGGCATGGCGACGAAGCCCTGGGTATTGCGGCTGCCGGCTTCGGCAATTTCGAACACTTTCTGCTCGGCGTGGTCGAGCAGTTCCTTGACGTCGCGACCGGCCGGGTTGAGCGCACTGGCAGCGATCTCGTCGCCGACGGTGACCAGTTTGCGCAGTACCGCGCGTTCGTGGACGATTTCGGCATAGCGGCGAATATTGGCCGCCGACGGAGTATTGTTGGCGATCTCGCCCAGATAGGCCAGCCCTCCGGTCTGCTCCACCTCGTTGGACTTTTCTATCGATTCGTACACCGTTACCACGTCGGCAGGGCGGCCGGTTTCGATCAGCTTGCGGATGTGGCCGAAGATGCGGCGGTGGTCGTCGCGATAAAAATCGGCCTCCGAAACGATGTCGCCGATCCGATCCCAGGCGCTGTTGTCGAGCAACAGGCCGCCAATCAGCGACTGTTCCGCCTCGATCGAGTGCGGCGGCAGCTTGAGTGCGGCGAGTTGGGGATCGACGGGGGGCGCGGTATTGAAGGAACGAATCTGGGCCATCAAACTCTCCGGTAACAATCGTCCGAGTGTACCCCGCCCCCCCGTCGAAGGCTGTGCACAAATCGGTGGATATCCTGTGAAGAGGATGTGCGCAAGGTGTGAATTGCACCCGCGGTTCGATGGAAACGCCGATTAACGCAGGCCCAGCGTCGCCGCCGGCTGAGGCCGGCCGAAAAAATAGCCCTGGTAGGCATGGCAGCCGTGGCTGGCGAGGAAGTTTTTCTGCTCGATCGTCTCCACCCCCTCGGCGATGACCTGGATGCCCAGGCTCTTTCCCATCGCGATGATGGCCGCGACAATGGCGCAGTTCTCCGGATCGTGCGGGATGTCGCGAACAAAGCTCTGATCGATCTTGAGCTGCTGTAGCGGCAGGCGTTTCAGATAGCTCAGGCTCGAATACCCGGTGCCGAAATCGTCGATCGAAAACTGGACGCCGATCGACCTCAGCTGATTCATCGTGTCGATCACCTGCTCCACGTCTTCCAGCAACAGGCCTTCCGTGATCTCCAGCTTCAACCGCTCCGGTGGCGCGCCGCTGACGCGCAAGGCTTCATGCACGGCAGCAACGAGATCGTCGTAGTGAAACTGCTTGGCGCTGATATTCACCGCCACGGTCAACTCCCGCAACGCCTCATCGCTCTGCCAGGCGGCAATCTGCCGGCAAGCAGTGTGCAGGACCCAATGGCCGATCGGCACGATCAACCCGGAATCTTCGGCGACGGGAATGAAGCTCGCCGGCGAAACGAGGGGTCCTTCCTTCGGCTGCCAGCGTATCAGGGCTTCCACCCCGATCAAGCCTTCGGCCGGATCGACCTGAGGCTGATAGTAGAGAATGAATTCGTCTTCTTCGAGCGCCCGTCGCAGGCCGTTTTCCAGCTCGATGCGTTTATTGACCGCGGTCTGCAACTCCGGATTGAAAAAACATACCCGGTTGCGCCCCATATCCTTGGCGCGATAAAGCGCCAGATCGGCGTTCTTGAGCAGGCTTTCCGGGTTGTCGCGCGCCGCGCTGAGCAGGGTCACACCGATACTGCAACTCGGATAATAGGCCATGCCGTCCAGCCCGAACGGGACGCCGATGCTCTGCCGCAGCTTCTCGGCGAGGATTTCCGCCGTCCGCGCCGCTTCCGCTTCGCTGCCGTCAAGGCCTTCCAGCAGAACGACGAATTCGTCGCCGCCGAGACGGGCGGCGGTATCCGATTCGCGAATCGTACCGCGCATGCGATTGGCGATTTCGATCAGCAAGGTGTCGCCCACCGCGTGGCCGCGCGTGTCGTTGAGTGTCTTGAAATCGTCGAGGTCGATCAGCAATACGGCGCCGACCCGCTTGTGGCGGTTGCGGCCGAGGATCGCCTGACTCAAGCGGTCCTGTAGCAGGCGTCTGTTGGGCAAACCGGTGAGCGGATCGTAGAACGCCAGTTCGGCGATCCTCGCCTCAGCCTGGCGCGCCTCCGAAATATCCGAGAAAACGCCCAAATAGTGGGTTACCTGCCCCTCCGCATCGAGAATGGCGCTGATCGACAACCGTTCCGGATAAATCGCGCCGTCCTTGCGCCGATTCCATATCTCGCCTTCCCAGCTTCCTGTGGCCAGCAACTGCCGCCACATTTCGCGATAAAAAACCTGGTCCTGTTTGCCCGACTTCAGCACCGAGGGCTTCCTGCCCACCACATCACTGGCGTCAAAGCCGGTAATCTCGGTGAATGCTTTGTTTACGCGCAGTATTTCCCCGCTCGGGCGGGTGACAACCATTCCGGCCTTGCCTTCGAAGGCCGTCGCACCGATGCGCAATTGCTCTTCGGCATGCTTGCGCTGAGTGATGTCGCGTGCCGCGTAGAACAGCAGCAGCTTGCCTTCGAAGAGAATTCGATGGCCGGTGATCTCGACATCGAACACGCTCCCGTCCTTGCGGCGATGGCGCGTTTCAAACGTTGAAATCTGTCCGGTGAGGGTATGCTGGGCAAGAGCCACCTCGATCGTTTCGGGGTCGAGATAGGCGTCCCACTGCACCACGTTCATGCCGAGTACATCGGCCGGATCGTAGCCGAGCATCCGGGCGAACGAGTCGCTGGCGAGGATCACCGTTCCGGATGCGTCGAGAATGTGGATGCCGTCGCTGGCCATGCGCAAAATGGCCTCAAGCTTGGCGCGTTCGTATTCCAGCGCTCTCCAGTTGCGCTGCCTATCGGTCACATCGCGAAAAGACCACAGGCGTGCGCGCAGCGCCTGCCAAACGACCGGGCGGGAGAAGCGCTCGAAGATCCGCCCGTCGCGAAAGGTCAGCAGGGTCCAATGTTCATCGTCGGTTTCATACAGCGCAGCGACTTCGCCGACGAACGCTTCCGGGTCTGCGAGCTGATTGACCACAAATTCCAGCAGCGCAGCGTCGTCACCGACGGCCATCAACGCCTCGGGGATGTTCCATAACTCGCGGAAGCGCCTGTTCGACGAAAGCACCCGACCGTCGGCGGAGATAACCAGGATACCGTCGGCCGTAGACTCCAGCACCGCCGACAACGCGGTGGAATCGCTAATTCGGGCGACAGCGCCTAGGGACTCGGACATGGGGAAGCGGACTGTGGGCAGGTTTTCTCGGCCAACACAAGGCTGGAGGCAGCCATAGTGTAGTCAAATTGCGCGACGATCAGTCTTTCCGAACAACGGCTGAAGCATCGAGCTATTCAACCCATCGTCGAATCGTGCGCCTCGCCGCCGAAGGCGAGTTGCTTGAGATGGAACAGTTCGTCGCGTGCCGCCGCCGCCTGTTCGAATTCCAGATTCTTCGCGTGGACCTGCATGGCCTTTTCCAGGCGTTTGATTTCCTTCGCCAACTGCTTCTCGCTCATCGCTTCGTAGCGCGCGGCCTCCTCTGCCACCTTGAGCTGTTGCAGCTCGGCATCCTGGTCGTAGACGCCGTCGATGATGTCCTTGATCCGTTTTACCACGCCGCGCGGGGTGATCCCGTGTTCGACGTTGAAGGCCAGTTGGCGGTTGCGCCGACGCTCGGTTTCGGCCATGGCGCGCTGCATCGAATCGGTGATCTTGTCGGCATAGAGGATGGCCGCACCGTTGATATGGCGCGCGGCACGGCCGATGGTCTGGATCATCGAACGCTCCGAGCGCAAAAAACCCTCCTTGTCCGCATCGAGGATCGCCACCAGCGAGACCTCGGGAATGTCGAGACCCTCGCGCAGCAGATTGATGCCGACCAGCACGTCGAAGACACCGAGGCGCAGATCGCGGATGATCTCGACACGCTCCACGGTATCGATGTCGGAGTGCAGGTAACGCACCTTGATGCCGTTGTCGGCTAGGAACTCGGTGAGTTGCTCGGCGAGACGCTTGGTCAACACGGTGACCAGTACGCGCTCGCCGACGGTGACCCGCTTCTTGATCTGGCTCAGCAGGTCATCCACCTGCGTCAGCGCCGGACGGACCTCGACCGATGGATCGACTAGCCCGGTTGGGCGCACCAGCTGCTCGACGACCTGGCCCTGATGCTCGCGCTCGTAGTTAGCCGGGGTTGCCGAAACGAAAACGGTCTGCGGCATCAGCCGCTCGAATTCCTCGAACTTGAGCGGCCGGTTGTCCAGCGCCGAGGGTAGGCGAAAACCGTAATTGACCAGATTCTCCTTGCGCGCCCGGTCGCCCTTGTACATGCCGCCTACCTGGGTCACCGCGACATGGGACTCATCAATGAACAGCAGGGCGTCGGGCGGCAGGTAATCGATCAGCGTCGGCGGCGCTTCACCCGGCTGTCGCCCCGAGAGATGCCGCGAGTAGTTCTCGATGCCTTTGCAGAACCCAAGCTGTTCGAGCATTTCCAGGTCGAAGCGGGTACGCTGCTCGATACGCTGGCATTCCACCAGTTTCTGTTCCCTCTGGAAGAACTCGATGCGCTCGCGCAATTCGAGTTTGACCGCTTCGATGGCCTTCAGCACCGTGGCGCGCGGCGTCACGTAATGGCTCGACGGATAGACGGTGAAGCGCCCGAGCTTCTGCCGGGTATGTCCGGTGAGCGGATCGAACAGGACGATCGACTCCACTTCGTCGTCGAACAACGTGACGCGCACTGCGCTTTCGGCATTCTCGGCCGGGAAGATGTCGATTACATCGCCACGCACCCGGTAGACACCGCGCTTGAAGTCCACATCGTTGCGCTCGTATTGCATCTCCGCCAGCCGGCGAATCAGATCGCGCTGCCCCAGCCGCTCGCCCTGGCGCAGATGCAGGATCATGCTGTGATAGTCCACCGGATCGCCGATGCCGTAGATGCAGGACACGCTGGCGACGATCACCACGTCGCGTCGTTCGAGCAGGCTCTTGGTGGCCGACAGACGCATCTGTTCGATGTGCTCGTTGATCGCCGAATCTTTTTCTATGAACAGATCGCGCGCCGGCACATAGGCTTCCGGCTGGTAGTAGTCATAGTAGGAAACGAAATACTCGACGGCATTCTCCGGAAAGAACTCGCGGAATTCGGAATACAGCTGCGCCGCCAGCGTCTTGTTCGGTGCCAGCACCAGCGCCGGCCGGCCGAGGCGGGCGATGACGTTGGCCATGGTGTAGGTCTTGCCCGAGCCGGTAACGCCGAGCAGGGTCTGGAACGACAGTCCGTCGTTGATCCCCTCCACCAGTTTTTCGATGGCCTGGGGCTGATCGCCGGCCGGCGGAAATGGCTGATGCAGCTTGAAAGCGGGGTATTCGATGATGTCGGCCATGAGGGAAACCGCGTCGGCTTGCGGATAAGTGGGGGATTATCCCTTATCCCCGCCGCCGTCCGCGCGGGGCTTTGCGCTAGCGGTCGTTCGCCGGGGTGAAGAAAAACGCTTCCAGCTCGGCCCGTTTTGCCAGCGCATCCTTGCGGCCAAGATCGATCAGGGCTTGGATGAAGGGCTGCTCGAACAGCAGGTAGCTGGTCAGCGCGGCGCCGGCGCCACGGGTGCCGCCGAGCGCTTTGAGCAGATGCCAGATCGGGCGGGGGAAACTGGCCGCATGCTCCTCCGCCAACTGGTTGATCGACGCCGAAGGCATGATGCTGAGGATATCCACCGGCTGGAACGGAAACGCTTTGCGTACTTCGGGCGGCAGCATCTGTACGGCCTGGGTGATCCGCGTCGCCTGGTCGATGTCGGCGTCGAGGGCGCTGTAGAAGACGCTGGCCAAGCTGTGGCCGGCGACGGCGCCGAGGCTCGGGTAGGCGTTGTCGCTGCGATAGCGGGCATCGCCGTGGTAGCCGACGCCGACGACGAGAATCTTTTTCGCCCCGAGGTGGATGGCGGGACTGAGTGGGTCGGTCTGACGCATCGATCCGTCGCCGAAAAATTCCTGCCGTTCGCCGGTCCACAACGGTTCCGCGGCGAAAACGAAGGGAATCGCACTCGATGCCAGCAGGTGATTGACGGTGATGGTCTGGCGCTCGTTGCGGCGCTCGTGGTGGATGCGCGACAGCAGCGGCTGCGCCGCCTGATAGTAGGTCCAGTTGCGGCCGCCGGAATAGCTGAACGCGGTAATCGCCAGTGCCTTCAGATCGCCATCGCGAATCGCCCGTTCGACATCGTCGAAACGGATTGCCCGCTCCAGGGTTTCGGTCAGCGGCGACTTGTCGAGCAGGGAGCGGGGCCGACTACGGATCAGCCAGCCGAGAGCGAGCAAGGCCAGCCAGCGAAAACCGCCGAGGGCGACATGCAGTCGGTCGACCTCGTACACCCGGCTCGAATCGAGTTCGCCCCAGAAGCGCCGCATTGAAGCCACGCCCTCGCGCCACGCCCCGGCATAGCCGGCGAGCATGGCCGCATTGATCGCTCCAGCGGAGGTTCCGACCAGAATCGGAAACGGGTTGCCGGGGTGCCGTTCGCCGATGACCTCGGCGATCCCGTCCAGGACGCCCACCTGATAAGCCGTACGCGCCCCGCCACCCATCAGCACGAGGGCGTTGTGCGGAGCCGTCACTCCCCGCCCTTTCGTCTTGGTTGGCGGGCGGCGAGGCGCCGATTACGCCGCATCAGCGTCGGACGACGCTTTCGCCGTTGGCCTTGACGCCATCGCCGGCGGCCAGCCCGGGATCCTTGTCGAACGCGTAGGTCTTTTCGTCGCCGTTGTCGAAGCGCACAGCGACCTCCCAGACCTTGGAGGACTTCACTTTTTGCTCGATCTTATGGCCCGCATAGGCGCCGCCCGCCGCGCCGGCAATGGTGGCGATGTCCTTGCCTCTGCCGCCGCCGACCTGATGACCGAGCAGAGCCCCCGCCACACCGCCGGCGACCATGCCGAGCGGGCTGCTCTCACCTTCCTTCTCGACCACCCGGACCGACAGCACCTTGCCGCAGCCGTCGCAGCGCTTGCCGGTCGATGCAGCTCCCGTCGCGTTCTTCGCTGCCGCCAAGGCCTTGGTGTACTCCGCCTTGGCGTCGCGCAGGCACTGCATGCGCGCACTGGAGGACGACTCTTCGGCGCAGAGCTGCTTGTCTTCAGCGTAACGCGCATCGGCCGCCTTCTTTGCTGCCGAACTCTCGGCGGCGGCGGCAGAGCCCGCAATGGATGCGATGGCGACCAGCACAGCGAAATGACGTTTCATGGTTTTCTCCTCGAATCGGATTGACGGCGAACGCAGACAGTATGGCTGCAATTCTGCCGCATGCACAGGCAGAACTGCACAATCAATGCACCTCGCGGGTCTCCGTAAACTGGATCTCCGGAAAGCGTTCGCGGGTCAGGTCGAGGTTCACCCGACTGCTGGCGAGATAGACATAATCGCCGCCGCCGTCGAGTGCCACGTTGATCGGGTATTTGTCGGCAATCGCCTTGATCTGATCCGGGCTGCCCTTCAGCCAGCGCGCCGTGGCGACACCGTAGGATTCAAAGATCGCATCGACCCCGTATTCGTGCTCCAGCCGGTGCGCCACCACGTCGAATTGCAGGGCGCCGACGGCGCCGAGAATCAGGTCGTTGCTGCCGAGCGGGCGGAACAACTGCGTTGCCCCCTCTTCCGCCAACTGCTGTAGGCCTTTCTGCAACTGCTTCAACTTTAGCGGGTTACGCAGCACCGCGCGCTGGAACAACTCCGGTGCAAACGAGGGAATGCCGGTGAAGCGCAGATCTTCGCCTTCGGTGAAAGTCTCGCCGAGGCGGATGGTGCCGTGATTGGGAATGCCGATGATATCGCCAGCGTAGGCCTCGTCCATGATGCTGCGGTCCTGCGCCATGAAGGTGATGGCGTTATTCACCGCCATCTGCTTGCCGCTGGCCACCTGTCTGATCTTCATGCCACGTTCGAAGCGGCCGGAGCAGATACGCAGGAAGGCAATACGGTCACGGTGGCGCGGATCCATATTGGCCTGGATCTTGAACACGAACGCCGCGAACTTCGCCTCGTGAGGCTGAACCGTGCGGGTCTGCGCCGTGCGCGCCAGCGGTTCGGGAGAGAGGTCGACGATGGCATCGAGCACGCTCTGAACACCGAAGTTGTTGACCCCGGAGCCGAAAAACACCGGCGTCTGCTTCCCCGCCAAGTAGGCGGCCTGGTCGAAGGTATGCGAGGCGCCGCGGACCAGTTCGATGTCGTTGCGCAGCTCATCCGCCTGGGAGCCGAGCAGCTCGTCCAGACGCGGGTTGTGCAGCCCCTCGATCACTTCCGAGGTGCCTTTCTCGGCCTGTGGATCGAAGAAATGAATGCTGTCGTTGGTCAGGTGGTAGACGCCGCGGAAACGCTTGCCCATGCCGATCGGCCAGGTCATCGGCGCGCACTGGATGTTCAGCACCGACTCGATCTCGTCGAGCAGATTGATCGGCTCGCGGCCTTCGCGGTCGAGCTTGTTGATAAAGGTCAGGATCGGCGTATCGCGCAGCCGGCAGACATCGAGCAGCTTGATGGTGCGCTCCTCGACGCCCTTGACCGAGTCGATCACCATCACCGCGGAGTCGACGGCCGTCAGCGTTCGATAGGTGTCTTCCGAAAAATCCGCATGGCCCGGCGTGTCGAGCAGATTGACAATGCAGTCGCGATAGGGGAACTGCATCACCGAGGAAGTCACCGAAATGCCGCGCTGCTTTTCCAGTTCCATCCAGTCCGAGGTCGCGTGGCGGCTGGCCTTGCGCGCCCGCACCTCGCCGGCCACCTGAATCGCGCCGCCGAACCAGAGCAGCTTTTCGGTCAGCGTGGTCTTGCCGGCATCGGGGTGGGAAATAATGGCGAAGGTACGACGACGGGCGATTTCGGAATCGAGGGACACGGGAAGCTTTCGGGGGCTCGGTTGGACGGGCGCGGATTATACCGGTTGCCGCAAAATGTGACACACATTAAAAAATGTGACACAATCATCCCGTCAGACGTCTAGGAACCGCCATGAAAACCCTCGGAGTCCGTGAAATGCGCGCCAGCTATGGCGCCCTCGAAACCGCCTTGAAGGAAGAAGGCGAAGTCATTCTCACTCACCACGGCAAGCCCTTTGCGCGGGTATTGCCGATCGAAGCCTCGGTCACCCCGAAGCAAATGCCAAGCAATGCCGAGTTGCGGGCGAAAATGAAACCGCTGAAAACCCCTTCCGCCGTGCTGATCCGCGAAGACCGGGACGCCCGGGGATGACGGGATCGAGCCTGTATGTCGATACCAGCGCACTGCTCAAATGGTATTTACAGGAACCCTTTTCGGACGAGTTTTCTGACTTCATCCGGAACCGCCCAGGTGCACGTATCAGTTCGCTGTCGGTGACCGAGGTTCATTGCACCCTGGCGCGGCTGACGCGGAATCGCGACTTGAGCGCATCTTTCGCCGCTGAAGTGGTCGCGGCTTTTTCCGCCCAGACGACCGCCGGCTATCTTTGTCTGCTGCCGATTCACGACGAATATCTGGCCCACGCCACCGAACTTGTCGATAGCCTGAAGCAGCCCCTGCGAACGCTCGACGCTCTGCATCTCGCCGTTGCCCATGCCAAGGGTTGCAAGGAATTCGCCACGGCCGACAAAATCCAGGCCAAGGCCGCACGGGCGCTCGGCTTGAACGTACATACTTTTTACTGATCGCATTCATCATGACCGACAACACTCAAAACCCTGCACAAACGCCACCGCTGGACGAGAACCACATCATTGCCGAGCGCCGCGAAAAGCTGAAAGCCTGGCGCGAGTCGGGCAAGGCCTACCCGAACGACTTCACCCGTGAGAACTTCGCCGAGCGCCTTGATGCGCTCTACGGTGAAAAGACCAAGGAGGAACTCGAAGCCACGCCGATCGAGGTCAAGATCGCCGGCCGCATCCTGTTGAAACGCGTGATGGGCAAGGCCAGCTTCGCCACCATCCAGGACATGTCCGGCCGCCTCCAGATCTTCGTCAGCAAGGATGGCGTCGGCGACGAAACCTACACCGACTTCAAGAAATGGGATCTCGGCGACATCGTCGGCGTCGTCGGCACGATGATGAAAACAAGGACCGGAGAACTCTCGGTCAACGCAGCAAGCGTCCGCCTGCTGTCGAAATGCCTCCGCCCGCTGCCGGAGAAGTTCCACGGACTGACCGACGTGGAAACCAAGTACCGCCAGCGCTATCTGGACCTGATCACCAGCGAGGAGTCGCGTTTCACCTTCGTCGCCCGCAGCAAGATCGTTTCCTCGATCCGCAACTACATGACCCACGCCGGCTTCATGGAAGTGGAAACGCCGATGATGCACCCCATCCCCGGTGGCGCTTCGGCCAAGCCGTTCGTCACCCATCACAATGCGCTCGATCTGGAAATGTTCCTGCGCATCGCGCCCGAGCTGTACCTGAAGCGCCTGGTGGTCGGCGGATTCGAGAAGGTGTTCGAAATCAACCGCAATTTCCGCAACGAAGGGCTGAGCCCGCGACACAACCCCGAGTTCACCATGATGGAGTTCTACGAGGCCTACGCCAACTACCAAACGTTGATGGACTTCACCGAAGGCCTGCTGCGCCACTCCGCGCGCGAAGCGCTGGGCACCGAGCTGTTCCAATACCAGGGCCGCGAACTCGATCTGTCGAAACCCTTCCACCGCCTGACCATGGTCGAGGCGATCCGCCAGCATCACCCCGGCTACAGCTTCGACCAACTCAACGACGCCTCCTGGCTGAGGGAGAAACTGACGGCGATGAAGGTGGACCTGCGCGGCGACATCACGCTCGGCGCCCTGCAACTGCTGATGTTCGAAGAAACCGCCGAAGCGGAACTGTGGGAACCGACGTTCATCATCGACTATCCGGTGGAAGTCAGCCCTCTCGCCCGCGCCTCCGACGCCAGCCCCGACATTACCGAGCGTTTCGAACTGTTCATTGTCGGCCGTGAAATCGCCAACGGCTTTTCCGAACTCAACGATCCGGAAGACCAGGCGCGCCGCTTCCTGCAGCAGGCCAAGGCCAAGGAGGCCGGCGACGAGGAGGCGATGTACTACGACGCCGATTACATCCGCGCGCTCGAATTCGGCCTGCCCCCCACCGGCGGCTGCGGCATCGGCATCGACCGGCTGGTGATGCTGCTGACCGACAGCCCGGCGATCCGCGACGTGATCCTGTTTCCGCAGATGCGCAGGGAAGAGCCGGCCAAGCCCTGACGGCAACGCCCCGCCGACGGGGCTTTGCGTTCCTTGCACCCGGTTTCGGCCGGGGTTCTACTCGGCCGGGGGCTCCTCGCTATCGAAAAACCGATACCCGTTGCGCCCGGCCTTCTTGGCCGCGTACATCGCTATGTCGGCCTTCTTCATCAGCTCCTGAACGTCATCGCTGCCATCGACGGGATAAACGCTGATGCCGATGCTGGTGGTGACGTTCAGATCCAGGTTGGCAACGCGTACCGGGGTGTCCAGAACCTTGATGATCTTTTCTGCCACCCGGGCGGCATCGGCCGGCTGGGCAATCTCGGCAAGGACAACCACAAACTCGTCGCCCCCTTGGCGCGAAAGCGTGTCGCCGGTACGAATGCATGCGGAAAGCCGCCGCGCGACCTCCTTCAGCAATTCGTCGCCGGCATCGTGGCCCAATGTATCGTTGATCCGCTTGAAGTTGTCGAGATCGAGAAACATGACCGCCAGCGACCGCTCAAATCGCTTTGCCTGCGAGAGCGACTGATTGAGCCGGTCGTGCAGCAGTCTGCGGTTCGGCAGTTCCGTGAGGGTGTCGTAATAGGCCAGCTGGCGGATTTTCTCCTCGGCCGCCTTGCGTTCATGGATATCGAGATTGGTGCCGATGGCACGTATGGCGCGGCCGTTGGCGTCGCGCTCCACCACCTTCCCACTGCATCGAATCCATTTCCACTCGCCGCGGCCGGTCTTGACGCGAAATTCTTCCTGGAAAAGCGGGGCGTCGCCCTTAAAGGCATTCACCGCCGACTTGATGACTCTTTCCACATCTTGGGCATGCGTATTCCGGGCAAGTTCCTTGATCGACTTGATCGTCGCCCCGATCGGTTCTTCGACGATGTTGGCCCATCGATCATCCATGTAGACGATGCCCGCACCGATGTCGAAGCTCCAAATCGATAGCGACGAAGCCTCCAGCGCCAACGCCAAGCGCTCCTTTGCCTCCCGCATTTCGGCTTCCGCCCGCTTGCGCTCGGTGATGTCGCGGTTACTGACTCGCCGCCCCAAGAACTCGCCGCTTTTGCCATAGACCGGGCGGCAGCCGTGGGCTATCCAACGTATGCCGCCGTCCTTGCCGACGATTCTAAAATCCAGCGAATGTTCCGTATCGTCCCGGTAGTCGGACAGATGACCGTCCATAAGCTGCCGATCGTCCGCATGCACAACACGATCGACCAGAGTCGAGTCGGCCATGAATTCCGCCTGCGAGTAGCCGGTGATCCGCTCGCACGCCGGAGACATGTAAAGGAATTCCTTGGCCGGGCCGCGCCAATACTCCCAATCGTAGTTGTAGTCGGCCACGGTTCTGAAGCGTTCCTCGCTTTCTTTCAGTGCTTCATGAATCTGTTTGCGCTCGGTGATATCCCGCGCTACACCCAACAGCCCCTTGATCCGACCTTCGGCATCGCGCAACGGGACGGCATGGGTTTCGAGCCAACGATGCGTACCCTTGAAGCCGACGATTTCGAATTCGAGCGTACCGGCCTGCCCCTGGCAGACGCTTCGATTCAGCGCCGTGAATGCATCGCGGTACTCAGGCACGATGATTCCGGTCATTCCACGGCCGACGACCTGCGCCTCGGAATCCGCCTCGATCATGTCGAGGCCGGCACGGTTCATTTGCAGCAGCGTGCCGTCGGGTGCCAGCACTTTCACGCAAGCGGGCTCGGTATCGATGATGGTCCGCAGTGCATTCTCGCTCTCTGCCAGGGCTTCTTCCACATGCTTGCGCTGCTGCACCAGCCGATTGAAGCTGGTCAGCAAATTCCCGATCTCGTCGTCGCTCGATACCGGCAAGGCAAGCAGACTCGCTTTCCCGTCCACCATCGACCGGATTGCAGCCGAAGCCGTATCGAGGGGACGAAATGCCCGACGCACAATGAGCCAGGTGAGCAATGCGACGAGCACCGACAGCGCCGCGGCGATCCAGTAAGCGGTGTTTTTCAGTTCGCGGATCGGGGTAAACGCCTCCCTTGTGGGCAGGATGACCTGCGTAATCCAGCCCGATGTCGGAATGCGCTTGGCAGACGTCAAGACCTCCACACCTCTCGAATTGATGGAGATTCCCGAGCCTTCGAAACCTGCAACAAATCGATCAAGCATGACATTGACGCCGGGCTTGGCCATCGGCCCGAGAATGCGCGTGGGGTCGCTGGAGGTGACGATCAGCCGATAGCGCGGATCGTCGATGACGATGTAACCCGACCTGCCTATGCGCGTTTGTTCGACCCGGCCGAACAAGGTCGCATCGGAAAGCGTGGCAAATCCGGCGAACACGGCAACGATTTCACCGCGCACATTCTTGACCGGGACCGCCAAGGCAATCCCCGGCAATTTGGTAAAGCGGCCGATGCGCGCCTTGCCGACGGACGGCCTACCGGTTGCCAGGACTTCCCGGAAATACTCCAGCCCCTCGTAGCTTCCATTTTGCCGCTCGGGAATGTGCGGATAGTCGGCGATGCCTCGGCCGTCCTTCGAAATAAAGACCAGGCCGGCCTTGAACATGCTGTTCAAGGCGACGCGCTCCCTGAGAAAGTTTCTGGCCTTTTCGGGGTGGGCCAGCATTTCGGGCGTTACATTCGCCGCATTGCCGCTCAAGGCATCGATGCGCTGCCGCAGACTGTTGTCGATGTCGTCCGCGACATAGGATGCAACTGCGAACTGCTGCGCAAAGAGCAGATTGGCAATCCCTTGCTCAAGGCGAACCGACACCCCAAAAATCAGTATCCAGATACAACTCAAAAAGATAAGCAGCGCGAGAACCGTTATCTTGGACTTCAGGCCCAGCCTCTTGAGCCGTGCAATTATTTTCATAGCGATTTTTTTTGCGTTCCGTTCGCATATCTACCATTGCTCCGCTGCGAAACGATCTCTAACCGTAAGCCTATTATCGGTCAGGCCGGGCCGAAAGGCATACCGGCCCCTTGTCGCGGCGATGCGAGAATCTGCGCCAACAGCCGGGCACTGCACGAACGTAACCCTTTTTTCGGGGGATATGTAAACTGTCCTAACCTTCCCCATCCAGCGCCCTTCCATGATCGCTTCCGCATCCTCATTACGCCACATGACAATGGTGCCGATGGCGCCGACCGCAATTCTTCTGGCGGCGGCAGTCACGCTGCTTTTCGTCGAGACGATCGCCCCCGCGACCGGCGCAATTCTCATGATTGCACTCGGCGCCGCCGTGCTAATGCTGCAATGGTTGTCGCACCGCGCGCTACAGCGCCGGGCGGGAGCGGATTGGAGCCATTTGGAGGGGCTCATCCGCGACATCGCCGCAACCAAGGCAGGCGGCACAACGCCCGGCCACAAAGAGCATCCCAGCTTGCATTTGGCACTGATCGCACTGCATCAACGGTTGGCACAGGACGGCGACGCAACCCGCGACGCCGTTGCCGCCATTGCCTCCGGAGTGGGGGCAATTTCGGCGCGGGCCACAGAATTGGCGCTGAGCCTGCAAATCCAAGGCAACACCAATCGCGAAAGCGAACAGTCCGTCCACCGTATCGAGGACAGCATGGGCATCGTGGCCCAACTGGCGCAGGAGACCGAAGACGATTCGCGCCAAGTGGTCAACCTTTCCCAGTTGGGTACGGAGAAAGCCAACGAAGCCGCGGGGAAGATGCATTCCGTATCGCACTCGATCGACCAATCGGTCCAACAGATCGGCGCGCTGGGCCAAAGCGTGGAGAAAATCGGCGGCATTGCGAGCATCATCCGAGAGATTGCCGACCAGACGAACCTGCTCGCATTGAATGCGGCCATCGAAGCAGCCAGAGCAGGAGAACAAGGGCGCGGCTTCGCCGTAGTCGCCGACGAAGTCCGCAAGCTGGCGGAACGGACGGCAGGCGCGACCTCCGAAATCGCATCGGTGATCGCTCATATTGCCGCGGATACCGTTAAAGCGGTATCCCACATGAATTCGGTGACCCCGGAAATCCGGACCGGGTTGTCCCAGGCACAGAGTGCCGCCGAACTGCTCGACCAGATCAGACAGCAGGCGGGAAGCACACTGGACAAAATGACCCATCTCGCGCAAACGCTGACGGAGGAAAGGACCCACGTTGCCGATGTCGTTTCGCGCGTGGGCCAGATGGTGCAGGTATCCGACGCCACCGAAGCCAAGATTCGCGACACCTCGTCGAACACGGTCGCGCTGGAGAACGATATCGAACGGCTAGTCGCCCTCGTGGGCAGGACGGATGCAGGAGTCGGAGGAGCCGCTACCCAGGGCGCCCCCACAACAGCCCCGCTGCTGACCTGGAGCGACGCCCTGGCCAGCGGCTACGCGGAAATCGATCGACAGCATCAGCGCCTGATCGAATTGGGGAACCAGCTCAATGCAGCGATCCGTAGCGGCCATGGCAGAGAAATCGTCGGCACGGTGCTCGAAGAACTCATCGACTACACCGCCAAACACTTCCAGTTTGAAGAGCGCCTGATGGAGCAGCATCGATTCCCGCACCTCGACGACCATCGCGCCAAGCACAGTCAGTTGGTGAAGGAGGTACTCGCGCACAAAGCCCGCTTCGATGCGGGGGACACGCTGACCGCCGAAGTCATGAACTTTATCCGCGACTGGCTGGTTAACCACATCATGAAGACCGACCGGACCCTGGGGAAATTTCTCGCCGAACGCTGATCCCGCGTCGGCCGGGCTGGCGGAGTGCGGCCCCGATCCGCGCCGCGCCTGACACAGCGCGCAGCAACCGCAGCGTCAGATGCCGGGGAACCGCTCTCCCGGCTGCGCCCTGGCGTACCAGTCGAGCAGCCCGCCCGTGGCCTCCGGCGCGACCACTGACCAGGGGGCGGTAGCGGCGGCCGTCACCGGCACATAAGGCCCCTGCTTGACTTCGAAGATCACCCCGCCCGGATCGAGCGACAGCACCGCATGCCAACACCCGGCGGGGGTTTCGATCAGTGCGCAATCCTCGCCGAGCACGCGACGATCGGTCACCGCGCCGACAGCGTCGAAATGCAGCACGACGAAGCGTCCGTGCAGCGGGAACAGCAGTTCGAAGGTCTGCGGATGGCGATGCACCTGCACCACCGTATCCGGTTCCATAGCGATGGCCAGGCGCTGCACCGGATCGCCGAGTTGGTCGTGCAGGTTGCGGTTGGCGCGCCGCCGCGGCGATTGCTGCGCTGCTCCGACCAGCGTAGCGAGCGCGGCGGAATCCAACGCCTTCATCCGAGCAGAACCCGGCCGACGCCCCACAACGCGCCGAGCATCATCGCGGCAATCAACAGCATCGAGGTGCCGAAGGCCGGGCCGCGGCACTTCGGCTCCTGCATATAGACGATGCCGTACCAAATCCGTGCCGCCAACCAAAGCGCACCCAGGACGGCAGCCCAGACGCCGCTCAGATACAGAGCGAACAGCCACATCACCGGCAGCATCAGGACGGTGTTCTCGATGGTGTTCATCTGCACGCGAAAGGCCCGCTCCAGCATCGGATGTCCGGACGTATGCGGCGCATCGATCCTGTAGCGTCCGCGCTGGCGCCCGACGTTGGCGGCGTTGACGAACAACAGCACAGCGATGCCCAAAGTGACCAGGGCCGGCCAATGAACCGAATGCATCGATCTCTCCTTTATTTTGAATTCTGCGCGCAGGTGGCCGCGGTCTGCTGCATGCGCTCCAGCCACATCGCGCCTTGATCGCCGCTGCCCAGCGGAATGCGCGCCTCGTGGCCGCTGCCGAAATTGCCGCCGCCGTAGAAAATCCGCACTTCATTGCGCAGCAGCTCGACGTACTGGACGATGGGCAGGTTGATGAAGCGGCGCCGGCCGTTCTCCTCCGCCGGAATCTCGAACAGGCAGAAACTCGCCGACCCCGTCGCCGGGCGCGACGGCACATCCGCCGCCGCAACGAGCGCCGGGATCAATGCCATCAGCGCAAACAGCGACGTCGAGCGGCGCATCGTCGGCTTCTCCTCGATCGGAGTTCCGCCCGCCCTCAAGCCGGCCGGGCCACGCCCCAATAGTTGTAGGTCAGCGGTCGCGGGCCGGGAAGGTACATGGTTTCGATGTGTTCGCAAGCGAACCCGCCCGCGTCCAGCAATTGCGGAATGTCCCGGTTCAGGTGGCAGCCGCCGGCGATCTTGCGCCAATATGGCGTCAGCCGGTTCTGCCAGCGATGCACCGACATATCGGGCGCGCGGCCGTGCTCGCAGAACACCAGATGCCCTTTCGGCTTCAGCACGCGGCGCATCTCCTTCAGCGCCGCCACCGGATCGGGGATCGAACACAGGGTGTAGGTCATTAACACCGAGTCGAAAGTCGCATCGTCGTAGGGAATCCTTTCCGCCGACAGGCCGACCAGTTCCACCTTCAACCCCGCCGCCGCGATACGCTTGCGCGCCAGATGGTGCATGCGCATCGCCGGATCGAGGCCGACGATCGTGTGCACCTTGGCTGTGTCGTAATGCTCGGCGTTGAGGCCGGTACCGATACCGATCTCCAGCACATGGCCGAAAGCGCGGGGAACCACCTTGGCGCGCTGATAACGCACCGGCTTGATGCCGCAGGCCAAATCAAGCAGCCAAGGCAGTATGTTGCGGTCGTACCAACTCTCTTTCATTTTCATCCTCCATCGGGCTTGCAATACTACCGGACTCGGCGTGGCGAAACTATCCGAGGCGCCCGGCAAGTCCGGAATAACGTGCGCTGCTGCGCTGGCAGGCCTGGCGAAGCAGTGCCGCAGAGGCCCAGACCGACACCTCCCGCCGCGCCCGCGTCACGGCGGTATACAGCAGTTCGCGGGTCAGGATCGGCGAAGGTTCTTCGGGCAGTGCCAGCAGCACCCGGTCGAACTCCGAGCCCTGGCTCTTGTGCACCGTCATCGCCCAAGCGGTTTCGTGGCGCGGCAGGCGCTGCGGCGGCAGCATCCGCACGCCGTCCTCGCCCTCGAAAGCGACGCGCAATTCGCCGCCGGCGACGACGGCGATGCCGATGTCGCCGTTGAACAGGCCGAGCGCCGCGTCGTTCTCGGCCACCATGATCGGGCGCCCGGCATACCAGGTTTCGCGCGGGCGGATGCCGACGATCCGCTCCAGCCCGACGTTGAGACGCTCGACGCCGTAACAGCCGTGGCGGTGCGCAGCGAGAAGGCGGAACTCACCGAAACGCCGCAGCAATTCCAGCGGCGGCGCACCATCGTGCACGGCATCGAGGTAGCCGCGATAGCCTTCGACCGCCGCCTGCAGCAGGGCCGTCGCATCGGGCTGCGGATGCCAGCCCAAGCCCTCGGCGCCGCGCTCCAGCAGTGCCTCGACCGCCGCTCCGTCGCCCGCGCGCAGCAAGCGTGCCAGACGAGCGATGCCGGCGTCGTCGCCGAAGCGGAAACTGTGTTCGAGCTGCGAATAGAGCGGTTGCAGACAACCACCATCTTCCGCCGCCTGGCAGATGTCGGCGAACACCGCGCCGGCCTCCACCGACGCCAACTGGTCGCGATCGCCGACCAGCACCAGCCGCGCCGAGGCCGGCAGCGCAGCGAGCGTTTTCGCCATCAGCGACAAATCGACCATCGAGGCTTCGTCGATCACCAGCAGATCGCAGGCCAGCGGATTGTCGACGTCGTGGCGCACGCTGCCGTCCGGGCGCAGGCCGAGCAGGCGATGCAAGGTCTGCGCACGCTCCGGCAGCGCCGCAATGGTCGCCGGCGCGACGGCCAGGCACGCCTTGGCCGTGCGCAGCGCCTCCTGCATGCGCGCTGCGGCCTTACCGGTGGGTGCGGCGAGCAGCATACGCAGCGGCGCCGCCGACTGCTCCGCTGTCAGCGCCAGCAGCGCTGCCAGCGCGGTGGTCTTGCCGGTGCCGGGGCCTCCCGAGACGATGGCAACGGCATGTTTTGCCGCCCGTCCGGCGGCGGCCCGCTGGCCGGCGGCCTCGACGGCGGGGAACAGACTTGCCAACCCTTCGTTCAGACGGGCCTCATCCACCGCAAGCGGGCGGGCGCGGGAAATCAGTGCGGCGGCGACGAATCGCTCGGCGCGCCAGTGGCGCGCCAGATAGAGGCGGTGATCGTCGAGTATCAGCGGCGCATTGCCGGCAGCGACCGCATCGGCACAGGCCGGATGTTCGCGCAGCGCGGTGCGCCAAGCATCGAAGCCGGGGCAGCACCAGTCTTCGGCAAAGGGCAACGGCGTGTCGGCCAGCTGCGCCAGATCGAGGCAGACGTGGCCGGCCGCGGACAGCCGGCTGAGCAGCGCTGCCGCCAGCACCACGGCATCGACCGCGCCGCCCCAGCCGGCGACCGCCCGGGCGAAATGCAGGTCGATGCTGTCGAGCGCGCCGCGGCGCACCAGCGCATCGAGACGATCCAGCGCACTCACGAAAAAATCCTTTCCTGCCGCGCGAGGCAAGCGTCGACCCGTTCGACCAGCGCCGCCTCCGGTTGCCAGAAATGCACCCCGCTGCCCGGCCGCGCCGGATCGATGCCGCGTAGGAATAGGTAGTAGGCGCCGCCGAGGTGGCGTTGCGGCGCATAGTCGGTACGCCGCGCGGTGAGCAGCCGGTGCAGTGCCACGGCATAGAGCAGCGCCTGAAGGTCGTAGTCGGCCTCGGCCATCGCCGCCGCCAGCGACTCGGCCCCGTAGTCGGCGAAGCGCGGGCCGAGCCAGTTGGATTTGTAGTCGAGCAGATGCAGACGCCCTTCGTATTCGAACGCCAGATCGATGTACCCCTTGAGGAAACCCCGGGCGGTTCCAACCTGTAGCCGCGCGACGCGGCGATCAAGGCGGCCGTCGGCGCCCTGCCCCGGCCCGATGGCGGCGGCGAGCCGTGCCATGTCCGGTGCGGCGATGGGGAAGAGGAACTCCAGTTCGCGCAACTGCCGCGCCGGATCGAGCGCGGCAAGACGCAGCCCGCGACCGTCGAGATCGGCCGCCAGCGTGTCGCGCAGCAGTTGCGCGGCGGCCGGCGCGTGTGCGGCGGCAATGCCGTAGCCACGCAGGCCGGCGGCAACACCGGCGGGATCGAAGCGCGCAAAGTCGGCGGTTTCCAGTAGCGCATGCAGCGCCGAGCCAGCATTGGCGCCACGGGGAAAAACGCTGACGTCCTGCGTCAGATCCGCGGCGCCGGCGAATTCGGAAACCGCGGCGGGCGGCGTCGCCGCGTCGTGATCGGGCAGTTGTGCAGCCTCCGCCTCCGCCTCCGCCTCCGCCGCCACCTGCCAGGCGGTGAAACTATGGGTCCGCCAGGCCGGCGCAATACGGCCGACGAACGGACGCGCAGCGAGCGCGGCGGCATCCGATGCCGGCAGCGCATACCGACTGCCGCCGCCCTCCGGCAGATCGACCGCGGCGATGCTCGCGCAGGTCGTGGCAAACCCGTCCAGATCGGCGCGCAGGGCCGCGTCGTCGAGCGCTTTGAAGTCCTCGCCGACAGCGCCGTGCAGCAGCCAGGCCAGCGCCGAAGTTTCGGCATCGTTCATCGCGCCCCAGGCGACGATGCATCGGCATTTGGCGCGGGTCAGCGCCACGTAGGCCAGCCGTAGCAGCTCTGCGCGCCGTTCCTGCTGCGCCAGCGCACCATGCACAGCACGCTCGGCAGAACCGAAATCGAGGGTCGCGGCATGCTCGCCGGCGGCCGCATGGAATTTGAGCGGCGTTTCGCCATCGAAAGAACGCACGCCGTCCCAGAGAAAGGGGCAATACACCAGCGGATATTCGAGTCCCTTGGCGCCATGCACAGTGACGATTTTCACCAGCTGCGCATCGCTTTCCAGACGCAGCAATCGCGCCTCGCTATCGAAGCTGCCGCCGGCGCCGCTGCGCTCGTCGGCAAGGTGTTTGGCCAACGCCGCGACGTCGAGACTGCGTTCATGGGCGAGACGATGCAGCAGTTCGGAAAGGTGCTGCAGGTTGGTCATCCGCCGCTCGCCTTCGGCCTGCGCCAGCAGCCGCGGCGCCACCTGCATTTCGCCGAGCAGCGCACTCCACATGGCGATGAAGCCGCGTTCCTGCGCCAGCACGTGCCAGCGCCGGAAGCGCTGGAAACAGGCGTCCCAGGCTACGCCGTCACGCTCCAGAGCGAACAGTTCCGCACCGCGCCAGCCGAGCAGATCGGTCGCCAGCGCGGCACGCAGCAGGCCGCCATGGCTGGGCTCGGCCACCGCCAGCAGCAGGCGTTCGATCTCCATCGCCTCGCGGCTATCGAACACGCTGTCCTGGCCGTAGCGCACGCAGGCGACGCCGCGGGCGGCGAGCGCCGCGCGCATCAGGCGGCCCTCATGGTGGCTTTTCACCAGCACCGCGATGTCGCCGCCACTCAATGCCCGGTCGCCGATCTTCGCCATGCCGGCCGCGGCCAGATTCAGCAGCCGCGCGATGTCGGCCGCCACCGCCGCGGCGATGCGCTGCCGCGCGTGCCCCTTGTCGAGTGCCTTGGGTTTGCCTTTGGCGTCCACCGCTTCGCGCGGCAGGAACCAGAAACACAGCGGCGCGCCATCGTCCCCGTCCACCGTTAACGGCGCCGGCGGATGCGGCGCCGCCGCCACCGCGACGAACTCCAGCCGCGGATCGAAAAAGGGTTGCGGCCGTGCGGCGAACAGCGCATTGACCGCCGCCACCAGCGCCGGCAGCGAACGGTAGTTGGTGGCCAGATGCCACGGCGCGCCGGCTTCGTCGCGGGCATTGAAATAGGCCTGCAGATCGGCGCCGCGAAAACTGTAGATCGCCTGTTTCGGATCGCCGACGAAAAACAGCGGCCGCTTCCCCGCCGCAAAGACGCAGCGAAAGATCGCGTACTGAAGCGGATCGGTATCCTGGAATTCGTCGATCAGCGCGGCACCGTAGCGCACGCGCAAGGCCTCGGCCAAGTCTGCGCCGCCTTCGCCCTCGAGCGCCCGGTGCAGGCGCAGCAGCAGGTCGTCGAAGGTTTGCAGGTTGCGCTCGTCCTTGCGCCGCATCAATCGGTCTTCCCAGGCCTCCAGCGCGCGCAGCAGGAAATGGCCGTAGCGCCGCTCGCGCGCATCGTCGAGCGCCTTGCGCGTTGCGAGCAAGCGCTCGATGACGGCGAACAGCGGATGCCGCGGCACCTCGCCGCCCTTCTTTACGCTGCCGGCCAGCTTGCCGGGGGTAAACAACGTCAGCGAATTAGCCGGCAGCGCGCCGTCGTGACGCATCCACGCATCGGTCAGCGCGGCGTGGGCTGCCAACTGCGGCGGGCTGTAGATGTTCTGCTTGAGGTGGTCACCGGCGGCAGTGAGCAGCGCGATCGCCGACTCACGGCCGTCGGCCCAGGCCTGCCGCGCTTCGTCGAGCGCTCTTTGACAGGCCGCTTCGGCGCTCGCGTCGGGCGATGGCGGCGGCAAACGAATCAGGTAGGGCTTGCCCAGATGCGGCCGCAACGCCGACAACAGCGCCGCCGGCCCGGGCAGGCGCCGCGTCAGCCAGGCGGCCCAGTCGGCATCGGCAGCGGCCAGTTCGTTGCGCCAGACGTCTTCCACGGTCTCGCGCAGCAGCGCGCTATCGTCGCTCAGCAGTTCCGCGTCGAAGGCCTGGGCGCTCTCGAATGCCCGCTCGGCCAGCGCCCTCTGGCAGAAACCGTGAATGGTATGGATCGCCGCCAGATCGAAGCTCTCTATAGCCAGCGTCAGCCGCACCACCGCTTGCGCCGCATCGAGACGCGGCAGCAGCGCCCGCAGCACCGCATCGTCGCCGGGCTCGCCACTCTGCAAGGCGCTGCGCGCGGCAGCCAGGCGCGTGCGAATGCGGCGACGCAATTCGGCCGTCGCCGCCTTGGTGAAGGTGACCACCAGAATCCGCTCCACCGGCAACGCGCACTCCAACAGCAGGCGCAGGTAGAGCGCGGCGATGCTCCAGGTCTTGCCCGTGCCGGCGCTGGCCTCGATGGCCTGTAAGCCATCGAGAGGCACGCTGTCCACCTGCAGAGTACGTAGTTCGTTCATCCGCCGGCGTACCTCGCCGCCAACAGCGGGCCGTACACGCGCAACGCCAGTTGCTCGAATGCTTCGTCGAGGGGATCGACGGCGGCGAAGGCCAGATCGAACCATGGATCGTCGGCCTCGCTGCGGCCACGCTCGTTGCGCCAGACGCTGCGCCACGCCCCCTTTTCCTCCGCATAGGCCAGCGCCGTATCGGGGAAGAAAGGCAGCAGTTCGCACCGACCTTGCTGCCACAGCGCCAGCAGATCGGCCAGGGCCTCGGCGGCCACCGCCTGCTCCAGAGGGCCGAGCGTCGCCTCTCCCTTGAGCGTGAGGAACCGGCTGCTGCGCGGCCGCTCCGGCACATCGGCCACCTGCAACGCCAGATGTCGCACCCAGAGGCGCAGCCAGTCGCGGCCGCTCATTTCCGTCGCCGGCCGCCAGAGGACTTGCGCTCCGTCCACCAGACCGTCGAGGCGACCGCCAAGATGCAGCCCGCCGGCGGCGAAGGCAAAATCGGCGCTGCCGCCTGGCAATCGATAGGCGGCGACTTGCTCGGCGAAACGCCCAAGGGCTTGCCAGCGTGCCATGAACTGCGCCTCGCCGGCGCGGCCGTGCGGCAGCGCGCCGTGTGCGCGCGCCAGCGCCAGGACGTCGGCAGCGGCGCCGCCGGCGCAGCATCGCTCGACGATCAGCCGGTCGAGGTCGTAGCGTTCGAGGCCGGCGAGAACGAACGGCTCGCTGGATTCGATCAGGCCTTCGCTTTCCTCCAGATGAATGCCGAGGCGCTCGCGCAGCAGCGACTTCGCCGGGTTATGCAGGAAGCGGATCAGCCCGTCGAGGCTCGCCGCGGTCGCCGGCGCCTCCTCTATAGGCAATGGCTGCGCAAGGAAAGGCCGCCGTGCCTGCGGCGTGCCCACGGCGGCTCGGCTGGCGGCAGCATAGGCCCGTTCATAGCTGTAGAGGTCGCCGGCCCGGCCGTGGAAATAACGCGGGCTGAAAGCCTGTAGCGGGTGCTCGAAGACCAGCCCCGGTAGCGCTTCTCCCGCCGGATTGACCGCATCGAGCAGTTCGTCGACCAGGGCCGAAGGCGGCAGCTCGGCGTTGTCGCGGATGTCGCGCCCGACATAGCTGATGTGCAGCACATCGCGCGCCGCAAGCAGGGCTTCGAGGAAGGCATGGCGATCCTCTTCGCGGAAAACGCGGTCGCCGGCACGCGGGTGCCCGCCGATCAGATCGAAGCCGGGCAGTGCCGGGTTGCGCGGATACTCGCCGTCGTTGAGGCCGAGCAGGCAGAGCACCCGCACCGGCAACGCACGATGGGCGCGCAGTGCGGCGAAGGTGACCCCGCCGCCGAAAAAGGCCCAGTCGGAGTCGGCCGCCTGCATCGTCTGATCGAGACTGCGGCGCACCACGGCGAGCGGCACAGGTTCAGCGCAAGCCGCCGCCGCGGTTTCCGCCATCGCGCCCCAGGCGCTGCGCAGCCTTTGGGCGTGGCGCGCGTCGGCGAGATCGGATTCGCTGTCGAAAAACCGCAGCAGCAGCCGGTCCAGTAGCGCCGCCCAGTCGGCCGGCGGATGAGCGCGGTTGAGTTCGTCATGCGCGGCAAACAGCGCTTCGCCGAAATCGATGAAGCGGCCCAGATCGCGCGTGGCGCTGCCTTCGATGTCGGTGGCCGGCAGACGTTCGCGAAACGGCAACGGGCTGTCGGCGGGCAGCGCCAGACCAAGCAGCAAACGCTCGAACCCCTGGCGCCAGCTGTGCGCATCGTCGACCGGCAGTCCGCGGGCGCCACGCCAGGCGCCGTCGACGCCCCAGCGGATCGCGGCGCGGCGAACCCAGTCGCGCAGCCGCTCCAGTGCCGCCGCGGTGAAGCCCATTCGCCGCGCCACCGACGACTGTTCGAGGAAGGCGAGCACGTTCTCGGCATCGAGCCGGCCGGCGGCCAGATCGAGCAGCGCGGCGAAGGCGCGTTCCAGCGCCGGCCCGGCGCCCGGCGGCCGGTCGGCGATGGTGTAGGGAATCGACGGGGCGCCGTCCTGCCCGCTTTCGCCGCGATGGGCGAAGCGCGCGTCGATCAGCGGCGCATAGGTCTCCATGTCCGGAGTCAGCACCAATACCTGGCTCGGCGTCAGATCCGGGACGGCCTCGAACAGCGCCAAAAGACGGTCGTACAGCACGTCCACCTCGCGCTGCGGGCTGTGACAGACGTGCACCTGGAGCGAAATGTCTTCCGCCGCGCCGGCCTGTTCGGCGGCCGGTTCGCGCAGCGCGAGCATGTCGGCCTGGAGGCGAGCCAGCCGATGGCACGGTACGACCTCCTCGAAGGCAGCGATCGGATCGTCGCAGGCCGCCGCGGCCAGATCGAAAAATTGCCGCGCCGTGGCACCCAGCGAGCCGAGCAGTGGATGCCCGGTTTCGAGATGGATCGCACGCCCGTCCAGCGCGGCGCGGGCCTCGACGCGGGAAGCGACGATATGGCCCCAGAATTCGCGACAGGGATTCAGCAGGTAGAGCGTGACCTCCCGATGGCGACCGAGGTCGCTGAATATCTCGAAATACGGCGGCGGCATGGCGCCGATGCCGAACAGCGAAATTCGCGGCGGCAAGCGTGCGAGCAAGCGCGGATCGCGCTCCAGCGCGGCGAAGAAGCGCTCACGCGGATGCGCCTCGGGCAGGTGCGGCAGTTCGGCGATCAGTGCCCGCCACAGCGCCGCCTGCCAGGCTTCGTGCACGCCGAGGCCGAGCAGCCGACGTCGGCCCCAGGCCGCCAGCCAGTCGGGACGGTAGGCGAGATAGCGCTCGAACACCGCCGTCAGCTGCTCCGCCAGCGCGTCGCGTCGCTGCACGTCGCCGTCGCCGAGGTAGCGCCGCACCGGCGCCCAGAGCGCGTCCCCGCTGCCGATTTCGCCGAGCAGGCGCAGCAGGCGCCAGTGCAGCGGCGCAGCGGCCAACGGAGAAACCGCCGGCACGTCGTCCAACACTGCCCCGAACAACTCCCAAATGTAACCGGCAGGAAGGGGAAAGCGCAGCTGGGCGGCAATCCCCAACTCTTCGGCAAGAAACAAGCGCAGCCAGCGTTCCATCGCCGCGCTTTGCACCACCACCACCTCGGGCTCGAATAGCATCGGCGGCCTAGCCCGCAAACGTGCGGAGAGCAACTGGGCGAGGAGATCCTGGCGATTGCTGTGGATCAGCGAAAACATCGGTTCCCCGGCTCGCCGCATCGGCCCGGTTCGGTCGGTTCTGACGCGAAGAGGTTGACGCTGTGCGTGTTGGTCATAAATGAATGAAGGGGGTTCCGGGGATGCCGGCGGGAAAGTCGGCCGAAGGCGCGACGACAGCCGCGGAAGAATACACGAAGGCCCGCCGCCGCATGCTGCCGGCAACACCCCGAATTGGCCGCAGCTTGTTTTTGCCATCGCAACAGCCGATGTACGGTAGAATTGATGCCCAGAAATGCGCGAAAATAGGAACGTCGCGCTTTCGGGTGTGTTGCATGTCTTTTATGTTTTTTGCCTCCCCTGACGGAACAGCCCATGGCTGAGACCATTTACTGTTATCACTGCGGCACTCGCCACCCCAAGGAAGAGATGCGCCAGATCAACACCAAGAGCGGCAAACGCTGGCGGTGTATCAAGAGCATCGAAGCGGCGCGCCAGCCCAAGGAAAAGCGCGAAGCTTTCGGTCGCGAAGTGACGGCGATCAACAAGGCCGAAGCGCAAGCCAAGGCTCGCCTCGTCCTTAATCCGGAACGCTAGGCTCCATCCAGGCATCCCCCGCTTCCGGTGCCGGCAGCCGTGGCACGGATGCTGCTCGACATCCCGCTGTGACAACGCTTGCGGGAAACGATCCTGTGTCCGAAATGGAATGAAACGGTGGGACTCTGCGCGCTGGCGGCAGTGTTTCCGTATGTCTGTCGCGGCAGCGATTGGCGACTGGATCGAACGCAGGCGAAGCGTGCCGGTTCGGGGTGCGAAGACCCCCCAATAGTGCGGTAGTGCGCCTGACCGGCTAAATGCCTGGCTCTACTGAACCTCGTCGATCCACGCCTGCTGAATCGCTTCGAGGATTTTTTCGCCGCAATGCCTGACGTCGTCGTCAAATCCCGGCAGGGCCACCACCCAGTTCATCAGATCGACGAAATTGATCCGCGTTGGATCGACCTCGGGATGGGCATCGGCGAGGGCAATCGCAAGTTCCAGACTTTCGGTCCATTTCATTTGCGCCCACCTCCTTCCTTGGCCATGTTGATGGTGTATTTCGGAATCTCGACGACCAGCGGCGTTTCGGCCAGGATCGCCTGACACGAAAGACGCGAACAGGGCTCAAGACCCCATGCCTTATCGAGCAGGTCGTCCTCTTCCTCCTCGGCCGCCTGCAATGAATTGTAGCCTTCGCGAACGATCACATGACAGGTAGTACAGGCGCAGGACTTCTCGCAGGCGTGTTCGATCTCGATGCCGTTTTCGAGCAGCACGTCGCAGATTGAATTACCGGGTACCCCCTCGATCACCATGCCATCGGGGCACAGCTCGACATGGGGCAAAACGATGATCTGCGTCACGATCCCAATTCCTCCACTTTTCTTCCCGCAAGAACGCGCTTGACGCTCTGGTTCATGCGCCGGGCGGCAAGTTCTGCCGTTGCTTTGTTGAGCGCCGCCATGGCGCTGTCGATAGCCGCGCGGTCGTCACCGATCACCACGGTCTGCAACCGTGCGACCGCCGCTTCGACGTCGGCCAGTTCTTTTTCGTTGAGCAGCGCAGAATCCTCGCGCAGCGCCGAACGGGTCGCTTCGATCAGCCGTTGCGCCTCCACCTGCGCTTCGCGCAAAGCGCGGCGGAATGCGTCGTCCGAGGCATGGCTGATGCCGGCCTTGAGCATCGAGGCAATTTCGTCGTCGGAGAGCCCGTAGCTCGGCTTCACCTCGACCCGCGCCTCGTGCCCGCTGGTCAGTTCGCGTGCAGTGACCGACAGCAGGCCATCGGCATCGACCTGGAAGGTAACGCGAATACGCGCTGCACCGGCCACCATTGGCGGGATACCACGCAGCTCGAAACGTGCCAGGCTGCGGCAATCGGAGACCAGTTCGCGCTCCCCCTGAACCACATGCACCGCCATCGCCGTCTGGCCGTCGCGGAAGGTGGTGAACTCCTGGGCACGCGCCACCGGAATGGTCGAATTGCGGGGGATGATCTTCTCCACCAGGCCGCCCATGGTTTCGATACCCAGCGACAATGGAATCACGTCGAGCAACAGCCAGTCGTCACCGGCAGCGCGATTGCCCGCCAGCAGGTTGGCCTGGGTAGCGGCACCCAGTGCCACCACCTTGTCCGGATCGAGATTGTTCAGTGGCTGTTGACCGAAGAACTCGCCGACCGCGCGCTGAATTTGCGGCATGCGGGTGGCGCCGCCGACCATCACTACGCCCTTGATCTCGTCCACCGTCAATCCCGCATCGCGCAAAGCCTTGCGCACCGGCGCCAACGTCTTTTGTACCAGGGTGCGGGTAATCTCGGTGAAGATTTCGGTGGTCAGTTGCAAATCCACATATTCGCCGCTGGCGAGCCGCGCCGTGATCGGCGCTTCGCCGTGGCCGGTCAGGTATTCCTTGGCTTCGCGGGCGCGGGTCAACAGCATCCGCGCATCGCTGGGCGAAAGCGGGGCCAGTTCCGCCCGCTCGATGATCCAGCAAAATACCCGCTGGTCGAAATCGTCGCCGCCGAGCGCCGAATCGCCACCGGTCGAGAGCACTTCGAAGATCCCCTTCGACAGACGCAATATCGAAATATCGAAGGTGCCGCCGCCGAGGTCATAGACCGCATAGACGCCTTCGGCCGAATTGTCCAGACCGTAGGCGATGGCCGCCGCCGTGGGTTCGTTGAGCAAGCGCAGCACATTGAGCCCTGCCAGCCGGGCCGCATCCTTGGTCGCCTGACGCTGCGCGTCGTCGAAATACGCCGGCACGGTCACCACCGCGCCGGTCAGCGTCCCGCCGAGAGCGGCTTCCGCACGCTCACGCAAAACGCGGAGGATATCTGCCGACACTTCGACCGGACTCTTCACCCCCTGCGCCGTGCGCAGCTTGATCATGCCTTCGGTCTCAATGAAGTCGTACGGCATGGTTTCGACGTGAGCGATGTCGGCCAGACTGCGCCCCATGAAGCGCTTCACCGAGACGATGGTGTTCTTCGGATCCTCCGCCTGCCGGCTCTGCGCGTTGAAGCCGACTTCATGCGTACCGTCGTGTCCGTACTGGACCACCGACGGCAGCAGTGAGCGGCCCTGATCGTCGCTGAGCACCACCGACATGCCGCTTTTGACCGTAGCCACCAGGGAATTGGTGGTGCCGAGGTCGATGCCGACGGCAAGACGATGTTCGTGGGGCGCCGTAGATTGCCCCGGTTCGGCGATTTGTAGCAGTGCCATATTGTTGTATTTCTAAGCTTCTATAGCCTCGATGGCATCGTCGATTTCGTGCAGTAGTTTTTCCTGAAACATCAACTGCCGCACCATATCGGAAGCCGCCGCATAGTCGTGCTTCTCGTCGAGATCCGCCTGTAGCGTCGCGTATTGGGCCTTGGTCTGCCGACGCAGCCGCGCTTGCAATGTTTCCAGCCCGGCGATGTCGCCGGCTTCCCTCGATTCGATCACCGATTCACGCCACTCCATCTGCTCGATGAGGAACTCCGGCGCCATCGCCGTATTGTTCTCCATCTGCGTTTCATGTCCGACCAGGCGCAATAGATAGCGCGCCCGCAGCAGCGGATTCTTCAACGTTTGATAGGCTTCGTTGGCCAGCGTCGCCCACTGCATCGCCACGCGTCGGTCGGCTTCGGTCAGATGGGCGTGCTTATCCGGATGGACGCGAGACTGAATATCACGATAGCGAATTTCCAGCCCGCCGGTGTCCACTGCGAACGCCCTGGGAATGTCGAACAGAGCGAAAAAATCCTCGGCCATCCCGGCCTTGCCGGCAAGCATCAGACGTTAAAGCTTTCGCCGCAGCCGCATGCATCCTTGACGTTCGGGTTGTTGAACTTGAAACCCTCGTTCAAACCTTCGCGGGTGAAGTCGAGCTCCGTACCGTCCAGATAAGGCAGGCTCTTCGGATCGACCAGGACCTTCAGGCCACGGCTCTCGAAAACATGATCCTCGGGTTCCGCACTGTCGGCGAATTCGAGTTTGTACGCCATACCTGAACAGCCGGACGTCTTCACCCCCAGACGAACGCCAATTCCTTTTCCACGCTTGGCAAGAAACGCGCTGACATGCCTAGCCGCGCTTTCGCTGATCGTAATCATCATCCCCCCTGTTTTTTCTTGTAGTCGGCCACGGCCGCCTTGATCGCATCCTCGGCCAGGATCGAGCAGTGAATCTTGACCGGCGGCAACGCCAGTTCTTCGGCGATCTGGGTGTTCTTGATGTCCAGTGCCTGATCCACGGTCTTGCCCTTGACCCACTCCGTCACCAGCGACGACGAAGCGATAGCCGAACCGCATCCGTAGGTCTTGAATTTAGCGTCCTCTATGACCCCGTCCTTGCCGACCTTGATCTGCAACTTCATCACGTCGCCGCAGGCCGGGGCACCGACCATGCCGGTCCCCACGCCATCCTCCTCCTTGCCGAAGGAACCGACGTTGCGCGGATTTTCATAGTGATCGATAACTTTTTCGCTGTAAGCCATTTTGATTCTCCTTGCTGTGCGATTGGCAGGTTGCCCATTGACGCTCGCGTCAATGCGCCGCCCACTGAACCGTATTCAAATCGACGCCGTCCTTGTACATCTCCCACAACGGTGAGAGGTCGCGCAGCTTCGATAGTTTCTCATGGAGATGCGCGATCGTGTATTCGATCTCTTCCGCCGTGGTGAAACGGCCGAGGCTGAAGCGGATCGAGCTGTGCGCCAGTTCGTCCGAGCGTCCCAGCGCGCGCAGCACATACGAAGGCTCCAGCGACGCGGACGTGCAGGCCGAACCGGACGAGACGGCAATGTCCTTTATCGCCATGATCAGCGACTCGCCCTCGACGAAATTGAAACTGACATTCAAGTTATGCGGTACGCGCCGTTCGAGGTCGCCGTTGATATAGACCTCCTCGATATCAAGCAGGCCTTTCAGCAACTTGTCGCGCAGCATGCGGATGCGTTCGTTCTCGCTGCTCATTTCCACGCGTGCCAGGCGGAAGGCTTCACCCATACCGACGATCTGGTGAGTGGCCAGCGTGCCGGAGCGCAGACCGCGCTCGTGGCCACCGCCATGCATCTGCGCCTCGAGACGAATCCGCGGTTTGCGTCGTACGTACAATGCTCCGATGCCTTTGGGGCCGTAGGTTTTGTGCGCGGAAAAGGACATCAGGTCGACCTTCAGCGCGTCCAGGTCGAGGGGCATTTTGCCGGTCGCCTGGGCCGCATCGACGTGGAAGATCACACCCTTTTCGCGGCAGATTTCGCCGATTTCGGCGATCGGCTGGATCACGCCGATTTCATTGTTCACCGCCATGATCGAGGCGACCACCGTATCCGGCCGCAACGCCTGCTTGAACTGTTCCACGGTAATCAGTCCGTCCTCGCCCGGCTGTAGGTAAGTGGCTTCGAAGCCCTGGCGTTCGAGTTCCTTGACGGTATCGAGGACGGCTTTGTGCTCGGTGGCGACGGTAATAATGTGTTTCCCTTTGCTGGCCGCGTAGAAACGTGCAGCGCCCTTGATCGCCAAGTTGTTCGATTCGGTCGCGCCGGAGGTCCAGACGATATCCTTGGGGTCGGCATTGACCAGCGCCGCCACTTCCGCACGCGCCTCCTCCACCGCCTTCTCGGCCTCCCAGCCGTAGGCATGGGAGCGCGAGGCGGGATTGCCGAATTTCTCGACCAAATAGGGAATCATCTTTTCGGCCACGCGCGGATCCACGGGCGTCGTCGCCGAATAGTCGAGATAGATGGGAAACTTGATCATTGCATGCTCCATTGAGTTCAAACCGCGGCGGTGTTAACCGTCGCCAGACCGTGCGCAAACTGCTCTCTCAGTACAGCCAGCGCGTTGAGAAATCCATCCACCTGGGCGGTATCGTTTTCTTCCCCCAGGCTCAAGCGTACCGCCCCCTTGGCGAGCGACTCCGGGAACCCCATCGCCAGCAGCGTCGCGGAGGGCGCGTTGGCCGCATCGCTGCAGGCTGACCCGGTTCCCAGCGCATAGCCGGCACGATCGAGCTTGCCAACCAGGGTCTCGCCGTCGATCCCCGGAAAAGCGAAATACACGGTATTCGGCACGCGCTCGCTCTCGCTACCGAATACCCGCGCTCCCAGGCCGGAAACGCCCTCGACCACCCTGTCGCGCATGCGCCGAAGTTTTTCCGTACGCGTCGCCATGTTCTGTAGCGCCAGTTCGCAGGCCGCGCCGAAGCCGACCAGCGCCGCCACATTCTCCGTCCCGGCGCGCAGATTCCGCTCCTGCCCGCCGCCGGAAATCAGCGCTGAAAGCTCGACCCGCTTGTCCACGATCAGCGCACCGGCCCCTTTGGGGCCGTGGATCTTGTGCGCCGAAAGAGTCATTGCATTGACGCCGCGGGCGTTCAGCGCGCGGAAATCCAGCGCCATCTTGCCCAGCGCCTGCACCGCATCGGTGTGGAACCACGCTCGCAACGGACGCGCCGACTCGGCCAGCGACGGCACATCCTGAATCACCCCGGTTTCGTTGTTGGCGAGCATCACCGATACCAGCGTCGGTTTTTCCGCCAGCGCCGCCCGATAACGTTCGCCGCAGATTCGGCCATCAACCGCCACGCCAATTTCATGCCGCTGCCAGCCGCTGCGCTCCAGTTGTTTGGCCGGTATCCGCACGCTCGAATGCTCCATCGCCGAAAGCGCGATCAATCCGGGCTTCATCGCCTGCGCCGCGCCCTTGACGAACAGGTTGTTGGCTTCGGTTCCACCGCTGGTGAACACAACTTCCGTGGGATGGGCGCCGACTGCCGCCGCTACCTTCTGCCGCGCTTCATCGAGTGCCCGTTTCGCTGCCCGCCCGTATTCATGCCGGCTCGACGCATTGCCGTACTGCCGCGAAAAAAACGGCAGCATGGCCTCCACCACGGCCGGAGCTACCGGCGTGGTGGCGTTGTGGTCGAGATAGACGGGCGCGAACATGGCTTCAGGCGGCGACCCGTCCTTCGCTGCGACGCACCGTGCGGCGCGCCGGACGCTCGTCGTGCAGCACGCTCACCGGCGCCTTCGTGCCGGCCTCCGCGTGCTGTTCGTTCACCAGGTCGCCAAGGCTGACCGACTCCAGGTACTCATACATCTTGCGGTTGAGCGTGGTCCACAGATTGTGGGTCATGCACGGAGTCTGGTCTTCCGAACAATTGCCTTCGCCGCCGCACTGCGTGGCGTCAAGCACTTCGTCGACGGCACGGATGATGTCGGCGACCGACATCGTCGCCATTGGACGCGCCAGGCAATACCCGCCGCCGGGACCGCGCACGCTGCTCACCAGCTTCTGTCGGCGCAGCTTGCCGAACAGTTGCTCCAGATAGGAAAGGGAAATCTTCTGACGTTCGCTGATGCCCGCCAGCGTTACCGGCCCTTCATGCTGGCGCAGTGCCAGGTCGATCATGGCGGTTACTGCGAAACGTCCTTTGGTTGTCAGTCTCATAAGTCACCTCTGTTGGGAGAAAAGTCATTATTTGTTGACAATTTCAGTCGGGATTATTTCATCCCGACAAATTTAGTCAACTATTTTTGAAAGATATTTCGGATCGAACTTGTCCGCAGTCGCCACATCGTCCTCCAGCGACACGCCCGCCCGCTCCATGTACTGGAGCAGGATCTCGATCCGCCGGTCGGTTTCGACCGCATGATCGAGCAGTCCATGGATCGCCTTGCTCAACGGATCGTCGTCCTGGGGAGCCATGCCATAGGCGGAAAACCCCATCTGGTTCGCTTTGGCCTCGCGCTGCGAATCGCGTCCCGGCTGGAAAATGCGCGCCGGAATGCCCGCTGCCGTCGCGCCGGCGGGTACATCGCGCACCACGACGGCATTGGACCCCACCTTGGCTCCGGCGCCGACGGTGATCGGCCCCAGCACCTTGGCCCCGGCACCAATCACCACACCATTTTCCAGCGTCGGGTGGCGCTTGCCCTTGTTCCACGAGGTTCCGCCCAGCGTCACGCCGTGATAGAGCGTAACGTCGTCGCCAATTTCAGCCGTTTCGCCAATGACCACGCCCATCCCATGGTCGATGAAAAAACGCCGCCCGATCGTCGCCCCAGGGTGAATCTCGATCCCGGTAAGGAACCGGGAAAGATGCGACAACCACCGCGCGAACCAACGCAGGCCGACGGTCCAAAAACGATGGGCGATACGGTGAAAAAACAGCGCATGCAGCCCCGGGTAGCACGTGATCACCTCCCACACCGTACGGGCAGCAGGGTCGCGCTGGAAAACGCTGGCAACATCTTCGCGGAAACGGCTCCAACCCACTTCGCTTCTCCTTGTTTGCGGCCTAGTTATTATATCAATTACCCTACTCATTTAGTCGGACTTTGCTCTGGGTTTCAGCAGCGACGCCAGCAGCCCGCGCAGGATATTGATCTCCTCGTGTTCCAACCCAGCACGGGAAAACAGCCTGCGCAAACGCAGCATCAGACGCTTGGGCTGGGCCGGATCGAGAAAACCGCAGGACACCGCGGCCGCCTCCACGCTCGCCAGCAGTCGCTCGACTTCCTCGTGGCTGGCCGGCTGGCCGGCATCGGCGACCGGCGGCGGAGCGCCGGCATCGAACACGTGGCGACGCAGCTCGTAGCAAAGAATCTGTACCGCCTGGGCCAGATTCAGCGACGAATAGTCCGGGTTGGCCGGAATCGTCGTCCAGCGCCGGCAGAGCGCGACCTCCTCGTTGGAGAGCCCATAGGTTTCGTTGCCGAACACCAGAGCCACCTCCTCGCCTTGCGTCGCATGAACGACCAGTTCGGCGGCCGCATCGACCGCCCACAGAGGTTCCGTCGCCAGTTCGCGGCGGCGCGCGGTCACCGCAGTGGCGAATACGGTCCCCGCCAAGGCCTCTGCCAGCGTGGCACAAACCTGCGCCCGATCGAGCACATCGGCCGCGCCCGAGGACATCGCAAAAGCCACCGGATCGGGGAAGGTGCGCGGGTTGACCAGCACCAGCCGGTCGAGGCCCATGGTCTTCATGGCCCGTGCCGCCGCACCGATATTGCCCGGATGGCTGGGGTGGGAAAGCACGACACGAATGCGTTGCAGGGAGGATTGAGGAGTCATCGCAGAAAGAGGCGGTCCGCCGGCCTGATAGAATCCGCGGACTTTTCCGCGTTGCACCACCATCCATGCATCCCACACTGAATATCGCCATCAAGGCAGCCCGCCGGGCGGGGCAAATCATCAATCGCGCCAGCCTCGATCTGGGCCAGATCAAGGTCGGCGTCAAGCAACAGAGCGATTTCGTCACCGAGGTCGACCGCGCCGCCGAGGCCGCCATCATCGAGGTGATTCGCGACGCGTATCCGACGCATGCGATTTTAGCAGAGGAGTCCGGCGCGTCCGGCGACTCGGACTACCAGTGGATCATCGATCCGCTCGACGGGACGACCAATTTCATCCACGGATTTCCGCAATACGCGGTCTCCATCGGACTGTCGCACAAGGGCGCCATGACCCAGGCGGTGGTTTACGACCCCGGCCGCAACGAACTGTTCACCGCCAGCAAGGGTGGCGGCGCCTTTCTCAACGACAAGCGGATTCGCGTCTCCGGCCGCGCCAAGCTCGGCGAAGCGCTGGTCGGTACTGGCTTCCCCTACCGCGTTTTCGATCATATCGACACCTATCTGGCCATCTTCCGCGACATGGCGCAGAAAACCGCGGGGATGCGCCGCCCCGGCGCCGCGTCGCTGGATTTGGCCTATGTCGCCTGCGGCCGCCTCGACGGTTTCTGGGAATTCGGCCTCGGCCCCTGGGACATGGCGGCCGGCGCCCTGCTGATCAGCGAGGCGGGCGGCCTGGTCGGCGATCTGCGCGGCGAGTCCGCCTACATGGAAACCGGCAACATGCTGGCCGGTAACCCGAAGGTGTTCTCCCAACTGCTGCAAATCGTTTCGCCCCACCTGACCAGGACCCTCAGCGCCTGACCGTCGTCAGGCCGTCAGTCTGACGAAATCGATCACGATCGCCCCCGGCTCACGCTGTAGATAGCGGATATCCACCGCTTGGCCGTAGCGTTGCTGGAGTTGATCGAGCAGCGGCAGGGGATCGTGGTCGTTGCAGAAGCGCATGGTTTCGCCCGGCCGCAACGCATCCAGCGCGCCGAAAATGGCGGCGTGGCGGAAACGCTTGGCAACGCCGCGCGCGTCGAACGGGTAGATCGAATCCGGGGACAGATGTTGATGGACTTGGGTGCTCATTTGCTTCTCCTATCGGTTTGGGAAAAACGCTCGGGTGACACGGAACCGACCGCCTCACGCCGGCCGCGTAGCACGCCGGAGAGGATGGTCAGGATGAACAGCAGCAGGGCCAGGGCATTGGCGATGCCCGACCACGGGCGCAGCGCCCAGTAGTCGGCGAGGCCGGCGGCCAGACGCAACAGCAGCGAGGCGTGCAGCGCCAGCAGCGGCAGATAGAACGCGGCGTGGTAGGGAATCTTCACCTGCATCACGGCGGGGAAGATGATTGCTGCGTGGCCGAGCACCATCGAAAACACGAAGCCAAGGAACACCGCATGCAACGCCGCATCGCGCCAGACATGGCCGGCGGCGAACGCACCGCCAAGGCCGAGCAGCCCGGCGACACCCAACCAGAGGTAGCCGGAGAGCAGACAGACGGCAATGAAGCGGGTCAGCCCCTGTTGGCGCACGGTCCGGCGCGCGATGTCGTAGCGCAGCAGCCATAGCGCCAGCGCCAGCAGGCCGAGGGCATGCAGGCGCAGCCCGTTGGCGTACCCAGAAAGCAGCGTGCCGAACGCAATTACCGCCACGATGGCGACGAACAACCGCCGCGCGAGCGCCTGCACCGGCATGAAGCGCGTCAGTTCAAGCCGTTCGCCGGCGATGGTGAGCAGCAGGAAGTCGATCCAGAACGGCACTGCGGCGGAGAGATCGCTGCCGGCCAGCCAGACCCCGTTGCCTCCCAGCCACGCCGCCGCCCCGATCGCCAGCGTAAGCGTGAACAACGCCGGTTGCTGCCTGACGATCCACGCGCTGGCCGCGCACAGCACCGCCGCCGCAAGGACGAATGCGCTTTGCGCCAGCACCAGCGGCGCGCCAGCGACCAACAAGGTACCGCCGATACCGGCGCAGAGTGGCGCCAGGTAGGGCCAGCCGCGCGCCAGGGCCACCGCGCGCTCCAGACTGATCACCGTGCCGAAAAAGGCGGCGATCATCAGCGCGCCGTGGCCGCCGGCATTGATCTGGGCGACGACCGGCACCTCCAGACCGAGGCGGGCGAGGCCCGCCAGCACCCCGACAACCAGCGACAGCATGCCGAGCAGCAACATCGGCAGGCGCAACCGCGGACGCAAATCGGCCATGGCCCCGATTACCAGCCGAAATCACGGCGCGCGGATTCGCTCATCCGCGACGGGTCCCACGGCGGCGACCAGACCAAGCCGACGTCGGCCCGCACGTGCGCCGGCAGTTCGGCGTGCAGCACCGCGTCCACTTCGGAGAGGATGACATCGCCCAGCGGACAGGCCGGCGACGTCATGGTGACGTCCACCTCTAGCACACCGTCCACCCACTCGATGCGATAGACCAAACCGAGGTCGACGATGTTGGTCCCGGTTTCGGGATCGATCACCTCGCGCAGCGCTTCGCGCAATTGTTCCGGGGGTGGCAGGAAGGATTCGCTGGAGTCGATAGCCATCGCGGTCTTAAAGCTGTATTATTTGTGCAGCTTAATGCTAACACCACCTAAAATACGAAGCAATATTTTTTTTACCGCTTCTAACTTACCATGCGCCTGACCACCTTTTCCGATTACACCCTGCGCGTTCTGATGTATCTGGCGATCGAGCCGGGACGCCTGGCGACGATCCCCGAAATCGCCGCCGCCTATGGCATTTCGGAAAATCACCTGATGAAAGTGGTGCACCAATTAGGCCGCACCGGGATCGTCGAGTCGACCCGCGGCAAGGGTGGCGGCGTGCGCTTGGCGCTGGCCCCCGAGGACATCCGCCTGGGACGTATCGTCCGCGCCAGCGAAGGCGAAGCGGCGATCGTCGAATGTCTCTCCGGCGAGGAAGACCGTTGCCGCATCACCCCGGCCTGCCGCCTGACCAAAATCCTCGTCGAAGCCTTCAACAAACTCTACGAATCGCTCGACGCCTACACCCTGGCCGACCTGGTCGCCAATCGACAGGTGCTGCGTCGACTGCTCTCGCCATGAACCTGTCGGGAGGCAGCCCGGGGCCACGGCCAGCGTTTCGCCGCGACCCACTGCCGTCGGTGGCGGGGAATTGCACCGACGAGAATTACTGGTAAGGCGCCACCGCCTAACCGCCGCCCTTCAGCGTTTCGAGTTGCTCCCAGCGCTCAAGTGCGGCAAGCAGTTCCTCCTCCAGCTCGGCGGCACGCGCATTCAGTCGCTTGGCTTCCTCCGGCGCATCGCGGTAGATCGCGCCGTCGGCCAGACGCAGGCCGACGGCGTGCTGTTCCGCTTCCAGCGCCGAGATGCGCTCGGGGAGCTGCTCCAGCTCCTTCTGTTCCTTGTAGCTGAGCTTGGCTTTGACCTTCGCCGTCGGATTGGCCGGTTCGGCCGCCCGTGCCGCGGCTTTTGTGCCGTCCGCCGCCAGCAGCGGAGTGCGCATCCGCTCCCAGTCGGCATAGCCGCCGACGTATTCTTTCCAGGCGCCGTCGCCTTCTGCGGCGATGGTCTGAGTCACCACATTATCGAGAAAAGCGCGGTCGTGACTGACCAGCAGCAGCGTTCCGGGATAGTCCTGCATCAGCTCTTCCAGCAGCTCCAGCGTCTCGATGTCCAGATCGTTGGTCGGTTCGTCGAGCACGATCAGGTTCGCCGGCTGCGCGAACAGCCGTGCCAGCAGCAGGCGGTTGCGCTCGCCGCCGGAAAGCGTGCGCACTGGCGAACGCGCACGCTCGGGGGCGAAAAGGAACTCGCCGAGGTAGCCGATCACGTGTTTGCGTTTGCCTCCCACCTCTACGTACTCGGAGCCGGGGCTGATGGTATCGGCCAGCGTCGCCTCGTCGTCGAGCTGCGCGCGCATCTGGTCGAAGTAGGCGATCTGTAGGCGCGTGCCGAGCCGCACCGAACCGGCATCGGGCGCAATCTCGCCGAGCAGCAGCTTGATCAGCGTGGTCTTGCCGGCCCCGTTGGGGCCGATCAGCCCCACCTTGTCGCCGCGCAGGATGCGGCAGGAAAAATCGCGCACCACGGCCCGGCCCGCGTAACCCTTGTCCACGTGTTGCAGTTCGGCCACCAGTTGTCCCGAGGCGTCGCCCTTTTCCAGCGTGAACCCCACTTGGCCGAGCTGCGCGCGGCGCGCCGCGCGCTCCGCGCGCAACTGCTGCAAGCGTGCGATGCGGCCGACGCTGCGCGTGCGCCGCGCCTCGACGCCTTTGCGTATCCACACCTCTTCCTGCGCCAGCAGCTTGTCGGCACGGACGCTGGCTTTTTCCTCAGCCTCCAGCAGCTGCGCCTTGCGCTCTTGATACTGGCTGAAATTGCCGGGGAAGCTGGTCAGTCTGCCGCGATCCAGTTCGACGATGCGTGTTGCCACGCGGTCGAGAAAACGCCGGTCATGGGTGATCAGCAGCGCCGTTCCGGCAAAGCCGAGCAGCAGTTCCTCCAGCCAGAGGATGCCTTCGACGTCGAGATGGTTGGTCGGCTCGTCGAGCAGCAGCAGATCGGGCTCGCCTGCCAACGCACAGGCCAGCGCCAGCCGCTTCTTCGCACCGCCGGACAAGCTGGAGACCACCGCCTCCTCGCGCAGCTTGAGCTGGTCGAGCACACGGCGGATGCGCGCTTCGACCGCCCAGCCGTTCTGATGGTCAAGCGCATTCTGTAGTTCGTGCAGACGGTCGAGCTGCGCCGCGTCGCTGGCGCCCGTCTGCGTCAGCGCATGGTATTCGCGCAACAGCTGTGCCGCACCGCCAGCCTGCGCCGCCACCGCCTCGAAGACGCTGAGCCGCTCGTCGAAAGCAGGCTCCTGCTCGACATGGGCGACCTTCAGCCCGACCGCCCGCCAGACCGTGCCGTCGTCGAGGCTGGCTGCGCCGCACAAGGCGCGCAGCAAACTGGATTTGCCGCTGCCGTTGCGCCCGATCAGCGCCACCCGCTCGCCGGACTGAAGCTGCAATTCGGTGTGGTCAAGCAGCGCCACATGGCCGAAGGCAAGGCAAGCGTTATCGAGGGAAGCAATCAGGCTCACGGGAATTCCAATTCAATCAATCGTTTTGTTCGTCGGCGACCAACAGCACGACGTCGTCGCCAAGCTCGACCCGCTGTCCACCCCGCAACTTGCGCCGAATGCGAGTCTCCACCGCGCCGTCGACACGCACTTCGCCCGCCGCGATCAGGTTTTTCGCCGCGCCGCCCGAAGAAATCAGGCCAAGCACTTTCAGCAGGACATTGAGTTCGATGAACTCGGCGCTCAACGCGTAGCGATGACTGGCCATGAGGGAACGGAAAGGGGGCGAACGAAGGGGCGCCATGTTAGCCCAAAGGGGGCGGCGGCATGGGCGAATTTCATCTCAGCCACCCGCATCCCCGACCGACGGCGGCAAGGCGCCGGCGATTCGACTTTTACGCCCGGCCGCAGTAGCATCGCCCCCCTTTTTAGCGCCGCCCCCGGCCCCGCCCCGTTCCATGTCTGTCGCAACACCCGCCCGCGCCTGCGGCATCGATTTCGGCACCTCGAACTCCACAGCAGGATGGCTGCGTCCCGACCAGCCGCCGCTGCTGGCCCTCGAAGACGGTAAGTTCACCCTGCCCTCGGTGATCTTTTTCAACGCCGACGAAAATACCGTCAGCGTCGGCCGGGCAGGCCTCAACGAATACCTCGACGGCTACGAAGGCCGACTCATGCGCGCCCTGAAGAGCCTGCTCGGCAGCCCGTTGATGGACGGCCGGACCGAGGTACAGGGCCGCTCCCTGCCCTACCGCGAACTGCTCGGCCAGTTCATCGCCGAACTCAAGCGCCGCACCGAGGCCGCCGCCGGCCGCCCCTTCGATCAGGCGGTGTTCGGACGCCCGGTATTTTTTGTCGACGACGATCCCTGCGCCGACCGCCAGGCTGAGCAAACCCTTGAAGCCGTCGCCCGCGCGGCGGGCTTTCGCGAGATCAGCTTCCAGTTCGAGCCGGTCGCCGCGGCCTACCACTACGAACGACAGCTCGACCGCGAGGAATTGGTACTGATCGCCGACATCGGTGGCGGCACCTCCGATTTTTCGCTGATCCGGCTGTCGCCGCAACGCGCGCAGGCCGCCGACCGGCGTGGCGACCTGTTGGCCAACGGCGGAGTGCACATCGGCGGCACCAACTTCGACCGCCATCTCAGCCTGGAAGGCGTCATGCCCCTGCTCGGCTATCGCAGCCGACTCAAGCGCGGCCTGGAAATGCCCTCCAGTTACTACATGAATCTGGCCACCTGGCACACCATCAACCAGACCTATACCCGCCCCGTCTGGGCCGAACTGCAGGAACTCTACCTCGACACCCAGGCGCCGGAAGCCATGGACCGGCTGCTCCGGCTGATCCGCGACCGTGCCGGCCACTGGCTGGCAATGCAGGTGGAAGACGCCAAGATCGCGCTTTCAAACGGCGCCCGCGCCACCCTCCGGCTGGACCGGCTGGAACCGGGCCTGCGCCACAAGCTGACGCGACTGGAGTTCGAGCAGGCGACCCGTCATCTGGTGGAAAAGATCGGCGCCATGCTGAGCCGGCTGCTGGCCGACGCAGGCATCCGGGCCGATGCCGTGGATACCGTGTTCTTCACCGGCGGGGCCAGCGGTGTGCCGCTGCTGCGCCACCACATCGCGAGCCTGCTGCCCCTGGCGCGACGCATGGAAGGCGACCTGTTCGGCAGCATCGGCAGCGGTCTGGCGGTGGAAGCGGCGCGGCGTTTCGGTTAAACCGCCCGCCGACCGGCCGGATTCGCAGGCATCGAGCGGCCGGCCCTGTATCATCTAGCCCCTTCCCGACTTTCCCGCCTCTCCATGTCCGCAGCCCTCACCGATTCCCTCGCCGCGGCGCTCGCCGCCCGCGCCGACCTGCTGAAGCAGCTTCACGCCGAGGATACCGATGCCTACCGCCTGTTCCACGGCAGCGTCGAAGGGCATCCGGGCCTGACGGTGGACCGCTACGGCGATCTGCTGCTGGTGCAGAGCTTCCACAATCCCCTCGACGACGCGCAGCTCAACGCGGTGGAAATCTTCTACGCAGCGGCGCTGCCGGAATTGACGCCGGTGTACAACGACCGCAGCCGCGCCAACTCGCGCATCAGCAATCCGCTCAGCGGCATCGAGCTGGAACACGCGATGATGCCGCGCATCTGCCGCGAATTCGGCGTCCAGTACCACATCCAGGGCCGCCATTCGGGGCAGGACCCGTGGCTGTTCCTCGACCTGCGCGCCGGACGGCGGCGGGTGATGCAGGAGGCGGCCGGCAAGTCGCTGCTCAACCTGTTCGCCTACACCTGCGGCGTCGGCATCGCCGCGGCCAAGGCCGGATCGTCGTTCGTGATGAATGTGGACTTCGCCGAAACCAGCCTCGGCGTGGGCAAGGAAAACGCCCGCCTGAATACCCTGCCGCATCGCCCGCGCTTCATCCTCAGCGACGTCTTCCCGGCGCTGCGGCAACTCGCCGGCATCGGCCAGGGACAGATGGTGCGCGGCAAACGCATGCCGCCGTTTCCCAAGCTGGAGCCGCGGCAGTTCGACCTGGTGTTCCTCGATCCGCCGCGCTACGCCAAGAGCGCCTTCGGCGTGGTGGACCTGATCCGCGACTATCCGGCGCTGTTCAAGCCCGCACTGCTCGCCACCGCCGAGGGCGGCAGCCTGATCTGCTGCAACAACGTCGCCGAAGTACCGCGCGATGCCTGGCTCGACCAGTTGCAGCGCAGCGCACGCAAGGCCGGCCGTGAAGTCCGCGAAGCCGAATGGATCATGCCGGAAGCCGACTTTCCCAGCACCGACGGCAACCCGCCGCTGAAGATGGTGCTGCTGCGGGTCTGAACCCGAACTGACCGAGGAAAACGCGGATTCAGCCGCACCTGTCGAAGCCTGTTTTCCTATACCGACCGTTCCGGCGCCAAGCTGCGCCTAGTTTTAATGCTTCGCCGGTCGCGCCTGGCGAGGCCACACCAAATCCGTATGGAGTGAGTTCGGTAACGCCGTTCATATCAAATCAAATGCAAGCCCTTCGCACCGTCGCGCACGGCAACCGTCACCAGACGACGATCAAAAGTTGCCAGCTGCCCGCCGTGGGCCAGCGCCAATCCCAATAGATAACTATCTGTCACTTGCCCTGAACTCAACAATCGCGCCATATCGAAGCGCTCGGTATCCAGCAAGCTAATGTCGTCAGGCCAATACACGTGACCAGGTAGGGCGCGCAAGCCTGCCATCAAAGACGCCACGGCAGACGGCGTGCCGGGAGAGTTTGGGTAACGGGTATGCCCGACGATGCGCAGCACGCCGTTTTCGGTCAGGGGGCAGGTGGCCCAGGATTGCTGGTGGGCCGCAAACCAGTCATGTGCTGCATCGTGCTGAATATGCGCCGGGTCGATCAAGGCGATCAGTACATTGACATCGAGCAGAAACGTCATCAGGGCAGCTCGTCACGTAATCGATTGACCAATTCGGGCGTTACCGGTGCCGCTCCGGCGCGTAGCGCCAGCAAGGGAACCCCGTTGCGCACAGTGCCGCTCGGCGCAACAGGTCGCAACGCCTGTCGCGCCAACGCCGAAAGTATTTCGCCGACGCTGCGGTGCTGTGCCTGCGCCAGCCCTTTGACTGCGGTCAGAACATCATCGTCAATGGATAAAGTGGTTCGCATAGCGGATCTCCTATAACGCCGCATCAAACATCACGCATCGTACACCAAACAGCATTCCCCACTCAAGACTGGCATTCGCCCCCCGCTGAAGATGGTGCGGTTGCGGGTCGGAGTTCTGATCCAACGTCAAATCACCCCCAACCGCCACAACGAAGTCAATTCCAGTTTCCGCGCCGCATGCAGTGGGTCGCTCCGATCTGCCGCGCGTGGATGCCGCGGCTTGGTATCGACGCGGCCCAGCACCTTCAAGCCGGCAGCGGCAATCGCGTCGAGCAGTTGCTGGTGCGTACGCAGGCCGAGATGTTCGGCGAGATCGGAGAGGATCAGCCAGCCCTCGCCGGCCGGCTCCAGATGGTCTTTCAGGCCGTTGATAAAACCCAACAGCATGCGGCTGTCGAGGTCGTACACCGCCTGTTCCAGCGTCGAGCTGGGGCGCCCCGGCAGCCAGGGCGGGTTGCACACCGCCAGCGCCGCCCGGCCGGGCGGGAACAGGTCGGCTTCGACCACCTCGACCTGTTTTCCCAGACCGAGACGGACGATGTTGTCGCGGGCGCAGGCCAGGGCGCGCGGCGAGGTGTCGGTGGCGATCACGCGCGTTACGCCAAGCCGGGCCAGCAGCGCGGCGAGCACCCCTGTGCCGGTGCCAATGTCGAAGGCCAGCACCCCGGCGGGCAACGCAGCCTGCGCCACCAGCTCCACATATTCGCCGCGCACCGGCGAAAACACGCCGTAGTGCGGATGGATGCGTGCGCCGAGGGCCGGAATGTCCACGCCCTTCTTGCGCCACTCGTGGGCGCCGATCAATCCCAGCAGTTCGCGCAGCGAGACGACGAAGTCCTCCGCCGGCTCGCCGTAGGCCTCGTTACAGGCCGCCGCGATATCGGGCGCGCGGCGCAAGGGGATACGGTAGTCGGCCGCGCAGGGAATCAGCAGCATGCCGAGGGTGCGTGCGCGCTGGGCTTGGGCCATGCGATGCCGGTGGAAGGCCTCGGTCAGCGTCGCCGCGGCCTTGCGCGGCTTGCGCTCGGCGCGGCGGGCCAGCGCCTGGAGCAGCTGGCGGGCGTTCTGGAAGTCGCCGCGCCAAAGCAGCGCCGTGCCTTCGCACGCCAGGCGAAAAGCAGCATCGGCGGTGGTGCGGTCGTCGGCGATCGCGACCCGTTGCGGCGGCGGCGTGCCACCCTCGGAGCGCCAGCGGGCAACGTGGGGCGCCCCGCCCTCGTCCCAGTGGATTTGCGGAAACTCGTTCATCTACCCAAAATCCCCCGCTGATACGTAACCAATCGAAGAGCGGGGGATGATACCGTCTGCCCCGACTTCATCCCCGACTATCTGCCCCATGGCCCATATCGTTCCCGACGGCTGGCGCGAACTGTCCCGCAGCGGCGCAGCGCAGCGCGAAATCGAAACCCTGGCCCTGCTCGAAACCGGACTGCCGGCCGGCTACACGGTGTATCACGCAGTGCACTGGACCAACATCGAGCGCGGCTTTGCGATGTACGGCGAGATCGATTTCATCGTCGTCAACCGCGCCGGCGACCTGCTGATGATCGAACAGAAGAGCGGCTTTCTCGACGAAACCGCCGACGGCCTGGCAAAGCGTTACGGCGGCCGCAGCAAGCGGGTGGCGGTGCAGATGGCGCGCAGCCGCGACGGCCTGCTCGGCAAACTGCACGCCCGCCCCGGTTGCGCCGCAGTGCAGCTCGATACGCTGCTCTACTGCCCCGATTACCGGGTGCGCAATCCGCTGACCGCCGGTCTCGCGCCGGAGCGCGTGGTCGATGCGGCCAACCGCGAGCGGCTGGTGTCGATCATCCGCGCGATCCTGGCCGAAGGCGAGGAACAGGCGCAGGCACGGCCGGTACATCAGTTCCTGCGCGACATTGTCCAGCTCGAAGCCGACGTCAGCGCCCTGCTCGGCCAAGCGCGCGAGATGGTGACGCGGATATCCGGCGGGCTGGCGCACTGGGCGCGGCAACTCGACTTCTCGCCATACCGGCTGCGCGTCAGCGGCACCGCCGGCTCCGGCAAAACCCAGCTGGCGCTGGCCGAATACCGCGCCGCCTGCGCGGAGGGTAAACGTCCGCTCTATGTTTGTTTCAATCGTCCGCTGGCCGATCATTTTTCCGCCATTGCGCCGGCCGGCGGCCTCGCCTGCACCTTCCACACCCTCTGCGAGCAAGCGCTGCGCGCAGCGAGCGCAGTCCCCGACTTCACCCGGCCCGACGCCTTCGAGCGGCTCGTCGCCGAGGCCGCGCAACGGCCGGTCGCCGAAGCCCTGCGCTTCGATGCGGTGATCGTCGACGAGGGCCAGGATTTTCCCGAAGTATGGCGCGACCAAGTGCTGCGCCACGCGCGGCCCGACGCCCGCCTGCTCTGGCTGGAAGATCCGATGCAAAACCTCTACGCCCGCCCGCCGGTGGCCCTGCCCGGCTGGGTCGGCCTGCACGCCAGCGCCAACTACCGCTGCCCGCGCTCGGTGGTCAAACTGCTCAACGCCCTACAGGACGACGGCGCAACGATGGAAGCCGCCTCCCCCTTCGCCGGCAGCGAGGTGGAATTCCTTACCTACCGCACGGCCGAAGAGATGTTGCAGCAGGTGAAGGAAGCCGTCCGCCAATGCTATTCGGCCGGTTTCCGCAAGGGCGACGTGGCGCTTCTCAGCTACCGCGGCCGCGACAACTCGCAACTGCTCCAGCGGGAGAGACTCGGAGCGAATTTGCTGAAGACCTTCAGCGGCCGCTACGACCTGCTCGGCCAGCCGATCTACGCGGAAGGCGACCTGCTCACCGAATCGGTGTATCGCTTCAAGGGCCAGGCCGCGCCGGCGGTGATCCTCGCCGAGGTCGACTTCGCCGAACTCGACGACAAGGCGCGGCGCAAGCTGTTCGTCGGTGCCAGCCGGGCAATGATGAAACTGGTGCTGGTGGTCGAAGAGAAGGCGGCGGCAGCGCTGCTGCAACGCCTGCCCTGAGATCGGATACGGCGTCGGGTATGCTGGCGCACGTCCACATCACCGCACTCGCTGCCGCGCAAAGGAACCGCATCATGACAAATCCTTCCCCCCAATCGCTGCCCCGACTCCTGCGCCGTTGCGCTGCATTCGGCGGACTCCTGTTCGCCCAGACGCTGATCGCCCTGGCCGCGCCGCCCGCCGGCCATCCGTCGCCGCAGCAGGTGCAGGACATGCTGATGCCGGACAAGGCTCCCAGCGCCCGCGAACTGCCGCATCGGGGCAAAGTGAAGCAGTCGATCGACGCCAACGAATTCACCTATATCGAGGTCGTCGAGGGCAAGGACATACGCTGGATTGCGGCGCCGAAAATGGCCGTCAAACCGGGCAGCAGCATCCGCTATGAGGACGGCAGCGTGATGACCAATTTCTACAGCAAGCTGCTCAAGCGCAGCTTTGAGTCGGTGATGTTCGTCGGCCATGTGGCGGTGACCGCCGCACCGTAAGCAAAGGTATTGCGGGCGACTCAACCGCCGCTGTAGGTATAGGCGACAACCTTGTTGCGGCCGGAATTTTTCGCCTGATACAAGGCCTCGTCAGCCTTGTTGATCAGTTCATCGACGCTCTTGTCGGCGGCCGAAAGCGTGGCATGTCCGATCGACAGCGTCAACTTCACCGGCAGGCTGAGACCGGTGTCAATTTCGCTATTCGCCACGTCGACACGTATTCGCTCGGCGGCTTCCGCGGCGCTGTCCGCCTCGGTTTCCGGCAACAGGACGACGAACTCCTCGCCGCCCCAGCGGCCGATGCAATCGACTTCGCGCAGCCCGTCATGGCAAAGCATCGCCAGCTTTTGCAGGACCTTGTCGCCGACCTCGTGCCCGTAACTGTCGTTGATCGCTTTAAAGTGATCGATGTCGAGCATCAGCACCGAAAACGGTTTACCGTAGCGGCGGGCACGGCCGAGTTCAAGTTCTGCGATTTCGAGAAATGCCCGTCGATTCGTCAGCCCGGTAAGGAAATCGGTATGGGCCATACGCTCCAGCGAATCGGTCGCCCGCGTTAGTTTTTTCCAATAGAGAAGCACAAGCAGCGACAACAGCAGCGTAATGACAAAGAACAGCGACAGCATCGCGATCGATTTGCTGACTGTGCGCCTCCATTCGTCTAGATATTCGTCCTTGGCGCGACCGACGATCAGGTACAACGGATAGTCTGCCACCTTGCGGAACGAGAGCACGCGCTGAATATTGTCCAATGGCGTGGTGGCGTGGAACGTTCCTTCGCGCTTGCCGGCAGCGAGCAGTTCGCGAAACTCCGGTGAAACGGTCGTCTGTCCAACATACCGGTCTTCCGCCACCATCGCAGGGTAACGGGCGATGAGTCCCATATCTTCGCCGCGCAGCGCGATTACCCCGCTTTTCGGGACGCGGATCTCGGAGAACGTCCGCGTCAGGGTCTTCACTGTGATCGGAATGAAGGCCATGCCGAAAAACGAACCATCCGGATTGTTCATGCGGCGAGCGAAGACGATGACCCACTTGTTGTTGGCGCGGCTTCGCTGCGGCTTGGAAATCACCAGATCATTTTCGTTTCTATCGCGCAACGTCTTGAAGTGCTCACGATCCGAAATATCCACCAGCGCATCCGCCCGCACTTCGCTGCCGTAGCGGAGAACGCCCCGGGCGTCGGTCAGACGAATGCCATCGATGTACGGAAAGCGCCAGCGCTGTCGCTCAATGAAGGCGTTCAACATGCGCGCGTCGATGCCGCCGTCGGCCTGCTGCCGCGCCACTTCGTCAATCACCGACAGCAGAACGATATCGCTTGATGCGACGACGCCGGCAATTTCGCGCTCCAACGCAAGCGCCAAGTTGGAGGTGGTCTGAACGGCGCGCTCTTCGTACTCCTCGCGGACCTGGCTGATAGTCATCCCCGCGTAGCCGAAGATAAGCAGGCTCAACGAGAGCACCCCGACCACAAACCAGGCGACGAAGTTGGCCGTCTCCGGCCGCAATCGTTTGATTCGAATTTTTGTCACATACCACCCGTTATAGCCATCCCCACTGGTTCACCGCCCACCCCTGACGTTCGAGGTTCGAGCGCACCCGGCGAATGAAATTGTCGCATGCACGGCGGTACCCGCTACCGAACAATGCAGCGAACCCAATCGCCGTTGACCCAGGTCAATCGTCGGGAACGCCGCTACCTTCGGGGAACAACACGTCGGTGAAGCCGAAGCGACTGAAGTCGCGCATCCGCATGGGATAGAGAATGCCATCGAGATGGTCGCACTCGTGCTGGACAACGCGCGCATGGAAACCCTCGACTTCGCGCTCGAGGGCGTGGCCGAACTGATCGATGCCGCTGTAGCGCAAACGTTTCCTGCGTGGCACCCAGCCGCGTAGGCCGGGGACGGAAAGGCAGCCCTCCCAGCCTTCTTCTTCCTCGTCGGACAAGGGTGTCAGCCGCGGGTTGAGCAATACGGTGAAGGGTATCGAGGGCGCATCGGGGTAGCGTTCGTTGTGCTCAAAACCGAAGATCACCACGCGCAGGTCGACGCCGATCTGCGGCGCGGCAAGGCCGACGCCGCCCTCATGGCGCATGGTGTCCAGCATGTCGGCCACCAGCGCGTCAAGCTCGGCGCTACCGAAGGCGGTTACCGGCCGTGCAACCCGCAGCAGACGCGGGTCGCCCATTTTCAAAACTGGACGGATCACGACGCCATCAAGATGGACAGAATTCGTCGGAACAGAGACCTGCAAGGACGTTGCGTACGCGGCCGAGGGATTCTTCCAGCACACCTTCGAGTTCATGGAAGCGAATGCCGTCGCTGCTGTCGCCGCGGCCGGCCGCCCAGTTGGCGACGACGCAGAGCGCCGCGTAGGGCACTTCAAGTTCGCGCGCCAGCACCGCCTCGGGCATGCCGGTCATGCCGACGATGTCGGCGCCGTCGCGCTCAAGACGATCGATTTCGGCGGCGGTTTCCAACCGCGGTCCCTGCGTTGCGGCATAAACCCCCCCCTCGCCGACCGACTCGCCGGCGGCCTCTGCAGCGCGCAGCAGTTCGGCGCGCACGCCTTCGCTATAGGGATGAGTGAAGTCCACATGCACCACCTGGCCGTCTCCGCCCTGAAAAAAAGTCGATTCCCGGCCCCAGGTGTAGTCGATGATCTGGTGCGGAATGAGCAGGCTGCCCGGCGTCAGGTCGCGGCGAATGCTGCCGACCGAGGCCACCGAAACAATCCGCGTCGCCTTCGCTGCCTGCACCAGCGCCCAGATATTGGCGCGATAGTTGACCAGATGGGGCGGAATCGTGTGGCCGTAGCCGTGGCGGGCGATGAACACCACCCCTTGCGTGCCGATGCGGCCGAAGGTCAGCGCACCGGATGGGTCGCCATAGGGCGTCCGCACAACCTCGCGCCGATCCACCTCCAGATTGGCCAGCTGGGTCAGGCCGCTGCCGCCGATTACTGCAAGCATCTATTTGTCTCCCTTAAGAATTCCACCTTCGGAGCGAACCTGCCGCGTGCTAGAATGCGCGCCCTTCGCTGCACCATTTTTTGCAGCGCATCATTCCACAGGTTCCCCCCAATGTCCCGCGCCCTCCGAAACATCGCCATTATCGCCCACGTTGACCACGGCAAAACCACCCTGGTCGATCAGTTGCTGCGCCAGTCCGGTACTTTCCGCGAAAACCAGCAGGTGGACGAACGGGTGATGGACAGCAACGATCTGGAAAAGGAGCGCGGCATCACCATTCTGGCCAAGAACACGGCCATCGATTTCGAAGGCACCCACATCAACATCGTCGACACCCCGGGCCATGCCGACTTCGGCGGCGAAGTCGAACGCGTGCTGGGCATGGTGGACGGCGTGCTGCTGCTGGTCGATGCGGTCGAAGGGCCGATGCCGCAAACCCGTTTCGTTACCAAGAAGGCGCTCGCCCTCGGCCTCAAACCGATCGTCGTGATCAACAAGATCGACCGCCCCGGCGCTCGCGCCGACTGGGTGGTAGACCAGACCTTCGACCTGTTCGACAAGCTCGGCGCCACAGACGAACAGCTTGATTTCCCGATCATCTACGCCTCGGCGCTGAACGGCTTCGCCAAGCTGCGCCTGGACGAGGAAACCAGCGACATGCGCGCGCTGTTCCTGACCGTGCTGGAATACGTAAACGCGCCCTCCGGCGATCCCAACGCCCCGCTGCAACTGCAACTGGCTGCGCTCGACTACTCCACCTACACCGGCCGCCTCGGCGTCGGCCGCATTCTCAACGGCCGCATCAAGCCGGGCCAATTCGTCACGGTGATGAACCACGGCGACCAGGTCGCCTCCGGCCGCATCAACCAGGTGCTCGGTTTCCAGGGGCTGGACCGGGTAGCGGTGGACGAAGCCGAAGCCGGCGACATCGTCATCATTTCCGGCATCGACGACATCGGCATCGGCCTAACCATCTGCGACCGCGACAATCCAGTCGGCCTGCCGATGCTGACCGTGGACGAGCCGACGCTGAACATGGACTTCATGGTGAACTCCTCGCCGCTCGCCGGCACCGAAGGCAAGTTCGTCACCAGCCGCCAGATCCGCGACCGGCTGACCAAGGAACTGCTGACCAACGTCGCGTTACGCGTCGAAGACACCGCCGACTCGGACCTGTTCCGCGTTTCCGGGCGCGGCGAACTGCACCTCACCATTCTGCTGGAAAACATGCGCCGCGAAGGCTTCGAGCTCGCCGTAGGCAAACCCCGCGTGGTGTACAAGGACATCGACGGCGAACGCTGCGAGCCCTATGAGAACCTCACCATCGACCTGGAAGACGCCCATCAGGGCGGCGTGATGGAAGAACTCGGCCGCCGCCGCGGCGAACTGACCAATATGGAATCCGACGGCAAGGGCCGCACCCGCCTCGAATACCACATCCCCGCCCGCGGCCTGATTGGCTTCCAGTCCGACTTCATGACCATGACGCGCGGCTCGGGCCTGATGAGCCACATCTTCGACGACTACAAGCCGGTCAAGCCCGACCTGCCGGGTCGCCACAACGGCGTGCTGATTTCCCAGGAAAATGGCGAGGCCGTGGCCTATGCGCTGTGGAATCTGGAAGACCGCGGCCGCATGTTCGTCAGCCCCGGCGACAAGCTCTATGAGGGCATGATCATCGGCATCCACACCCGCGACAACGACTTGGTGGTGAACCCGATCAAGGGCAAGAAACTGACCAACGTCCGTGCCTCGGGTACCGATGAAGCGGTGCGCCTGACCACGCCGATCAAGCTGACCCTGGAATCGGCAGTCGAGTTCATCGACGACGACGAACTGGTCGAGATCACGCCGAAGTCGATCCGCTTGCGCAAGCGCTTCCTCAAGGAACACGATCGCCGCCGCGCCTCGCGCGACGACACGACGACCTGACGCCGCTTAGGCCGCCGGGGTTTTCGGGTTCCGGCGTATAGCGTATCCTGCCCCGGTTTGCGAACGCCGAAGAACGCACACCCGATGGCTGCCGATACCCTGCCCGAGCAAGCGGTACCCGAGATCTTCCTCGGGCGGCAGCCCATCCTCGACCGTGCCCAGGTTCTTTTCGGCTACGAGCTGTTGTTCCGCTCCGGCCACGACAATCATGCCGAAATTCGCGATGCGCGCGGCGCAACGGCCGATGTGGTCTGCAAAGCCTTCGCCGAACTCGGCCTGGCCGACGCCCTCGGCACCAGTCGTGCCTTCGTCATCGTCGACCGCGACCTGCTGGCCGACGACGCCATCGAATTCCTGCCGCCGGGCGTGGTCGTGCTGGAAATTCAGGCGGCGGACATTCTCATCGATGCGGTCGATGCCCGCTGCCAAGCGCTGCGCGAGCGCGGTTACGAAATTGCCGCCTCCGGCGTCGACAAGGCCATGGAGGCGCTGCCGCGCCTGCGCCCACTGGCAGCCTACCTCAAGGTCGATACCGAGGTACTGGCCGAAACCGAACTCAAAGCCATCGTCGCCCGGCTCAAGGGCACGGGGGGGAAACTCGTCGCCTGCCGCGTCGAATCGCAGGAAATGCTACAGCGCTGCGTCGATCTCGGTTTCGATTATTTCCAGGGCTATTACTTCGACAGGCCGGTCATTCTCGAAGGCCGCAAGCTTGACGCTTCGATCCAGGGTTTGCTCAACATCATCAATCTGGTCAACACCGATGCCGAGGCGGCCCGGCTCGAAGCCGCGTTCAAACACGAACCTGGTTTGACCGTCAATCTTCTGCGGCTGGTGAATTCGGTCGGCGCCGGCATGACCACGCGAATCGCCTCGGTGCGCCACGCCATTACCGTGATGGGACGCCGTCAACTGGCGCGCTGGCTGCAACTGCTGGTCTTCGCCAACTCCGCCTCGGGCGCCGGCATCGCCGCCAATCCGCTGATGCAGCATGCGGCGCTGCGCGGCTACTTCATGGAATTGCTCGCACCGATCGGCTTTCCCACCCACCCCGAGCTGCGCGAGCAGGCCTTCCTGGTCGGACTCATGTCGCTGATGCCGGCGGCGCTGGGCATGCCGATGACCGACATCCTGGACAAGATCGCCGTCGCGCAGGAGGTCCGCCTCGCCTTGTCGCGCCACGATGGCCAACTCGGAACACTGCTGGCGCTGACCGAGCGCTACGACGACAACGATATGCCCGGCACCGCCGCCCTGCTGGCCCGCCTCGGCGGCCGCGCCAGCTTCAACACGCTCTCCTCTTGCCTGGCGCAAACCATCGCCTGGGTGCAGCAACTGGGCAACGACGCCTGAGGCCGGCAACGCATCGGGTTGGAGCTACACTCCGCTCGGGATGCAATGGCATCCGGCACACGGGAGGAATGCAAAATGAATCATGCCAAGTCGCGCGAAGTGGTCCTGGCGATCAAGCTGACCGCGGAACTGATCGATGGACTCGAAGCCTTGCGGGAAGGTTGGAGGAAAGACCCCAGTTCGATTCCGCGCGGCCTCTCGTGCTCCGAATCCAAGGAGGGGCAGTTCGTCCTCAGCGCGGCCGAATCGGTATTCACCACGCTTCCCGGCGCATGCGTCATCAAGGGCATCGGCGCGATCGAGCTGGTCGGATCGGACCCTGTGTTCGAGGACGGCGCCAGTTCGAAAACGCTGGTTTTGCGCGATACGCCCGACGGCTGGAGGTTTTCGGTCAAATACGTGCCGCCGATCGTCCGCGAAAGAAACCAGAAGTGAGCGACATACCCCACATGACATACGAGCAATACCTCGACGAAGTCACCACGCTGCTCACCGAAAAATATGCCATGGACGACAACTCGGCGATCCGCATCGTGATGCGGGCCCAGGCGGACGATTTCTTCAGCGGACACGACGACGATCCGTCGATCTGCACGCTGGACCAGGCGCACAAGGACGCAAAATCCGTCTTCAAAAAATATAGGTAGCCACAGCGGGCACTACATGCCTTTCACCGCATAGACCGCCGGCAGGTTGCGCCAGGCGCCTTTCACGTCCATGCCGAAACCGAAAACATAACGGTTGGGCAGTTGCAGCCCGACGAAATCCGCCGCGATCGGCTTCGGCCGATCGATCTGCTTGTCGGCGAAAACGGCGGTGAACACCGCTTTCGCGCCCTGCGTCAGGAGGCGCTCGCGGATTGCCGCCAAGGTTATCCCCTCGTCGAGAATATCGTCCACCAGCAGTACCGTACGCCCGGCCACCGCGGCCCTTGGCTCGACCACCCAGGCCAGCTCGCCGCCGGTGGTCGCATCGCCGTAACGGGTGGCGTGCAGGTAGTCGTATTCGAGCGGGAAGCCGAGCAGCGGCAGCAGGTGCCCAGCGAAAATCGTCGCGCCGCCCATGACCGCCAGCACCAGCGGAAATTCGCCGCTCAGCCGGCCCACGACGGCCTTGGCGACATGTTTTACCGCCTCCTTCACATCTTCGGCACACACCACCAATTCCGCTTCGGCAAGAATGCGCTCCGCCTCGTCCCGTGTCATCACCTAGTTCCTACGCTTTTCCAGGTAGCGCGCAAAATCAGCACCCACCTCTTCGTGACGCAAGCCGAACTCCACCATCGCCTGCAGATAGCCAAGCTTCGATCCGCAGTCGTAGCGCGTGCCCTGATAGCGATAAGCCAGCACCTGCTCTTCGGCAAGCAGCGCGGCGATGCCGTCGGTGAGTTGGATCTCGCCTCCCGAACCGGGCTTGACGTTTTCAAGGTGATGGAAAATGCGCGGCTTCAAAACATAGCGTCCGACCACGGCGAGATTCGACGGTGCATCCTCAGGCTTCGGCTTCTCCACGATCGCCGTGATCTGTTCGGTGCGCTCGGCGAGCGGACGGGTGGCCACGATGCCGTAGCTCTTGGTGTCCTCCCGCGGCACTTCCTGCACGCCGAGTACCGAGCAGTGATAATAGTCGTAGGCATCGACCATCTGCTTCAGCACCGGCGGCGTGCCATCGAGCAGATCGTCGGCAAGGATTACCGCAAACGGTTCGTCGTTGATCACCGGCTTGGCACAGAGCACCGCATGGCCGAGGCCGAGCGCTTCGGACTGGCGAATGTAGATGCAGTTGATGTTTTTCGGCATCATGTTGCGCACGAACTCCAGCAGCTCCTGCTTGCCGCGATGTTCGAGTTCATGTTCCAGCTCGTAGGCCTTGTCGAAGTGATCTTCGATGGCGCGCTTGCTGCGCCCGGTGACGAAGATCATGTCGGTGATGCCGGCGGCCACCGCCTCCTCCACCGCATATTGGATCAGGGGCTTGTCCACAATCGGCATCATTTCCTTCGGACTGGCCTTGGTGGCCGGCAAGAAGCGGGTGCCGAGACCGGCAACCGGGAATACGGCCTTGGTGACTTTTTTCATTGTTCGAGCAACTCCCTCAACTGCGTTTCATCGATGACCGGCACCCCCAGCTCCAGCGCCTTTTCAAGCTTGGAACCCGCGTCCGTCCCTGCCACCACATAGTGGGTTTTCTTCGATACCGATCCGGCGACCTTGCCGCCGCGCGACTCTATCAAATCCTTCGCCTCATCGCGCGACAGCGTCGGCAGGGCCCCGGTAAGGACGAAGGTCTTGCCGGCGATGGCCGTCTCGTTGACTTCCCTTCCCGCTGGAAGCGTCGCCAATAAGTCCTCGCGCATCGCGGAGAGCCGAATCAGCATGTTTCTGTTCTCCTCGTGCGACAGCCAGCCCAGCACTTCTCCAACCACCGTCGGCGGCAAGGTACCGATTTCCGCAGGCGCAACCGGCGCGGCAAACAGGTCGTCGCCGATTTGCGGCTGCCCGAGGTGTGCCAAAGCCGAGCCGTCGGGGACAGCGGCGGCGAGTTGGCGCGCCCGCACCTCTGTCAGCCGCGGGATGTCGAGATGGGCATACAGCCTCTCCCAGGCCAGTTGCAGCGCCAGCTTGGCCGCCGGCGGGTGTTCGCCGACAGGTGCCACCCCGGCGGCGAGCAGTTGATCGATCGCCTCTGCGTTGTGCGGCTCGGCGAAGAAATCGGCGATGGCCTCGGCCACGGTGGCGCCGATATCCGGCAGCACCCGCAGCAGCGGAGCTGGAGCACGGCGGATGACGGCCAGGCTGCCGAGCCAGTCCGCCAGTACCTTGGCCGTCGATTCGCCGACGTGGCGGATGCCGAGGGCAAAGAGGAAACGCGCCAGCGGCGGCGTCTTGCTGGCGGCGATGCTGGCGAGCAGGTTCTCGGCCCACTGCGTTGCGATCTGCCCCTGCTTGACCGTCTCCGGCGTGATGCCATCCTTTTCGTCGGCGCGGCGCTTCATTTCCAGGAGATCGTCCAGCGTCAGCCGGTAGAGGTCGGCGACGCGCACCACGTAATCGAACTCCACCAGCCGTTCGATATAACGGTCGCCCAACCCCTCGATGTCCATCATGCGCCGCCCGGCGAAATGGAGAATGGCCTGAACCCGCTGCGCGCGGCAGGCGAGGCCCCCGGAACAGCGCGCCACCACCTCCCCCGGCTCCCGCACGACGTGGGAATCGCAGATCGGGCACCGCTCGGGCAGAGCGTAAGGCGGCGTGCCCGGCGGGCGCCGCTCGACTACCACGGCAACCACTTCGGGAATCACATCGCCCGCCCGGCGCACGATCACCGTATCGCCCACCCGCACATCCTTGCGTAGCACTTCGCTCTCGTTGTGCAGCGTGGCGTTGGTCACCGTCACGCCGCCGACGAACACCGGCGCCAGTCGCGCCACCGGGGTGATGGCGCCGGTGCGGCCGACCTGGACATCGATCGCCTCGACGGTGGTCAACATCTCCTGCGCCGGATACTTGTGCGCCACCGCCCAGCGCGGGCGGCGAGTCACGAAGCCCAGCTCCTGTTGCAAGGCGAGGCTGTTGACCTTGTACACCACGCCGTCGATATCGAACGGCAGGCTATCGCGCAGCGCGGCGATACGCGCATGGAAGGCGATCAAGCCAGCGGCCCCGCACACCACAGCGCGGTGCTCGCATACCGGCAAGCCGAGCTTGTGCAATGCGTCCAGCACCGCGCCATGCGTCGCGGGCAGATGCCAGCCCGCGGTTTCGCCCAGACCGTAAGCGAAGAAAGAAAGCGGCCTCGCCGCGCACAATGCCGGATCGAGCTGACGGATGCTGCCTGCCGCTCCGTTGCGCGGATTCACCAATGCCGGTTTCCCCTGCTCGCGCTGACGTTCGTTGTAGCGTTCGAAGTCCGGCCGGCTCATGTAAGCCTCGCCGCGCACCTCCAGCACCGCCGGCGCATCGCCCTGAAGGTGAAGGGGAATCTGGCGGATGGTACGCACGTTCTGCGTCACGTCCTCGCCGCTCTCGCCGTCGCCGCGCGTTGCCGCCTGCACCAGCACGCCATGCTCGTAGCGCAGGTTGATCGCCAGTCCATCGAACTTGAGTTCTGCGGAATACTCGACCTCAGGATCGGCATCGCTCAAGCCGAGCAGGCTGCGCACGCCGCTGTCGAAGTTTCGCGCCCCCGACGCTTCGGTGTCGGTCTCGGTGCGGATCGACAACATCGGCAACGCATGCCGCACCTGGGCAAACTCGGGTAACGGCGCACCGCCGACGCGCCGCGTCGGCGAATCGGCGGCAAGCAGTTCGGGATGATCCGCCTCCAGTTGCTGCAACTCGCGGAACAGCCGGTCGTACTCGGCATCCGGCACTGTCGGCGCATCGAGCACGTAATAGGCGCGATTGTGACGCTCGATCTCCGCGCGCAGCGCCGCGGCGCGTGCGGCAAGGGACATCAGCGGAACAAACGCAGCGCCCGGCGGCCGCCGGCAGGCAATTCGACGCTGGCCATCTGCTGCTGGATCTCGGCAATCTTGGCGCGGATGCCGGTCAGCGCCGCATCGGCGAGCGGATGGCGCTGGTCGTCGACCAGTTGGCCGTCGACGGCATCGGCCAACTGCCGCGCGGTAGCCACCAGCCGGTCGAAGACCGCGGCGCCGTCCTGTACGCGGGGTACGTCGAGCCAGAAGGTGACGCCGACGGTGGTCAATTGCCGCAACTCGTCGGCGACGAAGGGAGCGGCGCCAAAGTTGGAAACGGACAGCACCGTAGTGCCCTGCGCATCGGGCAAATGGAACAGGCCGTCGCTGCGCAGTTCGAAACCGGCCGCCTGGAGCAGGCTGCGCAGCTTGGTGCCGGCGAACGGCTCGCCGCTGCGGCTGACCACGTGCACCGCCATCTGGATGTCCATACCGGCGCAGAAATCGTCCAGCGAACGGGCATGCGCCAATACGTCGGGCAACGACGGCACGTTGGCGCGGCCGCCGGCCTCGGCGGCCAGCCGCTCCAGCGCTTCGATCAAGGGCCGCAACTCCTCCTCGCCCATCGGGCCCTGGCGGTCGGCGAGTTGCAGCAGCGCGCGGGCTTCGCTGTAGAGGTCGCCATCGTCGGCACTCGCCTCGCGCCAGCCGCCGTCGCCATAGCCGACCCAGCGCAAGCGCTTCTGCACCCGCGCGGGCAGCGTCTGCACTGCCTGCCACAACACGCGCCCCGCCTGTGGCTGTTCGAAATGCAAGGCCACCGCCATCTCGGTCACCGTATCGGCCAACGCCGCATCCGGCTCGGCCTGCGCGGCCGTCTCGCCGCCCGCCTGGGCGTTCTCATCGCCATCGCCGATGATCGGCTCGAGTCGGTCGAAACCGGGTTCGATGCGCGCCTCCGGATCGGCCACGGGCATTTCGTCGTTTGTCCCCGGACCCGCCGTGTCGACCTCTTCGTCGAACAGTACGTCGGGCTGGGTGCCGCGGAACACGCGCTCGGCGGCACGGTGCGCACGGCGTTCCTGCCACAGGTTGTAACCCCAGACCGCAGCCACCAATGCCGCGCCTGCACCGATCAGGGTCAACTGGAAATCGCTCATCATCGCTCAGGCTACCTTTTCTTCGGTCATGCGCAGGGCTTCTTCCATGTCCACCTCGACCACCCGCGACACGCCGCGCTCCTGCATGGTGACACCGATCAACTGAGTGGCCATTTCCATGGCAATCTTGTTGTGGGAGATGAAAATGAACTGGGTCTGGCTGGACATGCGCTTCACCAGCCGGGCAAAACGCTCCGTATTGCTGTCGTCGAGCGGAGCATCGACTTCGTCCAACATGCAGAACGGCGCCGGGTTCAACTGGAACATCGCGAACACCAGGGCGATCGCCGTCAACGCCTTCTCGCCGCCCGAGAGCAGGTGGATGGTGGAGTTCTTCTTGCCCGGCGGCTGCGCCATGATCTGAATGCCGGCATCGAGGATTTCGTCGCCGGTCAGCAGCAGCTTGGCCTCGCCACCGCCGAACAAGTCGGGGAAGAGGATGCCGAAGTGGCGGTTCACCGTATCGTAGGTTTCCTGCAACTGTTCGCGGGTTTCCCGGTCGATACGGCGGATGGCATCCTCCAGGGTGTTGATCGCCTCCATCAGGTCGGCCGACTGAGCGTCGAGATAGCCCTTGCGTTCGGTCGCCGTGGTCAATTCCTCCAGCGCCGCAAGGTTCACCGGACCGAGGGCCTCGATCTGATTGTTGAGCCGGGTAATGTCGCCCTGTAGCGCCGACTCGCGCAACCCCGGCAGCAGATCGGGCAGCAGCGCCGCTTCGTCGGCATTGGCTTCGGTCAGACGCTGCTGGTACTGCTCGTCGTTGAGCTGGGCGGCCTGCTGCTTCAGGCGCAGATCGTTGATCTTTTCGCGTAACGGCTCGACGCCCTGTTCCAGCTTGAGCCGGCTCTCGTCGAGGGTACGCAGCTCGGCGGCGGCGCCTTCCAGCGCATTGCGTCGCTCGGCCATCAGCCCCTCGTGCCCTTGCTTGGCCTGCAACGCAGATTGCAATTGTTGCAGCAGCACGTCCTCGCTGATGCCGTTGAGATCCTCCCGCGCCGCTTCCATTTCGCCGACCACGCGCTCCAGCTGGGTGCGCGCGGTCTCCGCGCTGCGCTTGTTGTCGTCCAGCTTGGAGATGCATTCGCGTTCGGAAAAGCCGGCTTCTTGCGCTTCCCGCGCCAGTTGCTGCTCCACGGCACGCGCCTCGCGCAGCGCCGCATCCGTCTGCCGCTGCTGCTCCTGCGCCGCCTCGACGCGCGCGCGGATCGCATCGAGCTGTTCGCTCCAGCGCTCGGCGCCCTCGTCGGAACGCATCAGGGCGGTCCGCTCGGCTTCTTCGTGGCGCGCGATATCTTCCAGATCGCGGTTGAGCTGGGCGGCGCGCTCTTCGTAGCGCGCCTGCGCCTGGGTCAGCTTGAGCGCCTCGACCTGCGCGGCATGGACGCGCTGCCGCGCCTCCTGTTCGCCGCGACGGCCCTGGGCCAGTTCGGCCTGCGTCTGGGCGACCTGCTGCTCAGCTTCCTGCTGGGCTTCGCGGGCAGCCTCCTCCTCCATCTGCCGCGCCTCGATCAGCGCTTCGAGTTCCTCGATTTCGCGCTGTCGTTCGATCACACCGTGGGTCTTGGCGTCGGGTACGTACAGGGTTAGGCCGTGGGCACTGCGCAGGTGGCCGGCGCGATTGACGCACACCTGATCCGCCTCGACGGCGAGATCGTTAAGATCGTCGGCGGCGCGGACACGTGCCAGCCATTCATCGAGCACCGCGGCCCAGCGCGGATCGTCGCAGCGGACCTTGGCGCGCAACGAATCCGGCGGTGCCTGACGCGCGGTTGCGCCATCCGGCAGCGCCAGCGCAAAAATCGTCGGCGGCGGCATTTCCAGTGCCTGTCGGGCTGTTTCGGTATCGGTGGCGAGCGCGGCGAGGCGTTCGCGCAATACCGATTCCACGGCCGTCTCCCAGCCGGCCTCGACCTGGATGCATTGCCAAAGCGGCTTTGCTTCCGCCAGCCCGCGATCCTGTAGCCACTGGCCGATCTCGCCGGTCTGCTGGACCCGCTTCTGCAATTGCACCAGCGCGTCGCGCCTCGCGCTGGCCGCCGTGGCCTCGCGGTGCGCCGCCTGTAAACGTTCGCGCGCGGAACGCAGCGCGGCTTCGAGTTCGGGCAGGCGGATCTGCAATTCGCTCAGGCGCTCCTGGCTCAGCAGCAGCGCCTCCTCGGCCTGCGCTTCGGCCTCCTGGGCGGCGGCGAGTTGCGCCGGATCGGGAGCGCCGAGTGCCGATTTTTCCGTTTCGAGGCGTGCGCGGCGCTGCGCCAGGGTGTCCAGTGCCCGCGCGGCATGGCCCTTGTCGGCTGCCGCCAGGCGCGCCCCCTGTTCCGCTTCGGCGAGCTGGCTGCGGGCTTCGGCCACCGCGCTCCCGGCCAGTTGCACCGCCTCCTCGGCCTGTGGCAGGCGGGCCGAGGCTTCCTCATGGCGAGCGGTGGCGGTCATCGCACGTTCGCCGGCGTTTTCCAGCAGCGACTGCCAGCGCTGCGCTTCGGCGGCAAGCTGGGAAGACTGGCTGCGCCAGTGGCCGTCTTCCACCGACAGCTGATTCAACCGGTTTTCCAGCCGCTGGCGCGAATCGCGCATGTGGCCGATCTCGGACTCCAGGCGAGTCACCTCGGCATTCGCTGCATACATCTCGGCCTGGGCGTTGTGCAAAGCGTCCGAGGCGGCGAAATGGGCTTCCCGCGCATGTTCGACGCGGGCCTCGATCTCCCGCAGTTGGGCGGTTTCCGCCTCGATCCGGTTCACCGCCTCGCCGATGCTGCCGTTCAGGCGTTCGGCATCGGCACGGGCATCGTTGCGCTTCTTCAGCCAGAGCAGCTGCTGTTTCTTCGATACCTCGGCGTGGAACTCCTGGTACTGGCGGGCCACCTCGGCCTGGGCTTGGAGACGTCCGATCTGGCTGCCCAGCTCGGTACGGATGTCGTCGACCCGCGCCACGTTCTCGCGGGCATCTTCGAGACGGTGCTCGGTTTCCTTGCGCCGCTCCTTGTACTTGGTGACGCCGGCCGCTTCTTCGAGGAAGAAGCGCAGCTCCTCGGGCTTGGCTTCGACGATGCGCGAAATCATGCCCTGGCCGATGATGGCGTAGGCGCGCGGGCCGAGACCGGTACCAAGGAACAGATCGATCACGTCGCGGCGACGGACGTGCAGGTTGTTGATGTAATAGCTGGAGTTGCCCTGGCGGTCGAGCAGGCGCTTGACGGTGATCTCGGCGTACTGGCTCCACTGGCCGGCCGCCTTGCCCAGGTTGTTGTCGAAGAACAGCTCGACGCTGGCGCGGCTGACTTCCTTGCGCGTACCGGAACCCTTGAAAATCACATCCTGGATCGACTCGCCGCGCAGTTCGGAGGCTTTCGATTCGCCAAGCACCCAGCGCACCGCGTCGATGATGTTCGACTTGCCGCAGCCGTTGGGACCGACCACCCCCGCCAGTGCGCCGGGAAAGACAACGGTGGTGGGATCGACGAAGGATTTGAATCCGGCGAGTTTGAGTTTGGTCAGGCGCACGCTTGCAGAATCATCCAAAAGTTGCGACGGGGTTGCGACGGCTCGCGTCGGCCGGCAAGGGAAAGCCTGACCGGCAAGGCGCGCCATTATAATCGCCTACCTCCTCCGCCAATCCCATTCCCGCATCATGCCCAGCCAGCCCGCGAAGTCCCTGGAAACCTTCCCCAATCCGGCGCCACACCGGGATTACCAGATCCACATGGAAATCCCGGAATTCACCTGTCTTTGTCCGAAAACCGGCCAACCCGACTTCGCCGTCCTGACTCTGGACTACATCGCCGACAAGCTCTGCGTCGAGTTGAAGAGCCTCAAGCTCTATATGTGGAGCTTTCGCGACGAGGGCCATTTCCACGAGGACGTCACCAACCGCATCCTCGACGACCTGGTGAAAGCCGCCAAGCCGCGCTTCATGCGCCTCACCGCCCGTTTCTACGTGCGCGGCGGGATTTTCACCAACGTCGTCGCCGAACACCGCAAGAAGGGCTGGAAGCCGCAGGCGAAGGTTGAACTGGCCGAGTTTTCGCCGCAGTCGAACGTCCGCGGCTAACTTCCGGCGGACGGACGTTCCTCCAGCGTCCCCGAAAACAGGCTGGCGGCGACGATCAGCGCGCCGCCCAGCCACTCGGCCGGCCCGGTGAGCTCCCCGGCCAGCCACCAGGCCGACAAGGCCGCCACCACCAGTTCGAAAAGCATGATGACGATGGCCTGATTGGCGGCAAGTGCCGTCAACCCGGCCTGAACCACGAGATTCACCGCCAGCAGCAGCAGGCCGACCACCAGCAGCGTCGTCCACTCTGCGGCCTGCAGGCGCGCCGGATCGGGCAGCGGTTCGAACGGAATCAAGGCCAGCCCGAGGACGATGACGCCGGCGAAGACGGTAACGGTCTTCAGCTCGATCGAAAGATGGGCCGTCCGGCGGATCAGCACGTTTTGCAACGCGAAGCAGAAACCGGCGCCGAGGCCAAGCCATTCGGCGCCGTTGCGCGGCCACGGCAGGCCAAGTTCAGGGCGCCAGAGCATCACCGCGGCTCCCAGCACGGAGCAGCCGATAACCACTGCTCCCGCCGGCCGGAGGCGCTCGTCGAGCAGCAGCCGCGCCAGCGCCACCGTCCACAGCGGCGAGAGGTAGAACAGCAGCAGCACCCGCATCACCTCACCATGGAGTACCGCCAGCACGTAGCCCAGATTGCATCCCCCGGCAACCAGTGCGATGGCTGGCAGCCACCAGGAGAAACGAAACCCGTGCAGGTCGCGGCGGAAGGCGAACAGCCCGGCGAGCAGCGCCACCGCATAGGTCGCCAGCGTGGCCAGCGTGCCGGAAATCCCGGCCTGTTCGATGGCCCGATAGGGATACCAGATCAGGCCCCACACCGTCGCCCCGGTCAATAACGCCACCGTTGCCACCGCCGTCGATCCGGCGGTCTTCTGTTGCTGGCCCATCCCCTATAATCCCCGCTCTACTGGATTTGTCATTGTGCCGTGAATCCCCATCTCTCGCAGCTTCACCCCTACCCCTTCGAAAAGCTGCGCCAGCTGTTCGCCGGAATAGCGCCTGCGCAACACCTGCGCGAAATCAAGCTTTCCATCGGCGAACCGCAGCATCCGACGCCCACATTCATCAAGCAGGCGCTGGCCGACAACCTCGCCGATCTCGCCACCTACCCGGCGACGCTGGGCGGCGAGACGCTGCGCAACGCCATCGCCGCCTGGATCGGCCGCCGTTACGGCATACCGGCCCCCGACGCGGCGACGCAGGTTCTGCCGGTGCTCGGCTCACGCGAGGCGCTGTTCGCGTTTGCGCAAACCGTGATCGACGGCAGCCGGCCCGGCGCAACGGTGGTCTGCCCCAATCCGTTCTATCAGATCTACGAGGGCGCGACGCTGCTCGCCGGCGCCCGGCCGGTCTATCTGAACACGCTGCCGCAGCAGAATTTCGAGATGGACCTCGACAGCCTCTCCGAACAGGAATGGCGCCGCGTGCAACTGGTTTACGTCTGCACCCCCGGCAACCCCACCGGCAAGGTGATGGACCTCGACGCCTGGCGCCGGCTGTTCGAACTCGCCGACCGCCACGACTTCGTCATCGCCTCCGACGAGTGCTATTCGGAAATCTATTTCGACGAAAAACAAAAACCCCTCGGCGGACTGGAAGCGGCACGCGCGCTGGGGCGCGACGACTACCGCAAGCTGGTGATGTTCTCCAGTCTGTCCAAGCGATCCAACGTGCCGGGGCTACGCTCCGGTTTCGTTGCCGGCGATGCGGCCGTAGTCAAAAAATTTCTCCTCTACCGCACCTATCACGGCAGCGCGATGGGCGGGCCGATCCAGGCCGCCTCCCTCGCGGCCTGGAACGACGAGGCCCATGTGCGCGACAACCGCCGTCAGTACGCGGAGAAGTTCGCCAAGGTGACGCCCATCGTCGCGCAAAAGCTGGCGACGCAGCAGCCCGATGCCGGCTTCTACCTGTGGGCGAAAACCCCGATTGCCGACACCGAATTCGCCCGCCGTCTGCTAGAACAACAGAATGTCGTGGTGCTTCCGGGTAGCTTCCTCGGCCGCGAGGCGAACGGGATGAATCCGGGCGCCGACTTCATCCGCATCGCCTTGGTGGCAAGCGTCGACGAATGCCTCGATGCCGCCGGACGTATCGCCGATTTTTGCAACACACTCTGACAGGGAACGGTCATGCACGAACTCCAACAAACCATAGAACAGGCCTGGGAAGAGCGGGCCACACTCACCCCGGGCACCGCGCCGGCGCGCGTCGGCGAAGCCGTTGCTGCCATCCTGGCCGAGCTGGATGCGGGCACGCTGCGCGTCGCCGAAAAAATCGACGGTCAGTGGGTCACCCACCAGTGGATCAAGAAGGCGGTGCTGCTCTCCTTCCGCCTTGAGGACAATGCCCTGATCGACGCCGGCCCGATCCGCTATTTCGACAAAGTGCCGACCAAATTCGCCCACTACGACACCCACACCTTCCAGAAGGGCGGCTTCCGCGTCGTCCCGCCGGCCGTGGCACGGCGCGGCAGCTTCATCGGCAAGGGTGCGGTATTGATGCCGTCCTACGTGAACATCGGCGCCTACGTCGACGAGGGCACGATGGTCGACACCTGGGCCACCGTCGGCTCCTGCGCGCAGATCGGCAAGAACGTGCATCTCTCCGGCGGTGTCGGTATCGGCGGCGTACTTGAGCCGTTGCAGGCGAATCCGACCATCATCGAAGACAACTGCTTTATCGGCGCCCGCTCTGAAGTGGTCGAAGGCGTCATCGTCGAAGAGAACTCGGTGATCTCGATGGGTGTATACATCGGCCAGAGCACCAAGATTTACGATCGCGCCAGCGGCGAAGTCAGCTACGGCCGGATACCGGCCGGATCGGTAGTGGTAAGCGGCAACCTGCCCTCCGCTGACGGCAAGTACAGCCTCTACTGCGCGGTCATCGTGAAGAAAGTGGACGCGCAGACCCGCTCCAAGACCAGTATCAACGAACTGCTGCGCGACTAGGACGAACCAACCCCGCCGCTGCGGGCATGATTGCAACACAGGGAGACCGGCATGGGCACGATGCACCGACTTTTTCAGTTGATGTCCGAAAAGAAGGCTTCGGACCTGTTCATTTCCTGCGGGGCGCCGATCACCATCAAGATCAACGGCAACGCCGTGCCGGTCAACCAGACCATCATGACCCCGACGGCAGTGGACGATCTGTTCAAGGAGATCCTTTCCGAAGAACAGTTGCACGAACTCGCCGACACGCGGGAACTCAACACCCGTGCCGCCATCCCGGATGTCGGCGTGTTCCGCCTGTCCTGCTTCTACCAGCGCGGCACGGCCGCCATGGTGGCGCGCTACATCCCGGTCGACATCCCGAAATTCGAGACCCTCGGCCTGCCCGATGTACTCAAGGAAGTGATCATGGAAAAGCGCGGGCTGATCCTGATGGTCGGCGCCACCGGCTCGGGCAAGTCCACCACGCTGACCTCGATGCTCGACTACCGCAACGAGAACCGCACCGGACACATCCTGACCCTGGAAGACCCGCTGGAATTCCTTTTCCGCAACAAGAAGTCGATCGTCAACCAGCGCGAAGTCGGTACCGATACCAAGGCTTTCCATACAGCGCTGAAGAACGCGTTGCGCCAGGCGCCTGACGTGATCTTCATCGGCGAAATCCGCGACAAGGAAACCATGAGCCAGGCCATCGCTTACGCCCAGTCCGGCCACCTTTGCATCGCCACGCTGCATGCCAACAACAGCTACCACGCACTGTCGCGGATCATCAGTTTCTACCCGCTGGACAACCGCCCATCGCTGCTCGCCGACCTCGGCGTAACGCTGAAGTGCATCATCTCGCAACGGCTGGTGAAGAAACCCGATGGCGGCCGCACGCCGGCCGTCGAGGTGATGCTCAACTCGCGCCACATTGCCGAGCTGGTGGAACGCGGCGACATGGACGGCATCAAGGAGTCGATGGAAAAGAGCATGACCGCCGGTTCGCAGACCTTCGAACAGTCGCTGTTCAGGCTCTACAAAGACGGTGTCATCACGCTGGATGAAGCCACCGCCAACGCCGATTCGGCCAACAACTTCATCTGGCTGGTGAACAACGCCCAGGCCGAAGGACAGAAGAAACCCGAAGCCGCGCCCGTTGAGGGCGAAGAGACGGTGAACGGCGCCACCTTCTCCGAATTCAAGTTGACGCTCGGCGAGTAGCCCGCCGCCACGGCATGCGCCGCAGAACACCAAGAAGAACTCGATCCTGCCCCCAATGACCGACGTATTGAACTTCGCCGCCGAGCTGATCGCCCGCCCATCGGTGACCCCCAGCGATGCCGGCTGCCTGGAACTGATCGGAGCGCGCCTCGCAGCCATCGGCTTCGTCCTCGAGCGCATCGATTGCGGCGGTGTCGCCAATCTCTGGGCCCGCCGTGGCAGCGACGCGCCGCTGCTCTGCTTCGCCGGCCATACCGATGTGGTGCCGACCGGCCCGCTGGAGGCCTGGCGTTCCCCGCCCTTCGTCCCGACGCAACGCGACGGCATGCTCTACGGCCGCGGCGCCGCCGACATGAAATCGTCGATCGCCGCCTTCGTTGTGGCCGTCGAACGCTTCTTGACGGCCCATCCGGACGCCGAGGGATCGATTGCGCTGCTGCTCACCTCCGACGAGGAAGGCGATGCGATCAACGGCACCGTGAAGGTGGTGGAAACGCTGAAGGCGCGCGGTGAATGCATCGACTACTGCATCGTCGGCGAACCGACCTCCAGCGCCCGCCTCGGCGACACGCTGAAGAACGGTCGCCGCGGTTCGCTCTCGGCGAAGCTCACGGTCAAGGGTATCCAGGGCCACGTCGCCTACCCGGAAAAGGTGAAAAATCCGATTCACCTCGCCGCACCGGCGCTCGCCCGTCTCGCCGCCGAATGCTGGGATGAGGGCAACGAATATTTCCCGCCCACCAGTTTCCAGATTTCCAATATTCATGCCGGCACCGGCGCGACCAACGTCGTGCCGGGCAGCATCGAGGTGCTGTTCAACATCCGCCACGCCACCGCCAGCACGGTCGAGGAACTGCAACGCCGGGTGCATGCCATCCTCGATGAATTCGGCTTCGACTACGACATCGCCTGGACCATCGGCGGACGCCCTTTCCTCACCCCGAAAGGAACTCTGGTGCAAATCATGAGCGCCGCCATCTACGGCGCGACCGGCGTCATGCCGGAACTCTCCACCACCGGCGGCACCTCGGACGGCCGCTTCATCGCCGACATCTGCCCGGAGGTAATCGAATTCGGCCCGATCAACGCAACCATCCACAAGATCGACGAATGCATCGCGATTGCCGATCTGGAGCCGCTGGCCAAAGCCTACGAAGGCATGCTTAAAGGATCGCTGCTGCCATGAGTCATGCCGTCGAGGAATTGCTCACCCTGCGCGACTGGCTGCGCTGGGCCGTCAGCCGCTTCCAGAAGGCCGGTCTGTTCTTCGGCCACGGCTGCGACAACCCGTGGGACGAAGCGGTCTGGCTGCTGCTGCATGCGCTGCATCTGCCGCCGCATCTGCCCAGCGAACAGTTCACCATCTATCTCGATGCCCGCCTGACCCGCCCCGAGCGCGAAGCGGCACTGAAGCTGCTCGAGGAACGCATCGAAAAGCGCATCCCGGCGGCCTACCTGACGCATGAAGCCTGGCTCGGCGAATTCCGTTTCTATGTCGACGAGCGGGTCATCGTGCCGCGTTCGTATTTCGCCGAGCTGTTCGAAGACGGACTGCAGCCGTGGATCGACGATGCCGACCGGATTCTCTCGGCGCTCGATCTATGCACCGGTTCAGGGTGCTTGGCGATTCTGATGGCGCATGCCTTCCCCAACGCCGACGTCGACGCCGCGGATATTTCCGAAGATGCCCTCGCGGTGGCACGGCGCAATGTCGCCGACTACGGCCTCGAAGAATGCGTTGAACTGATCCGCTCCGACGTCTTCGCCGCACTGGAGGGACGTCGCTACGACCTGATCGTCTCCAATCCGCCTTATGTGACCACCGCGGCGATGAGCACCATCCCGACCGAATACAAGCGCGAACCGGAACTGGCGCTGGTTGCCGGGGACGACGGGCTCGACCTGGTGCGCCGCATCCTGGCAACGGCACGCCAGCACCTCAACGACGACGGCCTGTTGCTGGTGGAAGTCGGCCACAACGCCGACCTGGTCGAACACGCCTGGCCCGACGTGCCCTTCACCTGGATCGACGCGCCCAGCGGCGAATCGAAAATCTTTCTGCTCAGCGCCGACGAGCTCGAAACCTACTTCTGATCGACGGCTTCACAACGCCAGCATCAGCAGCGCGCAAACGCAGGTAACGGCATAAAAAACCAGGGTATCGGTATCGGCGGCAAACGGCATGGCGGTCTCCTTCAAAGGGTATCGCCATGATGCAGCCGCTACTGGCTCAGGCCGTGAGCCAGTAGCAAATGCCTATTCGAAGGGGCGTTCCGGGGCCTGCAAGGCGCGCGGTACGGACTCGACCTGCGCCAGATCGCGTATCTCCTTGCCCTCGCTGCCGACCTGCAATTCGCGGAACTTGCGGGCGCTGACCAGCACCCGCGATTCCAGCGAGGCGACCGCCTTGTTGTAGGCGCCGACCGCATTGCCGAGATGCTTGCCGACGTCGCCCCAGTGGTCGGCAAGCACCGCCAACCGGTCGTAGAGATCCTTGCCCAGCGCGGAAATCTGTTTGGCGTTGTCGGCCAGCGCCTCCTGCTTCCAGCCGTAGGCCACGGCGCGCAGCAGCGCAATCAGGGTGGTCGGTGTGGCGAGAATGACCTTCTGTTCGACGCCGCTCTCGATCAGCGACGGATCGGCCTCCAGCGCCGCGGAATAGAAGGTTTCTCCCGGCAGGAACAGCACCACGAACTCCGGCGTGGGCTGGAACTGCTCCCAATAGGACTTGCGCCCGAGCTTGGTCAGATGGTCGCGCACCTGCCGCGCATGGTCGAGCAGCTTGTGTTTGCGCTGGCCCTCGTCGGTGGTTTCCAACGAATCCAGATAGGCCGCCAGCGGCGCCTTGGCGTCGACCACAATGTTCCGCCCGCCGGGCAGCCGCACCACCATATCCGGTCGCAGCCGGCCCTCTTCGGTGTCGGCGCTCTCCTGTTCATGGAAATCGCAATGGTCGATCATTCCGGCCATTTCGACGACGCGTTTCAATTGCAGTTCGCCCCAGCGGCCGCGCGTCTGCGGTGCACGCAATGCCTTGACCAGATTGGCCGTCTCGCTGCGCAGATGCTGCTGGGTTTCGAGCATCGATTTCACCTGTTCGGTCAGCGCACCGTAGGCACCTTCGCGGGCTTTTTCAACCTCCTGCACGCGCAGTTCGAATTTATCCAGACTTTGCTTGACCGGAGCGACCAGCTCGACGATGGCCTGCTGGCGCTTCTCCAGATCGCCCCGGGCGGTTTCCTGATGTTTTTCCAGCGTCGACTTGGCCAGTTCGAGGAAGGACTGGTTGTTGCGCGTCAGGGCTTCGGCGGAAAGTGCGCCGAACGCTTCGGCAAACGAGTTGCGCGCCGTCTCCAGCGCGGCCAGCTTTTCCGTCGCCACGGCCTTTTCGGTTTCCAGCGCCGCATGCAATTCCTCGGCGCGACGACGCAACCCCGCCAGTTCCTCGCGCTGCCCGTCGATGGCGGCCTGTGCGGTACGCAGCTCCTGTTCGCGGGCGGCGACGCGCTCCGCCAGCACCGCACGTTCGGCCTCCGCCTCCAGGCGCGCGCGCGATCGCGCTTCGCGCAGGCGCGGCCCGAGAAAGAATCCGGCGAGAACGGCACCGATCAGAATGCCCAGCAGCAGATAAGAAAGTTGATTTTCCATGGCAGGGATTATGGCCCAGGGTAAATACCCGCCGCAGAAAAAACGCGGGGCATCCGGAAGCGCTTCCGGATGCCCCGTGCATGATCGGCGAAGCAGTCGCCGGCCTTCGTTCTGCTTTTTTAGCTGGTTTCCTTCAACTGATCGAGGATGGCCGGGTTTTCCAGCGTGGATACGTCCTGGGTGATCTCCTCGCCCTTGGCCAGCGCCCGCAGCAAGCGGCGCATGATCTTGCCGGAGCGTGTCTTCGGCAGGTTCTCGCCGAAGCGGATGTCTTTCGGTTTGGCGATGGGGCCGATTTCCTTGGCCACCCAGTTGCGCAAATCGTTGGCCAGCTTGTGAGCGTCGTCGCCGTAGGGGCGCGCCTGCTTGAGTACGACGAAGGCACAGATCGCCTCGCCGGTCAGGTCGTCCGGCCGACCGACCACGGCCGCCTCGGCGACCAGCGGGTTGGATACCAACGCGGATTCGATTTCCATCGTACCCATGCGATGGCCGGAGACGTTGAGCACGTCGTCGATGCGGCCCATGATGGTGAAGTAACCGGTCTTGGCATCGCGAATCGCGCCGTCGCCGGCAAGATACAAACGGCCGCCAAGATCCTCGGGATAGTAGGACTTGACGAAACGCTCCGGATCGCCCCAGATGGTGCGGATCATCGCCGGCCAGGGCTTCTTCACCACCAGGAAACCGCCCTTGCCCCACTCCACATCGTTGCCGGTCTCATCGACGATGGCGGCCTGGATGCCGGGGAACGGCAAGGTGCAGGAGCCCGGCACCAGCGGCGTGACGCCGGGCAGCGGGGTAATCATGTGGCCGCCGGTCTCGGTCTGCCAGAAGGTGTCGAGGATCGGGCAGCGGCCGCCGCCGACGTTGTCGTAGTACCACATCCAGGCTTCCGGATTGATCGGTTCGCCGACCGAACCCAGCAGGCGCAGCGACTTGAGATCGTAATTGCGCGGATGGGTCGCCGGGTTGGCTTCGCCGGCCTTTATCAGCGAACGAATCGCCGTCGGCGCGGTATAGAACACGCTGACCTTGTGATCCTGGATCATCTTCCAGAAGCGACCGGCGTCGGGATAGGTCGGCACCCCTTCAAACACGATCTCGGTGGCGCCGCAGGCCAGCGGGCCGTAGGCGATGTAGGTATGGCCGGTGACCCAACCGATGTCGGCGGTACACCAGAAGACGTCGCTCGGTTTCAAGTCGAAGGTCCACAGACAGGTCAGCTTGGCGTGCAACAGATAGCCGCCTGAGCTGTGCTGCACACCCTTCGGCTTGCCGGTGGAACCGGAGGTATAGAGCAGGAACAGCGGATGCTCGGCATCCACCCATTCCGGTTCGCACACCTCGGACTGACCGGCTTCTGCATCGTGCCACCAGATGTCGCGGCCGGGTTCCATCGCACACGCACCGCCGGTGCGCTTGTAGACGATCACGGTTTTCAGCGCCGACGTGCCGCCGGTGAGCGCAATGCCTTCGTCGACGGCGGGCTTCAGCGGAATCGACTTGCCACCGCGGCACTGCTCGTCGGCGGTGATCACCGCCACCGCACCGGCGTCGAGGATGCGTTCTTCCAGGCTCTTCGCCGAAAAGCCGCCGAACACCACCGAATGGATGGCGCCAATGCGGGCGCAGGCCTGCATCGCCACCACGCCTTCGACCGACATCGGCAGATAGATGATGACCCGATCGCCCTTCTTGATGCCGCGCGCCTTCAGCGCATTGGCGAAACGGCCGACGCGGGCGAGCAGTTCCTTGTAGGTGATTCTGCTGATCTTGCCGTCGTCGGCTTCGAAGATGATCGCCACCTTGTTGCCGAGGCCGGCTTCGATATTCCGATCCAGACAGTTGTAAGACACATTGAGCTTGCCGTCGGCAAACCATTTGTAGAACGGCGCATTCGATTCGTCGAGGGCCTGGGTAAACGGCTGCTTCCAGCTCAGATGTTCGTATGCCAGACGCGCCCAGTAACCGGCATTGTCGCGCTCGGCCTCGGCGCACAGTGCGTCGTAGGCAGCCCGGCCGGAGATGGCGGCGGCGCGCACGGTTTCCGCAGCGGGAGGGAACACGCGGTTTTCCTGTAGCACCGATTCGATGGCGGTTGTCATTGCACTGCTCCTCCTGATGGATGGGTATTTGGGTAAAGGTCGTCCGGCGAGTATAAGTTCCGGTCTCGGCCGGCGCACCCGCACAACGCAGGGTACGGATTTAATGCCTGCTGCCTTACGCGGCTCTTACTGCCCCCAACCCTCTGCGTCGCACTCTGCGTTGCATCCGGACCGGGCAACACCGGATGATAAAATTCCTTTTTTAAAGTGGAAGACATTTTATGCACAAGCCCGTCAAGACCATGGAGTCCTTCATTTTCTGGAGCCGCTGGCTCCAGGCGCCGCTGTATCTTGGTCTGATCGCCGCACAGGGCGTCTACGTTTTCCAGTTTATGCACGAGTTGGCCCATCTAGTCAGCAAGGCGGGCTCACTGACCGAGAACGAGGTCATGCTGATCGTTCTCGGCCTGATCGACGTGGTGATGATCGCCAATCTCCTGGTCATGGTCATCATCGGCGGCTACGAAACCTTCGTTTCCAAGCTTGACCTGGAGGGCAACCCGGATCAGCCCGAGTGGCTGTCGCACGTCAATGCCGGCGTACTCAAGGTCAAGCTTGCCGTTGCGTTGATCAGCATCTCCTCGATCCATTTGCTGCGCACCTTCATCAACGCCGCGCAGATTGAAGACCGCGTGGTGATCGCCCAGATCGCGATTCACGCCTCGTTCCTCGTTTCCGCCCTGGCCATCGCCTACACCGACAAAATGATGATGCAGACACTGGCCATCAGCCAAAGCAACAAACATTGATTTCGAGAGAATTCCCATGACCGCCATCAAGCAGGAAGACCTGATCCAGTCCATCGCCGACGCCTTTCAATACATCAGCTACTACCATCCGCTCGACTACATCCAGGCCCTCGGCGAAGCCTATGAACGCGAAGAGTCCGCCGCCGCCAAAGACGCCATCGCCCAGATCCTGACCAACTCGCGCATGAGCGCCGAAGGCCATCGCCCCATCTGCCAGGACACCGGCATCGGCATGGTATTCCTCAAGGTCGGCATGCAGGTGACCTGGCCCGACGCGACGATGAGCGTGCAGCAGATGATCGACGAAGGCGTCCGCCGCGCCTACATGAATCCGGACAATCCGCTGCGCGCCTCGGTGCTGGCCGACCCGGCCGGCGCGCGAAAGAACACCAAGGACAACACACCCGCCGTGGTGCATTTCGAGATCGTCGCCGGCGACGGCATCGAAGTGATCTGCGCCGCCAAGGGCGGCGGCTCGGAAGCCAAGGCCAAGTTCGCCATGCTCAATCCCTCCGACGACCTGGTCGAATGGGTGCTGAAGACGGTGCCGACCATGGGCGCCGGCTGGTGCCCGCCCGGCATCATCGGCATCGGCATCGGCGGCACGCCGGAGAAAGCCATGCTGCTGGCCAAGGAATCGATCATGGCGCCGGTGGACATCCATGAACTGAAAGCCCGCGGCGCTATGAATCGGGCCGAAGAATTGCGTCTGGAACTGTACGAGAAGGTCAATGCCCTCGGCATAGGCGCGCAAGGCCTCGGCGGCCTGACCACGGTGCTCGACGTCAAGGTGCTCGACTACCCCTGCCATGCCGCCAACCTGCCCGTCGCGCTGGTGCCCAACTGTGCCGCGACGCGCCACATACACTTCCACCTCGACGGCTCCGGCCCGGCCACGCTGGAACCGCCCAAGCTGGCCGACTGGCCGGCCGTGACCTGGACGCCGGATACCCAATCGGCCACCCGTGTCAATCTCGATACCCTGACCAAGGACGAAGTCGCCGCCTGGAAGCCGGGCCAGAAGCTGCTGCTCAACGGCAAGATGCTGACCGGCCGCGACGCCGCGCACAAGCGCATCGCCGACATGCTGGCGAAGGGCGAGAAGCTGCCGGTGGACTTCACCAACCGCGTCATCTATTACGTCGGCCCGGTCGACCCGGTGCGCGATGAAGTCGTCGGCCCGGCCGGCCCCACCACCGGCACGCGGATGGACAAGTTCACCCGCATGATGCTGGAGCAGACCGGCCTGATCTCGATGATCGGCAAGTCAGAGCGCGGCCCCGTCGCCATCGAGGCGATCAAGGACAACAAATCCGCCTACCTGATGGCCGTGGGCGGCGCCGCCTATCTGGTAGCCAAGGCGATCAAGAGCGCCAAGGTCGTCGGCTTCGCCGATCTCGGCATGGAAGCCATCTACGAATTCGAGGTGAAGGACATGCCCGTCACCGTCGCAGTGGATTCCACTGGCACCTCGGTGCATGAAACCGGGCCCAGGGAATGGCGCGTCAAGATCGGCAAGATCCCGGTCGCCGCCTGATGAAACCGAAGGTAACGACGCCGGAGGACCTGCCGGATCCGCTTCTTGCTTTGGAGCAGACCAGCCTGCCCATCGAACGCCACGGGACCACCGCGCGCTATTCCGATCTGGTGGCCTTCGGCCCAATGGTTTACATGGTCGAAGTCCCCGCCTCGACCGACGCCGACATCGGCGTGCAAACCCGGGAGGTGCTCGACAGCATCGAGTACCAGTTGGCCTATTCCGGCAGCAGCAAGGCGAATCTGTTGATGGTCACCATCTACCTGCGCGACATGGACGATTACGCCGCCATGAACGCGGTGTGGGACGCCTGGGTGCCGCCCGGCACCGCACCGGCGCGGGCCTGCGTCCAGGCGCGGCTGGCGCATGCCGATTACCGCGTCGAGATGGCGGTGATCGCCGCACGATGAGCGCGGCCGCCGCGCGCGCCAAGCTCACCCCGGCAACCCTGGCCTTTCTGCTGCTGCCGCCGCTGTTCTGGGCCGGCAACGCGGTAATCGGCCGGGCGATGGTCGGACAGCTTCCGCCGATGGCGCTATCGTTCTGGCGCTGGGCGATCGCCTTCCTGCTGATCCTGCCGTTCACCGCCCGCGGCATGTTTGCGGCCCGCGCCGAAATCCGCGCCCGCAGGTACGACCTGCTGGTCTTCGGTGTCGCCGGAGTCGGCGTATACAACTCGTTCCAATATCTCGCGCTGCAAACCTCGCCGGCCCTCAACGTCACGCTGATCGCCTCCTCCGGACCGGTATTCACGCTGCTTGCCGGCGCCTTGTTCTTCCATGCCCCGGTCTCGCGGCGACAAGCCGGCGGGGCGCTGCTCTCGATCGCCGGCGTGCTCTGGGTGGTCGCCCGCGGCAGCGTCGAGCAGCTCGTCGAACTACGGCTGACACCCGGCGACGGCTACATCCTGTTCGCCATCGCCGTCTGGAGCATCTACACCTGGCTGCTGCGGACGCGGCGGCCGCAGATTCCGGCAGCGACCTTCCTTGCCGTGCAGATCGGCATCGGCGCAATCGCCATTCTTCCTTTCTATCTGGTCGAACGGGCATGGACAGGGATCGAGATCGCGCTCAACCCTCCGGTGCTGCTCACCCTGGCCTACGTCGGGCTGCTGCCCTCGCTGGCCGCCTACTTCTGCTGGGACCGTGCAGTGGCACGCACCGGAGCCACCCTGCCGGCCTATTTCGTGAATCTCACGCCGATCTTCGCCGCGCTGCTCGCCGTGCCGTTCCTCGGCGAGCGCATCGCCGGCTTTCACCTGGTCGGTGCGCTGCTGATCTTCGCCGGCATCGCCATCGCCAATCGCCCAGTCGCTGCCAGAACATGATCGGCGTATTCGACAGCGGCCTCGGCGGCCTTTCCGTACTGGCGGCGATCGCTCGCGCCCTGCCGCGCGCCGACCTGCTGTATTTCGCCGATACCGCCCATCTGCCCTACGGCAACAAATCCGACGCTTTCATCCGCGGCCGCGTGCTGGCCATCGGCGACCGGCTGGCCGAACTCGGCTGCCGCCTGTTGGTCGTCGCCTGCAACACGGCGACGGCGGCGGCGATCACCGAGTTGCGTCAGCGCCATCCGGAGCTTACGGTAGTCGGCGTCGAGCCCGGCATCAAACCGGCCGCAACCTCCAGCCGCAGCGGCCGCATCGCCGTGCTGGCCACCGAATCGACCGCGCGCAGCGAGCGCCTGAAACGGCTGATCCGCGATCACGCCGGCCACGTCCGGGTGCATGTCGAGGCCTGCCCCGGCTGGGCGACGCGAGTCGAAGCCCTCGATCTGGACGGCGCCGAATTCGCCGCGGAAATCGCCGCCCGCGTCGCCCCGCTGCTAGCGGACGGCACAGACCGGCTGGTGCTCGGCTGCACCCACTATTCCTTTCTCGCTCCGCAGCTGCAACCGCTGCTGCCGCCGGGCGCGGAGCTGGTTGACGTCGCCGCCGCAGTGGCACGCCAGGTCGTACGCCTCGCCGGCAACCACACCGCAGGCAGCGCTCGACTGGAATTGCACGCCAGCGCCCGGCTGGAAAGGCTGCACGCTGCCCTACCCCGTTTGAGCCTCGGTTGGCTGGTGCAGCGGATCAAGTGAAATTAACTAAACTTCAATCACTTGCCGCCGATAATTAAACAATGAACGGAGCTCTCCCCAACGTCGCACAGCACACCTATCTGGAACGCCAGCCGATTGTCGACCGCCAAGGCGACACCTTCGGCTACGAGCTTTCCTACTACAGCGGAGCTTCGTCGGCCAAACCGGAAAACAGTCTCGAAGCCAGCTCGGCGGTACTCGCCCATGTGCTCGACAGTCTCGACATGGGCTGGCTGCCGGCCGGAAAGCGGGTGTTCATCAATGCCGAGCTGGAACTGCTGACCGATGCGGATTTCCTCGCCCTGCTCCCCGACGGCAAGATCGTGCTCGATCTGCACGGCGATCCGGCGTCGCTTTCGGAAGCCATGCTGCGCGGCTGCGACGAACTCAAGCAGCGCGACATCGGCATCGCCCTCGACGGCGCGGCTCTCGCCGGCGGCAGTCCGGAACTGCTGATCCGCGCCAATTTCGTCAAACTCGACCTCGCCGGCAGCGACAGCTACAGCCTTTACGACGAAATTCTGCGCCTCGCCGACTATCCGGCGCGCAAGATCGCCAAACGTGTCACCAACGGCAAGGAATACAAGTTCTGCCACGGCATGGGCATCGACCTGTTCCAGGGCTATTTCTTCACCCGCCCGGAAATCATCGTCGAGAAGGAAATGAACACCAGCATCGCCCAACTGGTGCAGCTCTTCGAACTGGTCGGAGCGAATGCCGAACCGCGCGACCTGGAAGCGGTGTTCAAGCGCGATCCTGCACTGATGGTCAAGCTGCTCGGCTATATCAATTCGGCCGGTATGGGCGTCGGCCGTAAAGTGACGTCGATCCACCAGGCCATCGTCCTGCTCGGCTACAAGCAGTTGTACCGCTGGGTGGCGCTGCTGCTGTACACCGCCGGCAACACCTCGGCGCCGGCGGCATTGATGAAAACCGTGCTTACCCGCAGCCGCTTCATCGAGTTGCTTGGCCGCCGGGTGCTGCCCAAACACGAACAGGACAATCTGTTCATGATCGGTATGCTCTCGCTGCTCGACGTTGTGTTCGGCCAACCGCTGCCCAAGGCGCTGACGCGGCTGCCGCTGCCCGACCAGATCGTGCGCGCCATCCTCGAACACGAAGGCCTCCACGGCCGCCTGCTGATGCTGGCGGAAGCCGCCGAACAAGGCGACTGGGACATGCTGCAGGGCCTTGCCGCCGAATTACAGCTGGCCGCCGCCGACATCAACGCCATGCAACTGGAAGCCCTGGCCTGGGCCGAATCGCTGGTCCTGCGCTGATCGGCCAGACGCACGGACAAACGTCCGTCCGCTTGCACCTCCCCGGTGACTAAGCCCGATAGGCGCTGTGGTCGATGATTTCCTCGAAGCGGGCGAACAAGGTCGGATCGTATTTCTCGTCGGCCTCGCCGCGCAGCAGGGCCATCACCTGTTCATGCGAACGCGGCGGGTGATAGGCGCGCGGCAGGGCCATCGCGTCGTAGGCATCGACGATGCTGATGATCCGCGAGAGCAACGGAATCTCGTCGCCGGCAAGGCGGTCCGGGTAGCCGTTGCCATCGAAACGTTCATGGTGATGGCGTACCGCCGCAGCCGCCTCCTCGATAGGCGGCTGCGACCAGCCGGAAAGGATGCGCTCGCCAATGACGCTGTGGTTTTGCATCGTCTGCCACTCCTCGTCGTTGAGCCGTCCCGGCTTGCGCAGGATAACGTCCGGAATACCGATCTTGCCGACGTCGTGAAAACACGATGCCAGCTTGAGCGTCGCCAGCTCGGCCGACGAAAGCCCGCAGGTAGCGCCCAGCGACAATGACAGCGAAACAACGCGGTCACAATGCGCCAGGGTGTCCGCATCCCGTTCGCCAAGGGCGATTCTCAGCGCTCCGGCATACTCGGGCAACATCTTCGGTTTGGACCCACCCATCATCGACTCCCGCAACGGCATGATCTGATCATAGCCGCGAAAGTCGCTCCGTCAAAGCGCTTCAGCCCGCCTGCCAGGCCGCGACGAACTGCTTCCAGTGCTCCTGTCCGACCGCAGCCAACTGAGCTTTGACGAAGTCCACTTCGTCGTCATGTTCTGCCGCGGTAAAGGCGCCGCGCATTTTCTGAAAGCGCAGCCAGACCAGATAGGTATTGACCACATCGGTCTCGCAGTAATCGCGGATATCGTCGATGCGGCCGTCGAGCCAGCCCTGCCAGACGGCGGAACCGTCCATGCCGAGCTTGCCGGGCAGGCCCATCAGCTTGGCCAGTTCGTCCAGCGGCGCGTTGGCGCGCGGCTGATAGAGGGCGAGCAGATCCATCAGGTCGAGATGACGGCTGTGGTAGCGGCTGATGTAGTTGTTCCACTTGAAATCGCGGGCATCGCGCGCATCGCCCTCGCCCATCTCCCAGTAGCGCGACGCGGCGACGCCGTGGATCAGACCGCGGTAGTGCAGCACCGGCAGGTCGAAACCGCCGCCGTTCCACGACACCAGTTGCGGCGTGTATTTTTCGACCCCGGAATAAAAGCGCTGAATGATTTCGGCTTCGCCGAGCTTGGGCTCGGCCAGCGACCAGACCCGGAAGCCCTCGTCGCTGCGCATCGCACAGGAGATCACCGCCACCCGCTGTAGATGATGGGGAAGAAAATCGCTGCCGTTCTTCGCCCGTTGCTTCTGGAAGGCGTATTCGGCCACCTCGGCATCCGCCAGATCCGCCGGCAGGCCGTGCAACGCACGGATGCCCGCCACATCGGGAATGGTCTCGATGTCGAAGACGAGGACCGGCGTCATGCCGGAAACACGCCGGTGGACAGGTAGCGGTCGCCGCGGTCGCAAACGATGCTGACGATCACAGCGTTTTCCACTTCGGCGGCGAGGCGCAGCGCAACATGCAGCGCGCCGCCGGACGAGATGCCGGCGAAGATGCCTTCTTCGGCGGCGAGGCGGCGCGTCATCGCCTCGGCTTCGCCCTGGCCGACCGACTCGACCCGATCGACCCGCGAACGCTCGAAAATGCGCGGCAGATAGGCCTCCGGCCATTTGCGGATGCCGGGAATCTGCGAACCCTCCTCAGGCTGACAGCCGACGATCTGGATCGCCGGATTGACTTCCTTGAAGTAGCGCGAGCAGCCCATGATGGTGCCGGTGGTGCCCATGCTGGAAACGAAATGGGTGATGCGCCCCCCGGTGTCGCGCCAGATTTCCGGCCCGGTGCCTTCGTAATGGGCCAACGGATTGTCGGGATTGGAAAACTGGTCGAGCATGAAGCCCTTGCCTTCCCGAACCATGCGCTCGGCCAGATCGCGCGCGGCTTCCATGCTGCCGGAACGCGGGGTGAGGATCAGTTCCGCGCCATAGGCCTTCATGGTCTGGCAGCGTTCCTGGCTCTGGTTCTCCGGCATGATCAGGATCATCCGGTAGCCGCGCATCGCCGCCACCATCGCCAAGGCGATGCCGGTGTTTCCTGAGGTCGCTTCAATCAGCGTATCGCCGGGCTTGATGGTGCCGCGCGCCTCGGCGCGGGCGATCATCGACAATGCCGGTCGGTCCTTCACCGAGCCGGCGGGGTTGTTGCCCTCCAGCTTGACCAGAATCGAATTGCCGCGGCGCGCATTGTCGGCGCCCGGCAGCCGCTTCAGCTGCACGAGCGGGGTGTTGCCGACGAAGTCGTCGAGAGTTTTGAACATCGGGAGATCACGCCGCCGCATCAAGCGGGGCATGTTTTTCCAGTCTATTGAGATAAAGGTCCGCAATGGGGAAGCAAAGATCGTAATCACCCCATATCAATTCGCCATATTCGATCCGGAACTTGGCGAAGCGCTCAGGATCGAGATGGGCACGGATATCCCGGTGCAGAGCGTTTGTCAAAAAAGGCTTGAAGTCGACCACCTGATCGGTGCCGTCGTCAAAACGCAGATGGAGCCGGCAATCCCCGACCAACTCTACGGCGACGATATTGATGATGCTAGGAATCATGCCAGCCTCCTCGTGATGACCTCGGATTCGATCGTTTTATGCAGTACAAAGAAATCGATCCAGCGTGCCACAATTTCATCAGCACGGGCGCCTACGATTTCCTTGAAATAGCGCAGCTCCGTCGCAGCAAGGGGTACACGTCCGACAACAGCGCCGTAGCGAACCTCCGTCACCACGCCGTCAATCACAATCAGCTCCGCCCTGCATTCACGCCCCAGGCACTTGCCATGCACATGTACCGGCTCATGCTCATTGGCGTAAACAACCCAAAATACTCGTAGAGTTTCGGCATCGTTCGATAATTCCCTTACGTCCTGAGCAAATGCTCGACGTACTTGGTCACCCCCTGCCCCACCTTGTCAAACTCTCCCTCGTAACCCGCCTCGCGCAGCTTGGAAAGGTCGGCCTGGGTGAAGCTCTGGTATTTGCCCTTCAATGCTTCGGGGAAAGCGATGTACTCGACGAGCCCCTGCTCAACCATCTCGGCAAGACCGAGCACGGGTTTGCCTTCGGCGGCACGACAGGCATTGACCGTGGCCACGGCGACGTCGTTGAACGGCTGGGCGCATCCGGTGCCGAGGTTGTAGATGCCGGACACGCCGGAGTCGAGGAAATGCAGATTCACCTTGACCACGTCGTCGACGTAGACGAAATCGCGGCTCTGCTCGCCGTTACAGTAACCGTCGCAGCCTTCGAACAGCTTGACCTTGCCGTTTTCGCGGTACTGGTTGAAATGATGGAAGGCCACCGAGGCCATACGCCCCTTGTGGCTCTCGCGCGGACCATAAACGTTGAAATAACGAAAGCCGGTGATCGGCGCGGTCGCTTCCGGCAGGCGGCGGCGCACGATCTGGTCGAAGAGGAATTTGGAATAGCCGTAGACGTTGAGCGGCCCTTCATGACCGCGCTCCTCCTTGAAGATGCGGCCACCGCCATAGACCGACGCGGAGGAGGCATAGAGGAAGGGAATCTCCTCCTCTTGACACCAGTCGAGCAGCACCAGGGAATAGCGGTAATTGTTCTCCATCATGTAGCGGCCGTCGCTTTCCATGGTGTCGGAACAGGCGCCCTGATGCAGGATGGCTTCCACGTTGCCATCGAATACGCCGTGCTCGATCATCTGGAGGAACTCCTCCTTGTCGAGGTAGTCGGCGATTTCGCAATCCACCAGGTTGCGGAACTTGTCGGCCCGCTTCAGGTTGTCGACCGCGATGACGTTGGTCACGCCGCGTGCGTTCAGCGCATGCACGAGATTGGAACCGATGAAACCGGCCGCGCCGGTAACGATGGTGTAGAGAGACATGGATCAGCCCAGTTGTTTCAGTTCGTCGAGTGTCGCCACCGCGGTACCCAGCTTGGCGACAACGATGCCCGCCGCGCGGTTGGCCAGCCGCATCGCGTCCGCCAGTGTAGCGCCGCTGGCCAACATTACCGCCAGCGTGGCGATCACCGTGTCGCCGGCGCCGGAGACATCGAACACTTCGCGCGCCTGCGCCGCCTCGTGGGTTTCGCCATCCGCCGAGAACAGGGTCATGCCCTCCTCGGAACGGGTCAGCAGCAGAGCTTCCAAATTCAGCTCAGCGCGCAACGTCTGCGCCCGCGCCACCAGTTCGGCCTCATTCTTCCAGCGACCGATGACTTCGCGCAGTTCGGCGCGGTTTGGAGTGATCACCGTCGCACCGGCATAGCGGGCATAGTCGTCGCCCTTCGGATCGACCAGCACCGGCCGGCCGGCGGCACGGGCGAGGCGGATCATTTCGGTGATATGGGTCAGGCCACCCTTGCCGTAATCGGAGAGGATGACGACATCGCAATCGGACAGCCGCTTCTCGAATTCGGCGAGTTTGGCCTGGAGGACTTCATGGTCCGGCGCGTTTTCGAAATCGATGCGGATCAACTGCTGCTGTCGCGCCACCACACGCAGCTTGACGGTGGTGTTGAGCGAGGCGTCCTCGTGCAGGCTGGCATCGATGCCGGACGCAGCAAGCAATTTTGCCAGCGCCTGCCCCGGCTCGTCGGCACCGACCACGGAAAGTAACGCGGTCTTCGCCCCCAGCGCGGCACAGTTGCGCGCCACATTGGCCGCCCCGCCCGGGCGGTCTTCGGTACGCTCGATCTTCGCCACCGGCACCGGCGCCTCGGGCGAAATCCGCGAGACGTCGCCAAACCAGTAACGATCCAGCATCACGTCGCCGACGATAAGGATGCGGGCGGTTGAAGTGTTGGGAAGGGTCATTTTCTACCGATGGCAAAGTATTCGAGGCCGGCACTGCGAACGACCTTGGGATCGTAGAGGTTGCGCCCGTCGAAAATCACCGGATACGTCAACGTGGCCTTGATGGCCGCGAAATCCTGGGCGCGGAATTCTTTCCATTCGGTGACGATGGCCAGGGCATCGCTGCCTTCCAGCGCTGCAGTCGGGCTGGCGGCGAATTCGACCCGGCTTTCGCCCTCGAAGAGGCGCTGCGCTTCATGGGTGGCCACCGGGTCGTAGGCCTTGACCCGGGCACCGCGTTTGAGCAGTTCGTCGATCAGCACGCGGCTGGGGGCTTCGCGCATGTCGTCGGTGTTCGGCTTGAAGGCCAGACCCCAGAGGGCGAAGGTCTTGCCGGCGAGGTCGGCGCCAAAGCGCTTGACGATCTTGCCGGTGAGTACGTGCTTCTGCGCTTCGTTGGCGTCTTCCACGGCTTGCAGAACCTTGAGACCCTGGCCGGCTTCGGCGGCGGTGCGGATCAACGCCTGGACGTCCTTGGGAAAGCAGGAGCCGCCGTAACCGCAGCCGGGGTAGAGAAAGTGGTAGCCGATGCGCGGGTCGGAGCCGATGCCCTGACGCACCAGTTCGATGTCGGCCCCCAGTTTCTCGGCCAGGTTGGCGAGCTCGTTCATGAAGCTGATGCGGGTGGCAAGCATGGCGTTGGCGGCGTACTTGGTCAGCTCGGCGCTGCGTACGTCCATCATGATCACGCGTTCGTGGTTGCGCTGGAACGGGGCGTAGAGCTGGCGCATCAGGTCGATGGCGCGGGCATCGTCGGCGCCGACGACAATGCGGTCGGGCTTCATGAAGTCTTCGACTGCCGCGCCTTCCTTGAGGAATTCCGGATTGGAGACAACGCTGTAGTCGAGGGTCTCGCCCCGCGCCTTCAGTTCGTCGGCAATCGCGGCGCGCACTTTGTCGGCAGTGCCGACGGGTACGGTACTCTTGTCCACGACGACCTTGTAGTCGCTCATGTGTTTGCCGATGTTGCGCGCAGCGGCAACAACATATTTGAGGTCGGCGGAGCCGTCCTCGTCCGGCGGCGTGCCGACGGCGATGAACTGGATTGTGCCGTGGGCAACAGCCGCGTCAATGTCGGTGGTAAAGCGCAGCCGGCCGGCGGCGACATTCTTCTGCACCATCGCCTCCAGCCCCGGTTCGTAGATCGGGATGCCGCCTGCGTTGAGCATCCCGATTTTGGCGGCGTCGAGATCCAGGCACAGCACATCATTGCCGACATCGGCCAGACAGGTGCCGCTCACGAGCCCTACGTAACCGGTGCCTACTACGGTGATTTTCATGAAACGGGTTCCTATGGGGTCAAATCGAATTCTTCCGTCCGCTTCGGCGGATAGGTTTCCCAGCCGCCGCAACCCGGGCAGCGCCAATAGAACTGGCGGGCTTTGAAACCGCAGGCATCGCAGCAGTAGCGCGCGACGCGGCGGGTATGGTTGTGGATCAGGTTCTTCACCAATTCGAGATCGCCACGGCGCTCCGCCGGAGCGAACACGATTTGGGCTTCGAGCAGCTTGTCGAGGCCGAGCAGCGTCGGATTGCGCCGCAGTTCGTCGCGCACCAGCTTGTAGGTGGCCTCGGCACCGCCCACTTCGTGTTCGGCACGGGCGGCGGCATCCAGCAGGTCGAGCGAGGAATGGCGATCCAGGTAGCCGCGCAGCAGTTGCAGGCCCTGTTCCGTCTTCCCCAGCTTACGATGCGCCTCCATCAGTTTTTCGGCGACAAGGGCGAGGTAATCCGGGTTCTGCGATTCGACGCGCTTCCAGGCCTCGATGGCTGCCGTCGCATCGCCGTCCTGCCAGTACAGATCGCCTTCCAGCAGGGTGGCGCGGATGCATTTGCGATTCGCTTCGATGGCCTTCGCCAAGCACTCGCGCGCCGCCTCGATCTGCCCGTGAAGCAGTTCGCTGGACGCCCGCTCGCAATGAAATTCGGCGATTTGCTTGTGCCACAGATGATCCGAGTGGCTGGGCAGCGCCTCGGCGATGGCGATGGCCTTGTCCCATTCTTTTTCCTGCTGATAGATCTCCAGCAGGAAGCGCAGCGATTCTTCCTCGCGGGTGCTCCCGCGCAACTTGAGAAAGATATCTTCGGCACGATCGAGCAGGCCGGCTTTGAGGTAGTCCTGCCCCAGTTCTGAGAGCGCATTCAGACGCTGCTCGGGCTTCAGCCCCTCACGGTCGACCAGGTTCTGGTGCACCCGAATGGCCCGGTCGACCTCGCCGCGGCGGCGAAACAGGCTGCCGAGGGCGAAATGCAATTCGATGGTTTCGGTATCCACCCGCGCCGCTTCGAGGAACGCCTCGATCGCCTTGTCGGGTTGTTCGTTGAGGAGAAAATTCAGGCCGCGAAAATACGAACTGGGCAACGATCTCGATTCACGCACCAGCTGCTTGATGTCGATCCGCGCCGCCACCCAGCCGAGGGCAAAAAAGGCGGGAAGGGCCAATAGCCACCAGAGTTGGATTTCCACGATAGTTTTATTTCTCGTCGGTCTTGAGCCGCTTGCGCAACGCGCCAAGTTGGCGGCGCTGGCGTGCCACGGTCGCCAGAATCGCGGTCAGTCCCATCACCACCCCGGCAACAAAGGCCGCCAGCAGGGCGAGCGACAAGGGTAGCTGTGCCGACTGGTCGAAGAAAAAGCGCAACTCGACCATGCCGCTGTTCTTGACCGCGAGGCCGAACAGGGCAACGAAGAGTGCAATACGCAGCAGCCAGAGCAGAATCTTCATGCTTGTACCGAAAGAAACGGGCGGCATCCCCAAGGAACGCCGCCCGCCAGTTTACGCGACTGCCAATCGTTTGAGCGGCCCTTAACCGGACCGCACATTCACGCGGCCGGCAGGTCGACCCGTTCGCGCAACTCCTTGCCCGCCTTGAAGTGCGGCACGTACTTCGCGGGCACCTGCACCTTTTCGCCGGACTTGGGATTGCGTCCGGTGCGCGGCGGCCGGTAATTGAGGGCGAAGCTGCCGAAGCCGCGAATCTCGATGCGGTCGCCGCGCGCGAGCGCAGCGGACATGGCATCGAGAATCACCTTCACCGCGAAGTCCGCATCTTTCGCCACCAACTGGGGAAAGCGTTCCGCCAGCCGGGCGATCAGCTCGGATTTGGTCATAGGTCCGGACAAGTCAGTTCTGATTCAGCTTGGCCTTGAGCAGGGCGCCCAGATTGGTCGTTCCTGCCGAGCCGGCGCTTTCCGTTGCCAGCTTCTGCATGGCTTCGTTCTGCTCCGCCTGGTCTTTGGCCTTGATCGAAAGATTGATCGAACGCGATTTGCGATCCACATTGATAATCATCGCGTCAACCGTATCGCCTTCCTTATAGAGGGTACGCAGATCGTCCACACGGTCGCGTGCGGCTTCCGACGCGCGCAGATAGCCTTCCACCTCGCCGCCCAGATCGATCACCGCACCACGCTGGTCGACGCTCTTCACCGTGCCCGGAACGACGCTGTTCTTGTCGTGGGTAGCGATGAAGCTGGTGAAGGGATCGCCGTCGAGCTGCTTGATGCCGAGGGAGATGCGCTCCTTCTCGACGTCGATGGCCAACACCATGGCTTCCACTTCGTCGCCCTTCTTGTAGTTTTGCTTGGCGTCTTCGCCGGCAACGTTCCAGGAAAGATCGGAGAGGTGCACCAGTCCGTCGATGCCGCCGGGCAGACCGATGAAGATGCCGAAGTCGGTGATCGACTTGATGGCGCCGCGAACCTTGTCGCCCTTTTTGTGGTTGATGGCGAAATCGTCCCACGGATTGGACTGGCACTGCTTCATGCCGAGGGAGATGCGACGGCGTTCCTCGTCGATTTCGAGGATCATCACTTCGACCTCGTCGCCCAGCTGGACAACTTTGCTCGGATGGATGTTCTTGTTGGTCCAGTCCATTTCGGAAACGTGTACCAAGCCTTCGATGCCCTGCTCGATCTCGACGAACGAACCGTAGTCGGTCAGGTTGGTGACCTTGCCGAACAGGCGGGTACCCGACGGGTAACGGCGGGAGATGCCCACCCACGGATCTTCACCGAGCTGCTTCATGCCCAGCGAAACGCGGTTCTTTTCCTGATCGAACTTCAGCACCTTGGCGGTAACTTCGTCGCCGACATTGAGCACTTCGCTCGGGTGACGCACGCGACGCCAGGCCAGATCGGTGATGTGCAGCAGGCCGTCGATGCCGCCGAGGTCGACGAATGCGCCGTAGTCGGTGATGTTCTTGACGATACCCTTGATGATGGTGCCCTCTTGCAGGGTCTCCAGCAGCTTCTGGCGCTCTTCGCCCATCGAAGCTTCGAGCACGGCACGACGCGACAACACGACGTTGTTGCGCTTGCGGTCGAGCTTGATGACCTTGAACTCGTATTCCTTGCCTTCGAACGGCGTCGTGTCCTTGACCGGACGGGTATCGACCAGCGAACCCGGCAGGAAGGCACGGATGCCGTTGGCCATGACGGTGAGGCCGCCCTTGACCTTGCCGGTGATCATGCCCTTGACCAGCAGGCCTTCGGTGAGCGCCTTGTCGAGGTCGTTCCAGGCGGCGATGCGCTTGGCTTTTTCGCGCGAGAGACGGGTCTCGCCGTAGCCGTCTTCGAGCATCTCGATCGCGACCTGGACGAAATCGCCCGGCTGAACTTCAATTTCGCCGCGATCGTTCTTGAATTCTTCGGCAGCAATAAAGCTTTCCGACTTGAGGCCGGCGTTGACGACCACATAGTTCTGGTCGACGCGGACCACTTCGGCGGTAATGACTTCGCCCGCACGCATTTCCTGACGGGAAAGGCTTTCTTCGAATAGGGCGGCAAAACTTTCTGCAATAGCAGCTGACATGGTGGGAACCTTCTTTACAACACCGTCGGGAGACGGCGGGTTGGTTGCAAATCGCCCGGACTGGCTGGCGCCAGCCGAACACCTCAAACGGCGGGGACTATTGCATGCGGCATCGGGCCCAGCCCAGCACCGCATCCACGGCCTGCTCGATCGAAAGATCGGTGGTATCGAGCAGCTCCGCATCCGCGCACTTCTGTAGGGGCGCCACGCTACGCGCGGCATCGCGCGCATCACGCTCGCGCAAGTCCTCCAGAAGGGCGGCCATATTAGCAGGCATCCCTTTACCGATCAACTGTTTATAGCGCCTTTCCGCACGCGCTTCGGCCGATGCGGTGAGGAACACCTTGCATTCGGCCTGAGGGAAGACCACCGAGCCCATGTCGCGGCCGTCGGCCACCAGGCCCGGCCAGCGCCGATAGGCGCGCTGGCGCTCCAGCAGCGCGGCGCGGACGGAAGGCAATGCCGCAACAATCGAAGCCCCGACGCCCATTTCTTCAGTGCGAATGGCGTCGCTCACATCGTCTCCGGAAAGCAGGATTTTTTCTCCGTCAAACTCAGCCGGCAGACCGGCGGCAACCGCCGCCACGGCCGCCTCGTCGGTCCAGTCCACCCCCGCCCGGCGGGCCGCCAGGGCAGTCAGGCGATACAGCGCGCCGCTGTCCAGCATCCGATAACCGAGTGTCTGCGCCACCCGCGCCGCCACCGTGCCCTTGCCCGATGCAGAGGGGCCGTCAATGGCGACCACCGGCGCCGTGATTTGCGCGTAGGCATCGAAGTAGGTCGGAAAGGTCTTGGCCACACAGCCGGGATCGAGAATCCGCACCGACACCCCACCCAGCGCGGCAAGCGAGAGGCACATCGCCATGCGGTGGTCGTCGTAGGTTTCAATTTCAATAAGCCCTTCGACAAGCTCAGGGCGAACGGTATCTTGCTGGCTCAACCCAAGGTGAGCTCGCAAGTTCCGCTCGTGGTGAGCTTGTCGAACCATGAGCGGAACCTGCTGGCTACCCAGACCTTCTTTGCCAGCCAGTAGGGTCGTGGGCGTCACCGTGAGGTAATCGCCCCCCTCCTCCACGATGCCGCCGACCTTGCGCAATTCGGCAGCCATCGCAGCGATACGGTCGGTTTCCTTCACCCGCCAGGAGGCGATATTGCGCAGGGTGCACGGGCCGTCGGCAAACAAGGCAGCCACCGCCAAGGTCATCGCCGCATCCGGAATGTGATTGCAATCGAGGTCGATGGCCTTCAGCCGGCCGTCGGCCGGCCCGCGCGCCTCGATCCAGTTCGGCCCGGTTTCGATTCGCGCCCCCATCTGCGCCAGCGCATCGGCAAATGCCACGTCGCCCTGAATGCTGTCGCGACCGACACCTTCCACCCGCACCGGACCGCCGCCGATCGCGCCGGCCGCAAGGAAATAGGACGCCGACGACGCATCGCCTTCGACATGAATCTCACCCGGACTGGAATAACGCTGCCCGCCGGCAATGGTGAAACGCTCCCAGCCGTCGCGCTGCACGCTCACCCCGAAGCGCGCCATCAGCTTGAGGGTAATCTCGATATAGGGCTTGGAAATCAACTCGCTGGTCATTTCAATCACCGCCGGCTCGCCGGTCAGCGGCAGCGCCATCAGCAGGGCAGTGAGAAATTGCGAAGAAACGTCGCCGCGCACCTTGATCGGCGCCTCCAGCCTGATCGCCGCCGGCCGCACTTCGAGCGGCGGATAACCTTCACTGCCGAGATAGCGCACATCGGCGCCAATCTGGCGCAGCCCATCAACCAGATCGCCAATCGGCCGCTCATGCATGCGCGGCACACCGGAGAGCACGTAGCGCCCGCCCGAGAGCGCCAGAGCCGCTGTCAGCGGACGAAAAGCGGTACCGGCGTTGCCCAGAAAAAGCTCCGCCGCCTTGACCGGAAACGCCCCGCCGGCACCGGTAACGCAATAACTATCGGCTCCGATCGATTCAACCGCAATGCCCAGCTGGCGCAAGCCTGTAAGCATGACCCGGGTATCGTCGGAATCCAGCAGATCGTGAATCCGCGTACCCCCCTCGGCCAAGGCCGCGAGCAGCAGCGTGCGATTGGAAATGCTCTTGGAGCCGGGCAGCCGTACCGTACCGGCAGCATGGCGCAACGGGGGAAGATCGAGATAGCTCATTCAGGAAACGTGGTGGATTGCGGCGCTAAATGCCTTGCCAACAGGCGGCGGATACTAGCGCTCCGGGTAACCGAGCGCAACCGCAATTGAAGTATGAATCACTCAACCGTCTCGCCTTGTACCATCGACAAATCCGCCACCCTGCTGCCAGCGCCACGTATCGCGACACATGGCGTCCACATCACGCGTCGCTTTCCAACCGAATAACCGTTCAGCTAAAGCTGGATCGGCCCAGCATTCGGCAATATCGCCGGCACGTCGAGCGACGATCTTGTACGCAATGCGCTTGCCACTACTCCGCTCGAAGGCCTGAATCATTTCCAGCACCGAATACCCTCGGCCGGTGCCCAGATTGGTCGTCACCAATCCCCCTGCGCTTTCCAGATACCGCAGCGCCGCCAAGTGGCCCTCGGCCAGATCTACAACATGGATGTAATCGCGCACACCCGTTCCGTCCCGGGTAGGGTAATCGTTGCCGAACACACTCAATTGCTCGCGCCGCCCCTCCGCCACCTGTGCCACATAAGGCATCAGATTGTTCGGTATGCCGTTGGGCTCCTCGCCGATCAGCCCGCTCTCGTGGGCACCGACAGGGTTGAAATAGCGCAGCCGGGCAATACGCCACTCGGGATCGGACTGATGCAAATCCGCCAGAATTTCCTCGATCATCAGCTTCGAGCGGCCGTAAGGATTGGTGGCGCCGGTCGGAAAATCTTCCCGAATCGGTACCGATCGAGGATCGCCATAAACCGTGGCCGAGGAACTGAAGATCAGGGTTTTCACGTCGGCAGCCGCCATGGCTTGCAACAGAGCCACCGTACCGCCCACATTGCAGTCGTAATAACGCAACGGCTGTGCCACCGACTCGCCGACGGCCTTGAGACCGGCAAAATGAATCACCGCCGCGATGGAATGCTCGCGCAACAGGCGCCCCAACAATGCCGCGTCGCGAACATCGCCCTCGATTAAAGGTGGCACGCACCCGGCAATCGTACCGATCCGGTCTACCGCCTCACGTCGGCTGTTGCAGAGATTGTCGAGGATCACCACCTCATAGCCCGCCTGTAGCAGGACCACGCAGGTATGCGAGCCGATATACCCAGCCCCACCGGTTACCAGAATTTTGGAAGCCATATAAATCTCAGGAATAGGAGAAATGTACCCAGCGGGGCCACGTATCGAGCAGCATGAAGGCAAACAGAACTACCGCCAATGCGCTGCTCATCAACACGGCCGCAGCCGCACAGTCTTTGGCCACCGCAACAAAGGAAGCCTGGTCCGGATGCAGGCCGTCCAGCGCATGCTCGAGTGCCGTGTTGACCAGTTCCAACGCAAGCACCAAACCAACCGCCACGGCGATCAAGGCAGCCCAGAGCCATCCGGGGCGAATCCAGGCCGTCGCCAGCATCGCAACCACCGCCGCAACCAACTGGATACGAAAACTCGCCTCGTGGACCGCCGCCACACGCAACCCGCGGAGGGCAAAGCCCAACCGGGCATGGAAAGACAATCCTTTTTTCATTTCCATCGGGTTAATGCCAAATTGCGCAGAATGATACCCGCATCGTCACCCAAGGCGCACCCCACAACACAAACCCTGGATCGCCACGCTACGCTCGCGATGACGCTTCTCATCGCCCCTCGTCATTGCGAGGGCCTTCAACCGCGAGCGCAGCGAGGCGGCGACGCAGCACTCAGCCGATATATAATATCGCTGGTATCGTCACAATTCTGAGGGACAGTCGTGCGTCTCACTGAAGCCCAATGCAAGCTGATCAAATTCACCGTGGCCGATGTGATCGGAGAAGAAAGCCGCGTTTGGCTTTTTGGATCTCGTGTGGATGACACCAAGCGTGGTGGCGATATCGACCTCTTGATTGAAACAGAGCAAATCATAGCCAGCCGGGTAAGGGTACTGTGCAAGCTCGAGGGGCGCTCACCATGCGATTGGGTGACCGAAAAATCGATGTGTTGCTCAAAGTCGCGCGTGGAATAGCCATTCTGCTCACCGTAGATCTTTTCACTCTTGGCAACATTCCGGCTGCGGGTCAGTCCTTTCCAGGCATGCTGCACCGGATCGCTCATCTCACCGCCTACGTCCTGATCGGCGTGGCGATCCAGCGGACTATGCAACGAATACTTTCGAAATGAGCGCCGACAGCCCTGCACTACTCATTTAAAGCACCCAGATGAAAAACAAGCGTCCTCGCCGTAGCCTTGCCATCCTCATTGCCCTGGCATTCATCGCCCTCGGGCTGATGGTGCTGCCCCGCCCCACCCTTTATTACCCCCATGTGGTGGTGGAAGCTGGCAGCGGAATGCAGATTGAATTTCTGCTCAATGGCCGACAAGACAAAATCGCCTGCGAAGCTGCCGCTACCGCCATCACCGAAGCGTTCGCCACCGGCTGCCGCGATTGCCGCCCCCTCAACCAAACCTGCATCAAAAATCTCTCGCCAGAACTACGCAGCCGCTTCGAAGAAACCCCGCTTTCCGTGCCCTCCGCACGCATGGCTAACGGCATCGTCACCTATAACGCAGTGCAAGCCGACAACACCCCTGATATCGCCCTCATAATCTGCCGCGAAAGCGAACGCCAGGCTGCCCTGAAGCACGACCAAACCAAGGTCGCCTGCTACCCTTCCGGCGCACCCCGCCCCCGTACCGTCTTTGAAAAACAGCAGAGCCAAACCAGCCATACTCTCTTCACCCTGCTGCTGAGCCTTGTCGGCAGTATCCTCGCCAGCCTGACCGCCGCCATCCTCGTCACTTACTACCGCCATCGCCGGGCTGTCATTGCTAGCGGTCATCAGTCCAACCCTCCCCATCATTGCGAGGAGGCAAAGCCGACGAAGCAATCCACGTCGACCACGCCCCAAATCCCCATCTTCCCCACCCACCCCTGGCTCGAAAAACTCACTCTCGCCGGCGTTGACACCCTAATCCTGCTCGGCACCCTCTTGGCCCTGGCGTGGCCGGAAGCCGACGACATCAACCGCTGGAGCCGCCTAGACCGCGCTACGATTATCAGCCACGGTGGCGTAATTGTCCTCACCATCGGCTGGTTCTGGCTGCTGCTCTAACACTACGCCCGTCGCCGTCCCTTCTGGGACGAACTACACGACATCGTCCGCGTGCTCGCCACCATGTTCATGGTCTCCGCTGCCACCTCCTTTGTCGCCGGCCTCGACGCCGGGCGCAGCAGCCAACTCATCGCCTGGGCGCTCAACCTAACCCTTATCCCGCTTGGACGCTCCGGCGTCAGACTATTGCTCGACGACCTCGGCCTCTGGCAACGCCCCACCGTCATCATCGGCACCGGCGAAAACGCCCGCGACGCCTACCTCGCCATCAAGAGCGAACGCGGCATGGGCTACCACATACTCGGGTTCGTCAATATTGCTCGTCATTGCGAGGCATCGTCATTGCGAGCCGAAGGTGCGGCAATCCATTCCTCCGCCCGTCATTGCGAGGAGGCGCCAGCCGACGCGGCAATCCACATCGGCCCCAAAACCTTCCCCATCTTCGATGGAACCCAATTCATCGAAACCCTCCTCACCGACCTAGGCAACCCCCAGATCATCCTCGCCCTCGATTCCCTCACCGCCCCCGAGAACCAAACCCTTATCCAGCGCCTGCTCGCAGCCCACACCAACATCCACATCATCCCCTCCATCCGTGGCCTACCGCTTTTCGGCACCCAGCTTTCGCACTTCTTCAGTCACGAAGTGCTCTTCCTCACAGTGCGAAACAATCTTTCGCGGCGCGGGTACCAGTGGATCAAGCGAGCATTCGACTTGGTAACAGCCAGCCTGCTATTAACCCTGCTAACGCCACTCTTCCTTATGCTGTCATACCAAATCCGCCGCAGCGGTGGCACCGCCTTTTACGGCCATCCTCGTGTTGGCCGTAATGGACAATCGTTCAAGTGTCTAAAGTTCCGCTCCATGCGGCAGGATGCAGACAAAGTCCTCAAAGAACTGCTTGAGAACGACCCCATCGCCAAAGCAGAATGGGATAAAGACTTCAAGCTGAAGAATGATCCGCGCATCACCCCGGTAGGCCACTTTCTGCGCAAGACCAGCCTCGACGAACTGCCCCAGCTCATTAATGTGATCAAAGGCGAAATGAGCTTGGTCGGCCCCCGCCCCATCGTCACCGCCGAACTGGAACGCTACGGCGACTACACCAATCTTTATCTACAGGTATTGCCGGGCGTAACAGGCCTATGGCAAGTGAGTGGACGCAACGACACCAGCTACGCCGAGCGGGTGAGTCTGGATGCTTGGTATGTGCAAAACTGGTCGTTATGGTACGACATCGCGATACTTTTCAAGACCGTCGACGTAGTTTTCAACAAACGCGGAGCATATTGATCGCTTGCAATGCTTTCGGCTGCATGCCTACATGACACCTTGTCGACGATGCTCAGAAAACCGGTCCCATTCCTGATCGACAAGGTCAACAAACTCACGTTGAAACCGCTCTGGTGAAAAACGCAATGCATTCTCCCTGCACGCTTGCGGTGCAATGTTTGCCTGTTGTAATTCAAACACCCCAACCGCCTCGATAACAGCTTGTGGGGTCTGCTCTGGAAAGAATACTCCGGTGGGGTTGTCGCCACCTATGCCGCGTATCGTTTCCAATACAGCCCCCTTACCGAAAGCAATCACCGGAGTGCCGCAGGCCTGTGCCTCAAGCGGCGTGATTCCGAAATCTTCTTCAGCGGCAAAAACAAACGCCTTGGCCCGTTGCATATGGTCCTTTAAAACATCGAATGGTTGCCACCCCATCAACTGAACGTTCGGCCCCGCAACAGCCTTGCACTTATCAAACTCGGGCCCCTCGCCGATTACCACAAGACGTTTGTCAGGCATGGCAGAAAAGGCCTCGACAATCATTGGCATCCTTTTGTAGGGCACCATACGCGACGCAGTGAGATAGAAGTCTTCCTTCTCGGCCCGGTAGGCAAACCCAGATACATCGACAGGGGGGTAGATAACCGTCGCATCACGTCGATATACTTTCTCTATGCGCCTCGCAATGAAATGGGAAATTCCAATAAATCGATCAACTCCATTAGCTGTTCGACAATCCCACAAACGAATCTTGTGCAACATCCACCGAGCTAGCCAACTCTTAAGTCCCGTCTCAAGATTGGATTCACTCAAGTATTGATGCTGCAAATCCCACGCGTAGCGGATGGGCGAGTAGCACATGCAGATATGTAACTGATCGGGACCTACGAGCACCCCTTTGGCGACCGCGTGGGAACTTGAAATAATCAGATCGTACCCAGACAGATCAAACTGCTCGATAGCCAGCGGCATCAATGGAAGATAATTCCGATGTTTATTTCTGGCTCCAGGAAGCTTCTGGATGAAAGACGTCTTAACCGACTTGTTCTTGATGAATCCTCGCTCGTTGCTAGGTAAAAAATCTACCAGACTGAATAAGTCCGCATCCGGAAAGCAAGCAAGCATTTGCTCCAGCACGCGTTCAGACCCCGCGTACGTAACCAACCATTCATGAACTATAGCGATTTTCACCGCCGCGCCTCTTTCATCAAAATATCCCAGGTTGCCTTGGCGGCCCTGTCCCAGCTGAACTGCGCGGATCGCTCGATACCGCAAGATCTGAGTTGTGCCCGTAGTTCTGCATTTTCCAGCAGCGTCTTTAGGCCTCTTCCAATTCCCTCGACAGAATTAGGATCAACAGTGAGAACCGCTTCGCCACCCACTTCTGGCAGGGACGTCGTCGTAGATGTGAGCGTGGGCGTCCCTGATGCCATGGCTTCCAGGACGGGAAGCCCAAAGCCTTCATACATAGAAACGTATGCAGAGCACAAGGCGCCGGAATAGAGCGCCGGCAGCGCATCATCTGGCACATGTCCGGTAACATGCACCCGTGGCGGCAGTTCGAAAGTCGCCGATTCGCCGAATATGCGCTTGCTACCCTTACCTCCTGCAATCACGAGCCAGATGTCATCTGGCAGTGACGATTGGACTTCCGCCCATGCCTTCAATAGCCTGAATACATTCTTGCGTGGCTCCACCGAGCCGAGTGCCAGAACATAACGTGAACTCGGCAACTGCAACTGTAGTTGTACCGCGCGGATGCTTTCTTTGTCCATCGGCCTGAAGGTGGCGCTAACCCCGTTGTGGACAACGCTGACCTTCTCCGATGCAACCGGGCAGTGCGCGAGGATCCGCTGTTTGGTGAATTCGGATACGGTGATGATGTGTTGCACCCGGCTGGCTAGTCGCGGCGTCAGAAACCGATACCACTGCCCGAACTTCCTTCCCATCCATTCCGGATGGTCGAAGAAAGTCATGTCGTGGATCGTCAGGACCTGCCGCGTCACGGCCAGCGGCCCACTATTGGCGGGGCTCCACAGAAGCGAGCCGCTCAGCCGGGCCGGCAATACCGTCTGCTCCCACAAATGCCCCTTCATCCCATGAATCGGCCGCGTCGGGCAGATGGTGCCGAAGTCATTCATGCGCGCCAGCAGTTCCAGTGTGTAGCGTTGCACCCCCGTGAGTTGGGCCCTAGCCGACCGCGTATTTACAGTTATTTCATGCATATTTCATAATCAGAGAAGGCGCAGGGCACCTTGAAAAGTAACAATGTCATACTTTGACCGTACCAGCGGACAGGGTCGGGTAGCCGCGCGGAATTTTGGCTTTCCTGTCATAGGCCAAGGCAAATATCATCACGCTCGAAAACAGCGCGACCTCTGGCAGGGTGTCCGGAATAGTGAGTATCTCGGATGTGAGAAAGAATGTTAGATAGAAATTCCTGCACACATTGGACCTGTTCTCGCGCTTGTATACCGGGCCGTGCGACCGCCATAGGAATATTAGCGCGACCAGCACACCCAAAACGCCAACGCTTCGCAAGAGCGAATACGGAATAATCTGGATGGAATTCTTCATGCCTTCAGCCACCAGCTCGTTTTCAGTCCACGCGCCTTGGTCGATGAACGGAAATTCATAATATTCAAAATACCACTGCCGCCAGCCGATACCGAATAGCGACGACAGCGGCCCACCTTCGTAGAGTGTCTTCATACTATTGAGAATCTGAAAGTTGCGTGTATCGATAGCGCTGATACCGAACAAAACTTGATTCACAAGGATGATGGCCGATGGCATCAGCAAAACCATCGAAAACAGGAAAACGCGGGACCTAAACAGAACACCCGATGCGCCCCGCACATAGGGAATTCCGATGGCAATGCGCCCGGCCAACAATAGCATCAGCGCAAAAATCAATCCCTTTACCGCACCTCCGATAGCTATCAGAAGCACGAAACCGTAGAGTGCCCATCGCATACGCGGCCGGAGATCGGCAAACAACTGCGAATAAAGCAAATAAGTCGTGACAATGATGGCCACCGTGCTAGCACCTTGCGATTGCACGATACTGGAGGCCCAATACCGCATGGCCTTGGCGTCGTGTTCCAAAAGCAGCATCGAAGCCATCGACAGTGAGTTAACCTTCACCAGGAAAATAAGATATGGCTGTATCCAATCTTTGCCCACACGCTGCGTCAGCCGGTATGCGAGGGTCGCGCCGATTCCGACAAGCATGAAGGTGCGCGTCGAATTGAGTGCCAGCTTCAAATCAATGGGTAGCGGCGCGTTGACTAGACTCAACCAACCCAGCAGGAACACGGCCAGCGGAATGATGGAAAAAACCAGGAACCTCCTGCGACACAGATACCGCCGCGACACCACCATCACCACGCAAAACGCGCCCAGAATCAACATGTCGCAGAACGACATTCCACCAAGGATCTTCCAGTGCCAGAAGAAATCGCGAAAAACGGAGTCGCGCTCCGACACCCAGCTCAGCCCGACGGGAAACAGGCCGATGGGCGCAACGAACAAAACCGCGCTGAACACCATGCCTAGCGTGTTGAAGGAATCAAAGCGGCGCTTCTGGACCGAAAAGAATTGACGGCATATCCTCAGCTGTAGGAGCAGGAACAGGACGTCGACGTAGATCCAGATTCCGAAGCTCAGCATGCCAGACTCTCGAACACCTCTGCATATTGGGCAAAGAACCGGTCGGTCCTGTAGTACGCACCCGACTCGTACGCGCCCGCGGAAAGCCGCTGGTAGCTCTGGCTATCCGAGACCGCCTTCGCCAGGACACGCTCCAACGCCCCGTCCTCGTCCGGTTCGTATAAGAATCCATTCACACCATCCACGACCATTTCGGGAATGCCGCCGCGCCGACTCCCGATCACTGGTACCGAGTGGTAGAAGGATTCGAACACGACCGTTGGGAAGGGATCGTTCCAGCGTGACGGGACGATATTGATATCAATGCTGACGAAGAAGGTGTTGGCATCCACATAGCCCATGAATACGATGTTGCTGCTCCCATACTTCTTCTGGAGCATTTCCACGTAGCTGGGCTCACCCGCCCCTGCAATGAAAAGCTTATGGTGGCTGAAGCATTTTCTGAAAACCTGTAGGAGTTTCTCGACGCCTTTGTTCTCGGAGATGCGGCCGATATAACCGAACTTCAAATCTCCAGCCGGTACGGCCGGACCCGGCGGCTTACGATGAAAATCCCGTGCATTCGCAATGACCGAGCGGGCGGCGTTCTTGAAATACCCGTTGCTCAGGTGGCGCTGCAGCACGAAGTTGCTCACGCTTACCACATGCTTGACCCGCTGACTGGCGCTTATCTTCTTGTCGGACAGCAGGCGGCAACCCCAACACTGCGACTGGCAATTCCGCTCCTTGCAGAACATCGTCGATTTGGGGCACAGGAGATAGTAGTCGTGCATCGTGTGCACCACCGGCACTCCCACTTCATCAGCAGCTGCCCATGCAGACACCGAAAAGCCGGCCAGGTTATGGGTATTGACAATATCCGGTTTCTCAGACGCTAGAATAGGCCGCAGCACCTCGCGCATGTCCTGATTCCATGCGTCCTTTCTGTGCCATAGCAGCTTCCTCATGGCCGACGGTGAAGCCTCTGCAAAAGGATAATACGAGTTCCGGATGGCAAGACGGTAAACCTTGATGCCATTCCAGTTGTCCACCACATCCTGCCCGTTCCCACTCAGCGTGAGCACGGTCACCTTGTATCGCGACTTCAGCAACAGGGCAAGTTGCGCTGCAATTTTCTCCGCCCCGCCGATGACCGCCGGCGGGAAGAGGTTCGAAATGATGAGAATATGCTTCATAGTGACCTTAGCTCTCAGCGCCGAGCACCCGGTCCAGCATCTCACGTGCATTGGATTCGCAGTTATAACGGGACTCGAAAAATGACTGAGTCACCTTACTCGAATCCGGATCGGCGAAAGCCCGTGCACACAGTTGCGCGAACATCTGGGGATCATCTGTATTAGGCACCACCTTTTCGAGACCGGAGCCAAACACCCCGCTGACGGTGGAAATGATGGGTTTCTTGTATCCCAGCGCTTCCATGAGTTTAAGCTTTACGCCCCCACGGCCGGTCGTGGCGACCACTAATACACCACACAGCTTCATCAACGGCTTGACCGAACCGTAGTTATTCACTACCAGCACGGATTCGCCGGATTCGAAATGCGATGCGGCTTCGCGGCCGGCCACGACCACCAACAAATCGGGTACCAGCTTGCGCACAAGCGGCAAAACATCATTGAGAAACCACCGCACCTGTTTGACCGTCATTCCACCCGAGAAGTTGGCCGTCAGCAACGCTACGGGTCGGCCCTTCGTCCGGGACAGCAGGGCGTCGTATTCGTCCATCTCGGCAGGCGTCAATTCCGTCCGGGGTGCGAAATCGAAAAACGGCGGCAGCCAGAATATTTTCTTCCCCGGAAATTTCTTCGCAAGCAAATTCTGCTCGTAGGAAGAAATGGCAGCAATGTGTTCGAACTGCTCATACACTTTACGCTCATAGAACCACATCTTGAGGGCTTCGAGGGCAAAGAACCACTTCCGGAGGCTGACTATTTTCGAGGCCTGAAACGTCGATGCCAGCAGCGTGGTTTCGATGTTAAGCATCCGGTGAAGGTATACCGAATTGGGGTATAGGATCTGGTGAACTTCCGACGCCAACAAGTGCGCATTTAGCTGGGCCTCGATGACAAGATCGAAACGGACGCCGGAGAATTTCCGCCCAATCGCCTCAATCACCTTTGAAGAGGGCTTCCGGTTCTTGACGATATAGGGAACGGCGCTGAAGACATCCTTGAGCTGCCGCTTGTTACGCTGGAACGCAAAGAAACCGTCGCAGATATCCGGCGCGACCTTCACGAATTCATCGAATTCAGCCTGGAAAGTGTACGCAAACAGAAGGAAGACGTGGCATCCGACGGCGCGCAATGATTTCGCGTGAAAATAGGAATCTATCCGCCCGCCGTTCGTCATCGGATATGGCACCTCATCAAACACCAGCAAGACTGAACGATCATTCATACGGACACAATTTTCTTAAAGTTTGAAAATCACTAACACCAAGCAGCAGTCGCGACAATGACGATGCGGCACATTTGCCGGCAGGCTAGTACAGTCCGCGCCTCACGAGCGCCTTCTTCAACTTCTGTTTGAACAGGGCAACGGGCGAAGTTAGCACTGCAATCTTCACAGTAGACGAGGTACACAGAATATCGTCGAAATAGTCGATTAAGGCACCGGACGCCGTGAGCATGTTCGCGGTCATGATGTCCTCGCCCTCGCCCCAGGCAATATGAGGGCAGAATGGATTGAAGTCGATGGTGGCCTTGTTGAAAACATTGATTCCACCATCCATGTAAGGCACGCGCCGCTTGAGCGAATACAGGAAATCCCCGTCGATCATCGACGCAGAGATGGACCTGTACCGCGGTACCGCAGCCATGTTGTACGACTCCAGCAGGCTGTAATCCAAGTAGCGAATCTGATGTCCACCATGGAAGGCATCGACACGCGGAATAAATGCGTCGAATTTCCGGCCCGCCACTCTTTCCGTGAAGTCCGCCGCATACAGAATCCGAGTGTGATTGATGGCGACTACATTGAACTGGCACTGGAGGTAAAGCTCTGCCTTCTTCGCCGCAATCATCACGCGCTTGTTCGCAGGGTCAAAATCGAACGCGTGGTACCGAAACTGGGCGCTACCGAATTCCGCCGTGAGTGCCGAAAAATCAAAACTACTCGGCCCGCACACGATGATCTCGAACGGCAGGGGTGAAGTCGCGGCTGAGTCGAGGATGGATCTGACTGATTGCGTCAGGAATGGGATTTCCTGCTGGTTTCCGCTGAAAATAATGCCGAACGAAAAGCCATCGTTACGGTAAGGATCCTGGACCTTTTTGACGACCAGCACACCTTCGGCATTGTCGAGCCGCATGACCTCCGCCGCACTCTTCACACCCTTGAATAACTCGTGCTTTACCTGCCAGAAGTCAAGGCGCCGGTTCGACACGCCATCATCTTTTGAGCCCTCGTCGATTAGCGTCAATATCCCGCCGAGCTTCAGGGCCCAGAAAGCATACTTAATCGCATATTGGAGCACGCCATCGTATTTCAGCGTCCTAACGTCAACAGCGACTGCATCGTAGGTACATGATTGGAACCGAAGGGCATAAATATCGGCAATCGACTTTACCGTAGCGCGCATTGTATGGCTCAAAAAATGGGTGAGAATTCGATCGAATAACGGAGATCGCGCGACCGTTCGCCGACACGCTTCGCTGGAATACCCGCGTATATTCCAAACTCTTCCGTATCCTTGGTCACTACCGCGCCGGCGGCAACGACACAGCCCTTGGCGACCGTCACCCCAGGCAGCACGGTGACTTTGTTTCCCAGCCACACATAGTCTTCGATGACCACGGTACCGACGACCGACGCAAAGTCAGCATCGTTCACGTCATGCTGCATTGTCCAAATGCTGACCTGGTGGCTCATGTTTACGTTGGAGCCGATCACCACTCCGCCCCGACCGTCGATCTTGTTCTCAATGCCAATCAGGCTATGGGCACCCAGGACGATATTCCACGGGCAAATCAACTCGCAACCGATCGAAACGCGGGCAGCCGGCGAAAGCCGAGCACAAAACACGTGCCGGTACAGAAAACCCCGAAGCCAGCCGGAGGGTACAAAACCGCAGAGGCGTGCCATGAGCCAGGTCAGCGACGATGCATAGACATAAAGCCGGTGTTTGAAACCCAGCTGACCGCCTTTCGACGGAGGCAATTTCTGCTTCACCTGCCGGCGAATCGAAACCCGCGCCTGCTTTCTCGAGTAACCCAGCACGACTGCGAATGCAAACAGCATCGCTATAGCAGTGACCATCATAGGACAACCCCTTCCACTTTCACGACAGCCGTCGATTTCTTGAGATACACGAAAGATCCGACTAGGTTGATCATGCCCACGAATAGCAGCGTGGTGCCGAGGGGGACCCGCGATGCGACGAGCGCCGTGAAAGCGCTGCAGACGGCCAGCATCAACCAGAGGCTGGTATTACGCATGAACGCGAAGGAACCGCCCTGCGACAGCAGGAAAGTCCCAGCGGAACCTTGTATCGCAAGAGCGCCCAACCAGATTCCCAGAGATGCATACTGGTGGTCCGAGAACGCGCTCACATTCTTCACCCACACGGCAAATAGCACGGTTTTTACCAGGAAGAATGCCAAGGAAAAACCTAGCGCGAGCAGCAGGCTGAGATATATGGATTTCCTCAGTAAGGCAGCCGCACGGGAAGGCTCTCCCAAAAAATGGAAGCGTGTGATGTCGTGGATGTAGATATCGATGATGATCCGGATGATCAGCGCTCCCCCGAAGAAGACCTTGAGCCAGAGGCTGTAGGAAATGATGTCGGCAGGCCCCAGAAAAAACGGCAGGATCAGGAACCCGAAGTTGTAGATCAGCGTATCGCTCATTGTCAGCGTCAGGCTGTCGCGGGATTTAGACCACAAACGGCGCACCAACGCCCAGGACGTTTTCAAGTCAAGCTGCGGCTGCACGCCATAGCGGTGTCCCAGCGAGCGGATTGCGTAACTGCAGCAGCCGGTAAGCAATGCGACGTTCACGCAGATCGTCAGGAAGAACGAGGAATCGACGAGCAGGAACAACAGACTAAATATATTAGCTGCTCGCCGCGAGATGTCGATTTTTTGGAACACGACCTGCAACTCGAGCGCATTGAAGATGTACTCGATGTAGTTCAGAAACAGATTCGCGCTGGCCGCAAAAGCGAAGAATCCGAGCGTAGGCCGCGATATTCTGTAGATCTCGCGGCCCGGCATCACCATCAGCACAGCGGCAAAAAATACCCCGACCATAACCAGGATCAGCAGGTAGAGGGACAGGTACGTCTGCAACTTTTTCCGCACCCTTCCGCCGCTCACGTGCGCCTTGCGTAGGGCAGAATAGATGGGCTTGTGCATTCCGAAATCGCAGAATGCCAGATACGCGATTATCCCGTACAGGAAGGAGAGCAGCGCAAAATCGTCGTGGCTCATGTGCCGACTGAACAAGGCCGGCTGCAGAAATGCCCCTCCGACCCCCAAAATCAGGCCGACGTACTTGAGCAGCGCATATGTCTTAAATAGCATCAAAGGCCTGAGAGAACAGAGATCTATTTTCCCGCAACTGTAGGTCGGACCACTCCCACCATTTCATTTGCTCGATACAGGCGATCGTCGCCTCGTCGAATCGCATCCTGATGCACCGGGCGGGACTGCCGGCCACGATGGAATACGGAGCGACATCCTTGGTGACGATAGACCCCGCAGCCACCACGGCGCCATTCCCGATGGTGACGCCGCCCAGGATGGTCACATTGGCGCCGATCCAGACATCGTGCCCGAGGACCACGTCGCCTTTCGACTCGCAATAGGGATATTCCGGCAGGAAGTCCACCAGCACCCGCGGCGACGTCGTCAGGTGGTCGATAAAATGGTTGGTAGTTCTGATGAAGCAGTTGCGAGCAATGCTGCAAAACTTTCCGATGCGGATGCGATTGCACTCGGAATTGATTTCAGAATATGCACCGGAAATATAAGTATAGCGTCCGATTTCCACGTCGCCGTGAATGATGGTGTAATGGCCGATATCGACTTTTTCACCAAAAGACACTCGGCCTGAGACATACACTTTCTCGTGGATCGCGACGTCCTTGGCAAGCCGGATCCGGCCGTGCAAAAGGTCGCGGCCGTCCAGCGAAGCGCGCAAAGATATGTGGGCGTGGCGGCGCAGGCAACAAGCCAAGGAAAACCCGAACGAATAAAGGCGCCACAGCAGTCTTTTCATAAGATAAGCCTAGCCTTGAGAACGCGTGCCAACCGAATCGAAAATGCGAGAGAAATGTGCACTGTTGTGCGGGCCTCTGTATGCGTCAGGCTAGCGACGACTGTGCCTGCGAACCAGCGCGCCGCCAGGCGAGATAAGCCTCTAGGTCGGCAGGGACTCCCAGGCCGTGCATCTGTTCGAAATCGATGTTGTATACGCCGATCCTGCCACCATCTCGGATCAGGTAGTTATAGATCGGGCAGGTATAGAACTCGTTGTTGACGCGGTCGTCGGCCGCGATCATGTCCTTCGCAGCTGCGATGAAATTACTGCCATTCGAGAACAAGTAGATGCCCACGGTGGCTATGTCAGAAATGACCTGCTTCTCCTTGACTTCGTCCACCAGCTGGTTGTCGCCAACCTTTGCAAAAGACCATTTCGGATCACGGAATTTGTCTAGGAAGGTCAGGATCGATCCGTCGAGCTTGCGCAAAGTACAATCGTCGATGAAGTCCGCTATTTCAATATCGACCAGCTGGTCGGAATTCGCAATCAGCACCGGGGCGGCTGAATCGATGAGTTTTTCCGCCAGCAGGATGGTGCATGGGGTCCCGGCCGTGAGTTCCTCCGCAACGACGAATGTCGCGCCATAGGTACACTTGATGTTCTCGACCAGATCCACCTCCTTATCAAGGTGCTCTCGCCGGCCAATGAGGATGTATTTCGCACCTGGGTAAGCCAAGTTTTCTAGCACCCGGACGATCATCGGCTTGCCGTCAACGTCGATAAACGGTTTCGGCTTTTCATAGCCGGCGACGACAAATCTGCTACCGAGCCCGGCCATCGGAATGACAATATTTATCATGCGCTTTCTCCCAAATACTTATCGTTGTTGGCGCCGGGCAATTTGACGACTACGGTCACCGTGTCTTCCAGAGCTTCGAAATCCGTAGCCTCTCCAGGCGGTATCACGACGATGTCGTCCGCCCTATATTCCTTGCCGTTCATGCGTACACGACCGAAAACGATAGCCGTGATTTCCGTCGCAATCTTGTGGTGGTGGCGCTCCTCGTGGCTTTCGCTGGTGTATCTTTTGATGGCGACTTCGACATCATTCGTCCTGAAGAGTGTTGGATCGAAATTCCCCACAAACCAGCCCTTGACCATATCCTTTAAGTTGGCAATTTCCATAATTTTTCTTTCTCTCATTAACCGGCAGCACGGAAGCGCCGCAACGTAGAAGCGACCGTTCAGCCTCGCGATGACGCCCCCAGTCTTTCGTATTCCGAGATCTTCGTCGGAGAGTAAAAAGAATGGTACTCGCGTGCCGGGACCGGGAAAGCCCGAATTTTCAGCCCCTGCAGCACCAGTTCGTTCATCACCGGCGCCACATAGAAATTGCCGTTGACGTGCGCATCCTTGGAAATCATTCTGCATGCACCGTCGATATAGTCCATGCCTTTTTTGAAGAAGTAGAAGCCCGCGATCGCATGCTTGCTGATGGGGTTCTTCTCGGCAGACTGCGTGAGAAAGCCGTCCTGATCCAGTTCTGCGTAAGACCAGCGGGGATGGACGGAATCGAATGTGATAACGCCAGCGTCATAAGCGAGGAAGTCCTTGACTATTTGCCCGAGGTCGCAATCAAAGATCTGGTCCGCGTTGCAGATGACGAGCGGCGAATCGTTGCCGATGTGCTCGATCGCCAGCAGCGCGCTGCATGCCGCACCCTTGGTTTCCTTGTCGATTTTCACTACAACGGCTTTGCCGTCGGTCAAGAGCTGTAGAGTGTTGTCTAAGTGGTATTTCCGGCAGTCGGCCGAATTGACGATGAAGATGAAGCGCTTCTCGGCGTTGATAGATTTCAGGTTCTCTAGCACACGTTCGATCATCGTGCGGCCGTCGATCTCGATCAGTGGCTTCGGGTAGGGATAATCCGCCTCCGGAAAAAAGCTCTGCTTGCCCGCAAGCGGAATCAGGATATTCAACATGTTATGTCCCTTCAATAGCGGCGATGCATCTCTTAATGTTTTCGAAGTGAACGTCCGAGACGCTCGCCACTTCGAGTACGTGGGCGCCACTGGCATACGCCGCGGCGATGCCGTTCTCGTTGTCCTCAATGACCAAGCATTCAGAGGGTTCGAGTCCCATTCGCGCAATGGCGTTAAGGTAAATTTCCGGATTCGGTTTGCTGTGCTTCACGTCTTGGGCGGAGATGTAGAACTCCAGGTAAGGCTTCAACGATGCCTTATCCATCATGACGTCGATGGTGTCCCGGATGGAATTGGAACAGACGGCCATGCGATAACCGTCAGTCCGCAATTTGGACAGGGCGTATTCATGCAGGAAATTGGGTTTGCAGGCAGTGTGGACAATTTCCATTGTGTACTGCTGCTTCATTTCATTGATGAACGAATGCAGGGCTTTTGGCAGCCCACGTTCCGCCGACAGCATTTCCAGTTTCATCTTCGTGGGTAGTCCATCGTAGGTCACAAGGTGGTCGTACCTGCTGATTTCCATGCCAAAGAGCCCCAAGGCCTTGTTGAGCGCCTCGTAATGCCAATCTTTGGCATCGATGAGTACGCCATCCATGTCAAACAGTACAGCCTTAATTTTTGGCATCGAAAAACTCCTTGGCAATTTCCGGATGGTCGGTGCAGAGCATGATCGCGTCAGAGCTGAGTTTCCGGTCGATGTCTCTGTAATGATTCCACTCGTATTGGTATTTTCGGCCGTGCAGTTCAGGAGAAACGATACAGACCCTCTTGTCATTCGAGATGTGCCGAACGATGATGTCCTCGTCGATCCAGTGTGAATGGAATTCGTCAAGCCACACGCCGCTAGCCTGCTCGTACAGGGCGGGTGGTGTTTCGAGTTCGCTCTGCCGGGTGAATGTCTTCAATCCTGCCTTCAGGTATCCAACCATGTCGGGAACCGACATGTCGAAGACGAAATAATTTTCGATGCCTTGCTCCTCCAGCGTCTTCTTAAGCAAGGCCTGCAAGCCGTCGGCCTTGACATTGAGCGCCAGCGGCAGGTTTTGCGATCCCCGCCTGTAGATCCCCAGAAATTCCGGCACGCCGATGCACGACTTGTCTGCAATGTCGTGGGAAATCACCAAGTTGCCGTTGAAATCCCGGATGTCAGTTTCAGTGCCGAATCCCTGGTCGAAACTTCTTTCAAAAGCGCTCACCGAATTCTTTTCTTCGGCTGACAACCAGAACCCTCTATGGGAAAGTATTTGCATGGTGTATGAAGCTCTTGGGATGTTTAGTTGAATTACAGATATTTGCAACAGAAGCTAAATCCTTGAAGCCATAATTGACGCAATCCCCCTTGAGAATGGCCAGCCACGGGCTTCAACTCCAACTTTTCTCGATGCAATACCGTAGGTGTAATCAAAAGCATTCACGCTGCTGTAAGACACCTCGTGGGCAACCCGCGAGAAGAGGTATTTGCTATTACGCGCCTGAAATTTGACAGCATCCGCTCCTCGAAGGCAAAAATGCGGATGTATTCCCAAGCCAAATCCAGGTCGCCGTTATGATTTTGATCACTTCAGCGATAACAAAAGGTCATCGCCAATTTCTTCACGCCTAAACATGTTGTTGTCCAACGTCTGTTTGATTGACTATTGATTCTTCGTAATACATCTTGCGCGGCACTTCCTGACCATAGACAATAGGCTGCCATTCGAGTAACGCTCTTGCTTTTCCAGGATTACCCCTGCTAACTATTGGGTCTGATGGCCGGAGCATCGATGGATCAGTAATGACATGCTCTTGCCAATCTAGGCCGGCCTCGTCAAAGACTGTCTCAACAAAACCTTGAAGACTTTGTGTCTGAGCCGTGGCAATAACAAAATCTTCTGGGGTGTCTCGATTCAGCATCTTCCACATGGCTACCACGTAATCTGGTGCCCATCCCCAATCACGATGAATATTAATATTTCCAAGAGTGAGTTTTTCCTTGCTGCCATGTGCTATTCGGTATGCAGCAGTAACAATTTTCCGAGTTACAAACCGCTCAGGTCGTAAGGGTGATTCATGATTGAAAAGAATACCGGTGCAAGCAAACAAAGCGTACGATTCTCTATGGACGGCAACTTGCCATGTCGCTGCGGCCTTGGCGACCGCATAGGGGCTTCGAGGGCGGAAAGGCGTATTTTCATCTGCTGCTAGTCCGCCAGCGATATCGCCAAAGCACTCACTCGAACCTGCATTGAAAAACCGGATAGCCGGGTCGACTGAACGAATTGCCTCAAGCAAATTCAAAGTACCAATAACAATGCTTTCCACTGTCTCACGTGGCTGCCCGAAGGAAAGTCCCACCGAGGATTGTCCTGCGAGATTGTAGATTTCTTGGGGTTGCACAGTAGAAATTACTTGCAACACGCTACGGAAATCGGCAGGCGACATCGACAGTATCCTGACCTGTTCGAGAATCCCTAAGGATTTCAAGCCTTGCAAAGCGGTTTTCTGTGCATCACGCGAGGTACCCCAAACTTCGTACCCTTTTGCCAACAGGATTTGTGCGAGATAAGCCCCGTCCTGCCCAGACACGCCACAAATCAGCGCACGACGAGAAACGGCAGCGCTGCACATTACTCGTGATAATCCATCGATTTGTAGCCGTGACGCTTAATCAGTTCATCACGCTCGGCTGACTTAAGATCTTCACGCACCATTTCTGCCACAAGGTCATCGAATGTAATTTTGGGTGTCCAGCCCAATTTTTCCTTTGCTTTGTTTGGATTTCCGAGCAAGGTTTCGACTTCCGTTGGGCGAAAATAGCGGGGATCTACGGCGACAATACACTTACCGTGGATGTCATAACCCTTTTCATCCACCCCGTCACCCTGCCAGCTAATCTGAATGCCAATCTCCCGGGCGGCAGCAATAATGAAGTCGCGGACGCTGTATTGAACTCCGGTGGCAATGACGAAATCTTCGGCCTTTTCTTGTTGCAGCATCAACCATTGCATTTCCACGTAATCCTTGGCATGGCCCCAGTCGCGCCTTGCGTTAAGGTTGCCTAAGTACAAGCAGTCCTGCAAACCAAGTTTGATTCTCGCCAGGGCACGAGTGATCTTGCGAGTGACGAAGGTTTCGCCACGAATCGGGCTTTCGTGGTTAAAGAGGATACCGTTGCATGCATAGATGCCGTAAGCCTCACGATAGTTGACGGTGATCCAATACGCGTAAAGCTTGGCTACGGCATAAGGGCTACGTGGGTAGAAAGGGGTGGTCTCTTTCTGCGGGATTTCTTGCACCAACCCGTAGAGTTCAGAGGTGCTGGCCTGGTAGAAGCGGGTTTTCTTTTCCAAGCCGAGCAAGCGAATGGCTTCGAGGATCCGCAAAGCACCGAGAGCATCGGAGTTGGCGGTGTATTCAGGTTCTTCAAAGCTCACGGCCACATGGGACTGGGCAGCGAGGTTGTATATCTCGTCCGGCTGCACCTGTTGGATGATGCGGATGAGCGAAGAACTATCAGTCATGTCACCATAGTGAAGAAACAGTCGAGTACCGGCCTCATGAGGATCTTGATACAGGTGGTCGATACGATCCGTATTGAAAAGCGAAGCTCGACGACGAATACCGTGAACTACATAACCTTTCTCAAGTAGCAGTTCTGCGAGATATGCGCCATCTTGGCCAGTAATACCGGTGATAAGTGCAACCTTTTGCATTGATTAATTCCTTGAATTTTAGGTAGTGGTTTTCGTCAAAAATTTCGTCATTGAGACACAAAATGGCTATTTATTCCGTCCGTAATTGTCTTCAAAGCGGACGATATCGTCCTCGCCTAGGTAGCTCCCTGATTGCACCTCAATAATCTCCAACGGAATAGTTCCCGGGTTGACGAGACGGTGCGTTTCACCGAGAGGAATGTAGGTGGATTGGTTTTCGGTGAGAAGAACGATCTTTTCGCCACAGGTAATTTCTGCGGTTCCGATGACCACGATCCAGTGCTCGGCGCGGTGGTGATGTTTTTGAAGGGATAGGCTGGCTTTGGGTTTGACCTGGATGCGCTTGACCTTGAAGCGCCCTCCTTCGTCGATACTGTCGTACCACCCCCAGGGGCGGTGGACCTTGCGATGAAGCGTGTGCTCTTCGCGTCCGTTGGCGTGAAGTTCGGCTACGATGGCTTTCACATCCTGGCTGCGTGAGCGCTCGGCAACCAGGACGGCATCGGCGGTTTCGATGACTACCAGATCTTGTACGCCGACCAGACTAACCAGGCGACTGGTGGCATGTACCAGGGTATTGCGGCTATCGGTGGTGAGGACGTCGCCGAAGTGGGCGTTACCGGCTTCATCTTTGGGCAGGACTTGCCAGACGGCATCCCACGCGCCCAGATCGCTCCAGCCAGCGTCGAGGGGGACCATTTTGATCGGGAAATCGCTTCCGGGGCAGTGCTCCATCACGGCGTAGTCGACTGACTCGGCGGGGATAACAATGAACTCGGCTGAGCCGGGGCGAACAAAGCGGCCACCGGTGCTTTGGTCGGTGCTGCGTTTTTCCCAGGAGGCAAGAGTGGCTTGGGCGATGTCGGGGCGATAGTGTTCGAGGGCAGAGAGCCATGTTGAAGCTCTGAGCACGAACATGCCGGCGTTCCAGAAGTAGCCGCCTTCGTCGAGATAATGCTGGGCGGTGGTGGCGTCGGGTTTTTCGACGAAGCGCTCGACGGTGTGGGACGTGGGGTGGATTGCCACGTCGGCGATGCCTCGTCGCAATGACGAAAGTTCGTCATTGCGAGCCGCAGGCAAAGCAATCCAGGAGCGGTCGGTGAAGCGCTGGGGGTCGAGTTGCGGCCGATGGATTGCCGCGTCGGCTACGCCTCCTCGCAATGACGAAGGTTTGCCGTGGGTGGAGGCTTGGATTGCCGGGTCACCGCCACGCTGCGCTGACGGCTGACGGCCCACTGCGCCTCCTTGCAATGACAAATCGGCGTCATCGCGAGGCCCACCGGGCCGTGGCGATCCATGGGCCACCTTGATATAGCCATATCCGGTTTCGGGACGGTCGGGGGCAATGCCTAGAATCACAATGGAGCCGCTGGCGGCTTCGCGCACGGCTTGTTGCAGAGCATCGGTGAAAGCGGCTTGGTCGGTCACCGTCTGGTCCGCAGGCGTGACAACGAGAATCGGGTCGTTGCCCGAGTCGAGGGCAGCGAGCGCCGCTAAGGTCAAGGCGGGAGCGGTATTGCGACCGACCGGTTCGAGCAGAATGGCGTTCGACTTGATGCCGGCTTCGCGCAGTTGTTCCAGTACAAGGAAACGATGCTCTTCGTTGCTAACGATGATGGGCGCTTCTAAGCTAATGTCTTCAGCACCGAGCCCAGCCAAACGTTGGGCGGCCTGCTGGAAAAGACTTTCGTTGCCGGTCAGGCAAAGGAACTGTTTGGGGAAACCGGCACGAGACAGAGGCCACAGCCGGGTGCCAGAACCACCGCAGAGGATGACGGGCTGGACGGGGATCTTAGCGGTGCTCATTGAAGGTTACTTCCTGTTTGAGTGCATGTATCTCGGCTCGCAGAGCTTCGTATTCGTATTCTTTGCGGGCGAGGTATCGGCGCGTTAGCTGAATGCGTTCCCTGATGCCGGCTGGCGTTAGCAAGTAAGCCACTTTAGATAGTTTTTCTTCATTGCGCCTGAAGTTACCCGCCTTGACCAAGCCCTTCTCGATCAGGGCGTTCAACAGGTAGTTGGCTTTGCCGAGGCTGATACCCATGGCTTTTGCGAGCTCCCGCTGACTGATGTCTGGATTGACCTCGATGAGACGGAAGATGCGGTAGCAGATTTCGTCGCTGTCTAGCGGCATGGGCTTGGGCTGGTTAGGTGTTCAACGTTTGAACGGATTGTAGCAAAGTATGCCAAAGAAATGGGCGTTGCGAACTGTAGGTGAAGCGATCTACGGGCGGCGCTGCAGGTCGCTTTCGTCGCGGCTGATGGATTGCCTTGTCGGCGATGCCTTCTCGCAATAACGAAGCGGGGGGAGCTACGTGCCTGTCAGCTCAATTCCGGATAAAAGGGGATTCCAACGCGGTTGATGTGTTCAATCAAATCCGGGTTTTGAATCATTTCGATTCGGCAAAGGTCAATGGTATAGGGCAACAGCACGTCATCAAGCATGGTTTCGAGCTTTAGCATCTGTTCTTCGGTTACGTTAGGTCCAAGGATAGCCAAATCGATGTCCGAACCGGGGCGATAGTTACCTTTGGCTCTGGAACCGTAAAGAATTACTTTCTCGATTGAAGGAACGGTGGCAAACACATTGTTGATTTGATCAACCACCGTTTGTGCAAGACCAAATTTGCCGAGGAGTGCATCAGTCGCCAGTGTCACGACTAAGCTCCTCCATGTGCCTATTGAAACTTTCGAACAACGGCAAATAGCGCGTAGTGATCTCTGCTGCCAGTTGGGTGGCGGTGTTTTCGTCGTATGTGTGTGAGGACCGGTTTCGGCTCGAAATTGTCGCCATCCAGCTTTCACCGTCAACAATCAGTCCGCGTCGAAAGGCTTCGCGTATGGCATCGCGGGAGCCGGTAATCGCTACGTTGCCTTGATACTCGAAATAATCCTTCATGACATTCCAGGCGAGTTCGTGGGTGAACTCGAATGCTTTGATCAGTCCTTGTTGCTCCAGGCGAGATAGCGATCGTTGACGGCCAAGCTCCACCGCTTCGGCCAGTTGTTTGAGTGCTCGCTGTAAATTACTGAGACGCTGCTTCCAGCGAATATCCACGCTATCCGTCATGCCGCACTCCGCAAGCGTTGTTATGGACAATTTCAAGAAATAGGCTGATCTCGGGCACGCCAAGTCCGTCTGTAAGTGTTGTCGAACCTCACAATATCATCCCTCGCCACGCTAAGGAAACGCTGAACAAGTCCGTTCGCCCCACGGGGGTTTCCTTCGGTCACGTTGAGCCTGTCGAAACGCACGCCCGTCAAATCAAGGGCTTCGACAAGCTCAGCCCGAACGGTGGGTACTCAACCCGAACGGTGGGTACTTGTTCAGCGTTTCCCTAACTGCCAGACTGTACGTCTATGCCCCCTCGCGGTGACGAACTATTTGGCCCCGGAGTCTTTCGGCAGGATGTTGCGCAGGCGTTCCAAAAGAGCATCGAACGCAGCGAGATAGCGCTCCAGTTCGACGAGAATGCGGGAAATTTCGTGTTGGTCATAAACATGCGATGAGAGATTTCGCATTTCGATCATGTCGAGCCAAACCTGCTCGTCCTTTAACAATCCCTGGGCGTAACCCTCTTTGAATACCGCACGAGGTGAGCGTGCATCGATTCCCAGATAGTCGAGTACACGCTTGAGTGCCTTCCAGGCCATTTCGTAGGTAAATTCGAAGCGCTTTGCTGCTACGTCCAGGACAATGTCGCCATTGCCTTCGGCAATCCAGCGCGCCCGCTCAATCACTACGCGACGAAATCGGGTCAACGCGCGATCAAAGTACATGAGACCGTCTTGCGCCCGAAGCTCCTTGGTCGAACTGTAGATCACGACCCCCGTATCGCGCACACGATTGGCAAACCGACTATCGGCGTCCGCAATATTGGTTACGTCGATCCGATACAGCGTATGCAGGTGGTCGATTTCCTCACGAATGGCCTGTAGTGCTGACGTGGAGCCACCCTGTGCGTCGAACGCAAAATCGTAGTCGCTTCCGGCTTTGGCCTCGCCGGTTACGCGCGAACCGAATACGTAAATGCGCGTCGGCTGAACGTGCTTGAGAATAATCGCACGCACTGCATCTACGATCCTGGGATCACGCTGAAGCTCTACCATCGCCGTTTAACTCTTGCGCCAGGCCAGATAGCGCTTGAACGTCCCCAATCGTTCGGCATTTTCCGGCTTCAGGCGCGCCTTTTCCAGGCCCTCGTTGATGAACGCCCAAAGTACGGCGAAAAAACCTGCCGCCAGTGCCGACAGAAGGACAATCAGGTTGCGTTTGGGTTTGGATTTGCGGTCGGGAACCACCGCTTTGTCCACCACCTGAATGAGTGACGGATCTTTCGATTCATCGATCTTGGCGGCTTCGAATTGCTTGGCCATCAGTTCGTAGATGGCTTCATGGTATTTCACGGCTCGCAGCAAACCCAGGTTCTGCATGCCTTGCGTGGAGGCTACGCCTTCCGAAACACTCGCTTCGCCCACTTCGATTTTGGCCAACTGGCTTTTAATCGTCGCGAGTTCTTGTTGTGCCGCCAGAAGCTGCGGGTTTTTTTCTGCCGCGTAACTACGCATGGCGCCGATCTGCACCTCTTTGACCGTAGCGGCAGCACGCAATCGAGCGGCACTCTCCACCAAGGTCCGCCCCTGATCGTCCACTTTCACCAGTCCGCCTTGACCGATCGCGTCCCTCGCTGCCGCTTCAGCTTGGACCAGATTATCGCGAGCCTGCGCGAACTGTTTTTCGAAAAACAGGCGACGCTGACTTGCCTCCGTCACGGCCAGGGTTTTATTGAGCTTGAACAACTCGTCGACATAGGCATTGGCGATGTCGGCCGACCGCTTGGGATCGGTATCGTTGAACTCAATCGTGATCATGCCGTCTTTGCCGGCCACTATGGATGTCTCAGCCCCCAATCGTTTACGCGTTCTGCTTAGGAGCTTGCTCTCGAATACTGCATTAAGGTCAAAGCGCTCAATCAAATTATCGGCCACCGTCCTGCTTTTCAACATGCCGACATACAGATCCGCCGGATTTTTCAGGCCGGCGGCACCGCCGGCAGCCGCGGCCAGCCCCCCCAGTTGGGCCATCATCGCCGCCGCTCCCGATCCCTGTTGGGGCGGAAGAATCTTGGTCGTTGCGGTATAGACGTTGGGCAACACCAGCGATATCCCTGCCGCAACCACCGCCACGACCGCAGGCAATCCCAAAATCAGTTTTTTGTATTTGGCCAGAACGATGGCCAAGTCGAGCAGGGAAATTTCGTCGTCCCCATCGTTCGGCTGGGACAGTTGATTGTTTTCGGTCATGCCGTTATTCCCTCAGCGTCTTTATCGCTGCCGCACCCAGACCCAGATTGGCGAAAACCTGGGTAACGTCTTTGGCCCCCCGTACAAACGCCGTCCACGTGGTTTCGACGTCCACCTTTTCCGGCATGACGACAATGTCGCCCGGCAATGCCTCAAGGCCCTTGACGCCGCTCAGCCAACGGCCGGCGTTGGACACGACCGCCCCATTCGCTCTCATGACAAATACCGCCCCTTCATCGGCCAACGAGCTCACGCCGGATTGGTCGAGATAGTCTGAAACGGTTTTACCCGGCTGCCAGAGCATTGCGGATTCGGTATTCACCGCCCCCATGACCTGCACATAAGCGGGACGGCTGGGAATCACCAATCGGTCGCCGCTTTCAAGCCTGAAATCCGGAAACTGGGCGACCTTGTTGTCCTCCGCCGAAAAATTCAGGGCAATGCGTCCCGACGCTTTCAATTCGCGCAGTTTCTGGATAAAGCTGGTTCGCGCTTCAGCCTCCATGGCCATTTGCACCGAAGCTCCCTGGCTATCGGTTGTCGATCGGTTGGCCAAATTCTTTCTCGACTCCGTCAGCATCTGCTGCTCGACACGGCGAACGTATTTATCCAAGTTGGCCTGTTGCATGGCACGCGCCGATTCGCGATAGAACTCCACACCGAAGAGGTATGCATCGCTGGTCACCCCGCCCGCACGTTGCAGCAAATTTACGAGACTTTCTCCCGGCGCCATCTGGTAGATGCCCGGTATGCGCACTTCGCCTTCCAGTTGCACCAACACGCGGCGTTTGGCAATCGGAACGCGAATGTCGTCGGCGGTAAACACGGTGACTGTATCGCCCGGCCGCAGCGGCAGATTGTCACTCGATCGGGGGTCGGCAAGCGCCTTGCCCAAATTGAAAGGCACCAAGGTCGCTGTCAAATCCGCCCGGTTGAGGCGCTCGACGACCGCGTAATCCCAGTTGATTTCGTCATACTGGTTTCCCAACCCGGCAACCAGGTTGCCCTGATCGGCGTTCGGGCGGTTCTGTCGCTGTAGTGAGGAGCGGGAAACCAGGCCTTCCTTGCTCGGGATCAGATCGGTCACTTTCATGTCCTGCCGGTACGGCATGCGCAGGGTTCGGTAAAAAGAACCGCGCAAGGTCACCGCATTGGAAAACTCCGGGCGCATGGGCAGCACTGTGATCAGGTCGCCACTCTTCAGGGACTTTTTCATCCCCTCGTTATCGAGTACAAAATCCTCCACGCTGCGGGGAAGATTTTTCCCCGGGTCGATCCGTTCAATCAGCGCCCTGCGCGGGTCGGCATTGATCGGCAGGCCGCCGGCCAGTTCCAGCACGCTGCGCACATCGTCGGCCTGGCTGCGGATTTCATACACGGCCGGAGTTTCAACCTGTCCGGTCAACGCCACATATCCCGCCGCCGGCGGAATAACGACGACGTCGCCATCGATGAGTTTCACATCGCCCGATTTCTCGCCCTTGGCGAGGAAGGCGTAGAAATCGAGCTCCGCAATCTGCTTGCCTGCCCGCTTGACCTGAACCCGTCGCAAGGAACCGTTTTCATTCGGGCCGCCGGCTTCGGATAGCGCCGTCACCAACGTGGACAAACTGGAAACCGTGTAGGTGCCGGGGCGCTTGGCCTGTCCAACCACATAGATGGTGACCGTTCGCAACTGGCCGAGGGTGACGTTCAGGCTGAAGCCGCGGAAATACTTGCCTATCGCATTACGGATCACGTCTTCGACATCCGCCGCGCGAACGCCGGCCAATGGCACGGTACCGACCTTGGGAATGCTGACCAGGCCGTTGCGGTCGACCGTTGCGCGAAAATCGATATCGATCGTGCCCCATGCCCGAATCAGAAGTTCATCGCCCGGCCCAAGCGGATAATCGTTGGGAACCGGAGCCCCCTGGATCGGCCGAACGGCATCGACCCCAGCAAAATAATTGCTGCCGTAGAGCGGCAACAATTTGCCTGTCGCTTCTTGAACGAATTTTTGAAACTCATTGGGTGCAGCCGCTCGCTGGACCGTATGCGCAGCCAAAACCGGAGCCTCCGCATTTACGCTGCCGGATACTTGCCCCGCCTTGGGCGATGCAAACGCGCCGCTCATCGATCCCCCACCGGCCGAAGCGCCGATCGGGCTGCCGACCTCGCCCCGTTTCACCGACATCAGCTGATCGGCCACCGAATCGTCCAGACTCTGTGCACCCAGCCTTCCAGCCGCGCACCACAGTGACAACAAGACGAAAAAAGTTCCGCTCGATTTAACGATTCGCGCCACAGGGGATACCCTCAAAAAGGGGTTAGTCTAACGCAAGCAATGCTGCCGCCAACCAATCCGTTTACGACCATCCGCCGATGCCAAACACACACCGGCCGTTACAGCCTACTTGCATATTTATCGATACATGGGCATCATCCGCCACGGATAGTCTGGTTTTTTAGCCTATACTAGAATTGGAAGATATATCCTGCATGCAGCCTCTGGCTTACATCGAATTGCACGTTTGGCAGTAAATTTTTTGGGAGATTTACGATGAAGATGATCCGTACTGTTTCGCTGGTGACGGCGTTGGTTTTCGCGGCAGGTCAAGGCTTTGCGCAAGTAAAGAGTGCCGGAACCGAAAGCGCAGGTGGTGGCGGAGGTAGTGGCGGTGGCGGTGGCGGTGGCGGTGGCGGAGCCGGAGCAGGAGGTGGTAGTGGCGCCGGTGGCGGTGCGGGTGTAGGCGGTGGTGGAGCCGGAGGTGGTGCGGGCGCAGGCGGAGCAGCTGGTGGCGGCGCCGCAGGCGGAGCAGGTGCCGGAGCAGGTGCCGGAGCAGGAGCAGGTGCCGGAGCAGGTGCTGCCGGAGGAGCCGCGGCGGGTGCGGCGGGCGCCGCTGGCGCGGGTGCCATTGGTGCTACAGCTGCCACAGCCGCTGCGGTAGGCGGCATCAGCGCAGCAACGGTTGCCGCTGTCGCCGCCGGGGTTGCGGCCGCAGCCGCGGCAGGCAGCAGCAATTCATCTTCCTCTTCCGGTGGAACTACTGGCGGAAGTACTGGCGGTACGCAATAACCGCTTGCTTTTTTGCAAAAAAGCCCCAAGGGTTCCTTGGGGCTTTTTTATTGCGGATGTCGTTGTAACGTGATGATTGCGAACTACCGGAACTGCCAATTCACCGAATCCCCTCGCACGCGGAGATTCTCTCTGGAGGGCACATGCCCGGTACGGCTACGGAGCCCCGCTTGGCCACCCCTCGAAACGGCACCCTGCGAGCTTTTTTTTCGCGGGGGTGATGCTGGTGTCGAAGGATCTCATTAGGATTTTCGCGGTGTGAAGTTTTTTCTCGTTTTCATCGTCGCTTTTTGCCTGGGTGCGTGCACCACGGGAACTTCGGCCGTCGTCGAAACGGTGAAACTGATCGGCCGCCGCGATACTCAGGCAGCCCAGCCTCCTTCCGCGCCCGGCTTACGCTATTTGCGTGTCGACACGCACGATGGCACCGTCTTCATGGTGCTCGGCTACGTCGAGCATGCTGCCGACGGAGATACGAACGTCTGGTACAGCAACAAAGGGGAAGTCGTCAAACTTCGCCGCGGCCGCATTGTCGCCACGGCAGGCTTGGCGACCGACTGGCGCGACGTACGTTTTTCTTCGCTTCCCGACTGGCACCAGGCGGCAGGCCAAACACTCCGATATCGACGGAGCCGCGACGAGATGCCGGGATATCGTTTCGGTATCGACGAAACGTTGATTCTCCACGCCATCGAAGCACCCCAGGACGTTGCGTTTGCCGCCCCGGCCGGAGCCGCGCTCCGTTGGTTCGAAGAGCGTGTAGACGGCCTTTTGCCGGATGCGCTGCCGCCTTCGTTGTATGCCGTCGATCTGAATACCGGTCGCACGCTCTACGGCCGGCAATGCCTCGCCGCAAACCTGTGCCTGGCTTGGCAGGCGTGGTCGGAAGGAATGCGCTAATTGGCTGCACCTAAGGAAACGCTGATTAAGTACTCCTCCGTTCGGGCTGAGTGGCCCTTCGCCTGGAATCGATGTGGTTCGACAAGCTCACCACGAACGGGGTATCCACCATCCACTCCTTCCGTTCGCCCTGAGCCTGTCGAAGGGCCCGCCCTGAATCAACGTGGCTCGACAGGCTCACCACGAACGGGGTATTCACCCCCCAGGCTTTTCAATAAAAAACAAAAACGGCCATCGCCACTCACTCTGACGTTGGCGATCGGTGCGCTCTTCGCCGCTTCCGGCGCCGCCGCGGGAAAACCCGATTTTTCCAGTGGCGAGCGGCTCAGCGATTGGCTGTTGCGGCAACCCCTGGCTGATCGGTACCCGCCCGGACTGCTCTGGCAAGTACCGGCCGAGCAGGCATCGCAAGCACGCACGCAACAGGAACTGCTCGCCACGTTGGCGGTAGCACCCAATTTGAACGTGCTCCCCGACCGGCGCAAAAGAATGGCGGACTGGATCGGCAGCCTGCCGGTCACCGGGCGGGTGCCGATCGCATTGCCCAACCCGCGCTGGCTGCAAGCTCACCCGAGCAGCGATCCACGTCTCGATGCGGACCATGTGCTTTCCTTGCCCGCACGCCCGCACACCGTTACGGTCATTCGCGGCACCGGCGAGCGCTGCACGCTGCCGCACCGTTCGGGCGCCGAGATTCCTGCGTATCTGGCGGCCTGCCAGGCCGATCTAGCCTCGCGGGTGGATATTGCCTGGATCGTGCAGCCCGACGGCCAGGTTCAACGTTACGGCGTCGCCTCCTGGAACCGTCAGGCGCAGGGCGAGCCCGCGCCGGGGGCCGCAATCTGGGCGCCGGAACGCGATTCGGGTTGGCCCGAATGGTTCTCGGCCAAGCTGGTCCAGTTTTTCGCCACGCAAGGCGTCGGCTTTTCCGAACGGGGCAACGCCCTGCCCCTCCGCAAAACAGCGTCGCCGGTTACCCCTACGGCAAACCGGGCGCGCAACGCGGCCGTCAGCAGCAGCGACTGGGGCGGGGTCGGCCTGTTGCAAACGCCCAGCGCGCGCATGGCCGATACGGGCGACATGCGCTTTTCGGCCAGCCACGTCTATCCCTATGCACGCGTCAATATCCTGTTCCAGCCTTTCGACTGGATGGAAGCCGGTTTTCGCTATACGGCAATACGCAACAAGCTCTACGGCCCCACAGCGCTGAGCGGCACGCAGAACTACAAGGACAAAAGCATCGACGTCAAGTTTCGCCTGAACAGCGAAACCGCCTACATGCCGCAGCTGGCAGTCGGTTTCGTCGATATCGGCGGAACCGGTCTGTTCGCCAGCGAATACGTGGTCGCCAACAAGCGTTTCGGGGATTTCGACTGGAGCCTCGGCGTCGCTTGGGGCTACCTCGGCAACCGCGGCAACCTGAAAAATCCCCTATCGATTTTCGGCAACGGCTTCAACAAACGGCACATCAACATCGGCCAGAGCGGCAATTTCAGCGTCAGCTCATGGTTTTCCGGTCCGGCGGCGCTTTTCGGCGGCGTCCAGTACCACACCCCCTGGGAAAGCCTGATCCTCAAGGCCGAGCTGGACGGTAACGATTATCGCAAGGAGCCTCTCGGCGGCCAGGCCGAGGCCCGGTCGCCGCTGAATGTCGGTTTCGTCTATCGGCTCTCCGATTCGCTCGACCTCAGCGGCGGCCTCGAGCGCGGCAACCGGGTGATGTTCAACCTGACCTACCACGGCGGGCTGGACAAGATCACCATGCCCAAGCTGCTCGATCCACCGCTGGCACCGGTTGCCGCCATTTACCCGACGCAGGCTCCAAACTGGTCGCGTACCGTGGCGGACATCGAGGCGCAAACGCTGTGGCATGTCAGCGCGATCAACCTGCGCGGCAGCGAACTGCATGTCGTTCTGGAAGAAAGCCGCGGCGAATACTGGCGCGACCGGATCGAGCGCGCTGTCCGGTTACTGCATCGCGACAGCCCTGCCAGCATCAGCCGTTTTGTCTTCAGCCATCTCGAACACGGTATGCCGATGACCGAACAGGTCGTCCTACGCGACGAATGGCTGGCCCAGCACACTGAATTCCTGCCGCCGGCGCAGCGCCAGCCCAGCCTTGCCGACCGCCGGCCCGGCGCCAGCCTGGTGGCGGAAACGCCGCTCTGGAAAAGCGCTCCCGACCGGTTCATGATCGGCCTGACGCCGGCATTCCAGCAAAACGTCGGCGGCCCGGACAGCTTCTTCCTCTACCAGGCCGGCGTCGGCCTCAACTCATCGCTCAAATTCAGCAACAGCACCTGGATTGACGGGCGGATGAATTTGCGTCTGATCGACAATTACGACAGTTTCAAATACGACCCGCCCAGCGGCCTGCCACGCGTGAGAACGGATCTGCGCGAATACTTCACCCGCTCACGGACAAACCTGAGCAACTTGCAGTTGACCCATGTCGGGCGACTTTCGGAGAACCAGTACTACAGCGTTTACGGCGGCTACCTGGAATGGATGTTCGCCGGCGTCGGCGCAGAATGGCTGTATCGTCCCTGGCAAAGCCGCTTCGCCCTCGGCGTGGACCTCAATCGGGTGCGCAAACGCGGCTTCAAGCAGGATTTCGAGCTCCTCGACTACCGGACCACGACCGGCCACGCCACCCTGTACTGGGACACCGGCTGGAACTCGGTCAACGCGAGCCTGAGCGTCGGCCGTTACCTCGCCGGCGACTATGGCGCCACGCTCGACGTCAGCCGAAAATTTGCCAACGGCGTCGTACTCGGCGCGATGGCCAGCAAAACCAATGCGTCCAGGACGGCGTTCGGCGAAGGCAGCTTCGACAAGGGAATCTACATGTCGATTCCGTTCGATGCGATCCTGCCGATGTCGAGTCGCGAATATGCCAATTTCAACTGGCATCCGCTGACCCGCGATGGCGGCGCCAAACTGGGGCGAGCGATTTCCCTTTTCGATCTCACCAAAGGGCGCGACAAACGGTTGCTGAGTTATGTCGATCCGGCGCAGCCGTTCTGGAAAAGCGACGACGATGCCATGCCGGAACGCGAACGCTCCCTCTTCAAGGATTTCGGCAAAACGGTCCAGCGTGTTCCGTCGCAGGTGGCCAGTGTTTCTGCGGAAACCTGGCTGATGGGCGGCGGACTGGTGCTGGCGTCCTCGCTGCTCGACAGACCGGCCGAGCGATGGGCGAAGAAACATCAGGGGGGGAAATGGGATCGGATGGGCAGAGCCGGCAGCGGCATTCCGATCGCCTTGGGCGCAGGCGCCGGATTGCTCTGGCTTGGTTTGGGCGACGAAACGGCCAGCGCAACGGCCTGGAGCGCGATCAAGGGCGCGGGCATCACCGTAGCCGCGGAAACACTGACCAAAGTCGCCGTCGGTCGCGCTCGACCGGAGGACGAACTTGGCCCCGGGCAGATCAAAGGTTTTTCCTCCGGAAGCGGCAGTTCAAGCTTTCCGTCGATCCATATGGGCGTCGCCTTTTCGCTGGTTACGCCGTTTGCCGAACGCTACGGCGCCGACTGGCTGTATGCGGTCGCCGGCGCCACTGCATTCGGCCGTATCCAGGAGCGGCAGCATTTCTTTTCCGACACAGTCGCCGGGGGCCTGATCGGCTATGGCATCGGCACGCTGATGCTGGAGCAGCAACGCAACGGCCCGAAGATTTCCATCGGTGCCGACAGGACGCTGCGCGCGTACTGGGAATTCGACTGAGACGGGCAAACGCCCTATTCCACCGTCACCGACTTGGCCAGGTTGCGCGGTTTGTCCACGTCTGTCCCTTTGACCAGGGCGACGTGATACGACAGCAGTTGCAACGGCACCACATGCAGTACCGGCGAAAGCAGGCCGTAGTGCTCGGGGAGACGAAGGACATGGACGCCTTCCGACGCTTCCACAGCCGAGTCGCGGTCGGCGAAGACATAAAGCTCACCGCCTCGCGCTTGCACTTCCTGTAGGTTGGACTTGAGTTTTTCCAGCAACGCATCGTTCGGCGCCACCGAGACCACGGGCATGTCCTTGTCAACCAACGCCAGCGGCCCGTGCTTGAGTTCGCCGGCCGGATAGCCCTCGGCGTGGATGTAGGAGATTTCCTTCAGTTTCAGCGCACCTTCGAGCGCGATGGGGTAGTGGTGACCGCGGCCGAGGAACAGGGCGTGGTGCTTGTTGGCAAAGCGCCGCGCCCAGCGCTCTATCTCGGGTTCGAGTTGCAGCACCTTCTTCACCGCCACCGGCAGGTGCCGCAAGGCCGCCAGATGCGTTTGTTCGTCGGCGGCCGAAAGGCGCTGCCGACCTTTGGCCAGGACCAGCGTCAATAAGGCGAGCGCAGCGAGCTGGGTGGTAAATGCCTTGGTGGACGCGACGCCGATCTCAGGACCGGCGCGGGTAAGGAATTTGAGCGCGGCTTCGCGGATCAACGCCGACTCGGGAACGTTGCAGAGGGTCAACGTGCGCAGCATGCCCTGGGCCTTGGCATGCTTTACCGCGGCAAGGGTATCGGCCGTCTCGCCCGATTGGGAGATCGCCACGACCAGCGTATCGGCATCGGCGACGCTCTGACGGTAGCGGTATTCGGAAGCGATTTCCACCGAACACGGCAGCCCGGCGATCTGCTCGATCCAATAACGGGCCACCAGCCCGGCGTGATAGCTGGTGCCGCAGGCCAGGATCAGCACCGAACGCACGCCGTCGAACACCCTCGGCGCCTCGGCGCCAAAGAAGTTGGGGCTGAGCGCGCCAGCGCCGCCGAGCATCTCCAGCGTATTGCCCAAGGCCTCGGGCTGCTCGAAGATTTCCTTCTGCATGTAGTGGCGATAGTGCCCGAGTTCCACCGCATCGGCGGAGAGCAGGCTTTCCGTCACCGACCGCAGCGCCGGATGACCGTCGGCGGTGACGATGCGATAGCCGTCGCGGCTCAATTCGGCAACGTCGCCATCCTCCAGATAGACCATCGAGCGGGTGACCTGGAGCAGCGCCGAAGCGTCGGAGGCAGCGTAACTCCCCTGCTCCGTCACGCCGAGCAACAAGGGGGCGCCATGGCGGGCGACGATCAGGCGCCGTTCGCCCTCTTTCAGCACGGCAATGGCATAGGCGCCGCTCAGGCGCGCCATCGACTTGCGCACCGCAGCGAACAGATCGGGCTCGGCCTTGAGCGTGTGCTGTAGCAGATGGGCGATGGCTTCGGTGTCGGTATCGGACTGAAACACATAGCCGGCGGCGCTCAATTCGGCGCGCAATTCGGCAAAATTTTCGATGATGCCGTTATGCACCACCGCCAGCCCGCCGGAAATATGCGGATGGGCGTTGCGTTCGGAAGGAACGCCATGGGTCGCCCAGCGCGTATGGGCGATGCCGATTTCGGCCTCGACCCCCGCCGCCTGGACAGCCAGTTCGGCCACCCGGCCGACGCTGCGTAGCCGGTTCAGTCCGGGGTTCAGGACGGCCAGGCCGGCGGAATCGTAACCACGGTATTCGAGCTTGCGCAGCCCTTCGATCAATACGGGAACACAATTTTGCCGGGCGACGGCTGCAACGATGCCACACATAAACTTTTGCCAATCGAATTTAGTTGCACCGCATTATAGAGGCATGCGACGGAGCCCAATAACCAACGAATAAAACAAAACACCTTTGCAAAAATAGAAAATCAAGATATAAACCGCAATGTAATTAAATTTAATAATCCTTAATAGCGGAGAAATCAAAATGGATTTATCGAAAATTTCCATCGCGGAACTGCAATCTATGCTGGAAAAGATTCCCGCAGAAATCGAAAAGCGTAAAGCCGAGGAGAAACAGAAAGTACTCGATCAAATTGCCGCCCTGGCTTCGTCCCACGGGTTTTCGCTGGACGAACTGATTTCCCGCAAAGCCTCGGCAGGCAAGAAATCCGGCACCCGCAAACCGGTTGCCGTCAAATACCGCCACCCGCAAAACCCCGATCTGACCTGGACCGGCCGCGGCCGCAAACCGGCCTGGGTGAATGACTGGCTGAACGGCGGCAAGACCGTCGAAGGTTTATTGGTTTAAACAATCGGCAACTTATCCCGCGTGCGGCGGGATTATCAGGCGCGGTAAAACACGCCGCGTATTTTCTCCGGTCGCCTTAATGCATTCGGCGACCGGCAATTTACGCAATTCAGCCAGTGTTTCGGCAATCCGCATTAATTCCTTCGGTTCGTTGCGCCCGCCGCGAATCCATTCGGGCGCCATATCCGGCGCATCGGTTTCCAGAACGATGGAGTTCAGCGGCAACGCCGCCGCCAATTGCCTGATCCGCCGCGCAGACGGATAAGTCATCGCACCGCCGAAGCCGAGAACGAAACCAAGCTTGATAAATTCATCGGCCTGCTGGCGGCTACCGTTGAACGCATGGGCGATGCCGCCGGACACCTTGATGCGGCGCAATTCGCGGAGTACCGGATCGATGGCGCGACGGACATGCAGGATCACCGGCAAACCGAGATCGCGCGCAATCTTCAACTGTTCGACAAAATAGAAACCCTGCCGTACCTCGTCACGACCTTCGACAAAACGGTCGAGGCCGATTTCCCCCACCGCAACGGCCCGCCGCTCCGTGGTAAGCGTACGGCGCAGCCACTCCAGATCGTCTTCGCACGCCCGCTCCACCGCCAACGGATGAATCCCGTAGGCGGCAAAAACGTCGTTGCGGTTATGCGCCAGATCGCTGACCGCGGCAAAGTTCGCCCGTTCGACGGCCGGCACCACCAACGCCGCCACGCCGGCCGCACGAGCGCGGGCCAGCATCGACTCGCGGTCGGCCGCGAACTCTGCCGCAGCGAGATGACAGTGCGTATCGATCAGCATGCGACTCCCTGACCCAGGTCAATTTGGGCAATGCGCCCAGGCATAAAATTCCCGGCTTCGAATTGCATAGCCCCCCACCGAGTCGATTGCCATGCCACTGGTTACCTGGAAAGCGGAATACGAACTGGGCCTGCCCCGGATGGACGACACGCACCGCGAATTCATCGATGAGCTGAATCGCCTGGATGCGACGCCGAACGAAGAATTTCTCGCCGGACTGGATCGACTGATCGAGCATACGGTTGCCCACTTCGAGCAGGAGAACCGCTGGATCGAAGCCTCGGGAATCGAAGAAGCGCCCTGCCACCAGGACATGCACGACGAAATCCTCGGCATCGCCCGCTACGTCCGCGGCAAAGTGGCCGACGGCGACTTCGCCATCGGGCGCAAGCTGATCGCTGAACTCGTCCCCTGGTTCGACATCCACGCCGCCACCATGGATGCCGCCTTGGCCAAGTGGATCGGCGAAACCGGCTTCGACATCGACAAGGGTTAGCCTCCGCTACGACTGTAGATCGATATCCGCCCGCAGGCGACGCAAGCGTCGCCCATGACGGAAGCGCGCCATCAGCCGCGCATCGGTGACGATCTTGCCGAGGGTTTCGCCCACCACGCGCACCACGCCTAGCAAAGGCATCACCAGCATCAAACCGGGAATACCGGCCACCGCGCCGCCGACAAAAATCATCAGCACGGTGATCAGCGGATGCATGTGCAGGCTGCGGCCGATGGTCAGCGGCAGGTAGACGAAATCGTCGAGCAGACGTACCAGCAGAAACAGTCCCACCGCTGCATACGCCATTTGCGGCGCCTCGGGAAAGTCGGTGGCGGCCACCAGCACCACCAGCAGGCCGCCGAGCAGCGAGCCGATGAACGGCAACCAGGCCAGTACGGCACAAACCAGACCGAGCGCGATCGGCGATGGCAGTCCGAGCAACCAAAGGCCCAAAGCCAGCGTCACGGTGTCGAGAAAGGTCAGCCGCAGCAACCCCTGAAAATAGGCGCGCGTAGTGCGGTCCATTTCATGCAGCAGGTAGAGCGTCTTTTCGAAAAAGGCATTCGGTACCGCACGGCCCAGCATGTGCTGGAAACGGCCGCCATCGCGCAACAGGAAGAAGGCGACGAAAGGTGTCAGCAACAGGCTCGGCGCCCAAGCCAGGGTGCTGGTCAGCACCGGTTCGACGTATTGCCCGGCATGATCGGTGAAGTCGGCGATCTTGGCGTCGGCAATTTCCGCCAGCCGCGCATCGGCGAGCACGCCGTAGGCCCGCTCCAGCCCATGCAGCGAGCGCTGCAACAGCGCCTGCCCGCCATGCAGATAGCGCACCACGGACTCCTGCCAGCCGGCCAGATGACTGGCCATCCACGGCAGCAGCAGCGCCAGATAGGCGGCGGTCACCAGCAGGAACGCCAGTATTGCGGCCGATGCCGCCTGCTCGCGACTGAGGCCGCGGTACATCAGCCACTGCATCGGCGCAAACAGAAAGTAGTAAAGAATCAGCGCGAAAAGAAACGGCACCGCCAGCCAGAGCACTTTCTGCAACAGGAACAACAGCAGACAGGTCGTCGCCAGAATTCCGGCCCAGACCACCGGGCCCGAAGCCGTCGAAGCGCGGCTCACAGACACAGGTCGAGCTCTTCCACGGTGGTGGTGCGGGCCGCGCGCAGACGCCGGCCGAGATGTCGCGCCAGTTGCAGGGCGATCCGCGAAGCGGTGCGGGCGTCGGTTTCGAGCAGGTTCTGCAAGTCGGCGCGGAACAGCACGCCAAGCCGGCAGGCGCTCGCCGCGCGCGCTTGAAGGGCGCGCGGCAATTGATCGAGCAGGGCCAGTTCGCCGAAAAATCCGCCGGCGTCGATTTCGGTCACCCGTCCGGAGTCGGGCTGTCCCTGGCGGCAGATCAGCACCTTGCCTTGATACACGATGTAGAGCGCCTCGCCGACTTCACCCTCGTCGAAAATCACTTCGCCTTCGAGGTAGTCGCGTTCGTGGAGCAGTCCATCGACGATGCGCAGCCCTTTCGCATCGAGCGTGGCGAACAGCGACAGGGCCTTGAGTCGGGACAGATGCTTGGGCAGGGCGGACTTGAGGCGCGGCAGACGCATGGCGGTTCCCGGGTTTGACGACGTTGGAATTCTATAGGGGCCAGCGTTGCAGCGGCAGATAGTGCGGTACGCCGTCGGCGGCAGCCGATTCGACCAGCCCCCATTGCTCAGCCGTCCAACCGATCGCGGGGCGTTCTGCGGGCAGGACATCGCAGCGGGCCTTGCGCAGCAGCGTGACGTGAGCCGCGAAAGGCCGCCGTTCGAGGCTGAAGCCGGCGGCGCGCAGATCGCTCTGCAAGGTTTCGGCAAGCCGCCGCAGCGCGTCCGGCGGCGTCGAGCAGCCGGCCCAGAGAACACGGTTCCCGGACCAGTAGCCCAGACGATCGAGGTCGAGGCGAAACGGCTCCGCTGAGATGGCCGCCGCTACTTCGCACAGCGCCGCGATCCGGTCGACCGCGACATCGCCAAGAAAGGCCAGCGTCAGGTGCAGCGTATCGCGCCGCATCGGCCGGCCGCCATACACGCCATGCAGACGTTCCGCCAACCGGTGCAGCGCATCGGCCGCCGGCGGGTCGGGCCAGAGAGCGAAGAACAGCCGCTTGCTTTCAGGCGCCATCGGCGATCAGCAACGCCACGGCCTGCGCCGCGATGCCCTCGCCGCGGCCGGTAAAACCAAGTTTCTCGGTAGTCTTGCCTTTGATGTTGACCCGTTCCGCGGCAACGCCCAGGTCGGCGGCGATGTTCGCCACCATCGCCGCCGCATGGGGCAGGATCTTTGGCGCTTCGCAGATCACCGTGCAATCGACGTTGGCGACGCGCCAGCCGGCCGCGCGCACGCGCTCTATTGCACCGCGCAGCAATACGCGGCTATCGGCGCCGCGCCACTGCGGATCGGTGTCGGGGAAATGGCGGCCGATGTCGCCAAGGCCGGCGGCACCGAGCAGCGCATCGGTCAACGCATGCAACAGCACGTCGGCATCGGAGTGGCCGAGCAGTCCGCGGGGGAAAGGAATAGTGACGCCGCCGAGAACCAGCGGCCGCCCATCGACAAAGGCATGCACATCGAAGCCCTGGCCGACACGGATGTCGAATGTCATCGGATTTCCTTTCGCTGACCGAGGATCAGCTCGGCCAGTTGCAAGTCGAAGGGATAGGTTATTTTCAGGTTGGCGGCGTCGGCGGCGACCAGCCGCGGACGCAGGCCGAGCGCCTCGATGGCGCCGGCTTCGTCGGTCACCGTATCCGGGTGCGCCTCCAGCGCCCGCAGCAGCAGGCCGTGACGGAACATCTGCGGCGTCTGCGCCTGCCACAGGCTGTCGCGCGGTACGGTTGCCTCGATGCAGCCATCCGGCGCCGCACGTTTCAGGGTATCGGCGACAGGAACGGCGAGGATGCCGCCGACGTCGTGCTGCGCCAGTTCGGCGATCAGATGCTGCACCTGCGACGGTGTGATGCAGGCGCGCGCCGCGTCATGCACCAGCACCCAGTCGTCGGGAAAAGCCAGCTCCTGCATCGCGCGCAGGCCGTTGGTCACGCTTTGCGCACGCGTGGCGCCGCCGCAGCGCAGGGTCACCAGTTTGCCGCCGAGCGGCGACCAGTCATAGCGATCCCATTCCGCGTCGTCGGCGGCCAGCACCACGAAGACGGCATCGAGTTGCTTTACCGCGCACAAGGCATCGAGGGTATGACGAATCATCGGTGCGCCGAGCAGCGGCAGATACTGCTTCGGCAACTCGCCGCCCATGCGTGCGCCGCTGCCGGCGGCCGGAACCAGTGCGTAATAACTCATAGGCCGGATTGTACGGACTACAATAAATCCGACCAAGCCGTATGGAGATAGGCGTGCCCCCACTCGACCCGCTTCCGCAATCGCTGCAAGCCTTTGCCACCTGCCTCGGGATCGGCCTGCTGATCGGCCTCGAACGCGAACGTCGGCCCGATGCCAAGGCGGGCCTGCGCACCTTCGCGCTGGTCGCTCTGTTCGGCGCGCTCTCGGCGCTGATCGCACGGGCGTCGGGCAGCGGTTGGATACTGGCCAGCGGCGTGCTGGTCGTCGGCGCCATGATGCTCGCTGCGATCGCCCTCGATCCGCCGGAGGACGGCGATCCGGGGACCACCTCGGTCGTCGCGCTGATGGTGACCTACAGCCTCGGTGCAGCGGTATGGTTCGGCTACGGCACGCTGGCGGTGATGCTGGCCATCGCCACCACCGCCCTGCTCTACTTCAAGACCGAACTCCACGGGTTCACGCGCGCGCTGTCGCACAAGGACGTGATCTCGATCCTCCAGTTCGCGGTGCTGTCGTTCGTCGTCCTGCCGATTCTCCCGGACCAGGATTTCGGCCCCTACGGCGCGCTCAATCCGCACCAGATCTGGTGGATGGTGGTGTTGATCTCCGGGGTCTCGCTGGCCGGCTATACCGCGCTGCGTTTCGTCGGTGCCCGCCACGGCGCTGCGGTGATCGGCTTTTTCGGCGGGCTGGTGTCGAGTACCGCGACCACCATGGTGTTCGCCCGCCACGCCAAGGCCGACGACGGCATGGTACGCACCGCGACGCTGGTGATTCTGCTCGCCAACCTGACCGTCATGCTGCGTCTGGCCGCCGTCGGCTCGGTACTCGCACCGAGCCTCGCCGGTCCGCTTGCCCTCGTGCTCGGCGGCGGACTTCTGGCCGGACTCGCCTTCTCCGCCTGGGGCTGGCACAGCCTGCGCCGCGGCGGCGACCTGCCGATGCCGGAAGTGACCAATCCGACCGAGATCCGCACCGCGTTATCGTTCGGCGCGCTCTACGCCGCGGTGCTGCTTTGTGCCGCCTGGTTGCAGGACATTGCCGGCAGCAGCGGGCTGTATCTGGTTTCGCTCGCCTCGGGGCTCACCGACGTCGACGCCATCACCCTGTCCACCCTGCGCCTGCACACGCTGCAAAAGCTCGAAACGGCGCCTGCGGTAACGGCCATCGCCCTCGCCGTACTGTCCAATCTGGCGTTCAAGGCGGGGCTCACATTGACCATCGGCGGTGTCGGACTGGCACGCCATGCGCTGCCCGGCCTGATCGCAATCGCGTTGGGCATCGTCGCCATGCTGCTCTCCACTGTCGGGAGTGGACCGTGAACCTGATCCGCCCGCCGGCCGTTGCCGGCCTGTTCTACCCCGCCAACCGCGAAGAACTGGCGATCGAGATCGGCAGCCTGCTCGGCGATGCCGCCGTTCAGCCGCTGCGGCCGAAGGCACTGATCGTGCCGCATGCCGGCTACATTTACTCCGGCCCCGTCGCGGCCAGCGCCTACGCGGCGCTAGCGCCGCTGCGCCGCATGATCCGCCGCGTCGTGCTGCTCGGCCCCGCCCACCGCGTGGCACTGCACGGACTGGCCGGCAGCGACGCGGAACGCTTCCGCACGCCGCTGGGCGACGTACGGATCGATCGCGATGCCGTCGCCGCCGCACTGCAACTTCATCAGGTCAGCATCAACGAACACGCCCACCGCGAAGAGCACAGCATTGAGGTGCACCTGCCCTTCCTGCAAACTGTCCTCGACGATTTCGCCCTGGTTCCCTTCGTCGTCGGCATGGCGACGGCAAACGAGGTCGCCGAGGTCATCGAGCTGCTTTGGGGCGGCGAGGAAACGCTGATCGTTGTCAGCTCCGATCTTTCGCACTACCACCCCTATGCCGCAGCACTCAAGCTCGACCGCCATACGGCGCAAATGATCGAACACCTCGATCCGCTGCCGGATCACGAACGCGCCTGCGGCGCCACGCCGATCAACGGCCTGCTGCGCGCCGCGCAGCGCCATGGCTTGGCGGCGACGCTGCTCGACCTGCGCAATTCGGGGGATACCGCCGGCGACCGTGCACGGGTCGTCGGCTATGCCGCCTTCGCCTTCAGCAAAGGCGATTCACCGCCTGCGGAGAATCTACGCCATGTTCGCTGACCGCGCCTTGGGCGCCGCTCTGCTGATCCGCGCGCGCAACGCGATCGCCGCCGAGCTCGGCCTGCCGACGCAGCCCGAACCGGCCCATCCGGCCCTGGGCACCCCGGGAGCGACCTTCGTCACACTGACCACCGAAGGGCAACTGCGCGGCTGCATCGGCTCCCTCGAAGCGCGGCGCAGCCTCGATGCCGACGTGCGCGCCAACGCCCGCGCCGCCGCCTTCAACGATCCCCGCTTCGAACCGCTAAAGGAAGCGGAGTGGCCGCAACTGGAGGTGGAGGTGTCGCAGCTGTCGGCCACCGTGCCGCTCGGCTTCATCGACGAAGCCGACGCTCTGCGCCAGTTGCGCCCGGGCGTCGACGGCGTGATCTTCGAATACCGCGGCTACCGCAGCACTTTTCTGCCGCAGGTATGGGCCAGCCTGCCCGACGGCGGCGAATTTCTCTCCCAGCTCAAACGCAAGGCCGGTCTGCCCGGCGATTTCTGGGCCCCCGAGGTCAGGCTCTACCGCTATGAGGTAGAAAAATGGACCGAGCACTGACTCCGGGGTTTCCCGCGCGCTGGTGGCACGCGTTGTCCGACGGCCGTCTCCAGTGCGACCTCTGTCCACGCGACTGCAAGCTGCACGAGGGCCAGCGCGGCGCCTGTTTCGTCCGCGCCATGGAAGGCGGACAAATGGTGCTGACCACCTACGGCCGCAGTTCCGGCTTCAGCATCGACCCGGTGGAAAAGAAGCCGCTCAATCACTTCTATCCCGGCTCCAGCATCCTCTCCTTCGGCACGGCCGGCTGCAACCTGGCCTGCAAGTTCTGCCAGAACTGGGACATTTCCAAGTCGCGCGAGATGGACACCCTGATGGACGACGCGACGCCGGAAGCGATCGCCCAGGCCGCCGTGCGCTATGGCGCAAAGAGCGTGGCCTTCACCTACAACGATCCGGTGATCTTCGCCGAATATGCGATGGATACCGCCGACGCCTGCCACGCGCTGGGCATCAACACCGTGGCCGTCACCGCCGGCTATATGCACGCCGCGCCGGCGCGCGAGTTCTACGCCAAGATGGACGCCGCCAACATCGACCTCAAGGGGTTCACCGACGATTTCTACGTCAAGCTCTGCGGCGGCCGCCTGCAACCGGTGCTCGACACGCTGGCCTACGTCTGGCACGAGACGCAATGCTGGCTCGAAATCACCACCCTGCTGATCCCCGGCCAGAACGATTCCGATGCCGAGCTGAAATCCCTCGCCGCCTGGTGCCGCAAGGAACTCGGGGCCGACGTGCCGCTGCATTTTTCGGCCTTCCATCCAGACTGGAAAATGACCGACATCCCGCCCACGCCGCCGGACACGCTGGTGCGCGCGCGCCGCATCGCCCGCGACGCGGGCCTGCGCTACGTCTATACCGGCAATGTGCACAACCGCGAAGGCGACACCACTTTCTGTCCGGGCTGCGGCAAGGCGGTAATCGAGCGCGACTGGTACCGGATCCTCGCCTACCGGCTGGATGCCGAGGGGCGCTGCGAACACTGCCAGGCGACCGTCGCCGGGCGTTTCGGCGAATATGCCACGCCGTTCGGGGCGCAGCGCATTCCCGTTAGACTCCACGCCCGATGAAACTGGAACTGCGCTACCCCCAATCCTTCCTCAAGCTTCTTTCCATCGGTTTCGCACTGGTCACCCTGCCTCTGATCGTCGGCCTGGTGGGCAATGCAATCTCGATCCGGCAGCTTTCCGCCAAGAGCCAGCAGGCGGTTTATCAGGCCTCGCAGGTGATCCAGGGCAGCCGCGCGCTGCTGGAGAACATCAACGACCAGGAGCGTGCCGCACGCCAGTATCGGGTGCTCGGCGATCCGGCGCTGCGCGACAACTACCGCACACTGCATCGGCGCTTCGTCGATCTGGTCGAGCGGCAGTTCCAGTTGCCGCTGCAAGAGGCGCAGAAGAGCGAGCTCGGCGACATCGCACGCAGCGAAGGAGCGCTCTATGCGGCCCTCGGCGACCAGCTGCCGAGCCGGCGCGGCGACGATCCGGCGCCGCACTTCGCCGCGCTGACGCAGCTCGCGCAGACCATGCTGAAGCACAACGACGCCGCCATCGACCGCGAGATCGAAGACCTGCAACTTCTCGCCGCCGATGCCGAGCGGACCATGGTCGGGCAACTGCTGGCGCTGCTGCCGGCGGCGGCGTTTCTGGTGATCGGTTTTACGCATCTGCTGTCGCGCCCGATCGCCCAGATCGAGGCGGCGATCGGCGGACTGTGGGCCGGACGCTTCGAGCGGCGCATCGAAGTCGGCGGTCCGCGCGACCTGCAATCGCTCGGCGAACAGCTGGACCGGTTGCGCCTGCGCCTGGTACAGCTTGAAGAAGAAAAGAGCCGCTTTCTGCGCCACATCTCGCATGAATTGAAGACGCCGCTGACCGCCCTGCGCGAAGGCGCCGACCTGCTCGGCGAGGAAGTCACCGGCCCGCTCACGCCGGGACAGCGCGAGATCGTCGCCATTCTTGTCGAAAACAGCCAGCGCCTGCGCCAGCTGATCGAGGACCTGCTGAACTACAGCGCCGCCGAATTCGAACAGTCGGCGCTGCGCCGGCAGCGCTTCCCGCTCCGCGAACTGATCCAGACCGTGATCGAGACCCAGCGCCTGGCCTGGTCCGCGCGCGAGTTGCAGATCGACGTCGACGTACCGGAGATGATATTGAACGCCGACCGCGAGCGGATACGCACGGTGCTCGACAACCTGCTCTCCAATGCGATCAAATTTTCTCCGCCGCAGAGCTGTATCCGCATCGTCGCCCACCGCGACGGCAACGAGGCGGTCGTCGAGGTGGCCGACCAGGGACCGGGCATCGCCGCAGAGGATCGCGACCGCGTGTTCGATCCGTTTTATCAGGGACGCACGCCGTCGAGCGGTGCGCTCAAAGGTTCCGGACTCGGTCTCTCCATCGCCCGCGAACACGTTCTCTCGCATGGCGGGCGCATCGTATTGCCGCCCGGTCCGGGCGGACGGTTCGAGGTACGTCTGCCCCTACAATGACGGCCATGCACAGATATAGCCTGACGCCTCTTCTGCTGGTGCTGTCTTTCACCGCCTGCGGCACGCTGACAGGCCGCCCCACCGACGAATACTGGTTCAAGAGCGACGCCAAGACCTTCGCTTCCGCCACCGATTCGCTGCTCGCCTACAAGGCCTACGTCTGGCCGCTGTCGGCCGCCGAGCTGGCCAAGGAAAACGAACAACTGCGCGACGCCCTCGCCCGCGACAGCGGCGAATTCCAGCGCCTGCGGCAGATCATCGCCGCGGCGGCACCGGCGGCCGGCCTGCGCGAACACGCGCGGGCTCCGCAACTGATCGACCAGCTGGAACGCGACGGCCGCGGATCGCGCTTCGCCACGCTGCTCGCTGCGCTGCGCGCGGAACTTGCCGAACGCCGCCGGATCGAGGACAAACTCCGCGACGAAGCCCGCCGCGCCGACGACGTCGAACAGAAACTCGACGCGCTGAAGAACATCGAAAAAAGCCTGATCGATCGGACCGGAACGCCGGCGGGGAAGAAGCCATGAGCGACACCATCCTGCTGGTAGACGACGACGCCGACCTGCTGCGCCTGCTCACCATCCGCCTCGAAGCCGCCGGACACTCGGTGCTCCCGGTATCCAGCGCCGAGCAGGCCCTGGCGCGGCTGGCCGTCGAACGTCCGCAACTGGTGATCACCGACATGCGCATGCCCGGCATGGACGGCGCCGCGCTGTTCGACGCGATCCACCGCCAGTATCCGACGTTGCCGGTGATCGTCCTCACCGCCCACGGCACCATCCCGGAAGCGGTCGAAGCCACCCAGCGCGGCGTATTCGGCTACCTGACCAAACCCTACGAGGCGCCCGCCCTGCTCGCCGAAGTGGCGCGCGCACTGGCCCTCGGCGGTTCCGCCGGCGAGGGCGGCGGCGAAGCCTGGCGGGCGCCGATCATCACCCGCAATCCGTCGATGGAAGCGCTTCTGGCGCAGGCGAAGATGCTCGCCGCCGGCGATGCCAGCGTGCTGATTCGCGGCGAATCCGGCAGCGGCAAGGAACTGCTGGCGCGCGCCATCCATCTCGCCAGCCCACGACGCCAACGCGCCTTCCTCGCGGTGAACTGCGGCGCGATTCCGGAACAGCTGCTGGAGTCCGAACTCTTCGGTCACGTCAAAGGCTCGTTCACCGGCGCCAGCCGCGATCATCGCGGCCTGTTCCAGGAAGCCGAAGGCGGCACGCTGCTGCTCGACGAGATCGGCGACATGCCGCTGCCGTTGCAGGTCAAGCTGTTGCGGGTGCTCGAGGAGCGCCAGGTCCGGCCGGTCGGCAGCGCACGCAGCGTGGCGGTGGACGTGCGTATCGTCTCCGCCACCCATCGCCCGCTGGAGGAGGAGATCGCCGCCGGGCGCTTCCGCGGCGACCTGTTCTACCGGCTCAACGTAGTCGCCCTGCATCTGCCGTCGCTGGCCCAGCGGCGCGACGACATCCCGTTGCTCGCCAGCCACTTCCTGCAAACGCTGAGCAACAAATACGGCAAGAAATTCGGCGGCTTCGCCCCGGAAGCGATGCAACTGCTGGTCGCCGCCGCCTGGCCGGGCAATGTGCGCCAGCTCTACAACGTGGTGGAACAATCGGTAGCCCTTTCCACGGCCCCGCTAATCACTGCAAACCTGGTACAGAGCGCGTTGCGCGAAGTGGCCGAAATGCTCTCGCTCGAAGATGCCCGCGCCCGCTTCGAACGCGACTATCTGACGCAGATCCTGCACATCACCGGCGGCAACGTCAGCCAGGCGGCGCGGCTGGCAAAACGCAACCGCACCGAGTTCTACAAGCTGCTGCAACGCCACCAGCTCGATCCGGCGCTGTTCAAGTAGGCGCCCGCCGCACCCGTCGTCAACCGACGACAGGGCAATTCCCTTGCGTTTCATCGACTTGCCGCATAGCCGCGGCCGCACTGTCGTCAACCGGCGACACGCCGGCATCGCTTCGGTGCCCAGATTTTTTGACAATATGTTGATTTAAATAGTCTTTTTCTCCTGGCATGCGGGTTGCGGTTAATCCGGCAAGCGGCCTCCCGCCGTGGAATTTCAGGAGAATAAAAATGCGCACCCATCGTGCAACCGTCCTTTCGATCCTGGCTGTGATTTCGCTCGCGGCCTGCTCGTCCAATCCCACCAAGCAGGAAATCGGCACCGTCACCGGCGCCGTGGTCGGCGGCATCGTCGGCTCCAGCGTGACCGGCGGCAGCGGTGTCGGCACCGTCGGCGGAGCGGCGGCCGGCAGTTACATCGGCAACCGCATCGGCCGCGAACTCGATCGCAAATAGCCCGCTAACGATTCAAGGAGATCATCATGAAAGCCCCTCAAGTGCTACACCATCAACCCACCAAGGCACCGCCGCGGCTGCTCTACCCATCGCTGATCGTGGCGGCGGTGACCGTAACGCTGTTCGGTCTGGTCGGCATCGCCGGCATCACCGGCCACCTGCCCAGCGCCCTGGCCGGGGCGGATGCAGAACAGAAGGTCGAAGCCACACAGAAAAAGCTCGCCGCCTGCTACGAATGCGGTGTCATCGAGTCCGTCCGCGCGGTCGAAGTGAAAGGCAGCGGTTCCGGCATGGGCGCTGTGATCGGCGGCGTTGCCGGCGCCCTGCTCGGCAACGGCATGGGCCAAGGCAACGGCCGCACGGCAATGACCCTGGTCGGCGGCGGCGCCGGCGCGTATGCCGGCAACGAAGTCGAGAAAAACAGCAACCGCCACCTGATCTGGCAAACCCGGGTACGCATGGACAGCGGCGCCGTACGCACCGTCAGCACCCGGACCCAGCCCGATCTCGGCGTCGGCGCCAAGGTCAAGCTGATCGACGGCCAACTCGTTCCGCAGGCCTGATCCATGTCGCTGCGTATGCCCTATGCCGCGCTGCTGCTGGCCAGCGCACTGGTCAGCGGCGGCTGTGAGCCGATGGCCATCACCGCCTTCGGCGTCGGCGCCTCGACCAGCGTATCGCACACGCTCAACGGCATTGCCTATCGCACCTTCACGCTGCCCAGCGCGAGCGTGAAGGGCGCGGCCTCCACTGCACTGACACGCATGGGCTTCAAGCCGGAGTCGGGCCGCAAGGAGGGAACAAGCGAAGTGCTGGTGGCCAAGGCCAATGATCGCGAAATCTCGATCGAACTGGAACCCTTGAGCCCCACCAGCACGCGCATGCGCTCGGTGGTCAAGCAGGGGCTGTTTTACGACAGCGCCACCGCAGTGGAAATCATCCTGCAAACCGAGAAAGTGCTTGCCCGTTCATAACCCCACCCCAACCCCCAGGAGAATCCATCATGAATCGAACCGCAATCAAGATGCTGGCCGCCAGCGCGGCCTGTTTTTCCTTCCACGCCGCCGCAGTGACGACTGTCGGCGCCGGCGGCAGCGCCGATGTCGCCGCATCCGGCAGCGCCAGCCTGCCAACACTGCCCAAGGGCGAAGAGGCGCAACGCCTGGTCAATCTCTACTCCGGGTTTTCCGGCTCGACCGACAATGCCGTGAACCTGGTCTCGGGACTGCGCAACGGTAACCCGATCACGCTTTCCGCCAGCGGCAGTTCAACGGCGACCGACAGCGTGACATTCACCCCGCCGACCAAGGCGATGGGCTGGGGCGAAGTTCAACGCACCCTGTTCATGGCCCGTCAAACGCTCGCCGCACAGGGGATCAGCGATCCGACGCCGGCGCAAATCCAGACGGCGCTCAGCGGCGGCACATTGACCGGCGCCAGCGCGGCGACAAGCTCCGCAGCGGGAGCGACGACCACCGTGCTACCGGGCATCCTCACCCTGCGCAGCCAGGGCATGGGTTGGGGGCAGATCGCCCACGCGCTCGAGATCAGTCCGGCCAACTCGATGGCGGGCGTCACAAATAGCCGCGGCATCCTGGCCGCCGACGGGGCCGGAGGCATCCGTACGGCAGCCGGTCAATCCGTTGCAGTCACCGGTTCCGCCCGCGGCGAAGCCAAGGAAAGCGGCAGCGGACGCCGCCACGTGACGTTGGGTTCCGGCGAGAACGCCGCCGTAACCGCCAACGCCGGCCGCGCCGCGGCCGGCCTGGATGCCTCGACCCATGGCCGGTTCAGCGTGATCGGCGGGAGCGCCGGAGGAGGTGCGGGCGGACACGGCGGCGGCGGTCTCGGCCTGGGCGTCGGCCTGCGCCGTTGATCCGTTTGCCGTACGAACGGCCGGAGCGGGCGTGGGCATCCTGCGGTGCCCGCTCCGGCCTGCTTTCAAACCCGATTTCTGCGGAGCCCCCGATGAATCTTATGCTCGACACCCGGCGCGCGACAGAGGACGAAGCGCCCTCTCCCATCCTGCGTATACCCCGCACCACCCATGAGGCCGAACTGGCGCGTCTGACCCGCCAATACGCACCGTTCGCCGGTTCGCCGCGCAACGCCTTGAACCTGCTGGTCGGCCTACGCACCGGCAGCACGATTACCCTACAGCAGGACGACGGTCGGGAATTCAGCTTCACGCCGCCGGCAACGCCCTTCGGCTGGAGTCACATCCAGCGCATTCTCAATCTGGCACGTTCGGGGCTGGCTTCGTTCGACATCGACCGGCCGAAGCCGATCCATATCGCCATCGCCCTGATGGGCGGCACCCTGCTGTTCAGCAACGCCAGCGTCGAATTGCCCGGCATCGTGCGACTGCACCGCGCCGGGGTCCCCTGGACCCGCATCGCCCATACGTTCGTGCGCGCCGCCAATACGTCCGCCCCGACAAAGCTACAGATGCGGGCCGTCGCCGCGGTGGACATTCCGTAACGCCGATCGCTGCGGCGGTTCCGCCGCTCAGTGGAAATCGCGGCTGGATGTCGGCAACGCGCCGAGCAGATCGCTGTGATCCAGAAGCCGCCGGGCGATCAGATGCACCACCTCGCCTTCCCGTTGCAGCACACCGAGCACGCCGAGCAGCCGGGCGCCGAGCAGTTCGCGGCGCTGGCGCTCGACCAGCCGGGGATGGACGATGACATTGGTCAGCCCGGTTTCGTCTTCGAGGGTGACGAAGACCACGCCGTTCGCACCGCCGGGGCGCTGGCGCCCGGCGACGATGCCGGCGCAGCGCGCGGGGCGGTTGTGCTCGATGGTGCCGAGGCTGTCGGCGGTGGCGTAACGCCAGCGCTCGAGGCGCGTGCGCAGCAGGGCCAGCGGGTGACGGCCGAGGCTGAGGCCGAGACTGCGGTAGTCGGCCGCGATGTCTTCGCCTTCGCGCGGCGGGGCGAGGTCCGGCACCGCTTCATCGGGCGCGGCGCCGAACAGCAGGTCGCGCTGTACCGGCACCGCCGCCGCGCGCCAGGCGGCGGCGCGGCGATGGCCGGCAAGCGCCGCCAATGCATTGGCGGCCGCCAGCGCATCGAGATCGTTGCGTTCCAGGCCGGCACGCCGCACCAGATCGCCCAGGTCGGCGAAAGGCGCCGCCCGGCGGGCGGCGGCGATACGCTCGCCCGCGGCCGCGCCGAGGCCGGCGATCAGATGCAGGCCGAGACGCACCGCTTCGCCAGTGAGCGTCGTCAGCCAGTCGCTGGCGGTCACGTCCGCCGCCCGCACCTCGACGCCGTGGCGGCGCGCGTCCTGCACCAGCTGCGCCGCCGAATAGAAGCCCATCGGCTGGGCGTTGAGCAGGCCGACGAGGAAGGCCGCCGGTTCGTGGCGCTTGAGCCAGGCCGAGACGTAGGCCAGCAGCGCGAAGCTGGTGGCGTGCGATTCGGGAAAGCCGTAGTCGCCGAAACCTTCGATCTGGCGGAACAGGCGCTCGGCAAACTCGGCGTCGTAGCCGCGCGCCGCCATGCCGGCGAGCAGCTTGTCGCGGAATGGCCCCAGCCCGCCCTTGCGCTTCCAGGCCGCCATGGCGCGGCGCAGCTGGTCGGCCTCGCCGGGGGTGAAGCCGGCAGCGACCATCGACAGCTGCATCGCCTGCTCCTGAAAGATGGGGATGCCGAGAGTGCGCTTCAGCACCGCCTTCACGGCCTCGCTCGGATAGTCGACCGCTTCCTTGCCCTGCCGCCGGCGCAGATAGGGATGGACCATGCCGCCCTGGATCGGGCCGGGGCGTACCAGGGCGACCTCGATCACCAGATCGTAGAACTCCTTCGGCCGCAGCCGCGGCAGCATCGCCATCTGTGCGCGCGACTCGATCTGGAACACACCGAGGGTGTCGGCGCGGCCGATCATGGCGTAGGTAGCGGCATCCTCCGCCGGAATGTCCTGCATGCGGAACGGGTAGCCGCGTTTGCGCGAGACCCAGTCGAGGGTACGGCGGATCGCAGTGAGCATGCCGAGGGCGAGCACATCCACTTTCATCAGGCCGAGCGCGTCGATGTCGTCCTTGTCCCACTGGATCACGCTGCGCCCGTCCATCGCCGCATTCTCGATCGGCACCAGGCGGTCGAGCCGGTCGCGGGCGATGACGAAGCCGCCGACGTGCTGCGACAGATGGCGCGGAAAACCGACCAGCCTCTGCGCCAGGGCGATCCATTTCCGCACCCGCGGGCTGTCCGGGTCGAGGCCGGCGGCGGCGAAGCGTTCGGGCCATTGTTCGCGACTGTCCCACCAGGCCATGGAGGCGGTCAGCGCATCGATGCGGCCGCTGTCGATGCCCAGCGCCCGTCCCGCATCGCGCAGCGCCGAGCGGGTGCGATAGCTGATTACGGTGGCGGTCAGCGCGGCGCGTTCGCGGCCGTATTTTTTGTAGATGTACTGGATCACCTCTTCGCGCCGCTGATGCTCGAAATCGACATCGATGTCCGGCGGTTCCTTGCGCTCCCGCGACAGGAAGCGTTCGAACAGAAGGGTGGACCGCGCCGGGTCCACTTCGGTGATGCCGAGTGCGTAACACACCGCCGAATTGGCCGCCGAGCCTCGGCCCTGGCAGAGAATGCCCTGACTGCGGGCAAATTTGACGATGTCGTAGACGGTGAGGAAATACGGCTCATAAGCCAGCTCGGCGATCAGCGCCAATTCGTGGTCCACCTGCGCCATCACCTTGCCCGGCACCTCCGCGCCGTAACGGCGCTGCAACCCGGCATCGACTTCGGCGCGCAGGTAGGACGCCGGCGTCGCCCCCGGCGGCACGATCTCCTCCGGGTATTCGTAGCGCAGTTCGTCGAGCGAGAAGGTGCAGCGGGCGGCGATGCGCACGGTCTCCGCCAGCAGATCCGGCGGATACAGTCGGGCGAGGCGCAGCCGGCTACGCAGATGGCGCTCGCCGTTGGCGAACAGCGCATGGCCGGCGCGGTCCACCGAGGTTTTCAGGCGCAGCGCGGTAAGCGTGTCCTGCAAGGGCCGCCGCGAACGGACGTGCATATGCACGTCGCCCGCGGCCACCAGCGGCAGGCCGGAGGCGGCGGACAGCGCCCGCAACGCAGCGAGGCGTTCGGCATCGTCGGCATCGAGCAGGCGTTCGAAGGCGATCCAGGCGCGCTCCGGAAAGCGTTCGGCCAGCCAGCGGGCATCATCTGACTCCCGTTCGGGCGGATCCTGTCGAAGCCCATGCCGCGGTATCCAGAGGGCCAGACAATCCGGCACGCCCCAGTCCAGATCCTGCCGCGCCAGACGATAGGCGCCCTTCTCCGCCTGGCGCCGGCCCAGCGTCACCAGCGCCGAGAGATTGCCGTAGCCGGCCCGGTTCTGCGCCAGCAGCACCAGCTTCATGCCGTCGCCGAGAACCAGCTCGACGCCGACGATGAGCTTGATGCCCGCCGCCTTCGCCGCCTGGTGGGCGCGCACGATGCCGGCGAAGGAACCTTCGTCGGTCACGGCCAGCGCCGCGTAGCCCAGCTCCGCCGCCCGTGCCGCCAGTTCCTCGGCATGCGACGCGCCGCGCAGGAAGCTGAAGTTGGAAAGGCAGTGCAGCTCGGCGTAGTCAGGCAAAGAAGCCATGCAGGTACCAGTCGCCCGCCAGTCGCGCCTCGCGGAAGATCCATAGCCAGCGCTGGTCGGGCGTGAGGGCGATGAAATAGTCGCGGCGGAGGTCGCCGGCCGCCTCCCCGTCGTCCCACCAACCCGACTCGATGCGCTCCGGGCCGGAGAGCAGCCGCAGGGCGCCGCGGTCATGGGGCCGGCCGCCGATCTCGTCGAGGCGGCGCGGTATCGCCAGCAGCCAGAACGGGCGGCGGACCGGCGGCGTTACATCGGCCGTACCGGCGGCGCCGCGCCGCGTGGCGCATTCCGGGCGGTGGTCAGGCGCCATTGCGAGCGTGAACACACGCGCCTCGCCGAGCCGGGCGCGCAGCCGCTCCAGCAGCGCGGCCATGGCGTGACGCGAATCGCCGGGCTGGGCGAACAGCGTGCCGTTTTCCTCGGCCAGATCGGCCACCGTCCCGGCCTCCAGCCGCAGGGCCTCGACGGGGGCGGCCAGCACGTGGCGTTGCAGCCGTTCGCGCAGCACGCGTTCGAAACGCGGCGGGTCGCGGGTCGCCCCGGCGAAGGCCAGCGTCAGCGGCGTGGAGCCCTGGCGGTGGCGCAGATGCAGGCAGCAGGCGGCGATGCCCGCTTTGCGCACGGCGAGCCAGCCGGCCAGCGCGGCGGTCAAACGGCGGGCGGCGAACAACAGCGCACCGGCGTTCTCCACCGCGGACGGCAATTCGAGCGATTGGGCGAAACGGGCGGGAAAGGCAAAGTCGGTGCGCAGATCGGGCAGCTCGCCGTAGGCGCGGGCCAGCGTCTGTATCGCTTCGCGGCCGATACGTTGTGCCAACGCGGCGCGCGGCAGACAGCGCGCCGCCCCCAGACGGCGAAGGCCGAAGCGATGCAAGGTGCGCGCGATCTCCGCGGGCAGCACCTCCGACGGCAAATGGTCGAGAGCCTGGCGTGTCGCTGCGGGTGTGTCGCAGCGCACTCCCGGCATTTGCATCGCGAACCAGAGCGCCGCTTGCGGCGTGGCGGCGACGGCATGGGTGGCAGAAAAACCCTGGGCGGCGAGTTCGCCGGCGAGCCGGTCGAGGATGGCCGGCAGACCGCCGAACAGACGCAGGCAGCCGCCGACCTCCAGCAGCAAGGCGTCGGGCGGCGCCAGGCTCAGGCGCGGTGTGAAGCGCCCGGCCCAGCAGGCCAGACGTGCCAGCGCATCGGTTTCCTGCGACGGCTGGCGCAGCCGCACGCGCAGTTGGGGAACCCGCGTGCGTGCGGCGGCCACGCCCATCCCCCGCCGGATGCCGGCACTGCCCGCCGCGGCGGAACAGGCGACGATGCGCCGCCCCTCCTCGACCGCAAGTGAACTGTCAGGCGACGACGGATCGCCGAGGGCTTCCAGCGGCAGACGCGGAAACGCCAACGCCAGCCAGAGGGGCGGAGGATTCATGGCTTCGCCAGCGCGCCGGGCGCGGCAGGATCAGGTGCAGAGGCGCATGCAGCGGCGGGCCGCGGCGCTTGAGGATGTGGATGGTCAGCGCCCCTTCATGCCCCGAGGAAAGGCGCAGGCGCAGCGGTGCGACCGACGATTCCTGCGCCGCCCGCGCCGGGCGGAACAGGAAGGCCAGCGCCGAACCGTCCGCTGCCGCCACCTGCAAACGGCGCAACTGACGCGGATCGATTTGCTCGGCCCAGCTCAGCACCGCTTCCGGCGCACCGCTGAGCAGGGCTTGCTCCATGGCCCATAGCGTGTCGGCCGGGCGCACCGGGGAGACCACGGCCAACCGTGCCAGATCAACCCCTGCCGCAGCCCAGGCGGGTGCATGCGGTTCGTGCGGCGGCGCCACCAGCAGGGTCCAGCCGCCCTCTTCCTTGATCCGCGCCAGGGTGGGCAGCAGCAGGGAAAGTTCGCCCAGGCCGACGCCGTCGAGCAGAACTTCGATCAGCGCACCGCGCGGCCAACCGCCGCCGGACAGATGGGCATCGAGGCTGGCGAAGCCGCTGGGCACGCCGGGGATCGGCGCGTCCACCAGGCGGTCGCCGCGCCAGATGTCGGGCCGCGCCAACACCTCGGATAAATCCTTCGCCAGGGCGCTCACAGCGCATCCCCGTTGCGGATCAGGCCGACGGCGATGCCTTCGATCTCCAGCGGCCCGTCGACGACGATGTTTTCGTAGTCGGGGTTTTCGGCGATCAGCTCGATGCGGTTGCGGGTCTTTTTGAAGCGCTTGACCGTCACGTCGTCGCCCAGCCGGGCGACGACGATCTGGCCGTTGCGGGCTTCATTGGTCTTGTGCACAGCGAGCAGGTCGCCGTCGAGGATACCGGCGTGGGTCATGCTGTTGCCGCGCACCTTGAGCAGGTAGTCGGCGCGGGGCGAGAACAGCTGATTGCCCAGTTGCACCCGGCCGAGTTGGTTTTCCACCGCCAGCAGCGGGCTGCCGGCCGCTACCGAGCCGATCAGCGGCAGGCCGAGCTGCTCCACCAGGCGGATGCCGCGCGCCGAGCCGGGCTCCATGACGATGGCGCCCTTCTTCGCCAGCACCTTGAGATGGTCTTCGGCCGCATTCGGCGAGGCGAAGCCGAAGGCATTGCAGATCTCGGCGCGGGTCGGCGGCGCGCCCAGCACTTCCAGGCTGTTGCGGATGAAATCGAGGATTTCCTGCTGACGCGGGGTGAGTTTCAGGTCCATGCTTGCCTCCGTTTCCGATAGCTGTATATTTATACAGCTATCGGAAAAAAGCAAGCGCCGGCTACGAAATCAAAGCCCGAGTCGGGTCGCCGGCAGGCACGGCAGGGAGACTTCCCACAGATCGTCGAAGCGCTTCCAGAACGGATGCACGTCTTCCGCCGCATCCAGCATCAGGCGGCCGCGCGCATGGTCGACATGGAAGCGCACGGCGGCATGGGCATGGTCGGCCAGCAGGAAGGAGTCGGCCAGATGGCGCAGCTGATCGGGCGACTGGCGGATTTCCAGCGTCAGCGAAAAGCGCCGGCGCAGCGCCAGCAGACGCGGACACTTCTGTTCCATGGCCTCGGGATCGTGCAGGACGATGCGCAGCCGATGTTCCCGGTCGGCGGCCAGGAAGTTCTCCAGCGCCTCGGCACGGGAGCGTTCCTCCAGCCGCATGCGCGACAGATCGCGGTCGAAGACGCGAATCTCATGCCCGGCGGCGGCGATGGCCGTGTCCAGCGCCTGGCGAAAGCCGGCTTCGCTGTCGAACAAGGCGCTATGGAGTCCTTTCATTTCGGTTCAGGTAAAAAAGCCGGTCACAGCAGGAATCGTACAACAGATCGATAGCGTCAGCGCCGGGCTGCCTGCGGCAGGACTGGGAGAACGGAGGCGGAGTAACATCGGCAGCTCTTTCGAGAACCCTCCCGCCGCCGATGACTGCCCAGCCGTTTCGCCATTCGATCGCCTTCGCCTTCATGGTATTCCTCGCTGCCGCACTGCTTGGCCTGCCTGCCCTGGCCGTCGAGGCCGGCTCGATTTCGAACGTGGCGGGCACCGTCCGGATCATCGCCGCCGACGGCACGACGATCGCCGCCGTCAAAGGCAGCCCGCTGCACGCGGGCGACCTGCTGGAAACCGCGCCGGGCGGCCATGCCGATCTCCGCTTCAGCGACGGTGGCATCGTCATGCTGCGCCCGCGCAGTCGCTTCCGCATCGACCGTTATTTCTTTTCCGGCAAGGGCGACGGCGATCAGGGCCTGTTCAGCCTGCTGCGCGGCAGTTTTCGCACGGCCACCGGCTTGCTCGGCAAACTCCGTCACAGCAGTTATGCGGTGACCGCGCCCACCGCCACCATCGGTATCCGCGGCACCCAGTACAGCGCAACGGTGGACGACAAGGGGCTGGCCGTCAGCGTCGAACGCGGCGAGATCAGCCTCACCAACCGCAGCGGCAGCTATACCGTCAGCGCAGGGCAACGCGCCCGGGTTGCCAGCCAGGAGGCCGCACCGGTTTACAGTCAGACTGGCGCCGCAGAGGGCGGTGGATCTGCGGGCGGCAGCCGCGGCAATGTCCGCTTGCAAGGCAATACCCGGGTCGAGGCGAACCAGCACAATGCCGCCGCCACAGCGACAGGGACGCGCAATCAGGCAGGCAACGCCGCCGGCGTGATCGGCGGCGAGTAGCGGGCGTCGCCGATCACGCCGGCGCGCAGCCCCCCTTATAATCGCGGCCCCGTCATTCCTGCACGTTCCGTACGTCGTCGCGCCATGCCCCACGCCCTGATCGAATCCCTTGACCATGAAGGTCGCGGCATCGCCCATGTGGACGGCAAAGTCATCTTCATCGAAGATGCGCTGCCCGGCGAAACGGTCGACTATTCGAGCTACCGCAGGAAACCCAGCTACGAACAGGCCACCGCCACCGCCATTCTCAAACCGTCGCCATTGCGCGTGACGCCCGCCTGCCCCCATTTCGGCGTCTGCGGCGGCTGCAGCATGCAGCATCTGGAAGCCTCGGCGCAGACGGCGGTAAAGCAGCGCGTGCTGGAAGACGCGCTGAGCCACATCGGCAAGGTGGTACCGGAGGTGCTCTACCCGCCGATCACCGGCGCGACCTGGGGCTATCGCCAGCGGGCGCGGCTGTCGGTGCGCTTCGTGGCAAAAAAGGGCGGTGCGTTGGTCGGTTTCCACGAAAAACACAGCAGTTATGTCGCAGTGATGGACGAGTGCCGCATCCTGCCGCCTACGGTATCCCGGCTGATTCCTCATCTGAAGACGCTGGTCGACGCGCTGGATGCCCGCGAACGGCTGCCGCAGATCGAAGTGTCGATCGGCGACGGACAGCACGTACTGGTACTGCGCCATCTGGAACCGCTGACGCCCGGCGACGAACGGAAACTGCGCGATTTTGCCGACACTCACGGTATCGTCTGGTACCTGCAGCCGAAAGGTCCGGCGACGGCGCATCTGTTCCATCCGCCACAGACGCCGCCGCTGGGCTATTCGCTAACGGAATACGGCGTCACGTTGCGCTTCTCGCCGACCGAATTCACCCAAGTGAACCACGGCGTCAATGCACTGCTGGTGCGCCGTGCGCTGGCCCTGCTCCAGCCGCGGCGCGACGAGCGCATTGCCGACATGTTCTGCGGCCTGGGCAACTTCACGCTGCCCATCGCCGGTTCGGGCGCCACGGTCGTCGGCATCGAAGGCAGTCGCGAACTGGTGGAACGCGCCCGCGCCAATGCGGCGCTCAACGGTCTCGAAAACCGTTGCGAATTCGCCGTCGCCAATCTGTTCGAAGCCACCCCGGAAAGCCTTGCCGCCCTAGGCCGTTTCGACAAGATGCTGATCGACCCGCCGCGCGACGGTGCCGTCGAGCTGGTGAAATCGATTGGCGACGAAGGTCCGCGACGCATCGTCTACGTCTCCTGCAAACCGTCGACGCTGGCCCGCGACGCCGCCATCCTGATCCACCAGAAAGGCTATGCGCTGAAGGGTGCCGGCATCGCCAACATGTTCCCGCACACCTCGCACGTGGAGTCCATCGCCCTGTTCGAGCGGGCATAAAAAAGCCACCCGCAGGTGGCTTTGGGAGGGCGGAGGAAAGCGTCAGTCGCGCTCGCCGCCGAAGATGCCGAGCAGTTGCAGCAGGCTGGTGAAGATGTTGTAGATGTTCAGATACACCGCCAGCGTCGCCGCAACGTAGCTGGTTTCGCCACCCTGAACGATGCGGTTGATATCGAACAGGAGGAAGCCGGAGAAGATGACGATCGCGGCCAGCGAGATAGCTATGGTCAGCGCCGGCAATTGGAAGAATACGTTGGCGATTCCCGCCACCAGTACCAGGATCAGTCCGGCGAAGAGGAAATTGCCCATTCGGCTGAAGTCGCGCGTGGTGGTCGAAGCAACGCCGGCCAAGGCAAAGAAGATCGCGCCGGTACCGCCCGCCGCCATGGCGATCAACTGCCCGCCGTTGCGGAAATGCAGGGTGTGCGCCAGCAGCGGCCCAAGCATCAGGCCCATGAAAAAGGTAAAACCGAGCAGTAACGCGACGCCGAGTCCGCTGTTGCGGTTTTTCTGGATCGCATAGATCATCCCCCAGCCGACGGCGAGGAACAACACCAGGCTCAACATCGGGCTGCCCGCCATCAGGGATACACCGAACGTCGTGCCGATCACGGCACCGATAACGGTCGGCACCATCGATAAACCGAGCAGCGCGTAGGTATTGCGCAGCACACGGTGCTGCTGGGATGCAACGCCCTGTCCGCCTGACGAAGAAAGCACCTGGAAATCGGTCTGCATGGTTTCGAAAACCTCCATCGAGTTATGTAACGCTCTATTAGACGCGAAAACTGGAAAAAGTTCGCGTCGCCGACAATATCGCCCGGTCCAGCTTGGCTTGAAAAAACGAACTCTAGCAAAACTTCCGTATATACCGTGTAACACGCGTGTAATCGAATCGCGTTGCTTTGCCGCGCCCGTCGCCCCGACACGGGGCGTCCGGTAAGATCGTCCCCATGAATGGCTTCGCACACATCTGTGTCGTCCGCCACGGCGAAACCGATTGGAACATGTCGGGCATCCTACAGGGCTGGACCGACGTGCCGCTCAACGAAGTCGGTCGGCGCCAGGCGGACGAACTGGCAGCCGGCTTCGCCGATGCCGGTTTCTCGGCAATCTGGTCGAGCCCGCTGATCCGCGCCCGGGAAACGGCGGAGGTGATCGCCAAGGCATTGCAACTACCTCCGCCCTACAGCCATGAGGGCCTGAAGGAAAGACACTTCGGCATGATCCAGGGCGTGCCAAAGACCGAATTGGGCGAGCTGAATCCGCTGCTGTTACAGCAGATTCTCAGGCGCAACCCGGCCGCGGACTTCGACCAGGGCGAATCGATGGACGACTTCGCGAACAGGATATTCGCCGCTATCGCCGACATCGGCGCCCGACACGCGGGTGCGCGCGTCCTGGTGATTACCCACGGCTGGGTGATGGACGTTATCACCCGCCACCTTGAAGGTCTGCCGCGCAGCGCGATCCTGAACATGAAGCGGAAGAACGGCGAAAGCCTGTGGCTGGCGGTGAACGGCCCGTCGATCGTTCCGGGGCGCTGACGCCCGCGGATTCCAGGTTTTCAACGCGGGCTCGCCGCAGACGGGATGTTCTGGCGGAAGCAGTATCCGCCGAACTGGAATCTATGACTGTCGAGATTGCGGAATTCCGGGAAAAGCACCCGGATGCCGAAACCCTTCCGCGGACTGGGTATGCCTTGTCCAGCCGGGCGGAGTGGAAAACCCCGGCCGACATCAAGGGCAACGACTACCGCTTGGTGGTGGCGGCGAAGTATTCCCCCGGCCTGCTGCATGTGCGTTTCGTCGGCACGCATCGGCAGTACGACAGGATTGACGCCGAAACGATATGAAGGAGCAGCCATGGAATCGAAGCCAATTCGCACGAAGAAGGACTACCACGCGGCGGAAAGGAAGGAGCTGACGTAGGGGTTTCGTCAGCCGCCCACAAACCGCAAGAAATGCGCTCCCCTTTGCGGGGGATGGATCACGCAACCGCCCTGGATAAGCGTTTGCGAAGCCAATCGGGGAATGATTGCCATGGCATGGCAATATGACCATTCGGCAACGCCCGCTCAGTTTCCGTTCGGCAAACAAGGATCCCTTGCTTACTTGCCTCGTCGCCAGCCACAGCAAGAAATCGATTGATCGGTTCAACATGGCCTGCACCGGGGGTCGCGGTCAACTTGATTTCCACCGGTTGTAAATTGCCATCGATCACGATGAGCAAATCCACTTCGAGCCCGTCGTGGGATCGCCAGAAATACAAGTCAGGCTTCCGCCCCAGCGACATGAAGGTCTTCACTGCTTCAGTGACAACCCAGCCTTCCAATAGTGGCCCACCCATCGGGCCAGCGAGTGCTGAGGCCGCATCCGGCTGACGTGTCAGCAAGTTGACGAGTGCTGCATCGTAGAAATAGAACTTCGGCGTTTTCACCACTCGTTTGCCATAGTTGCGAAACCATGGCGACAGGAAATGCGCAACATACGACGCCTCAAGCACGCCAGCCCAGGACTTCACCGTTGGCTGCGTGATACCCAGTTCGCGCGACAGGTCGGCAGGATGAAATTCCTGGCTATGGCGAGCCGCTGCCAAATTGAGAAATTGATTGAACACCCTCAGGTCCGGGATATTGCGAATTTGCCGGACATCACGCTCAATGTAGGTAGAAACGTAGCTTCGCAGCCAGATGTCGCGCCGCTCCGGATGCATTGCCGGAATCGGATAGCCGCCATTCCACAAAACATCTTCCAAATCAGGTCGTGCGAATTCTGCTTGCGAGAATGGCGGTAATTCCAAAATAGCGACCCGGCCAGCGAGTGATTCGCTGACATCACGCATCAGTCCAAATTGTTGCGATCCTGTCAGTAGCCATCGACCGCATAGGCCAGGCTCATTATCGATACGCCTCTTCAGATGTGACAGTAGCGCTGGTACGTACTGGATCTCATCGAGAATCACTGGACGATCGGTGAATCGACCCAAAAAGCCTGCGGGGTCAACAGCAGCAAAGTCGCGTTCGAGAGGATCGTCAAAACTGATGTAGTCAACTTGATCTCCGGCCTCATGCCGAAGAAAGGTCGTTTTGCCGGACTGCCGGGGGCCCGTCAATAGGATCGCGGGAAACCCCGCAAGAGCTTGACGTAATACAGGCGCAAGTTGGCGTTGTTGATACATCTGACAATAATAAAAACGGATTTTATTTTTGTCAATTCAGTATTCGACACCGAGTCCGCCTCGTATCCGACGCGCGTGGTCTATGCCACGTCTCAATCGTAGGTGTTCAATGACACTAACAGTCTGCGCACAACACCATCGGCTTACGCATTGCATCGCCAAGGCATAAGGCAAATAAAAAGCCCCGAAACCTGGCGGCTCGGGGCTCTCGTTTTGGCGGTGGGTCAGGGATTCGAACCCTGGAAGGACTTACATCCTTGCTAGTTTTCAAGACTAGTGCATTCAACCGCTCTGCCAACCCACCTAATTCTGTGATGCGCTAAGAATCTGCTAAACGGCACCGAAGCCGCTCCGGCCGAGTCCTCGCGAGGGGCGCCATTCTGCCGGCGGGCCGGGAAAAAGTCCATCGCATTGCCGCTCAGAAATAAATAGTTCAAGTTTCCAGGGGTTTACCGTATTACCTCATGCAGTTATAGTGCCGCCCCATGCGTTCGAAGACCCTGCTCCAGGCGGCCCTGCTTGCCTTGATCCTCTCCCAGCCCGTCGCCGCGGAAGAACCGCGTCCGGTGCGGCCGAGCGCAGCGGAACTGGTCAGGAAGTACACCGCACAGGCCCAGGCGGCGACCCAGTCCGCGCTCGACCAAGCGCTCGATCTGCTCGGCATCCGCTATCGGCGCGGCGGCACCTCCCCGGAAAGCGGCTTCGACTGCTCGGGTTTCGTCGGCCATGTGTTCCGCGAGGGACTCGGCCTGATCCTGCCGCGCAGCTCGAAGGAAATCAGCAAAACCGGCGAGGCCGTGGCCAAGAACGAACTCAAGCCCGGCGATCTGGTGTTCTTCAACACCATGCGCAGCGCTTTTTCCCACGTCGGCATCTATCTCGGCGACAACCTGTTCGTGCATGCGCCGCGCGCCGGCGGACAGGTCCGCATCGAGGACATGCGCGAGAGTTACTGGGCGAAACGCTACAACGGTGCGCGCCGCGTCAGCGACGAAAGCTGATGGGCGCTGCTCCACACGGAAAAACGCCGTCCGAGGACGGCGTTTTCATTTGAGCGGGAAGCCCCGCCGGGGATAGATCGATCAATGAATTGACTCGGCGCTTGCCGGTGCGAAGCCGGAAATCCGGTCCATCAACTTTTCTACGGCATCGTACAGTTCCGGAGAGCCGCGTCCAATGGCCCTTAACAGGGCCTGGCCCGTGGAGTCCAGGTGTCCGGCATTGGCCTCGAGCGTTTCCTGAAAGTCATGTAATAGCGACTGTTCGTACGCCGTCATGGGTGAATCCTCTTTGACTTGGAGGTGCCATCATGCGGCGGACGTGGTTATTCAGTAGTTCGAAAAAGCGGGCATTTTGACAAGGTTTTCCCGCTTGAGTACGGCGCAAAAGCGGAAGCATAGGAGCGACGGCGTTTCGAAGCGCTTTACTCGTCCTCGCTGCCAAAGCCTTCGCGGCGCGGTACCGTTTGCGGATCGCAGGTGATGGGACGATAGATTTCGATTCGGTCGCCCGGGCGCAGCGGTGCTTCGAGCTTTACCAGCCTGCCGAAGATGCCCACTTTCTGCGCCGCGATATCGACCTGGGGAAACAGGGTAAGGATGCCGGATCGGGCGATGGCTTCCTGCACCGTAGCCTCATCGGAGACCTCGGTCGTGAGCCATATCTGCTGGTCGGCTTCGGAATAGGCGATGCTGATCTGCATGATCGAACCCTCAGGCCGGTTGTGCGGATGGGGACAGCGGCCCTGCCGCCACGGCGCGGCGCGCTTCGTACAGGCGCTTCGCGGCGAGCAGGCAGCCGAGGACGAGAAAGCCGCCGGGCGGCAGGATCATCAGCAGGAAGCCGCCGTAGTCCGCCACCACCGTGGTTTCGAGGAACTTGAACGACGGTCCCAGCAGCAGGCTGGCTTGCGAAAACAGCGTTCCTGCACCGAGCAACTCGCGGATCAGGCCGATCAGCGTCAGCGCAAAAGTGAAGCCGAGTCCCATGGAGAGGCCGTCGAGGCCGGAGGCGAATACCGGCTCACGGGCGGCGAACGCTTCGGCCCGGCCGAGCACCGAACAGTTGGCGACGATCAGCGCGATATACATCCCCAGCACTTTGTAGAGGTCGTGCAGATAGGCGTTGAGGCCCATGTCCACCAATGTCACCAGCGCGGCGATCAGCACGATGAACACCGGGATGCGCACCTGCGGGCTGATCCACTGCCGCAGACTGGAGACGATCATCCCCGACACGGCGAGCACCGCGGTGGTAGCCAGCCCCATGCCGAGGCCATTGGTGCCGCTGGTGGTGACGGCGAGGGTCGGACACAGACCGAGCAACTGGGAGAACACCACGTTCTGCGTCCACAGTCCCTGTTCGGCGATTTCCTTGTAGCTGGCCATGGTTCACTCCTTGCCCGGAACGGCGAAAATTGCTGGCTGGTTGGCAACGAAAAATTGCAGACCTTCGCGCACCGCCTTGACCACCGCGCGCGGAGTGATGGTGGCGCCGGCGAACTGGTCGAACACGCCGCCATCCTTCTTGACGCCGAACCGGGCCGCGGTCGGATCGCCCAGCGACCGGCCCTCGAAGCTCCTGATCCAATTGCCTTTGGCGATTTCGATCTTGTCGCCGAGCCCCGGCGTTTCCTTGTGCTTGAGGACGCGCACACCGAGAATGCGGCCGCCGACATCGACACCGATCAACACCACCACTTCGTCGGCATAGCCGCGGGCGGACATCTGGAAGACGGCACCCTTCGCCTCGCCCTTGAGCCGGGCGCGAAAAACAGCCACGGCGCTGCCGTCGGCGCGCTTGAGGTTCACCTTATCCTTGAGCAGATCGTTGTCGGCAAAACCTTCGGGCAGCACCTGGGCAAGCGACTGCTGGAGGTCGCGCTGTTCAGCGGCGGCAATACCGCTACGCGTTTTGCCATCGACGCCGGCCAACGTGACGCTCGCAGCCAATGCCACGGCACCCAGCAGCAAAGCGTGGTAGCCGATTTTCTCGCGCAGTTCGAGAAGCGTCATTTCAATTCACCCTCCGCGCCGCGATCGGCCGGCCGCGACGGTCGCGGCCGAAGGCGCGCGGCTTGACGTAACGATCGATCACCGGCGTCATCACGTTCATCAGCATCACCGCAAACGCCACGCCCTCCGGATAGCCGCCCCAGGTACGAATGACCCAGGTCAGCAAGCCGACGCCGAATCCGAAGATCAGTTGGCCGGCCGGCGTGTTCGGCGAGGTGACGTAGTCGGTGGCGATGAAGAACGCGCCCAGCAACGCGCCGCCGGCCAGCAGGTGGGTGGTCGCATCGAGGTACTGCCCTGGATTCAGTGCATGCCCGATGGCGGCCGGCAGCGCGATCCCGGCCAGCATCGCCGCCGGCGTGTGCCAGCTGATGATGCGCAGCCAGAGCAGCAGCGCACCGCCCGCGGCGACCAGCAGCGCGGCCGTCTCGCCCAGGCTGCCCGGGCGGAAGCCGCCCCAGGCCACGCCCGGCGCGCCGGCATGGGCCAGCGAATGCAGCAGATCGATGCCGCGCGTCATTTCGGTCTTGCTGTAGCCCAACAGCGAAGCGCTGGCGACCCCATCGAAATCCGTCGGGATGCCCTTGAAAGTGATCGCCAGGCTCTGCAGCACGCCGGGCGCCGCGGCACTGCCGAGCGGCAGCGGCGCGACCCAGGAGGTCATCGCCACCGGAAACGAGATCAGCAGCGCGACCCGCGCCACCATCGCCGGATTGAACGGATTCTGGCCGAGGCCGCCGAACACCTGCTTGCCGAAGATCGCAGCGAAAGCACCGCCGAACGCGCCGATCCACCAGGGCGCCCAGGGCGGCAGCGACACGGCGAGCAGCCAACCGGTAAGCACGGCCGACCCGTCGCGCAGGATCGGGCCGGGGCGACGCCCCATCAGGCGCAGGCAGAATGCCTCGCCACCGACAGCGCAACCGATGGTGATCAGCCACAGGTACAGCGCCGGCCAGCCGTAGAGCCAGAAGCCGTAGACGGTGGCCGGCGTCAGCGCCGCCATGACCCAGGCCATCACCGTGGAAACGCTGCGCGCCGCATAGGTATGGGGTGCGGCGACCGGCGGCGCGGCGGCAAGTGGGAGCAGTGGGGCGTCGTTCATGATGAGATTTCCTCCGCAGTGACGGTGGTCGAAAGTGCAGCGGCGGCGGCCTTGGCCCGGTCACGCTCGGCCTTGCGACGTGCGGCGGCGGCGGCTTTTTCCTGCGTCTCGCGTTCGATGCGTGCGGCGCGCGCTTCGACCAGCCGCTTGGTGGCGTCGTTGCGCAGGCTGGCCCGCTCTTGCGCCGAGAGTTCGCCCTTGGCATGGCTGAAGTACTGCACCAGCGGAATATGCGCCGGACAGATGTAGGCGCAGCAGCCGCAGGCGATGCAGTCGGCAAGGCCGAAGCGCTCCGCGCCCTTGAAACTGTCCGCGCGGATGTGCGCCGCCATTTCCATCGGCAGCAAGCCCATCGGGCAGGCCTTGGCGCAACTGCCGCAGCGGATGCAGGGCCCGGCTTCCGGCACCGCCGCTTCGGCAGCATTGAAGGCGAGGATGCCGGAGGCGCCCTTGACGATCGGCGTGCGCCCGTGCGGCAGTGGCGTGCCCATCATCGGCCCACCGAGGATCAGCCGCGCTGGCGCCTCGACGACACCGCAGAAATTCAACAGATCGTCGATCAACGTACCGATCGGCGCCCAGAGATTGCCCGGGTTCTTCACCGCGCCGCCGTTGACCGTGACGATGCGCTCGATCAGCGGTATCCCCTTGCGGATGGCGCGATGTACCGCGGCGCAGGTGGAGACGTTATGCACCAGTACGCCGACTTCGGCGGCGCGCGCGTCGGCCGGGACCTCGCGGCCGGTAAGGGTCTGGATCAACTGCTTGTCGGAACCCATCGGGTAGCGTGCCGGCACCGGGCAGACCTTGACCTCGGCATACGCCTCGGTGGCACGGCGCATCGCGGCGATGGCCTCCGGCTTGTTGTCCTCGATGCCGACCAACGCCTGGCGGGCGCCGATGGCGTGCATGACGATGCGCACGCCATCCACCACTGCGTCGGCAAAATCGCGCATGACGCGGTCGTCGCTGGACAGATAGGGTTCGCATTCGCCGCCGTTGACGATCAGCGTGCCGACGTCGAGACGCTTGCCGAGGCTGAACTTCACCGCCGAGGGAAAGGTCGCGCCGCCGAGCCCGACCACGCCGGCCGCCGCCGTGCGGCGGGTGATTTCCTCCGGCGCCAGCGCGAACGGATCGTCGCAGCCGTGCAGTTCGGCCCACCGGTCCGCGCCGTCGGCGGCAATCGTGATCGCCGGCAGCGTAAGACCCGACGGATGCGGCGCGGTCAGATCGCCGATGGCGATCACGGTCCCCGATGTCGGCGCGTGGATCGGCGCCGAAATGTTGCCGCCCGGCTCGGCGATCAACTGGCCCTTCAGCACCGGCTGCCCGACCAGCACCACCGGCCGCGCTGGCGCGCCGACGTGCTGCAGCAGGGGGATATAGAGCCGCTCCGGCATCGGCAGCACGCGCAGCGGCACCGCAGCGGCCGGCTGCTTGCGGTCGTCGGGATGGACGCCCCAGGCGGGGGTCTTGAACAAGCGCTCCATCAAACCCATTGAGTGCTCCTTGCCATCGCGATCGGCGTTCGCGCCTCCATAACGCCGGTCATGCTGAACCTGTCGAAGCACCGCGAACTCGCGGCTTCGGACGCCTTGCGCGTTGCACCTCCGGCGACTCCGGTCGCTCCGCTACCTACGCTCAGGAGGAACGGTCGTGATGGCTTTGTGCTCATGAAAATCCTCACGCCAATGCCGGCTTCGGCCAGACCCAATGCTGCACGGTCAACGGAATCGGCTGTAGTGTCATTGCCTCGGTCGGGCAACGCTCAACGCAATTGCCGCAGCCGGTGCAGGCTTCGCGGATCACGTTGTGGATCTGTTTCGCCGCGCCGAGGATGGCGTCGGTGGGGCAGACCTTGATGCAGCGGCAGCAGCCGATGCAGATATCCTCGGCGACGCTGGCAATCTGCGGGCCCCGGTCGGCGACCTTGGACAAGTCGAGCTCCAGACTGAGCTTGGCTGCCAGCGCCGAAGCCAGTGCCTTGCCGCCCGGCGGGCACACCGCCGCCGCCGCACGGCCCTCGACCAGCGCCACGGCGGCCCCGGAACAGCCGGGAAAACCGCACTGGCCGCAGTTGGACCCGGGCATCAGGGCGGCGACTTCGTCGATCAACGGATTCGATTCGACCTTGAATATCCGGTCGGCAAAGCCGAGGCCAAAGCCAAGCAGCGTACCAAGCAGGGTGAGACTCAGAATCGCGGCAATCATGATGGCTCTCCAAAAACAAACCCAATCTCTGTGTCAAATGCGTTTGTCTTTTGCATTTCATTCCCCTCACTTGGTCGGCAGACCGGAAAAACCCATGAAAGCCAGCGCCAACAGGCCGGCCGTGACAAAGGCGATCGGCGCCCCGGCGAAGGCGGCGGGCACCCGCGACAAGGCAATCCGTTCGCGGATGCCGGCGAACATCGCCAGCACCAGCGTAAAACCGATCGAGGAACCGAAGCCGAACAGCAGGCTGTAGACGAAGGGGCTGTGCTCCTGGGCGTTAAGCAGCGGCAGGCCGAGCACCGCGCAGTTGGTGGTGATCAGCGGCAGGTAGATGCCGAGGGTCTGGTAGAGGCCGGGGGCAGATTTCTTCACCACCATCTCGACGAACTGCACGGTGGCGGCGATCACCAGGATGTAGCTGAGGATGCGCAGATAGACGATGTCGAACGGCACCAGCACCCAGTGTTCGAGCATCCAGCAGGCGGCGGTGGCGAGGGTGATGACAAAGGTGGTGGCGAGGCCCATGCCGATGGCGCTATCCATCTGTTTCGAGACGCCCATGAACGGACAGAGGCCGAGGAATTTCACCAGCACCACGTTATTCACGAGGGCGGTGGAAACCAGCATCAGGAGGTAGGTGCTCATGGCGGCGCTCAATTCGGTGTGTCCGGTGTGTCGAACAGGCACCCTCCTTCTGCACGATCCATGCCATTGCACCGAATAGGGTCATCGCACCGCCGCGATTCGCCAGAACGGCGCATGGCCGCGGGATTCGCTGCGCCGCGCCCCACCGGAGCGGGCGACAAAGCGCTGTAGCAAGTCCGACAAAGCGCACAACGGCGGGAGGCGATTTTTGCGTCCGAGCGTTTTGTCGCCTATCCGACAAAGTGGCATCGATTCTGCTTAGAAGGCGTCAACCACGTCTATCCGGAGCCGCCGCCATGAAGAAAAAGCCGTCCACCGCAGGGGATCTGCATTCGATTCCGGCCGCCTGCAGCGGCGGCCGCGGCGGTCTGGCCGGGTCGGTGTTCGAGCAGGCGGTGAGCCAGGCGGAACTGGCGATCTCGATCACCGATCCGCACGCCAACATCGTCTACGTCAATCCCACCTTCTCGCGAGTGACCGGCTATACGGCGGCGGAAGCGCTGGGACACAACGAATCGATCCTCTCCAACCAGACCACGCCGCCCGCGGTGTATCGCGAACTGTGGCAACACATCTCGCGCGGCAAACCATGGAGCGGACGGCTGGTGAATCGACGCAAGGACGGCCGCAAGTACCTGGCCGAACTGACCATCACCCCGGTGGTGGATGCCTCCGGCAGCGTGGTCAATTACCTCGGCATGCACCGCGACGTGACCGAGATGCATCGCCTCGAATGCCAGGTGCGCAACCAGAAGGCACTGATCGAATCGGTGGTGGACGGCGCGCCGATGGTGCTGGCGCTGCTCGACGCCGACGACAAGGTGGTACTCGACAACCACGCCTACAAGGCGCTGATGGCCGACCTCGACATGGCCGAACCGGCCGCCCTGCTGCTGGCGTCGGTACGCGCCGAAAACAGCAGCGAAGGCGCGCCGCGCGAGGGCTACGCCTTCCTCGACCGCGAGGTACGGATCGAGGGCCGCGCCGCCGAAGCGCCGCGCTGGTTCTCCTGCTCCGGCGTCTGGGTGAAGGAGGACGACGACCGCGCCGACGCCTTCTTTGCCGGCGCGGGGCGCGCCTATCTGCTGCTGGTGGCCACGGAAACCACGCGCCTGCGCCTGCAGCAGGAGAAGGCGCGGATGGCCACGCTGCAAGCCATGATGGCCGACGAGGAACGCATCAACGCGCTGCGCGAAAGCCTCTCCGCCGCCGTGTTCCAGCTCGAAGGCCCGCTCAACATGATCGCCTCGGCGGTCGGCATGCTCTCCCGCCGCAGCGCCGGCGACCCGATGGCGGCGGCGCTGGCCGAAGCGGTGCAGAGCGGCAGCGCGGCACTGGAAAAGCTGCGCGCGATGATTCCGCCGCAACAGGTCGAAGCCGCCACTGCCGCCAACGTCAACGAACTGGTGCGCAGCGTGCTCGACCTGGCGACACCGCGGCTGCTGGCCGAAGGCATCAGCGTGGCGTGGACACCGCAGGCCGTGCTGCCGGCCGTGCGCGGCTACCCGCGCGCCCTGCTGGCACTGTTCAAATCGCTGATCGACAACGCCATCGACGCCATGAGCCTGCGCGGCTGGCGCGAGCGCGAACTGACGGTGACCACCCGCGCCCTGCTCGGCAACATCGAGGTACTGATCGAGGACAGCGGCCCCGGCATTCCGTCCGCATTGCAGTTGAAGGTGTTCGAGCCCTTTTTCACCACCCGCCAGGGCCAGGGCCGGCACATGGGCACCGGCCTCGCCATCGCCCAGCAGGCGGCCGTGGACCACGGCGGCACCATCTCCATCGACCCCGACGTCAGCCGCGGCTGCCGCGTCCGCGTCGTGCTGCCGGTTTCGCGCTGAGGCCCGCCCATGCCGCTGCCTTCCTCGCCCGCCGATCTGCTGCGCACCCAGTTCGACACCCTGTTCCGGGTCAGCCAGGTACTCTCCCGGTCCCTCGATTTTCGCCACAACATCCGCGAAGTGCTGCGCGCACTGGAAATCACCGGCCATCTTTCGCGCGGCATGGTCAGCGTTGTCGATCCCGAATCCGGCAGTCTGGCGGTGCATGCGGTGCATGGCCTCGACGACGCCGAGTACGAACCGGTGCGCTACCAGCCGGGCGAAGGCCTGCTCGGGCTGATCCTGCAGGAACGCTGCACGGTGGCCCGGCCGGCCATCGGCAGCGACCCACGCTTCCTCAACCGGCTCGGCCTTTACGAGCGCGAGCTGCCCTTCATCGCCGTGCCGATCAATGTCGACGGCGTGCTACAGGGCGTCCTCGCGGTGCAGCCCGACGCCCCCGACGATGGCCTGCTGGCGGAGCGCGCCCGCTTCGTCGAGATGATCGCCAACCTGATCGGCCAGAGCGTGCGCCTCTCGCTCGACATCGAGCAGGAAAAGAAGAGCCTCTCCGAAGAACGCGACACCCTGCGCCGCACGGTGCGCAACCGCTACGGCTTCAACAACATGGTCGGCCATTCGCCGCCGATGCGCCGCGTCTTCGACCAGGTGCGGATGGTTTCGAAGTGGAACACCACGGTGCTGATCCGCGGCGAGACCGGCACCGGCAAGGAACTGATCGCCAACGCCATTCACTACAACTCGCCCCGCGCGCGCGGCCCCTACGTGCGGCTCAACTGCGCCTCGCTGCCCGAGAACCTGCTCGAATCCGAACTCTTCGGCCACGAGAAAGGCGCCTTCACCGGCGCAGTGGGCTCGCGCCGCGGCCGCTTCGAGATGGCCGATGGCGGCACCCTGTTCCTCGACGAGATCGGCGAAATCTCGCCGGCCTTCCAAGCCAAGCTGCTGCGCGTGTTGCAGGAAGGCGAGCTGGAGCGCGTCGGCGGCGGGCGCACGTTGAAGGTGGACGTGCGCCTGATCGCCGCAACCCACCGCGACCTCGAAGCCGCAGTGGACAGCGGCGATTTCCGCGAGGATTTGTACTACCGCCTCAACGTCATGCCGATTGCCCTGCCGCCGCTGCGCGACCGCATGGAAGACCTGCCGGAAATCGCCGGCCACCTGACCGAACGCATCGGCAGCGGCCAGGGGCGCCGCATCAGTCTTACCGAGGCGGCGCAGCGGCGGCTCTCCGCGCACAGTTGGCCGGGCAACATCCGCGAGCTAGAAAACTGCCTGGAACGTGCCGCGGTAATGTCCGAATCCGGCCGCATCGATGTGGACCTAATCCAGATTCCGCGCCTGCGCGACGCGCCCGCCGCAGCACTGGCCGCCAGCCCGGCCGCCGCGCCGCGGCCGGCGCCGGATGTAAACGATCCCGGCCTCGACGAGCGCGAACGCGTCGTTGCCGCACTGGAACAGGCCGGCTGGGTGCAAGCCAAGGCCGCGCGGCTGCTGGGCATGACGCCGCGGCAGATCGCCTACCGCATCCAGATCCTCAATATCGACGTCAAGCAGTTCTGACGCCGCGCACCGCAACAGGAGTTGGTGATGAACGCACCCGCCGCACGCATCGAACAAGGCGATCTGGTCTTCGCCCGCGAAGCCCTCTACAACGACGGCTGCATCCCCGACCTGCCGGACGACGCCCTCCTCGCCGCACCCGGCACGCGCGGCATGGTCGTCACCATCGGCCACGCCGAAGCGGCACCGGAAGAGGAAATCTATCTCGTCCGCTTCGAAAGCGACGGCGGCGCACTCGGCCCGCCGGTGGGATGTTTGCTGGAGGAATTGACGCAGGACGAAGCGGAGGCAAAACGCCTGGCGACCGTTGGTGTTTGAACCCGGAATAATCCGTTGATGCTGAGTCCGACCCCGTTCGTCCCACGGGGACGTGTGCCCTTCAGGGTATTTCCTTCGGTCATGCTGAGCTTGTCGAAGCACCCACAGCCCTGTTCGTGTTGAGCCCACCCCCGTTCGTGGGAATGGTCACAAGACCCCGGAAACGGAATTGGCCGTAGCCCTTACCGACTTTTCTACAGCCTCGTTGGGCGTCTTTGGAATCGCTGCTGCGTGATGTGGTGACAAAAGGCACACAGCGGCGTAGACTGTTTTTATGAAGCCATTTCGCTGGAGTTCGGAGAAGAACGAAACCATCAAAGCAGAGCGGGGTATTTCGTTTGAGCGCATTGTTGTCTCAATCGAAGCCAGTGGGGTGCTGGACATCTTGGCTCATCCGAATCAGGCGAAGTACCCCAGGCAGCGCGTGCTCGTAGTCGCGTGTGACAACTACGCCTACTTAGAACGTATTTCAGTAGATGGCATTTCTGCCGATAAAGCTTCCATCACGATCCTGAAGGGAGACGACGATGGGACTGGCGACGAAAGAAGACAACTGGCGACTGAGCGACACGCTATGG
>JALNXH010000004.1 GCA_023230455.1 Rhodocyclaceae bacterium | reverse complement strand
CTGGATTCCGAAGTTCGAGGACATCGACTGGAGCGGCAGCGAGGACGTCACCCGCGAACAGTTCGAACACCTCACCCAGGTCGATACCGATGCCTGGAAGCAGGAACTCAAGCTCCATGCCGAGTGGTTCGAAAAATTGAAGAGCAAGCTGCCCGAGGCGCTGAACCTCAAGCGCCGGTTGTTCGATTTGAAGATGGTCGCCTAACGCCAATAAGCGCCGCTGCACAGTCCGGCCGGCCGGGGCGTATCCCGGCCGGCGTCCGTTTTAGAACGTCTTGCTCAACGTCAAGCGGGCATTGCGCGGTGCCCCCGGGCTGATGTTGTTGTTGGCGTCGGCGGTCGGGAAATACTTCTTGTCGAAGAGATTCTCGATGTTGAGCGCAAGCCGTGTCTTGCCGTCGACGAAGGTGTAGTACAGCGCTCCGTCGGCCCGGGTGAACGCAGGCAGTCTGACAGCGTTGTCGGCATTGGGGAACGATTCGCCCTGATACACCGCACCCAGACCGGCGCTCCAGCGATTGCCAAGCGCGAGCTTGTTCCATACCGACAGCGTGTTTTGCGGCACCAATTGCGGACGGTGGCCCAGGTTGCCGGCTGCCGCAGTGGCCTTGGTAATGCGGCTGTCGAGATGAGCGTAACCGGCATAGACCTGCCAATTACGCGTGACGTTGCCCTGCAGGCCGATCTCTATCCCTTCGCTCCGCGTCTGGCCGGTGAGGACGATGCCACCCAGGCCGTCGGCATTGCGCACGTTGTTGCGATCGAGGCGGAACAGCGCGGCCGAGAGCGTCAGATTTGGCCGCAGGTCCCAGCGTGCGCCGACCTCGTGGTTTTTCGCATTTTCCGGCTCCAGGCTGGCGGTATTTGTCGCCAGGCTCAGCGTTTCGGCCGAGGGCAGGAAGGAATAGCTGTAGCTCGCATAGTAGGTCGAGGCGCTGTTCGGCGCCCAGATCAGGCCCAGGCGAGGGCTGAACTCCTTGTCGGTGTGTTCGAGATCGACCGCCGGCGTCAACGTCCGCCGATCGTCGAGGCTCGCCTTAAAGGTGTCGTAACGCAGGCCGGCGAGCACCTTCCATTCCTTGGACAAGGCGATCTGGTCCTGGATGTAGACGGCCGCGATGTCGGCCTTGACGTTGTTGTTGGCGTCAGTTCCGTTTTGCCGAAACTGGGTTGCCTTGGCGTTGGGCGTACCGACCGGTACGTCCGCGAAAGTCGCTGCACCGAAGAAGCCCGTATTGCGTTTGCTGGTGCTGTCCTGGTGCCCGAGTTCAAGGCCGGCGAGCAGCGTGTGCTCGAAACCGCCGGCAGTGAATTTCGTCGTCAAATCGGTTTGGTTGAAAATATTGGTGCGGTCGTTGGCGTTGTTGTAGGCGTTGATCCGCACCAGCCCAGCCGCACTGACGGCGGTGCCGGTCGCCGGAAAGACATTCTGGTAGAACTTGTCGTAATGCGTGATGCGCAAGGTGTTTTTGAATTGCATGCTGCCGTCGAAGTCGTGGTCTAGGGTCGCGTAGGCGCTATCGACGTAAGCGTGCGCCTTGCTCTGGTCGGCGTTGCCAAAGAACGTGCCCGGGTCGGCGTCGAACGGCCGGCCGTTTTTCGAGGGAAAGCCGCGGTCCGCGGTACGTTCGTCGCGCAGGTGTTCGATGCCGAGGGTCAGCGCGGTCTGCGCGCTGGGCAAGAGCGTGACGCTCGGATTGATCGCGTAGCGCTTGAGGTCGGCGCCGTCGCGAAAGCTGTCGGCGACTTCGCTCATCGCATTGAGGCGCCAGGCGGCCGCGTCGTTCAGTTTGCCGCCGATATCCGCGGTGCCGCGCAGCTGATTGTTTTCGCCGAGGGTCACGCTGGCTTCACCAACATGGCCGAAAACCGGTTTTTTCAGCACCCGGTTGATCACGCCGCCGGCGCCGCCGCGACCGAAGATCATGCCGCCAGTGCCCTTGAGGACCTCGACGCGCTCCAGGTTGTAAAGGTCGCGGAAGACCTGCGCGTCGTCGCGAATACCGTCCACGTAGAGGTCGGCCCCGGCGCTCATTCCACGCAGGATGAACTGATCGCGATTGCCTTCGCCCTGATGCGCGGTGGCGCCCGGGACGTAGCGGATGACATCGGCCAGGCTCTGCATCGCCTGGTCCTTCATCAGCTCGGCGGGAACGACGCTGACTGACGCGGGGACGTCCTTGAGCGGCGTGTCGGTCTTGGTGAACGTCGCCGAGCGCGTGGCGCGATAGCCCGTGACCGGGCCATCTGCACGCTCGGCCTGGCCCTGCACGGTGACTTGCGACAGAGTGGCGTCTTCGGCATGGGCGAAGCCATTACCGAAAGCGATCATTACCGCGATAGCGGCGGGTTTCATGCGGGACTGGAAAGACATGGCGAAAATTTCTCCTGAGAGTGAAGATGGCTGGCTGGGAGAAATCGCCTGGCTTGCCGCGGGTTGTGAAATCGATGGCGGGTAAACGTCAAGGGCACCTAATTCGGCGTGGTCGGTTCGGTGACAAAGCCGATCCGGGTCAGCCCGGCGCGAGCCGAAGCCGACATGACTTCGGCGACCTTTTCGTAGGGTGTGGTGCGATCGGCGCGCAGGTGTAACTCGGGCTGGGGCGAAAGCGCCGCGGCGCCGCGCAGCTGCTCGGTGAGGGCCTTGGGTGCGACGGCCTCGCCGTTCCAATACACCTGCCCGGCACCGTCGATGGCCACCTGCACGTTGTCTGGCTTGGTCAGGCTGGGGGCCGAACTGGCCTTGGGCAGATCCACCTTTACCGCGTGGGTCAGCAGCGGTGCGGTGACGATGAAAATCACCAGCAGCACCAACATCACGTCGATCAGCGGGACCATGTTGATTTCGGCCAGCGCTTCGTTGTCGTCGTCGCCACCCAGGGATGCGAAAGCCATGCTGCGTTCCTTATGCGTCCGCCCGCGCGGCGACGCGGGCGATGATGCGTTCCGAGGTGGCGGCGACGTCGCCGACCCGGGGGGCGGCCTTGAGTCCGGTGGCCAGGAAGGTGAAGACGTCGTGGGCGAAGGAGTTCAGCGCCGAAAGCGTGTTGCGGTTGCCGCGCGCGAAGGCGTTGTAGGCGACCGCGGCGGGAATCGCCACGGCGAGGCCGACGGCGGTCATGATCAGCGCTTCGCCGACCGGGCCAGCCACTTTGTCCAGCGTGCCCTGGCCGCTCATGCCGATGGCCATCAGCGCATGGTAGATGCCCCAGACGGTGCCAAAGAGGCCGACGAAGGGAGCCGATGAGGCGACGGTTGCGAGAAAAGTTTGCCCGTACTCCAGGCGCGACTTGTCTTGCTCGATGGCGCGCTTGAGGGCGCGGGTGAGAAAGTCGTCGGGCGTGCCGGCGTCCACCAGACCGAGAGCTTCGCGACCGGCCCGGTGCTGCTCGACGGCGGTGAAGCCGTGGTGGACGAGGTGGGAGAAGGGTTCTTCGACGCCGCTCTGGCGCAGATGGCGGGCTACCGCATCAAGGCTCGGCGCGGCCCAGAAGGCAGCAAGGAACGTTGCGCTCTTTTTTCGCGAACGAACGGAGGCGATGCCCTTGGTGACAATCAGATACCAGGTGCCGATCGACATGGCGATCATCAGCACGAGGATGCAACGGGCAATGCCGTCGGTATGGGCAAGGAAATGGGCGAAGCCCAGGCTTTGATCCATGGTCAGTCCTTCAAGGTGAATGCGATCGGAACCAGAACCCAGGCGGCGACCGACTCCTGGCCGTGGCGCGCAGGGATGAATTTCCAGCGGCGCACGGTGTCCGCCGCCGACTGGTCGAGGCGCGACGAGTCGCTGGAGGTGTGGAGCTGGATATCGAGGGCGCGGCCGTCGGCGTCGACGTGGACGCGCAATACGACGCGGCCCTGCTCGCCGAGGCGGCGGGAAAGCGGCGGATAGGCTGGCTTGGGGTTGTCGAGGTAGTCGGCATCGAAGCGCGGCGTCGTCTGCACGGGGGCCGCTGCAACCGGCGCGGCCGTGACGGATGGCGGAGTCACCGGCGTCGGTGGCATGGCGGGCGCCGGCGACTCCGCGGGTGCCGTGAGCTGGATCGGCGATTGGATGGGACGCGGTCGTTCCATGGGGCGTGGCGGCGGCACGATCGCCGGCTCCGGCTTGATTGCTGCCGCCGGCGGCAGCAGGCTGACAGTGAGTACGGCGAGCGGCGTCGGCAGGGCGACCATCTTCGTTTGTAGCAGGCCCCAGAAGATGATCCCGTGGAACGCGATGACGACGGCCAGGCCGTAGCCACTCAGCGCTGGAGCGGAGGTCGGGTAGAGGGCGCTAGCAGACAAAGAACACCCAAACCAAGGAAGCCGCTAGCGACGCCAGCAATGCGAAAACGCCACAGACCGGACACGGAAAACAACGCCAGACGCGCATGCCTGTGCCGTACATCCAGCCGACGGCGGCCTTGAGGCCGCTGAGAACCAGCAGCGCCGCCTGCGGATAGTCGTAGACGCTCACCAGTTAGCCATCGACCGTGGTGAGGATGAAGGCCACCAGCGGCCAGCCGCTCCAGCGCAGCCATTTCGGGGCGTGTCCGCCGCGGCCAGGGCGGTTGAGACAATGAAACGGTGCAGGAACGGCATGCCAAACCTCCAAAGAGAACGGGGAAACGGTCTTTGGCTGGCTTGCCGCCATCTGCGATGGCCCGGCTGGCTGGCTATGAAAGGCGGCGCGCGAAAGCGCCGCCCGGTGCTGCATTACGAGCTGGACGGGGCTCCCATCTGCGACTGTAGGTAGTTCTGCACGCCGACCTTCTCGATCAGTTCGAGTTGCGTTTCGAGAAAATCGATGTGTTCTTCCGTGTCGTCCAGAATCTTCCGCAGAATTTCGCGCGAGACGTAGTCGTGAGTGCTTTCGCAATAGGTCATGGCCGCCTTGGTGTCGGCATGCGCGGCGTGTTCCAGCTTGAGGTCGCCGGCCAGGCATTCGGGGACGGTCTCGCCGATCAGCAGCTTGTTCAGCGCTTGCAGGTTCGGTAGCCCTTCGAGCAGCAGTACGCGTTCGATCAGCGTGTCGGCGTGGTGCATTTCCTCGATGGATTCCTCGTATTCATGCTTGCCGAGGGCATTGAAGCCCCAGTTCTTGTACATGCGGGCATGAAGAAAATACTGGTTGATTGCGGTCAGCTCGTTAACCAGGCATTTGTTCAAGAGCTGGATGACTTTTTTGTCGCCTTTCATGATGTTCTCCAGATCAGGCCGCCAGTTGCAGCCTGGCGGCGGTAGGTCGATGGGGCGTGCAGGCATGCAGGGACTCGTGCAGCACGTCGCGCGCGCACTTCGTACACCGGCCGCAACAGGCGCCGACGCCGAGTTGCTCGCGCAGTTCTCTCAGGCTGCAACAACCTTCGGCAACTGCGCTGCCGATATCGCGTTCCGTTACTGCATTGCAAACACAGACGTACATGGTGGGTCCTTGGCCGGGCTTATTTGGTGAGGATCAATTTGCCCTGTCGCGTTTCACGCAGGCGATAGGTTTCGCCGTGATGAACGATCACCGCTTCGGCGCTGCCGGCGAGGATGGCGCGGCTGTCGAGCGTCGGCCGTAGCGACGGGTGCGTGCCCAAACGCTCTTGCAATGGAGGAGTTTCGGTCTCAACGGCGATGCCGGCGACGGCAGATTGGGCGGTGTTCATGGGCGTTGGCTTCTTTGCGTTAATGCGAATTGTTCTCATCTTAGATGATAATTATTCTCAAATGCAAGTTTTTTCTGTCCGAGACTGCGCGCTGAGTCAGGGCAATCGGCTCGATGCGCCGGTGAAGGGGTATCTCCGGGGCACCGGAACCTCGTCACGGGTAACCGGTTTTTTGCCCTGGGCCACGGATCGATATTTCACGATGCTCCGGAATTTGATTGTTATCATCTACAACAATCATGCAGGCCAATCAAATCGGCAAATGAAATCTTTTTCCTATTTCGAGCAGAGTATCGAGCGGGCATCGCAGCTCGTAGAGGGCATGCCGCTGCAGCAGGTGGTACTCAACCGGCTGATGCTGCACGTCTTCCGCGAGCTACAGGAGCGGCAGAATCGGTTCCTGATGGAGTTCGGCTTGAACGGTTCCTCGTTTCTTGCCCTGGCGATGATTCTTTCCGCCGACGGCGGTTGTCTGAACCCCTGCGATCTGAGCGACGGACTGATGGCTTCGCGAGCCAACGTGACCCGCGTGGTGGACCAACTGGTCGCGGCCGGATGGGTCGAGCGCAATACGAGCGACGATGATCGCCGTCGCATCGTGCTTTCCGTGACCCCATCCGGCCGCGACTTGCTGGAAACGATTCTTCCCCGCCTTTGGCAGGGAACCGAAACGCTCTGGAGCCTCTTTTCACAGCAGGAACAGGCGCAGATGAATCGGCTGCTGCGCAAGCTGTTGGTCAAACTTGAGGAGGGCAACGATGCAAATGCGGCTTGAGCGCATTGTCGTCCCGATCACTATGGCGCTCTTTGCGCTCGGCGGTTGCGCGCCGCTACCTGGCGATCTGCCGCCGCGGCCGGAATTGCACACCCCCGTCGTTGCCCAAACCGCCGTACCGGAGCAGACGCGCCGCGAAGGCGAAAGCCGCTGGTGGGACGCCTTCGGCGATGACCAACTGTCCCGGCTGATCGACGAGGCGCTGGCGCACAACCCGAGCCTTGCCGTCGCCGACGCTAGACGGCGCGCGGCGCAGGGCTTGGCACGGCAGAGCGCGCTGGACGCCGGCGCCCATTACGACTCGAACGCATCCGCGCAGCGGGCGCGGATCAGCGAACACGGTTTTCTGCCGCCCCCGTTTGCCGGCGAGAGCTACAACCTGGCCGACGTGTCGCTCGGTATCACCTACAGCCTCGACTGGTGGGGGCGCAACCGCGCCCTGGTGGCGGCCGCCACCAGTACCGCCAGGGCGGCCGCGGCCGAGCAGGCGGCCGCGTGCGTGGCGATCGCGGTGCTGGTGAACGATGCCTATTTCGCCCTCGCCAATGCGCAGGAACAGGAACAGATGGCGCGGCAGCTGGTTGAAAAGCGGCGTGCTGCATTGTCCATCGAGAAGTCCCGGCTGGCCCGCGGTCTGATTTCGCCGCAGCCGTTGCGCGAAGCCGAACAGTCATTGGCGCGGGCCGAGGACTCGGCCCGCCGCGCCGACTACGAAATGCGCGCCTGGCGCTATCGGCTCGCCACGGCCGTCGGCCGCGATCCGGAGCAGGCGGATGCGCTGCCGACGGCAAGGCTTCCCGTGCCGCTCGCCCTGCCGGCGGCCCTGCCGCTCGATTGGCTGGCCCGCCGTCCCGATGTCGCCGCCCAGCGCTGGCGCGTCCAGGCGGCGGAGGATAGCAGCGATGCCGCTCGGGCCGAGTTCTACCCCAACGTCAACCTGATGCTGCTGGTCGGTCTGGAGAGCCGCAGCGCTTCGCAGTTGCTGACCCGCGGCGCCGGCACCGGCGCCTTTGGCGCGGCGGTGCACATTCCGGCGTTCAATGTGAATAGCCTGCAAACCCGCCTCGGCACGCGTGAGGCCGAATACGCCGCTGCGGTCGGCGAATACAACCGCACCGTACTCGATGCCGCGCGCCAGGTTGCCGACAGCTATGCCGCTCTTGCCTCGCTGGCGCAACGTGCGGAGCTACAGCAGCGCGCCCTCAAGGCCGCCGTCGAAGCGGAGGCGCTGAGCGCCAGCCGGGTCCGCAACGGCCTGTCCAGCCGCGGCGAGTCGCTCGGTGCCGAGATATCCGCCCTCGGCCAGCGGCAGAGCGAAGCCGAAACCCGCGCCGCCCGCCTGCGCGCCACGGTGGCGCTGTTCCAGGCGCTCGGTGGCGGCTACCAAACGTCCAAGGAATGAACGACATGAACCCTCCCGCCGCACTGCCGCACCGCACCCGGATCCTTGTCGCGCTGACCGTCGCCTTCGCCCTTGCCGGCATCGGCTACGGACTTTATTGGGGCTTCAGTGCCCGCTATCACGAGACCACCGACGATGCCTATGCGGCCGGCAATCTGTTGCGCATCACGCCACGCATTTCCGGAACCGTCGTCGCGGTGCTGGCCGACGACACCGATTTCGTCCGCGTTGGACAGGTGCTGGTCCGGCTCGACGACACCGACGCCCGCGTCGCGCTGTCGCGGGCCGAAGCCGAGCTGGCCGATGCGATACGCCGGGTGCGGCAGAATTTTTTTTCGGTGGATCAGTATCAGGCCAATCTGGCACTGAAGGAGCAGGCGCTGGTCCAGGCCGAAGCCGATGCCGCACGCCGCAACGGCGCCGCCGCCGACCAATCGATTTCGCAGGAAGAACTCGAACATGCGCGCAGCGCCCTGCGCAAGGCCCAGTCCGAGATGAAACTGGCGGCGGCCCAGTTGGCATCGGCACGGGCTGCGGTAGGCGGAACTCAGATCGATTCGCATCCGGCGGTGCGCCAGGCCGCCGCACGTCTGCGCGAGGCCTACCTGACGCTGTCGCGTTGCGAAGTGCGTGCGCCGGGCAGCGGCTACGTGGCCAAGCGCGGGGTTCAGGTGGGGCAGCAGGTGGTGACGGGGGCACCCTTGTTTGCGGTGGTTCCACTCGATCAATTGTGGGCCGACGTGAATTTCAAGGAGGACCAACTCCACCGCATACGCATCGGTCAGCCGGTGACTATCGAGTCCGACTTCTACGGCAGCGCGGTCGAGTTCCACGGCAAGGTGGTGGGCGTGTCGGCGGGAACCGGCGCGGTGTTTTCCCAGCTGCCGCCGCAGAATGCCAGCGGCAACTGGATCAAGATCGTACAGCGGCTGCCGGTACGGGTTTCGCTCGACGCCAAGGAGCTGGCGGAACATCCGCTGCGCGTCGGCCTGTCGCTGCATGCCGATGTCGATACCCGCGATATGTCCGGAGCTGCGCTGGCGAGCGCAGCGGTAGCCGGGCACTACAGCGTTCCGTCCGACGACAGCGCCGAGAAGGAGGCCGACCGGCGGGTACGTGAGATCGTCGCCGCCAATCGCGGAGATCGGGATTGAGCGTGGAAGCGCCTCCGCCTCCGCTGCATGGCACGCCACTGATCCTGCTGACCCTGGCGCTCGGTCTGGCAACTTTCATGCAGGTGCTCGACACCTCGATCGCCAACGTCTCGATTCCCGCCATCGCCGGCGATCTTGCGGCAAGCCCGAACCAGGGCACCTGGGTGATCACCTCGTTCACCGTCAGCTGCGCCATCGGCATGCCACTGACCGGCTGGCTGTCGCGGCGGTTCGGCGAGGTGCGGCTGTTCGTCCTCTCCTGTCTGCTGTTCACGCTGGCCTCATGGCTCTGCGGGCTGGCGCCCAATCTGCCCTTGCTCATCGCCGCACGGGTGATGCAGGGGGCCGTCGCCGGGCCGCTGATTCCGCTGTCGCAAAGCCTGCTGATCGCCAACTACCCCCCCGAGCGCAAGACCTTCGCCCTCGCCGTGTGGTCGATGACGGCGGTCGTCGCACCGATCATGGGGCCGATCATGGGTGGCTGGCTCACCGACAATTTCAGCTGGCCATGGATCTTCTACATCAATCTCCCGATCGGCGTGCTGGCCTCGTTTGTGACCTGGCAGATTCTCAAACATCGGGAAACGGTCAGGGTAAGCCAGCCGATCGATACGGTCGGCCTGGTCCTGCTGATCGTCGGCGTCGGCACGTTGCAGATCATGTTCGACAAGGGCAACGAACTCGACTGGTTCGAATCGAGCGAGATCATTGCCCTTGCCGTCGTCTCCGTGGTGGCGCTGACGTTCCTCATCGCATGGGAGTTGACCGAGCAACATCCAGTGGTCGACCTGCATCTCTATGGCGGACGCACGTTCTTCTTCGGTTCCGTGGTGATCAGCATCGGCTACATGGCCTACATGGGCAATATCGTTATGCTGCCGCTGTGGCTACAGACCAACATGGGCTATACGGCGACATGGGCGGGGCTGGTCACTGCGCCGATCGGCATCCTGCCGTTGCTGCTATCCACGTCGCTGGCGCGTCACATGCACCGCTTCGACCTGCGTTTGTGGGGCACAGTGTCGTTCGGCGTATTCGCCGCCATTTCGTACTGGTACAGCGGTTTCAACACCGATGTCGCGGTATCGAATATCGTCGTTCCGCGGGTGATCCAAGGCATCGCCGTCGTGACGTTCTTTGTGCCGCTGACCACGCTGACCCTGGCCGGCCTGCCGCCTCACATGATCGCCAGCGCTTCGGGTTTGATGTCGTTTACCCGCTATCTCGGGGCCGGCATAGGCGTTTCGCTGAGTATTGCCCTCTGGGAACGGCGCACGGCGTACCATCACAGCACCTTGGTCGAGAACGTGACACCGTTCTCGCCGGTCACCGCCGACACGCTTTCCGCGATCCATGCGGTCGGCATCGATGCGCCCATCGATCTGGCCGTGCTCGACCGCCTGGCCGACCATCAAGCGGTGATGTTGGCGACCAGCGACTATTTCTATTTTTCCGCTGGTCTCTTCGTCGTGCTGATGCTGCTCGTCTGGTTTGCCCGCCCGCCCAAGGCGGCTCGGGCCGCGACCGCAACCGCAACCGCCGACGCGGCGGCGCATTGACCGTCGCCGCAGGGCGGGTTACACGCCCTGCTTCAGGCTGGCCTCGATGAACGCGTCGAGGTCGCCGTCGAGTACCTTCTGCGTGTTGGAGATTTCGACATTGGTGCGCAGATCCTTGATGCGCGAGTTGTCGAGTACGTAGCTGCGAATCTGGTGGCCCCAGCCGACATCGGTCTTGCCCGCTTCCAGTTTGTCGGCGTCGGCCTGGCGCTTGCGCAGCTCCAGTTCGTAGAGCCGCGATTTCAGCATCGCCATGGCTTCGGCCTTGTTGCGATGCTGCGAGCGGTCGTTCTGGCACTGCACGACGATGCCGCTCGGTGCGTGGGTGATGCGGATTGCCGAATCGGTCTTGTTGATATGCTGGCCGCCGGCGCCGCTGGCGCGGAAGGTGTCGATGCGCAGATCGGCCGGGTTGATATCCACCTCGATCGAGTCGTCCACTTCCGGCGAAACGAACAGGCTGGCGAAGCTGGTGTGGCGGCCGCCGGACGAATCGAAGGGGCTCTTGCGCACCAGCCGGTGCACACCTGTTTCGGTGCGCAGAAAGCCGTAGGCGTAGTCGCCCTCGACCTTGATCGTGGCGCTGCGGATGCCGGCGACATCGCCGTCGGTCTGCTCCAGCAGTTCCGTCTTGAAGCCCTTGCGTTCGCAGTATTTCAGGTATTGGCGCAGCAGCATGCCGGCCCAGTCGCAAGCTTCGGTGCCGCCGGCGCCGGCCTGGATGTCGACGAAGCAGTTGTTCGGATCGGCCGGGTTGGAAAACATGCGGCGGAACTCAAGGCCGGCCACTTCATTTTCGACGGCCCGCACGTCGGATTCGACCGACTCCAGCGTCTCATCGTCGCCTTCGTCCTTGGCCAGATCGAACAGATCCTTGGCGTCCGCGAGTTGCTGGCTGACGCGGTCGAGCGTGAGCACGACCGCTTCGAGGGATTTCTTTTCCTTGCCGAGCGCCTGGGCTTTTTCGGCGTTGTCCCAGACCTTCGAATCTTCCAGTTCGCGGTTCAGTTCTGTGAGCTTCTCCGCTTTGCCAGCGTAGTCAAAGATACCTCCGCAGTTCATCGCCACGCTGGGCAAGGTCGGAAAGGCTGTAGGCGATGCTGTTGATGCGTTCGGCTTCCATGATGGTTCCAGACCTGAAAAGGGGGCGAATTATAGCGGCTGGGCGCTGTCTCCCGGTGCGCGAGCGAGCGCGGTGCGCCAGGCATCGCCGCGGTGCGGCGGCTGCACCAGGCCTGTGCGGTGCGGCGCGCGATGGAGGCTAAAGACCCTGAAAAAGAGGGGGGAGGACGCTTTATGCCCCATGGCCGGATTTTTGCTCTATCCCAACGACAACAAAAAATATGTCCCAACCATCATGGCCCCAACCTCAACTGCATCTGCTATGGCCCCCGGCGTGCGCCTGACCGGAACATTGCTTTGGGCCGCGACATGCCTGTTCGCTGCCGGGATTGCTGCGGGCAATCTGCTGGCGTCCTGGCTCGGCGAATTGCCGGTGTTGCTTGCCTGGTCCGCTCTGCTTACCGCCGGCGGTTGGGGTGCGGCGCTGCTACTGCGCCAGATGCGCGACACCCGTACCTGGCAGGAGGCACTGGCTGACTTCGTAACGCGGCTTGGTACGGGCGATCTCGGTGCGCGCATCGAGCCCGCGCGGGTCGGGCGCTATGCGCTGCATGCGGAACGGATGAATGCAATGGCCCGTTCGCTGGCACGGGTATTTTCCGCGTTCACCCGGCTGGCTCATGAGCTGGAAAGCGTAGCCACCGAGAGTACTGCCAATGCCAGCGGCGGCGATTCCGGTGTGCGCGTCCAGCGCGACGTCACGGTGTCCTCGGCGGCGACACTGGAGGAATTGACTGCCAGCCTGGCGGCGGCTTCCGAGCATGCGCGTCAGGCGGCCGAGGTGGCGGATTCGACCCAGCAGGTGGCGAGCGACGGAGCGCGCAGCGTCGCCAGCTTGGCCGGCACCCTCGACGATCTGGCGGGCAGCGTAGCGGGCGCTTCGTCGATGGCCGACGCACTGGGCGGCCGTTCGCAGGAAATAGGTGCCATCGTCAAGGTGATCGCCGAGATCGCCGACCAGACCAATCTGCTCGCCCTCAACGCGGCGATCGAGGCGGCGCGCGCCGGCGAACACGGCCGCGGCTTCGCCGTGGTGGCCGACGAGGTGCGCAAGTTGGCGGAACGCACCCGCCTCGCCACGCGCGACATTTCCGCGCGCATCGAAGATATCCGCGCCGATATCCGCCGCATTGTCGATTCCATGGAACAGACCAACGCGCGCACCCGCCACAGCGTCGCCGAGGCGCGCAATGCCGAACAGACGCTGCTTGCCGTGGAGCAGAGTGCGCTCAACAGCGGCCGCCTGATCCGCGACATCGCGGCCGCCAGCGCCGAGCAAAGCGTGGCCGGGCAGAGCCTTTCCGGCGATATCGAGCGGGTGGCGCGGCTGGCCGATCGCAACGAAGGGCTGGTGCGCGAAAACACCGACCTTTCACGCTACCTCGACCAGCTGGCGAAGCAACTCGCCGAGGCGACGCTGAATTATCGATTCGAATGATGAGGACCGAAACATGTACTGGCTGCTGACCTTAGGCGCGACCCTTCTGGCCGGTGCGGCTGGATTGCAGGTATGGCTTGCCCGGCGTCGGCGCGGGCAGAGTGAGGCGGTGCTGGCCGAATCCGCGGTCGCCTGCTGCGAACTGCTGCTGCGGTTGATCGGCCATCTACAGCAGCATCGCGGCATGAGCAGCGCCTGGCTGGGCGGCGACGCCGGCTTCGGTGCGCGGCTTGCCGCCAAGCGTACGGAGATCCAGGCGCTGTTGCCGCCGCTGCGCACGGCGGTGGTGACGGAAAACGAACGGCCGCTGCCCTGCCTGACGGTGAACGAATTCGACCTGCTGCGCTTCAAGTGGCGCGGCCTGATCGACAACCTCGCCGGTCTCAGCGTCGAGCAGTCGATTGCCGAGCACAGCCAGATGATCGCCACGCTGCTCGACTGGCTCGGTGCACTTGGCGAAGCGCGGGTCGGGCTGGCGCCGGCCGGCCGCCTGCCGCTCGGGCTGGTGCGCAACTACGCCCACCGGCTGCCGCTGCTGGCCGAATGTCTCGGCCAGGCGCGCGCTATCGGCAGTGGTGTGGCGGCGCGCGGCCGCTGTTCGGCGGTGGCACGGGTGCGTCTGATGTTCCTGATCTCCCGCGCCGAATCGCTGCTCAGTCAGGCCTGTAGCGTCGAACAGGACAGCCGCCGCGGCAGCGCCGCGCAAGGCAACGTGCAGGCATTGGCGACCCTGACGCGCGCGCGCATGCTGACGGCCGAAGATGTCGACGTCACCGCGGAGGACTACTTTTCTCAGGCAACCGTCGCCATCGATGCCGTCTTCGCCTGGATCGAGGAGTGCGGCCAGACGCTTAAGCTGACAATCAACGGCATCGGCGCGGACCACGGGGCCGCTTCGGTGCTGGTTGGGCGCGCTTCGTGAGAGCCGCGAGCGCACTCGCCGGCTGGTTGGTTGCGCGGCGCGCGCCCGCCGCGGCGGACAGTGAGAAGATCAACGCGTTCTGGCCGGCGGTGGATACGCGCTCGATGCTCGATCGGGTGATGCAGATGGCCGAAGGGATGATGTTCCGCTGCGCCATCGACGGCGAGTGGACCATGCATCTGGTCAGCGATGGATGCCTGGAGCTGACCGGCTATACCCCGGCAGAACTGGTCGGCAACCGGGCGGTTTCGTATGAAGACATCACCCATGCGGAAGACCGGCAGGCGGTCAGGGAAACGATCCTGGCCGCGGTGGCGGAGGGCGTCCGCTACCGCGTTTCCTACCGCATACGCTGTAGGGACGGCGTCGAGAAATGGGTGCTGGAACGCGGTTGCCGGATTTGCGACGAACGCGGCCAATGGGTGTTGGAGGGGTTTGTTGAGGACATCAGCGAACGGGTCCACTCGCGCGATGCGCTGGCCGAGGCGGAGGCCCGCTACCGCAGCATCTTCGAGCATTCCACCGAGGGTATTTTTCAGACCACCGCCGACGGTCGCTATCTTTCGGCGAACCCGGCGCTGGCGGCAATCTATGGTTACGAATCGGCCGCCGAGCTGATCGGCGACTTGCAGAACATCGGCGCCCAGCTCTACGTCGACCCGCAGCGGCGCGAGGCTTTCAAGCGCATCATGGCCGAGTCGGGCGCGGTGCACGGTTTCGAAGCGCAGATCCGGCGGCGCGACGGCAGTGTCATCTGGATTTCCGAGAATGCGCGTTCGGTGCTCGGCCCGGATGGCGAGTTCCTTTACTACGAAGGCGCGGTGCAGGACATCACCGCCAACAAGCAATACCAGGAGCAGCTCGAACATCAGGCCAGCCACGATCTGCTGACCGGGCTGCCGAACCGCAATCTGCTCAACGACCGCCTGCAACAGGCGATTTCCCACGCCGAACGCAACGGCTATTTCGCCGTGGTGGCCTTCATCGATCTCGATAACTTCAAGTACATCAACGACAGCCTGGGTCATCTGGTCGGCGACGAACTGCTGGTCGAGATCGCCCGTCGCCTGCAATTCTGCCTGCGCAGCACCGACACCGTGGCGCGCTACGGCGGCGACGAGTTCGTGCTGGTGCTCAACAACCACTACGCCGTCGGCTCGATCGTCCATGTGCTCGACCGCGTACTGACGGAAATCCAGCGGCCGGTTCTCGCCGCCGGGCAGGAGTTGTTCGTCACCTGCAGCATTGGCCTCAGCCTCTACCCGTCGGACGGCGGCGACGCCCAGTCGTTGATCAAGAACGCCGATGCCGCGATGTATCTGGCGAAGAGCCGCGGCCGCAACAACTACCAGTTCTTCACCCACCGCCTGAACACGCTGGCCACCGAACGTGTGACTTTTGAAGGCAGCCTGCGCCGTGCGCTGGAGCGGGAAGAGCTGCATGTGTACTTTCAGCCGAAGATCGGCAAGGACCGCCGGCCGCTCGGATTCGAGGCGCTGATCCGCTGGAACAGCGCCGAGCACGGCTGGGTGCCGCCGGACAAGTTCATCGGCATTGCCGAAGAGACCGGGCTGATCGAACCGATCACCGAATTCGTCCTCAATACCGCCTGCCTGCAGGCCGTAACCTGGTCGCGCGCCGGTTACGGCGACCTGAACATGGCGGTCAATCTGTCGGCACGCTCCCTACAGCAGACCGACGTCACCGCGTTGGTGGCCAAGGTGCTGAGCCAGACCGGGCTCGATCCGCAGCGGCTGGAGATCGAGATCACCGAGAGCATGATTATCGGCAACGTCGACCGTTCGTTGGCTACGCTGCACAAGCTCAAGGCGCTCGGCGTGCGGCTGGCGGTGGACGATTTCGGCACCGGCTATTCCTCGCTCAGCTATCTACAGCGTTTCCCGGTGGATATCCTGAAGATCGATCGCTCCTTCGTCCGCGACCTCGACGTGGTTGCCTGCGACTCCCATATCGCCAAGCTGGTCGTGCTGCTCGGCCACAGCCTCGGTCTCATCGTCGTCGCCGAAGGCGTCGAGACCGAAAGCCAGTACGAGTACCTGGAGGCGCTGGGTTGCGACGAGTATCAGGGGTTTCTTTTCGCCCGGCCGCTGGCGCCGGGCGACATCGAAACGCAGATTCTCCGTTTGCCGGCGGTGACGGTTTAATTCAATCGGCTTCGCAGTGCTCGATGTTCAGTTGCAGCGACTGGACGCCGCGGAACTCGTTCACCGTCAGCCGAAAGGCGGCGAAGACCCGTTCGGGAACCGGCTGCCCCGCATTGAACCAAATCGCTTCGTGGCGCACATTGCCGAGGCGCAGGCGCAGCTTGAGGTGTTTTTCCTGCAATAGCCGCTGCGATTCCACTTCGAAGCGTTCGGCGAACAGCGGCTGCGGAAAGCCCTGACCCCAGACCCCGCCCTGGATCATCTTGGCGGCTTCGAGGCTGTACCAGGCGCTCTCCAGCGTGGCATCGACTTCCAGCGTGCGCGTCAGGTCGGCCGGCGACAGTAGTTGTCGCGCCACCTGCTCGAACGCTGCCGTGAAGCGCGGCAGGTCGGTTTCGCGCAAGGCCAGTCCGGCGGCGGCGGCATGTCCGCCGAAACGCAGGATCAGGCCCGGATGGCGCTTGTCCACCAGATCCAGTGCATCGCGCAGGTGCAAACCGGGAATCGAGCGCCCCGATCCCTTCAGTTCGCCTTCGGCGCCGCGGGCGAAGGCGATCACCGGCCGGTGCAGCTTTTCCTTCAGCCGGCCGGCGAGGATGCCGATCACGCCCTGGTGCCAGCTCGGATCGAACAGGCTCAGCGCCGGTTGTTCGCCGGCGTCGATGGTCGCCAGCAGCAGGTTGGCGTCGTCCTTCATGCCGTTTTCGATCTCGCGCCGTTCGCGGTTCAGCGCGTCCATCTGCTGTGCGATGTTGAGTGCGCGATTCATGTCGTCGGCGATCAGGCATTCGATGCCGACACCCATGTCGCCGAGGCGGCCGGCGGCATTGATGCGCGGGCCAACGGTGAAACCGAGATCGAAGCTGCCGGCGCTCGCCGGATCGCGCCCGGCGACCCGGAACAAGGCCGTCAGCCCCGGCCGCAGCCGGCCGTCGCGAATGCGCGCCAGGCCTTGGGCGACCAGGATGCGGTTGTTGCGGTCGAGCGCGGCGACGTCGGCGATGGTGCCCACCGCCACCAGGTCGAGCAGTTCGGCCAGGTTCGGTTCCGCTTGAGCCGCAAACGCTCCGCGACGCCGCAGTTCGGCGCGCAATGCCAGCAGCACGTAGAACATCACGCCGACGCCGGCGATGGCCTTGCTTTGAAAGTCGCAACCCGGCTGGTTGGGATTGACGATCACATCGGCGGCCGGCAGTTCGTCGCCGGGCAGATGGTGGTCAGTGACCAGCACCGCCATACCCGCGGCCTTGGCCGCGGCGACGCCGGCAACGCTGGCGATGCCGTTGTCCACCGTGATCAGGATGTCCGGCTTGCCGTTGCGGTGGCGCAGCGCCTGTTCCACTACTTCGGGGGAGAGGCCATAGCCGGTTTCGAAGCGGTTTGGCACCAGGTAGTCGACGCTGGCCGCTGCGGCGCCGGACGCTCGCATCAGCGCGCGCAGGCCGAGAATGCCCGTGGCACAGGCGGTGGCGCCGTCGCAGTCGTAGTCGGCGACGATCAGCAGCTTGCGGCCGGCAGCGAAGGCGTCGGCGAGTAAGTGTGCCGCTGCCGCCGCACCCTTCAGGCCGTCCGGCGGCAGCAGGCCGGCCAGGCGCGTGTCGGCGTCCGCGGCGGAGCGGATGCCGCGCGCCGCGTAGAGCCGCGCCAGCAGCGGCGGCAGTCCGGCTTGTTCGAGCGCCCAGGCGGCGCGCAGCGGCGCCTCGCGTACCACCACCCGGGTCATGGGTACAGCTCCGTCAGCGGCGCCGGCCTACGCCAGAAGCGCAAGCGGTCGCGGCCTGCGTAGCGCAGCGTCAGCGCCGTGCCGTCGCCGCAGCCGATCAGCGCGAAGGCGCCGAGCTCGCCGCGGTCGGTCGCGGCGAGCGCCGGTGCGATCCAGCGGGCTTCGAGCGCTTGCAGCGCTTCCCGCCAACGCAGCGCATCGTGTTGCAGGGTCGCCGAGGACAGGGTGCCCACCCGGGCAACGACGGTACGGCCGGAAATTGCTTCGGCATCGAATCCGTCGCCCAGCGGTGCAGTGGCGCATCCAGCCAGCCGGCCGAGGCCGCGCAGCACCGCATCGTCGGCGAGCAGCCCGCCGAAATTGCTCGCGGCCCGCGCCGGCAGGCGTCCGCCACCCCATAGTGCGAGGCTGTTGATGGGGGCCATGCCGGCGGTTTCGCGCGCTTGGTTGAGCGGCAGGGTATGCAGTTGCATCTGCGCTTCGTTGAGCGCCTGGCGCCAGCGTTTCCCGGCGTCGCCCGGGGGCAGCAGGTGGCGCCCGGACAGTCCGCCATGCAGCATGTCCGCCAGCGGCGGCAGCGCTACGCGCGGTGCGATGTGCCAGCAGCCGGGGGCGGTTGCATGCAGGGTTCCGAGGCCGGCGAACAGCGGCGCAATGGCGGCGAACAGGGCGGCATCGGCGGTGGCGTCGAGGGCGAGGGTGGCCGGATCGGCCAGCGTCGCATCCTGCTGGCCGAAAGCGAGGTGGATCGGATCGAGACAGGCCCATTCCAGATCGCCCGGCTCGCCGCCGAGATCGAGCAGGCGCAGCGCGGCGGCGGGCAGGGGCGCGGGCAGGGCGAAGCGGTCGCGCCACCAGTCGCTTTCATCGAGCGTGGCACGCGTTGCCATGCCCAGGCGCAGCAACCGTTCCAGCCCCGGCAGGCGGAGACCCCGCACCGTATCGTCGAGCGCCGGGCGCGGCCAGAGCAGGCCGGGGACGATCAGGGTAAAGGCGGGGGCAGGCATGGGCGGCGATGCTAACATGCGACCCTTCCTTGACGCCGGACTATCCGAATGCAGGCCTGTGTCGCTCCGATGGCGGCAAAGGCATTCGCACGAACAAGGGGGATTCCCCTTGTATATCCCCCGAGTGGGAACAAGGGGGCCACTCCCCTTGTAAATCCCCCAAGGGCGTCCTTCGCTCAATTTGCCATGAAAATTTGAAGAGTCGGGTAAGCCGTGATTGAGAAATGCGATACGAACTGTTCATAGGTCTGCGTTACACCCGCGCCAAGCGGCGGGGCGCCGGGCGCAACCGCTTCATTTCCTTCATCTCGATGATCTCGATGGCCGGCATCGCGCTCGGCGTCGCGGCGTTGATCGTGGTGCTTTCGGTGATGAACGGATTTCAGACCGAATTGCGAACCCGCATCCTCGGCGTCGCTGCGCATGTGCAGATCAGCGGCGAAGACGACGAGTTGAGCGGGTGGCCCGCCGTGGCGCGCAGCGCCGCAGGGCAGCCGGGCGTGCTCGCCGTGGCGCCCTATGTCCAGGAGCAGGGGCTGCTTTCCTACGATAGCCAAGTGCGTGGCGTGGTGATCCGCGGCATTCTCCCCGACGACGAAAACCGCGTCGCCGATTTCGAACGCCACATGAAGGCCGGCAGTCTCAACGGCCTGCGCGAAGGCGAATTCGGCATCATCCTCGGCGCCGACCTGGCCCGCGCCCTGCGTGCACGCCCCGGCGAGAAGGTGACGTTGATCGCACCGCAGGGGCTGGTGACGCCGGCCGCCGTGCTGCCGCGGCTGAAGCAGTTCACAGTGACCGGCATCTTCGAGGTTGGCATGTTCGAATTCGATTCCGGCCTGGCGCTGATCCACATGGCCGACGCACAGAAGCTCTACCGCATGGATGATCGGGTCTCCGGCGTCCGCCTCAAGCTTGCCGATCTGTTCGCTGCACCGCAGGTGGCGCGCGGTCTGTATGCGGCGATTCCACCGGACGCCTACGTCACTGACTGGACGCGTACCCACGCCAACTTCTTCCGCGCGGTGCAGATCGAGAAGAACATGATGTTCCTGATCCTGCTGCTGATCGTCGCCGTCGCCGCCTTCAACATCGTTTCCACGCTGGTGATGGCGGTCACCGACAAGCAGGCCGACATCGCCATCCTGCGCACCATGGGCGCCAGTCCCGGTAGCATCATGGCGGTGTTCGTCGTCCAGGGCATCGTCATCGGCCTGATCGGCCTCGCTCTCGGCGTCGGCGGCGGCGTCGCGCTGGCGCTCAACGTCGACGTGGTGGTGCCCTTCCTCGAACGGATGCTGGGCATCCACTTTCTTTCCAAAGACGTGTACTACATCAGCGAGCTGCCTTCCGAATTGCATTGGGGTGACGTCGGTGCGATCACCGGCGTGTCCTTCGTTCTGACCTTGCTGGCGACCCTCTATCCGAGTTGGCGCGCCTCGCGCATCAATCCGGCGGAGGCCCTGCGCTATGAATGAGATTCTGGCGGGAAGGGTGCTGGCGTGCCGCGACCTTTCCAAATCGTTCTGGCAAGGCGATGTGGAAGTGCCCGTGCTGCAAGGCGTCGACTTCGATCTCGCCCCTGGCGAATCGGTTGCCATCGTCGGCGCCAGCGGCTCGGGCAAGAGTACGCTGCTGCATCTGCTGGGTGGCCTCGACGTGCCCAGCGCCGGTCGCGTCAGCCTGCTCGGTCGGAACCTGGCGGCGGTGTCGGATGCCGAGCGCGGCCGGCTGCGCAACGGCAGCCTGGGGTTCGTGTACCAGTTCCACCATCTGCTGGCGGAGTTCTCGGCGCTGGAAAACGTCGCCATGCCGTTGCTCATCCGGCGTGTCGGGAAGCATGAAGCGGTCGCCACCGCGCGCGCCATTCTCGAGCGCGTTGGCCTCGGTCACCGGGTCGACCACCGGCCTGGCGAACTTTCCGGCGGTGAGCGTCAGCGCGCCGCCATCGCTCGTGCGCTGGTGACCCGGCCGGCCTGCCTGCTGGCCGACGAACCGACCGGCAATCTCGACCGCCACACCGCCGAGGCGGTGTTCCAGTTGATGCTCGAAGTGAATGCCGAAAGCGGCGCCGGACTGGTCATCGTCACCCACGATCCGCAACTCGCGGCGCGGGCTGGGCGCGTGCTGCGGTTGACCGACGGCCGGCTGGCCTAGCGGCCAGCGGGTCGGTCAGCCGATGCCTCTGCCTCGGCGGCGTCCCGGGGGATCGTCGCGCGGAGGGCGACGGGCAGAGTTTGACCATACCGTTAGAAAGGGAATTGCTGTCGCCTCAACCATTGCCCGAATCTGTCTCGGGCCGCATGCTGTTACGCACTGTCAGACGCCGGTTTAAGCGCGTGTACGTGCCATATTGCGCATGGGTCGGGTATCGTCCCATGTAAGATATTAACCGTTATTCAATAGTCATTAATAGGCCGAAAGGGTGCGTGGGAAAATGGATGTCATCAGCTGGCTTGTACCGCAAAGCCTGGTCAATGATCCAAAGAAAAATACGCGGCATCGCGGCATCGCGAAGTCCCTGCTGACCATTTCGCTGGTCACGTTGCTGATGTTCGTCGGCATGCTTCTCGCCCGAGGCCGACTGCCGGCGGCCGAATACGCCTTGTTTGCCGCAGCGATACTGACGCCGATCGCTGGAGTGCTGCTGATTCGCGTCACCAACGACATTACCCTGGGGCTGGTGACGACGAATATTGCCGGCGTCGTCATCATTGCAGTCTGGGCGTTTCTTACGGGCGGCATTCTTTCCTTCGCTTTGCCCGGGTTTCTAGCCAATCTTGCCCTGCTGAGCATTTTCGGCAACATCGCGATTTTGCTGGTGGTGGGCGCCGTCATGCTTACCGCCATAATGCTGCTGTATGCGGCGACAGTGCTGGGCTGGCTGCCGGCAAGCTTCGCCGCCGCCGCCGACGTGCCCGGTCTGATGTTGACCGCGATGCTCGGCTCGGTGGGAATCGTGATTCTGGCCGGCGTTCTGGTCGCGCGCGACCGCGCCCTGGTCAAGGCTCGACTGCTCAGCGCACAGCGTGCCGCCGAGCAGTCGAGCCGGGCGAAAACCGTGTTTCTGGCGTCGATGGGTAACGAGTTCCGCACGCCGCTGAATACGCTCATCGAACTCGCCGATAAGTTGCATAACGACACTGCGCCGCCGCCGAGCGCGGAACAACTGGCCGCCATCGACTACATCAAGGCCGTGGGTGTACATCTGCTGGGTATGGTGACCCAGGTGATGGACTTGAGCCGCATAGAGGCCGGCGGACTGAAGGTGGATATGGAGCCGGTGCGCACCGACCAGATCATTCCATCCTGCCTATCGATCATCGCGCTGAAGGCGCGGGAGCAGGGCGTCACCGTGGTCGACGCATGCGACTCGTCGGTCGCATGGGTGGTGTGGGCGGACCGTGCGCTGCTGACTCAGGTGGTATTGAATCTGCTGTCGAATGCGGTGAAATTCAATCGCCAAGGAGGCACGGTCACCGTCTCGTGTCAGCCAGCAAGAGCGGCCTATCTGCGCATCGCGATTGCCGATACCGGGTCCGGTATCGCCGCCGGCAGACAGGGCGAATTGTTCGAGCCATTCGCTCGCCTCGGCGCGGAAACGACCGCCAGTCAGGGCGCCGGCCTCGGCCTGGCGATCGCCAAGCAACTCACCGAACGGATGAAGGGCCGCATCGGTTTTCAATCCACCGAAGGTCTGGGCAGCACCTTCTGGGTGGAGCTGCCGCTGGCCGAAATACGTCCGCTGCGTACCTGATCGGACGTCCGGATCAGGCCGGGAAGGTCATCGCCCCGGTGAATTCCAAAACCTCCAGTGGATCGAGGTATTCGCGGACGTTGACGATCTTGCCGTCGCGCAGCGTGAACAGCATGTGGTAGGTGTTGCTGTATTTCTTTCCGTCCGCCGTTTCGCCGGCCGACACCGCTTCGACAGCGACGCGGTCGTCCTCCGCCGTCATCACTTTCGGCTCCCAGCGGAACTTTGCCATCATGCTGAGAAAGCCGCGCAACTGCTCGGCGCAATCCTTCTTGTTCTTCGATCCGGCATAGGCGAAGCGGCGCGGCTGGCCCACCAGCGTCCAGATCGCATCGTCGGCCAACTGGTCCAGCGCTTTGTCGATATTCTGTGGATCGAAATTCTGCATCAGCGTGCGAACTACGGCCTTGTTCCGTTCAATGCTCACGGCATTCTCCTGGCGTTATCGAGCCAGGCTTCGGGTGGGGGCTGGCCTGACCCCGTTGCTGCGCTTCGGCCGTAGCACGGTGAGGGCGCAACGCTTGGAAACTGTAGCCGACTATAAGTCAGCGCTGCCGATAGCGCCCCCCTCGTTTGGGGAGAGTGCCGGATGGTGGAAAAAAAAGCCCGCGACCTGGCGGGCGTGGGCTTTCGCTGCCGGGTTTCTCTGGCGTGCGGTGCTACAGCACTTCCGCCGCGTGGTCGGCCAGCCGCGAGCGTTCGCCGCGTTGCAGGGTGATGTGGCCCGAGTGCGGCCAGCCCTTGAAGCGGTCGACGACGTAGGTGATGCCGGAACTGCCTTCGGTCAGGTAGGGCGTGTCGATCTGCGCGATGTTGCCCAGGCACACCACTTTGGTGCCGGGGCCGGCACGGGTGACCAGGGTCTTCATCTGCTTCGGCGTCAGGTTCTGCGCTTCGTCGATGATCAGGAACTTGTTGATGAAGGTGCGGCCGCGCATGAAGTTGAGCGACTTGATCTTGATCCGGCTGCGGATCAGGTCCATGGTCGCGGCACGGCCCCAGTCGCCGCCGTAGGCGCCGCTCTTTTCGCCGGTGGGTTCGTCGTGGGGGCGGTTGAGGACGTCGAGGTTGTCCTCGATGGCGCCCATCCACGGCGTCATCTTTTCCTCCTCGGTGCCGGGCAGGAAGCCGATGTCTTCGCCCACCGGCACGGTGACGCGGGTGATGATGATTTCGGAATAGCGTTTGGTCTCCAGCGTCTGCGTCAGCGCCGAGGCCAGCGTCAGCAGCGTCTTGCCGGTGCCGGCCTGGCCGAGCAGGGTGACGAAGTCGATCTCCGGGTCCATCAGCAGGTTGAGGGCGAAATTCTGCTCGCGGTTGCGCGCGGTGATGCCCCACACCGAATTCTTGGTGTGGCTGTAGTCCACCAGCGTCGAGATCACCGCGGCCTTGCCCTTGTTCTCGCGCACGATGGCGGTGAATGGCTTGTCCTGGCCGGCTTCGAGATAGACGAACTCGTTGATCAGCAGGTCGGGGCAGAGCGGACCCTGCACCTGGTAGAGGGTCTTGCCGTCCTGCTTCCACGACTTCATGTTGCTGCCGTGGCTGTCCCAGAAATTGGCGGGCAATTCCAGGGTGCCGGTGTAGAGGAGGTCGGTATCCTCCAGTACCTTATCGTTGAAGTAGTCCTGCGCTTCGAGGCCGAGGGCGCGGGCCTTGATGCGCATGTTGATGTCTTTCGACACCAGGATCACCGGACGCTTGGGGAAGGTCTTGGCCAGGTGCATCACCACCGCGAGGATCTGGTTGTCGCCCTTGGCGGTGGGCATGGTGGTCGGCAGTGCGTTGTTGATCGCCTCGGTCTGTAGGTAGAGACGGCCGCTGGCGAGATCGTGCGAAGGGCCGATCAGGTCGGTGCCCTTGTGGATGTCCTCTTCCGATCCGCTGACGATCTCGTCGAGCATGCGGCTGGCCTGGCGCGCGTTGCGCGCCACTTCCGACATGCCTTTCTTGTTGGCGTCGAGTTCCTCGAGGGTCATCATCGGCACGTAGATGTCGTGCTCCTCGAAGCGGTAGAGGCTGTTCGGGTCGTGCATCAGCACATTTGTGTCGAGGACGAAGAGCTTGGTCGTCTTGGTGGACTTGGCGCTGCGCTTGGCGTTCATCGGGGCTCCCGGAGGGTGGCTCAACAAAAAAGGATGTTGTCTTTTTAGGGCCGCGGACGCATCCGCATTCAAATGAACAGGGCGGGGAACTTCCTTCTTTACTGCCCGCGGCCGGATCGGGGCGATCCTACTATCTGCGGTTAGGCGCCGCCGTGCGCCGAGGAATCGCCGGGTTCCTGGATTGCGATAAATGTTTAAGGTTCGCCTGCTCGGTGGCGGAATCAGCCGAGGTTGCGCACCGCTTCCAGCACCGCCGCTGCATGCCCGTCGGCCTTTACACCGCGCCATTCCTGGCGCAGCACGCCTTTGCCGTCGATCAGGAAGGTGCTGCGTTCGATACCTCTGACCTGCTTGCCGTACATATTTTTCAGCTTGATGACGCCGAACAGCGTGCACAGGGCTTCGTCGGCATCGGAGATCAGCGCGAAGGGGAGGCCTTGCTTGCTGCGGAAGTTGTCGTGCGACTTGAGGCTGTCTCGGGAAACGCCGTAGAGTGTGGCGCCGGCCTTGAGAAATTCGCCGTGCAGGTCGCGGAATTGCTGGGCTTCGGTGGTGCAGCCGGGCGTGCTGTCCTTCGGGTAGAAGTAGAGCACGACTTTTTTGCCCTTCAGGGCGGCCGGCGTCACGGTTTCGCCGTCGGTGGCGGCGGCGCTGAAATCGGGGATTTTTTTATCGAGCATGATTTTCTCCGCTGTTTGAGTCTGCCGCCGCGTCGCTCTTGGCATGCAGGAAGGTGAAGGCGCCGGCCAGCCCTTGCAGGGCGGCGAACAGGCCGTAGATCACGGCGGCGGCCACCGCCAGTTCGTGCGGCGCGCCGAGCGGCGCCAGGGTGACGGCGGCGGCGGCTTCGCGCGTGCCCCAGCCGCCGATGCTCACCGGCAGCGCGGCGAGGATGAAGATCGGCCCGGCGGCGGCGGCGAATTCCGCCAGCGACAGGTCGAGGCCGACGGCGCGGGCGCCGCTGACGAAGGCCAGGATGGACAGGCCCTGTACCGCGGCCGACCAGAGCATCTGGCCGAAATACAGGCGCAGCGGTTGCGGCCGCTGATGCACGATGGCCAGCGCGCTGGCCAGTTTCGCCGGCAGCCAGCGGGCCAACCGGGTCGAGATTTGCCACAGCAGCAGCGGCGCCGCCAGAACGGCGGCGGCGAGCAGCGCGGTAAGCGCCGCCGGCCAGCGCAGCAGGCCGGCCGGCAGGATGTGCAGGGCCTGCGCCAGCGCGGTGCCGGCGAGCGAGATCGCCATCAGCATCCACAGTCCGCTGAAACGGTCGAGCACCACGCTGGCGGCGGCGACGCCGAGCGGATGGCCGCGCCGCTGCAGGTGCAGCGCACGCATCGCATCGCCGCCGAGATGGCCGCCGGGCAGCACGGTGTTGGTGGTGATGCCGCGCCAATAGGCCGTCAGCATTGCACCGTAGGGCGCATCGGCGCCCAGCCAGGCGGCCAGCGCATGCCAGCGTCCGGCGGAGAGCAGGGTGGCGAGGATCGCGGCGCCGAGGCCGGCGCCGAGCCAGCGCGGGTCGGCCGTGGCGAACGCGGCCAGCACTCGCTGTGGGCCGACCAGGGCGATCACCAGCGCGACCAGCGCGAGGCTACAGCTTATGCGGAACAGCGAACGCATCGGATTCGGGAGAGGGGTATCCGGGGCGGGGACGCTTCACGGCGTTCCCGCGGCCGGGGCATCCTTAAGCCCGGAGTTAAGCCCGGAGGCGAAGCGCAGGAAATCCGCGGCCGTCGCGGCTGGATCTTCGATCATCGGCATGTGGCCGATGTCGGGCATCATCGCCACCTGCGAGTTGGGCAACAGGCGATGCAGGATCTCGGCGCCGGCGGGCGCCAGCAGGCGGTCTTCGTCGCCCCAGACGATCAGTGTCGGCAGGGCCATGCCGGCAATGCGCTGCTCGGTGCGATCCTTGAACAGATCGGCGAGGATCTTTTTTTCCAGCGCCTGGTTGGCGATGCGTTCCTGGGCGAAGACGGCCAGCATCGGGCGCGGAATGAACGGCGGTTTGGAGGCCGCCTGCGACAACAGATAGGCGAGATCCTCGGTGCTGCCCACCAGCAGGGGGTTTTTCGGTCCCGCGGCGACGGCCTTGAGAAACTCGGTCGGCGGTGCGCTGGTGGCGCCGGCGGGATCGAGCAGCCACAGGCTGGCCGTGTCTTGGGGATAGTGCAGCCCGTAGTGCAGGGCGATCAGTCCGCCCATCGAATTGCCGCCGACATGGACCTTGCCGCGGATGCCGAGCGCCAGCAGCAGCGCATGCAGCCGCTCCGCCTGGATATCGGGTCCGTAGCCGGCTTGGGCGTTATGCGACGATTCGGCGAAACCGATGTGGTCCGGAACGATCAGCCGGTAACGCGCGGTCAGGTAAGGTGCAATCCGGATGAAGTTGTCCTTGTTGGCGCCGAAGCCGTGCAGCAGCAATAGCGGTTCGCCCTGGCCGCCTTCGAGGTAGGCGTAGCGCAGACCGTCCGGCAGCACGATTTCCTTGCGTACCAGCCCGGCTCTGCTGCGCTCGGCGGCGACGGCGAGGCGAGTAAACGTTTCCGGTGCCAGGTAGAGGAAGGCGATCAGTCCGCCGACGGTGACGAGGACGATGACGAGCAGGATGCGGAGGAGTCTGCGCAGCATGGGGGGCTCCTAGCGTTCCGGCGCCGGGCGCAGCCGGTATTGTTCGCGTCCTTCGGGCTCGTGGTAAACGCGGATGAGGATTTCGCCGAGCAGGCCCATGCCGATCAGTTGCACCCCCATCAGCACCAGCATCACGCCGAGCAGCAGCAATGGACGGCCGCCGATGGATTCGCCGAACAGCTTCAGCCCTGTCATATAGGCGCAGATCAAGAGGCCGGGGGTCAGCATCCAGAGCCCGGCGCCGCCGAAGAAATGCAGCGGCCGGTGCAGGTAACGCAGCATGAACTTCATCAACAGCAGATCGAGGACGACGCGGAAGGTACGGTCGATGCCGTACTTCGATACGCCCTTGGTGCGGGCGTGGTGGCGCACCGGCACTTCGAGGATTTTCGCCCCGGCCTCGAACGCCAGCACCGGGATGAAGCGGTGCAGTTCGCCGTAAAGACGGATGCGGCGGACGAGTTCGGTGCGGTAGGCTTTCAGCGCGCAGCCGTAGTCATGCAGCGTGACACCGGTGACCTTGGCGATCAGGCGGTTGGCGATCATCGACGGCAGCTTGCGGTTCACCGCCGCATCCTGCCGTGCCTTGCGCCAGCCGGAAATCATGTTGATGTCGCTGCGCGTTTGCAGCGTGTGGATCAGTTCGGGGATGTCGAGCGGGTCGTTTTGCAGGTCGCCGTCGAGGGTGACCGTATAGCGCCCTTCCACTGCGTCGAAACCGGCTTGCAGCGCCGCGGTCTGGCCGTAGTTGCGCATCAGGTAACGCGGCTTGAGCCAGGGCGTTTTTTCCGCCAGGTCGCGCAAGACGTGGGCCGATCGATCGCGCGAACCGTCGTCCACGCAGATCAGCTCGAAGCTGAAGCCCGAGGGCTGCATGGCCTCGCCGATGCGCGCAACGAGGTCGGGCAGGTTTTCTTCCTCGTTGTAGATCGGAATGACGATGGAAACGTCGCAGATGAAATCGGTCATGGTGTGTTCTTCTTGTAGGTTCGCCAGCCGTTGCGCAGCGCGAGGGCGAGGCAGGCGACGGCCAGCAGCGGATCGAGCAGAGTGTCCCAGAGATTGGGCGATTCGAGCAAGCCTCCCGCCCAGGCGGCCAGATCGATGCTGAGCAGCCAGAGCCAGAGCGGATTGCCGCGCCAGCAGAGGAACAGCGCCGGCAGCGCCAGTGCGGCGAGCAGCAGGCCCGGTTGGTAGCCGAGACGGTAGGGGTCGAAATCGGAGAGACCCAGCGCCAGCGGGTAAAAGACGGCGGCGATGGCGGCGATGCCGGCCGGGCCGCGCCAGTCGCGGGTAAAGGCCGTAGGCGCGCGGCCGAGCAGGGCGAGGGCAAGCAGTTGCAGGCTGGTGACGCTGGGGTCGCCCCACAGCGCGCGCAGCGCCATCGCCGCCGAGAGACCATCGATCGGCAGCAGCGCCAGCAGGCCGACGGCGGCGGCGATCCAGTGTCGGCGGCGGGGCAGGGCGAGGCTCAGCAGCCAGGCGGCGACGAGGGTTTGCGCCAGCAGCATCAGTGGATTCCCCCCAGCCAGTCCGGTGGGAAAGCCAGGTGCTTGATCTGCTTGCGCTGCCAGGTGTAGGCCAGATGGATCGTGCCGTTCCCTTCCTGCAACAGCGCCGGATAGGAAAACTCGTCCTCGTCCTCGCCTTGTTCGATCAACCGCGGCGACGACCAGGTTTCGCCAACGTCGCCGGAGAGGGCCAGGGCGAGGCGGGTGCGGTTGTTCTCCTGCGGGTTGTAGGCCAGCAGCAGGCGGCCGTCGTGGAGGCGCAGCAGGGCGATGCCGGCACCGGGGTTGGGCAGTTCGATGGCGCGGGCCGGGCTCCATGATTGGCCGCCGTCGTCGGTTGCGCTGGCACGGATGCGATGCAATGGCGAGGCGTCGCGCAGCAGCAGCAGCGCTCGCCGGCTGTCGAGCACGGCCGGCGCCGGTTGCAGGCTGCGCTCTGCGCCCGGCAGTCGCTGCTTGTCCGCCGGCCGGCCGGCGGCGTCGAGGCGCAGCCATTCGGGACGCTTGGCGATGAACTCGTGATACACCGGCAGCGCCAGATCGCCGTCGGCGAGGGCAACGGGCGGGCTGCGCACCAGGGTCGACAGGTTCCAGAACGGCGAGGCGATCAGGCGTTGCGACGGCGACCAGCGGACGCCGTCGTCGATAGACACGCTGTGGTTGATTGCGCTGCCGGCCCAGCCGCCGAAGCCGACGCTGACGAACCAGAGATGCAGCGCACCGGCCGGGTCGCGCCAGAGCACCGGGTTGCCCAATTTGCGTACCCGCCGGCCGCTGTCGCGCTGCACCTGTTCGCGTTGCACGATGGCCTGCGCCTCGCTCCAGACCGTGCCGTCGAAGCGGGCGAAATAGATGGCGACGTCGGCCGCGCCCTCGCGGCTGCCGGCGAACCAGGCGGCGCCGATGCGGCCGGAACCCAGTTCGGTGAGCGTCACGCTGTGGGCGGTGGCTGCCGGATTGGGCAGCATCTGCGTACGGGCTTCGGCGCTGCCGCGCAGTGGCAGATCCGCAAGCGGCGCCGGCGGCACGAAGTGCGTTGCCGGCAGCGGGCGCAGCCAGGGTGCGGCGGCGGCCAGGGCGATCAGGAACGCCAGCAGCGCCGGCCAGCGGCTTTGTGCGAGGCGGCCCAGCGCGGCGTTCACGGCAGCAGTTCCAGCACCCGCACGTGCGACATCAGCGGCTGCGGTGAGCGCTCGCGCCAGCTCGCCTCCCAATCGGCGCGCGTTGCGCCTGCGCGGGCAAAGCGGATGCCGGAGCCGGACGAGGTGAGTGCGCTGTACTCGCTCAGGAGGCGGCTGTTTCGCCCCAAGGCGGCGAGTTGTGCGTCGAGCAGCGGCTGATCTTCCGCGCGCAGGGTGATCGCGGTGCCGGCGGCGAGTTGGGTTGGGTCGAGGCTGTCGAGGCGGCTGGTCTGCCGTAGCGGACGGCCTGCACGCATCGGTAGCAGGGCCGGTTGCGGGCCGGCGAAAAGAATCACCGGCCGGTTCCGTGCCAGGTCCACCAGCGATGCCGGCAGCGCGTTGACGCCGAGGCCGGGAAAGGCCAAGCCCCAGCCGGCAGCCCACAGCGCCGCCGCGGAGACGATCAGCGCCGGTGCGCTGGCCGTCGCCCGCCACCAGATGAAGACGAAGGCGCACAGCGTTACCAGCAGCCAGGGCCAGCCCGGCAGTTGCCAACGCCACAGCAGGGCCGCCAGCGCGGCGGCGAGCAGGGCGGGCAACAGGCTGCCAGTGCGTCGTGTCCACGCCGGGACGCTGTGTTGCAGGCCGATGGAGGCGAGCAGCGCGATGGCCGGCAGCGAGCCGATCAGATAGCGTTCGAAACTGCGGATGAAAAAGAACGGCAGCAGGGTCAGCGCCAGCCAGAGGCCGAGGAAGCGTACCGCCGGTTGGCGGCGCTGCGTCCATAACGCGTGCAGCGCGACGAAGCTCCACGGCAGGGCCAGGGTGAGGATGCCGATGGCCGGGTCGATGGAGAGGTGGCTGAGCTGCCGTGCCTCGAATTCATCGGCCGTGGCGGCCGCGAGTTCGGCGCCGTAATGGCGACGCACGTAGAGGAACCAGATCGCCGGCAGGGCCAGAGCCAGGATCAGTGTGGTCAGATGGGCCAGCCAGTGGCGGAAAGGTATGCGGCGGCTGTCCTGTTCCACGATCCATAAGGCCAGCAGACCACCGCCGCAGGCGACGAGGGCAATCGGTCCCTTGGTCAACAGTGCGGCGGAGAGGCAGACGGCAGTCAGGGCCAAGAAACCGTTCGCCCTGAGCCTGTCGAAGGGCGAGGGCGCGAGAGCGGTCCTTCGCAAGAGGGGGCGGGCTTCGACAGGCTCAGTCCGAACGGAGTCGAGCCAGCGCAGGTAGCAGCAAAACGCGGCGACGGAGAGCGCGGCCACCGGCACGTCGAGCATCAGTCGGCGCGATTCCGAGGCCAGCCCGCTGATGCCGAGCAATACGCCGGCGGCGAGCAGTCCGCTCTGCCAGTTAGCGCCGAAACGCTTGCCCAGCCAGGCCGTGCAGCCGAGCAGCAGCAGCGCGAAGGCGACGGTGATGCCGCGTGCGGCCAGCAGCGAAGGACCGAAGGTCTCAAAGCTGGCGCGGCCGAGCCAGTAGAGCAGGGGCGGTTTCTTCAATCGCGGCGCGCCGTCGATGAAGGGCACCCACCAGTGATCGCCCTGCATCATTTCCAGCGGGATGCGCAGGCCGAGCAGGTATTCGTCCTTGCCGGTGAGTCCCGTCGCCGCGTCGATGCCGAGGCCGAGGACCAGGGCGGCGAAAAGGATGAACAGAATGACAATACCGTTCGGGCTGAGCCTGTCGAAGCCCGGTCGTCGCGCGGCCCGCCCTTCGACAGGCTCAGGGCGAACGGACATTCGCATCCTGGCCGATGCCGACATCGGCCAGAAACTCCGGCCCTTGCAGCATCAGTTCGCCCGAGCGTCCGGGCACTTCACCCCAGCGGATTTCGTGGCGCGGCAATTTCGCCGGATCGAGGCCGGCGCGCAGTTCGCGCAGGGAGGTTAGCGCATAGCCTTGCTGCTTCCAGCCGCGCAACAGATTTTCCAGTACCGGCGCCAGCTTGATGCCTTCCAGCTCCGCGTGCAGCGTGAACACGTGGCCGTCGCGCGGCTCGCGGGTGAGTTCGAGCAGGCGCTGGTGGACGTTGTTTTCATCGGTGCCGTCGATGCCGATCAGTTCGTCCAACGTCGGCAGCGTGGTCGGCAGTTGCGGGCAGTTGACGATCTCGGCATCCCAGACCGGAACGAAGGGATGGCTGCCGCGGCAGTCGGAGGCGTGGCTGAAGCCCATGCGCTGGGTCAGGCGCAGTGCGTGGGCATTCATCTGCCAGCCGGCGGCGCCATGCACCGTCGCTGCGCTGCCGAAGACGTTGGCGTAGCGATTTGCCGCCCGTTCCATTTCGCGCTCGGTCCACGCCATGTCGGCGTTGCGCACCTGATCCTGCCACTTGACGTGGTCCCAGCAATGGATGCCCGTTTCAAAGCCCGAGTCGCGCACGCCGCGCAGGATGTCGGCGCAGCCGCGGCCGATGTCGGGGCCGGGCAGGACCACGCCATACATCAGGGTCTTCAGGCCGTAGTGCGAGAGCACCGACGTACGCGAGACCTTTTTCATGAAGCCGGGGCGGAAGGCGCGCTTGATGGCGCGTCCGGTGTGGTCGCGGCCGAGCGAGAACAGGAAGGTCGCGTCGGCGCCGTGGCGACGCAGCAATTCGACCAGCCGCGGTACGCCGATCAGCGTGCCGCGGTAGGTGTCGACATCGATCTTGAGAGCGAGCTTGGGCATCGACGAGGATGCCTCAGTCCATCAGCTTGCGGGCTTCGGCGACGTCGTCGCGGTAGGCCTCGAAGATGCCGCGCAGGGCATCCTCGAACTTCACCTTCGGCTCCCAGCCGAGGTCGGCCATGGTGTTGGCGATCTTCGGCACGCGGTGCTGGGTGTCCTGATAGCCGGCGCCGTAGTATTCGCCGGAGGTGGTTTCGAGAACCCGGACCTTGGCCGCGGACTCGGCATATTCCGGGTACTGCTTGGCCAGGTCGAGCATCATCGTGGCCAGTTCGCGGATCGAGTAATTGTTCTGCGGGTTGCCGATGTTGTAGATCTTGCCGTTGGCAATGCCGTCCTGGTTGGCGATGATCTTCATCAGCGCGTCGATGCCGTCGCTGACGTAGGTGAAGGAGCGCTTCTGCGCGCCGCCGTCCACCAGCTTGATCGGTTCGCCGCGGACGATGTGGCCGAGGAACTGTGTGATCACGCGGGACGAGCCTTCTTTCGGTGTGTGGATCGAGTCGAGGCCGGGGCCGATCCAGTTGAAGGGGCGGAACAGCGTGTATTGCAGTCCTTCCTGCTGGCCGTAGGCGTGGATCACACGGTCCATCATCTGCTTGGCACAGGCGTAGATCCAGCGCGGCTTGTTGATCGGGCCATAGACCAGGGGCGAGTTTTCCGGGTCGAACTCGGGATCCTGGCTCATGCCATAGACCTCGGATGTCGAAGGGAAGATCACCCGCTTCTTGTACTTCACGGCCTGACGGATGATCGGCAGGTTGGCCTCGAAGTCCAGTTCGAAGACGCGCAGCGGTTCCTTGACGTAGGTGGCCGGCGTGGCGATCGCCACCAGCGGCAGGATCACGTCGCATTTCCTGACGTGGTATTCGATCCATTCCTTGTTGATGGTGATGTCGCCCTCGAAGAAATGGAAGCGCGGGCTGTTCAGCAGTTCGGCCACCCGCTCGCTGTTCATGTCCATGCCGTAAACCTCCCAGTCCGTGTTGGCGAGGATGCGCTGGGACAGGTGGTGGCCGATGAAGCCGTTTACGCCGAGGATCAGGACTTTTTTGCTCATGGTGGGCTAGGGAAGCAGTGAAATCGGGTTGCCGCCGAGGCGGTCGGGCAGTTCGGCCGGGTCGAGGGGCTGGCCGTCCAGTTCGAGGGCGCTGATTCTAACAATCCCGCCGTCTCCGCAGCGGGCGAATAGCCGGCCTTCGTGGCGGATGAGCAGCGCTTTGCCGTCGTCCTGCGGCAGATCGAGCGTCGGCAGGCACAGGGAACGGCTACCGAGTACGCGGATGCGGTGCCCGCCGAGGTCGAAAAACGCGCCGGGGTAGGGCGGGGCAACGGCGCGGATCAGGTTGTGCACCTCGGCGGCGGGACGGCTCCAATCGATGCGGCCGTCTTCCGGCCGGCGCCCGCCGAAGTACGCGCCCTGCGTCAGATTAGGCATTACGTGGGGCGCGGTGCCAGACAAAAGGCCCGGCAGCGCGGCGTCGAGCGTCATTTCGGCGGCCAGGGTGACTTTGTTGAATACTTCGCCGGCGGTATCGTCGGGCAGGATCGGCACGGCTTGCTGGGCGACGATTTCTCCCGCGTCGGGCTTTTCCACCATGCGATGCAGGCTGGCACCGGTTTCCTGCTCACCATGGATCACTGCCCAATTCACGGGTACGCGGCCGCGATACTTCGGCAACAGCGAACCATGCATGTTGTAGCCACCGCGCTTGGGGATCGCCAGCAGCGTCGATTTCAGCATCAGCCGGTAATAGAAAGAGAAGAAGAAATCCGGCGCCAGTTCGGCGATGCCTTCCGCCACTTCCGGCTGGTTGGGATCGTCCGGCGTGATGGTCGGGATGCCGTAATCGCGGGCGACGTCGGCGACGTGCTCGAACCAGATGTTTTCGTTCGGATTGTCTTCGTGGGTAACCACCAGCGCTACGTCGACGCCGTGGGCCAGCAGCACTCTCAGGCAGCGCGCACCGACGTTGTGGTAGGCGAAGACGACGGCCTTGTTCCCACGCTCGGCGCCGCTCATTCGCGGCGCTCCAGCACTGCGTCGATCAGGTAGCGGGGCCGGTGGCGCACTTGCAGATAGACACGGCCGACGTATTCGCCGAGCAGACCGATGCCGAACAGCGCCAGGCCGATCAGGAAGAACATCAATGCGAACAGGGTGAACAGCCCTTCGGCCTCCGGGCCGAGGATCAGCCGGCGCACGATCAGTAGTACGAACAGCGCGGCCGAGCCGAGCGAGACGGCGATGCCGAGCATCGAGAACCATTGCAGCGGCACCAGCGAAAAGCCGGTCATCAAATCGAAGTTGAGGCGGATCAGGCTGTACAGCGAATACTTCGACTCGCCGGCGGCGCGTTCCTCGTGTTCGACGACGACTTCGGTCGGGCGCATGGCGAAGGTGTAGGCCAGTGCCGGGATGAACGTGCTGACTTCCTTGCAACTGTTGATTGCGTCGATCACGTTGCGGCCGTAGGCGCGCAGCATGTTGCCCTGGTCGGTGATCTTGATCCGGGTGATGCGTTCGCGCAGCCGGTTCATCGCCTTCGAGGCCCAGGTACGGAACCAGTTGTCCTGGCGCTTGCGGCGGATGCTGCCGACGTAGTCGTGGCCTGCGTGCATCTTTTCGACCAGCTTGCCGATTTCTTCCGGCGGATTTTGCAGGTCGGCGTCCAGGGTGACTACGATCTGCCCGCGCGCATGTTCGAAACCGGCCATGATCGCCATGTGCTGGCCGGCGTTGGCGGCGAGCAGGATGGCGCGGGTGACGTCCGGGCGCTTCTGGAACTGCTCGCGCAGGAGGGCGGCGGAACGGTCGCGGCTGCCATCGTTGACGAAGATCACCTCGTAGGTGGTTTTCAGTACATCGAGCGCCGGATAGAGCCGGTCGAACAAGGTTTGCAGGCCGGCTTCCTCGTTGTACACCGGGATGACGATGGAGATTTCGGGTGTGGTCATAAGATGAAATTGAACTCAGTCGTTTAAACCAACTTTGCCCAAGAAACTGAAACCAGGTTTGCAATGGGCTTCAGTACTCATGATGGATTTACTTGGAGAGCAGTACTGCGCTCAGAGCGGCGCAGACGCGATCCACGTCGCTGTCCTGCATGGCCGGAAACAGGGGGAGTGTAACGGTTCGCGCGCCGACATCCTCGGCATGGGGGAACTGGCCGGGCTGGAAGCCCTGTTTGCGGTATAGGCTGAACAGGTGCAGCGGCGGGTAATGCACGCCGACGCCGATGCCGCGTTCCTTCATCGTCGCGACGAAGACGCTGCGGTCGGTACCCTTGGGCAGCAGGGGCTGGAACATGTGCCAGTTCGATTGCGTGAAGTCGGCCGGCGGCAGTTCGAGGCCGAGGGTGGAATTCAGTTGCGCGAAGTAGTGTTGCGCCAGCGCGCGGCGGCGGGCGGTGAAGGCTGCGAGCTGTTTCAGCTGGCCGAGGCCGATGGCAGCGGCGACGTCGGTCAGGTTGAACTTGCCGCCGAGCACATCGACATCCATGCCGCCGTCGGGAAAGCGCCTGACGCCCTGTAGCCGGTAGCGTTCGCAGAGTGCCGGGTCGATGTCCGCTGGCAGCACCAGTGCGCCGCCTTCGCCGGTGGTGAGGTTTTTGTTGGCATGGAAGCTGAAGGAGACGAAATCCCCGCAGCATCCGATCGCCTTGCCGCGCCAGTTGGCGCCGAAGGACTGCGCGGCGTCCTCGATCACGCGCAGTTTGTGTGCAGCGGCGATGGCGTAGAGCCGGTCGCGGTCCACCGGCAGGCCGGCGAGATCGACCGGGATGATGGCTTTGGTCCTGGCGGTGACGGCGGCTTCGACACGGTTCAGGTCGATGTTGCGAGTGGCCGGGTCGATGTCCACCAGTACCGGCGTTGCGCCGACTTCGAGGATCACGTTGGCGGTGGCGACCCAGGTCAGCGGCGTGGTGATGACTTCGTCGCCAGGGCCGATGCCGGCCAGACGCAGGGCGATTTCCAGCGTGCCGGTGCCGGAGTTGAAGGCCTTCACCGCGCGTCCTCCGCAGAGTGCCGACAGCGCGGCCTCGAAAGCCTGCACCTTGGGGCCGCTGGTGATCCAGCCCGAACGCAGCACGTTCGCCACCTCGACGATGGTGTCCTCGTCGATGGAGGGGCGGGTGAAGGGGAGGAAGGGCAGGGACATGGTCGCTCGATCAGCTGCGCGCTACCAACACCACGCCGACGATGATGAAGCCGATGCCGAGCATCTTCTGCGCAGCCAGGGCCTCGCCGAACCAGTAGTGGGCGACGGCGGCGTTGATGACGTAACCGATCGACAGCATCGGATAGGCGATGCTTACCGGCACCCGCGAGAGCGCGAGAATCCAGATCACCAGACTGAATACGTAGCAGGCCAGGCCGCCGAGGATGTAGGGCTGGAAAGCGATCTTGAGGCCGACCGGGATCACGTTGTCGAGATGGAACTCGAAGTGGCCGATGGCATTGGTACCGGCCTTTAGGCACAGTTGGGCGGCGGCGTTGAGCAGCACGCCGGCGAGGATGAGGGCGAAGGCAACCGGGCTCATTGGGGCTTCCTGACGTAAACGTTGCGTTGGTCGCGGGTGATTTCCTGCATCGGCAGGCCTTCTGCGCTGAAGGCCTCGAAGGTGCCGATGGGCATCAGGGCGAAGGCGTCGGGATCGGCCTGCCAGCGACGCTTGAATTCTTCCAGCGTCGGAATCCATTTATTCGGTTCCTGCGCGATGCCAAAGGCCATTTCGTCCTTGTGGGCCACCAGGGTGACGGTTCGCTTCAGATAGAACGGGATCGTCTGTTCGTACCACTGCACGCTGTAAAAGGGGACGCCGGGTTTCAGCAGCGGACGGATTTTTTCCGCGCTCTCATAACCGGAATAGTGGCTCGAAAGCGCATCGTAGCCGAGCAGGAAGCCGGTGCCGGCGAGCAGGCTGCCGGCGCCGAGGGCTGTCAGCGCCAGGTGTCGGCGCTGTTTCCAGGCGAATATCAGCGCGGCGCAGAGGGCGATCATCCAGAGCACGGCCGACCCACCGAGCCAGCCGGACACTTCGGCCAGCATGGCGTCGCTGTAGTCGCGGTCCCAGTTGCGGATCGTCGGCGGGACGTAGTAGATCATCGGCAGGGTAGCCAGTAGCAACAGGCTCAGGTGGACGATCAGCGCCCGGCGCGAAATCTGCGCCAGGGCGGCGCCGAGGAGCAGCGCCAGGGCCGGAAAAATCGGCAGGATGTAGGGCGGCAGCTTGGAGCTGGAAAGGCTGAAAAATCCGAACGTCGTCACCACCCAGACGGCCAGGAAACGTTCGGCGCTGAACTGTCCGGCGGTCCGCCGGCCCCAAGCCTTGAGCAGGCCGTGCAGGTAGAGCAGGGCAAACGGCAGCGCACCGACCAGATAGATGAAGACGAAATACCCGCCGGGCTGGTAGCGGCGGTGAGCGCGGGTGAGGAAGCGCTCAAAATGTTCATGAATGAAAAAGAAGTGGGGAAATTCCGGATTCGCCAACGAGACGGCGACGAACCACGGGGCGGTGATGGCTAGGAACAGCAGCAGGCCGGAAAGCGGGGCGAACCGCTTCCACGGACCGATATCGCGGTTGACGGCGGTGTAGGCGACGATAGCGAGTCCGGTCAGGACCAATGCCACCAGTCCCTTCGAGAGCACCGCGCCGGCAAGCCCGGCCCAGGCCAGCAGCATCCAGCGTCGGCCAATAGCCGGGGCGGCGGCCTGCTGCGCGAGAACGAAACCGGTCAGCGCCAGTTGCAGGAAGAACGTCAGGCCCATGTCCAGCGAGGTCAGGTGCCCCATGATGTTGTACAGCGTTGTACCGGCCAGCGCGGTACCGGCGACGATGCCGGCACGTAGCCCCCAGAGTCGGGTGCCGAGGAAGGCGGCAAGCAGGATGCCGCCGAGGCCGGTCAGCGCCGTCCACAGTCGCGCCGTCCAGTGATGTTCGCCGAACAGGCTGTAGGCGCTGGCGGTGGCCCAGTATTGAAGGGGCGGCTTTTCGAAGTACTTGATGGCGTTCAGCCGCGGCGTCAGCCAGTCGCCGGTAGCCGCCATTTCGCGCGGGATTTCGGCATAGCGGCCCTCGTCGGGGCGCAGCAGCGCGCGGTGGTCGAGGGTGCCGAACCACACGGCGAGGAGCGCTGCCACCAGCACGACAGCCTTCCAGTCGAAACGGGGCCGGTTCAAGGCGCTGCCTCCACGATCAGTACTGCCAGCGGGTTGCGCCCTTCAGCCAGCAGCACGTTGTAAGTGCGGCAGGCGGCGCCGGTGTCCATCACTTCGACGGCGATGCGGGCTTCGATCAGCGGCCGCAGCAGTGCCGGGCTGGGAAAGCGCTGGCGTTCGCCGGTGCCCAGCAGCAGCACGTCGCACTGGCGCGCGGCGAGCGGCGCGAGCAGTTCTGCCGAGAGCGCTGCGGCCGAGGCCGCCGGCCAGTCGGTGTCGATGCGGTTGCGCTCGACGATCAGGCTGCGCTCGTAGCGCCGGCCATTGACGGCGACATATCCTGCGCCGTAGCCGGTGACGGTATTCACGCCGGGATTCAGGTCGGAATTCAGTTTCATGCGTCGGTCGGTCGGCGGGGCGTTTCCTTGGGCAGGCAAACAAAAAGCGCCGCAAGGTTTGATTGCGGCGCATCAAGAACGGTAACATTATAACTTTGCCCGGCACGCTGCTCCCTTCGCGCCCACTCAGCCGCACGGCACATTGCGGCGGTTCCGGCGTCCGGCCGCTCCCCCTGTTCGAGGTTTTTCATGCAACCCATCCTGAAATCCGCCAAGCTCGCCAACGTCTGCTATGACATCCGCGGTCCGGTGCTGGCGCGGGCGAAACAGATGGAGGAGGAGGGGCACCGGGTGATCAAGTTGAACATCGGCAACCTGGCGCCGTTCGGTTTCGAGGCGCCGGAGGAGATCGTCCAGGATGTGATCCGCAACCTGCCGGACGCGTCGGGCTATTCCGACTCCAAGGGTTTGTTTGCCGCGCGCAAGGCGATCATGCACTACACGCAGCAGAAGAAGATCGCCGGCGTCGGCATTGAGGACATCTACATCGGCAACGGCGCTTCGGAGCTGATCGTGATGGCGATGCAGGCCCTGCTCAATCCGGGCGACGAGGTACTGGTGCCGACGCCCGACTATCCGCTGTGGACCGCTGCGGTGACCCTCGGCAGCGGTACGCCGCGCCATTATCTGTGCGACGAAGGCGCCGGTTGGCTGCCCGATCTGGCCGATATCCGCGCCAAGATCACCGCCAACACCCGTGCCATCGTCTTGATCAATCCGAACAATCCGACCGGTGCGCTGTATCCCGACGATCTGTTGCAGGAAATCGTCGAGATCGCCCGCACCCACGACCTGATTGTCTTCGCCGACGAGATCTACGACAAGGTGCTCTACGACGGCAACACGCATACCTCGATCGCCTCGCTGGCGGACGACGTGCTGTTCGTCACCCTCAACGGCTTGTCGAAGAACTATCGCGCCTGCGGTTTCCGCTCCGGCTGGATGGTGGTCTCGGGTGAAAAGCGCCACGCCCAGGACTACATCGACGGCCTCAACATCCTCGCCTCGATGCGCCTGTGTTCCAACGTGCCGGGCCAGTTCGCGATCCAGACGGCGCTCGGCGGTTATCAGAGCATCAACGACCTGGTGGCGCCGGGCGGACGGCTGGCGCGTCAGCGCGACACCGCCTACGATTTGCTGACGGCGATTCCCGGCGTCAGCTGCGTCAAGCCGAAGGCCGCGCTGTATCTGTTCCCGCGGCTCGATCCGAAGCTCTACCCGATCGGCGACGACCAGCAGTTCATCCTCGAACTGCTCGAAGCCGAGCGTGTCCTGTTGGTGCAGGGCAGCGGCTTCAATTGGCCGCACCCCGATCATTTTCGCGTCGTCTTCCTGCCCCACGAGGACGATCTGCGCGAATCGATCAGCCGCATCGCGCGCTTTCTCGACCATTACCGCAAGCGTCACGGAACCTGACTTTTTACCCCCACTAAACTTATGAAACCCATCAACGTAGGCCTTCTCGGCATCGGCACCGTCGGCGGCGGCACCTTCACCGTCCTTAAACGCAACGAAGCGGAAATCGCCCGCCGCGCCGGTCGGCCGATCCGCATTTCGGTGGTCGCCGACAAGAACCTCGAACTGGCGAAGCAGGTCACCGCAGGCGGCGTTCGCCTGACCGACGACGCCTTTTCGGTGGTCACCGATCCGGACGTGGATATCGTCGTCGAGCTGATCGGCGGCTACGGCATCGCTAAGGAACTGGTGCTGAAAGCCATCGAGCACGGCAAGCATGTGGTTACCGCCAACAAGGCGCTGCTCGCCGTGCATGGCACCGAGATATTCGCCGCGGCGCAGAAAAAGGGCGTCATGGTTGGCTTCGAGGCCGCCGTGGCCGGCGGCATTCCGATTATCAAGGCGGTACGCGAGGGGCTCGCGGCCAACCGCATCCAGTGGATCGCCGGAATCATCAACGGCACCACTAATTTCATCCTCTCGGAAATGCGCGACAAGGGTCTGCCCTTCGCCGATGTGCTGAAGGAAGCGCAGCGTCTGGGCTATGCCGAAGCCGACCCGACCTTCGACGTCGAAGGCGTCGATGCCGCGCACAAGATCACCCTGCTGTCGGCGCTGGCCTTCGGTACTCCGGTGCAGTTCAAGAGCGCCTACATCGAAGGCATCAGCAGGCTGGAAGCCGCTGACATAAAGTACGCGGAACAGCTGGGCTATCGCATCAAGCTGCTGGGCATTACCCGGCGCAAGGAAAAAGGCATCGAGCTGCGCGTGCATCCGACGTTGATTCCTGCCCGGCGGCTGATCGCCAATGTCGAAGGAGCGATGAACGCCGTGCTGGTACAGGCCGACGCGGTTGGTTCCACGCTCTACTACGGCAAGGGCGCCGGCGCCGAGCCGACCGCCAGCGCGGTGATCGCCGACCTGGTGGATGTCACCCGGATGCATACCGCCGACCCGGAAAATCGCGTGCCGCATCTGGCCTTTCAGCCCGACCAGCTTGCCGATACGCCGATCCTGCCGATGGCCGAGGTGGAAACTGCCTACTATCTGCGCCTGCGGGTCGAGGACAAGGCCGGTGTGCTGGCCGATGTCACCCGCATCCTCGCCGACCAGTCGATTTCGATCGATGCGCTGCTACAGCGGGAACCTGCCGAGGGCGAGGCGCAGACCGACATCATCATCCTTACTCACGTCTGCATCGAACGGCAGGCCGACGCGGCGATCGCCCGGATCGAGGCCTTGCCGGCGGTGAAGGGCAAGGTCACGCGGTTGCGCCTGGAACAGCTGAACGGCTGATTGCCGGCCAGACCGCGCCATGCACGAGCTGCTTGCCGCCTTCGTCCACAGTGTCGGCCCGGCGATCGAAGGGGTCGGCATCCTGGTGGTGACCTGGGGTGCCCTCGAAGGCACCGTGCGCCTGGTATCGCGCGCGGTTGGCGCGCTCCGCGGGCAAATCCTGCCGCCGCTGGAAGAGGTACGCGCCGGGATCGGCGAGAAGATGGCCCTCGGCCTTGATTTCTTCCTCGCCGGCGACATCATCCAGACCATCGTGATTCCCAGCATCGAGTCGCTGGCCATGCTCGGCGGCATCGTCGCGATCCGCACCGTGCTGTCGTATTTCCTCAGCCGCGACCTGAAGGAATTGAAGGGCTGAACGGTTTTCCGCGACTGAGCTGGGCCGGATCGGACGCAGTTTGATTGGGGGGAGCGTGCAACAAAACCGGGCGGCATTGCCGTTGATGTATTGCGGGATCGTCCTGGCGGCGATTGCCGTCTACGGCGGCTATCTCGACGGCCCGTTGTTCTTCGACGATTTCGGCACAGTCGATGTCGATTCCCCTGTGTATTCGAGCGTTGCGAATGCGCTGAGCCTGCGCTGGCTTCCGTATGCGTCAATGCAGTGGACGCGGGCGGCATTCGCCGAGCCTCTGGTCTGGCTGCGTGCGGGGAATTTGCTGCTCCATGCAGCGACGGGTTGTGTGTTGTTCACCTTCCTGCGCCGCCTGTTCGCCGCAGTCTGCGCGCCGCTTCCGCACAGCGGGCCGAGCGGCCCGCTTGCCCTGCACTGGATCGCTTTCGGTGGGACGCTGTTGTTTGTCCTGCACCCGGCGGCGACCTATGGCGTCGCCTATCTGGTGCAGCGCGCCGGCCTGATGGCGACGCTGTTTGCGCTGCTCACCTGGTGGTCGTTTGTCGAAGGCATGCTGCGCAACAGCCGCCCCTGGATGATCGGATCGGCGCTGGCTTATCTTTTGTCGGTGCTGGCAAAGGAGCATGCGCTGCTGGTGCCGCTGGGTTCGCTGGCCCTGCTGGTGCTGCTGCGCGATCCGAAGAAAAAAGCGTCCCGGCTCGTCTGGCTGCCGGCGGCGCTCTACGTCCTGATTGCCGGCCTGATCCTCTACCAGTTCAAGGTCGGCCACATCATCGGCGTCGGCGGTATCGCCGGGCAGGCCTACGAGCCGAATGCCAAAGTGATGCTTGCGGACCTGGGCATCGCCGCAGCGGACCGCTATTTCCTGTCGGTGCTGACTCAAAGCACCCTGTTCTTCAAATATCTTCTGTTGTGGCTGTTGCCGAACCCGTCGTGGATGTCGGTCGCCATGGAAGCGGACTTCGCCCGAAGCTATTTCGCCTGGCCGTACGCGCTCGGCCCGTTTTTGTTCGTGGCCTATGCCGCGTTTGCGCTCCGTCTGCTGTTCCGGCGCGGGCGGGCCGGTCTGCTTGGCTTTGCGCTGATCATGCCGGCGGCGCTGTTTCTGATCGAGCTGTCCACGGTGCGCATCCAGGAAATTTTTGTTCTCTACCGCAGCTATCTCTGGATGCCGTGCATCGGCTGCGCGCTGCCTTACCTGCTGGAGCGGGTTGAGGCGCGCCGGGCACTGGCGGCAATGACCGCAGTGGTTCTCTTGTTATCGGGGTTTTCGCTCAATCGCATGAACGTATTCGCGGAGACGCTGCGGTTGTGGGACGAGGCGCTGCAATTGGCCGGGGACACCCGAAACAGGAGAAGCCTGGGCCGCATCTATCACAACCGTGGACTGGCCTATCTGAATCGCGCTCGATATGACGAGGCGCTCGCCGATTTCAACAATGCGATACGTCTTGCGCCCGGTTTGAGCAACATCTACAACGACCGGGCGGTGGTGTTCCTGGAAACCAAGCGCTATCGCGAGGCACTCGCCGACTACGACTTTGCGATCATGCTGGCCCCGACCAATGCACTGCATTATCTGGGGCGTGCGCGCACCAACGAGGCGCTCGGGCGTAACGAGGATGCACGGCGGGATCTGATGTACAGCTGTCGTTTTGGAAACATGCAGGCCTGCGCCGAAATGTCTGCGCGCTGACGGTGGGGGAACTGATTGGGATTGTGCGCGCCGAGGCGCCAATCATCCCCGCTCTTGGTGGCCTTCGACCGCGCGCATTTTCAGCCATGCGCACTAGCTGCGAGGTTGTCCGGCGGGGGCGCTATCTGTTTTCCTCACATATAGTTCAAACTCCGCCAATGGGACCGGCCGGCTATAAAGATAGCCCTGATAGGCTTGACAGCCCAAGCTTGTCAAGCAATCGCACTGCGTTTCCGTTTCGACCCCTTCGGCAATGACGTCCAGGCCAAGGCTTTCTGCGAGCGCCACGATGGTTCTGGCGATGGCTGCGTCATTGGGGTCGGTGAGAATGTCGCGGACGAAGGAGCGATCGATCTTTAATTGATCAAGCGGCATCCGCTTCAGGTAGGACAGCGATGAATAGCCGGTGCCGAAGTCGTCTAGCGAGAAGCCGACGCCCTTGGCTTTCAGTCTGGTCATTTTTGCGATCATGTCTTCCACCTTTTCCACGAGTAGGCTCTCGGTCAATTCGATTTTCAGCCGTTGCGGATTGGCGCCGGTGGTCTGGAGTATCGCCAGTACCTGATCGACAAAATCGTCTTGATGGAACTGGCGTGCGCTGACGTTGACCGCCACAACGAGATGGGCCAGCGCTGGCTGTGCCGCCCATAGAGCTAACTGCGTGCAGGCGGTTTCCAGCGCCCATTGCCCCATGGGCAGGATCAGTCCGGTTTCCTCGGCCAGGGGGATGAACTCGACGGGCGACAAGAGGCCGCGCTGAGGATGCTGCCAGCGCATCAGCACTTCGGCTCCCGTTACGCGGCCTGCGCCTGCAACCTGGGCCTGGTAGTGGAACAGGAACTGCTTTTCTTCGAGCGCGCGGCGTAAGCCGCTCTCCAAGGCCGCGCGTTCCTTTACGGAAATTTCCAGGCTGGGATCGAAGAAGCGGATCAGATTGCGGCCGGACGTCTTGGCGTTGTACATGGCGAGATCGGCCTGCTTCATCAAGTCGTCGATGCTGGCCTGGTCGCCCTTGAACAGGGTGATGCCGATGCTCGCCGTGCCGTGGTGGCTCACCTCGCCAAGTTGATAGGTTTGGTTGAGGGCAGCGAGAATTTTTTCAGCCACGGTTTCAGCGCTGTTGGCGGCCATCTGTTCGTCATTGCTCAGACCGGCCAATATCAACACGAATTCGTCTCCGCCCAAGCGGGCTACGGTATCGCCTTCGCGCACGCCATGTGCCAGGCGTTGCGCAATTTGTTTCAACAACTGGTCGCCGACGTGATGGCCAAGGGAATCGTTGAGGGTCTTGAAGTTGTCCAGGTCGATAAACAGCAGCGCGCCATAAGCGTCGCTGCGAGTGCCGGCCGTTATGGCTTGCCTTAAGCGGTCAAGAAGCAGCGTCCGGTTGGGAAGGGCAGTGAGCTGGTCGAAGAAGGCCAGTTGGTTGATTTTTTCTTCCGCCCGTTTGCGCTCGCTAATGTCGGTATGCATGCTGATGTAATTAGTGACGCTGCCGCCAGGAGCCTTAACCGTCGATATCGTCAGCCATTTTGGGTAAACCTCGCCATTCTTGCGCCGGTCCCAAATCTCTCCTTGCCAGCCGCCGGTGCGTTGGATGGCATCCCACATGTCACGGAAGAAATCGGCGTTGTGGCGACCGGATTTGAACAGGCGTGGCGTCTGCCCCACCAGTTCCTCGGGCGTGTAGCCCGTGCTTGCGCAGAAGGCTCGATTGGCGCGCAGGATGGTGCTATTGGCGTCGGTAACAATGATGCCTTCCTGCGAATCGAAAGCGGCAGCGGCAATCCGAAGGTCGGTTTCGGCGCGCCTGCGCTTGATCAGCCACCATGCGCAGGCCGCGAGTACCAGCGCGAAAATCATCGAGGTATAGGCCATGATGGCATTGGTGTCGGCATAGACTTCGGCCTGGTCAATCTTGGCGACGAGATACCAGGGCGTGTTGGCTACTTTTATGCCGTAGCCTAAAGAGGGGATACCACGGTAGTCCTGGCCTTCGAAAAAACCGTTCCCTTCCTTGATTACGCGCGGGGCGATGAGCTGCGGCATCGCCAGGGAGCGCCGCAACTGCAATGGGCCGGCTTGGCTGTGCCGGAGCTGGTTGATGAAGACCACCTCTTTGTCCTCGCGGCGCACGAGCAGGGTTTCCGCCGATTCGCTGATGCCTGGCCAGGTTTGCAGCAGAGGAAACAGCATTTCGCCTGGATCGAGGCTCAGGTGCAGCACCGCCAGGATATGGGTTCCATCGGTATCGGATACCGGATAGAAAAGCCCGGCATCCGTAGCACTGCGGCTTCCGACTTCGCTGGCATGGATGTCTTCTATGAGCGGCTTGGCGGACTTGGCGCAGGCCAGTGCCTGCGCACGAATGGCCGGCAGATCCGGGTGGTGGTTGGTAGTCAGCAGCAGTGCGCCGTCATCCGGGGAATGCAGGCTCAAATCGAGATAACGCGTTTCGCCCACGAACTTTAACTGCAACAACACTCGCTGTTCCAGCTTCTGGTCGCGTCTGCCGCCGACGAGCCATTGCCGCAAGTCGCTGACGAAGAACTGGGTCAGGATCAGTTGTGCGTCATCGATACGTTGTGACTGCCATTGTTCGATCTGGCCGGCCTTCAGCTTGCTGATGGCTTCGAGGCTCTGGGCGACATTGTGCTTGACGGCATTCTTGGCGGAGAGGTAAGCGTAAGTACGTACCCCGGCCAGGACTAGAGCCAAGGCCAATAAAGGCAATATCACGGATATCCAAAAGTCTTTCGAGGGCCTGGCGATCATGGCGAATATTATGCGGTAGCTTTGCTAGGAGGTTTGAGCTGAAGCGGCTGATGTTGTCTTCTCAGCTTCATTCTTCACGCCCCGCCAGCGCCAGCGCCTGCGCCAGTTCCACCGCCGACTTCACGCCCATTTTCTCGAACACCCGCGCCCGGTGGACTTCCACGGTGCGCATGGCGATGTTGAGTTCGGCGGCGATCACCTTGTTCAGCTTACCGGCCAGGATCGCGTCCATCACCTCGCGTTCGCGGCCGGTCAGCGAATGCACCCGCTCCCGCACGGTCAGCCGCGAGGCTTCGCGGCGGCTGAGTTCGGTATCGAGCGCCAGTGCTTCCTGTACGCGGTCGGCCAGCCGGTTGTCATGGCAGGGCTTTTCGATGAAGTCGAAGGCTCCATTTTTCAGCGCCGCGACAGCCTGCGGGATGTCGCCGTGGCCGGTGAGAAAAAGCGTCGGCATGCGGCAGCCGAGCGCCCGCAAGCGGTCGAAGAGTTCCGGGCCGCTCATCGCTTCCATGCGGATGTCCAGTACCAGGCAGCCGCGCATTTCGGAATCGTAGTCGGCCAGGAAGGCTTCCGCCGAGGGCCAGCTTCGCGAGGCGATGCCGCGCGAGCGCAGCAGCCAGGAAAGCGCATCGCGGATGGCCTCGTCGTCGTCGACCAGATGTACGGTGCTCATGCGACGGCCACCGGCAGGGTGACATGAAAGATGCTGCCGCCTCCGGGGTTCGGCTCATGCCAGAGGCGCCCCTGGTGGCCTTCGACCACCGAGCGGCAGATGTTGAGGCCCATGCCCATGCCTTCGGGCTTGGTGGTGAACAGCGGTTCGAACAGCTGTCCGGCGGTTTCGGGCCGGATGCCGGTGCCCTGGTCGGCGATGCGCAGATGGATGCCGCTGTCTTCGGCTGCCGCTTCGACGTGCAGGATGCGGCGTGGCCCCGGTTGGTCGCGCATCGCATCCATGCCGTTGCGGATCAGGTTGAGCAGCGCCTGGGAGAGCAACACCCGGTCGCCGGTGAGCACGGGCAGGTCGCCGGCGATGCGGCGCTCGATGCGGATGCCGCGGCTGCGCGCATCCGCTTCGACGAAGCCGAGAACTTCGCCGAGCAGTACTTCGAGGTCGAGCGGTTCTGCTTTCGGCTCGGCGCGGCGAACGAATTCGTAAATCCGGCGGATGATGCGTCCGGCGCGTTGCGCCTGTTCGGCGCTTTTCGCCAGCACCGCCCCGATTTCCTTCAAATCGCCTTCGCCCGAAGCGATCAGGTTGAGGCAGCCGGTGTTGTAGCTGGCGATGGCGGCCAGCGGCTGGTTCAGTTCGTGGGCCAGGCTCGATGCCATCTCGCCCATGGTCACCAGCCGCGCCGTGGTTTGCAGGCGCTCCTGTTGCTGACGAGCCAGTTCCTCGGCCTTTTTTTGTTCGCTGACGTCGATGATTGAGCTCATCCAGCCGACATGGCGGCCGTTGGCGTCGATCAGCGGGGCTTCGTGGATCAGTGCGGTGAACGCCTCGCCGCTGCGCCGCTTGAAGCGGATTTCGAAGCCCTGGGTCGGCCCCTCGCCGGCAAGGATGCGGTCGTGCAGCGCTCGGGTGGCCTCCAGGTCCTCGTCCATCCAGTAGGGCATAGGCGGCGCTTGGCCAACCAATTCCGCCTCGGACCAGCCCACCATGCGGCAGAAGGCCGGGTTTACGTAGGTGATGCGGCCCTCCAGGTCGCGGGCGCGCAGGCCGGTCTGCACCGAATCCTCCATGGCCTTGCGGAACGCGTGTTCCTGACGTAGCGCATGTTCGGCGGCCAGCCGCTGGCGTTCCTGGCGGCGCAGTGCCCACAGGCTCCACAGCACCGTCAACGCAAGTAGCACCAGCGCCGCGGAAAGCAGCGGGCCGACCGGAGGCAGCGGTGAACGGTAGGGCGTCGCCCGCAGATAGAGGCCGCTGCCCGGAGGATCGAAGGCCATCTGGTAGCTGCTTTCCTCGTTCGGCGCGGCGACCTGGGAGCGGGCGGCCAGTTCGCGGCCCCCGGCGTTGACGATGACGATGCGGTAGCGTTCCACCAGCCACCAGGGCAGCGATTTTTCCAGCAGTTGCTGGAGCGAATAGGAGGCGACCAGCGTGCCGCTGAATCCGCCGCGATGAAATACCGGCACATAGACGTCGACCCACCACCCGGTGTTTTCGTAGGCCGCGCCGTAAATGGCTTTGCCTCGGGTGTGGGCGAGGCGCAGGTAGGCATCCGGCGTCACCGTTGTGTCGGCTTCTGGATAGGCCAGCCGCAACTGACCCGTTCGGTCGAGCCAGCGCACCCGACGCAGGCCGCCGTCGAGTACCGAACGCGCCGCTGCGGCGAAGCTGTTACGGTCGGAGACTTGGCGTGGACTGAACTGACCGAGCAGTTCGGCGTTGTGGGTGAGTTGGAACTGGAGATCCTGTTCCAGCCAGAGCATGTCGCTGATCAGCGTCATGCGCTGATTTTCCGCCTCGGAACGGTTGTACAGCCAGAGCAGCAGGCTTACGGCGGCGATGAAGAACACGAAGGACAGGCGTGGCAGCAGCCATAGCCAGCGGGGAGAGGGCAGGGAGGGCAGCGGTGTACCGACGGGCATGGCCGGATGTTACCGCGGTGCGGGCCCTCCCCGGGGTTGCGGAAATCCACAATGGCGGCCGACGCGTGCGGCGGACAGAATGCGCCCATGCCAAAAAGGCAGACATCCGGAGGAGGATTCCATGAAGCTGCGCCATTTCGCCCCTATTGCCGTGGCCCTGTCGTTCGCTGCGGCGTCCTTGCTGGCTTCTGCCCAGCAACCCATCGTGATCAAGTTCAGCCATGTCGTTGCGGTCGATACGCCGAAAGGCAAGGCGGCCGAATACTTCAAGAAGGTCGCCGAAGAGAAGACCAAGGGCCGGGTCAAGGTCGAGGTCTACCCCAACAGTCAGTTGTACAAGGACAAAGAGGAGATGGAAGCGCTACAGCTCGGTTCGGTACAGATGCTCGCTCCGTCGCTGGCCAAATTCGGCCCGCTGGGGGCCCGGGAGTTCGAGGCCTTCGACCTGCCCTTCATCTTCGATGACTACGCGTCCCTGCATCGGGTGACCGAAGGGCCGGTCGGCCGGGCCATGTTGGGCCGTCTGGAAAGCAAGGGCATCACCGGTCTGGCCTTCTGGGACAATGGTTTCAAGGTGATGAGCGCCAACAAGCCGCTCAAGCAGCCGGCGGATTTCCGCGGTCTGAAGATGCGCATCCAGTCGTCCAAGGTGCTTGATTCCGAAATGCGGGCGCTTGGCGCCACGCCGCAGGTGATGGCCTTCTCCGAGGTTTACCAGGCCTTGCAGACGGGGGTGGTCGACGGCACCGAAAATCCGCCCTCGAACTTCTACACGCAGAAAATGCATGAGGTGCAGAAATACCTGACCCTCTCCGACCACGGCTACCTGGGCTATGCGGTGATCGTAAACAAGAAGTTCTGGGATGGCCTGCCGACGGATATTCGCGAACAGCTCGGCGTGGCGATGAAAGAGTCCACCCGTTACGCCAACGCCATCGCCGCGACGGAAAATGCGGCGGCGCTGGAAGCCGTCAAGAAATCCGGCAAGACCCAGATTCTCAGCCTCACCCCCGCGGAGAAGAGCGCTTGGCGCGCGGCACTGGTCAAGGTGCACAAAGATCAGGAAGGGCGTATCGGCAAGGATCTGCTGCAGTCGATCTACAAGGAAACCGGCTTCAATCCGGCCAAACCCTGAACGCTGTGACAACCCGTCGCGCAGGCCACGTTGGGGCTGCGCGACACCCCCGATTCCGAGGAGGGCTGCATGCTCAAAGTGCTCGATCATCTTGAGGAGTGGCTGATCGCCACCCTCATGGCGGCCGCCACGACGTTGATCTTCGTCGCGGTGGTCCATCGCTACCTGTCCGGCCTTCCGTGGCCGGCGATGCAGGACGCCCTGCTCGAAATCAATATTTCCTGGGCACAGGAACTGTGTATCTACATGTTCGTCTGGATGGCCAAGTTCGGTGCCGCTTACGGCGTGCGTACCGGCATCCACGTCGGTGTCGACGTGCTGATCAACCGTCTGGCGCCTGGCGTACGTGGCAAGTTCATTGTTTTCGGGCTGCTCGCCGGCGCCTTGTTTACCGGCACGGTGGCTTACCTTGGCGCGCATTTCGTTTGGGAAAACGGCGCCCACTATGCGTTCTATCGTGCCGTTGGTGTCGATACGGAAGCGCTTGGCCTGTTCGAAGGTCCGACCACTCCCGATCTGGAATGGCCGACCTGGATGGTCTATTGCGCGATTCCGCTCGGTTCCTCGCTCATGTGCTTTCGCTTCCTGCAAGTCGCATGGAGCTTCATCCGCACCGGCGAACTGCCCCACCACGACCACGGTCATGTCGAAGGCATCGAGGATGAAGGCGACGAAAGCATCATCCCGTACAACCTCGACGACAACCTGCATCCGCGCAGCACCGGCAAGGGAGATCGCTCATGAATACGCTGATCATCTTCGGTCTGCTGCTGACGCTGATGCTGACGGGCATGCCGATTTCGATTTCGCTCGGCCTCACGGTGCTGACCTTCCTGTTCACCATGACCGATGTGCCGATCGCATCCGTGGCTCTGAAGCTATTCACCGGCATCGAGAAGTTCGAGATCATGGCGATTCCATTCTTCATTCTCGCCGGCAATTTCCTGACCCACGGCGGCGTGGCGAAACGCATGATCCGCTTCGCCACGGCGATGGTCGGCCACTGGCACGGCGGCCTGGGACTCGCCGGCGTGGTGGCCTGCGCGCTGTTTGCGGCGATTTCGGGTTCAAGCCCGGCGACGGTGGTGGCCATCGGCTCGATCCTGCTGCCGGCGATGGTCAAAGCGGGTTTTCCGACGCGTTTCGGCGCCGGCGTCATCACCACCTCGGGCGCGCTCGGCATCCTGATTCCGCCGTCCATCGTCATGGTGATGTTTGCAGTGGCCACCAACACCTCCGTCGGCGCCCTGTTCATGGCCGGTGTGGTGCCGGGGCTGGTGCTGGCCTTCCTGCTCGGGGCGACCACCTGGTGGCGCGCACGCAAGAACGGCTATCCGCGTCAGCCGAGAGCGAGCTGGAAGGTGCGCTTCGGCGCACTGAAGGATTCGTTCTGGGGCCTGTTCCTGATCGTGGTGGTGATGGGCGGCATCTACACCGGGATCTTCACCCCCACCGAAGCGGCGGCCATGGCGGCAGTGTATGCCTTCATCGTCGCCATCTTCGTCTACAAAGACATGCCCCTGTCCCGCGTACCCAAGGTGCTGCTGGACTCGGCAAACATGTCGGCGATGCTGCTCTACATCATCACCAACGCGGTGCTGTTTTCCTTCATCATGGCCAATGAGAACATCCCGCAGCTGCTGGCGCAGTGGCTGCTCGACATGGGACTCGGTCCGATCAGCTTCCTGCTGGCGGTGAACCTGCTGCTGCTGATGGCGGGGAATGTGATGGAGCCGTCGTCGATCGTCCTCATCATGGCGCCGATCCTGTTCCCCGTGGCCCAGAAGCTGGGCATCGATCCGGTGCACTTCGGCATCATGATGACCGTGAATATGGAAGTGGGCATGTGCCATCCGCCCGTCGGTCTAAACCTCTATGTGGCTTCGGGAATCACCAAAATGGGCATCACCGAACTGACCGTGGCGGTCTGGCCCTGGCTGTTAACTATGCTCGGGTTCCTGCTGCTGGTGACCTACTGGCCGCCGCTGTCGCTGGCGCTGCCGCGGGCGCTGGGGATGGTGATGTAGGCGGCCAACCCACCACACCGGCCCTGCGGGGCCGGTGTGGCGGAGCAGCGCTTTCCGGAAGTATTATGCCGACATGAGACAGGTGTATTTCATCGTTTGCGGATTGCTTGGCGCGGTGGGCATGGCCTTCGGCCAGACGGCGGCGATGTTTTTCCCCGGCCCCGGTTTCGACTGCTGGATAGGCAGCGACGGCAGCCCCTACTACACGCATTACATCCGCTGTATGGCCGACCGGGATATTCCCCACGAACCGGTGACGGAGAATCGGGTGGAAAGTTTGATGGAGTCCCTGCACCAGGAGTTGCATGGCGGTTCCGGGGCGTCCACAGAGCGGCTGTTCAAGTCGAACATCGAACTGGTGAAGGAAGGCGGTGGAATCTGGAATATCCGCATCCATTCCTATCCGGCCGACTGGTCGTGGAACGAGCGGATGCCGGAACAACTGGTACGTTCAGTGCTCTGTCCGAGCGACGCGGCCTGCCCGGTGATGATCCGCAAGTATTAGGCGCCGGCAGGACGGGCACCCCGAGGCCTGCCGACGGGGCCGCTATAATGCCGGCCTCTTTCGGGAACCCATACCATGCGTTACATCTCCACCCGCGGGAATGCTCCCGCTGAGTTCTTTTGCGATATTTTGCTCGGCGGCCTTGCCCCGGATGGCGGCTTGTATCTGCCCGAGACCTATCCCCGGATCGACGCCGCCGAACTGAGCCGCTGGCGCGGTTTGTCCTACGCTGACCTGGCTTTTGCGGTGCTGTCCAAGTTCATCACCGACATCCCCGCCGCCGATCTGAAGGCCATCGTCGATCGAACCTACACGGCGCAGGTCTATCGCCATGCCCGCCCGGGCCGCAGTGCGGCAGACATCACCCCGCTGACTACGCTTGAGCCCGGCCTGCACCTGCTGGAACTGTCCAACGGTCCGACGCTGGCCTTCAAGGACATGGCCATGCAACTCCTCGGCAACCTGTTCGAATACGTGCTGGACAAGCGCGGCGAGACTATCAACATCCTCGGTGCCACCTCAGGCGACACGGGTTCGGCGGCCGAGTACGCGATGCGCGGCAAGCACAACGTCAAAGTCTTTATGCTTTCGCCGGAAGGCAAGATGAGCGCCTTCCAGCGCGCCCAGATGTATTCGCTAGAGGATGCGAACATCTACAACATTGCCGTGCGCGGCATGTTCGACGATGCCCAGGACATCGTCAAGGCCGTCTCGAACGATGCCGCTTTCAAGGCGAAATACAAGATCGGCGCGGTGAATTCGATCAACTGGGCGCGGGTGGCGGCGCAGATCGTGTATTACTTCAAGGGTTATTTCGAGGCGACCACGTCCAACGACCAGCAGGTCGCCTTCAGTGTGCCGTCGGGCAACTTCGGCAACATCTGCGCCGGCCACATTGCCCGCCAGATGGGGCTGCCCATCGCCCGCCTGGTGTTGGCCACCAACGAAAACGACGTGCTCGACGAGTTCTTCAAAAGCGGCGTCTATCGCCCGCGCAAGACCGCCGAAACCCGTGTCACTTCCAGCCCTTCTATGGACATTTCCAAGGCGTCGAACTTTGAGCGCTTTGTTTTCGATCTGGTCGGGCGCGACCCGGCGGTGGTCGCCGAGCTGTGGCGGCAGGTGGATGCCGGCGACAGCTTCGATCTGCGCGGCACGCCGTATTGGGCGAGCCTGCCCGGATTCGGTTTTGTCTCAGGCCGCAGCACCCATGCCGACCGGCTGGCAACTATCCGCCGCGTCTGGGAGACGTACGGCACCATGGTCGACACCCATACCGCCGATGGCCTAAAAGTGGCGTTGGAGCAGCGCCAGGCCGGGGTGCCGATGGTGGTGCTGGAAACCGCTCAGCCGGTGAAATTCGCCGAAACCATCCGCGAAGCGCTCGGCCGGGATCCGCTGCGGCCGGCAGATTTCGAAGGGATCGAAAACCTGCCGCAACGCGTGGCTGTGATGGCGGCCGATGCGGATGCAGTCAAGGCGTTTGTTGCCGAGCGTTGTTAGAGAATCGGCGCCATCGAAAAAGCCCGCTTCGGCGGGCTTTTCATTTTGTGTACCGCTACAGGTAGATGACCGCCGGGAATACGGTCACGGCGAGTACCAGCACCAGCCATTCGAGGTTGAGGCGGGCGAGCATGCCGGTGAAATGCAGAACCAGGATAACGATTGCGGCAACGTAGTAGAGGACGAATAGCATCTTGTGGGCTCCCTGGTGGCGGTAGTTTCGTTGTCAGCGCGGATGATAACTCAAGCCGCCTTGGGTTTCGCCTTCGACAAACGCTCCACCAGGCGGCCAAGGTTGCCCAGCGAGAGCAGGTGTGCGTCGATCAGCGCCAGCCAGCCCTTGCGGAACAACTCGTCGATAACGTCCTTGTCCAGGGCGCGCAGCTTGGGTTCGCTGACCACCGAAAATCCGCTCAGCTGATAGGCGGCGCCGGCAGTCAGTTCCGCGCGCGCCGAAACCTCGTTGAGCAGGTCGAGTTCCAGCAGGCGTTTCATGAAATCGCGGGTGCGCTGCGCTTCGGCCTGGAAGTCGCGCAGGAAGGCAATCGCGTTGTTCAGGTATGGCGTCGGTTCGCCTTCATGAGTGAACAGCGCTTCGCCTTCCTTGGCGCCGACGGCCGGATGGCCCTCGTCAAGACAGACCACGAACTGTTCCTGGTCGGCGCTGGCGAGAACGAAGGGATAGCGGCGGATGAAGGCCGGCACGTAGCGTGCGTCCCATTTGCCATCGCTGCGCAGGATCAGGTTTTCGTTGCTGCGCAGCCCCAGCAACGCCGCCGGGACCGGCGTTGGCGAGCCGCGGCCGGCGAAGACGATCGGGTATTCCTTGGCAGCCTCGATAAATTCCACCGACGCCAGCGGAACCGAATTGGTTTCCGCGGTGAAGCGGAAATCCTTGATCGCGCCGACGCGGAGGTGGCGATGCTTGTCTTTGTCTATGGCGGCGATCTGTTTGTAGAAAAGCAGTTCCATGAGTTCGCTTTCAGTTGGGTTCGGCTTGGTTGCGCATGAAGTCGGCCAAGTCGGCGATCGGCTTCCATAGCGCTTCGCGCAGGGGTGCGGAGTCGATCACTTCGTCGATAGCCTGGCGGAAGCATAGCAGCCATTGATCGCGTTCGGCGGTGCCGATGGCGAAGGGGAGATGGCGCGAACGCAGCCGCGGATGGCCAAATTTTTCGATGAACAGATTGGGGCCGCCGAGATAGCCGGAGAGATACATGAACAGTTTTTCTTCGGAGCCGGAGATATCCTGCGGGTGCAGCTTGCGGATGCCGTACGCCTCGGGCAGCGTATCCATCGTTTCGTAGAATTTTTTGACCAAACGGCGCACACCGGCTTCGCCGCCGATCAGTTGGTAGGGAGTGGTGGTTTCGTCGCTCATTTTGCCGAAATCGTAACACGCGCAATCAGCCCGCCTCCGTCGCGCATCGCCAGTTCCAGATGGCCGCCGTGCTGGCGCGCGACACGCTCGACGATGGCCAGACCGAGTCCCGCACCTCCCGTATTGCTGCGCGCGGCGTCCATCCGGGTGAACGGCCGTTTGAGGCGCTCCGCTTCCTCCGGCGGTATGCCGGGGCCGCGGTCGGCGACTTCGATGGCCAGCGCGCCGTCGATGCGGCGCAGGCTCAGGTCGATCTGGCTGCCGCCGGCATGGCGCAGGGCATTGTCGATCAGGTTGGCGATCGCCCGGCGCAGCGCTTTGGGGCGTAGGGACAGGGTCGGCACTTGGTCCAGCCGGGCCTTTACCGGTACGTTGCGCCGGGCGTATTGCCGGGCAAGCTCGTCGAGCAGGTCGCGCGCATCGGTCGCCTGCGCCGGCTCGCCGTCGTCGGCTCGGGCGAAGTCGAGAAACTGGCCGATGGTGCGATCCATTTCCTCGACGTCCGCTTCCATTCCGCGGCGCATTTCGTCGTCGCCGACCGATAGCTCGATGCCCATGCGCAGACGAGTCAGCGGCGTGCGCAGGTCGTGGGAGACGCCGGCCAGGATTAGCGCCCGATCCTGGTCGAGCTGCGCCAGATCGGCGTTCATCTGGTTGAAGGCGTGGGCTACCGCGCGCAACTCGTCCGGCCCGCTTGCCTGCAACGGCGCCGGACGGCCGCCGGCACCGATCTCGCCGGCGGCGCGGGCGAGGCTGCGCAGCGGGCGGGTCAACCGGGCAACGAACAGCGTCGCGGCGAATAGCGCGATTAGCGCCGCCAGGGCGCCCCAGCCGATCCATTGCAGCGAGTGGCTGTGGTTGAGCCGTTCCAGCGGCAGTACGATCCAGTAGGCGTCGTGGTCGATCGGCACGCGCAGGAAGATCGCCCGTTCGCCGTTCAGTTCCAGACTCAGGCGCACGTTGCCACCGAGATTGCTGGCCAGTTGCTGCTGCACTTGCTGTAGAAAAGCGTCGTCGCCCGGCGGCTTGATCCTGTCGTCGTCCTCGGCGACATAGATGCGGATGCCCTCCTGGCGCGAAAGCTCCTCGAACAGCTCGATGCGCCGCGACGGATCGGCGGCCACTACCGCCGAACGCGTCAGGTTGGCGACGCTGGTGAGCAGTTGGGCGAGCTGGCGGGCGCGGGGCTCACGCTCCGAGTAGGTGAAGATCGCCGCCCAGGCCAGCGCCGAAAGTAGCATGGCCGCAGCCAGCAGCAGAAACAGGCGGGTGCGCAGGGTAAAACGCAGGCGCATCAATCCGGGATGAAGACGTAGCCGAAGCCGCGCACCGTCTGTAGGTGGCGCGGATTGGCCGGATCGGCTTCGATCAGTTTGCGCAGGCGTGACACCTGAACGTCGATGGCGCGATCGAAGGCGCCGTACTCACGGCCGCGCGCCAGTTCAGAGAGTCGGTCGCGCGAGAGCGGCTGGCGTGGATGGGTGGTAAAGACCTTGAGCAGTGCGAATTCGCCGCTGGTCAGCGGTTGGTCGACGCCGTCGTGGCTCAGTGTACGTCGCCCGAGATCCAGTACCCAGGCGCCGAAAGCCATGGTCTGCGGAATCTCGGTCGGCGCGCCCGGTACCGTCGCCACGCGGCGGCGCATCACCGCGTGGATGCGGGCCACCAGTTCGCGCGGGTTGAAAGGCTTGGGCAGATAGTCGTCGGCACCTAGTTCCAGGCCGACGATGCGGTCCACTTCTTCGCCCTTGGCCGTGAGCATGATGATCGCCAGCTGCTGATCGGCGGCGCGCAGACGGCGGCAGATGGAGAGGCCGTCCTCACCGGGCAGCATCAGGTCGAGCACCAGCAGGTCATAGTGTTCGCGGGCCAGCGCCTTGTCCATGGCGGCGGCGTCTTCCACCGCGCGGCCGGTAAACCCCTGGTCGCGCAAATAGCGCTCCAGCAGCTGGCGTAGGCGCAGGTCGTCGTCGACGATGAGGATCTTGGCGGTACGATCGGTCATGGGGGCGGAGGATAACCGGGAAAAAAGCCCGAGGGTAACCTTCCCCGGCAGCGGTTACGAACCGTAACAACGATAGGCCGTTGCGTCGTTGCGCAATTGCGCAGGGAGCGCACAATTCGACCTGTCGTCACTCTTCGCAGGAAAGTCGTCCATGTTGGTTTCCCGTTTGCTCCGTACGCTCTTCGCCGCCGGGGTCTGCGCCCTGAGCGCGGAGACCGGCGTCGCAGCGGTCGGTATGTCGCTGCCGTTGCGTTCCGAAGGCCTGCAAATAGTAACTTCAGAACGCCGTGCGGAGGACATGGACGTTCGGTCCCGGGAAGGTTTTCCGCTCGACCAACGTCGGCGGGGCGGGGGCGAGTTCAGCCCACAATGGGCTGAACTCAGCATTGAGCAGAGGCAGCAGATGCGCGAGCAGATTCGCCAGCATTGGCAGAGTCAGCCCCCCGAAGAGCGCGAGCGGATGCGCTCGGAGTGGCAGCAGCGCTCGCCCGAAGACCGCCAGCGGATACGCGAGGAGATGCGCGAACGCTTTGAACGCATGTCACCCGAGGACCGCGAACATTTCCGCAACCGTTTGCGCGAATTCAGCCCCGGCGATGCCGGTGGCATGCGGCGGAGAAATTAGCCCCTGCACAAACTACTTTCAGTCCACCGGCCGGGGAAGGTACCATTGCGACCTTGACAATTTTTGACCCAAGCCAGGAATGAACGACGCTCTTATAGATCCCAAACGCCGCATCAAGGAACTCCGGGCTATTCCCGAACGCGACCGGACCGACGAGCAATGGGATGAACTCAACGAGCTTGAGATCCAGTTGGCGCCCGGCAATCGGCTGAACGCGCCGATGACGCCGATGCTCAACAAGAACCCGGCGCCGCCGCGCAACAACAACAATCCCAAAAAGATGTTCCACAACAAAAAGCGTAGCGGCCCGCCGCAGCAACAGCAGCAGAAACCGCCGAAAAAACCGAATCCGGCGGTCTGAGCGGGCGCTTCAGCCCGTACGGCTGAACTGCATGGCCTCCTCGGCCCAGGCCAGGGCACTGAGGCTGGCCTGTTCCAGGGTGACGACGGCAATGTTCAGCGATTCGGCGAGCTTGCCGGCCTGCTCGCTGCGTCCTTTTTCAAGCGCCAGCGCCAGCATCAGGAAACGCCCGTAGGGGCCTGCCGAGCGCAGCAGTACGTCCTTGACTGCGGCTGGCAGCGTCATTCTTGCCAGTACCTGGTCCATCGGCTGGCCGAGCAGTGCATCCATTACCGAAAGCAAGCCGACCAGGAACAGTTCCTCGCATTCCGCTTTCGGTCGCTGCGGCTGACCCAGCAGTTCCAGCAGGCGGGCGCGGGCAAGGGCCAGTTCGAGCAGTGTCTCGTCCCGGTCCTTGCGGCTGCCGACGCGGAACAGCGAAATGGTCAGCCAGCGGTAGAGAAACTCGCGCCCCAGCACCATGATCGCCTGATCGAGGCTGGCTACCGGCTTGGCGAGACCGGCCATCGGCGAGTTGGCCATGCCGATGACGTATACCGAGACGCCGGGGTCGCGCTTGGCCACCGCGGCGATGTCGGCAAAATCGGCATCCTTGCGCAACAGATTGAGCATTTCAATCAGCACCAGACGGCTCTGGTCGATCTGATCCTGTTTTTCCTCTTCATCCGGCAGGCTGGCGAAGCCGCCGAGGCACCCGTCGGCGCCGATGGCGACACAGAGACGGCGTTCCGCCCAGTCGGCGACGTTGTCGACAGCGATCTGCAGGTCGGGGAAACGCTGGCGCAGTCCGCGCAGGATGCGTTCGAAACGCGGCAGGTCGTAGGCGTTGAAATCCAGCAGCAGCATTTGCGCCGATGGCAGCGCAGCTTCGGCCGCCGCGGTGGACGGCGGATCGCGCAACGCTACCTTGGCGCCGGCAGCCTGAATGGCCGCCACGGCTTCGCTCCATGCGGCGGGCGGGGGTACTTCGCGCGGGCAGTCGAGCAGGAAGATGCTGCCCGCCGCGACGAACTGGGCGAAGGCGCCGCTGTGCCATTCCTCGACCGTAATTGGCAGCAGCGCGCTGCGGCGGCGCGCGAGGTTGGCGACGGCTTCCGATTTCAGCGCATCGACGAAGGCGTTGCCGGCAAGGGGGGCGTTGCCCGCCGGCCTGACGTAGAAGCGATAGCCGGCGATGCGGCCGCGGCGATCGATGATCTCGTCGCGGTGCAGGATGGCTTGACGCGTCTGTTGGCTCAGAGTGTCCCTCGGTGTCCGGGCAACGGGAAGCTCCTGCGGCGGAAATGGATTGTCGGAGATCGCAGGCTCGGGCTCTGCGCCCAGCACCAGGCGTTTGACGAGTTGCTTCAGGCTCATCGCTGAGTTACCGATTGAGGTCGGTGCCGCGGGTTTCGGGCAGGAAGAAAAATCCGGCGGCGAGTGCCACGAGCAGCCAGGCAGCCGGGTAGGCCAGGCCGTAGAGCGGGTCTCCGCTGCGTTCGCCGATCCACGCCACCATGAATGGCGAGAGGCCGCCGATCCAGCCGGCGGCCAGATTGTGCGGCAGGCCGACGGCGGTATAACGCGTGCGGGTTGGAAATAGCTCGGAGAGAGTAGCCGTTTGTGGCCCGGTGACGAGAGCGACTGCCAGCGCCGGAACCAGCAGCAGGGCCACGACGGTCATCGGTTCGGCGGCATACAGCGGTAGGGCGGCGAATACTGGCAGCAGGCCGAGCGCGCCCAGCGTCAGCCCGGCCAGTTGTACCGGGCGGCGGCCGACCCGGTCGGACAGCCAGCCGGCGGCGAACACCAGCGGGAACAGGGATAGCGTGACGATCAGGCTGAGCCGTCCGGCCAGCACCGGCTCCATGTGCAGCACGGTCTTGAGAAAGATCGGCGCATACACCTGTGAGGAGAAGAACAGCAGCGAACCGCCGGCGGAGAGGCAGCAGAACAGCAGCGCCATGCGGCCCAGCGTGCGACGGTCGGCGAAGCATTCGCGCAGCGGCGCCGGTGCGATCCGGCGGCTGGCTCGCAATTCCTCGAATACGGGCGATTCGTGCAGTGCCAGGCGCGCTTTTAGGGAAAACAGCAGCAAGATGGCGGAGAAGAGGAAGGGGATGCGCCAGCCCCAGGCGAGAAATTCCGCCGGGCTTAGCCAGCTTTGCAGCAGTACCACCTGTGCGGTGGACACCAGGATGCCGAGGGTGCCCATCCATTGCAATACGCTGGTCCATGCGCCGCGTGTGGCGGGCGGGGCATGTTCCGCCAGGTAAACGTTGGCGCCGCCGATTTCGCCGCCCATCGCCAGCCCCTGTAGCAGGCGCAGCGCCAGCAGCAATGCGGTGGCGAGTCCGCCGACCTGCGCGTAGGTCGGCAGCAGGCCGACGGCAAAGGTGGCGACGGCCATCAGGCCGACGGTGGCGATGAACACGGCGCGCCGTCCGTGGCGGTCGCCCAGGGAACCGAAGATCGCTGCGCCAAGCGGCCGTACCACCATCCCCATGCCGAAGGTGGCGAGGCTTTGCAGCAGGCCGCGCACCGCATCGTCGGGCGGGAAGAAGATCTGCGCAAAGGTGGTGGCGAGGGTGGCGAAGGTGAGAAAGTCATACCACTCGATGAACGTGCCGAAGCAAGCGGCGATGGCTATCTTGCGGTAGCGGGGTGGGGTGTCGGGCTGCATGGCGCCATTATCGGCCAGAAGGACGGACGGCAAGCCGCGCCGCCCGGTAAAATCGCCGGGTGAATCTGCTTGCCATCGAAACGTCCACCCGGCTGCTCTCCGTTGCGCTCTGGCGCGATGGCGACCTTCTCGAACGCAGCGCGGAGCGCCCCAACGGCGGTTCGGAACTGATCATTCCCTGGGTCGGCGAACTGCTTGCCGAAGCCGGCTTGACGCTGGCCCGCCTCGACGGCATTGCCTTCGGTGCCGGCCCCGGTGGCTTCACCGGTCTGCGCCTGGCCTGCGGCGTGACCCAGGGCCTGGCTTTCGGCGCCGATCTGCCGCTGCTGGCGGTCGGCTCGCTTGAAGCGCTGGCGCTGACGTGCGGCGCGGAGCGGGTGTATGCCTGCCTCGATGCGCGGATGAACGAGATCTACAGCGCAGCCTACGAAATCCGTGACGGTAACCTGGTGGCGATCTTGGCGCCGGCGGTCACGTCGCCCGAACTCGCCCCCCTGCCGCCCGGCGGCGGCTGGTTCGGTGGCGGCGACGGTTTTGCTGCTTACCGTCCGGCGCTCGATGTGAGGCTCGGCGCCGCCGTGTCGATTGTCGATGCGGACCGGCTGCCGACGGCGGCGGCTGTGGCGCGGCTGGCGGCGCCGCGGCTGGCGCGCGGCGAAGGTGGCGACGCCGCATCCGCCCAGCCCTTCTATGTGCGCGACAAGGTGGCCCTGACCACCGCCGAGCGCCTCGCACGCGGAGGCCTGCGCTGAGATGAGCGCCGTTCCGGAAATCCGGCCGGTGCCGCTGGCGTTTCGGCCGATGGGCGAGGCCGATGTGGATGCTGTGCTCGCCGCCGAGCAACGCATGTATCCGTTTCCCTGGACGCGGGGGAATTTCGTCGACTCGGTCCGCTCCGCTTACCGTGCCTGGGTCTGCGAGGCGGCCGGAGAGCTGGTCGGATATGCGGTGGTGACGGTGACGCTGGACGAAGCGCAGTTGCTCAACATCAGCGTTGTGCCTGAGCGCCGCCGTCAGCGGCTGGGCGTCGCGCTGATGGAGCATCTGATGGCCGATGCGCGCCGGCAGGGTGCCAAGCAGCTGTTCCTCGAAGTACGACCGAGCAACGCCGCCGGACTCGCCTTGTATGCGCATTTCGGTTTTCATCGCATCGGCCGGCGACGCGATTACTACCCCGCCGAAACCGGCCGCGAGGACGCCATCGTGATGGCGAGAGTGATCTGATGTCTGCACGCCGCGAAAACCTGCTGCGGGAAATGGGGCTTGGCCCAGTTTGGAAGCTGCGCCAACCGGCCGAGCCAGAAACGACGCTGGACGCGGCGCGCGTTGCGCCATCGGCCGTTGCGTCCGAACCGGCGTCGGCCGCGGCTCCACCCGGCTGCGCGGCGATCGGCAGCATGGACTGGGGACAACTCGGCGCGGCCGTTGCCGAATGCCGTGCCTGCGCGCTTTGCAAGGCGCGCAAGCAGGCCGTGCTCGGCGTCGGCGACGTGAATGCCGACTGGCTTTTCGTCGGCGAAGGGCCGGGTGCGGAAGAGGACGAGCGCGGCGAGCCCTTCGTCGGCCAGGCCGGCAAGCTGCTCGATGCGATGCTGGCGGCCATCGAACTGAAACGCGGCAGCGACGTCTATATCGGCAACGCGGTGAAATGCCGGCCGCCCAGCAATCGCACGCCGGAACCGGAGGAGATCGCTGCCTGCCGGCCCTATCTGCAACGCCAGATCGAACTGATCCGGCCGAAACTGATCGTCGCCCTTGGTCGTCCCGCAGCGCAAAGCCTGCTTGGCGGCGAAGTGAAAATAGGTGCTGCGCGCGGGCAGTTGCATGCCTACGCAGGCATCCCGGTGATCGTCACCTATCACCCGGCCTATCTGCTGCGCAACCTCACCGACAAGGCCAAGGCTTGGGAGGATCTGGTGTTCGCGCGGAAGACCATGCGGGAGCTGAAACCGTGAGCAAAGACATGCGCCGCGAGCACGACCTGCTCGGCGACCGGGACATCCCGGCGGACGCTTACTACGGCGTGCATACGCTGCGGGCGCTGGAGAATTTTCCGATCAGCGGCACGGCCATCGCGATCTATCCCGACCTGGTGGTGGCGCTGGCCTGCGTCAAGCAGGCGGCGGCGCTCGCCAACAACGAACTGGGTCTGCTCGACGACGCGCGTACGCACGCGATCCTGCGGGCCTGCGAGGAAATCCGCAAGGGCGAACTGCTGGAGCAGTTCGTGGTGGACGTGATCCAGGGCGGGGCCGGTACGTCGACCAACATGAACGCCAATGAGGTGATCGCCAACCGTGCGCTCGAACTGCTCGGCCATGCCAAAGGCGAATACCGCTTCCTGCACCCGCTCGAACACGTCAACCTGAGCCAGAGCACCAACGATGTGTATCCGACGGCGGTGAATGTCGCCGCGCAGTTCGGTATCCGCAAGCTGATCGCGGCGATGGCGGAATTGCGCTACGCCTTCGCCGCCAAGGCGGTGGAGTTCGCCGCGCTGCTGAAGATCGGCCGCACCCAGTTGCAGGATGCCGTGCCGATGACCCTCGGCCAGGAGTTTTCGACCTATGCGGTGATGCTCGGCGAAGACGAGGACCGCCTGCGTGAGGCGGCGCGGCTGATCGCCGAAATCAATCTCGGCGCGACTGCCATCGGCACCGGCCTCAATGCGCCGCCGGGCTATGCGGCGCTGGCCTGCCGGCGCCTGGCGGACATTACCGGGCTCGACCTGGTGATTGCGCCGAATCTGGTCGAAGCCACCCAGGATGCCGGTGCCTTCGTGCAGCTGTCCGGCGTGCTGAAGCGCATCGCGGTCAAGCTCTCCAAGACCTGCAACGACCTGCGCCTGCTGTCTTCCGGGCCGCGCGCCGGGCTGGGCGAGATCAACCTGCCACCGATGCAGGCCGGCTCGTCGATCATGCCCGGCAAGGTGAACCCGGTCATTCCCGAGGTGGTGAACCAGATCGCTTTCGAGGTGATCGGCAACGACGTCACCGTCAGCTTCGCCGCCGAGGCCGGGCAGTTGCAGTTGAATGCCTTCGAGCCGATCATCGCCCACAGCATCTTCAAGAGCATCGGCCATCTGACCAGCGGCTGCCTGGTGCTGGCCGAGCGTTGTGTCAAGGGCATCACTGCCAACACCGAGCGCCTGCGCTACAACTTCGAACATTCGATCGGGGTGGTGACGGCGCTGAACCCGTTCATCGGCTACGCCAACGCCACCGAGGTGGCGCAGGAGGCGCTGGCCAGCGGCAAAAGCGTCTACGCCGTGGTGTTGGAGCGGGGCTTGTTGAGCAAGCCGCAGCTCGACGCGATCCTGCAGCCCGACGCGCTCACCCGCACCGAACCCGGCTCAACCGCCTGAGCCGACCCTTTTCGCGTGTTGCCGGGCACGCTCACGGCTGGGGATCGGCGTCGGCCGCGGCAGAATCGTGGCGATCCCGGCGCCGGTCGATCTTGACCTCGGTCAGCAGTTTGACGTTGCCGTTCTCGTCCTGTTCCTCCAGCCGGACGGGGAAGCCCCACAGCGTCGCCACATGCTTCAGCATTGCATCGCGGGTTCCCCCCAGCGGACGTCCCTGGTACTTGAAGTGGCGCAGCGTCAGCGAACGCTCGTCGCGCAGGTCGACGTTCCAGACCTGGATGTCGGGCTCCCGGCTGCCGAGGTTGTACTGGTCGGCGAGACGTTGCCGGAGCACCCGATAGCCCTGTTCGTCGTGGATCGCCTCGATGCGCAACTTTGGCCGCTCGGCATCGTCGAGGATGTTGAACAGGCGGAATTCGCGCATCAGTTTGGGCGACAGGTACTGGGCGATGAAGCTTTCGTCCTTGAAGTTGCGCATGGCGAAGTCCAGCGACTCGCGCCAGTCGCTGCCCGCCAGGCCGGGAAACCATTCGCTGTCCTCCGCGGTCGGCGCCGTGCAGATGCGGCGGATGTCGCGCCACATGGCGAAGCCCAGCGCGTAGGGATTGATGCCGTTGAAGTGCGGGCTGTTGAACGGCGGCTGACAGGTGACGTTGGTGTGGCTCTGGAGGAATTCCAGCATGAAGCCGTCGCCGAGCAGGCGCTGCTCGTAGAGGTGGTAGAGCAGGGTGTAGTGCCAGAAGCAGGCCCAGCCCTCGTTCATCAACTGGGTCTGGCGCTGCGGATAGAAATACTGCCCGATCTTGCGCACGATGCGGACGATTTCGCGCTGCCACGGCTCCAGCAGCGGCGCATTCTTCTCGATGAAGTAGAGCAGGTTCTCCTCGGGTTCCTCGGGGAAACGCCGCTCCACCTCCGTCTCTTCGCGTTCGCGCCGTGGCGGCAGCGTGCGCCAAAGGTCGTTGACCTGCGATTGCAGGTAAGTTTCGCGTTCCTTGCGGCGCTCGCGCTCCTTGCTCAGCGACAGCTTCGGCGGCCGCTTATAGCGGTCCACGCCGACGGTCATCAGTGCATGGCAGGCGTCGAGCAGCTGTTCCACCTCGTCCTCGCCGTAGCGTTCTTCGCACTCGGCGATGACATTGCGGGCGAACACCATGTAGTCGATGATTGCCTCCGCCGAGGTCCAGGTGCGGAACAGGTAGTTGCCCTTGAAGAAGGAGTTGTGGCCGTAGGCGGCGTGGGCGATCACGAGTGCCTGCATGGGCAGTGTGTTCTCCTCCATCAGGTACACGATGCAGGGGTCGGAGTTGATCACGATCTCGTAGGCCAGCCCCATCTGGCCGTGCTTGTAGCTCTTCTCGGTGGACAGGAAGTGCTTGCCGAACGACCAATGGTGGTAATAGACCGGCATGCCGATCGAGGCATAGGCGTCCATCATCTGCTCGGCGGTGATGATTTCAAGCTGATGGCGATAGCCGTCGAGGCCGTATTCCCCGGCGACGCGGCCGATCTCGCGGTCGTAGCGTTCGATCGACTCGAAGCTCCATTCGGAACCGGCGGGCAGGGCGGACGATTTTCTTTTCATGGCGGGTTCATGCCAGCTTCTTGCGGAACAGCTCGCGGAAAACCGGGTAGATGTCCGCCATGCCGCCGATCTGCTGCATGGCGAAGCATTGCGGATGGTTGGCGCGGACCTGCGCATATTCGCGCCAGAGGTTCTGCGGATCGCCCTCTGAGATCTCGATGTAGGCGTAGTACTGCACCAGCGGCATGATCGTGGAATCCAGCAGGTCGCGGCATTTCGGCGAATCGGCTTCCCAGTTGTCGCCGTCGGAAGCCTGGGCGCAGTAGATGTTCCAGGCATTCGAGGCGTAGCGCTCGCGCACGATCTGCTGCATCAGTTCGAGCGCGCTCGACACCACGGTGCCGCCGGTCTCCCGCGAGTGGAAGAAATCGTCCTCGCCGACTTCCATCGCCTGGGTGTGGTGGCGGATGAAGACGATCTCGATGTGCTCATAGGTGCGGGTCAGGAACAGGTAGAGCAGCATGAAGAAACGCTTGGCGATCTGCTTCTTCTCGTCGTCCATCGAACCGGAAACGTCCATGATGCAGAACATCACGGCCTGGGTAGACGGCGCCGGAATGCGGATGCGGTTGTTGTAGCGCAGGTCGAAAGTGTCGATGAACGGCAGGCCCTCGATCCGGCGCAGCAGGCGGGCGATCTCGCGGCGGATTTCTTCGGCGCGTTTGCTCTCGCCGGCGCCGCTCGACTCCAGTTGCTCCAGTTCGGCCCGCAGTGCGCGCAGCGTTTTGACGTAGGGTGCGCCGGCGGCGATGCGTCGCCCGGTCGCGCCGCGCAGCGAGCGTACGACGTTGATGTTGGTGGGCACGCCGGTCGAGGTGAAGCCGGCGCGGACGCGCTTGTATTCGGAGATGCGGGCGAGCTGGGTCTTGACCAGGTGGGGCAGGGCCAGATCGTCGAAGAAAATGTCGAGAAACTCTTCGCGCGACAGGGTGAACACGAAGTCGTCGAGGCCTTCGCCGTCCGGGCTGGCGCTGCTGCCGCCATCTCCTGCACCGCCCGACGGCCGGTCGAACTCGTCGCCGGTGACGAAGCGGTCGTTGCCCGGCTGCACGATGCTCCAGCGCCCGCCCTGGCCGTGGCGGAATTGCGGCTCGGAGATGTCCTTGGCGGGAATGCCGACCTTCTCGCCGTTGTCGATGTCGGCGATGCGGCGGCGCGCGATGGCCTCCTGCACCGCCTTGCGGATCTGGCCCTTGAAGCGCCGGATGAAGCGGTTGCGATTGACGGCGCTCTTGTTCTTGCTGTCGTTGCGCCGGTCGATGATCTGAAGCATGCCGTCCTCCCGCTCAGTGTGCCCGCTCGCCCGCCCCGGCCTTCCGCGATGGCGGGCCGGGGCGCCATAGCCGGATCAGGACGACTTGCGCACGCGCAGATACCATTCGGCCAGCAGGCGCACCTGCTTCTCGGTATAGCCTTTGGTCTTCATCCGGTTGACGAAATCCTGGTGCTTGCGCTGGTCGTCCGTGCTGGCCTTGTTGTTGAAGGAGATCACCGGCAGCAGTTCCTCGGTGTTGGAGAACATCTTCTTCTCGATCACCGCGCGCAGCTTTTCGTAGGAGGTCCACGCCGGGTTCATGCCGTCGTTCTTGGCCCGGGCGCGCAGTACGAAATTCACCACCTCGTTGCGGAAGTCCTTCGGGTTGCTGATGCCCGCCGGTTTCTCGATCTTTTCCAGCTCGTCGTTGAGGGCGCCGCGATCGAGGATTTCGCCGGTATTCGGGTCGCGGAATTCCTGATCCTGAATCCAGAAGTCGGCATAGGTGACGTAGCGGTCGAAGATGTTCTGGCCGTACTCGGAATACGACTCCAGGTAAGCGGTCTGGATTTCCTTGCCGATGAATTCGGCGTAGCGCGGCGCGAGGAACTCCTTGATGAAGCCCAGATAGCGCTGCTCGACTTCGGAGGCGAACTGCTCCTGGGCGATCTGCTGTTCGAGCACATACATCAAATGCACCGGATTGGCGGCGACCTCGCGGTGGTCGAAGTTGAACACCTTGGACAGGATCTTGAAGGCGAAGCGGGTGGACAGGCCGGTCATGCCCTCGTCGACCCCGGCGTAGTCGCGGTACTCCTGGTAGGACTTGGCCTTGGGATCGGTGTCCTTGAGGTTCTCGCCGTCGTAGACCCGCATCTTCGAGTAGAGCGCCGAGTTCTCCGGCTCCTTGAGCCGCGACAGCACCGAGAACTGCGCCATCATCAGCAGCGTATCCGGCGCGCAGGGCGCCTTCGACAGCGAGGAGTTGGCGAGCAGCTTCTCGTAGATTTTCACCTCGTCCGACACGCGCAGGCAGTAGGGCACCTTGACGATGTAGATGCGGTCGAGAAAGGCCTCGTTATTGCGGTTGTTCTTGAACGACATCCACTCGGCCTCGTTGGAGTGCGCGAGGATCATGCCGTCGAAAGGAATCGCGCCGAAGCCTTCGGTGCCCTTGTAGTTGCCTTCCTGCGTCGCCGTCAGCAGCGGGTGCAGCACCTTGATCGGCGCCTTGAACATTTCGACGAATTCGAGCAGGCCGCGGTTGGCCAGGCACAGGCCGCCGGAGTAGCTGTAGGCGTCGGGGTCGTTCTGCGAATACTCTTCCAGCTTGCGGATGTCGATCTTGCCGACCAGGGACGAGATGTCCTGGTTGTTCTCGTCGCCCGGTTCGGTCTTCGACACGGCGATCTGGCGCAGCACCGAAGGCCGCAGCTTGACGACGCGGAAGCGCGAGATGTCGCCGTTGAACTCGTGCAGGCGCTTCACTGCCCAGGGCGACATGATGGTGTTCAGGTAGCGCCGCGGGATGCCGTAGTCCTCTTCGAGGATCGGGCCGTCCTCCTCGGGCTTGAACAGGCCGAGCGGCGACTCATGCACCGGCGAACCCGCGATGGCGTAGAACGGCTGCTTTTCGATCAGCGACTTGAGTTTTTCCGCCAGCGACGACTTGCCGCCGCCGACCGGGCCGAGCAGGTAGAGGATCTGTTTCTTTTCTTCGAGGCCCTGCGCCGCGTGGCGGATGTAGGCGACGACGTTCTCGATCACCTCTTCCATGCCGTAGAAGTCGCGGAACGCCGGGTAGATCTTGATGATCTTGTTGGCGAACAGCCGCGAGAGGCGCGGGTCGAGCCGCGTATCCACCAGTTCCGGTTCGCCGATGGCGGCCAGCATGCGCTCGGCGACGCTGATGTAGGCGGACGAATCCGTTCGACACAATTCCAGATAGTCCTGCACCGACATGTCTTCTTCCAGGGCAGCCTCGTAGCGGCCTTGGTAGCGGGCGAAGATGGACATGGTGCGCCTCCTCTCTCGGTTGTTGTCAGGTGCTGGCGGATTCCATTCGTTGGATGGATAAACGGCACGAAGAGTTCATAAGTTGACTATCTTTGTCCGGAAGCCCCGTTTGCCATCTCCCAACGTTCTGTTTTGAGTATAGACAGTGAATTGCCGCAGATTTTTGCTTACAACTTGCGATGATCCGGGCGAAGGAAGAGATGGCGGACGGTTGTGTCAGGTTTGAAATATTCGCCCGTTTTTCCTCGCGCCCCGTCGCTGCGTGTGCTAAGCCTCAACAAGGGAGTTGCATGTCCGCTCCCGCCAATAGAGGAGGGGCGCATCATGAGCAATCATGTCTACAAGACACTGGAGCTGACCGGGTCTTCAACCACCAGCATCGAGGCCGCCGTGGCCGGGGCGATCGCCAAGGCCAGCGAGACCGTGCGCAATATCCATTGGTTCCAGGTGGTGGAAACCCGCGGCTACGTCGAGGACGGCAAGGTGGCCTATTGGCAGGTCACGCTCAAGGCCGGCTTTCGCCTGGAATAGGGGTCAGGCTTCGGCGACTCGCCTGGCGATATGCTCCAGCGCTTCCTCCACCTGATCGACCAGAATCAGGCAAAGGTCGCCGCTGCGTAGACGCGAGAGCGCGGTATCGATGGCGAGGAATTCACCGTGGATTTCGTCGGTTTCGCGGGTGCGCTTGGCGTCGGCCAGTCCCTGGCGCAGCAGCGCGAGCACTTCGCCATCGGCTCGGCCACGCTGGCACTGGTCCTGATAGAGGATGACGCTGTCGAAGGCGTCGCCGAGGATTTCCGTTTGCTGGCGGATATCTTCGTCACGCCGGTCGCCGGCGCCGCTGATGACGACCGAGCGTTTCTGCGCCGGCATGTTGTCGATGGCCTTGACCAGGGCGGTGATGGCATCGGGGTTGTGGCCGTAGTCGGCGATCAGTGTGGCGCCGCGGTAATCGAACAGGTTGAAGCGTCCGGGGGCCGTCTGCGCATCATTGATGAAGGAGCGCAGCCCGGCGCGGATGATCGGCCAGGGGAGGTCGAGAGCCCAGGCGGCAGCGACGGCAGCCATCGCATTGTCGATCTGGAAGCCGATGGCGCCGTTGCGGGTGATCGGAATCTCGGCCAGCGCTATGCGTTGCACGATTGTGCCTTCGGCGGCGATGATCTCGCCGCCATCGAGGAATACGGTACGCAGACTGCGGGCCCGTTGGGTGGCGATGAGCGGATGGTGTCGGTCGCTGGCGAAGAAGATCACCTTGCCGGGACAGGCATCGGCCATCTTGGCGACCATCGGGTCCATCGCGTTGAGTACGGCGACGCCGTGGGGGGACACGTTCTGCACGATGACCCGCTTCACCACCGCGAGATCCTCCACCGTGCTGATGTAACTGAGGCCCAGGTGGTCGCCGAGGCCGATATTGGTCACCACCGCCACGTCGCAGCGGTCAAAGCCGAGTCCTTCTCGCAGGACGCCGCCGCGGGCGGTCTCGAACACCGCGGCATCGACGTCCGGATGCATCAGTACATTGCGTGCGCTGCGCGGTCCGCTACAGTCGCCGGTGTCGATACGCTGGCCTTCTATATATACGCCGTCGGTGCTGGTCATGCCGACGCGCTTGCCATCGGCGCCGAGGATGTTGGCGATAAGCCGCACGGTGGTGGTCTTGCCGTTGGTGCCGGCCACCGCGACCACCGGAATGCGGCCGTCCTCGCCCGCGGCAAAGACGTTGCCGATGATCGCTTCGCCGACCGGTCGGCCCTTGCCGTAGGAGGGCGCAAGGTGCATACGCAGGCCGGGGGCGGCATTGACTTCGACGATGCCGCCGCCCTGTTCTTCGAGCGGCTTAAGCACCGAATCGCAGACCACGTCGACGCCGCCGATGTCGAGGCCGATCATTTGTGCGGCGGCCACCGCGCGGGCGGCGAGTTCCGGGTGAACATCCTCGGTGACGTCGGTGGCGGTGCCGCCGGTGGATAGGTTGGCGTTGTTGCGCAGGATGACCCGCTTGCCCTTCGGCGGCACCGAGTCGGCGTTGAGGTCCTGCAAGGCGAGCCGGGCGAGGGCGATGTCGTCGAAGCGGATCTTGGTCAGCGAGGTGGCATGGCCGTCGCCGCGGCGTGGGTCGCTGTTCACCAGATCGACCAACTCGCGCACCGTGTGCACTCCGTCGCCGGTTACTTGTGGCGGGTCGCGCCGCGCGGCGGCGACAAGTTTGTCGCCGACGACGAGAAAACGGAAGTCGTGGCCAGGCAGGAAACGTTCGACCAGGATGTCGTCGCTGATCGCGGCGGCGGCGGCGTAGGCGCGTTCAAGCTGCTCCCGGTTTTCGATATTCACCGTTACGCCCTTGCCCTGATTCCCGTCCTGCGGCTTCACCACTACCGGCAGGCCGATTTCTTCGGCGATGGCCCAGGCCTCGTCGACGCTGCTTGCCGGGCGGCCGACCGGGACCGGGACTCCGGCGGCTTCAAGCAGGCGCTTGGTGAGTTCCTTATCCTGGGCGATCGACTCGGCGATGGCGCTGGTGCAATCGATTTCGGCGGCCTGGATGCGCCGCTGGCGGCTGCCCCAGCCGAATTGCACCAGGCTGCCCGAGGTCAGGCGGCGAAACGGGATGCCGCGTGCCATGGCGGCCTGCACGATGGCGCCGGTGCTCGGGCCGAGGCGCTCGTCCTCGTCGGTTTCGCGCAGTTTGGTCAGCGCTCCGGCAAGATCGAACGGGGCGTCGTCGCGGGTGGCATCGAGCAGCGCTCGGGCGTAGTCGAAGGCCAGTCGGCCGACCGCCTCTTCGCTGTATTCGACGACGACCTGGAACACCCCGTCTTCCAGGGTTTGCGCCGTGCGGCTGAAGGTGACCGGACAACCGGCCTGCGCTTGCAGGCCCAGTGCGGCGAACTCCAGCGCATGTGCCAGCGACAACGGTTCGTTGTGCCCCGCCGGCTGGAGCAAGTCGATTTCGGGAAAGCGTTCGCGCAGTCGGGATTCGAAGCCCGGCAGGTCGCCAATGGCGCACTCGGCCTCGGTGCAGGAGACGATCGCCTCGATGGCGGTGTGGCGGCTCCATAGATTGGGGCCGCGCAGTGCCCGGATGCGTGTGACTTCCATGAGTCCTGGTCTCTATCGTCTAGCGTGAAGGGAACATTCAGTAGCGGTCGGCAACCGCCGTTTCGAGATCGCCGGCATAGGATTCGACGACCGCGCGGATCAGGTGCGGCGAAATCTCCAGGGCCGCCGCGGCGCAGATGGCGGCCAGCACGTTTCGCGTTTGCTGCTCGGTGCGGGTATCGGCGCTCGGCGCCAGCGCGGAGAGCGGCGACAGGGCAAGTTCCGCGCTGCCACGGGCGAGGACGATCCGGCCGTGGCGCACGAAGGCGGCGCATCCGCCCGCGGCGCGGTGCTCGGCGACGGTCTCCGCGGACAGCGCGAAAAACGTCACGCTGCCATCGCACAGCGGAGCCATCGACGCGACACGCTCGTCGTCGGCATTGAGTACGGCCACACCGTCCGGCAATACCACGTCGACCTGGGTACGCAGCACATTGAACAGCTGATCGGCTTCGTGGATGAAGAACTCGCCCGGCAGGTCGGTTGGATCGAGGTCGGTGACCACGCCGACCTGGCAGCGGTCGTAGGCCAGACCTTCGCCGAGAATCGCCCGACTGCCGTTTTCGAACACCGCTGCTTCGACAGTGCGGTTCATCAGCAGGCGGTGGGCTTCGCTCCAGCGTGTGCAATCGCCGGCCTTGATGCGGCGCTGGTCGAGATACAGTCCGTCCCGCGAAGCCAGCCCGACATGCCTGCCGCTGAGTTGCAGCATGCGCGCGACGAGGCGGGCGACCGCGGCGGCGCCTTGCGATCCGGTAACGCCGACGATCGGGATGCGGCCGCATTCGCCGGCCGGGAAAAGGTGATCGGCAATCGCTTCGCCGACCGGACGCGGTTTGCCTTCCGCGGGTTTGATGTGCATCAGCAGGCCGGGGCCGGCGTTGATCTCGACGATGGCGCCGCCCTGTTCTGCAAGCGGGTGGGAAATGTCCTCGACGACCAGATCGACGCCGGCGATGTCGAGCCCAACCACCCGCGCAGCGAGTGCGACGGTGGCCGCCACGCTGGGGTGTACGCGATCGGTGACGTCGAAGGCGACGTTGCCATTGCGCTGGATCAGCACCCGCTGCCCGGCGGCAGGAACCGCTTCGCCGCTGAGTCCCTGGCGCTTCAGTTCGAGCACCACGGCGGGATCGTCTTCGAGGCGGATGATGTTGAGCGGGGCATCCTCGGTGCTGCCGCGGCGCGGATCGCTGTTGATCTGAAGCTCGATGAGCTGAGCCACGCTGGCCGTGCCGTCGCCGCAGACCCAGGCGGTTTCGCCGCGTGCAGCGGCGACCATGCGGCCGCCGACCACCAACAGCCGGTGTTCGTTGCCGCGGATGAAGCGCTCGACGAGTACTTCGCTGCCTTCCTTGTCGGCCAGATGGAAGGCGGCTTCCACTTCCTCGCGGCTGGTCAGTTCGGTCGATACGCCGCGGCCGTGGTTGGCATCGCTGGGCTTGACCACTACCGGCAGGCCGATGTCCTCGGCGGCTTCCCAGGCCTCTTCGGCGCTGGCGACCACCGAGCCTTCGGGTACCGGCACGCCGCAGGACTGGAGTAGGGTCTTGGTCAGATCCTTGTCGCTGGCAATGCCCTGCGCGATGGCGCTGGTGCGGTCGGTTTCCGCGGTCCAGATGCGGCGCTGCTTGGAACCGTAGCCGAGCTGGACCAGGTTGCCCTCGGTCAGCCGGATGGACGGAATGCGCCGTTCGGCGGCGGCATTGACGATGGCCGCAGTGCTTGGACCGAGACACAGCGAGTCGGCCAGATCGCGCAATCGGCCGACAGTGCCGTGGATGTCGAAGGGCTGGTCGTCGATGGCGGCCATCACCAAGTCGCGCGCGGCGTGGAGGCAGGCGCGGCTGACGCCTTCGTGGCGCGAACGCACCACCACCTTGTATACGCCGCGCTTGCCGGTCTGCCGTGCCTTGCCGAAACCGCTTTGCATGCCGGCGAGGTTTTGCAGCTCAAGCGTGACGTGTTCGAGAATATGTCCGGGCCAAGTGCCTTCGCGCACGCGCTGGAGGAATCCGCCGCGTTCGCCGTAGCTACAGCGGTGTTCGATCAGCGACGGCAGCCAGGCGGTCAGCCGTTCGTAGAAGCCCGGGAGGGTGTTGGAGGGAAAATCTTCCAGATCGCCGATGTCGATCCAGGCTTCCAGCACCGGTCGGTAAGTCCAGATGTTCGGCCCGCGTAGCGGGATGATGTCGAGAATCTCAATATATTTTTTTGTCATTTTGTGGCGGGCCGGCGGCTAATGTCGTCCGGGAGCAAGCCTTCGTTCGTTAACGCATGGGGGCTGTACCGGGTTTACCGGGCTGGAGGAATTTAATCCAGGGAGAAAGCTCGGGGTGTCCGGGGGCGTTGGGTATACTGCCGGGCAGCACGAATCCGGACTCCGGCATTCCGCGCCATGCGCTTTTACACTCACTTCGATGACAGCACCCGTTTCTTCCCCCGCAATTTCAAGTAGCGATCTGCCGCCCGATTGGCGGGTCGAAGCGGAGCATCAGTTGCATGACGGCGAGAACATGCTTGCCTGGCTGGAACTCGATCTCGATCAAGGCTTGCATTTTACCCGCGGCGCCCTGTTGGCGACGAATCTTCGCCTGCTGGTGAAAGCACCCGGTGCGGCCGGGTGGTCGGCCTGGAATTATGCGCAGGGATTGCAACTGCGGCACCACGACCACGCCGGCGTCGGCAGCCTCGAACTCTTCGCTGGCCCCGAACGACTCGCCTGCTGGCGGTTCACGCTCGGCCGTAATGCCGAGGCGCTTGCGCTGACGGAGGAATTCGAGCGTCACCTCACCGCCCGTGTCACCGGGCTGCCGCCGCAAATGCCGGCCGCCGACCTCTGCCCGAAATGCCAGGCGCCGCTGCCGCCGGGGAGCGAGGAGTGTCCCCTGTGTACACGCGAAATCCATACCCCGCCGTCGACCTGGACGCTGTTTCGCCTCTGGCGCTTCGCACGTCCCTACCAGGGGCAGTTGTTGCTCGGTTTCCTGCTCACCCTGGCGGCAACGGCGGCAAATCTGGTGCCGCCCTATATTTCGATGCCGCTGATGGACAACGTGCTGGTTCCGTACCAGAACGGCACGCCGATCGATTGGCATTTGGTGACTCTCTATCTGGGCGGCCTGTTCGGCGCTGCGATACTGGCCTGGGCGTTGAGCTGGGCCAAAACCTACATCCTCGCCCTGGTCAGCGAACGCATCGGTTCCGATCTGCGCACCGCCACCTTCGAGCACTTGCTGCATCTGTCGCTGGAGTATTTCGGCGGTCGCCGCACCGGCGACCTGATGGCGCGCATCGGCTCGGAAACCGATCGCATCTGCGTCTTTCTCTCGTTGCATCTGCTCGATTTCGCGACCGATCTGCTGATGATCGTGATGACCGCGGCGATTCTCGCCTCGATCGACCCCTGGCTGGCGTTGGTGACGCTGCTGCCGCTGCCGTTCATCGCTTGGATGATCCATGTGGTGCGCGACCGCCTGCGCCACGGCTTCGAAAAAATCGACCGCATCTGGTCGGAAGTCACCAACGTGCTCGCCGACACCATTCCCGGTATCCGCGTGGTCAAGGCCTTCGCCCAGGAGCGGCGCGAGGCGGCGCGTTTCCGCGACGCCAACCGGCACAATCTGGCGGTCAACGACAAAGTGAACAAGGTCTGGTCGCTGTTCTCGCCGACGGTGACGCTACTGACCGAAGTGGGGCTGCTGGTGGTCTGGGCATTCGGCATCTGGCAGTTGTCCAAAGGCCAGATTACCGTCGGTGTGCTGACCGCTTTCGTCGCCTACATCAGCCGCTTCTATACCCGGCTCGATTCGATGAGCCGCATCGTTTCTGTGACGCAGAAGGCGGCGGCCGGCGCGAAGCGCATCTTCGACATCCTCGACCACGTTTCGAGCGTGCCGGAGCCGGTGCACCCGGTGCAACTCGATCGCGTCGAAGGCCGCATCGAAATCCGCAACGCCGGCTTCCGCTACGGTAACCGCGCGGTGATCCGCGGTCTCGATCTGGATATCAAGCCGGGCGAGATGGTCGGCCTGGTCGGCCACAGCGGCTCGGGCAAGAGCACGCTGGTGAACCTGATCTGCCGTTTCTACGACGTCTCCGAAGGCTCGATACGGGTCGACGGTGTCGACATCCGCGCGCTGCCGGTGGCCGATTACCGTCGCCACATCGGCCTGGTGTTGCAGGAGCCGTTCCTGTTCTTCGGCTCGATTGCCGAAAACATCGCCTACGGGCGGCCCGGCGCCAGCCGCGCGGAAATCATCGCCGCGGCGCGTGCCGCGCATGCCCATGAATTCATCCTGCGCTTGCCGCAGGGCTACGATTCGCTGGTCGGCGAGCGCGGCCAGTCGCTCTCCGGCGGCGAGCGGCAGCGCATCTCGATCGCCCGCGCGCTGTTGATCGATCCGCGCATCCTGATCCTCGACGAAGCCACCTCGTCGGTGGATTCGACGACCGAGAAAGAAATCCAGAAAGCGCTCGACAATCTGGTGCAGGGGCGCACCACCATCGCCATCGCCCACCGCCTGTCCACGCTGCGCAAGGCCGACCGGCTGGTGGTGCTGGACCGCGGCCAGGTCGTGGAGGTCGGCGATCACGACCAACTGATGGCGCGCGGCGGCGCCTACTACACGCTTTACCAGGCCCAGGCGCGCAACGCCGAGGCCGAACCCGGTGCCGACGGGGATGTCGAGGAGGGCGTTGCATGAGCTTTCAACTGTCGCGCAACGGCGCCGGTCGTCTGGTTTTCACCGCGGCCGACGGCAGCCGCGAGGAAGGCGTGGTACCGGTGCGCGCCTTTCCGGTATCGGCGCCCGATGTGGGGTTTGCGCTGGTCGCGGCGGATGGCCGCGAACTGGTATGGATCGAGCGTCTCGACGAGTTGCCGGAAACGCTCCGCGCGCTGGTCGGCGCAGAGCTCGCCAGCCGCGAATTCATGCCGGTGATACGGCGCATCTGTAGCGTCTCCAGTTTTGCTACGCCCAGTACCTGGGAGGTGGAAACCGATCGCGGAACAACGCATTTCGTGCTGCGCGGCGAGGAGGACATTCGTCGCATGGCCGGCGATACGCTTTTGATCGCCGACAGCCACGGCATCCAGTTCCTGATCCACCATCCGCTCAAACTGGACCGAGGCAGCCGCAAACTGCTTGATCGGTTTTTGTGATTGCCGATTCGCCGAGTTGGTAGGGAATCAACCGTGTGCATGACGATTTGTTTCGTTTCGCGGCGGCTGGTCGCGTGCAATTAACCAGTGTCGAACCTCATTATTTAACAATAGGTTAATATTAAAACCTTAATAAGGTAAAAATTTTTATACTAATTTGGGTTAGCCTGTTGGCATGGTAAGCAACGTCCCCTGGGCCTTCTACGGCCGCCGTTCCGAATTGGAGCAGTTGCAGCGCATCCTTGAGCGGCGGCGCTGGTTCTTCCTGCAAATTTCCGGGCGGCGGCGTATTGGCAAAACAGCGCTGATACAGGAGGCGCTACGCGCGGCTGGCGTAGCGAAAACGCTCTATATCCAGATTCCCGATTCCGACCCGTCTGGCGTCGTCGCGGCCTGCAATGGCTATCTGGAGACTTTTGGTCTCGACACCCGGGTGTCCAGCCTCGGCGAACTGGCTCAACTGATCGGCCGCCTGGCGGCCGACGGCTATGTTGTGGCGCTCGACGAATTCCAATACTTCCACCGCAAGCAGATTGCCGATTTCTGTTCGCTGCTACAGGCGGTGATCGACGATCTGGCCGGGCGCGCCGACCAAATCGGCGGCGGGCTGATCGTTCTCGGCTCGCTCCACGCCGAAATGACCGCCTTGCTCGAAGACCGCGATGCGCCGCTGTACAACCGCACCACCGACACGCTGGAACTCGGGCATCTCGACATTGGCTCGATCCTGGAGATGTTGCGTGTCCACGCCGACGACGACCCGGCGCGGCTGCTGTTCCTCTGGAACCTTTTTGAAGGCGTGCCGAAGTTTTACCGCGATGCCTATGAGCAGGGCGTGCTGCATGCCGACCGCAAGAGCCTGCTGCGCAGCCTGTTCTTTTCCAGCTCGTCACCCTTGCGCAACGAAGCGGACAACTGGTTTCTGCGCGAATTGCGCGGTCGCTACGATATGGTCTTGCAGTACCTCGCCAAGCACCCCGGCTGCAACAACGCCGACATCGAAGCCGCGATGGCCAACGTTTCCGGCCCCGGCGAAGCGCGACAGGTAGGCGGCTATCTGAAAATCCTGACCGAGCGTTATCGCATGATCGAGCGGCGTCTACCGATCTTCGCCCCGGCCAAGGCGCGCAGCGGCCGCTACTACATTCGCGACAACTTTCTGCGTGCCTGGCTCTCGGCCCTACAGCGTCCAGTGTCTGCCGTGGCCTTCCGGCCCGCGGAGGGCTTGATCGATCAAGCCGACGAACGCCTGGCGGACGTGGAAGGCTTTGCCCTGGAAGACCTGGCCGGGCAGCTTTATGCCGAACGCAGCCGGCTGGGGGTAGGCGATTTCCCCCTGAGCGAACGCATTCGCGGCTATTGGGACCGCGCCGATGTCGAAATCGATCTCGTGGCCGTCAATGAAGACGAACAGCGCATCCGCTTCGGCACCTGCCGGCGCAATGCCGACAAGCTGGTGGGCTCGATCGAGCCCTTGATGCGCAGCGCCGAGCGCTTTCTTGTCGCACACCCGCGCTTTCAGCATTGGAACGCGGAGTATGTCGCCATCGCACCGAAGATCGACCGCGCTGCCCGAGATGAACTGAAGGCGCATGGCGTGACGGCGGAAGACCTGTTTGATCTGGTGACGGGGCTGTAATCACAGCCGCCGTGCTGTACTCGGCGAAGTCTGTGTGAAGGGGCAGTCTTGCTTCGGCCACAAGCGGTCCAACATGATTGCCCCCAAAAGCGACCACGCGTATCTGTAACTCTGTTACCGGAAAACTATCCACAGGCGTCCGGTATATTGGAGTTATTATGCTGACAGCAATAATACCAAGTGACTGATAACTATGCACTTAGAACGACATTCTCGGCATCATCAATATCATCTGTTAGCCGTCAATTGACATGAATCGATACCTCGGCCCTGACCCGAATGCGACCATGCAAGAGATTCGCGGCCGTGACCCGGTTTGGTTCGACCACGCAGGAGCTGTGAACGCATGCGCGGCCGACCTAATGCCCCAGCTCAGCATAAAGCGTGGCAACGTTAGGCAGTTGGTATCTGCGGTTCTCTTCCGACGGATCGCAAGTGCTTTCGAAGCAGTCATTATTCTTGCTGAACGTGGCATGTACACCGAGGGGCTGAATCAACGGAGGTCGATGCTCGAAGGGCTATTCGTCCTGGGTGCTCTTTGGAAGGAGCCAAACCTCGTTGAAAAATATCTTGAGGATGATCAGCACAGGGTTCTTCGGATACTGAAGAACATCAAGCGAACATCAGCAATGATCCAGGATGCCATCGCGCCGGAACTCCCTCCTGTATCACTCGATACAAAGGTGGCAGATCTCAAATCGGCCACTGCTGGATGCAACGCGTCGACAGCGGCGGCTTATGCAGAGGCTGCAGGCCTGTTTGACTACTACCTCACGGATTACTGCTTCGCATCCGAGGCATCACATCATGTTGCCAAAGACTTGGAGCGCCAGATCGCGCTGGATGAAGACGGCGATGTTGATAGCATCTATTGGGGGCCAGAGGCAGAGCCACCATCTAAGCTGTTGTCCAATGCCGTTGACTACATGTTGATGGCTGTTGCCGCAGTAGAGGGACTATTTGAGCTCGACGCGTCAGAGGCAGCTGCCCACTTGCGCGTTAAAACCAACGAGTTGCACGAGTCAATGCTCGGATGCAGCGATGCCGGCTAACCCGGCAGTCCACACGGACGCTGCGCGATGAAGCCGCGCAGCGCCCCTCACTTCTACGTTGGGCATCATGAAAAGATCTTCCCGCGCAATTGTTAGGCAGTTTCTCTATGTGCTAACTGGTCTTGTGGCGCTAGCACTAATTCCATCCGCACAGGCTGAGAGCTTTCTTTGGGATGCAATTTCGAGTAACGATATTGGGAAAGCCAAGACACTGATTGCTCTTGGTGCTGACGTAAATCAAAAGAATCGATATGGCAATCCAATAATCCACCATGCCGTGTCTACTGGGAATGCTGAGCTGGTCAAATTGCTGATTTCTAAAGGTGCGGACGTAAATGCGAAAGGCCAGTTCGACAGGGTGGCGCTCCATTATGCGAATAAGAAGGGCATGGCAGAGATTCTATTGGCGCACGGTGCAACGGTAGATGCGCCTACCAACTATGGCGAAACACCGCTGCATTGGGCAGCCGAAGGTGTAAATGGATTTGGCAAACGAGTAGATTTGGTGGAATTCGCAAACGTGTTAATTGCGCATGGAGCCGATGCAAATAGAAAAACAGGTGAGGGCAGATCACACAAGACACCTCTAAATTATGCTGCGAGGTCAAACAATATTCCCGTCGCCAAAGTGCTTATTGCTCGCGGCGCAGATGTTGAAGGCGGCGGTTCGTCGCCTCTAAGTTCTGCGGGGGAGAATGGCGACTACGTGGAGATGGCGCAACTTCTAGTGGAGAGTGGAGCAAAGGTGAACGCACCGTCACCAACCGGTTGGTATCCGCTACAGACGGCTGCAGGTCGAGGCAACATCAAAGTTACAAACTATTTGCTTGAGAAAGGAGCAGATCCAAATGCTGGCGATCGAGCGGGATTCACAGCGCTCTACTCGGCAGCAGGAAGTGATTATGGTCTCTCAACTGCGGAAGCACTCTTGCGTCACGGTGCCAATCCAAATGCCCAAAATATGCATGGAGGTACCGCGCTCCATCAGGCGGCCTCACAAGGTGCCGTAAAGGTTATGCAGCTATTGCTTGCCAATCGGGCAGACGTGAATTCCGCTACTAACGATGGTTTCACGCCGCTGCATGGGGCCGTATCGTACGGAAACAATGAAACAAGAAGGTCAGCGGTGGAAGCTCTTCTAAAGAGTGGAGCGAACGTCAACGCGAAAACTTCTCGTGACGGAGAAACTCCATTCCACAAGGCAATATCCAGGGGTGATGTCGAATTGGTGAAACTGCTTCTCGACTACGGTGCCGATGTAAATGCCGTCAGCAAGTTTGGTGTGACTTCGCTTTACTTTGCACGCAACTCAGACGCAATTACCAAGTTGCTTAAGGAGCACGGAGCCAAATGATCCCCAACCCTGCGGTGCAGGGGACGCTGCGCGATAAAGCCGCGCCGCGCCACTGACCTTGAACGTTCCTGAAGGTCAACTTTCCCAGAAGCGCAACTTCCGCTTCGGGCACAAAAGCGACATACAACCCAGAAGCCTTTTCCACCCACGCCTCAACGCTTGAGCTTGGCAAACGCCTCCGCCATTGCGCCGCCGGCCGGTGCGGGGGCCTGACGCGGTAGCGCACGTGCGGTCGGGCGTGGGCTGCGGGGAGCTTCCGGGCGCTCCCGGTTCGGTGTATCCGACATGCGCATGGTCAGTGCGATGCGCTTGCGCTGGGCATCGACCTCCAGCACCTTGACCTTCACCACATCGCCGGCCTTGACCACGCTGTGCGGGTCTTTGACGAAGCGGTCGGCGAGGGCCGAGACATGTACCAGACCGTCTTGATGCACGCCGATGTCGACAAAGGCGCCGAAGTTGGTGACGTTGGTGACTACGCCTTCCAGCATCATGCCCGGCTCCAGGTCCTTGAGGTCTTCGACGCCTTCGCGGAATGAGGCGGTCTTGAATTCCGGGCGCGGATCGCGACCGGGTTTTTCCAGTTCCCTGAGGATGTCCTGCACTGTCGGCAGGCCGAACTTGTCGTCGGTGTATTTGACTGGATCGAGCGATTTCACGGCCCGCACATCGCCGAGCACTTCCTTGGCGCTCTTTTTGATATCGGCGAGGATGCGTTCCACCACAGGATAAGCCTCGGGGTGTACCGCCGAGGCATCGAGGGGGTTGTCGCCGTTCATCACGCGGAGGAAGCCGGCCGACTGTTCGAAGGTCTTTTCGCCGAGGCGCGGCACGTCCTTGAGCTGCGCGCGCGACTTGAAAGCGCCGTGCTGGTCGCGCCAGGCGACGATGTTCGCCGCCAGCGTGCCGTTGAGTCCGGAGATGCGTGTCAATAGCGGCACCGAGGCGGTATTCACGTCCACGCCGACGGAGTTGACGCAATCTTCGACGACGGCGTCCAGCGATTTCGCCAGCCGGCTCTGGTTGACGTCGTGCTGGTACTGGCCGACGCCGATGCTCTTGGGGTCGATCTTTACCAGCTCGGCCAGCGGGTCTTGCAGGCGGCGGGCGATCGAGACGGCGCCGCGCAGCGAGACGTCCATCTCGGGAAACTCCTTGGCCGCGAGCTCCGAGGCCGAATACACCGAGGCGCCCGCTTCGGAAACGACGATCTTGCTCATCTTCAATTCCGGATGGCGCTTGATCAGTTCGATGGCCAGTTTGTCGGTCTCGCGGCTGGCGGTGCCGTTGCCGATGGCTATCAGATCGACCCCGTGCTGCTTGCACAGGTGGCCGAGCGTGGCCAGCGCACCTTCCCAGTCGCGGCGCGGTTCATGTGGGTAGATCGCGGTGGTCTCCAGCACCTTGCCGGTCTTGTCCACCACCGCGACCTTGACGCCGGTGCGCAGCCCGGGGTCGAGGCCCAGTGTGGCATGCGGTCCCGCCGGTGCGGCGAGTAGCAGATCGTGCAGATTGCGCGCGAAGACGCGAATGGCCTCTTCCTCGGCGCGCTCGCGCAGTTGATTCATCAATTCCAGTTCGAGATGCAGCGAGAGTTTCACCATCCACGCCCAGCGCGCGCTGTCCAGCAGCCAGCGGTCGGCGGCGCGGCCCTGATCGCTGAGGCCGAAGTGATTGGCCACCATGGCTTCGCAAGGCGAGCCGCGCGGCGGGTCTTCCAGTTCGGGTTCGGTCTTCAGCGCCAGGCGCAGGATGTCTTCGTTGCGGCCGCGCAGCAGGGCCAGCGCGCGATGCGAGGGCAGCTCCTTGATGCCTTCGCGGAAATCGAACCAGTCGCGGAACTTGGCGCCGGCGTCTTCCTTGCCTTCCGCCACCTTCGAAACCACCAGACCGTAGTCATACAGATAGTTGCGCAGTTTTTCCAGCAGCGCAGCATCCTCGGCGAAGCGCTCCATCAGGATCTGGCGTGCGCCGTCGAGCGCGGCCTTGACGTCCGGCACATGTTTTTCCGGCGGCTCTGCGGCCGTGTTCACGTATTTGGCGGCCTCGTCCTCCGGCTTCAGCGTCGGGTCGGCCAGCAGCGCGTCGGCCAGCGGCTCCAGCCCGGCTTCACGGGCGATCTGCGCCTTGGTGCGGCGCTTCTGCTTGTAGGGCAGGTAGAGGTCTTCGAGGCGCTGCTTGGTTTCGGCGTTCTCAATATCGCTCTTCAATTCCGGCGTCAGCTTGCCCTGTCCCTCGATGCTGGCGATCACGGCACTACGGCGTTCTTCCAGTTCGCGCAGATAGCCGAGGCGTTCTTCGAGGTTACGCAACTGGGTGTCGTCGAGGCCGCCGGTGACTTCCTTGCGGTAGCGGGAGATGAACGGGACGGTGGCGCCTTCGTCGAGCAGCTGGACGGCGGCAGCGACCTGTTGCGGACGGGCGCCGAGTTCCTCGGCGATGCGATGTTCGATGGATGGCAGCATGAATCGGGGAGTCTTTGAAGTTAAACCACGGGGAGCACGGGGGACACGGGGAAGAACGACGATTCGTCAGGCAATCGCCTTTTTTCGCGCTTTCCCCGTGCTCCCCGTGCCCCCGTGGTAATCAGTTTTTTGCGTCCTGAATCGCAACGACTGGGTGAAGCGGAGGCGCGCACTATGCCGCAAGGGGTGCGGCGGGGCAAGACTTGACAGCGGCTATTTGCTCAACTGCCGCATTGCCCGCTCCAGGCCTGAAATGGTCAACGGATACATGCGCTCGGCCATGATGTCGTTGAGGATGGAGATCGAGTGGCGATATTGCCAGTAGCGTTCCGGTTCCGGATTCAGCCAGGCGGCGGAGGGATAGGTGTCGAGCAGCCTGCGCATCCAGACCGAGCCGGCCTCCTTGTTGAAGTACTCGACCGAGCCGCCCGGATGGAGGATTTCGCCGGGGCTCATGGTGGCGTCGCCGACCAGCACCAGCTTGTAGTCGGGGCCGTATTTGTGCAGCACGTCCCAGAGCGGGAGGGTTTCGCTGCGCCGCCGGTGGTTGTCCTTCCAGACGTGGTCGTAGACGCAGTTGTGGAAGTAGAAGTGCTCCAGATGCTTGAACTCGCTCTTGCAGGCGGAGAACAGTTCCTCGCAGGTACGCACGTGGTCGTCCATCGAACCGCCGATGTCGAGGAACAGCAGCACCTTGACCTTGTTGTGGCGCTCCGGGCGCATGCGCAGGTCGAGCCAGCCGGCGTTCTCGGCCGTGCCGCGGATGGTGCCTTCCAGATCCAGCTCGTCGGCGGCACCCTCGCGGGCGAAGCGGCGCAGGCGGCGCAGTGCCACCTTGATGTTGCGCGTGCCGAGTTCCACGGCGTCGTCGAGGTTCTTGAACTCGCGTTGTTCCCAGACCTTGATCGCGGTCCGGTTGCCGGCCGATTCGCCGCCGACGCGGATGCCTTCCGGGTGATAACCGCCGTTGCCGAAGGGGCTGCTGCCGCCGGTGCCAACCCACTTGCTGCCGCCGGCATGGCGGCCTTTCTGCTCCTTCAGACGCTTGCGGAATTCCTCCATCAGCTTGTCGAAGCCGAGCTTTTCCAGCTGCGCTTTCTCCTCGTCGCTGAGGTGCTTTTTTGCCAGCAGGCGCAACCATTCTTCGGGAAGTTCGGCTTCCAGCCCGGGAATCTTTTCGACGCCGTGAAAATATTCGCCGAAGGCCTGGTCGAAGCGGTCGTAGGCGCTTTCGTCCTTCACCAGGCAGGTGCGGGCGAGGAAGTAGAACTCGTCGATGCTGTGGTCGGCGACGCGGGCCTGCATGGCTTCCAGCAAGGTCAGGTACTCGCGGGTCGATGCCTTCAGATTGCGGGCTTTCAGATGGTAGAAAAAGTCGATCAGCATGGTTTATCCGACGAAGTGGCCTTGCAGGCATTCGACCCGGTTGCGGCCCCGATGTTTGGCTTCGTACAGCGCGGCGTCGGCTGCACCGGTGAGCTGGTCCGGATCCTGGCCGTGCTCCGGATAGCAGGCAATGCCGAAGGAGGCGGTGATTTTCAGGGCATGGCCTTCGAATACGACCGCGGCGTTTTCTATGTCGCGACGCCAGGTTTCCGCGCGCTGACGGGCTTTGTCAGCGGGCATTCCGGGCAGCAGGACAAGGAACTCCTCGCCGCCGTAGCGGCAGGCGACGTCTTCGGTGCGCGTATCGGCCAGCAGCAGCTCGGAGAGCATGCGCAACACCTTGTCGCCGGCACGGTGACCGTAGTTGTCGTTGAGCTGCTTGAAATGGTCGACGTCGATCATCAGCAGGGAGAGCGGGTGGCCCTCGCGGCGCGCGCGCGCCACTTCGCGTTCGAGGGTTTCGTCGAGGTAGCGCCGGTTGTAGAGCCCGGTCAGGCTGTCGCGTACCGCTAACTCCTCAAGTCTGGCCTGGAGCGCCTGGATTTGTTCGAGACGGGTTTGCAGCCCGATGTTGGCGGCATGCAGCGCTTCTTCGGCCTGGGTACGCTCGGTAATGTCCAGCGCAATCGAGATGACCCCCGCGGGGTTGCCCGCCGGGTCGTGGAACATGGCGTTCGACCAGGCGCAGAAAATGGTTCTGCCATCCTTGGTGAGGTTATGGTTGACCGAGTGGGCGACGAAATCCGAATCCAGTGCGCCATCGGTGATCGCCTGAACCTGGGGGCGTTCGGCTTCCGGTACCATGAAGTCGAAGAAATTACGCTCCAGCACTTCTTCCTTGGTCCAGCCGAAGGTACGTTGCGCTTCGCGGTTCCAGCCGGTCAGCACGAACCCTTTGCGCCAGGTGATGACGGCCACCGGTGCGGTGTCGAGCACCACGCGCAACTGTTCCTCGTTGGCCCGGCGCTCGGCCAGCGCCTGGTCGCGTTCAACCAATGCGCGGTTGAGATTGCGGTTGAGGCGGGCGTAGCGCCAGACCAGTATGGAGAACAGCAGCAGTGCTGCCAGCGCGCTGAGCAGCGAGGTGTTGACCCACGCTGGCAGCTTGACCGGGCGTGGATCGTAGATGAAGCCTTCGATCTCGAATTCGTGCGGGGTCATGCCCAGGCTGGCGTACATATCGGCGATCTTGCGCCAGCGTTCCGGGTTCATCGAACCGATCTCGACCAGGTCCGGTTGCATCAGGCGGGCCGTCTCGGCGGCTTCGAACCGCAGGTGTTCCAGGCTGTGGCGCTGGCTGTATTTGCTGCGGATCAGCTCGATCACTTCCTCGCTGTGGGCCAGCGCGTACTGCCAGCCGCGCAGACTGGCCTCGCGGAAGGCGACTACTTGACTGGGATGCTCCTTCAGATGTTTCTGTGTGGTGAACAGCGTGTCGCCGTAAAAGTCGATGTCGACGCTGCGTGGGCTGAACTGGTGATAGGTGAAATTGGCGGACTGTAGGTCGTAGGCTTCGTCGGTCGAGTAGCCGGAAAGGGCATCGACGCGGCCCGAGGTCAGTGCGTCGATATCGAAGCTGTGCGGGACTTCGACAATCCGGTTGCGCTCGACTCCGCTGCGGGTGAGGAAAGCGAACAACTCGGTTTCCTCCGGCAGCAGCATGATCCGCTTGTCGGTGAGATCCTTGATCGACTGGATGCGGACGCTGGTGAACAGTACCAGCGGCGAATGCTGGATGATGCAGGCCAGTGCCACCACCGGTTTGCCCTGGGCTCTATGCAGCGCCAGATCGGAGGCGCCTATGCCGTAATCGGCGCGGCCGTTGAGCACCGCGTCGAGCGAGTTTTCCCTGGCCGTTTGTTCGACGATGGTCACGTCCAGCCCGGCCTCTCGGTAGTAACCCTTTTCCAGCGCCGCGTAATAGCCGGCGAACTGGAACTGGTGCTTCCACTTCAGCTGCAGCGTGACGCGTTCCAGCGCGACGGCCGGCAGGGCCGTCAGCAGAAACAGGATCAGGATGCAGCCGGGAAGAGGGTTCACCGCGCTTGCTTGTCCATGAAGACCAAGCGCTCGAACAGATGCACGTCCTGTTCGTTCTTCAGCAGCGCGCCGTGCAGCGGCGGGATGGCGGTCTTGCGGTCGGCGCTGCGCAGCGCCTCGGGCGGAATGTCCTCGGACATCAGGAGTTTCAGCCAGTCGATCAGTTCGGAGGTGCTCGGCTTCTTTTTCAGTGCTGATACCGCACGCAGCTCGAAGAATACTTCCAGTGCCTCGCGTAGCAGTTCGCGCTTGAGGTCGGGGAAGTGGACATCGACGATGCGCGCCATGGTGTCCTTGTCGGGGAAGCGGATGTAGTGGAAGAAGCAGCGGCGCAGGAAGGCGTCGGGCAGTTCCTTCTCGTTGTTCGAGGTGATGAAGACGATTGGCCGGTGCTTCGCTTTGACCAGGGTGCGCGTTTCGTAGCAGTAGAACTCCATGCGGTCGATTTCGCGCAGCAGATCGTTGGGAAACTCGATGTCGGCCTTGTCGATTTCGTCGATCAGCACCACGGTCGGCTGATCGGCCTCGAACGCCTGCCAGAGCACGCCCTTGACGATGTAGTTGGCGATGTCATGGACGCGGCCGTCGCCGAGTTGGGAATCGCGCAGACGCGATACCGCGTCGTACTCGTACAGCCCCTGCTGGGCCTTGGTGGTCGATTTGACATGCCATTGGATCAGGTTCAATCCGAGCGCGGCGGCCACTTCCTCGGCCAGCATGGTTTTGCCGGTGCCCGGTTCGCCCTTGATCAGCAGCGGACGCTGCAAGGCGATGGAGGCGTTGACGGCGAGCATCAGGTCCGGTGTGGCGACGTAACTCTCTGTTCCCTTGAAGCGCATGGGGGTCATCCTGGGTTGAATTGGGGTCGTGTTTCGATTCTAACGTCCTACGGCCCGCCGCAGGCAGGCGAGATAGGCCTCGCCATCGAGCGGTGCCCGGTCGCGCTGGGCGCGCCAGAGGGTTTCGCCGAGGCAGTCGAGGATGCGGTGCAGCGCCTCGTGGCGATCGTCGAGTTGCTCCAGCAACTGCTGGTACAGGTTGCGGATTCCCGTCGGCTGGTCGATCTGCAACTGTTCGGCGATGGCGAGATGCAACGAAAGGTGCAGGAAGGGATTGGTTTCGCCCTGCTCGGGCATCCAGTCCTTGGCCAGGGCATCTTCGCCACTGCCGAGCAGGGTGTGGTATTCCGGGTGGAGAACGACGAGGTCGGCCGCCATGGTTTCCAGCGGCGTGGCGGGAAGGCGTTCCCGATGTTTGCGCCAGGCATCGATGAGGAACTGGCGGACCTGGTCTCGGCTGGGTGTGAACATGGGTCAGGACTCGGCACTGAACAGTGCGTAAACGGTGGAATAGCTGAGCAGCAGGTTTTCTCCGGCGACCGGGCCGATCTCGCCGGCGCCGTAGGCACCCAGCACCGGGAGGTCGGGATAGCGCTCCTGTAGCAGGGCCAGATCGCGGTCGGCGCCGCGGGAGAAATAGGGGCCGCGGCCGATGCAGGAAAACATCAGGGCGAATTCCGGATCGGGCGCCTCCTGGCCGATTTCCTGCAAGGTCCGCAGGCTGTCGGCCGCCGCCGTTTCCGGATCGTGGCGGACCCAGACCAGGGCGGCGTGGTCGGGCAGGCGGGCGGCGAGGGTGACCGACTTTTCGTGCGGATTGACGCCGATGATCGGCACCAGCGCATAGCGTCCGTCTTCCAGCGCCAACTCCGGCATGGCGCCGGTTTCCAGCACGGCGGCAAAGTAGCGCGTGTGCGGTGCGGCGGTTTCGTCGGCGGCACCCGGCGCGACTTCGAGCAGCGAATCCAGCGCCGGCCGGTGCGACAGGGTGAACAGCTCGAAACCCATACGGCCTGTGATCTGTAGCGGCGGCGAGCAGACCCGCAGGCCGCGCGAGACGCCGATGGCCGTGCGCGCGCCGAGAAAGCGGGCTTCCGCATGGCCGTCGCTGCGTAGCCGGCACTGGCTCCAGACGTCGCCGCCGGCCACGCCCTCGCTGCCGGTACTTAGCGTGCCGTAGCGGACGGGCCCGGTTTTCAGGTGGCTGCCGAGTTGTACTTCGGGTTTGCTCAGCGTCAACAACGGAATTCCGCCGTCGGCGGCCGCAGGCTGGACCGCCGACAGGCAGATCGGGCCGCACAACACCAGTGCTGCCGCCGCCGGTTGATCCAGCGCCCAGTCCTCTGCGGTGAACAGCCCCGGTACCGTGCAGCCGCTGACTTGAAGGCAGCGGGCGGTGCGCGAGGCGGCATTGACCGCCGGCTGGGTGTGGTTTGAAAAATGCGCGGAGAGCAGCAGCAGGAGGCTGTGCGCGTAGTCGCAGCCGACGGCCGACAACGCCGCCCTGACGGCTTCGGCCGCCAGTTCGGGCGAAGCCGACGCGGCACTGGCGAATCCGGTGGCAGCGGCGCGGCGCATGGCTAGGTGGCCGTCTTCCGTCGATACTCGCAGAGATCGAGTATCGGGCAGCGCGGGCATTCGGGGGTGCGCGCCTTGCACACGTAGCGGCCGTGCAGGATCAGCCAGTGGTGGGCATGCAGCTTGTAGGCGTCGGGAGTGAATTTAACCAGCTTGTCTTCGACGCTGCGCACGTCTTTGCCGGGGGCCAGGCCGGTGCGGTTGGCGACGCGGAAGATATGGGTATCCACGGCGATGGTGGGTTCGCCGAAGACGATGTTGAGTACGACGTTGGCGGTCTTGCGGCCGACGCCGGGAAGCGCTTCGAGCGCCGCCCGGTCATGCGGCACCGTACCGGCGTGGCGTTCGAGCAGTATCTTGGTCAGTGCGACGACGTTCTTCGCCTTGGTCTTGTAGAGGCCGATGGTCTGGATATAGCCGGCCAGTTTTTCCTCGCCCAACGCGGCGATTGCCGTGGCGGTTGGGTGGTCGTTGAACAGCGGACGGGTGGCGCGGTTCACGCCCTTGTCGGTGGCCTGGGCAGAGAGCACCACGGCGACGAGCAGTTGATAGGGTGTGCGGTATTCGAGCTCGGTGGCCGGGTGAGGGTCGGCCGCCGCCAGCCGGGCGAAGATTTGCGCGCGCTTCGCCTTGTTCATGGCCGGTCAGGCCTAGGCGGCCGCCAGTTGCGGCTGTGTCGGCTGGCGCCGCGCTCTGGCCGCGGCACGGGTATCGAGCCAGTTACGCACGGCGATCAGTACGCCCAGCAGAATGAAGGCGCCCGGCGGCAGGACGCCGATCAGGAAGCTGTAATCCTCCGGCAGGATGCGGATCGCGTGGGCGCCGGGAACGATCATCTCGATGCCTTCGAATACCGTACCTTGGCCGACGAATTCGCGTGCCGCACCGAGCACGGCAAGCACGCCGGTAAGACCGATGCCCATCATGAAACCGTCCCATGTCGAATGCCAGACCGGATTTTTGGCGGCAAACGCCTCTACGCGCGCCAGCACGATGCAGTTGGTGACGATCAATGGAATGAAGATGCCGAGGATCACGTACAGCTCGTGCAGCCAGGCGTTGAAGGCCAGGTCCACCATGGTCACCAGGGCGGCGATGATCAGGATGAACACCGGAATGCGGATTTCGAACGGAATGAAGGCGCGCAGGGCCGAGACGCCGCCGCTGGACAGCGCCATCACCAGCGCCGTCGCCAACCCGAGGCTGACGGCATTGGTCAGCGTGGTGGTCACCGCCAGTGTGGGGCAGAGGCCCAGTACTTGGGCCAGGATGGCGTTCTGTTTCCACAGGCCGTTGCGGCTTATTTCGCTGAACGTGCTCATGGTTGCTCCTTGTACGCAGTTCCGGCAGGTTGGGCAAAAAGCCGCTCCTGGTTGGTGACCGCCCACTGTAACGCGCGACGCGTGGCGTTGGTGACGGCACGCGGTGAAATCGTCGCACCGGTCATGTAGGCGAACTCGCCGCCGTCCTTTTTCACCTTGAAACGGCTCTCGGGGATCTTGCCGAATCCGGTATCGTTGAATTGGCCGATCCACGGATGGGCCTTGTTGCGGTCCTTGGCCGGGTCGATGTAGTCGCCGAGCCCCGGGGTTTCCTTGTGTTGGGTGACGCGGATGGCGGCCAGTTCGCCGTCGGCGCGTACCGCCAGCAGCAGGCCGATGCGTCCCGAATAGCCGTCGGGGGCGGCGGCTTCGAGCACCAGCGCCACCGGTGCGCCGGCCTTGCGCGCCCGATAGACCAGGGTCGGGTCGTCGAGGCCAAGCGCAGCGGTGGGCGGCAGGGTCACGGCGTCCTGCAGCAATTCGTTGTCGTAGCTGCTGCGCGGCAATACGGCGTCGATCAGTTTCAACTTTTCGGCTCGCGCGCTGGCTTCGATGGCCGGCTTGGTGGCGAAATAGGTGGCCGCCATCACCGCGGTGAAGGCGACGCAGAACAGCATCAGGATGAAGGCCGTGCGCGCCGAGATACGGGCGATTGAAACCTCGGTACGGGGCGGAATGTCTTCCGCCAGCGTGTGCTGGACCGAATTTTCGTCGCTCACGCGCCGTCTCCCTTCTTGTGGCCGAACACCGGCGGCTGGGTATGCATATCGATCAGCGGCACCGCAATATTCATCAGCAGCACGGCGAAGGCGATACCGTCGGGATAGGCGCCCCAGGTGCGGATCACCCAGGTGAGCAGTCCGATGCCGGCGGCGAAGATCAGCTTGCCGCGCGGCGTGGTGGCGCCCGAAACCGGGTCGGTGACGATGAAGAAAGCGCCGAGCAGGGCGCCGCCGGAAAACACGTGGAACAGCGGGGTGGCGAACTGGTCGCCGTTAATCAGGTGGAATACCCCGGCGATCAGTCCGAGCGCGGCGAGGAAAGCCAACGGCATGTGCCAGGTGACGATGCGCTGTTGCAACAGCCAGAGGCCGCCCAGCAGGTAGCCGGCGGCGATCCATTCCCAGCCCTTGCCGCCGAGCGTGCCGAAGCTTGCGCCCTGGGCGATCACGGCGGCGACCGTGGCGCGGTTTTCCTCGCTATGCAGCGCGGTGCGCAGCGCGTCCAGCGGTGTGGCCATGGTGATGCCGTCGAGCGCGCGTTCGCCGAAGATCAGGCCGAGCTGGGTGTGGAAATCGGCGAATCCGGCGGCGGGCCATTGCGACATCAGCAGCGGGTAGGCGACGATCATCAGCGCAAAGGCGGCCATCGCCGGGTTGAACGGATTCTGTCCGAGGCCGCCATAGAGCTGCTTGACCACCACGATGGCGAACAGGGTGGCGGTCACCGTCAGCCACCAGGGCACGACGGGCGGGAAGGTGAGGGCGATCAGCCAGGCGGTGACTAATGCCGATCCGTCCGAAACGAACAGCCAGACCGGTTTGCGACGCAGCGCCAGGATCGCCGCTTCGCCGGCCAACGCGGTGGCAGAGGCCAGGGCGAGTTGCACCAGGATCGCTGCGCCGAAGAAATAGACGTAGGCAGCGATGCCAGGCAGCAGCGCCGCAGCGACACGCAGCATGACGCTGCGGACGCTGGCGGGCTTGAGTAGGTAGGGGGAGTTGTGGGCCATGGATCAGGGCTTGTTTTCCGGCGGCGTATGCGCAATTTCGCGGATCTGGGCGCGGCGCGCCTCGATTTCCGCCACCTCGGCCTGCTGCGCCGGGGTCAGTTGTTCGATATTGTCCGGTTGGATTTCCGCCTTCTGCGCCTGGGCGCGGGCAAGGGCAGCCGCGATCAGCGCCTTCTTCGGGTCGTCCTCGGCCGCCGTCGCGGCGGCTTCGGCGGCGAGCTTGGCGCGGGTCTCGGCGGCTTTGGCGGCAAGCTTGGCGGCTTTCTCCTGCTTTTCCCGCTCTTCGCGGGCGAGACGGAATTCGTAGCGCTCGCGTGCCGCATCGGCGGCGGCCTTCTCGCGCTCACGGTCCCAGATTTCGCTCTTGGCGAAACGGTAGTAGTCCACCAGCGGAATGTGCGAGGGGCAGACGTAGGCGCAGCAGCCGCATTCGATGCAGTCGAAGAGGGCGTATTCCTGCGCCTTGCCGAACTGCTTGGCGCGGGAGAACCAGTACAGCTCGAACGGTTGCAGGTCGGCGGGGCAGGCCTTGGCGCATTCGCCGCAGCGGATGCAGGGCATTTCCGGCTCCGGCGGCGGGAACAGCGCGGGACTGCCGACCAGGATGCAATTGGTGGCCTTGATTACCGGGACGTCCGGATTCGGCATGGCGAACCCCATCATCGGCCCGCCCATGATCACCCGGTCGCTGTCGGGCTTGGCGCGGGTCGGCGCAATCGCGTGGCGCATTGGCGTGCCGAACAGAATTTCGTAGTTGCGCGGCGCTTCGACATTGCCGGCGACGGTGACGATGCGCGAGATCAGCGGCCGGCCGAATTCCAGCGCTTCGTGGATCGCGTAGGCGGTGCCGCTGTTGAAGCACTGCACGCCGTAGTCGGTGGAGCGCCGGCCGTGGGGCACCTCGATGCCGGTGAGTACGCGGATCAGCTGCTTGGCGCCGCCGGCCGGATAACGCGTGGGAATCGGCACGATCTGGATGTCGCGGGCGGTGTCGCCCAGATTGGCGACTGCGGCGCGCATGCTGGCTATGGCTTCGGGCTTGTTGTCCTCGATGCCGATCAGCACCTCTTCGGCCTGTAGCAGGTCGCGCAGGATCGCCGCGCCGCGCAGCACGCCTGCCGGACGCTCGCGCATCTGCATGTCGTCGCAGGTGATGAACGGCTCGCATTCGGCACCGTTGATGATCAGGGTTTTGAACTTGGTGCTGCGGCTGCCCTGCACCTTCAGGTGGGATGGAAATACTGCGCCGCCGAGGCCGACGATGCCTGCGTCGCGCAGAATGTCGCGAACTTCGCCGGCCGGCAGCGAGCGCCAAGCCACCGGCCGGGTTTCGATCCAGGCTTCCTCGCCGTCGGGTTCGATCACCACGCAGAGGGTGCCGAGTCCCGAAGAATGGGCCATGGTGCGCATTTCCACGGCCTTCACGGTGCCCGAGGTGGAGGCATGCACGGCGGCGGAGACGTTGCCGTCGGCAGCACCGATCATCTGTCCCTTGAACACTTTTTCACCGGCCTTGACCAGCGGCCGCGGCGTGCCGCCGATGCTCTGGTGAAGGGGAATGACCAGTTCGGCGGGCAGCGGAATCTGGCCAATCGATTCACGGACGGAGTCCAGCTTGTGCGTCTGCGGCTTGACGCCGCCGTTGAACTTGAACAGCGCGCGCAACATCAGGCGGCCTTTCCTTCCTTGGGCATCATCCGGAATACCGGGTAGCGCCACTTCCAGGTATCCACCGATTCGGCGATCGGCACCATGGCGATGCAGTTCACCGGGCAGGGCGGCAGACACAGCTCGCAACCGGTGCAGAGCCGCTCAACCACGGTATGCATCTGTTTTGCCGCGCCGACGATGGCATCGACCGGGCAGGCCTGGATGCACAGGGTGCAGCCGATGCACAGGTTCTCGTCGATCACCGCCGCGCTTTTCGGTTTCTCGACGCCGTGTTCTTCGGACAATGGCTTGACTTCGCGGCCGAGCAGCTCGGCCAGCTTGCGGATGCCTTCCTCGCCGCCCGGCGGGCACTGATTGATGTCGGCTTCGCCTTTTGCAATCGCCGTCGCATAGGGTTTGCAGCCGGGAAATCCGCACTGGCCGCACTGTGTTTGTGGCAGCACGGCGTCGATCTTTTCCACCAACGGATCGCCTTCGACCTTGAACCTGATCGAGGCGTAGCCGAGGGCGGCGCCGAGCACGATGGCGCCAAGGGCCATGACGAGAATGGCTGAAATCATGAGGCGTTACGCTTCGGAAGCTTTAACCACGGGGGACACGGGGCGCACGGGGGGAAACCTGGAGGCGATTTGTCTTTCCCGGTGTGCCCCGTGTCCTCCGTGGTTTGAAAGATCATTTGAATTTATCCAGCCCGGCGAAGCCCATGAAGGCCAGGCTCATCAGGCCGCTGGTGACGAAGGCGATCGCCGTACCTTTGAAGTAGGTCGGAATATCGGCGCCGTCGAGGCGTTCGCGCAGGCCGGCGAACAACACCAGGGCGAGGGTGAACCCGACCGAGCTGCCGAAGCCGAAGAGCAGGGATTCGATGAAATTGTGCTTGAGATTGATGTTGAGCAGCGGAATCCCCAGTACGGCGCAATTGGTGGTGATCAGCGGCAGATAGATACCGAGCATCTGGTGCAGGCCGGGGCTGGTCTTCTGTACGACCAACTCGGTGAACTGGACGATGGCGGCGATGGTGACGATGAACGACAGCGTGCGCAGATAGGCCAGGTCGAAGGGTTGCAACAGCCAGACGTCGAGGACATAGCTGGTGCCGCAGCCGAGGGTGAGCACGAAGGTGGTCGCCGCGCCCATGCCGATGGCGGTCTCCAGTTTTTTGGAGACGCCCATGAACGGACACAGGCCGAGAATGCGAACCAAGACGACGTTATTGACCAGAACGGCGCCGAGGAGAATGAATAAATAGCTGGTCATGGCTTAGCGAGGCAGGGGCGCCGGTCCATTCCTGGCGGCGCTGAGAGGGCACGATTATCGCCCAACGCCTGGGGGCGAACAAGCCGGGGCCGAGATTATTTCCCGTCGCTTCAATCGCTTCCCGTTATCCGTCAATACACTTATGTCATATACAATCTGGCGCTTCAGATGGAATGCGTGAGCGGCGATGGCAAAGCAGACCTTATACGAAGTGCTCGGGCTTGCCCGGGATGCCTCGACGAAGGAAATCGAGCGGGCCTGCGCACTGCACCTGCGAGTGCTGGATTCCGATCCGTCGATCGACGACAGGGAAAATCGGGCGACCTTCGTGCGCCTTGCCCGCGACGTGTTGTCCGATGCCGTGCGGCGCGCCCGTTACGACGCTCAACTCGCCACCGTGTCCATGGCGGAAACCGGCGCGACGCTGCGACCGGCCAGGGTGAAGCCCGCTCGATACGGCGCAAAGGCGGTGTTGCTGGCGGCGTCGGTCGTTGCTGTGGCGGTCGTATTGACGGCCTGGCAGGATACGGAGCCTGCCTCCCGGTCGATTGCCGAGCCTGCCGCGGCGATACCGATTCCCGCCGACGATGGTGCCCAAGCGCAACCGGTCTTGTCCGATGCCGTCGCGCCGCCCTTATCCCCTTCCACCCCGCCGGCGGCCGCTGCCGCGGCCGTTTCTGCGCCGGCTACAGTCGGCAAGCCGAGCTATCGGATTTCCATCGATTCGCCGGATGCCGAGTTGCTGAAGAAGCTCGTGTGGTCGGTCTATGGCGTCGTCGGCCGGCGCGGTATGGGGACCGGGATCATGATCGACAACGAAAAACTGTTGACGAATTGCCACGTCCTGGCGCCGAACATCCGTCAGGGAAAAATTTTCGCGGTCAATGCGGTCACCCGCGAGCATGCCGAAGTCACCGAAGTCGCCTACCTCGACCACGAGGACGCCTGTCTGGTCAAGGTGCCGGGGCTGAACGGGCAGGCCGTTCCGATCGGTAGTACGGCCCTGCTTGCCACGGGCGATACCGCCCACAATATCGGTTATGCGAACGGCACGTTGACGGCCTCACAGGGGCGGTTTCTCGGCTGGATGAAGCGCTTCGGGCAGAATTTCCTCGCTACCAGCAATTATTGCGATCACGGCGTGTCCGGCGGGCCGCTGGTGGATGACGAAGGCCGGCTGATCGGCCTGACCACGGGCGGGCCGACCGATCGTTCGCGCTGTTACTCGCTGACCGTGGAGACGATTGCCGCGTTGCGGTTCCAATCGTCGGTGCCGCTCCGGGAGTTCCCGGAAAACTACGTTTCCAACATCACGCGGCGCAACTGGTAGTACCGTCGTTCAAGCGGTCGCCCGGATGCACTCGCGGATCAGGTCCGGTCCGCGGTAGATCAGGCCGGTATAGATCTGCACCAGGCTGGCGCCGGCGTCGAGCTTGGCCTTCGCCCGGTGGCCGTCGGTGATGCCGCCGGCGGCGATGATCGGCAGTTCGCCTTGCAGGGCGGCGGCCAACGCGCGCACCACGGCAGTCGACTTTTCGAACAGCGGGGCGCCGGAGAGGCCCCCCGTTTCCCGCGCATGGGGGACACCTTCGATGCCTTCGCGGGTGATGGTGGTATTGGTGGCGATGACCCCATCGATGCGATGGCGGCGCAGCGCATCGGCGATGTTGACGATTTGCGCGGCATCGAGATCGGGAGCGATCTTCAGCGCCAGCGGCACATAGCGGCCATGGCGCTCGGCGAGCGTGGTCTGCCGCGCCTTGAGTGCGCCGAGCAGGGCGTCGAGTTCGGACTCTCCCTGCAACTGGCGCAGGTTCTGGGTGTTCGGGCTGGAGATATTGACCGTGATGTAGCTCGCCGCGGCGTAGACCTTGTCCAGGCAGGCAAGGTAATCGTCGGCCGCGCGTTCGATCGGGGTATCGAAATTCTTGCCGATATTGATCCCTAGCACGCCCTTGAAGCGCGCCGCGCGGACGTTTTCCAGCAGCGCATCGACGCCGTGGTTGTTGAAGCCCATGCGGTTGATCACCGCCTGTTTTTCCGGCAGACGGAACATCCGCGGTTTCGGGTTACCCGGCTGCGGCCGTGGCGTGACGGTGCCGACTTCGACGAAGCCGAAGCCGAGCCGGTCCCAGGCGGTGATTGCTTCGCCATTCTTGTCGAGGCCGGCGGCGAGGCCGACCCGGTTGGGAAAGTCGAGGCCCATCACGTGCGTGGATGCAGCGCTGACGGCCTGCGGCAGCATCAGCCCGCCGACGCGCTTCAGTCCGGCGATGGTCAGTTCGTGGGCGGTTTCGGCATCGAGCGAGAACAGCAGCGGGCGGACGAGGCAGTAGGGCAAGGGCATGGCGCGTCTTCAGGGGTGGAGGTTGCATGTTGGCCGGCGCGATGCCGGCCCGCGATTCAGAAATCTTCCAGTATCTGCCAGTCGCCGGCGCGATATATCTCAAGCGGTCGGAAGCGCGACTTGTAAGTCATCTTGCGGCTGTCGCGGATCCAGTAGCCGAGATACAGATAGGGCAATCCCAGATGCTGACATTGGGCGAGCTGCCAGAGCACGGCATATGTGCCGTAGCTGGCCTGGCGGATGTCTGGGTCGTAGAAGGTGTAGACCGACGAGAGACCATCGGAAAGCAGGTCGACGATGCTCACCATGCGCAGCATTTCGCCTTCGCGGAATTCGATCAGCCGGCTGTCGACATGCGATTGCAGCAGGAAGTGGGCGTACTGGTCGCGGCTGTCGCGGTCCATGCCGCCGCCCTGATGGCGCGCCGCCTGGTAACGTTGGTAGAGTTGGTAGTGTTCTTCGCGGAAGGTCAGCGAGCGTTCGCCTGCGGTCAATCCCGAGTGTTGGTTGACGGCCCGCCGCTGGCTGCGGTCGGGCTTGAATTCGGCGACTCTGACCCGCACCGGCTGGCATTCGTTGCAGGCGTCGCAGTAAGGTCGATAGGTGAATACGCCGCTGCGGCGAAAGCCCACCCGCACCAGATCGCCATAGGTCGGCGGGTCGATCAGGTGGGTCGGCGCCGCTACTTGCGAGCGTGCCACCCGGCCCGGCAGGTAGGAGCAGCCATAGGGCGCCGTGGCGTAGAACTGGAGCAGCGGAAAGGGCGGCAGATCGCGCAGATGGGTCATGGCAGATCCTCCGCCCTCGGGGCCGGGCGGAACGCATCGGCCAGTGCATCCCCTGCCCAACGGCCCGCCGGCGCATTGGCGGCGGCGAACGTTTCCAGCGCCGCGGCGAAGTCGCGGCGGGGGATCGGGCGGGCGCCTAACGAGGCGAGGTGGGCGGTTTCCATCTGACAGTCGATTATGCCGAAATCGAGCCGTTTCAAGTGCAGGCAAAGATGGGCGAGTGCGATTTTTGACGCATCGCTGACGCGCGAAAACATCGATTCGCCGAAGAAGGCCCTCCCGATGGCGACGCCGTACAGCCCTCCGGCGAGTTGTCCGTCGATCCAGGTCTCGACGCTGTGGGCGTGGCCGAGGCGATGCAGTGCGAGGTAAGCCTGCTGCATTTCCATCGTGATCCAGGTGCCGCGCTGACCGTCGCGGGGGGCTTCGGCACAGGCATGGACGACGCCGGCGAAGTCATGGTCGAGGCGTACCCGATAGGTGCCGTTGCGCAGGGTACGGCGCAGCGAACGGGAGATTTTCAGTTCGTCCGGCCGCAGCACCATGCGCGGGTCCGGGCTCCTCCAGAGGATCGGGTCGCCGGCGGAGAACCAGGGGAAGATGCCCCGCCGATAAGCGGCGAGGAGGCGGCCGGGAGAAAGATCGCCACCGGCCGCGAGCAGTCCGTTGGGTTCGCGCAGTGCCCTTTCGGGCGGGGGAAAGAGGTATTCGTCAGGCGGTAGCCAGGGAATCATCCCGGCATCGGGTCGGCGTTGCCCAAGGCGACGGTGTTGAGCCCGCCGTCGACATACATGATCTCGCCGGTGATGGCGCTGGCCAGGTCGGAGAGCATGAAGGCGGCGGCATTGCCGACTTCCTCGATCGTGACGTTGCGGCGCAGCGGCGCGTGGTGGGCGTTGTAGGCCAGCAGTTTGCCGAAGTTGCCGATGCCGGAGGCGGCCAGGGTCTTGATCGGCCCGGCGGAAATGGCGTTGGCGCGGATGCCCTGCGGGCCAAGGCAGAACGCCAGATAGCGGGTGGCGGCTTCCAGGCTGGCTTTGGCCAGGCCCATGGTGTTGTAGTTAGGCATGGTGCGCTCGGCGCCGAGGTAGGTCAGTGCCAGTACGGCGGCGCTTTTGCTCTTCAATAGCAGCGGCCGGGCGCCCTTGACCAGGGCCGGGAAACTGTAGGAGGAGACGTCGTGGGCGATGCGGAAGGCGTCGCGGGTGATGCCGTCGAGAAAATCGCCCTCGATCGCTTCGGACGGCGCGTAGGCGATGGAATGCACCAGTCCGTCGAGGCAATCCCAGCTTTTGCCGAGGTCGGCGAAAAGCGTGTCGATCTCGCCATCATTCGAAACGTCGCAGGGGAAGATCTGGGTGCTGCCGAATTCCTCGGCAAACTTGGCGAGACGATCCTTGAAACGCTCGTTCTGATAGGTGAAGGCGAGCTCGGCGCCTTCGCGATGGCAGGCCTTGGCGATGCCATAGGCGATGGACCGGTTCGACAGCAGTCCGGTGATGAGTATTTTTTTGCCTGCAAGAAACCCCATTGCGCTTCCCCACTGAAAAGACCGCGCGATTATATCGGACGATCCGCTAAACTCCGTCGCCATGAACAAGGTCGTTGCAGCCGTTCTCTGTCTGCTGTTGGCCGCCTGCGGCACGGCGTGGAACGACCCCTATCCGGCGTCCGAGGGCAGCGCCAACATCCTTTATTCGGCATTCACCGAACGACCCAAGCATCTCGATCCGGTGCAGTCCTACAGCGAGGACGAGTTCAATTTCACCACCCAGGTGTATGAACCGCCGCTGCAGTACCACTATCTGAAGCGCCCCTACCAAGTAGTGCCGTTGACGGCCCGCGAGGTGCCGCACCCGCGCTACCTGGATGGGCAAGGCAGGCCTCTGCCCGAGAACGCCGATCCGGCGCGGATCGCCTACACCGACTACGTGATCCGACTCAAACCCGGCATCCGCTACCAGCCGCATCCTGCGTTTGCAGAACAACCTGGCGACTTGCGCGGCATCGAACGCCTCGCCGACTTCCCCGCGCGCGCTACGCGTGAGCTGCGCGCCGCGGATTACGCCTACGAGATCAAGCGCCTGGCCCATCCGCGGCTGCACTCGCCGATTTACGGGGTGATGGCCGAGCTGATAGTCGGCCTGCCCGAACTGGCGAAGGAATTGCGGCGGCACGAAAAGACGCAGGCCGGCGGGTGGCTCGATCTGCGCAGCTTCGAACTGCCCGGCGTCGAGGTGCTGGACGACCTCAGCTACCGTATCCGGATCAAGGGCAAATACCCGCAGTTTCTCTATTGGCTGACCATGCCGTTCTTCGCGCCGCTGCCGTGGGAGGCCGACCGTTTTCATAGCCGCCCCGGCATGGCGGAAAAGAACCTGACGCTCGACTGGTATCCGATCGGCACCGGTGCCTACATGCTGACCGAAAACGATCCGAATTCGCGCATGGTGCTGGAACGCAATCCCAATTTCCGCGGCGACCGCTATCCCTGCGAAGGCCAGCCCGGGGACCGCGAGGCCGGTCTGCTGGCGGATTGCGGCAAGACTCTGCCGTTTATCGACAAGGCGGTGTTCACCCGCGAGAAGGAGCAGATTCCCTACTGGAACAAGTTCCTTCAAGGCTACTACGACGCTTCCGGCATTTCCTCGGATTCGTTCGACCAGGCGGTTCAGGTCAGCGGTAGCGGCGACGTGACGCTGTCCGACGACATGCGCCGGCAGGGTATCCGTTTGACCACGTCGGTCGCCACCTCGTCGATGTACATGGGCTTCAACTGGCTCGATCCGGTGGTTGGCGGCGCCGATCCGGCGAAGGCGGAGCGTACCCGCAAACTGCGCCAGGCGATTGCCATGGCTGTGGACCAGGAGGAATTCATCTCGATTTTCGCCAACGGTCGCGGTATCGCCGCCCAGGGGCCCATCCCGCCGGGTATCTTCGGCTATCGCGAAGGCCGCGAGGGCATCGATCCGGTGGTCTATCGCTGGGACAACGGCAGGCTCCGCCGCCGCAGCGTCGAAGAAGCCCGCCGTTTGCTCGCCGAGGCGGGCTATCCGCACGGCCGCGATGCCGCCAGCGGCGAGCCGCTGGTGATCAATCTCGATACCACCGGCAACGGCGTCGGCAGCAAGTCGCGCGTCGACTGGTTGCAAAAGCAATTCGCCAAGATCGACGTACAACTGGTGGTGCGCAGCACCGACTACAACCGCTTTCAGGAAAAGCTGTTGAAGGGCAATGCCCAACTGTTCTATTTCGGCTGGAATGCCGACTATCCCGATCCGGAAAACTTTCTCTTCCTGCTCACCGGTGCCCAGGGCAAGGTCAAGCACCAGGGCGAGAATGCGGCCAACTACGAGAACGCCGAATACGACCGGCTGTTCGAGCGCATGAAGGCGATGGACAACGGCCCCGAGCGACAGGCCATCATCGACCGCATGGTGGACATCCTGCGCCGCGATGTGCCGTGGATCTGGGGCTTCCATCCCAAGGACTACACGCTGGCCCACCAGTGGCTCGCCAATCGCAAGCCGAGCAAGGTCGGCCACAATACGCTGATGTACCAGCGTCTGGACAGTCCGTTGCGCGCGCGCCTGCGACGGGAATGGAACCGTCCGGTGGTGTGGCCGCTGGCCGGGGTGCTGCTGATTCTTGTTGCCCTGGCGCTTCCTGCGGTCACCGCCTATCGACGTCGCGAGGCGGCGCGGGCCGCCGGGTGAGCGGCGCGACTACTTGAGATAGCGTTCCTAATATCCCGAATCCACCTTGCCATGGAAGGGCGGCCAGCGCCCGACCAGGTTTTCCAGCATGGTCAGTTCGGCGTCGGAATGGTTGATGACCTCGGCGCCGACCATGCTGGTCGGCATCGCCGGGTCGCCATGGATGTAGATCGGATGGTCGTGGTGGGCGGTGCGGACAACTTCCTCCTGTTGCGGCGCGGCCGTGGGCGTAACCAGCGCTTCGCCGTAACAGAGGCAGAAATAGGTTTTTTTCGGCAGGGCTTCGATGTAACAGCCGGTACCGCGGATGCCGATGGTGGCGGTGGGCACGTAGATTTTTTTCGGCCCACGGCCGAATACCGAGAGCATTTTCCCGGTCGCGAGGCGGAAGAAACCTTCCGCCGCATCGCTGAAAAAATGCACCACGCTGTTTTCGCGTTGCAGAAAGGCCTCCTGGCCGATGACATAGACCGCTTCGCTCTGTGGCCCGGTGGCTACCGTGTCACCCAGCTTGATCAGGGTGCCGGGCCGCGCCGGGCGCTCGTTGACCGTGACCTGGCCGACCAGTTTTTGCAGCCCGTTTTGTGCCGGATTGACGCCCGCCGCCAAGGCCGAGCGGATCAGGGCGCTGACGCCGCCGGGCAGCAGGCTGGCGGCGGCAGCGAGTTTGAGCAAGCGTCGACGTTCCATCGTGATTTCCCTCTTGCGGTGGTTTTTCATGGCTGGGGAATAACTGGCTCAGCCCGAACGGCGGGTACGTGTTCAGCGCTTCCCTAGCGTAAACCACTATACGGGCAGGACACGTTCCTTGTTTGTTCCGATTGTTCCGCGCGGCCGTTTGCGAGGGCGTTTGCGATTGTGTGACCTGATGGTTGCTGAAGGTGGCGGCAGGCCGGCTACCGAACACTGGTTGCGCTGAAGACGCCCTATCTGGAGGCCGAGAACAAACGCTTCCGTCTGGCGCCCGGCATGCAGGTGGCTGCGGAGATCCATCTGGGTACCCGCACGGTGCTGGAGTACCTGCTTTCGCCGGTGCGCAAGGTGGTGTTCGAGGCCGGGCGGGAGCGTTGAGGACGTTACCGACCGGATTCCGCGGCGACGCCGCGCGGTTTCTTGCCGGTTTGTGCGCGTTTCATCCGGTCGCGGACGTCAGCCCAACTGAAACGGAAAGTCGTCGCAGATGGCGTCTTTGGGGTGATAGTAGCCGGCATTGGCGGCATATTCGCGATCGACGATCAGGATGTGGCTGACCAGCCAGTCCTGCAAAAAACTGAGCATGCGCAGGCTGAACGGTTGCCCGGCCATGACCAAGTGTTTTTCCTGCGTCAGCAGGACCTTGAACATGTCGTGCGCTTTCTTGTGTCCGTCGATTCGCATATAGCCGGTGGCCTGCATGAAGGCTTCTTCGGCGCTGAAATGTGAAACCGTGTATTTCTCCAGTTCGCCGATCAGGCCGAGCACTTCGCTCTGCGATCCATGCAAGGCGAGGGCTGACCAGAGGCGGCCGACCAGTGCAAAAAGGGAGCGATGCTGTTCGTCGATCTCGGACAGGCCGAACTGAAACTCGTCGCTCCAAGGGATGAGGTATTCCGCGAGGGCGGACATCCTAGCTCCTCCGGTAGCCAGAAATATTGGCTAACATATTGTTTGTATTGAAGATGGTTTGTTGCAGTAAATAATTATCTACTGATGGATATCCGTAATCTTGATCCAGGTCAAGATTACGGATGGATAAGCTTGCTGATATGCGCGGCGCCTGTGCGCGCTTGCAGTCGGCAGGGGGCGCTCCGCTACTCGAACAGATTCAGGATGCCGTCGAGGCTGGTGTGGTTCAGTGCGCAGCTGGCTTGTTCGCGCACGATGGGTTTGGCCCTGTAGGCGACGCCGATGCGGGCGTTCATCAACATTTCTATGTCGTTGGCGCCGTCGCCGACGGCGATCGCCTGATCGCGCGTGGCACCGCGCTCGGCGCATAGTCGGGCCAGGTAACGCGCCTTGGCCTGAGCGTCGATGATTTCGCCAAGCACGTTGCCGGTGAGTTTGCCGTCGACGATCTCGAGAACGTTGGCCCAGGCGTGGTCGAAGCCGAGGCGGGCCTTGAGCCGCTCGCTGAAGAAGGTGAATCCGCCGGATACCAGTGCGGTGGTGATGCCCGCGGCCCGCAATCCGGCCAGCAGCGCTTCGGCGCCCGGGTTGAGGCGCAGACGTTCGTCATAAACGCGGTCGAGGGCCGCAGCGTCCAACCCGCCCAGCAGCTTGACGCGGGCACGCAGGCTTTCGCTGAAATCGAGTTCGCCGCGCATTGCGGCGGCGGTGATGGTGGCGACCTCGTCCTTGAAGCCGTTCATGTCGGCGATCTCGTCGATGCACTCGATGTTGATCAGCGTCGAGTCCATGTCGGTGATGAAGACCTTCATGTCGCTCAGCCGGAGGCCTTCGGGCATGAAGGCGTAGTCCAGTCCGGCCTCGGCGCAGAGGCGGGCCAGGTCGTCGAAGGGCTGTGCTCCGGACAGGCGCACGGCATTGGTCGCGACGATCTGCCGTGCACGGGCGCGGGCCAGCCGTGCCAGATCGTCGATCGCCGCCGAGGAAAGGGGGGCCGTTCCTTGCAAAATCAGGTTCATCGTTGAATGTCGAGCCGCTTCAGTTCGAGCTGGGAAAAAATGTGTTCGAGATACATGGTCACGCCGGTATCGGCAGACTGGGCAAACCAGCGCCGGGCCTGGCTCCGGTCGCCGGCCAGCAGCGCTTTTTGACCGAGGTAGAAATAGGCTTCGCACAAGCGCATGCGCTTTTCCTTGTCCTCTGCGGTTGCGCTTTCGATCAGTTTGTCGGCGCTGATTTCATCGACCATCAGCGCGACGCCTTCTGCCGGCCATGCCTCTGAAAGACGAGGGCGGAAAGATTGTAGTGCGGCTTTCGGATCGCCGCCGTCGCGCTGTGCGGCCATTGCCAGCCAGATCAGGACATGCGGCAGGTTTTGCGCTGTGGCCAACTCGGCCGCACGGGAGAAATAGCGCTGCGCGGCGGCAAAATCGTCGAGGTAGTAGCTGACCATGCCCAGATCGGCCAGCGCCTGGGCGGTGGAGTCGCGTTGCGGGGCCCGTTCGAGGACGCTGCGCGCCTCCCGGTAGCGCCCGGCGTAAAGCAGTATTTCCGCCTTCAGCAAGGTGGCGCTATCGCTGGCCTTGAGCTCGATGCTGCGCTCTGCATCCATCAGGGCTTCGTCGCGACGGCCGAGATACGACAGCGCCGCGGCTCTTTCCTCGTAGGCCTTGGCCAGCAGTGCGCCGCTCAGCAGATTGCCGGAAATCGCTTCGTCGGCCACGGCGTAGTCGCGAACGAAATTTTGCCGCAGGATTTCGGCCTGGTCGGGATTGCGCTGGTTCAGCCGGTTCTTTTCCAGTTCCCGTACGAGTCGGGCGCGCAGTTCGGGCGTTTCGGTGAGCGGCAGCGCGAGTGTGGTGGCGAGCAGATTGGCGCCCTGCTTGATCTTTTCCGAATAGGCGGCGAAGTCGGTCGCGGCGACATGGTCGGCTAAGGTGCGCAAACGGTAGTCGAAGGTGAGGCGTGTCGGTTCTGCGCGGATGGTGCTGGAAAGGGCGATATGGCTATCCTGCCAGGACTCGGGGGACGGCGAGGGCAGCATCGCTTTTGCCGGAAGTTCGATGACGATGCGGTGGCTGTAGCTGGCGGGGTAGGGCAGGCCCAGCGGGAACTGGCGCGACGGCGTGCGCCGGAAGCGCACGATCGGCAGCAGCGAATTGGCGTAGAGCACGGTCTTCACCCGTCCCTGGTCATAGCTGAACAGGGGCGGGATGCGGAATGCCTGGGTCAGCGAAACCACGTTGGCTTTCGGATCGTCGGCGATTCCGGCGTCGCCCATCAGTTCGACATTGGGGAAGTCGCGGCCGTAATCGGACTGCAGGGCTTCGATGTAGCGCTTGAGGCCGGTTTCGGCGGCGTGCCTGCGGAAGCCTTCGGCGAAGCCGCCGGTGTATTTCATTTCCACCTTCATTTCGGTGGAGGCTCCGTAGTTGGGCAGCGAGAACGTTTCGATGACTTCCGCGGCATCGCGCGCATTCGGCGGCGGGACGACGTCGCTGAGGCCGGGCAGGCTGCCGTCGGTCACCAGCGCCTTGCCGAACGGCGTGGAGCCCAGGGTCGCGAGGACGCTGCCCTGATGGGTCTGCGTGCCGTCCAGCCAATAAGCGGTGTTGTCCACCACGGTACGGGCGATCACATGATCGAAGGCCCACGGGGTCGGCAGCCAGTCGGCAACGCCCCGCCGCGACTGAAGCGAGACCAGCGCCGGTACGGCCTTGATGCCCAATTTTTGCAGCAGCGCGCTGAGCAGCACCGACTTGTCCTTGCAATCGCCGAAGCGCTGGCGGAAGGTCTGGTTCGGATGGTTCGGCCGATGCGAACTGGTGCCGACCGCGATGCTGTAATAGCGGATATCGTTCTGCACCCAGGCGAGGGTGCGCGCGGCCTTTTCGGCATCACTGCCGCCTGCGTCGCGCAGCCGCGCCACCAGCTGCATGATTTCCGGGCTCAGGTCGGTCGGCACCTTGTACAGCGCGGCTGCCCATTGCTGGACCTGTTCCCAGGATTCGTATTCGGTGACTTCCAGCGCCGGATACATCTGGAACCAAGCCGGCACGCCCTCCTCGGGGCGGACCATGGGCAGATCGTCGGCGATTAGCGAGAGTACGCGGGTGCCGCCCTGTTCCGATTCGTCGACGCGCAGCGGCGACTTCAGCATTTTGTGAAACAGCTTGCGTGTCGCCGGATAGCTGATGCGGATCGACAGCCGCGCCAGCGGCTCGGTGCGATTGAGCCCGAAGAACTGCGAATAGCGGCCGCCGAATACCGGGTTCTCGCCGGCGATGGTATAGGCGCAGTCGACGATATCGCCGACGCGTACATCGTCGATGGCGATGATCGCCATCACATTCTCGTCGTAGATGCCCTGTTCGAGTTGCGCTTCGCGCTGCGCCAGATCGACGCGTGCCGATTTCAGCCGGTCGATTCGCTTGCCGTCGCGGATGACGGAAACTTGGTGCAGGGTCAGGGTTTCGAAGCGCGGGTTGAAGGTGACGTTGTCTGTGGAGACATTCTCCAGCCCGGAGCGCTCCCGGGCCGTCGTGCGGAAATGCGAGTAATGCTGCGGTTTCGTTCCGAGCAGGTTGACCTGGGTGTCGGCCAGGATCACCTGGGTCGGGCCGCTACCCGGCGGAACGCCCACCGGCGCAGCATCGGCGATGTTGACCACCCAGACCGGCGTCCGCTCGATCTGGTAATGCAGTCCGGCCTTCTGCACTTTGACCGCCGCATGGCTGCCCATCGCGGCGAGCGCGAGAACGGTTGTGAGCAGTTGCAGGAGCTTTTTCATTTGCTTTTCTGTCGGCCACGTGGGGCGCCGGGCACCGCACGCGCCGGAAATTCAGCCCGTCGATTCAGCTACGCACGTCGGCCAGATCGCGATAGGCCTGGCGCAGCATCGCTTCGGTGGTAGGCCAGTCGACGCAGGCGTCGGTGATCGAGCAGCCGTACTTGAGTTGCGCGAGGTCGGCGGGAATCGGCTGGTTGCCGGCTTCGATGTGGCTCTCGATCATCAGGCCGACGATCGAACGGTTGCCCTGGCGTACCTGATGGATCACGTCGGTCATCACCAATGGCTGGAGTTCCGGCTTCTTGTAGCTGTTGGCGTGGGAACAGTCGACCACGATGTTCTGCGCCAGCTTGGCCTTTTTCAGCGCTTCTTCGGCGATGGTGACGCTCACTGTGTCGTAGTTCGGCCGGCCGCCGCCGCCGCGCAGCACGAGGTGGCCGTAGCGGTTGCCGCGGGTGCGGATGATCGCCGTATTGCCGCCTCCGTTGATGCCGAGGAAGCTGTGCGGGCTGGCGGCGGAAAGAATCGCGTTGATCGCGGTGTCCACCGAGCCGTCGGTGCCGTTCTTGAAGCCGACCGGCGTCGACAGTCCGGACGACATTTCGCGGTGGGTCTGCGATTCGGCGGTGCGTGCGCCGATCGCCGTCCAGGCGATGAGGTCGCCGAGATACTGCGGCGAGATCGGGTCGAGCGCTTCGGTGCCGGCGGGTAGGCCGATTTCGTTCACCGCGCGGAGGAATTCGCGCGCCTTGATCATGCCTTCCTCGATATGGAAGGAGTCGTCCAGCCGCGGATCGTTGATGTAGCCCTTCCAGCCGGTGGTGGTGCGCGGTTTTTCGAAATACACCCGCATCACGACGACGATCCGGTCGGTGACCTCGTCGGCGAGCTGCTTCAGGCGGCGGGCGTAATCCAGCCCGGCGTCGGCGTCGTGGATCGAGCAGGGGCCGGCGACCACGAACAACCGCGGATCACGGCGGTCGAGAATGGCTTCCAGCGTGCGGCGGCCGGCGACCACGGTTTTTTCGGCGGCGGCGCTCATCGGTACGCGGGCGTGGACATCCTCCGGCGTGGGCATCGGAGTGAAGGATTCGATATTCAGGTTTTCGGTCTGTTGCATGATGGTCTTCAGTGCTTGACGATGTAATTGACCCCGGTGATGCCTTCGAAATGCGCGTCCTGGGTCCAAAGGGTTGCGCGGCATTGGCGAGCTGTGGTGAGAATGATGCTGTCCGCCAAGGCCAGTTTCAGTTCCACCGACAGGCGGGCGGCGGAGAGCGAAAGACTGTCGTTCAGATCGACGCAGCGCCCCTGGCGCATCAGCGCAATCGCGCGCAGGGCATCGCTCTCGCCGCGCTGTTGCAGGATGCGCTTGAATACTTCGAGCAGGCTCAGCGTCGGCACGATCAGGGTATCCGTCGCTTCGATCGCCGGTGCGAAAAAACCGGCGTTGTCGCCATTGGCGAAGTATTCCAGCCAGCCGCAGGAATCCACCAGATTCATGTCCGGTCAGCTTCCCTGCGTATGCGGGTATCCAGTCCGGGCAAGAAGCCGCGCAGGGTTTGCGGCGTTTCAATGGGCAGCAGTTCGATGCGATTGTCGTAGGCGATGACCTGCAACTTGCGCCCGGCCTCAATGTGCAATTGCTCCCGCACGGCCTGGGGAATCACAACCTGGAACTTTGGCGAGACGGTGACGGAAAGCATGGTTTTCTCCCTCGGGATAGTGCCTGCATTTTAATCGATCGATAAATCGTAAAACAGTGTTGCGATGGATGCCTCAGTCGGCGAGTTTCCTCAACAACTCCTTCACCGCGGCCACACGCTCCTTGAGGTTGGCGGTGGCTTTCTGCCACCCCAGCTTGTCTTGCCCGGCCAGTTTGAAGCTGCGATCGGACTGGATCAATTTAATAATCCTGATCGGTTCGATCGGCGGATTGGGGACGAACTGCAACTGGATGGCATTCGGCCCGGCGTCCAGTTTGGCGACGCCCAACGGTTGCGAGAGCAGGCGCAGGCGATGGGTTTCCAGCAGCGAAAGAGCCTGATTGGGGAGTTCGCCGAAGCGGTCGATCAGTTCCTCCTGGAGGCTGCGCAGATCGTCCTCGGCGTCGCAGTTGGCGAGCCGTTTGTACAGCGTCAGCCGCTCGTGTACATCCGGGCAGTAGTCGTTGGGCAGCAATGCCGGCACACGCAGGTTGATTTCGGAGGTGATCGCCAGCGGCTGGGTCAAGTCGGGGATGGCCTTGCCGTCCTTCAGCGCCTTGACTGCCGCATTCAGCATGTTGGTGTACATGGCGAAGCCGATTTCCTGGATTTCGCCGGACTGGTTTTCGCCCAGCACTTCACCGGCGCCGCGGATTTCCAGATCGTGCATGGCGAGGAAGAAACCGGAACCGAGTTCCTCCATCGCTGTGATCGCCTCCAGCCGGCGCTGTGCCTGCGCCGAGGGCTTGGCATGCTCGTCGCTGAGCAGGTAGGCGTAGGCCTGGTGGTGGCTGCGGCCGACGCGTCCGCGCAGCTGGTGCAACTGGGCGAGGCCGAACTTGTCGGCACGGTTGATGACGATGGTGTTGGCATGCGGGTTGTCGATGCCGGTTTCGATGATGGTCGAACACAGCAGCAGGTTGTGCTTCTGCTGGGTGAACTCGCGCATCACCCGCTCCAGTTCGCGCTCCGGCAGCTGGCCGTGGCCGATCACGATGCGCGCTTCGGGCAGCAGGGTTTCGAGGCGCTCCTTCATGTTCTCGATGGTGTCGACTTCGTTGTGCAGGAAATACACCTGGCCGCCGCGTTTGAACTCGCGCAGGCAGGCCTCGCGCACCAAGCCCTTCGACCAGGGGGAGACGAAGGTCTTGATCGCCAGCCGTTTCTGCGGCGGCGTGGCAATCACCGAAAAATCGCGCAGGCCTTCCAGCGACATGCCCAGCGTGCGCGGAATTGGCGTGGCAGTGAGGGTGAGGATGTCCACCTCGGCGCGCAGGGTCTTCAGCGCCTCCTTCTGACGCACGCCGAAACGGTGCTCCTCGTCGATGATCACCAGGCCCAGGCGCGAGAAGGCCACGTCCTTCTGCAGCAGGCGGTGGGTGCCGACCAGGATGTCGATCTTGCCCTCGCCGAGCAGCTTAATCGCTTCGGTCTGTTCCTTGGCGGAGCGAAAGCGTGAAATCTCCGCCACTTTTACCGGCCAGTCGGCGAACCGGTCGGCGAAGGTCTGGTAATGCTGTTCGGCAAGCAGGGTGGTCGGACACAGGATGGCGACCTGTTTGCCGCCGGCTACGGCGACGAAAGCGGCGCGCAGGGCCACTTCGGTCTTGCCGAAGCCGACATCGCCGCAGACCAGACGGTCCATCGGCTTGCCGGAGCGCATGTCATCGACCACCGCGTTGATCGCCGTCTGCTGATCCGGGGTTTCCTCGAAGCCGAAGCCGTCGGCGAAGGCTTCCAGATCGTGTTGCTTGAAATCGAATTGATGGCCGGTGCGGGCGGCGCGCTGGGCGTAGAGGTTCAACAGTTCGGCGGCGGTATCGCGCACCTGTTCGGCGGCCTTGCGCTTGGCTTTTTCCCATTGGCCGGAGCCGAGGCGATGCAGCTCGACGGCTTCCGGATCGACGCCGCTGTAGCGGGAGATCACGTGCAGTTGCGCCACCGGCACATAGAGCGTGGCGCTCTCGGCGTATTCGAGGTGAAGGAACTCTTCGCTGCCGGCGCCATAGTCCATGTGCACCAGGCCCTTGTAACGGCCGATGCCGTGGGATTCATGTACCACCGGGTCGCCGATCTTTAACTCGGAGAGGTCGCGCAGCCAGCCTTCCAGGTTGGCGCGGCGGCCGTCGCTGCGGCGATGGCGCGGTCGTGCCGTGGCGGCGTAAAGCTCGTTTTCGGTGATGACGGCGAGGCCGGCCCGCGGCAATATGAAGCCGCCCGAGAGCGGACCGACGCCGAGCATCAGTCGGGCGTCGGCGCCAATAAAGGTTTGCCAGTCCTCGACAGCGACGGGGTGCAGCGCATATTCGCCGAGGAACTCGGCGATGGTTTCGCGTCGTCCGGCGGACTCTGCGAGGATCAGCAGGCGGCCGGAAAATCCGCTGACGAAGGCGCGCAATGCGGCGAGCGGATCGTCGGCCTTGCGGTTGGCCGCGACGCCAGGCAGCGCATTGGCGGCGGCTTCCGCAGACTCTGCGGAAGCCGCGAGCAGGCGAAACGCGCCATGTCTGCGCAAGGCGATAAAAAAATCCTCGTCGGCGAGAAACAGCTCGGCCGGCGACAGGATCGGCCGCGAGCGATCGCCGCCGAGCATCTTGTGGCGTCCCTGGGTGTCACGCCAGAACTCGGCAATCGCCTCCGCAACGTCGCCGTGCTGGATCAAGACGGTGTCGGCCGGCAGATAGTCGAACAGACTGGCGGTCTCGTCGAAGAACAACGGCAGGTAATACTCGATGCCGGCCGGCAGCGTGCCGTTGGAGACGTCCTTGTAGAGAGCGATGCGCGACGAGTCGCCTTCGAAGCTGTCGCGGAAGCGGCGGCGGAAGGTGTTGCGTCCATTCTCGCCGATGGGGAATTCGCGCGCCGGCAAGAGGCGGATTTCCGGCACCGGATAAAGCGTGCGCTGGGAATCGACATCGAAGGTGCGCAGGGTTTCCACTTCGTCATCGAACAACTCGATGCGGAACGGCAGCGCCGAACCCATCGGGAACAGGTCGACCAGCCCACCGCGTACGCTGTATTCGCCCGCGGCGACGACCTGCGTTACGTGCTGGTAGCCGGCGGTGATGAGCTGCTCGCGCAGCTTGTCGAGATGCAGGCGCTCGCCCTTCTTGATGAAAAAGGTATGGGCGGCGAGAAAACTCGGCGGCGCCAGGCGCGTCAGTGCGGTGGTGGCGGCGACGATGAGGATGTCGCATTCGCCGCGTGTGACCGCATACAGCGTCGCCAGCCGTTCCGAGATCAGATCCTGGTGCGGCGAGAAATTGTCGTAGGGCAGGGTTTCCCAGTCCGGCAGCAGATGCACGCGCAGGCTGGGCGCAAACCAGGTGATTTCCTCCTGTAGCCGCTGGGCTTCCAGCGGGCTCGCCGCAATCACGGTGAGCAGATGCGGCGGCCGCACCAGTTCCGCAATGCCCAGCGCATCGGCCGAGCCGGTCAGGGCGGGCAGGTCGAGGCGGAAGCCTGGTTTGGGCGTCGACAGGGTGCCGAAGGTGGCGAGAAGCGGAGTGGGTGACACGGCGGACGTCGCGAAAAGGCCCGGATTATACGGCGCTGCGGGACGCCGGCCGGTCGCAATGAGGCGGCAACGCGGCACGCAGGGCGCCGACGGGTGCGTTCACTGCCGCGATCGAAGCATTTTGTTCTGGGTTATGCTGCCGTCGCCTTGACGACGCGCCTGTCCAATTGAACCTGTCCTCCATTCCCATACTCCCCGCGGAAACCTGGCTCGTCGCCCTGAACCCGATTTCCGGCCGCGGCCGAGGCCTGCATTGGCGCTCGGCGATCGAGGCGCACCTTGCTGCCCGTGGACAATGTTTCCATACGGTCGTCAGCGGGTATGCCGGCGGGACCGTTGATCTGGTTGCGGAGGCGGTGCGCCGCGGCTGTCGCCGTGTGCTGGTGGTCGGCGGCGATGGCAGTCTCAGCGAGGCCGTCAACGGTCTGTTTGCGCAGGCGGTCGTGTCTCCCGCGGCCGTTACGCTGGCGTTGCTGCCGGTCGGTACCGGAAACGACTGGGGGCGCAGCCACGCTGTGCCTACCGCGCCGGAGGCCGCCATCGAGTTGGCCGTACGTGGGGTGCCGCGGCCGCACGATGCCGGCGTGATCGATTTCTCCGCCACGGGTGCCCGCCGCTGGTTTGTCAACGTCGCCGGCTGCGGCTTCGATGCCGCCGTTGTGGAACGCATGCCGAGCCGTCGTTGGGGTCGGCTGGCCTATCTGATCGGTCTCCTGCGCGGGCTCTCCGCCTACCGGATGCTGCCCTTGAGTTTGACCGTCGATGGGCGTACCGAATATGCCCAGGCATTGGTTGCCTTTACCTGCATCGGCTCCACTTGCGGCGGCGGCATGAAGGTGGCACCGAATGCGCGCGACGACGACGGCTTGCTCGATGTAACGCTGATCCACTATCTGAAGGCCTGGGAAATCCTGCGCGACGTGCGCCGGCTGTTCGACGGCAGCCTCCTTTCACATCCGCAAGTGTCGTCCTGGCAAACTAATCGCGTGGAGCTTGACGGCGAGCTTGGGACGCCGGTCGAGGCCGACGGTGAAACGGTGGGCCATCTGCCGGCGACGGTAACGGTCGTGCCCGGGGCGCTGATGTTGGTGCAGCCTTAAAAGCGTAGCCATGCATCGCCGCGGGCTGGACAAGATCGTCCTAACGATTCAAGATCGTTCCCGCTTCGGCGTATGCAGGACTCTTTGGGGAACTTCTTCAATCTTCAATAAGGAAAAGAAAATGAATGCTGTATTGAAAGGCGGCTGCCTTGCGCTGTATCTAGCAGCGCTGGCGGGACTGTTCGTGGAACTGCCGTTGGGATCGACAACGGTTATTCAATACGCCGCGATATTTTTTCTGGTCGCCCACGTTGGCGAGCTGTTGCTGTTTTTCAAGAAGGTGAAGCTCTACCCAGGCCCGCTTGCGGTCAGCGTCGTGCTCACCGTGCTCTTCGGCGTGTTGCACTGGCTACCGCTGGGGAAGACCGACAAACAAGCAAACTGATCGGGTGTGGATCGTGCAGCCTTCCGAGTCTTGTCCCGTGCTCGCGGTACGCTGATCGCAGCGCTCAAAAGAGTTTTCTCGATCAGGTTTCCCGTCCCGATGGATGCTCGACTTGCGGCGCTCTGTTATTCCCGGCGGTTGTATTGCGAAGGTTCGTTGCAGCGGATTCAATCGGTTCGACAAAAGTACTTGCCGACAAGATTTGTCTCTGTATAATCTCGCCTTCTTTCAGCGCGCCCGTAGCTCAGCTGGATAGAGTACTTGGCTACGAACCAAGGGGTCGGGCGTTCGAATCGCTCCGGGCGCGCCACAAAAGATTCAAGGGCCTACAGAAATGTGGGCCCTTTTCATTTCAGCGGACTCGCGCCGGGCTACCATTGGGCGGGCGTTCTGCGATGGGGTCAGCCATGTTAGATACCGTCTTCTGCTATCACTGCCAGGCGCGTCATTCGCGCGACGAGATGCGTCAGGTCGTTTCGAAGACCGGCAAACGCTGGCGTTGCGCCAAGAGTATTGCCGCGGCCAAGAACGATCTCGCTGCCCGCGAAGCGTTCGGGCGCCAGGTGACGGCGATGAACAAGTCCGAGGCCCAAGCCAAGATCAAGCATCTGCTGAACCCGGAGCGGGCGACTAAGGGGCGATAGCCGGGCGATAACCCACGGGGGCGTTAAGCCCCGGTGTCGCAAATCCTTAGATCTTGAAGTGCTCGATGGTTGTTTCGAGCGAGCCTGCCAGCGAGTCCAGTCCCTTCGCCGATATGGCCATTTGCTGCGCAGCGGCGTCGTTTTCCTCCGTCGCCTGAGCGACGCTTTCCACGCGTTGGGCGATCAGTTGGCTGGCGGTGCTTTGTTCGCGGATGGCGTCGACGATGTCGTTCACCACGCGAACCACTTCGAGAACGCTATCGCGGATGTCGTTCAGCGCAGATCCTGCCTTTTTGGCGTAGTCCACGCCGCGATCCACCTCGGCGACCGCCGCTTCCATCGTCGCCACCGATGATCGCGTATCGGCCTGAACCTTGAGTATCGTGTTGTTGATTTCAGCGGTCGCGCCGGCCGTTCGTTCGGCGAGTTTTCTCACCTCGTCGGCCACCACGGCGAAACCGCGGCCCTGTTCGCCGGCGCGGGCGGCTTCGATTGCTGCATTCAGGGCAAGGAGGTTGGTCTGGTCGGCGACCTCCTTGATTACCTGGACTACGGCCGTGATTTTTTCCGAATCCTTGCTCAGCGACGCGAGGTCGGCGGCCGTCGAACGCACGGTATCGGCGATCCGGTTGATCGTGGAAATCGCCGATTCGATCACTTCGCCGCCGTTGGATGCGAGTTGTCCTGCGCGGTTCGAAATGCCGAGCGCCGCCTGCGCGTCGTCCGATACCTGATCGATGCTGACGGACATTTCCTCGACCCCTGCCGCCATTGCCGAGGCCGATTCGGACATTGCGTTCGACGATGCGGCAACCTGGCTCGATGCAGTAGCCAGCGCGCGCGCCGACTGCTCGGTATTGCGGACCGACTCGGCAATCTCGCCGACCATGGTGCGTAGCGCCTCCTGCATTTTTTTCTGGAAGGCCATCAGGCTCGACGTGTCGCCGGGGCGAAGTCTGGCTGCATGCGTCAGGTCGCCGCCGGCGATGTCTTCGATCATGGCGATCGCCACCCCCGGTTCGCCGCCCAGCATGCGCAGAATCGTACGGTACATCAGTACTCCGGAGGCGACCACCAGGATCGTCACGGCTACGCCGAGCAGCAGTGTGATCAGCCGTGCTCTCTCGATCCCGGCTTCGGTGTCGGCCGCCGCCTGCTGCATCAAATCGCGCAGCCTCTTTTCCGCCGCTTCGACCTGTTTAGTGAGCGTTTCCGCGCGTGCGTCGAACCCGCTTTCCGGTTGTTTCATCAGCGTGTTGCCGGCTGCCTGCCCTTCGGCAACATACGTTTCGGCCATTTTCTTGCCGACGCCGTAGAAGGTGTCGAAAGCTCCGCCGATGTTGTCAATTTCGTCGGCGAAGTAGGGCATCAGGCGCTTGATGTCCGCGAATCGCTGCTTGGCTTCGCTGTATTCGCGCTCCGCTTCGGCGAAGCCATCTTGCTCACCGGTTGCGCTGACGTCGGTGAGGAACTGCTGAACCTGAACGGCGTGAAACCGCGCATCGAGCATGGCGATCATCGCCGCCTGCATTACCTTGTGCTCGTGGCGGCTGGCGTCGATTGAGCGATTGAAGCCTAGCGTGGCTGTGGTCAGCAGCACGGCCATCAACAACAGGCTCGACAACAACGAAATGGTGATGGTCTGCTTCAGGCTCAAGGTACGTTTGCGCATGTTCTTTGATTTGTTTGATTATTACTAAAGTAATAGTAGCCTTTAATTCTATGTTCTTAACATCACTTTATCCATTAATTATCTGCCGACAGCCAATGAATAGCCGAAGAGCAGCGCAGCAGGGCGAGAATCGTTGTTCCCGCAAGGATGGGCGTTAGTGATGTCGGCAACTCCGGTCGACCTTTGCCGGTGTCTGGATTAGCGCTTCCTGCGCGGCGGGATGGCCGCGAGTATGGCGCCCAGCAAACGCCATGTGCGGCCCACCGATTCTATGCAAACCCGTTCGCCCGGCGCGTGGGCGCCGCGGATGTCGGGGCCGAAGGAGATCATGTCCAGTTGCGGATAGCGGGCACCGATCAGGCCACATTCAAGGCCGGCGTGGATCACCTCGACAGCGGCGCGCGCACCGAATTCACCGGCATAGACCTGTTGACTGAGCTCCAGCAAGGGCGACTTCGGGTCAGGGCGCCAGCCGGGATAGGCGCCGGTTTTGCGTGCCGCCCATCCGGCGTTGTCGAAGGTGGCGACAGTTTCGTCGGCCAGTCGTTCGGCCTCGCCGTCGATCAGCGAACGCACCATGCATACGGCTTCGGCGCAGCCCTTGCCGAGACGCACCACGCCGAGATTGTTGGAGGTTTCGACAACGCCGGCGAAATCCGTGCTGACGCGCTTCACGCCCTGATGTACGTGGGCGAGTGCGTCGAGCATCCTGGCCTGATCGGCGGTGTTCGCAGCGCGGTCCGCCGGCGTTGTCGAAACCGCGCAGCTCAGCGTGAGCTGGCCGTCAGTGGCGGCCAGCGCTTGGCGCAATTCGCGTTGCCGCCGTTCGATCCAGGCCCCGATGCGATCGATATCGCCGCGCGCCACGGCGATATCGGCACAGGCTTCACGCGGAATTGCGTTGCGCGCGGTGCCGCCTTCCAGCGCCGAGAGTCTGTACGGCGCGACGCTCTTCAATTCATCGAGCATATTCACCAGCAGGTGGATGGCGTGGCCGCGGCCGCGGTGGATGTCGATCCCGGAGTGGCCGCCAACGAGTCCGCCGATGGAAATTTGCAGCATCGCGAAGTCTGCCGGCAGGGCCTGTTCCACATAGCGGGTCTCGGCAACGACATCCATGCCGCCGGCGCAGCCGAGATAGAAGCGCCCCCATTCCTCGGTGTCGAGGTTGATCAGCAGTTCGCCCTGCAACACCCCCGCCGGCAGGTTGCGCGCACCGCCCATTCCGGCTTCCTCGTCAACCGTGAGCAGCACTTCGAGCGGGCCGTGGCGCAGCTCGGCGGATTCGAGCGCGGCCAGTGCCAGGGCGACGCCGATGCCGTTGTCGGCGCCGAGCGTTGTCTGGTCGGCGACCAGCCAGCCGTCGACCAGCCGCGGGCGGATCGGGTCGCGATGGAAGTCGTGATCCACTCCGGCGTTCTTCTGGCAGACCATATCGATATGGCCTTGCAGGATGACCGGAGCGCGGTCTTCCATGCCTGGCGAGGCGGCTTTGCGGATCAGCAGATTGCCGCCGGCGTCGATTCGGGAGTCGAGGCCGCGGGCGGCGGCCCATTGGCTCAGATGTTCGCGCAGCACCTGTTCATGCTTGGAAACGCGGGGAATCCGGCACAGGGTGCCGAAGTGGCGCCAGACGGCGGCCGGTTCGAGGGTGTCGAAATTCACTTGGAGGGGGCGGCGTACGCAGGGGCTTTGTTAGGATGGGCGGCAACGATAGCAAAAAATCGCACCCTCCCCGGATGAACTTTCTCGCCCATGCTTTCCTTGCCGGTCCACAGGCCGCCGACCGCGTCGGCGGCCTGATGGGCGATTTCGTCAAGGGCTCACTGCCCGGAGCGCTGCCTGCCGATCTGGCCGCCGGGGTCGAGTTGCATCGACGCATCGACAGCTTTGCCGACAGCCACGTAGCCTTCCGCGCCAGCCGGCAGCGGATGAGCGCCGCGCGCCGCCGTTATGCTGGGGTCCTGGTGGACATGTTCTACGATCACCTGCTGGCGCGGCACTGGAGTCGCTTCCACCCGCAGCCGCTGAAGGTGTTTACCGGCGAAAGCTATGCGCTGCTGCGGCTACGGGCCGCGCATCTGCCGCCGCGGCTGGCGAGCTTCCTGCCGTCGATGGAGGGCGACGACTGGCTGGCCTCCTATGCGGAGGTGGATACCATTGCCTATGCGCTGGAGCGCATGTCGCAGCGGATCGTGAGGACCAATCCGCTGGCGGGCGCGGCGGAAGAACTACAGCGGGATTACGCCGCCTTCGAGGCCGATTTCCTTGCCTTTCTGCCGGATGCGGCGGCGTTCGCGGCCGGCATCCGCGCTAGCCGCAGTAGCGCAAATTGACCAATTGCAGCAGCAGCCCCGGTTGCTGGTAGGCGACAAAGATCAAGCCCAACGCCGCGGCGCCCAGTGCGATGGCGGCGCCGGCGATGAAACCGCGCCACAGCGGTGTCAGCTTCATGCCGTTGCCTCGCGTAACAGCGGCCGCTCGTCGATCGGGCGGCAGAGCAGCGCGGCGATCAGCGACAAGGCAATGGCGATGAGCCACGCCGGCTGGTAGTTGCCGCTGCGGTCGAAGATCGCGCCGCCCGCCCAGGCGCCGACGAAGCTGCCGATCTGGTGGCCGAGGAACACCAGTCCGGAAAGCATCGACATGTGGCGCAGGCCGAAGACCTTGCCCACCAGCGCATTGGTCAGCGGCACCGTCGCCAGCCAGAGCAGGCCCATTGCGGCGGCGAAGGCGTAGATACCGAGCTCGCTCAGTGGCAGCCACAGCAGCGGCAGGATGACCATGGCGCGCGCGCCGTAGATCACGGTCAACAGCTGCTTGAACTCCCAGCGTCCTCCGCACCAGCCGAATAGCAGCGTGCCGAAGATGTTGAACAGCCCGATCAGCGCCACCGCGGCCATCCCGACGTTGGCGGAGAATCCGGCATCGACGACGAAAGCTGGCATGTGCAGCAGGATGAAGGCGGTCTGAAAGCCGCAGACGAAATAGCTCCAGAACAGCAGATGGAAGCTGCGGTTGCGTGCTGCTGTCGCCAGGGCGGTCGTGACGGAGTGGCCGCCTTGTGCAGCGCCGCTGTCGCACCGGTCGGCCAGCGTGGCGGCGAGCGGGACGATCAGCGCGACGGCGACGGCAAGCACCAGCAGCGCGCTCTGCCAGCCGAACTGGCCGATCAGCGCCTGCCCGGCCGGCAGTACCGCGAACTGGCCGAACGAGCCGCCGGCGCCGACGATGCCCAGCGCCATGCTGCGTTTCTCAGGCGGCGTGTGGCGTCCGATGATGCCCATCACCACGGCGTAGCTGGTGCCGGCCAGGCCGATGCCGATCAGCAGGCCGGTAGACAGGTCCAGCGCCAGCGGGTTGCCAGCATGGGCCATCAGGATCAGGCCGAGGGCGTAGGCGCCAGCGCCGCCGGCCAGCGTCCGCCCAGGTCCCCAGCGGTCGGCGATGGCGCCGGCCAGCGGCGAGGCGACGCCCCAGACGATGTTCTGGAGTGCGACGGCGAAGGAAAAGGTTTCGCGTCCCCAGCCATGGGCCTGCGTCATCGGCTGTAGGAAGAGGCCGGCGGTGAAGCGCACGCCCATCGCCAGCGCCAGTACCAGACTGCCGCAGAACAGCAACAGCGCAAGGTTGCGCGGCGTACTCATCGGTCGCTTCCGAACAATTTGCGGAAAGCGCCGCCGACGGCTTCCACGCCTTTTTGGCCGAGGCCGGCGGCGCCTGCCGCCAGTCCTTCGATGCCGATGCCGAGGGACTCGGCGAGTCCGGAGGTGAAACGCGCGGCGATGTTCTCGTTGAGCTTGAATTGCGGATCGTCGAGCTTGCCGTCGAGTTCGAACTTGATCACGATATCCTCGCGGCGGTCCTTCATCAGGCCGATCACTGCGCTGCGCGGCAGCCCCAGCGCGCCGCCGGCCTCCAGCTCCAGCCGGTGCAGCGTCAGCGTGCCCGGTGCGTGCAGGCGGTGCTGCTGCACGGTCGAACGCACATCGAGGTCGAGTGTGCCGCGTTTGACGCCGGTGTTTGCGGCCTTCACCAGATACGGTTGCAGTGCAGTCAGATCGACGCCGCGCATTTTCGTCGCCAATTCCATGTCGCGGCTCGATAGCTCGACCCAACCTTCTACGGCGATGTGTCCGTCGCCGGTCTTGTCTTTCAATTGCGCCTGCATCTCAATGGTGCTGCGGCCGTCGAGGGCGGGCAGGCGCAGCGGGCCGATGTCCGCCTGTACCGGGGCGAGCACCAGCTTCAGCGGCGGCGTACGTACCGTGGCGTCGAAGAAATCCAGGGCTGCACCCCGCAGTGTGACGCTGCTTATTTCGATCGGCGGCAATGGTTTGCCCGGCTCGGCGGGCGTTCGTTCCAGCAGGCTGGGCAGCACCCGCAGGCGGCCCTGCGGCGTGCGCAGCAGCGACAGATAGGCGCCGTCGACGGCGATTTGATCGATGCGGATCTGCGACGAAAGCAGTCCGCGCAGGTCGGGGGTGACGGTGATCCGCTCTGCGCGCAGAGCGTCCGCGGTGGGCCAGCCCCGGGGCGCTCTGATGTGCAGCCGGTGCAGTTCGATGCGGTTCCAGTCGAGCCGGATTTCGCCGATTTCGCTGTCGGGGCCGAGGGCGCTTTCCACCTGCGCCTTGAGCAGCTGCGTGCCCCAGAACAGCGCAGCCGCTGCCAGCACGGTGAGGGCGAGCGGTACGGAGAGCAGCAGCACGAGCCAGCGGCGGCGGGTCATGTCGAATCGGCGGGCGAGGGAGGGCGCCATGATAACGCCCGAGGCCGTTATCATCGAGGCCGAATCCATGGAAGGAGTACAGCGAATGTCATCACCCGCCCGGGTCACTCTGGTTGAAGTCAGCCCCCGCGACGGCTTGCAGAACGAACCGACCCTCGTCCCCACCGCGGTCAAGGTGGAACTGGTCAACCGGTTGGCGGCCGCCGGTTTTCCGAATATCGAAGCGACCTCTTTCGTATCGTCCAAATGGGTACCGCAGATGGCCGACGGCGCCGATGTCCTGGCCGCCATCGAACGCCGGCCGGGTGTCGTCTATTCGGCGCTGACGCCGAATCTGCGCGGCTTCGAGGCGGCGCTGAAGGCGGGCGTGGACGAGGTGGATATTTTCACCGCAGCGAGCGAAGCCTTCTGCCGGCGCAACACCAATTGCTCCATCGCCGAATCGATCGAACGCTTCGTGCCGATTGCGCAGGCGGCACGCGCCGCCGGCCTGCGCTTGCGCGGCAGCATCTCCTGTGCGCTGGGTTGCCCCTACGAGGGCGAGATCAAGGCTGCCGCTGTGGCGGACGTGGCGGAGCGGCTGCGCGACTTGGGCTGCGACACAATCGATGTCGCCGATACCCTTGGCGTCGGCACGCCGGGCCGCGTGCGCGAAGCGATGCGGGCGGCGATCGACGTGTTCCCGATCGAGTGCATCGCCGGACATTTCCACGATACCTATGGCCAGGCGCTGGCCAACATCCTGGTCAGCCTGGAACTCGGCGTGTCGATTTTTCACGCCTCGGTGGCGGGGCTGGGCGGCTGTCCCTATGCCAAGGGCGCGGCGGGCAACGTGGCGACCGAGGATGTGCTCTACATGCTCGCCGGTCTTGGGGTCGAGACCGGCGTGGATATCGACGCGACGGTGCGGGCCGGCGAGTTCATCGCCGCGGCGATGGGGCGCAGCAACAACTCGCGCGCCGGCCGGGCGCTGCTGGCCAGGCGGCGCAACGGGAGTTAAGCTGCCAGTCGCCGGCGCACGCCGCCATGTTGCTGCCACGCCTGGCGTTCGGACGTGGCCAGCGCATAACGCCGGCTTTCCTCGACGGATTGCGCAAACAGGGTCTCCAGCAGGCGTTTGAGCAGGCCGTGCTGAGGCAGCATGACGCCGAGGAACAGCACCCGCTCGTCGCGCTGGATCAGCAGCGTGGGGAAGTTCTCGACATCGATATCGCCGAGACGGTCGGCCTCATCCTCGATGTCCACCCAGCGGAATTCGGCCTCCGGGAAGTGCGCGGCGAGCGCTTCGAAGCCGGCGCGGTATTCGCGGCAAGTGTCGCACCATGCGGCGCACAGGCAGGCAACGAAAAACTCGGCGGGCGCAGTCGATGAAGGGTGTATTGAGGAGGTCATGGCATGGAAAATGTCCGGCGTCGGCGGGGCGTGCGGACAGGTGCGATGATACATGCCCATTCCCCGCGGCGGGTTCTGCCCCGCTCTCGGTTACCATGGGGCAACTTCTTTTTATTACGAGGCTTGAAGCCGATGAATATATTGACGCTGGATTTTCTGCGCAGCTTCTGGTCGATACCCGAGGTTGGCGTCAATGTGGTGATCTTCATGAATCTGCTCGGCGCGTTGCTGCTCGGGCTGGTGGTCGGCTACGAACGTTCCTACCATGGGCGTGCTGCGGGTATGCGCACTTATGCACTGGTATGCACCGCATCGGCGGGGTTGGTCGTGCTGTGCGGTTTTCCATCCTTCTGGTACGGAGGTCACGTGGTGGTGAGTGCGGGTGCGGATCCGACACGGGTAATCCAGGGCATTGTCACCGGCATCGGATTCCTCGGCGCTGGCGTCATCATGAAGGAAGGATTCTCGATCAGCGGCCTGACCACAGCGGCGTCGATCTGGTCGTCCTCGGCGATCGGCGTGCTGGTCGGTGTCGGTTTCTATGGTGCCGCGATGCTGCTGACGCTGCTTTCGGTCACCTGCATGATGTGGGTCTCGCGGCTCGAAGGTTGGCTGCCGACGCGCCACGCAGTGCAGGTGGCGATGCGCTTCCGGCGCGGTTTTGTCCCGCGTGAAGAGCAATTGCGGCGGTCGGCGTTGACGCGTGGCTACGAAATAGCTCTCGGCACGCTGACCATCGATTTCAAGAACGAACAGGCGGAATGGAGTTTCGTGGCGGTAGCGCTGGGCAAGGACCGGGGGGCGCCGTTATCAAGGCTCGCCGGCGAACTGACCGATTTCGAAGGCGTCGAGAGCTACCACCTTGCGCATGCGCGGAACTGAGGCCGATGCGCATCGGCCCCGTTCAGCCGTACTGAAAATCCGCCGACGAACTATTTCTTGGCGGTGACGCTGGCTTCTTCGACCAGCAGGGGGTAGCTGTAGCCGGAGCCGAAGTCGCGGTTGACCACCACGCGGCCGGTGACTGAGACCTGGTCGCCGACATTCGCCGTCTGCTTGCTGGTGATCGTCAGATCGTTGCTGTTCTGGTCGCCGCTGCCGTCCTGCACATGGATGAAATTGCGTCCCATGATGCCGTTGTTGACCTTGACCACTTTGCCTTGAACGCGCACTTCCTTACCGGCCAGTGCGGCTTTGTCCTGGTGCAGGGCGGCAACGGAGATGAGCTTGACTTCGTCCGCGAATGCACTGAAAGAGCCCAGTCCGAGAATGCCGGCGATTACTGCGATGGTGAGGGTTGTCCTCATGAAAAATTCTCCTGCATAAGGTGAAAGATCGGGTGAAAGATCGAAACTGCCAACTTAGGAATAGGCCCGTTCGTACTGCGCCCTTCGACTTGCTCAGGACAGGCCCGGTCCGAACAGTGGGAGCCTGTTTTCCTAAAGGCGCCACGGCATTGTATCTGCGCCGGGTGTCGGGGCGGAATGCTTCCCCCGCTCAAAGGCTAGGGCATGATCTCGACGTATTCGTAGATTTCAGCGTCGACGATCTGCTTTCTTACCGGCAGCGTGAGTTGCGAGAACCATTTGTGCGGATCGTGGCGGTCGACTTCCCGGCCGATGAATTTGACCAGTTCGCAGATTGGCTCGACGACATTATGGCGATAGCGCTCGTCGTTCCTGACGTAGGCCAGATGCAGATTCTTCATGCAGTTGCGGCGGCACCACGAGAAGGCCTCGCAGCCTTCGCACGGCATCGCGGGCGTCGGCTGTAGCGGACTCCGCTTCAACCAGTTGCCCTGGATTTCGCCCATCTTCATTTCCGGCGCGTACATCATGTCCGGGCAGGGATAGATTTCGCCGTTGGGCATGACGTTGAGCAGGTGGGTGGAGACCCGGCACTGGGTAAGTCCGGCATACAGCTCACGTCCTCGCGTCGGCAGAACCTTGTTGCGGACGATACCCATCAGCGGCACCAGCGGGTAGAGCATGTCGGTACGCGAGAAGAACTTATCGATCAGTCGGACGAGAACGGCTTTGCGTTTTTCCGGCGAGTCGCCGGCGTACATTTCGTCGGCGACGAACTGCCAGTAGAGATAATCCACCGCCTCGATGGCGGTGGCCAATTCATCGAGTTCGTCAAATGTGGTGTCGGGGTTGCCCCAGGTGACACGGGCGGTGATGGTGCCGCCGACGCGCTCATGGACCTGATGCAGATTGCGGAGCACCTGGCGCCAGATGCCGCGGCCGCGATAGCCGTCGGTGATCTGCTCGCCGCCGTCGATCGACACCAGAATGTTCGAGAAACGCGCCAGCATCCAGTCGGGTAGGCCGTCGAGCAGCGTGCCGTTGGTTTGCAACTGGTAGCGGAATTCGGGGAAGCGCTGCATCACCTCCTGCATCATCTTGCGGTTGAGCGTCGGTTCGCCTCCGTAGAAGGTGACGTAGATTTCTTTGCCGGCAAGATGTTGGTCGACGAAGGTGGCGAGCTGGTCGATGTCGTACTTGAGTTCGGTCTGCGAGCCGAGCACCTCGCCCACGCCGAGCGAACAGTAGGTGCATTTCAGGTTGCATTTGAGGGTGGTCAGCAGTTGCAGTTCGACGCGGCTGCCTACAATCGGGTCGTGTTCGGATTCCGGCGTGGTGGCCGGGCGGGGGGCTTCAAAGGTAGATGCAGTCATGATTCCGCTTCAGGCTGAATGGACATCGGCCACGCGGCCAAGCAGCGCGGCGTTTTCAGTTCAGAAAGAAGGGGTGCGCGGGGGGCCGGTCTTGTGCGCGGCGATGACACCGAAGCGCAGCCAAGCCGCCGCGACATCGGGGGCGACGATGCGGGAACGCAGGGAGGCGGAAAGGCTGGGCGTCATGGCGGGCGGACTTTACACCCCCGCACCCATAAGTCAATACGACAGAATGGTTATTGCTTGGCTTCGGCCCTAGCCGATGGCGCGCATGAATTCGCGGCGCGATTGCTCGGAGGCTTCGAATTCGCCGGCGAAGGCCTGGGTGACGACGCGCTCGTCGCCGCGGCGGTCTTCGCCGAGCAGCAGGCAGAGCTGTTCGGCCTCGACTACGCAGGCAGCGCCGCGGGCATAGCCGTGGCGCATCAGCGCATCGACGATGTCGCGGGTCATCCATTCCTGATAGGTATAGCGGTGGCCGATGGCGTCCACCATGCGCGCGATGCGGCCGAAGCCGTGCAGCCGCCCGCCGGGCAGGTAGGCGACATGAGCGACGCCGCGGAAGGGCACCAGATGGTGCGGGCAGACGCCATGCACAGCGATGCCGCGGATCACCACCATGTCGCGCCGCGAATCGACGATGCCTTCGCCGAGAGCTTCGGCCGGATTGAGTTCGTAACCGCCGAGCAGGCGGCGCTGCCAGAGTTCGCGCACGCGTTGCGCGGTGCGCGCCATATGCGGCGTGCCGGGGGCGACGCCACTGGCCTTGAGCAAGTCTTCAACAGCGCGCTCGAAAGCGGCTGCATCGAAATTGCCGGGGCGGGGGATACCGATGCCGTTCGGCGTAGCGGAGGAGTGGTCGGTGTCCATGGTGCGGGGTGCCTTGCGTTGGGGGACGGCCCATCTTACACGGGCGGGACGTGCAGCTAGGCTGCCAGCGGCACCTCGTCCATCAGCGCGATCTGTTCGCGCAATTCGAGGATACGATCCTGCCAGTAGCGCGGCGTATCGAACCAGGGGAAGGCCGCGGGAAATGCCGGGTCGCCCCAGCGGCGCGCGATCCAGGCGCTGTAGTGAATCAGCCGCAGCGTACGCAGCGCCTCGATCAAATGCACTTCGCGCGGGTTGAATTCGCAGAAATCCTCGTAGCCGGTGAGCACGTCGTTGAACTGGCGCTGCATCTCCCCGCGCTCACCCGAAAGCAGCATCCACAGATCCTGCACCGCCGGTCCCATGCGGCTGTCGTCGAAGTCGACGAAGTGGGGGCCCTGCACGTCGCCGCGATCCAGCCACAGCACATTGCCCATATGGCAGTCGCCGTGCAGGCGCAACTGCGCCACACTGCCGGCACGCTCGAAGCAGCGGCGCACGCCGTCGAGCGCCATGTCGGCGACGCCGCGCCAGGGAGCGACCAGTTCGGGCGGAATGAAATCGTGCGCCAGCAGCCAGTCGCGCGGTTCGATGCCGAAGGTTTCGATGCTCAGCGCGGGGCGGTGGGTATAGGGTGCAATCGCACCGACCGCGTGGATGCGGCCGATGAAGCGCCCCAGCCATTGCAACGTGGCCGGATCACCCAGTTCGGGCGCGCGTCCCCCTTGGCGCGGAAACACCGCGAAGCTGAAGCCGCCGAAGCGGTGCAGCGTGGTGCCGTTGAGCTTGAGCGCGGGGACGGCGGGGATTTCCCGTTCCGCCAGCTGGGCGACGAAGGCGTGTTCCTCAATGATCGCTTCGTCGCTCCAGCGCTGTGGCCGGTAGAACTTTACGATCAGCGGCGGCTCCTCTTCCATCCATACTTGATAGACGCGGTTTTCGTAGCTGTTGAGAGCTAGCTGCCGACCGTCGGGGCGCAACCCGACGCTTTCCAGCGCATCGAGAATAGTGTCCGGAGTCAGGCTTGCGTAGGGTGTTGCGGAAGATTTTTTCATACCATCCATTGTAGGCGCAGAGGTGCGGTGCTTCCGATCCGGCGGTATAGTCGCGCCCTCGATAATTTCCGCCTGCGCTGTTCATGGCACTGAAATCCACCGTCTATAAGGTCGCGCTCGGCATTTCCGATCTTGATCGGCCGTATTACGCCGAGCATGTCCTGACCCTTGCGCGCCATCCTTCGGAAACCGACGAACGGCTGATGGTGCGGCTGCTGGCCTTTGCGCTGTTCGCCGACGAGCGTCTTGAATTCGGCCGCGGCATTTCCGCCGACGACGAGCCGGCGCTGTGGCGCAAGTCGTATTCGGGCGAGATCGACCTCTGGATCGAGGTTGGCCAGCCCGAGGAGCGGTTACTGCGGCGCGCTGCCGGGCGTGCGGCGAAAGTGGTGGTGCTGGCTTACGGCGGCCGTTCGATGGATGCCTGGTGGCTGCGCGAGGCCAACGCGTTGGCGAAGATCGGCCGGCTGAGCGTGCTGGCGTTGGACGAGGCGCAATGCGATGCGCTAAAGGCCCTGGCAAATCGTGCGATGAACTTGCAATGCACCATCCAGGATGGCCAGGTATGGTTGACCGACGGCGTGCAGACGGCATTGATCGAGCCCCGTGAGTTGCAGGCGGTGGGTGCACGATGAGTGAGGTTCCGCCGGACGGCATGGCCGAACTGGCTTCCCCCGAAGTGCAGCGCCTGGCGGCGCGCACCGCGCAGGAGGCTTTTGCCCGGGTGTTTCGGTTGTCGCTCGGCGAGTCCGGCGACGGACTCGATGTAGCAGCGCTGCGCGCCATGCTGCGCAACTGGTGTGCGGCGGCAGGCAGCGAGGAGGCGCGCAGCCTGCGGCTGGCGCTGCTGGTGGCAGGAATGGATCAATGGGGTCTGGCCTATAGTCAGGCGTTCGGTTTAGTTTCGATTCCGGCATTGAGCCAGTTGCTCGGCGATCTGCGCACCGGCCTCGATGTACGCGACGATGCCCGTTTCCAGCAGCAATTCGCCGCTCTCGACGCGACCGAAGGCAACGCCGTCGACTTCAAGGTGGCGCTGCGGCGCGATATTCATCTTGCGCTGTGGCACGCAATGATCGCCTGCGAGGAGCGCGAGGAAGCACAGCGGATTCTGGGCGCGCTGGGCGGTTTGCTGCTGGCGTCGATCAAGGCCATGCCACAGCTCGGCTGGCGCCTGGTAGCCGACGCGCTGGCCCATGTACAAATCCGCTGCCTTGCCGACGGATTAGCGAGCGACGGCTTGGCGCGGGAAACCAATGAGGAGCTGTTCGCTTCGCTTGCGCATGCGCTGCCCAAGGATGACTGGAGCCGCATCATGGCCCATGCCGCACAGGCTGTGCTGGCTTGGCAGCAGGCGCGGCGGGCGCACTGAAAGGAGTTTCGATGGGTAAATCCAAATCCAGCGTCGAGCCGTTGCTATTCAACGGCATCGAGGCGTTCCGGCTGCAAGCTGCCAGCGGTGCGACCGCGCTGGTCAGCCGTTTCGGCGGCCAGGTGCTGTCGTGGCGAACCGCCGACGGGTGCGAACAGCTGTTCCTGAGCGAACGCGCCCGCTATGATGGCAGCGCCTCGATTCGCGGCGGTATCCCGGTGTGTTTCCCGCAGTTCTCGGGTCTCGGCGACCTACCCAAGCACGGTCTGGTGCGCAACCGGGTGTGGACGCCGAGCGGCGAAAACTGTCGCGACGGCTATGCGCTGCTGAGTCTCGCCGTTGCAGACGACGCGCAAAGCCGAACGCTCTGGCCGCATCCGTTTCGCGCCGAGATCACGGTGGCGATTCAGGACAATCGGCTGGATGTGGAGCTGGAGGTGGAAAATACCGGGGCCGATACCTTCAGCTTCACCGCCGCGTTGCACACCTATCTGCGCGTCAAGGAAGTCGAGCAGATCGCCGTGCAGGGCCTGCGTGGCCTTGAATACCGGGATGCCGGCGACGGCGACAGGATCAAGCGCGAAACCAGTGTCGAACTGGCGGTCGACGGCGAGGTGGACCGGGTTTACCACGAAGCTTCCGCCGCCCTGCTGCTGAGCGACGGCGGTCGCCATTTGGGCATTCACAGCGATGGATTTCCCGATGCCGTGGTGTGGAATCCGTGGGTGAATAAATGTGCTGCGCTGGACGACATGGCGCCGCTCGATTTCCGCCGCATGATCTGCATCGAGGCAGCGGTGGCGCAACGTCCCTTCCTGCTTCGCGCCGGAGAGTCCTGGGCGGGGCGGCAATCGCTGGTGGCGATCTAGGCGAACGGAATTTGCCGCATGCGCAACCACTCTGAGCCGGGCGCGCCGCGGGTGGCGGTCATCGGCGGCGGGCCGGCCGGCCTGATGGCGGCGGAAGTGCTGGCACGCAGCGGTGTCCGCGTGCATCTCTACGAGACGATGCCGTCGATCGGCCGCAAGTTCCTCATGGCGGGGCGGGGTGGACTCAACATCACCCATGCCGAACCGTTCGAGGATTTCCTGGCGCGCTATGGCGCGGCGCGGTCGTCGCTCGAACCGATGCTGCGCGCATTCGGCCCGCAGGCGCTGCGCGAATGGGTGCACGGCCTCGGGGTGGGTACGTTCGTCGGTTCCTCCGGGCGGGTGTTCCCCGAGGCGATGAAGGCGGCGCCGTTGCTACGCGCCTGGCAGCAGCGTCTGCGCGACCTCGGTGTAGTCTTTCTGGTGCGCCATCGCTGGCTGGGCTGGGACGCGGCGGGCGCGCTGTGTTTTTCCACGCCGGGCGGAACGATCACTCTCAAGCCTGACGCGGCGCTGCTGGCGCTCGGCGGCGGCAGCTGGACGCAACTCGGTTCCGATGCTGCCTGGGTACCGTTGTTGCGCGAACGCGGTGTCGCCCTGACGCCGCTGCAACCGGCCAACTGTGGCTTCGACGTCGCCTGGAGCGCTCATTTTCGCCAGCGGTTTGCCGGCCAGCCGGTCAAGTCGGTGGCGGCGACGTTTGTCGACGGCAACGGTATCCGCCAGCAGCGCCGCGGCGAATTCATGGTCAGCGCGCATGGCGTGGAGGGCAGCCTAATCTATGCACTGTCGGCGCCGCTGCGCGACACCATTGCGGCACACGACGGCGTGACGCTTGAACTCGATCTCGCGCCGGACAAGACGGCGCAGCGGGTTCTGGAAGAAATCGGTCGGCCGCGTGGATCGCGCTCGCTGGCCAGCCATCTGCAAAGCCGCGCCGGCATCGTCGGGGTCAAGGCCGGTCTGTTGCGCGAATTCCTGGGGCGCGACGATCTGGCCGACCCGTTGCGGCTGGCGGCGGCGATCAAGGCTTTGCCCGTGCGCCTGATCGCCCCGCGGCCGCTTGACGAGGCCATCAGCACCGCCGGCGGGGTGAGCTTTGCGGCGCTGGACGACAACCTGATGGTCCGCGTGCTGCCGGGGCTGTTCTGCGCCGGAGAAATGCTCGATTGGGAGGCGCCGACCGGCGGCTATCTGCTCACCGCCTGTTTCGCCACCGGCCGCGCCGCGGCAGAAGGCATCCTGCGCTGGCAGGGGCGTGCCGATTAAGTAAGGTTCACGCCGGCAATCTCACCGGCATGACGGCGACCACCCCGGTGATGGCGTAATGTTTGCAGCGTTCGATGAAATCCTCGCTGCTCTTGGGCATCGCGACACGGGCGCGGGTGATGTAGAAAATCAGGTCGCGGCCGTTGCAGATCAGCTGTGTGCCAAACGATGCCCGACGCTTTTCGGAATCGCTGTTGGGGTTGGCGATGATCGGCTGGAAGCTCGCCAAGCGTTCGCCAGCGGTCACCATATTGGCCCAGACATCGAAAATTTCCGGATCGGTGCGCAGGGTTTCGACCTTGATGCGGGCGGATTCGGCGAATTCCCGGATGATCGGCACCAGACCTTCGAACATCGCCAGCGGTGCAAAAGTGTTGCACATCGCGTCGGCGATATTGTCGATGTCGCGCATTGCCTGGGCCATTTTCAGATAGCGGCTTTCATAGAAGGCCTCCACCGGAATCGAGAAGGCACGAAACGGTTCGCCCCACAGTTCGTCGATGCCTTCCTCGCCGCTGCGATGCTGCACCATGCGGCACAGGGCGAGTGCTTCCTGTAGGCAGCGGCCGCATTCGCGCATCAGGTCGTTGCTGGTCTGGATGGTGACGCCCATCGCCTGTAGATCGACCAGATGGGTAAAGATGTCGGTGGCGCGGTTGAACAGGGTGCCGGCATACATCGCCCCCTTGACCCGCTTGCGGCCAGGGTCGGTCTCCTTCTCGTAGGCGTGCTTGGCTTCTTCCATGCGTCGGCCGGGAACGTTGAGTCCGTGTTCGGTATGGTTGAACAGCCGGCGGGTGAGCGCCTCGATCAGGCGTTTCTTCGCATCGAGCGTGTCTTCGGGGACCGTGTAGTGCTTGATCCAGTAGCCGTCCTGATAAACGCGCAGTTTGCCGTCAATGACACGCAGGGTACCGGGGGCAATGGGTTCGTCCATGAGAGGCTCGGGAAGGGATGTAAGCGGCGGATTCTAGGGAAAATGCACCCGTTTGTGCGCTGCCGCAGCAGCGCCGACTCAGGTAGAGTGACATATCGGCCACACGCCCCGAATCATAGACGCTCAAATAATGAACCGTATCCCAGAAATACGCCCCGGCCAGTCGATCGAACTGCTGAAGGAGTTGCATATCCTGACCCGCGACGGCAAGCTGAACCAGGACAGCCGGCGCAAGCTGAAGCAGGTCTACCATCTCTATCAGTTCATCGAGCCCTTGCTACAGGAGGTCGCCACCGAGCAGGGCGGGGTGACGCTGGTCGATCACGGGGCCGGTAAATCCTATCTGGGCTTCATCCTCCAGGATCTGTTTTTCAAGACGCTGGAAGGGCCGTCGCTGATCTACGGCATCGAGACCCGCGACGAACTGGTCGACCGCTCGCGCGATCTGGCGCAGCGCCTCGGTTTCGATGGCATGCGTTTCCTCCGTCTCAGCGTCGCCGAGGCGATTGTTTCGGAGCAACTGCCGCCGCGCGTTGACGTGGTCACTGCGCTGCACGCCTGCGACACCGCGACCGACGACGCGATTCGCTTCGCACTGGAGAAACAGGCGCGCTTCATCGTTCTGGTACCCTGTTGCCAAGCCGAAGTCGCGGCCGCACTGCGCAAAGCCAAGGGCAGCGCGCTGGCCCAGGGAGAACTCGCTGAGCTTTGGCGCCACCCGTTGCATACGCGGGAGTTCGGCAGCCACATCACCAATGTGCTGCGCGGGCTGCAACTCGAAGCCCACGGCTATCAGGTGAACGTCACCGAACTGGTCGGCTGGGAACACTCGATGAAGAACGAGTTGATCGTCGCCCGCCGCAAGGGGCCGCCGTTACGGCGGGCGGCGCAACGCCTAAAGGCGCTGCTTGCGGATATCGGCCTGGAGTCGCTGGCGACGCGCTTCTACGTGCCGGTGTGAGCCGGCGCTGAGCGCAGCAGCGCTTCGAACTGGTCCGCCGGGACCGGGCGGCTGAACAGATAGCCCTGAAATTCGTCGCATCCTTCGATGCGAGCGAAGGCCAGTTGGGCCTCGGTTTCGACGCCTTCGACCACGGTCTTGAGGCCCAGATTGCGCGCCAGGGCGACGATGGTGCGGGTGATCGCCACGTCGTCGCTGTCGCCGGGAATGCCGCGCACGAAGGACTGGTCGATCTTCATGCAGTCGAGCGGAAAGCGCTTGAGGTAGGACAGCGAGGAATAACCGGTACCGAAATCGTCGAGCGCAACGGCGATGCCCATGGCGCGGAATGCCTTCAACTTGTCGACCATCACGTGCGGATCTTCCATCAGCGCGCTTTCGGTGATTTCCAGTTCCAGCAGCGTCGCCGGCAGACCGGTTTCCGCCAGCGTGCGGTCTACCAGGTCGACGATGCCCGGCAATTTCATCTGCAACGCCGACAGATTAATGGCGACGCGAAAATCGTCCCAGCCGGCTTCCAGCCAGCGCCGCCGCTGTTCGCAGCCGGTACGCAGCACCCAGGCGCCGATCGGGTCGATGAGGCCGGTCTGCTCGGCGATCGGAATGAAGCGGGCCGGCGACTGCGAACCGAGTTTCGCGCTGTTCCAGCGCAACAGGGCTTCTACACCGAGGATTTTTTGCGTTTCCAGGTCGACGCGCGGCTGGTAATGCAGGCTCAGCTCGTTATGCTCGATGGCTTCGCGCAGCGCACTTTTTACGGTGAGGAATTCGAGCGCGCGGGTATTCAATTCATCGGAAAAAAAGGCATAGCGGTTGCGTCCGCTGGCCTTCGCGGAATGCATCGCGGTATCGGCATTCTTCAGCAAGGTTTCGACATCGTTGCCCTCGCCGGGATGGCAGGTGATGCCGATGCTGGCGCTGAGGTAGATCGGATTGCCGTCGATGAAGAAGGGGGTGGCGAAGGTATCGAGCAACTCCTGCGCGACGACGGCGAGATCGGTCTCCTGCGGCACGCCCTCGACCAGGATGGCGAATTCGTCGGCGCCGAGCCTGGCCAGTACGTCGGTTTCGTGCAGCCCGGCGCGCAGCCGGATGGCCACCTCGCCAAGCACGACGTCGGCATTGGCGTAACCGAGGGAGTCGTTGATGTTTTCAAAATGGTCGAGGTCGAGATGCAGCAGCCCTACCTCGGTGCCCTGGCGGGCTGCGCGGAGCAGGGAATTCCGCGCCTGTTCGCGGAACAGGGTGCGATTCGGCAACTGGGTCAGCACGTCGTACTGCACCTGATAGTTCATTGAGCGCAGCCGGCGTACCATCGAACGTGTCATCTCGATCGCGGTCAGCGGTTCCCGCTGGACCATCGCCAGCAGTCGGACCTTGTCGATGGCAACGATCTCGCAGTCGGTGACCGCTAGAGCGGTGGCGCTGCGCACGGTGTTGTCGAGGATCGCCATCTCGCCGATGGTGGCGCCGGGCTCCACGGTTTCGAACACCCGGTCGCCGACCCGCACTTCGGCCGTGCCGGATTTGACGACATACATGACATTACCGGGCTGTCCCATCTCGAAAATGATTTCTCCCGCGCGGCGCAATTCTACGTGGTCGGTATCGGAGAGCAGCGAGCAATAGTCGAAAGTCATCGTTTTGGCAGGGCCGGAAAGGCTGTGATTGCCCGATAACGGCCAATTCTGCATCAATCTGAAGAATGCAATGTGGCAGAAATGCACTTTGTCGGCAATCTTTGGCATATCAGTTGCGGGGTGCTGGATGGCCGTTCTGCTGCGATAATTGCGCCCCCTCTCGTTTTGTCTGCTGCCATGCCCATCCAGTGGTTCCCCGGTCACATGACGTCGGCACGCAAAAAAGCGGCTGAAACCATGGCACTCACCGATGTGGTGATCGAGGTGCTCGACGCGCGGTTGCCCGAGGCCAGCAGCAACCCGATGATCCGCGAACTGCGCCTGCACCGGCAGCGGCCCTGCTTGCGGCTGCTGAACAAGTCCGACTTGGCCGATCCAGCGGTCACCCAAGCCTGGCTGGAGTATTACAACAACCAGCCGGGCGTCATGGCGGTGGCCATTTCCTGCAAGAAACCCGGCGATCCGGCGCGTATTCCTGCGCTCTGTCGGAAGTTGGCGCCGCACCGCAACGACGGCGTCAAACCGCTGCGGATGATGATCATGGGCATTCCCAACGTCGGCAAATCGACGCTGATGAATGCGCTGGTCAAGCGCCGCGTAGCCGCCGTCGGCGATGAGCCGGCGGTTACCAAGAGCCAGCAGTGTTTCGATCTCGGCCCGCAAATGACCTTGACCGACACGCCGGGCCTGCTCTGGCCGAAGATCATGTACGACAGCGACGGCTACATGCTGGCTGCCAGCCACGCCGTGGGCACCAACGCGGTGATCGAGGAGGAAGTGGCGACGTTCCTTGCCGATCTGTTGCTGGCCCGCTACCGTGCGCTGGTCGAGGCCCGCTACGGCTTCAGCGCCGCCGGCAGCGATGGCGTCGGGGTACTCGAAGCCATTGCGCGGAAGCGCGGCTGCCTGAAAAAAGGCAAGGGCGGCGAACTCGACCTGGAGCGGGCCTCGCTGATCCTGCTGACCGACTACCGCAGCGGTGCACTCGGCCGGATCAGCCTGGAAACGCCGCAAAGCCGGGCGGCGATGCTGGCGACGGCCGAGGGAGCGACGGAATGACGATAGACGAGCGGATTATCGAACTGGAGATCAAACTTGGCTTCACCGAGGATATGATTGACGCCTTGAATGGCACCATTTACCGCCAGCAACAGCAGATAGACGCCCTACAGCAGGCCTTCCAGGCCCTGCGCCAGCAGATGCTGGCCGCCCAACCGGCCGAGCAGCGCAGCCTGCGCGACGAGATTCCACCTCATTACTGATCCCATTTGCGCTTTCGTGTCAACTTTCGCCACGTCTTGGCGTTAATCGCTCCATGGTGGATCGCCACCGAGTCGATGGAGTGAAAAATGGGCAGTATCAGCACCGAATCCTTTGAAGCTTTTCTCGAATCGCTCAAACAGGCGGGTATCGCCATAACCAATGAAGCCGAGTTGCGCGAGCGTCTGGCCGAGGCGCAACGGTGGCGCTACGCATTTATGACCCTCGCCGCCAACGGTCGTTCTCTGGGCATCCGCTTCGAGGATCAGGGAATTCAGGACGCAGCCGATATCCGCCGTACTCTGGCCCAGTTCCAGTTCCCCGAGGGCACCGAGGCGATTCTCGCCGCCAGTTTCAAGGCCCACTGAGCATTCCCCCACTCTAAAAAAGCCTGCTTTTCGCAGGCTTTTTTATTTTCTTCCCTCGTTTGCTTGGCACAATGTGACCCTTTTGCCGTGTGACCGGCGGATTTAAGTGCTGCGCTGTCTCGCGGACAAGACGAATTTATCGAGGGCTTTCATGTCCATTACCGAAACGCTTGCGCGCTGGAAGGCGGAGCAGCAAACAATTCTCGATCGCCATAAAGCGAGGGGTATTCGCCCCGGTTTTTTGTCGCCGGGCGTGCTACAGGAACTGTCCGGGCTGGATATCTATCTGGGAATGTTGGCGGGCGAAATTCCCCTGACCCCTATTTTTGAGACCATCGGCTATTACCCGGTCGAGTTCGAAGCCGGGCGCGCCGTGTTTCAGGGACAGCCCCGGGAGGATCACTACAATCCTCTTGGCATCGTCCATGGTGGCTGGTTCGGCGTTCTGCTCGACCAGTCGGTGGGGACGGCGGTTCATACAGCGTTGCCGCGCGGGCGCGTGCCGACCACCCTCGAATTCAAGATGAACATCGTGCGGCCGCTGACGTCGAGGACGGAACTAGTCAGAGCCGAGGGGAAAGTCGTCCATCTGGGCAGTCGCGTTGCCACTGCCGAAGGCCGCCTTATGGGACCGGACGGTAAGCTTTATGCGCATTGCTCGACCACCTGCATGGTCGTTGCCCCTCCAGAACCCGGCGGCCGCGTCAATGGCTGATCGGCTTTGCTCCGGTCGATTCAGGTGGCGACGGGATCGGAGTGGGCCGGCGCGGTTATCGCAATGCCGTGGCGAAGCAGTACCCGATCGATGTCGGCGACGCCGCGCAATTCCCTGATCTCGCGATAGAGCGTAGCCGCGGCGGGATAGGTGCGCTGCATCATGCCCAGCCACTGTTTCAGTCGTCCCGGTGCGTGCCGTGGTTCAAGCTTGCGCTGTACGAGCTGCCAGAAGGCGGCGAGCAGCGGTGGAATCCGCGTCCAATCGGCGTCGACATCGATTTCAGCGGCTCCTCCGGCGATGCGTGAGGCGAGCAGCGGGTCGGCGACGGCACCGCGGCCGAGCATCACGTCGCTGCAACCGGTTGCGGCGCGGATTGCCCGATAGTCGTCGAGCGTCCATACCTCGCCGTTGGCGATGACCGGCACGGCGACCGCTTCGCGGACGAGGCCGATCCACTCCCAGCGTGCCGGCGGCCGGTAGCCGTCCTGCTTGGTCCGGCCATGGACCACCAGTTCTTCAGCGCCGCCTGCCTCCAGCGCCAGGGCGCAATCCAAGGCATAGGCCGTGTCCTTGATGCCGAGGCGCATCTTCGCGGTGACTGGAATGGCTCTCGGTACTGCCTGGCGGACCGCCCGGACGATCTGATGCAGCAACTCCGGTTCTTCCAACAGTGCTGCGCCGCCGCGGTTGCGATTGACCAGGGGCGTCGGGCAACCGAAGTTGAGGTCGATGCCAAAGGGTTCCAGCTTGGCCAGATGGGTCGCGTTCTGCGCCATGCGCTGCGGATCGGAGCCCAGCAACTGAATACGCACCGGCGTTCCGGCTTCTGTGCGGGAGCCCGTTTTCAATTCCGGGCTGACGCGACGGAAATGGGTGTGGGGCAGCAGGGTTTCCGTTACCCGCACGAATTCAGTGACGCACCAGTCGTAACCGCCGGCGCCGGTGAGCACTGCCCGCAACACGTCGTCAGCGAGGCCCTCCATCGGGGCAAGGGCGAGACGTGGCATGCAGGGCACTTGCCGTGCGTTGTCGCCTCGATCAGCGGCTGATGGGCTTGTAGCGGATGCGCTTGGGTTTGGCGCCTTCCTCACCCAGGCGCTTGCGCTTGTCCTCTTCGTATTCCTGATAATTGCCGTTGAAGAAATTCCACTGGCTGTCGCCTTCGCAGGCCAGGATGTGGGTGGCGATACGGTCGAGGAACCAACGGTCGTGGCTGATCACCATGACGCAGCCGGAGAACTCCAGCAGCGCATCTTCCAGCGCACGCAGAGTTTCCACGTCGAGGTCGTTGGAGGGTTCGTCGAGCAGCAGCACGTTACCGCCGGAAATCAGCGTCTTGGCCAAGTGCAGGCGGCCGCGTTCACCACCGGAGAGCTTGCCGACCACTTTGCCCTGATCGCCGCCCTTGAAATTGAAACGGCCGATGTAGGCGCGGCTGGGCATTTCGAATTTGCCCACGGTGAGCACGTCGGCGCCGTCAGCGATGACGTCGAACACGGTCTTGCTGTCGTCCAGCCCTTCGCGCGATTGATCGACGGCGGCAAGTTTCACCGTCGAGCCGATGACTACTTCACCGGAATCGGGTTGCTCAAGGCCGCGGATCATGCGGAACAAGGTCGATTTACCGGCGCCGTTGGGGCCGATGACACCGACGATGGCGCCGGGCGGGACGGTGAAGGAGAGGTTGTCAATCAGCAACCGGTCGCCGAAAGCTTTGGACACGCCGTGGAATTCGATCACCTTGTCGCCCAGGCGCTCGCCCGGCGGAATGAAGATTTCCTGGGTTTCGTTACGCTTCTGGTATTCGACGTTGGACATCTCCTCGTAGCGCGCGAGGCGTGCCTTGCTTTTGGCCTGACGCGCCTTGGCGCCTTGGCGCACCCATTCCAGTTCCTGCTTCATCGCCTTCATGTGGGCGTCGACTTGCTTGTTTTCCTGCTCCAGCCGGGCTTCCTTTTGCTCCAGCCAGCTTGAATAGTTGCCCTTCCAGGGGATGCCCTGGCCACGGTCGAGTTCAAGAATCCACTCGGCGGCATTGTCGAGGAAATAGCGATCATGGGTTACTGCCACCACGGTGCCGGGGAATCGCACCAGAAACTGCTCAAGCCACTCCACCGACTCGGCGTCGAGATGGTTGGTGGGTTCGTCGAGCAGCAGCATGTCGGGCTTCGACAGCAGCAGCTTGCACAGCGCGACGCGGCGCTTTTCGCCGCCGGAAAGATTGCCGATTACGGCGTCCCAAGACGGCAGGCGCAGGGCGTCGGCGGCAATTTCGAGTTGGTGCTCGGCGTCGGCACCGGAGGCGGAGATGATGGCTTCCAGCCGCGCCTGCTCCTCGGCCAGCTTGTCGAAATCGGCTCCTTCGTCGGCGTAGGCGGCATACACCGCTTCCAGCTTCTGCTGCGCTTGCATGACTTCGCCGAGGGCCGATTCGACTTCCTCGCGCACGGTCTTTTCCGGGTCGAGTTGCGGCTCCTGCGGCAGATAGCCGATCGACAGATTGGGCTGGTGTTGCACCTCGCCGTCGAACTCCTTGTCCTCGCGCGCCATGATGCGCAGCACTGTGGATTTGCCGGAGCCGTTGAGGCCGAGCAAGCCGATCTTGGCGCCGGGAAAGAAGGACAGCGAAATGTCCTTGATGATCTGACGCTTGGGAGGGACTGTCTTGCTCACGCGGAGCATCGACATTACGTATTGGGCCACGGGGATTCTTCCAGTCGGATTGCGAGGAGGGCTTGGATTCTAGCTGACGCGGGTTGGCCGCAGGGTTCCTGCCGAGCGGTTGTTTTTCAGGGTAGGGTCGCCGGCCAGTGAAGCCCTGGCCGGCCTTGGGCTATGCCTGCGGGGGGGCCTGTTCGCCCGCCGGGTGGCCGAGCGCTTCGGCATCGAGCGCCAGAATCAGGCCGGTGAGTTCGCGCAGTTCCTGTGCCCCCTTTATCTCGGCCCGCACAAAGGTGTTGCGAGCGAGGTCGCGCAGCCGCCATTCGAGTTCGGCGACGGCGACGCGAATTTCGTTAAGCAACGCCGGATCCTGATCCAGCGAATCGAGCCGGTTGGCTTCGAGGACGCCGGCGGAACGCATGGATTTTTCCAAATTGCTCAGTATTCCGCGGATGTTGCCCGCCAGTTCGCGGCTAAAGGGTGTGGTGCCCTGTTGTTGCGAGGCTTCGGCGACGCGGATCGCCGCGGCGATCCGGTGCGCGATCTCGACTGCCTTGTCGTGACATCCGCAATCGGGCTCGTCGCATTCGATGCTTTCGGTCTCGTCTCCCAGCGCCACCAGCAGGGCCGAGACGTACTTTCGGTCGTATTCCTCGGGTACGACCTTCAGGGCAAGCGCAATGCGGGAAACGGCTCCAGATTTGGTTCGGGCGCAAATTCCCGCGGCGGTGTCGGCAATCGCCAGCAAGGCGGCAAGGTGATGCGGCGACAAGTGTCCGTCGAAATGCGGATATCCGCTGCCGTCGAGACGGCGGTGATGCTGCAGGATGCATAGACCGACGGCGGGCGGCAGCGAGGTCAGTTCCTGAACCAACAATTGTCCGATCCGCGGATGGCTGGCGACGTGTTTCCATTCCATGCAATTCAGCTGTCGCGAGCTTCTGACATAGTCGGGATTGATGTACATCTCGCCCAGATCATGGAGCAGGGCGGAGAGCATGAGGACTTTGACGTCGTGATCGTCCAGCTTCGCCTGCTCAGCAATGCCGGCCGATATGACCATGCAGGCGAGCATGTGTCGATAGCTGTTGTGATGCTGCTCACGGACCGCGGTCAATAGCAGGCGTAACGGGCCGGGGATGGCGATGTTTCTGAGATCGTCGATCAGCGAAAATGCCGATGCTTTGGCTTCTATTCTTTCCAGCAGCGACTGCTTGGCAGCTAACTTTCGGCAATCGTCGATCACATCGGCGAATGTCAGCGCGCCCTCGACGGTGAGTGTCGATTCCAGCGGACGCGCGAGCTTTCTGCGCACGAGCTTTTCCTGCAGGCCGCTGGAAATGTGCTGTCCGCGCGCCCAGAGCTTGTTGCCGCGGTCGTCGAAAATATCGTCGTCAGCCGATACCGGCCGGTTTTTCGACAGAGTGACGATGCTGTCTAGGCAATGCTGATTGACTGTATTGAACATGGCGGCATCACTCCAGTTTCCAAAAGTTCGGATTGTCCATTGGTTGGAACTGGCACCGCCGGGTTGAGCTCAGGTTGCGAGGCAATTGCTTCATCGATTAATTTCGGTGGCCGGATGTTATGTAATAGCAATTATTACCAATACGGCTATTGTGACGGAAATCCAGACGATGTGCGCAATTTGGACGGATGAGACTACAGAATAAGGGGGTCTGCTGAACGGCGCCTTACATGGGAAAATCCGATTCCCTGAACTTTCCCCAACGGACTTTCCAAAACAATGATCGACCATCTTTTTCCCAACGGGATCGCCCATTACTTGATAGGCGGCGCCTGCATAGGTCTGGCGACCGCTTTGCTCTATCTGACGACCGGTCGCCAGGGCGGCGTTAGCACCTTCTTCAGCTCGGTCTGGTCGTATTGCCTGCGCACCCCGTTTTTTCAGCAGGAAAGCCTGCGTGCCAGTCGGCACTGGAGGCTGGTGTTCACCCTCGGGCTGGTGCTCGGCGGCACGATTTACGCTGTGCTGGGGCTGCCCCTCGACCCGACCGCGGTACCGGTTTGGAGGCTGGCGCTGGGCGGCGTGCTGGTCGGCTACGGTGCGCGTCTCGGCGGCGGGTGTACGTCGGGCCACGGTATTTGCGGCATGGCTTCGCTGAGTGGCGGTTCCTTGGCAATGGTGGTCGTTTTCGTCTCGACGGCAATCGTTACCGCGTCGCTGCTGACTTTTTGGGGAGTTTGAGCATGACAACGACTTCCCCGCGCGACAATCCCCCGATGCTGCTGGTGACGTTCGCCTGCGGCCTGCTGTTCGGCTTCGGCTTGGCCTATGCGACGATGATTCGGCCTGAATCGGTGCTCAATTTCCTCACCTTCAGGGATTTTGGTCTGATGCTGGTACTCGGCACCGCTTCTGGAATCAGTCTGCTGATGTTTCAGTTCGCACCGCGCCTGATGCGGAAGCCACCGCTGGGATACGCCTTCGAACGGCGGCCGTTTGCGCTGAATCGCGGCGCCGTTGCAGGCGGTGCGCTGTTCGGGCTGGGCTGGGGAATTTCCGGCGTGTGCCCGGGGTCGGCCCTGGCCGGCGTCGGTACCGGGAACGCGGTTCTGCTGTTGCCGCTGGCTGGAATCTTCTTCGGTGCCTGGCTGCACGGAATTGTTGTCGGTGGTGACGGCGGCTGAAGCCGGCTACGTGCCGGCCGGCACGCGGATGTAGCCCAGCTGGGAGGGCACGTCTGCCGAACGCAGAAAACCGAGCGTCAGCTTCTGCGTCCGCCAGTGCAGCGCGAGTTTGATCGGCTTGCCGTCGATAAAGCCGGCGAGGGTCGGCTCGCCCGGAATGGCGCCGGAAGCGTCGCGGATTGCATCGAACATGGTGGGCAGATCGCGATCGTCGAGCAGCGCCGCACCGTGCTGCCAGGACAGCAGCAAGTTCCCGACATCGTCCAGCCAGGCGGCATCCAGTGCTGGAACGGCTATACCGGTATGGCTTTCCAGTTCGCCATCGGCGGTCAGACGGAACACCCAGGGCGTGTATTCGAGTGCGACATAAACCCGCTGCGGGCCATTCTGGAAGAACCAGTTGCCGGCCCCGTCGCGGCCGTAGTTGCGGTTGATGAAGGCAATGAGGTTGGGATGGTCCAGGGGGCGGCCGTCCAGCAGCCAGCGGCCGCGCCGGTTCAGCGCCAGCCAGCCGTAGCAGTGGGGCACGTTCGGCCATTTGGCCATTGCCGCCTGGACGCTGGCGTCGAACTCAGACATAGCGAGCGATGAAGGCACCTTCGCAACCCGGCGGCAGCGGCAGGCGAACGCGGTGGCCGCTGCCGGGGGCGACGTCGACCGGCATCCCCTCGGCATTGCGCATCTCTTCGACGGTCAGTTCGCGGTTGCCGCCTGGATGCACGACTTCGATTCGGTCACCGCGGGCGAAGCGGTTCTTTACCTCGATTTCGGCCAGTCCGTCGGTGCCATAGCCGAGTACCTGGCCGACATACAGGCTGCGCTCGGATTCGGAATGGCCGCGCAGGTAGTTCTGGTGCTCCCGGTCTGGATGCCGCTCGTAAAAGCCTCCGGTGTAGCCGCGGTTGGCGAGGCTCTCCAGACCGCTGAGTAGGCGCGCGTCGAGGGGGCGCCCGGCGACGGCGTCATCGATGGCCTGCCGGTAGCTCTGGCAGGTGCGGGCTACGTAATAGGGCGACTTGGTACGGCCCTCGATTTTGAGCGAGTCGATGCCGATCTCTATCAGCCGTTGCACGTGCTCGATGGCGCGCAGATCCTTCGAGTTGAGGATGTAGGTACCGTGCTCGTCTTCTTCGATGGGCATCAACTGGCCGGGGCGGGTACCTTCTTCCAGCAGCCAAGTGTCTTTGGCCGGATCGAAGCGTAAGCCTGGGGCTACCGAGCCGTCGTCCGGAGCGCCAATGGCCTTGCCGACAGGCCGCGCGTCGCCGCTGCCGTCGGTTTGGGTCGGAGTGAGCGTGTAGTCCCAGCGGCAGGAATTGGTGCAGGTACCCTGGTTCGGGTCGCGGTGGTTGAAATAGCCCGAGAGCAGGCAACGGCCAGAGTAGGCGATGCACAGGGCGCCGTGGATGAAGACTTCAAGCTCGGTGTCGGGGCATTCCTGGCGGATTTCGGCCACCTCGTCGAGGGACAGCTCGCGCGACAGGATCACCCGCGATATGCCCATGCTGCGCCAGAAGCGCACAGCGGCGTAATTGACCGTATTGGCCTGGACCGATAAATGAATGGGCATCTCCGGCCAGGCGTCGCGGATCATCGCCATCAGTCCCGGATCGGCCATGATCAGGGCGTCGGGTTTGAGGGCGATCACCGGCGCCATGTCGGCGAGGTAGGTCTTGAGCTTGGTGTTGTGGGGGAAGATATTGCTGACCAGAAAGAAGCGCTTGCCCAGTCCGTGGGCCCGGTCGATGCCCTGCTGGAGCGCCTCCAGTTTGCCGAAGCTGTTGTTGCGCGCGCGCAGGCTGTAGCGCGGCTGGCCCGCATAAACGGCATCGGCGCCATAGGCGAAGGCCGTTTCCAGCATCTCGAGGGAACCGGCCGGGGCCAGCAGTTCGGGCGTGCTTATGGACATGGTCGGATGGGGCGTGAGGCCTGGGCCGCGGGGGCGCAAGGGTAATGGCTTTAGGCGGCGGATTCAACCGCGGCGCGAGCAAGGGGTATGGCAGTGGAACGGGCGCGTAATTGGCCGCAGCCGGCGTCAATGTCCTGGCCGGCGGAGTTGCGCAGCCGGGCGACGATCCCGCGCTGGTGCAACCGCCCAGCCATGGCGCCGGCCCGTTCCCACGAGGGGCGCTTAAAGCCAACGCCGTTTACCCTGTTGTAGGGGATGAAGTTCATCATTGCGTACTTGCCGGCGAGCAGGCGGGCGATGTTTTCCACTTCGTCGTCGCCGTCGTTAACCCCCTCCAGCAGGGTCCATTGGTACTGGATCGGATAGCCGGTGGTGCGGGCATAGGACTCCCCCAGTTCCACTAGTTCGGCCGGGTCGATGCGCGGTGCCCTGGGCAGCAGCTTTTGCCTCAGTTCGGCGTGGGTGGTGTGCAGAGAGAGCGCCAGGGCCGGCTTCACCGTTTGCTGCGGCAGGCGCTCGAACACGCGCCGGTCGCCGACCGTGGAGAACACCAGATTTTTGTGGCCGATGCCGCCGAAGGTGCCGAGGAAATCGATGGCGTCCAGTACGTTGTCCATGTTGTGGGCCGGCTCGCCCATGCCCATGAGTACCACTTTTTTTACCGCGCGCCGCTGGCGGGCCAGAACCACTTGGGCCACGATCTCGGCACTGCCGATCTGGCGCAGCAGGCCTTCCCGCCCCGTCATGCAAAATACGCAGCCGACCGCACAGCCCACCTGGGTCGAGACACACAGGCCGTCCCGCGGCAAAAGCACACTCTCCGCCGTTTGGCCATCGGCCAGTTGCACCAACAGGCGCAGGGAACCGTCCTCACCGGGGTGTTCCGAACGTACCTGGGCCAATATCTGGATCTCTGCGGTAAGGTCGGACAGGGCGCCGAAGACGGCCGGTGGCAGAAAATTTTCTGCCCGGTAGCGGCGCGTATCGAGCGAACGCACCTGAATCCACGACCTTAATACGAGGTCTTCATGGCAGGGTTTGGCGCCAAGTGCGCTCAGGCGCTGCCGGATGTCCGTGATGCGGATGACTCTTTGCTCTTGGCTGAGAGTGTCTGCCGGCAGAACGGATGGTAGCGGTGACGACATAAGCGGATTTGGGCGGAGGGGCGGGTGCCCGACGGGGCTGCCGGGGGCGCAAGGTTAAGCTCATACGATGGCGAATTCAACCTTGCCCCGAACCGGGTTTGAGGAGGCTCAGCGGGCCGCCCTCAACAAATCAAGGCCGTCGAAAGGCAGACTAAGCCGTGACAATGCGGCAAAATGCATGCCGGAACAATACAAAGAAAGGAAGGGGGCTTGCCTGAGCCCCGGTCATGGGCAGTAGTTTTTTGCTGATTTTTATCGCCCTCCTGCTGGTTTTTCTCAACGGTTTTTTCGTCGCAGCGGAATTCGGTCTCGTCAAACTGCGGCAAACGCGTGTCCGGGCCATTGCCAAGGCTTATGGGTGGCGTGGCCGTTTGCTGTTGAAAGTCCATCGGAATCTTGACGCCTATCTGTCGGCTTGCCAGCTTGGGATCACGCTGGCCTCACTCGGACTAGGCTGGATAGGCGAACCGGCCTTCGCCAATTTATTGCAGCCGTTGCTCGCTGCCATGGGCATCGACAGTGAGAAGGCGGTGCATGCCGTGGCCTTTTTTGTTGCCTTTTTTATTATTTCCTATCTGCACATCGTGGTCGGCGAACTTGCTCCGAAGTCGATGGCGATCCGCATGGCGGAAAAGGTCGGCATCTGGACCGCGGGTCCTCTTTATGGCTTCTATTGGCTGATGTACCCGGCGATCTGGGTGCTCAACCACAGCGCCAACTGGATTCTGCGCACGGTCGGACTGGACGTCGCGCACAGTCACGACAGCCATTACTCCGCCGAAGAGTTGAAGCTGATCCTGCGCGCCTCGCGCGCCGACGCCGACTACACCGGCGACGAATGGCGCGTGTTGGCACAGGCGTTGGATTTTCGCGATCTGGAGGTGGCTGACCTGATGCGCCCTTTCAACGAGGCGGTAACGCTCTCGGCGGCGGATTCGTTCGACCGAAACCTCGACCGTATCGTCCAGCATCGCTACAGCCGCTATCCCTATCTGGACGAAAACGGTCGCGCGCAGGGCGTCATCCATATGAAGGACATTTTTTTGGCGATGCGCAAGGATGAGTTGCCCGCGAGTCTCGAAAAGCTTGCCCGTCCGGTGCTGGTCGTGGCGCCCGGCTTGCCGGCGACCGAGTTGTTTCGCCGCTTTCGCCAGGGTGCGCCGCATTTTGCGGTCGTGGCCTACCGCGATGGGCATCCGCTGGGATTCATCACGCTGGACAATCTGCTTGGTGCTCTAGTCGGTGAGATCCGCGACGAATTTCGCCAGACCCAGAACGAATGGTCGAAGCTCGACGACGGCTCGTTGCTCGGCAAGGGCAGTCTGCCGATCGTTACGCTGGAGCGCACACTCGGCATCGATATAGAGGAAACCGGCGTCGATTCGGTGGGCGGCCTGATCATGCAGCGTCTTGGAGACGTGCCCGAAGAAGGGCAGCGCATCGCCTTCAATCACTTCGATGCCGTGGTGAAAAAAATGAGCGGGCCGCGGATCGTGCTGGTTCGCATCTACCCCAAGGAGGAATCCTCGCCCGCCTGAGGTCCCCCCAGTCCCGCTGTAGACAGCGGTTTCGCGCGTCTCAGGCGAGGGTCTCGTCGAGGCTGATGTCCACCATCAGATCGTTGGAGATGGCTTCCAGGGCACGGGCCAGGGCGGCGCTGTCCAGTTCGGGTCCGGCCAGCAACTCGGCTTCGGCATGAAACAGCCGTTCCGCCGACATGGGGGCGCTGGAGGTGCGGGTGGTCAGTTCCTCCACGTTCACCGCGTGGCGGGCGAGGACCTGGGTGACTTCTCGGACGATGCCCACGCGGTCGTGGCCGACCAGGGAGAAGCGCAGGCGGCGCCCCTTGGCGGCGATTTCCGGTGCCGAAGTTTCGGCCGTCACCTTGAGTCCCGTCAGCGTGGCCAGGTCGGCCTGGAGCGCGACGGCCTGATCGGTCGCCACTTCCACCTTGACGATGCCGGCGAACTTGCCGCCGAGGCGCGACATGGACGACTCCAGCCAGTTGCCCTGATGGGCCGAGATGGCGGCGGACAATTCGCCGACGAGGCCGGGGCGGTCGTCGCCGATGACGGTGAGAATCAGCAGTTGTTTAGCCATTTGAATTCCTCCGCAGGGCCGCCCCAAGGAGGGGCAGCGTGAACCATGGAGCGGACAACGTCCGCGAACATCCGTCACCTCTTTCGTCGGGAAGGGGGCGGGGGGAAGGGGGTCAATAGTCCTCCAAGGGCGGGCAGGCGCAGAACAGATTGCGGTCACCATACACGTCGTCGATGCGGTTCACGCTCGGCCAGAACTTGTTGTCCGCCACCCAGGCCAGGGGGAACACGGCTTCCTGGCAGCTGTAGGGGCGGGTCCAGTCGGCATCCATCACATCGGTCTGGGTATGGGGCGCGCGTTTGACCGGGTTGTCGTCGGCGGGCAGTGCGCCCTTTTCGACGCGGCGGATTTCTTCGCGGATGGAAATCATGGCGGCGATGAAGCGGTCCAGCTCGTCCTTGGACTCCGACTCGGTGGGCTCCACCATGAGCGTACCGCCCACCGGGAAGCTTACGGTGGGGGCGTGGAAGCCGTAGTCCATCAGGCGCTTGGCGATGTCGGTTTCGGCGATGCCGGTGGCGGCCTTGATCTGGCGCACGTCGAGAATGCACTCGTGGGCGACGCGACCGTTCTTGCCCTTGTAGAGCACCGGGTAATGCGCGTCGAGGCGGCTGGCGACGTAATTGGCGTTGAGGATGGCCACCGAGGTGGCGCGCTTGAGGCCCGTGCCGCCGAGCATGGCGATGTACATCCAGGAAATGGGCAGGATCGAGGCGGAGCCGAAGGGGGCTGCGCTTACCGCGCCCTGGCCCGCATTGCGCCGATCATCGGGGCCGGTGGCCTGGACCGGATGGTCAGCCATGAAGGGCGCCAGATGGGCCTTGAGGCCGATCGGGCCCATGCCCGGCCCACCGCCGCCATGGGGAATGGCGAAGGTCTTGTGCAGGTTCATGTGGCTGACGTCGGCGCCGATGAAGCCCGGGCTGGTCCAGCCCACCTGGGCATTGAGGTTGGCACCGTCCATGTACACCTGGCCGCCGTGGGCGTGGATGGTGTCGCAGATTTCGCGCACGGCTTCCTCGAACACGCCGTGGGTGGAGGGGTAGGTGAGCATCAGGCAGGACAGATTGGCCGCATGCTCGGCGGCCTTTGCCTTGAGGTCGGCGAGGTCAACGTTGCCGCTGTCGTCGCAGTCCACCACCACAACTTCCAGGCCGCACATGTGGGCGGTGGCCGGGTTGGTGCCGTGGGCCGACTTGGGAATCAGGCAGATGTTGCGCTGACTTTGACCTTGCGCCGACTGGTAGCGGCGAATGGCGACGAGGCCGGCGTATTCGCCCTGGGCGCCGGAGTTGGGCTGCATGCAGACGGCGTCGAAGCCGGTAATAGTGGCAAGCCACTGTTCCAGGCCGCGGATCATTTCCAGATAACCGCTGGCCTGCTCGCGTGGGGCGAAGGGATGCAGGTCGCCGAACTCGGGCCAGGTGATGGGGATCATCTCGCTGGTGGCGTTTAGCTTCATGGTGCACGAGCCCAGCGAGATCATCGAGTGATCCATGGCCAGGTCGCGGTTTTGCAGGCGCTTGAGGTAGCGCAGCATTTCGTGTTCGGTGTGGTGGCTGTTGAACACCGGGTGGCTGAGGATGGCGTCGCTGCGCAGCAGACCGGCAATGGGGCTGGCAGCCTGGGCCTGGGCGTCCAGGGCTTCGATATCCGCGCTCTTGCCGGTGATGGCCTGGAGCAGGGCGGCCACGTCGGCGCGCGTGGTTTTCTCGTTCAGCGCAATCCCGCGCACCGTGGCCGAAACCTGGCGCAGGTTGAAACCGGGAACGTTGGCCGTGGTTTCCACCTGGATCGTGTCGAACCAGCGCTGGGTCAGCACCTTCACTCCCGCCTGTTGCAGGCCCAGAGCGAGGATGGTGGTGAGGCGGTGGATGCGCTGGGCGATGGTCTTCAGACCTTCGGGGCCGTGATAGACGGCGTACATGCCGGCCATGTTGGCCAGCAGCACCTGCGAGGTGCAGATGTTGGAGTTGGCCTTTTCACGGCGGATGTGCTGCTCGCGGGTTTGCAGCGCCATGCGGTAGGCGCGCTTGCCGCGGGCATCCACCGAGACGCCGATGATGCGTCCGGGTACGGAACGTTTATGTTCGTCCTTGCAGGCGAAGAAGGCGGCGTGGGGGCCGCCGAAGCCCATCGGCACGCCGAAACGCTGACTGGTGCCGAGGGCGATATCGGCGCCCATTTCGCCCGGCGACTTGAGCAGCACCAGGGCCATCAGGTCGGTGGCGAGGGCGCTGACGGCGCCTTGGGTGCGCAGGGCGGCGAGGATGTCGGTCAGGTCGGTCACTTCGCCCTTGTCGTTGGGGTACTGGAGCAGGGCGCCGAACACGTCCTGGCCGGCGGCCGCGGCCACGGGGCCGAACACCAGTTCATAGCCGAAGTAGCCGGCGCGGGTCCTGACCACGTCGATGGTCTGCGGGAAGCAGGCCTCATCGACGAAAAAACGGTTGGATTTGGACTTGCTGATGCGCCGGGCCATGGTCATCGCTTCGGCGGCGGCGGTGGCTTCGTCGAGCAGGGAGGCGTTGGCCAGTTCCAGCCCGGTCAGGTCGATGACCGTCTGCTGGTAGTTCATCAGCGCTTCCAGCCGGCCCTGGGCCACTTCGGCCTGATACGGGGTGTAGGCCGTGTACCAGCCAGGATTTTCCATGACGTTGCGCAGGATCACCTTGGGCGTCAGGGTCTCGTGGTAGCCCATGCCGATCAGCGATTTGGCGACCACGTTCTTTCCGGCCAGGGCCTTCAGGTCGGCCAGCGCTTCGTGTTCCCGGCGTGGCGCCGGCAGCGGCAGGTCGGCCGGCAGGCGGATGGCGGCGGGCACGGTCTGATCCATCAGCGCGTCGAGACTGGGGGCACCGATCACGGCCAGCATGGCGGCGATCTGCTGCGGTTCGGAGCCGATGTGGCGGGCGATGAACTCGTCCTGTTGCTCCAGGGCAGAAAGGGGCTGGGCGTTAGACATGGGAAAACCTGCTGAAGAGGGGGCGAAAACAAAACCGCCGGCTCCCTCGGTGGAGAGATCCGGCGGCCATGGGGCGGATTAATCGGCGGCGACAGCGGCGTAACCGGCAGCGTCCAGCAGGCTGTCCAGTTCGGCTGGGTTGCTCGGCTTGATCTTGAACAGCCAGGCGGCGTAGGCGTCGGCATTGACGCTTTCCGGGGCGTCGGTGGCGGCGCTGTTGGATTCGATGATTTCGCCGGAAATCGGGGCGTAGATGTCGGAGGCGGCCTTGACCGACTCGACCACGGCGATTTCCTCGCCAGCCTTAACCGTGCGTCCGGCCTCAGGCAGTTCCAGGAAAACGATGTCGCCCAGGGCTTCCTGGGCATGGTCGGTAATGCCTACGGTAACGGTGCCGTCGGCTTCCAGTTTGGCCCACTCGTGGGACTTGGCGTACTTGAGATTGGCGGGGACGTTCATTTCAGTTCTCCTGGATCAAAGATTTTCCGTTACGGGCGAAGGGCGGTTTTACCACCTTGGCCTTGAGCTGTTTGTCGCGAATCTGCACCAGCACTTCATCGTCGACGGCAACCCCTTTGGGCACTCGGGCGAGGGCGATGGAGCCCTGGATTGTTGGTGAGAAAGTACCTGAGGTAGTTTCTCCATTACCTTGTTTTGTAATTACTTGTTGATGCGAGCGAAGAACGCCTTTGTCCTTCAGCAGCAGGCCGATCAATTGTCGGGTGGGCGGCGCGGATTCGAGTGCCTTGCGGCCGATGAAGTCGCGGCCGGCGTCCTTGAAATCGACGGTCCAGGCCAGGCCGGATTCAAGCGGGCCGACCGATTCGTCCATGTCCTGACCGTAGAGGTTCATGCCGGCTTCGAGGCGCAGGGTGTCGCGGGCACCCAGGCCGGCGGGGGCGACACCGACGGCGGCCAGCGCCTGCCAGACGGTGGCCGCTGCGTCGGCCGGAACGGCGATTTCGAAGCCGTCCTCGCCGGTGTAGCCGGTACGGGCAATGAGCCAGCCATCCCATTCGGCGGCCTGGAAGGGTGTTAGCAGCACGCTCTGGGCGCGGGCGACGGGAAAGGCCGTCCAGAAAAGCTCGCGGGCGTTGGGGCCCTGGACGGCGATCATGGCTAGATCGCGGCGGGGTGCCAGAGTGGCGTTGAAACCGGCCAACTGAGCCTGCATCCAGGCCAGATCCTTGTCGGCGGTGCCGGCATTGACCACGATGCGGTAGCGCTCGGGAGTGAAGAAATAGACGATCAGGTCGTCGATGACGCCGCCGTCTTCCTTCAACATGCAGGAGTAGAGCGCCTTGCCGGGCACGGTGAGCTTGGCGCAGTCGTTGGCCAGCAGGCGGCGTAGCCAGGGCAGCGCGTCGGGACCGGCGAGGTCGATGGCCAGCATGTGGGAGACGTCGAACATACCGGCGTCGCGGCGCACCGCGTGGTGCTCCTCGATCTGCGAACCGTAGTGGATCGGCATGTCCCAGCCGGCGAAATCGACGATCTTGGCGCCGGCGGCAACGTGGGTGTCGTAAAGCGGGGTTCTTTGGCTCATCGGATAGGCAAAATAAAAGGGGCAAAGGTCACGCGACCTTTGCCCCATCTGTCCTTGTACCTGAGAGTTTGACCCCTTCGGTGGGCAAGCCGAACCTGCCGCTCTCCAGATTTGCGTTGCGTCGTCGGCCCTTTTGCCTGAGCGATTCCTGGGGGTTGCGCCTTCGGCGGTTCCGCACAGCGAAACTCTCTCCCGACGATGGGGCCGGATTATGCCGTTGCCCCGGGAGCGAAGCAAGGGGGCCTGATAGAATTCATGGGTGAAAGAAAGTCGTTCTGAATTCATCGAATTGCGCGGTCGGCGCAGCCATGTGCGCCATTGGGGACCACCCGATGCGCCGCAACTGTTCATGCTGCACGGATGGGGGGACAACTCCGCTTCCTACCAGTTCGTGGTTGATGCGCTGGAGCAGTCATGGCATGTGTTGGCCCTTGACTGGAGGGGGTTCGGGCTCTCCCAGTGGAATAACGACCATTACTGGTTCCCGGATTACTTTGCCGACCTGGACGCCCTGGTCGACCACTATTCGCCGGATTCGGCGGTCGATATTGTTGCCCATAGCATGGGCGGCTCGGTGGCGCTGATTTATTCCGGGGTTCGTCCCGAAAGGGTGGGGCGGATCGTCAGTCTGGAGGGCGGAAGTCTGCTCGATACGAACGTTGAAAAAGCCTCAGGGAAAATTCGAACGTGGCTGGACCAGGTCGGCGAGGCGCCGCCGCATTTCAGGAGCTATCCTGACCGTGCCGCTTTCGCTGAACGATTGGTCAAGGACAACGTACGTCTGACGGCGGAGAAGGCGACGTTTCTTGCCGCGCACCTTACCGTCGAGCGCGAAGGTCGATGGGAATTCGCCGGGGATCCATGCCACCGTTGGGCTAACCCGACCTTGTTCAGTGTTGAGGCGGCGAAATCGATCTGGCGGCAGACTGCGGCGAAAGTGCTTTGGGTTGAGGGCGGAGCTTCCTTTCTGAACAACTATTATCTGGGGAGGGAAGCCGATTACGCTGAACGCTTGGCCTGTTTCCAGCAACTGCGAAAAGCGGTGATCCCTGACGCCGGCCATAACCTGCATCACGATCAGCCGGAGCGGGTTGCTCACCTGATCGAGGAGTTTCTCCGTGAATGCTGATCTGCATAGCCATTCCACCGCCTCCGACGGTTTGCTCTTGCCGGCGGATCTGGTGCGCCGGGCCAAGGCGAACGGAGTCGAACTGCTCGCGTTGACCGATCACGATGAAATCCGCGGCCTGCCCGAGGCGCGCGCAGCGGCGGCGGCTTGCGGGTTGCCGTTCCTCAATGGCGTCGAAATCTCGGTGTCCTGGGGCGACGACCTGACGCTGCATATTGTCGGCCTGGGCATCGACGATACGTGTTCCGAGCTGGTGGCCGGCCTGGCTCGGGTTCGCGACGGTCGCGACGGTCGCGCACAGCGTATGGCCGGGGAGTTGGACAAGGTCGGCATCCACGGCGCCTATCCCGGCGCACTGAAGTACGCGGGCAATCCGGCACTGATCAGCCGTTCCCATTTTGCCCGCTACATCGTCGAGATCGGCTTGGTCAAGGACACCAAATCGGTCTTCGATCATTGGCTGGCGAAGGGCAAGCCGGGCTACGTGGCGCACCCCTGGGCGACCATGGATGAGGCGGTTGATTGGGTCCACAAGGCGGGAGGGCTGGCCGTGATTGCCCATCCCGGGCGCTATCGGGCCAGCCGCAGGGAATTGCGCAGGATTTTCACTGCATTCAAGGCGCTCGGCGGCGATGCGATCGAGGTTCTGTCTGGAACGCAAAGCGATGCCGATAACCGCGAACTGGCCAAGATGGCCCGCGAATTCGGGTTTTTGGCCTCGCGCGCATCCGACTTCCACGGCCCCGGCGAGAGTTGGATTGATATCGGCAAAATGCCGCCGTTGCCCGAGGGGCTGACGCCGGTATGGAGCAAGCTGGTTTGAGCGGCCGATCTGATCCCGTCCTTTCGGGCGACGCGACGTAGGACTCATGGCGCAATTTTTTTCCCTTCATCCTGAACACCCGCAGCCGCGTCTGATTAGGCAGGCCGCGGAGATCGTGCGCGGCGGTGGGTTGATCGCTCTGCCCACCGATGCGGCCTATTCGCTGGGCGGGCATACCGGCGACGCGGCCTTGCTCGACCGAATTCGCCGTATCCGCGAGGTGGGCGAAGGGCACCTGTTTACCCTGATGTGCCGCGATCTTTCGGAAATTGCCACCTACGCGCGGGTGGATAACGCCCGCTACCGTCTGCTCAAGCACACCACCCCAGGCGCCTACACCTTCATTCTTGAGGGTACCAAGGAGCTGCCGCGGCGCGTGTTGCACCCGAAACGCAAGACGATCGGCCTGCGGGTTCCGCAACATCCCGTGGTGAAGGCCCTGCTGGACGAACTCGACGAGCCGTTGCTGACGTCGACCCTGATGCTCCCGGGCGACGAGTTGCCGCTGAGCGATCCGCAGGAGATTCTTGACAGGTTGGGGAAACAGATCGACCTGGTGATCGAATGCGGGCGCTGCGGAACCGAGCAGACCACCATCGTCAATCTGACGGGGGATACGCCGGAAATCGTCCGTGAGGGCCTCGGCCCGCTGCCGCCGCTGGGCCTCTAGGCCCCGGCCGCTGCATGACGCTCTGGTAGAATTGCGGCCATCCCATGGAAAGCCTGATACAGACGCTGGCGATCTCGGCATTGCCGATCATCTTCGCCATCACCCTACACGAGGCCGCTCATGGCTACGTGGCACGCTATTTTGGCGATCCGACGGCGTGGAAACTGGGTCGAATCAGCCTAAATCCGCTACGCCACATCGATCCGATGGGTACCCTGGTGATTCCGGCGCTGACATACTGGCTGGGTGGCTTCATGTTCGGCTGGGCCAAGCCGGTGCCAGTGAACTTCGGCAAGCTGCGTAATCCCAAGCGCCACATGATCTGGGTCGCCGCCGCCGGACCGGCCGCTAATTGCGTCATGGCAATATTCTGGGCGGCGGTGCTTAAACTGGCGATGTTTTTGCCGGATTTCGGTTACGGTACTGCGCTGGCGGAAATGGCGACTGCCGGGATCCGTTTCAATGCAATGCTGATGGTATTGAATCTGCTGCCGCTGCCTCCGCTCGACGGGGGCCGCATTCTCACCGGATTGTTGCCGGTCAGGGCCGCATGGCGTTTTGCGCAGCTGGAACGGTGGGGTTTCCCGATCCTGATTCTGCTGCTGCTGACCCATGTGCTGGAGTTGTTGCTGCTGCCGCCATTGGGATTGTTTCTGGCACTGTTGATGAAAATTTTCGGTTTCTGATAATAGGTAAGAAAAACTAACGATGTACGCCGAACGCGTTCTTTCCGGCATGCGCCCCACCGGGCGCCTGCATCTTGGCCACTATCACGGTGTGCTCAAGAACTGGGTCAAGCTCCAGCACGAATATCCCTGTCTGTTTTTCGTTGCCGACTGGCACGCGCTGACTACCGCCTACGACGAGCCCGGAACCATCGCCGAGAGCACGCGCGGCCTGATCATCGACTGGCTGGCGGCTGGTGTGGACCCTTCGCAGGCCACGCTGTTCATTCAGTCACGGGTTCTCGAACATGCAGAACTGCATCTACTGCTGTCGATGACCACGCCGCTCGGCTGGCTGGAGCGCGTGCCCACCTACAAGGACCAGCAGGAAAAGCTCTCGCACAAGGATCTGTCGACCTACGGATTCCTCGGCTACCCTTTGTTGATGAGCGCGGACATCCTCATCTACCGCGCGGACAAGGTTCCGGTTGGCGAAGACCAGCTGCCCCACGTCGAATTTACCCGCGAACTGGCGCGTCGATTCAATCATCTTTACGGCCGCGAACCGGGCTACGAGGAAAAGGCCAAGGAGGCGGTGAAGAAGCTCGGTTCGAAACGATCCAAACTTTATGAAGAATTGCGCACCCGCTACCAGGAACGCGGTGAGGACGATGCGCTGGAGCAGGCCCACGCACTGCTCAACAACACGCAAAATCTCTCGATGGGCGATCGTGAGCGTCTGTTTGGCTATCTCGAAGGCGGCGGCAAGATGATCCTTGCCGAGCCCGGGGCGCTGCTCACCGAGGCGGCGCGCATGCCGGGGCTCGATGGGCAAAAGATGTCCAAGTCCTACAACAACACCATCGCCTTGCGCGAGGACGAGGATTCCATACGCAAGAAGATCCGTACCATGCAGACCGACCCGCAGCGTGTAAGGCGCACCGATGCGGGCGACCCGGAAAAATGTCCGGTGTGGCAGTTCCACCTGATCTATTCGAGCGAAGAGGTCAAGACCTGGGTCCAGCAGGGTTGCCGCAGTGCCGGCATCGGTTGCATTGAGTGTAAGCAGCCGGTGATCGATGGCGTACTTGCGGAACAGGAGCCGATGCGCGAAAGGGCGCGGATGTATGAGGAGGATCCTCAGCTGGTGAAGAACATCATCGCCGACGGTTGCGAAAAGGCGCGCAAACTGGCGCAGGAAACCATGCGCGACGTGCGCGAGGCGATGGGACTGGATTTCAATTGATGGACGAGCTTGGCGTCGTCGAAGGCGGGGCAGCGGAAGCGCCAGCGGTGGCAGCGGAACAGCATTTGCCGAAAGTTTATGGCGAATGGATGACCGAGATGCCGCGCGACCTCTACATCCCGCCCGATGCGCTGGAAGTGATTCTGGAGTCGTTCGAAGGACCGCTCGATCTGCTGCTCTATCTGATCCGCAAGGCGAACATCAATATTCTCGATATTCCGATGGCGCCGTTGACTGCCCAGTACCTTAAGTATGTGGAGGCAATGCACAAGCGGAACCTTGAACTGGCGGCCGAATATCTGCTGATGGCGGCCATGTTGATCGAGATCAAATCGCGCATGCTGTTGCCGCGGCCGCCGAAGGCCGAGACTGGCGAGCCCGAAGATCCGCGCGCCGAGCTGGTGCGGCGATTGCTCGAATACGAGCAGATGAAGGCGGCGGCGGCCAAGCTGGATGCCTGGCCCCAGGCCGGCCGCAACTACGAGTGGATCGCGGTTTGGGTGGCCGACAAAGTGGTGGAACGGCAACCCGAAGTGACGCTGCATGATTTGCAGGTGGCTTGGCTGGGGCTTATAAAGCAGGCCCGGATGACCGAACATCACAAGGTAAAGCGCGAGGAACTGTCGGTGCGGGAAACCATGATCACCATCCTGCGCCGGCTTCAGGGGCGCGGATTCATGGTGTTCGAAGATTTGTTCGACGTGGCGGCAGGCGCCCAGGTGTTGGTGGTGGGCTTTCTTGCCATTCTGGAACTGGCACGGGAGAGCCTGGTGGAAATTACCCAGACCGAGGCGTTGGCGCCGATTTATGTGAAAGTAGTCGAAAGTGCAGCTCTACAAGCCTGAGGACTACAAGCGGGTGTTGGAAACCGCGCTGCTGGTGGCGGCAGAACCGGTCTCGCTGGCCGAACTTAAAAAACTCTTCGACGAGGAGTTCGACGACGAGACGTGGCGTACACTGATCGACGATTTGCGCCGCGATTGGGCCGGGCGAGGGATCGAACTGGTGCAACTGGCCTCCGGTTGGCGCTTTCAGACGCGCCCTGAATATCAAATTTTTCTGGATCGGTTGAAAAACGAGCGGCCGCCGAAATATTCCCGCGCCGTGATGGAAACGTTGGCCATCATTGCCTATCGTCAACCGGTGACGCGCGGTGACATAGAGGAAATCCGCGGTGTGGCAGTATCGCCCAATGTATTGAAAGCACTGGAGGCTCGCGGCTGGATAGACACCGTGGGCCACCGCGATTCACCCGGACGTCCGGCGCTTTACGCAACCACGCGCAAGTTTCTCGACGACCTCGGTTTGCGCAGTCTTTCCGAGCTGCCGCCGCTGACCGAAATTGAAAAGGTAATGGATTTTGCAGACGCCCCGCTCCTCTCGCAAACGCAGCCCACTCCGTCCGCCGCAGAAGAAAGTTCCAGCGCAGAAAGCGCCGGAATATAGGCTTCCGGAACAGGGCGGCAGCGCTGACGAAGCCGCCTCCGACGAACCCGCGGCATCCCCGCAACGAGGCATTCGTGCGCCGCAGGGACGGGGTGCGAAGTCGCTGCGCAACGGAAAATCGCAGCGCCCGCCTGCTTCCCCGGCGGGCGTCTGGTCTGAAAGCAGCGACAGTGCCGCGGTGGACGGCGATGTCTCTCCCAAACTGCATAAGGCATTGGCCGACGCCGGCCACGGTTCGCGCCGCGAAATTGAGGAATGGATCGTTGCCGGCCGCGTTAGCGTAAATGGGGAACCTGCCCATGTCGGCCAGCGTATCGGTCCTGACGACAAGGTCCGTCTCAACGGCCGGCTGGTCAATCTGCGGCTCGGCGGTTCGCGCCAGCCACGGGTGGTGCTTTACCACAAGCCGGAAGGCGAGATCGTTTCGCGCGACGATCCAGAAGGCCGCCCCTCGGTATTCGATCATCTGCCCAAGATTCGCAGCGGACGGTGGATCACGGTCGGCCGCCTGGATTTCAATTCCTGCGGCCTGCTGATCGCCACCAGCAGTGGCGAGTTGGCAAACCGATTGATGCATCCGCGCTACGGCATCGACCGGGAATACGCGGTGCGCGTCCTCGGAGAGCTGTCCGAGGACACCCTGAAGCAGCTGGCGGAGGGGATCCAGCTCGAGGATGGCCTGGCGCGCTTCATTCGCATCGAGGAGGCCGGGGGGGACGGCGCCAATCGTTGGTACAACGTTACCCTGGCCGAGGGCCGCAATCGCGAGGTGAGGCGCATGTTCGACGCGGTGGGGGTGACCGTCAGCCGCTTGATGCGGGTTCGTTACGGACCGATCCATCTGCCACCGCAACTCAAAAGAGGTCAATGCAGGGAGCTTTCGGAGGGTGAGGTGAAATCTCTGCTCAACTATCTCAAGCCGGTGAAAAGGCTAGAAAAATCCGAGATCTGATTGCATTGCCGAAGAGGCGGCTGCTATAATCAGTGTGTTTTTTTGGTACCGAACCTTCCTTCGCGGAGGCGGCGGGTAAGCGAAAAATGGGCAGCAGTGCCCATTTTTTATTTGTGGCGTCGGATTCAATGCAATTAGTCGAATTGATCGAACAAGCTGTTGCCGGGCTGGGTTATGAACTCGTCGATTTCGAGTCGAGTCCCCGTGGCCGGTTGATGCGTATTTTTATCGATCGATCGCCGGGGGCGGGTATCGCTCCGGCCGCCGACGAAGTCAGCCAGGGCGGTATTACGGTGGACGACTGTTCCGCCGTAAGCAATCATCTGACGCGCTTGTTCACGGTCGAGAATATTGACTACGATCGGCTTGAGGTGTCGTCGCCGGGGCTGGATCGCGTGGTGAAAAAGGCTGCGGATTTCGAGCGTTTTGCCGGCCATGAAATGCAGTTGAAGTTGCGCGTGCCGGTAAATAACCAGCGCAATTTCAGCGGGGTGCTTGGCGGCATGCGCGATGGCGAGGTGGTGCTGACGTCCGAAGGCGTGACTTACGCGTTTGCGTTCGACAATGTCGAGCGCGCCCGGCTGGTGCCGAAGTTCTGAATCAGGAATTGGAGAAAATCGAATGAGCCGCGAAATGTTGTTGTTGGTGGATGCCCTGGCGCGGGAAAAGAACGTTGATCGGGATATCGTCTTCGGTGCCCTGGAACTTGCGCTGGCGTCCGCGACCAAAAAACGTATCCATGAAGATGCCGATGTGCGCGTCGAAGTCGATCGCGAAACCGGCGAGTTCGAGGCTTTCCGTCGTTACCTGGTCCTCAACGAGGAGGATATGGATAACCACGAGCAGCAGATCGGTCTGGTGGAGGCTTCGGAACAGGTTGCCGACATCGTCGTAGGTGACTATATCGAGGAGTCGCTGGAGCCGATCGACTTCGGCCGTATCGGTGCTCAGGCGGCAAAGCAGGTGATCCTGCAAAAAATCCGCGATGCCGAGCGCGAGCAGGTGCTGAACGACTTCCTTGATCGCAAAGAACACTTGGTGACCGGCACGGTGAAGCGGATGGAGCGCGGCAACGCGATCGTTGAAGCCGGTCGCGTCGAGGCTGTTCTGCCCAGGGACCAGGTGATTCCGAAGGAAAACCTCCGCCCCGGAGATCGCGTGCGTGCCTGGCTGATGAAGATCGACCGCCAAGCCCGGGGGCCGCAATTGATCCTCTCGCGCACCGCGCCCGAATTCATCGTCAAGCTGTTCGAACTGGAAGTGCCGGAGATGGAAGAGGGGTTACTTGAGATCAAGTCGGCGGCCCGTGATCCCGGCATCCGGGCGAAGATCGCCGTCAAGTCCAACGACCAACGGGTCGATCCCATCGGCACTTGCGTCGGTATGCGTGGCTCGCGTGTCACGGCGGTGACCAACGAGCTGTCCGGCGAACGCGTAGACATCGTGCTCTGGTCGGCCGACCCGGCGCAGTTCGTCATCGGCGCCTTGGCGCCGGCTGAAGTTTCGTCGATCGTGGTCGATGAGGAAAAGCACGCAATGGACGTGGTAGTGGATGAAGCCAATCTGGCGATTGCCATCGGCCGCGGTGGACAGAATGTGCGTCTTGCATCCGAACTGACGGGCTGGACCATCAATCTGATGACGGTCGAAGAGTCGGCGCAGAAGCATCAGGCGGAAAGTGCCAATGTGCGTGCACTGTTCATGGAAAAACTGGACGTCGACGAGGAAGTCGCCGATATCCTGATCCAGGAAGGGTTTTCGACCCTGGAAGAAGTGGCTTACGTGCCTTTGGCGGAAATGCTTGAAATCGACGCCTTCGACGAAGCCACGGTCAACGAGCTGCGGGAGCGGGCGCGCAATGTGCTGCTTACCGAAGCCATCGTCGACGAAGAGCAACTGGAAGGCGTTGAGGAAGAATTGCTGCATCTGGAAGGGATGGACAAACCCCTTGCTGCAAAACTTGCGCGCAACGGCATCAAAACGCGCGACGACCTTGGCGATCTTGCCGTGGACGAGCTTACCGAGATGTCTGGCATCGATACAGAGCGCGCCAGCCAGCTCATCACCAACGCCCGCGCACATTGGTTCGCGGATGAAGAATAATCAAGGGGAACGACAATGGCACAGATGAGCGTTGCCCAATTTGCTACCGAATTAAAAATGCCTGCTACAGCGTTGCTGGAGCAGCTTGCCAAGGCCGGCGTCGACAAGAATGCATCCAACGACTTGCTCTCCGAGCATGACAAGACCAAATTGCTGGACTATTTGCGCCGCTCTCACGGCGAAACGGCGTCCAAGGCCAAGATTACCCTGACCCGCCGGCAGACCAGCGAGATACGGGCGGCCGATGCGACTGGTAAGGCACGTACCATTCAGGTGGAGGTGCGCAAGAAGCGCGTTCTTGTGAAGCGCGATGCGGTGGATGCCGTGTCGGCAGAAATCCCTGCGGTCGTCATTGAGCCGGTGGTGCCCGAACCCGAGGTTATCGAGGACGTGGTGGCAGCCGAGCCGGCGGTAATTGAGCCGGTGGTACCCGAAGTTGTGGTACCGGACGTAGTGGTGTCTGAGCCTGTGGTCGAAGACGTTGTCGTGCCAGAACCTGCCGAGCGTCCGGCGCCGAAGCGGATTCCCGCTGCATCCGTAGCCGCCAAGCCCAATTTCATCAATGCCGAGCAGCGTGCGCTGCGCGAAGCCGAAGCCAAGCGCCATGCGGAACTGTCGGCGATCCAGGCCGCAGAGTTGAAGGAGAAACAGTTGCGCGCGGCACGCGCCCGGGAAGAGGCTGAGAAGCGTCTGCAACAGCAACAGGCGGAATTGGCCGCCAAGGCCGCAGCCGAGCAGGCAAAGACGGCGGCACCGGCTGAAGCCGGAGTTTCAGGAACCTTGCACAAGCCTGCCGGAAAGCCTGAGGCCGAAAAGAAGGTTGAGAAGAAGCCCGCCAGTAACTGGAAGGACGATGCGGCGAAAAAACGCGGTATCAAAACCCGCGGCGATGCTGGTGGGGGCACCGGTGGTTGGCGCGGCGGCCCCAAGGGGCGCCATGGACGTCATTCCCAGGAAGACTCTCGTATAGCACCCCAGCCGGTCGAGGCGGTGGTGCGCGAAGTACACGTACCCGAAACCATCAGCGTGGCAGATCTTGCCCACAAAATGTCGGTCAAGGCCACCGAGGTTATCAAGGTGCTGATGAAGATGGGCATGATGGTTACCATCAATCAGCAACTGGACCAGGAAACAGCGATGATCGTGGTCGAGGAAATGGGCCACAAGGCGCTTGCCGCGAAGCTCGACGATCCGGATGCCTTCCTCGACGAGGCGCACGACGAGCAGCACAAGGACGCCGTTCTGCTGCCACGCCCGCCGGTCGTTACGGTGATGGGGCACGTCGATCACGGCAAGACTTCGCTGCTTGATTACATCCGCCGCGCCAAGGTCGCTGCGGGCGAGGCCGGCGGCATTACCCAGCACATCGGCGCCTACCATGTGGAAACCGACCGCGGCGTCATCACCTTCCTCGACACTCCGGGCCACGAAGCCTTCACCGCTATGCGCGCCCGAGGCGCCAAGGCGACCGACCTGGTGATTCTGGTCGTCGCTGCCGACGACGGTGTCATGCCGCAGACCAAGGAAGCGATCCACCATGCCAAGGCGGCGGGCGTACCGTTGGTGGTGGCGGTCAACAAGATCGACAAGCCCGATGCCAATCCGGAGCGCGTCAAGCAGGAACTGGTGGCCGAAGGCGTGGTACCGGAAGAATACGGCGGCGACTCGCCCTTCGTGCCGGTTTCAGCCAAGACCGGTGTCGGTATCGACGAATTGCTGGAGCAGGTGCTGTTGCAGGCCGAAGTGCTGGAACTTACGGCAGCCAAGGATGCGCCGGCAAAGGGTCTGGTGATCGAAGCCCGCCTCGACAAGGGCAAGGGCGCCGTGGCAACCATCCTGGTGCAATCGGGCACCCTGCGCCAGGGCGATGTTCTGCTTGCCGGACAGGTGTATGGCCGCGTGCGCGCCATGCTTGACGAGAATGGCAAGCCGATCAAGGAAGCCGGTCCCTCGATTCCGGTGGAAATTCAGGGCTTGTCCGAAGTTCCTGCCGCCGGCGACGAAACCATGGTTTTGGCCGACGAGCGCAAGGCTCGCGAAATCGCGCTGTTCCGCCAAGGGAAGTTCCGCGATGTGCGTCTGGCCAAGCAGCAGGCCGCCAAGCTGGAATCGATGTTCGAACAAATGAGCGAGGGCGAGGTCAAGATGCTGCCGCTGATCGTCAAGGCCGACGTTCAAGGCTCACAGGAGGCCCTGGTTCACGCGCTCAGCAAACTGTCCACCGACGAAGTCAAGGTCAATGTGATCCACGCAGCGGTTGGTGCAATCAGCGAATCCGACGTCAACTTGGCCTCGGCTTCGAAAGCCGTCGTCATCGGCTTCAATACTCGTGCCGATGCCGGCGCGCGCAAGGTGGCCGAGAGCTTCGGGGTCGACATCCGCTACTACAACATCATTTACGACGCGGTGGACGAGGTGAAGGCGGCGCTCTCCGGGATGCTGTCTCCGGAAAAGCGCGAGAGCGTCATCGGCACCGTCGAGATTCGCCAGGTTTTCCGCATTTCCAAGGTTGGCGCGGTGGCGGGTTGTATGGTGCTGTCGGGCGTGGTCAGGCGCGGCTCTTCGGTGCGCCTGCTGCGCAATAACGTTGTCGTCTTCAGCGGCGAACTCGACTCCCTCAAGCGATTCAAGGACGACGTCAAGGAAGTCAAGGAAAACTACGAGTGCGGGTTGTCGCTGAAAAACTTTAACGATATCGAGGAAGGCGACCAGCTCGAAGTGTTCGAGATCCAGGAAATCGCCCGTAGCCTTTAACCACGATGCCGCAACAACGAGGCTTTTCCCGTTCGGACCGGGTATCGGAACAGATTCTGCGCGAGTTGGCTGAGCTGATCCGGCTTGAGCTGAAGGATCCGCGGGTGAGCCTTGTTACGTTGACGGCGGTGGAAGTGACCGCCGACTACGCTCATGCCAAAGTCTTCTATACGACACTGGCGGATGCTGACCAGCGCGCCGAGATCGAACGTGGGCTGAAGCGTAGCGCGGGTTTCTTACGGCGCGAACTAGGCCGTCGAGTACGTATCCATCATACCCCCGAGCTGCATTTCGTTTTCGACGCGTCTGTCGAACGAGGTACTCACCTTTCTCGCCTGATCGACGAGGCGGTGCAGTCCGATCGTCACGAAGAAGACGCTGCCGAGTGAGCAAGCCACGCCGTCCCCCGCGCCGCCAGGTGGACGGCGTTTTGTTGCTCGACAAGCCGCAAGGACTAACTTCCAACGCTGCGCTACAGAAAGCGCGGTGGCTGTTCAACGCCGCCAAGGGTGGGCACACCGGCACTCTCGATCCGATGGCGACCGGGCTGCTTCCGCTGTGCTTCGGTGAGGCTACCAAGTTTTCATCCGAACTGCTGGACGCCGACAAGGTCTATCGGGCGACTTTTCGTTTCGGTATTACCACCGATACGGCCGATGCCGAGGGAACGGTGCTGGAGACCCGTCCGGTCGACATCGACGAAACCCGCCTGAGGAGCGCGCTTGAAGGTTTCGTTGGCTGCATTGAGCAGATTCCGCCGATGTATTCCGCGCTCAAGCGCGATGGCAAACCGCTGTATGAATATGCCCGCCAGGGGGTCGAAGTGGAACGCGCTGCGCGCCGGGTGACCATCCATGCGCTTGATCTGATCTCGTTTTCCGGTGCGGAGGCCGTGGTCGATGTCGCGTGTAGCAAAGGCACTTATGTACGTACCTTGGCCGCCGATGTGGGCGCTGTTCTGGGTTGCGGAGCGCATCTGTCGGCCCTGCGGCGCACCCGCATCGGTCGTTTGCAGGTTCAGGATGCGGTCTCATTGGTGGAGGTCGAGGCAATGCCGCTCGATGCCCGCGACGCCCGGCTGGCACCTGTGGATAGCTTGCTGGCGGAGTTGTCCGTCGCTACTTTGTCGGCCGCAGAAACACAACGCGTTCTGCACGGACAAGGGGTACGTTGGATGGGAAATACGGGGGAGCGCTGGCGCTTTGTCGGCGACGACGGCAACTTTCTCGGCGTGGGCGAAGTCTCGCCCGACGGTTGGTTGAACCCGACGCGGTTGATTGCGTTCTCCCGCAAGCTATGAAAGCCATGAAAAAACCCCGACATCTCGATTCAATCTGTTGAGCTTATGTAAATCAGGCAGGTATAATGCCGGCCTTTCCGAACGACTGAAAATATTATCCAAGGAAATCAATATGGCAATTTCCACCGCCGAGAAGGCGAAAATCGTTACCGATTACCAGCGCGCCCAGGGCGATACCGGTTCCCCTGAAGTTCAAATCGCGCTGCTTACAGCGCGGATCAATGGTTTGACCGGCCATTTCAAGGCCAACGCCAAGGATCACCATTCGCGTCGCGGTCTGCTGAAGATGGTTAGCCAGCGCCGCAAGATGCTCGACTACCTGAAGCGCAAAAATGCCGACGGCTACCGCGCGTTGATCGAGCGCCTCGGCTTGCGTAAGTAAGCGTCCGTTGTCACGCTCATGCAGGTCGCCCCTTGTCTGGGCACCCTGAATCAAGCCGGTTCGGCGAAATGTCGCTGAACCGGCTTTTTTGTTGACGCCCCTCCGGCGCGTCCAATGAACAAGAAAGGATAGTGTTGTGCTGACTTCAATCAAGAAAAGCTTCAGCTATGGCGCGCATACCGTCACTCTGGAAGCCGGCGAAATTGCCCGTCAGGCGGGTGGTGCCGTCATCGTCAATATGGACGACACCGTGGTGCTGGCCACCGTGGTGGGTGCAAAACAGGCCAAGCCCGGTCAGGATTTCTTCCCCCTGACCGTCGATTACGTTGAAAAGACCTACGCCGCAGGCAAGATTCCCGGTGGTTTTTTCAAACGCGAAGGCCGTCCTTCCGAGAAGGAAACGCTGACTTCGCGCTTGATCGACCGCCCGCTGCGTCCGCTGTTCCCGGACGGTTTCTACAATGAAGTGCAGGTCGTCTGTACCGTCATGTCGTGCAACCCGGAAATCGATCCGGATATCCCTGCCCTGATCGGCGCATCGGCCGCATTGGCTATTTCGGGTATTCCGTTCAATGGTCCGATCGGTGCGGCCCGCGTCGGTTATATCGACGGCCAATACGTTCTCAACCCAACCAAGACCCAATTGCAGAGCACGCAGCTTGATCTCGTGGTGGCCGGTACCGCCGCGGCGGTGTTGATGGTTGAATCCGAAGCCAAGCAGTTGTCGGAAGAAATCATGCTGGGTGCTGTGGTGTTCGGTCACGAACAGATGCAGGCCGCGATCAATACCATCAACGAGCTGGTGGAAGTGGCGGGCAAGCCGGAATGGGATTGGCAACCGGCCGCAAAGGATGAGGCGCTGACCGCCCGTGTCAATGAACTGGCCGAAACCGAAATGCGTGATGCCTATCGCATCACCAGCAAGCAGGCGCGTACTCAGAAGACCCGGGAAATTTCCAAGCGCGTGGTCGAAACCCTGACCGTCGGCGACAATGCACCGGACGCCAACACGATCAACAATCTGTTGTTCGATCTGGAAGCGCGCATCGTACGCAGCCAGATCCTCAACGGCGAACCGCGCATTGACGGCCGCGATACGCGCACGGTGCGACCGATCGCCATCCGTTCCGGCGTTTTGCCGCGCACGCACGGTTCGTCGCTGTTTACCCGCGGCGAAACCCAGGCTCTAGTCGTGGCGACGCTCGGCACCAATCGCGACGAACAGATCATCGATGCGTTGCAGGGCGAATATCGCGAGCGCTTCATGCTTCACTACAACATGCCTCCCTACGCCACCGGCGAGTGCGGTCGCGTAGGTAGCCCGAAGCGCCGCGAAATCGGTCACGGCCGACTCGCCAAGCGCGCCCTCATCGCAGTGCTGCCGTCGGCCGAGGAATTCGGCTACAGCATGCGCGTGGTATCCGAGATCACCGAGTCCAACGGCTCATCGTCGATGGCCTCCGTCTGCGGCGGTTCGCTGGCGTTGATGGATGCGGGCGTTCCGCTCAAGGCCCACGTGGCCGGTATAGCCATGGGCTTGATCAAGGAAGGCAACCGCTTTGCCGTGCTCACCGACATTCTCGGCGACGAAGATCACCTCGGTGACATGGATTTCAAGGTGGCGGGGACCGATAACGGTGTGACCGCGCTGCAAATGGACATCAAGATCCAGGGCATTACCAAGGAAATCATGCAGGTCGCACTGGCCCAGGCCAAGGAAGCCCGCTTGCACATCCTTGAAAAGATGAAGCAGTCGATGTCCGGGGCGCGCGAGGAAGTCTCAAACTACGCACCGCGCATGATTACCATCAAGATCAATCCGGAGAAAATTCGCGATGTGATCGGCAAGGGCGGCGCCACCATCCGTGGTCTGACTGAGGAAACCGGTTGCGTCATCGATATTTCCGACGACGGCAGCGTCACCATCTCGTCGGTCAACGCCGATGCGGCCCAGGTGGCCAAGAAGCGCATCGAGGACATCACCGCTGAAGTGGAAGTTGGCCGGGTTTATGAAGGTACCGTGCTGCGTTTGCTCGACTTCGGTGCCATCGTTCAGGTGCTCCCGGGCAAGGACGGTCTGCTGCACATCTCGCAGATTGCCAACGAACGCGTCAATGCAGTGGCTGACTACCTCAAGGAAGGCCAGGGGGTGAAGGTGAAGGTTATTGAAACCGACGACAAAGGCCGCGTTCGCCTGTCAATGAAGGCGGTTACTGCGGAAGAAGGTGCAGCTCCGACGGAAGCGGCTCAGTAAGCCAGAGAAAGCCGGAAAATAAAAAGGACGCCTTGGCGTCCTTTTTTTTATTTGCTCTAGCCGATCTGAGCGGCCTCCCTTGTTTTCTCAATCCGCAGATCTGTTAATCGACCGCGAGATTTTTGGCTATCGCAGAAAGCAGATGATCATTTAGCCATCTGTTTTTCGCGGCGTTCTTCCAGTTCCTTGCAATCGATACAGAGCGTTGCCGTCGGGCGTGCTTCAAGCCGCTTGAGGCCAATTTCGACGCCGCAGCTGTTGCAATAACCGTAGTCGCCGGAGTCGATTCGGGCGATGGCCTCCTCGATCTTCTTGATCAGCTTGCGTTCCCGGTCGCGGTTGCGCAGTTCGAGGGCGATATCGGATTCTTGGCTGGCCCGGTCGTTCGGATCAGCGAAGACGGTCGCCTCATCCTGCATGGTATGCACCGTACGATCAATGTCCTCCTGCAACTCTTCCTTGAGCGACTCAAGAATGCTGCGGAAATGACCGAGCTGCTTGGTATTCATATAGGCCTCGCCTTTTTTGGCGGCATAGGGCGGAAACTGTTTCTTGTGCAGCAGGTCTTCAGCCATTTCTAAGCGTCCGTAGTGGGCGATGAAAAGCGTGGTTTATAAACGAATCCCGAAGCTACCGCAAGCGAAAGTATCCGCCATTCGCGGGGCTTTTCTGTCACCGAAAGATTTGACCCGATCGGCGCGCGCAGATAGAATGCGCCGCTCCTCGGGGTGTAGCGCAGTCCGGTAGCGCGCTTGCTTTGGGAGCAAGATGTCGGGGGTTCGAATCCCTCCACCCCGACCAGCTCACTCCGGAGATGATCCGCTCACGGACCGCCCGTAGCTCAACCGGATAGAGCACCGGCCTTCTAAGCCGGGGGTTGTGGGTTCGAGTCCCGCCGGGCGGACCAAGAACGAATTAGCGTCAGTTTCAACGGCGGTGGCTGTAGCTCAGTTGGTAGAGTCCAGGATTGTGATTCCTGTCGTCGTGGGTTCGAGTCCCATCAGCCACCCCAACCATCTTATCTCTCGGCTCCGCGTCAATCGCTGCCTCGCAAGGTTGCTTTGCTTCCTGCGGCTTCCTCGCCGAGGGCACACCTGTTACCCTGTCGCCTTTTGCCGCTTGAGAGGCTTTCATGAAATCTGCGTCGCCCCGAACAACGAAAAAAACGGCAGCTGCTGCCAAACCCGCCGTTGCGAACAAAGTCGCGGCACGGCCGGCTCGCCGACAGGCTGGCAATGCGGGAGAGGTACTCCGGGAACTGAAGTCGCTGGCGAAGGAGTTGAACAAGGCCGCCAAGGGATTGGGCAAGCGCGGCGGCGACGACCCCAAGTCGGTGGCTAACATTCTCGGCAGTGTCGAGCGGATGACCGCCGATGCCGCCACCAAATCGCTGCAAGAGGCGGAGCAGGCTAAGATATTACTGGCTACCATCGTCGATTCGCTGGGCAAGGAATGGAGCCGCAAAGAGATCGAGGCGAATGCCAAACTGATCGGAGGCCATCTCACCAACATTATCGTTGCGCAGGAATTTCAGGATCTTGCCGGGCAGGCCATCCGCAAGGCGATGAAGGCGCTGGTTGGCGCCATTATCGTTGTCGAGGGCGGCGGCAGCACCGAGGAAGCCCGACTGACGCAGGGCGAGGTAGACAAGTTGCTGAAAGAGCTGATGCCCTGAGCGGGTCGCTTGAGCGGGCTACGGATGCCCGTTCAAGGATAATGGCGGCATGGACGAACTTTTTATGCGCAAGGCCTTGGATTTGGCCCGCCAAGCGGCAGCGTTCGGCGAAGTGCCTGTCGGGGCCATTGTCGTCAGGGACGGGGACATCGTAGGCCGCGGCTACAACCAGCCGATCGGTGGCAACGACCCGACGGCCCATGCGGAAATCATGGCACTGCGCGATGCCGGTCGGACGCTCGGCAATTACCGACTGCCCGGTTGCGATCTCTACGTCACCCTTGAACCCTGCGCAATGTGTAGCGGTGCGATCATGCATGCGCGGATCGCACGCGTGGTGTTCGGCGCGGCCGATCTAAAGACCGGGGTGGCTGGCAGCGTGATCGATCTGTTTGCCGAATCCCGCCTCAACCATCATGCGCAGGTTGTCGGCGGAGTGCTGGCAGGGGAATGTGGCCAGCTTCTGTCGTCCTTCTTCGCCGCCCGTCGCAATCGCACCGAGGTGGCCTGAGTGCGCCTGCACATCAGCTTGCCCGCACAATCCCTCGAATTGCGCGAGGACGGCGGGCATCTGCTGCGTCGTTATGCGGTGTCGACGGCTGCCCGCGGCGCCGGCGAGCAGGCGGGTAGCTATCGCACGCCGCGCGGTAGGCATATCGTGCGCGCCAAGATCGGCTCAGGCCTGCCGGCGGACACTGTGTTTGTCGGTCGGCGCCCAACCGGCGAAATCTGGTCGCCGCAATTACAGACAGAGCATCCCGATCGCGACTGGATACTGACCCGCATTCTTTGGCTGTCCGGCTGCGAACCGGGCTTCAATCGTTTGGGCGCGGTCGATACCATGCGTCGCTACATCTATCTCCACGGCAGTCCGGATTGTGTTGCCATGGGCGAACCGGGATCGCACGGTTGTGTTCGCATGCGCAATGCCGATATCGTTGAGCTGTTCGACCGGGTTCCGCTCGGTACGTCGGTCAATATCGTCGAATATGCGCTGCGCTGTGGCTCCTGGCACGAACTGGAGCCGCTGGCGGCGGCAATTCGGCGCCAGGTTTTCATTGAGGAGCAGGGTGTTCCGGCCGAGTTCGAGTGGGACGACTTCGACGCTATTTCGTACCATGCGCTGGCCACCGGCCCGGGAGGAGAACCGATCGCCACCGGCCGTTTGCTTCCCGACGGACATCTCGGCCGCTTTGCCGTATTGCCTGCGTGGCGCGGTAAGGGCGTCGGCCGGGCGGTGATGGAGCGGCTGCTGGACGAGGCCGATGCCCGTGGCTTGCGGCAATTGACGCTGCATGCGCAGACTTACGCCGAAGGCTTCTATGTCGGCTTCGGTTTTGTCGCCGAGGGCGACGTTTTCATGGAAGCCGGCCTGCCGCACCGGCAGATGGTCAGGCTGCGCTGTTGAAGGAAAAACGTCGTCGCTCGCCCGGTAGACCGTCTGGCTGCCAGGTCTGTTCGTCGAAAACGGTATGGCCGCCGCGGTCGCGGATCAGGACGGTCGAACTGCGCGTGCCGTAATTCGGACTGCGGATGAAAGCGGCGGAGAGCATGCGTTCCAGATCGAGGCTGACGCCGGTGCGCGGTAACTGCTCGTCGGGGTGGCGGCGATCGTCGCGCAGCAGGCGGAACAGCGGCGTGTCGTCGGGCAGGGCGGCAAGGCTGTCGCCGAGCGCGGATTTGGCTTCCCGCACTTTGGGCCACGGCGTATCTAGGAGTTCGTTGGAAAGGCCGTAAATGCCGGGTTCCAGCAACCGTATTTCATCGTCCATATTGCTGTACCAGGCCAATTCGTGGCCGTCGCCGACCAACAGATTGAATCCGTTGTAGGCCGCGCTGCCGTTCGCGACCTGCTTCGCGTATTGCCAGGGCGATTGAGTCCCGGTCAGGAAATCGCTGACCAGCGCACCGCGCGACGGCGCAGCGGAACGCATCTGCGCTGGATCGCGGTAGTTGGTCAGTGCGGCAAAGCGCTCGCTACGGGTGATGCCCATCCAGGTGCCGCCGGCGCTCAGGTCGCGGCCGGCGAGAACCTGCGGATGGTCATTCCAGAACTCGGCCGCGGCGCTCGGCCGGGCATGAAACTCGTCGCGGTTGGCGGCGACGACCAGAGGAAACTCTGGGTGTACCTGCCAGGCCAGCAATACCAGGCACATCAGTCGAGCGAGTAGGGCAGTTCAAGCAATTCCAGACGACTGCCCGTCGAGTTGCCGAGATGAAGTTCGCCGGCTTCGGCACAGGACATCTGCACCACCGCCAGCAGTTCGCTTCCACCCTGCGGCGAGGGTGCGACGCTGACCACCGTGCCGCAGGCCTGGTCGCCGGTTTCCGGTGCGTACACCGAGTCGCCGGGAACTGCACTGCCGGCGTCGAGCCGGGCGCGCAGCATGTGGCGCTTGATCTTGCCCAGATACTGGGTGCGCGCGACGATCTCCTGCCCGGGGTAGCATCCCTTCTTGAACGACAGGCCGCCGACCTGCACGTAATTGATCATCTGCGGAATGAACTGTTCCTGTGTGGCTTGGACGATACGCGGATCGCCGGCGGCGATTTCGCTCCAGCGCCAAGCCGCAAGCCCCGCCGGCGTTGCTGCTGCCGACAACTGCTGCCAGAGCGTCGGCGCTTTTGCCGCGGCGACCACGACTTCAAAACGATTGCCGATCAGTCCTAGCACCTGGCCGCTTTCGAACGCAACCTGTTGCCCGACTGCGGGTGCTTTGCCGCAGACCTGTGCGGCGAGGGCCGCGGCGTCGCTACCGGCGAGTCCGATGACGCATCTACCGGTGCTGGCATCGGTCAGTTTGACCTTCGAACGGAGCACGTACATGGTGAGCTTTTTCTGCATCGCTGGCAGCAGTTCCATCGGCAACTGCAGCAGAAAATCCTCGCCCGCCCGCCACATCAGGAAGTCGGCCAGCAGTCGTCCCTTCGGCGTACAAAAGCCCGCGCGCCGTACCGTGGCCGCGTCGAGTCCGCTGACGTCGTTGGTCAGCAGATTGTGCAGGAAGCCGGGGGCGTCCTCCCCGCTGGCGCGGATGATGCCGGTATCGACGAGGGGACAGACGACGGTCGCGCGGGCGACGGCATCGAGTTCGCCGCGGGGATCGCCGAAATCGCTGCTATCGGCGCGAAAGCCGGCCGCAGCCAGCGTTTGGAGCCATTCTTGGTTCATTTTTGGCGCAAGCAGAGTGTGGGGTTGGGCTATTATAGGGCTTGATTTTCGACCCTCCTTTCGATGCGTTTCCTGAAGCGAATTTTCCTTGTCCTGGCTTTGTCTGGGCTGTCGGTCATTGCCCTCGGCGTGGCCTTTGCGGTGCGACCCCTGCCACTGAAGAGTACGCCCCTCGAATTCGACATTCCGCCCGGACTGAGTCTGGCCGCATCGGCTAGGCGCATGGCCGATGCCGGAATCGGTTTCGCACCTTGGCAGTTTTCGGTATTCGGACGCGCCCTCGGCCGGGCAGGCGAGATCAAGGCCGGCAGCTATCTGGTGGAGCAGGGGCTGACGCCGCTCGGGCTGCTCGATATGCTGACCCGTGGTGACGTCACGCAAGGCGAGGTGGTGCTGGTCGAAGGGCGCAGCTTCGCACAGTGGCGGGCAGCCCTCGATGCAAGTCCGGATTTGCGTCACGATACGGCCGGGCTGGGCGAAAAAGAGATTCTTGCGCGCCTCTCGGCCGTGGAAAGCCATCCCGAAGGCCTGTTTTTCCCGGACACCTATCTATTCTCCAAACAGTCCAGCGATCTCGACGTATTGCGTCGCGCCTACGCGGCGATGCGGCGCCAGTTGGCGGCCGAATGGTCATCGAGAAATCCGGGGCTGCCGCTGAAAACACCCTATGAGGCGCTGATCTTGGCCTCCATCGTCGAAAAGGAAACCGGCCAGAGCGCGGATCGGCCGCAGATCGCTGCGGTTTTCGTCAATCGCTTGCGCCAGGGCATGCTGCTACAGACCGATCCGACCGTGATTTACGGATTGGGTGAGCGTTTCGATGGCAATCTGCGCAAGGCCGATCTGCTGGCCGACACGGCGTACAACACGTACACCCGGGCGGGACTGCCGCCGACGCCGATCGCTATGCCCGGCCTGGCAGCGCTGCGTGCGGCGCTGCATCCGCCGGTCAGCGACAAACTTTATTTCGTCGCTCGCGGCGACGGTTCCAGCGAATTTTCGCGCACCTTGGACGAGCACAACCGGGCTGTGGCCCGCTACCAAAAACGCAAAGGAGGCCCCGGATGAGCGGGCGCGGCACGTTTATCACTCTTGAAGGGATCGATGGCGCGGGCAAGAGCACGCATCATGCATGGCTGGTCGAAGTCTTGCGCAGCCGAGGCAAAACGGTGGTGTCTACCCGTGAACCGGGAGGGACGGCGCTGGGTGAAAAGCTGCGCGGTTTGCTGCTGGCCGATGCCATGCATGCCGAGACCGAAACGCTGCTGATGTTCGCCGCGCGCCGCGAGCACATCGCCCAGGTGATCGAACCGGCGCTGGCGCGAGGCGATTGTGTGGTTTCGGATCGCTTTACCGATGCTTCGTTCGCCTATCAAGGCGGCGGCCGGCAGGTGCCTTGGAACAAGCTGGAACAACTGGAAGACTGGGTGCAGAATGGCTTGCACCCCGATTTGACTTTTCTGTTCGATTTGGATGTTGCGACCGCGCGTCAGCGCCTGGCTGGGACCGGGAATGCGCCGGATCGTTTCGAACTGGAACAGCAGGCATTTTTCGAACGGGTACGCGCTGCCTATCTACGTCGGATGAGAGCGCTGCCGGCACAGTACTGTTGCATCGATGCTGGGCTGAGCATCGATTCTATAAAGAAAATACTTGAAGAAAGATTGTTAAGTGTCTGTTTATAAATGTTTTGATTGGCAAAGTTATTTGTGGAAAAATTTCTGGCGCCAGTCGGAAACGCTGCATCACGCGCTGCTGCTGAGCGGTCCCGAAGGGATCGGCAAAGGGCGGTTTGCAACCGCCGTGGCGGCCCGCCTGCTTTGCGAGCGGCGCGAAAGCCATTCGGCTTGCGGCGAATGCGATGCCTGCCGCTGGTTTGCCGCTGGAAATCATCCGGACTATCGGAAAGTCTCCCTAGAGACGGTTGACGGAGGTGAGGACGGTGCGGGCGCCGAGCCGCCCAAAGGGGCGAAGAAGGCGCCGCCGACACAGATTCGCATCGATCAGATTCGCGCACTGGAGGACTTCGTTTTCGTCGGCAGCCACCGCCAGGGAAGGCGGGTGGTGTTGATCGACCCGGCCGACGCACTCAATCCAGCGGCGGCCAACTCACTTCTTAAAATGCTTGAGGAACCACCTCCAAGTGTTTATTTTTTATTGATTACATCAAAAATAAAATCCCTCCTGCCAACCCTCCGCAGCCGTTGCCGGAAGATCGTTTTCCCGCTTCCTGAAACCGCTGAAGCAACCCGCTGGTTGAGCGAACAGGGGGTTGCCGACGCCGAACGCGCGTTGCGATTTTCTGCCGGAGCGCCGCTGAAGGCGCTGGGTCATGATCAAGAAAAGGGCGCACGCGATAGCGTCGACCAGGTGTTCGCCGCACTGGTGAGAAGCCCGTCCGACCCGATCGCTCTGGCTGCCCAATGGGACAGCCTGCTCCGCGGCAGCACGTCGCTTAACGCCGAGCAGTTGGTCGATGCGTTGCAGAAATGGCTGTACGACGTGATTCGCTGTCGCCATGGTGCTGCGCCGCGCTATCTGCCGACTTTCGCCAAGGAACTCGGCCGGGTGGCAACGGCGTCCTCATCGGTCCGCTTGCTGCGTTTCCATCGCGATCTGATGAAAATTCGTGCCACTGCACGCCATCCCCTCAATCCGCAGCTTTTCCTCGAAGACGTTGCGGCCCGTTATAGTCAGGCGACCGCCGCTGGCCGCTGAACCATGACTGAAATCAAACTGGTGGACTCGCACTGTCATCTCGATTTTCCTGAGCTGGCCGAAAACCTTCCCCGCATTCTTGCCGCAATGGCCGAGAACGGAGTCGGCTGGGCGCTCTGTGCCGGGGTGACGCTGGAGCGCTTTCCTGCCCTGCTACAGTTGGCCGAAACCCACGACAACCTGTTTGCAGCCGTCGGGGTGCATCCCGATCATCAGGGCGGCAAGGAGCCGGAAGCGGACGACCTGGTGAAACTGGCCGACCATCCGCGGGTCGTCGCCATCGGTGAAACCGGGCTCGACTATTACCGGTTGGAGGGCGACTTCGAATGGCAGCGCATGCGCTTTCGGCGCCATATCCGCGCCGCAAGGCGTTGCGGCAAGCCGCTGATCATCCATACCCGATCGGCGGCCGACGATACCCTGGCAGTGCTGCGCGAAGAAGGCGGCGACCAGGCCGGCGGGGTGTTTCATTGTTTCACCGAATCGATTGAGGTCGCCCGCCAAGCGCTGGATCTCGGCTTTCACATCTCCTTTTCCGGCATCGTAACCTTCAAGAATGCAGAAGCCCTGCGCGATGTGGCGCGCTTCGTACCGGCGGAACGATTGCTGGTGGAAACCGATTCACCCTATCTCGCTCCTGTTCCGCATCGCGGCAAAACCAACGAACCGGCCTACGTCCGCCATGTCGCGGAAACGCTGGCGGCCGTCCGCTCGATGTCCTATCCCGACCTGATCGAAACCACCACGCGCAACTTTTTTGCCCTGTTCAGCCATGCCCATGCTTGATTTTTTCCCTGTTGTCAGGCGGTTCGCCGCGACAGCGTTGTTGTTCTGTGTCGCCCCGTCCTTCGCCGGGGTTTACGACGAAATCCTTTTCGCTGCCGATCAGGGCGACACGGCGACCGTCACCGCACTGCTCGGTCGGGGGCTGGATGTTAATACCTCGGATCGCGACGGCACCACCCTGCTCATGATGGCGGCGCGAACCGGCAATCAGCAACTTCTAGAAATACTATTAAGAAATCGCGCCAATATTTTGAAAAAAAACAAATATGGTGATGATGCGTTGATGCTTGCCGCCTATCGTGGTGATCTCGAAAATGTAAAGAAGCTGGTGGCGGCGGGGGCCGACGTGCATCCTGCCGGCTGGACGCCGCTGCTCTACGCCGCATTTCAAGGAAAGGCCGCCGTCGTCCGCTATCTGCTCGAAAACGGGGCGCAGGTTGACGCCCCCGCCCCCAATGGCCAGACGGCCCTGATGTTGGCAACCTTGGGCAATTATGTAGATGTGGTCGATGTTCTGATGGCGGCGGGTGCGGATATGGCCATTGTCGATCTGCAAGGCCAGAGCGCCGCCGAAGTCGCGCATCGCGCCGGCAACAACCGGCTGGCAGACCATATTGCCGGCGCGGCCAAAGCGCGTGCCGTGGCGAACTGAAGCCCGTTCGCCACGGAGGCGGCTGGCTCAGTCACGGCGAGCGACCAAAGCCCGATAGATCGCCGCGTAGCGGTTGGCGGATTCTTGCCAGCCGAACTCCGCCGTCATGCCCTGACGTTGCAGGCGCTGCCAGAGCTCAGGTTTGCGCCAAGTTTCAGCCGCACGCCGCAGGGCATCCCCAAGATCCTCGGTGGTGGCCCGATTGAACACGAAGCCGTTGGCACGGTCTTCGCCGAGCGTCGTTTGGTTGCAATCGATCACCGTATCGGCCAAACCGCCGGTAGCGCGCACGACCGGCGGGGTGCCGTAGCGCAGGCTGTACATCTGGTTGAGACCGCAAGGCTCGAAACGCGAAGGCATGACGAAAATGTCGGCGCCGGCCTCGATACGGTGGGCGAGCGCCTCGTCGAAACCGATCACACAGGCGATGTGCCCCGGGTGGCAGCGGGCGATTTCGGCAAAATCCAGTTCCATATCCGCATCCCCGCTGCCCAGCGCGACCAACTGAGCCGGCAAATCGACCAATCGGTCCGCCAATTGCGCCAGCAGGTCGAGCCCTTTTTGCTCGGTAAGACGGCTGACTACGCCGAACAACGGTAGGTCGGCACGGATGTCCAGGCCCATTTCCTTTTGCAGTGCTGCCTTGTTGGCCGCTTTCGACTCAAGTCGCCGGAGGTCGTAACGTTCGACCAGAAAACGATCCTCGGCGGGATTCCACGCGGCGGTATCAATCCCGTTGAGGATGCCGCTGAGCACGTCGTGACGCTTGCGCAGCAGGCCATCGAGGCCCATGCCATGCGCTTTGGTCTGGATTTCCTGTGCATAGGTTGGGCTGACGGTGGTGATTCGGTCGGCAAACTGCAAGCCGCCCTTGAGGAAAGAGAGCCGATCATAGAACTCGACGCCATCGATCTGCCATGCTGCATCGGGGAGACCTAACTGGGGCAGCGTCGCTTGCTCGAACAGGCCCTGGAACGCCAGATTGTGCAGCGTGAGCACCGAGCGGGCACCCTCTGGGGCAAGGTAGTGCAGATAGGCCGGTGCCAGCGCAGTCTGCCAGTCGTTGCTGTGGACGATGTCGCAGCGCCAGTCGAGCGTGCAGGCGGGGCTGCCCAGCCAGGCGGCGACGCGCGAGAGCAAGCCGAAGCGAAGGTGGTTGTCGATCCAGTCGCGGCCGTTCGGCGCCAGATAGGGGCCGCCGGGCCGCCTGTAGAAATCGGGATGGTCGAGCAGCAGCAGCGGTACACCGTCGGCGGAGACGGCGGCTCGGAGCGCGGCGTCGGGCAACTCGCCGCCGAGACCGGCCAGTTGGGCGACCAGCGGGGCGTCGGGGAAGGCTTTCTGTAGTGCCGGATAGCACGGCAGTAATACCCGTAGATCTATGCCTAGACTGCGCAAAGCCGGAGCGAGCGACGCCGCCATATCGCCGAGGCCGCCGGTTTTCACCCAGGGGGCGAATTCCGGTGTGGCAAACAGAACCTTCACGCGATCAGAACTCCCGACGCATTAAAGCCATACCATCATGCCCATTTCGAACGGGTGGGAGAGCAGTTCATGGCAGGGGTAGGCGCGGATGCGATACTCCAGCTTGCCGCACAGCTCGGGAGTCAGTTCCAGTCTGTAGCGTGCTTCGCCGCGTTCGTTCTGGCCTTGGTAAGCAAGGGCGAATCTGCGTGGTTTTTCGTCCTCGGGGGTGGCGCTGGACAAGAGCAGCTCGACCCTCACGTCCTCCGGATTGAGTCCGTTAAGTCGGGCGGTAAGGTCGAAACATAGTGCTTCGCCGAAGGCGATGCGTCGCCGCGCAACCGCGTCCATATGCAGTGCGACGCCGTCCCAGCCACTCCGAACGCGCTCCTTCCAGGCGGCTACTTGCCTCGCCGGGGCAAAGTCGCCGGCGCTGTAGCGATGCCATTGCTGCGCCGCCGGCCGGTAGAACTTGGTGACGTATTCGCCGACCATGCGCGTCGAGTTGAAGCGCGGCGCGATGGTGGCGATCGACCGTTTGGCCATCGCCACCCAGCCGGGCGAATAGCCCATCGCTCCGCGCTCGTAATACAGCGGCAATATCTTGTCCTGTAGCAACTCGTAGAGAGTGCGCGCTTCTTCGTTGTTGCGGCGGCTTTCGTCGTAGGCCACCGAAACCGGTTTGATCGCCCAGCCGTTGGCTGTCCGGTTGTTGCCAGGCTCGAAGCCTTCGTCCCACCAGCCATCGAGCACCGAGAGGTTGATCACGCCGTTGAGGGCGGCCTTCATGCCCGATGTGCCTGATGCCTCCATCGGATACAGCGGGTTGTTCAGCCACACGTCGACCCCCGACACCAGCCGCCGGCCGAGGTGCAGGTCATAACCTTCGATCAGCAGGATGCGGCCCTCGAATTCGGGCATCTCGGCAACTTCGGCGATGCGCTGGATCAGCGACTGCCCCGGTTCGTCGGCCGGATGCGCCTTGCCGGCGAAGATGAAGAGGATCGGCCGTTCGGCGTCGGAAACGATCCGGCGCAGCCAGTCGAGATTCTGGAACAGCAGCGTGGCGCGCTTGTAGGTGGCGAAGCGGCGGGCGAAACCGATGGTCAGTACGTTCGGGTTGTCCGGGTCGGCCAGCTTGAGCAGGCGATCGAGGTGCGCCTGCGAACCGTAGTTGCGCGCATGCTGTTCGCGCAAACGGTAGCGGATCAGATGCAGCATCTGCGACTTGATCGACTGACGAATGCTCCAGAAGACGTGATCGGGAATCGCCTGCACGCCCTTCCATGTATCGCCTTCCGTCAGGTGCTGGCTCCAGCCGGGGCCGAGAAAATGGTCGAATGGATCGTGCCACAGTTCCGAGAGGAAAGAGGGAACATGAACCCCGTTGGTGATGTAGTCGATCGGGTTTTCCTCCGGCTCGATCTGCGGCCACAGGCTGGTGCAGATCGAGGCCGAGACCTGGCCGTGTACGCGGGAAACACCATTGTGGTGGCGCGAACCGTGAATCGCCAGCGAGGTCATGTTGAACTCGTTTTTCCCGTGTTCGCGGCCGAGGCCGAGCAGGGCGTCGATGCTGCTTCCTGTATCTTCGGCAAAACGGGTGAAATAGCGGCGGATCATTTCCTCGCTGAAATGATCGTGGCCGGCGGGTACGGCGGTGTGAGTGGTAAACACCGTGTTGACCGCAACGGCCTCGATGGCTGCCGGAAAGCCGAGCCCGGCGGCGAGCAGCCGGCGCATGCGCTCGACGATGAGAAACGCCGCATGTCCCTCGTTGATGTGCCATACGGTGGGCGTCAGGCCGATTTCCTGTAATGCGCGGACGCCGCCGACGCCGAGGATGATTTCCTGCTCGATGCGGGTATTGCGGTCGCCGCCGTAGAGCCGGTGGGTAATGTCGCGGTCGTGCGTCGCGTTGCGTTCGATATCGGTGTCGAGCAGATAGAGCGTGACGCGCCCGATATGTGTCCGCCAGACCTTGACCTCGACCGTGCGCCCAGGCAGGTCGACCTGGATGTGCAGTTCCTCGCCGTTTTTGCGGTAGATCGGGGCGATCGGCAGATCGTCGAAATCAGAATCGTGGTACAGCGCTGCCTGGCGGCCCACGCCATCAATCGTCTGCTGAAAGTAGCCCTGCCGGTAAAGCAGGCCGACGCCGATGAAGGGCAGGCCCATATCGCTTGCGCTTTTGCAGTGGTCGCCGGCAAGGATGCCGAGACCGCCGGAGTAGATCGGCAGGCTTTCGTGGAAGCCGAATTCGGCGCAGAAATAGGCGATCAACTCGCCTTCGTCCATCTGCGGGACATCGGCGCGCCGCGGCGCGCTCAGATAGGCATCGTAGGTCGCCAGCACCCGATCCAGCGCTTCCAGAAACTCTGGGTCTTCCGCCGCCTGATTGAGCTTACCTTGGTCGATGCGGTTGAGAAAGGCCTTCGGGCTGTGCCCGGCGAGCAGCCAGGGACGGCTGCCCAGCCGCGCGAACAACGCCTGTGTGTTGCTGTCCCAGCTGTACAGAAGGTTGTTGGCCAATTCGTCGAGCCGCGCCAGGCGCGGCGGCAACTTCGGATTGACTTCAAGTTCGTAGCGTGTTCCCGCCATGGCGCAACCCCTGAATTGGTGTGTGGTTGAAAACAGTTTAGGGCGTGTGTGAATGATATTCGAGGTCGACCGCAACGCTGCGGCCGCTTTCATCCAGCGGCCAGCACAGCGTCAGCTCGGCCGCCTGCATGACTTTCTCGAAGCCGGCTTCGGATTGCGAGACCGTGCGGTGCGCGCAGGCATGGATCGACGCCGGCGAACAGTCGATGCGCAGGCCACCGCGCAGTACCCCATCGTCCAGCGTAAGGCTCGTGGCCTCCACCAATTCGAGCGTTTGGCCGAACCCGCAGGGGATCGAGCCGTCGGCGAGAATGTAGCGTCCCGCATAGCCGTCGCAGCTCGGCATGGCGATATTGAGCCGCGTTTCCAGCCGGCCGCCGAGGCCGCGGCAGGCGTAGCGTACGCTGAGCCGGTTGCCGCTGACAGTGAAACGTTTTTCGACGCGCCAGCCGGACCCCTCGGCGACGAATAACCCGGGCTCGCTGCCGGCGACGTAGCCATCGAGTTCGCTGCGGCTACCGTCGGCGGCTATCCGGCTGTCGATGAATATGGCGCGCGGGCGGTTGTCGGGCAGCGTGTCGACGACCTCGATTTCGTGCAGGAAGGCGATGCGGTCGTGGGCCGAGGCGATGCCGCCGTGCTGTGCCGACGCCTGGCCGTCCGCGCTGACCTTGTCGTGATAAGCCTCGTCGATGCGGCGCAGGGTGTCGCCGAAATTATGTCCGTCCGGGTAGACCGACAGCTCGATCAGACCGGCGTTGCCGTCGTCGCGGATCGCCGCCTGTAGTGAGCGGCTGCGGAGGAAGGTCTCCCGGTAGCCATCGAGATCGATGTCCAGGATTTCCTCCGGCGGTCGCGATTGCAGACCGTCCAGCCGGGCTTCGAGCTGTAGCAGGTTGTTCCACACGGCGCGGCGCAGGTGCGGCAGATAGAGACCGCCGAACAGGCCGTGCCAGTAGGCATCGTTGGCCTGGGCGCGATGCAGCTGCTCGGTCATCGCGGCGTCACGCTGCGCCTCAGGCAGGCTGGCGAGGCGGCGGGAAACGTCGAGCATGCGCTTGTGCATCCAGTTCGCTTCGGGGTAGCGCGAGAGGAAGTTGCGCCAGATGCCGCCGCGCAGAAACGGCTTGCGCTCCTCGTAGCCGCCGGCGGCCTTCTCCTGCGCCACCAGCGTGTGATAGGTCCGTGCGGCGGCGGCCGGCAGGGTCCATTCGTTCATCTCGATATACGAGGCGGTGGGTAGATAGATCACCCCCTGGGTCGTATGCGTGCGATGGTAGTCGGCGTAGGTGCGGGTGCGGATCAGCGGCGATGCCAGCACGCCGGCGACGAACTGGTCGAGCCAGCCCTTTTCGTAAACCCAAGCATAGGTTTCCGGCCAGATGCCGAATTTTTCAATGTCGTCGAAGTAGATCAGCGCCGGTTGGCCCTGCCGCGCCAGATCCTCGATCCAGGCGACAGCCTCGGCTGCGGGAGAGAACGGCAGGCGGTAGCGTGCCTGCTCGGAGATCGGAAACAGGTCGAGCGTGCGGCCGTCCTCTTCGGTGCTCCAAAAGCTGCCCAGCCGGTCCGCGCGCTGGCCGGTGCACAGGAAATGGTAGTCGTCCACCGCCACATAGCGGATGCCGCTGTCGGCGAGCGCAGGCACCACCGAGGATTCCCATACCCGCTCGGTCAGCCAGGCGCCTACCGGGCGTTGGTCGAACATGCGTTCGATCCGTGTGGAGAGGGTTTCCAGCTGGCTCAGCCGGTCGCGGTGCGGAATCGCCGCCAGCACCGGCTCGCAGTCGCCGGAACCGAACCACTCGATCTGTCCGCGCCGGGTCATGATCTTCAGTCGTTCCATGTCCTGCGGGTAGCGCTGACGCAGTTCTTCCAGCAGCCAGCCGGAGAAATGCGCGCTGAAGCGGAAGTCCGGATAGCGTTCCAGCGTTTGCAGGAACATCCGGTAGCAGCGCAGATGGGCTTCCTCGATCACTGCGGGGAAGTTGCCGACGGGTTGATGGGCGTGTACGCCGAAGAGCAGATCGATGGGCATCGGTGTCTAGTCCGGAAATTCGCTGGAACGGCGCATGGTGCCGGTTTGCGCACTATTGCTGTCGCTGCCACGGGAGAGCGGGACGTCGAGCTGCGCCGGCGGGGCGAGTTTGAGCAATCGGTAGAGGTTGGCCAGATTGCGTCGGTACAGCCGGTCGAAACTGGCAACGGCGGGGGCCGGGTTGTAGTCGCCGAACCACCAGAACCAGTCGGAGCTTTCGCAGACCGCCAGTTGCGCTTCGGCCGCAGCGGCTTCTTCGGCCGAGAGGCGGCCGCCGGCCATCACCAAGTCGTAGCTCTGCTTGGCCGCGCAGAGCAGATCCCAGGCGCGGTTCTTTTCGGGATCGCCGATCCAGGTCGAGAACGTCCCGAACACCCAGCTGCCGGCGGTCAGTCCCGGCAGTTGGGCCGGAGCGGGCGGCGACGGGCGGGAGGCGGCTTCGCCGTAGGTGGTGGTGCGTATCGTCGGATGCGTTGCGAGCAGACTGTAGAGATCGTCAAAGAAGTAGTAGCCGTTGTACGGATAATGTTCCCAGGCGTTCTCGCCGTCGAGGGCCACGCCGACCAGCGGCGTCTCATGCTTGCCGGCCGCGGCGCGAATGGCTTCCAGCTGCCTGACGAAATGCTGCGCAGCGTCGCGGCCATGCCACTTCGCGTATTCGAAGCCGATCAGGTCGGAGAGCCGCTCGTCGCGGAAAAACAACCGGATGCCTGGCGCTTCGGTGAGGCGCCACGGGTTGTAGGGTGCCTGCGGCGCGGCTTCGGCATGGCCGGCCAGACTGTGCCGCAAAACGCGTTCGCCGCTCGCCGCCCAGGTGAACCCGGCGTCGGCGAGTTGTTGCACAAAGGCCGACGATACGGCGCCTTCGGCCGGCCAGACGCCGGCCGGCGGTTTGCCGAAACGGCGGCTATGCGCAGCGATGGCGGCGGCGATATGCGCCTCGACCCGGCTGCGGCCACCCGGATAGGCTGTCGACTGCGGCAGAGCGGCATCCGGCAGGCTTTCCCGCGCACTGTGGAAATCCAGCAGCAGCGGCGCCAGCGGATGGGTGCCCGGGGTGGTCGAGAGTTCGATGCGTCCCGCGGCGGCCAGAGCGTGGTAGCGCGGGATCAGCCTTTGCAGCACATCGCCGATCAGCGCCAGTAACCGGAGCCGGTCGTCATGGCTGTAGTCTTCCCCTTTGCTCATCAGTTCCGCCGACAGCGTGTTTTCGCGGCGCACCGTTTCACCGCACCAGGCGAGGTGATACCAGGTGACCAGGTCGGCGAAATAGCGGCCGGAAAGATAACCGATGCTGGCTTCCCCCTCGCGCGCCAGCAGGGCTTGCAGATCGTGCAGGCGCTTGTAGGTCGGGAAGGGCGACAGCATCGTCGCATGGTTGTTGCGGAAACAGGTATTGAGCAACAGGGAGCGGTCGGCGACGTCGATGCTCTCCAGGTCGGGCCGGGCCAGCAGGCGCAGCAGCGGGTCGCGGAAGCGGCCGCTGGCGAACTGGTCGCAATAGTCCTCGATCTGGTCGAGCAGCACCGGAACGAAATTCACCACGGCCTTGATCGAGGGATGCCGTTCCAGGTGGCCGGCCATGTCGCTGTAATCCTTCAGGCCATGCAGATAGACCCAGGGCAGGACGAACTCGCCGCTGACATGGTCGCGGTAGTCCGGCTGGTGCATGTGCCAGAGAAAAACCAGATCGAGGGGCTGGTCGCTCACGCTTTTCGCCTAGCGGATGTGGTGGTGGGTCTGGCCGAGCATTTCCGGCGTTACCAGGGTCACGCCGTTGGCGCTGACATGGTAGCGCCGGCGGTCTTCCTCAAGATCGAAACCAATCCGGGTGCCCGGTGCGATCCGGCAGTGCTTGTCGATGACCACCTTGCGCAGGCGGGCGCTGCGGCCGATATCGACGTCGGGCAGGATCACCGAGTCCTCGACTTCGGCGAAGCTGTGGATATGCACCCGGGAAAAAAGCAGCGAACGCCGGACCGCCGCCCCGCTGATGATGTCCCCGCCCGAAACCAGCGAATCGACCGCCATGCCGCGCCGGTCGTCGTCGTCGAAGACGAACTTGGCCGGCGGCAACTGTTCCTGATGCGTCCAGATCGGCCAGACTTCGTCGTAAACGTTCAGTTCCGGGGTCACCTTGGTCAGTTCGATGTTGGCTTCCCAGTAGGCATCGATCGTGCCGACATCGCGCCAGTAGGGTTTGCCACCATTGCTCGGGCCGACGCAACTGTCTGCGAAGTTGTGCGCGAAAACGCGATTGCGCGGAACCAGGCGCGGAATCAGATCCTTGCCGAAATCGTGACTGGAGCCGTCATCATCGCAATCGCGGATCAGTTCGTCGAAGAGAAATTCGGCATTGAATACGTAGACGCCCATGCTGGCCAGCGCGACATTGGGTTTGCCGGGAATGCAGGGCGGGGTCTCCGGCTTTTCGACGAAACTGACGACGCGCTGGTTGTCGTCGACCGCCATTACGCCGAAGGCCGAGGCCTCGTCGAGCGGCACCTCCATGCAGGCTACGGTCAGTTCCGCGCCGTTCTGAACGTGCTGTGCGAGCAGGCGGCCGTAATCCATCTTGTAGATGTGATCGCCGGAAAGGAGCAGCACATGGCTCGGGTGGTTATGGCGGATTACGTCGAGGTTTTGGAACACCGCATCGGCTGTGCCCTGGTACCAGTTGTCGCCTGTCTGCTGCTGCGCCGGCAGCAGATCGATGTGCTCGTCGAAGCGGCCGTCGAGGAAGCTCCAACCGCGCTGGATATGGCGGATCAGGCTCTGCGCCTTGTACTGGGTGGCCACGCCGATACGGCGGATGCCTGAGTTGACACAGTTGGACAGGGTAAAGTCGATGATGCGGAACTTGCCGCCGAACGGCACCGCCGGTTTGGCACGCCAATCGGTGAGCTGCATTAAGCGGCTGCCGCGTCCGCCGGCGAGGACCATCGCATAGGTACCGCGGGTCAGGTGGCTGACGAAGCGGCCGAAGCTGGCCGAGTGATCGGGCGAGGGCAGTTCTTTCTGCATTGGCGTATTCTTCCGTCGTCGCGGTTAACGTAAATTGACAGGCAATGTTGAAAATCGAAGCAACCCTGCGCAACCTGGCCGAGGGTAAAGAGTATGACCCATTTCGACTGCTTGGTTTGCATCGACTGGGCGACAGTTGGCGGCTGCGGGTGTTCCGTCCTCATGCGCACGGCGTAGCCATTGAGGAGGGCGGCACCACGGTGCCGCTACAGCGCCTCGGCGACAGCGATTTTTTCGAATGGAGCGGAGCCGAGGCGCCGGCCGCACCGTATCGATTGTGTGTTGACGAAGGAGCGAATCGCCGCAGCCTGCACGATCCTTATGCATTTCCGCCGCAGCCTTCACAGCACGACCTGTTCCTCTTCGCCGAGGGCAGCAACAGCCAGGCCTACCGGCTGCTCGGTGCCGTCGCGGAAGTCAGGGCCGGCGTCGCCGGCGTTTGCTTTCGCACCTGGGCGCCGAACGCGGCGCGGGTATCGGTGGTCGGCGATTTCAATCGCTGGGACGGCCGTACCCATCCGATGGCGTCGCTCGGCGCCTCGGGCGTGTGGGAGTTGTTTGTCCCCGACCTGCCGGCGGGCAGTCTGTATAAATTCGAAATCCGCAATCGAGCCACCGGGGCGGTAAGCACCAAGATCGACCCTTATGCGCGCGCCTTCGAGCCGCGCCCGGCGACGGCGGCGCGGGTGGTGGAGTCGGCCCACGTCTGGGGCGACGAAGCCTGGCTTAAAGGCCGCGCGCAGAGCGACTGGCTGCATGCGCCGATGTCGGTGTACGAAGTACATGCCGGGTCGTGGATGCGGCATCCCGACGGCAGGTTCTACAGCTATCGCGAACTGGCGCAGCGGCTGGTGCCCTACGTGGTCGAACTGGGCTATACACATATCGAATTTCTGCCGCTGATGGAGCATCCGCTCGACGAGTCGTGGGGCTATCAATGTACCGGCTTCTTTGCGCCCACCTCGCGTTTCGGCTCTCCGGACGACCTCAGGTTCCTCATCGATTCCTGCCATCGAGCCAATATCGGCGTCATTCTCGACTGGGTCCCGGGCCACTTCCCGACCGACGATTGGGCGTTGGCGCATTACGACGGCAGCGCGCTGTACGAGCACGAAGACCCGCGGCGCAAGCTCCAGCCGGATTGGGGCACCTACGTTTTCAATTTCGGCCGCAATGAAGTGAGAAGCTTCCTGCTCTCCAGCGCCCACTGGTGGCTTTCCGAATTTCACGTCGACGGCCTGCGGGTGGACGCCGTGGCTTCGATGATCTACCTGGACTATTCGCGCAAGGCCGGGGAGTGGATTCCGAACGCCTTCGGCGGACGGGAGAACCTGGAAGCGATCGACTTCCTGCGTCAACTGAACGAAATGGTGCATCGCGAGTTTCCTGGCGCATTGACCATCGCCGAGGAGTCCACCGCCTGGCCGATGGTTTCCCGCCCCACCCACCTCGGCGGCCTGGGCTTCTCGATGAAGTGGAACATGGGCTGGATGAACGACACGCTGCGCTACATGGCCAAGGATCCGGTGCATCGGCGCTATAGCCACGACAGCCTGACCTTCGGCCAGCTCTACGCCTATACCGAGAACTTCGTCCTGCCGCTGTCCCACGACGAAGTCGTGCACGGCAAGGGCTCGCTGGTCGGCAAGATGCCCGGCGACGAATGGCAGCGCTTCGCCAATGCCCGTCTGCTGTTCACCTACCAGATGACCACGCCGGGGAAAAAGCTCCAGTTCATGGGCGGTGAAATTGCGCAGACCCATGAGTGGCGCGAGCGCGAGGAACTGCCCTGGCATCTGCTGCAATGGCCGTTGCATGTCGGCACGCAGCGGTTGGCGGCCGACCTGAACAGGCTCTATCGCCGTCTGCCGGCGCTGTACGAACAGGACTTCGACGCCCAGGGCTTTTCCTGGATCGACTGCCACGATGCCGACCAGTCGGTGGTCAGCTGGCTGCGCTTTGCCCGCGACGGCCGTTTTGTCGCCGTCGTCCTCAACTTCACCCCGGTGCCGCGCATCGGCTATCGCATCGGTGTGCCCCGCAGCGGCCGCTACGTCGAGCTTTTCAACAGCGATTCGGAGCATTACGGCGGCAGCAACTTAGGTAACGGAAACGGACTGATGGCTGAGAGTCAGCCGTGGATGAATCGCCCGGCTTCGCTACAGCTGACGGTCCCGCCGCTCGCAGGCATCGTTATTGCGCCGGCCGAGGTCTAGCCGCCGAGCATGCGGTCGACTTCCTCTTCCGCCTGAATCCAGTCTTCCAGTTCGGTGCCTCCGGTAAATCCCCTGCGCTCGGCGATGTAGTAAGCGGCAACCTCGATATAACCGCGGCGGACTTCGGGGTCGATGGCTGCCGCGGTGGCTTTACGGCTCATTCGAGGCTTTCCGGTCGGTTTGGGCTGCGCGGCTGGCGTTTGTGGTTTGCGCGGCGTAGCGGGCTTTGCGGAAACGGATCGTGCGGCATTGGCCATTGAAACTCTCCTCGGTTCTGAACCCGACCTGTCACGGCTCGGGGGCAACAAAATCCCTGCTTTCCGTCACGCTAGGCATTGGCCTCCGTGATTGTTTTATTTTTTTATGGAACCAACTTAGTCGGCGGCCCGGCTTTTCGCGTTGACCATTGTCAATGCGAACGATCGTACAGCGCTGCGCCGATCAGGCCGAGGTCGTCCTCGGTGACGACGGCGATGGGCATGCGGGCGGCCAGCGCGGAGTGGCCCCCCTTGGCGCAGAAGGCGCTTGTGAACCGCCCCGACTGAAGGGCCGGCATTATCCTGGCGGCAATTCCTCCCGCGACGAAAACGCCGCCGCGGGCCATCAACGCCAGCGCCATGTCGCCGGCGAAGGCGCCGAAAATGGCGACGAAGAGGTCAAGCGCCTCGCGTGCGCTGCCGGGGCGTTGCATCGCTTCGGCCGCTACGGCGGCGGCCGGGTCGACGGCGCCAAACAGCGCGGGATCGGCTGTCGTCCCCGCGGTGAAACGATAGATCTCGACCAGCCCCGGGCCGGACACGATATGTTCGTAACTGACCCGGTCGTGGCGGCATCGCAGATGCACCCACAGTTCGGCCTGTAGTGCGTCGGCCGGCGCAAAGCCGGTGTGGCCGCCTTCGCCCGGCAGGACGCGCCAGCCCTGGCGCTCGGGGATCAATGTCGCCATTCCCAGCCCTGTGCCGGCGCCGATCACCAGCCGTACTCCGGTGTCCAGCGGCTGCCCGGGTTGCAGGACGACGCGTTGCTCGTCGTGGAGCGCCGTTGTGCCGAGCGCGGCGGCGGCGAAGTCGTTGACCAGGCGGAGCGGGCCGATGCCGCACTGTCGCGCCAGGGCCTGGGCGTCGACGGTCCACGGCAGATTGGTCAGCCGTGCGCTGAGTCCGTCGTCCGCTATCGGTCCGGCAACCGCTAGGCAGCCGCCTGTAATCTCGGCTGTCGACACGCCTGCCGCGGAAAGAAATGCGGTCAGCAGCGAGGGAAAGTCGCGGTAGTCGGCGCAGGCCAGTTTTTGCCTGACCAGGAACCGCTCAGCTGGGGCGTCCTCTGCGCCGAGCGCCAGCAGGGCTTTGGTGCCGCCGATGTCGCCGAGCAGGCGCACGATCAACGGCCCTGGGTGCGTCCGGCCGGCGGCACTGGCGGCGGGATCGGTTCGATCTTTTTCTTCGCTTTGCCGCGATGTCTCTGGCTGCCGTAGTTTTGCCGCATTTCAGCCAGCTCGGCCAATTGAACGGCAATCTGGAAATTCACCGAGTCTTGCGGAATTTCGCCTTTTTCGTCGGGCTGGCCGGCGGGCAGCCCGGTGAGCAGTTCCATTGCTTCGTCGATGGTGTTCACCGCCCAGACGTTGAACTGTCCCTTAGCAACGGCCTCGACGACGTCATGGCGCAGCATCAGATGGCAAACGTTGGAGGCCGGGATCAGCACCCCCTGGTCGCCGGAAAGCCCTCTGGCCAAGCAGATGTCGAAGAAGCCCTCGATTTTTTCGTTGATGCCGCCGACCGGCTGCACCGCCCCGAACTGATTGACCGAGCCGGTGACGGCCAGCGACTGCCGGATCGGGAGGGCGGACAAGGCCGAGAGCAGGGCGGCGAGTTCGGCCAGCGAGGCGCTGTCGCCTTCGACGCCGCCGTAGGATTGCTCGAACACCAGGCTGGCCTTGAGCGACAGCGGCATGGTCCAGCCGAAACGTGCGGCGAGAAAGGAGGAAAGGATCAGTACGCCCTTGGAATGGATCGGGCCACCGAGATCGACTTCGCGTTCGATATCGACCACCTCGCCGTCTCCCATGCGTACGGTGGCGGTAATCCGCACCGGATGGGCGAAGCTGGCCTCGCCCAGCGGCACCACCGCCAAGCCGTTGATCTGGCCAACGTGTTTGCCCGCGGTGTCGACCAGCCACTGGCCGCGGAGGATCTCTTCCTGGTAGCGCGCGCGGATGCGTTCGTGGCGGCGGCGATGGGCGTCGAGCGCCGCTTCGACGTGCTCGCGTTCGATCAACGCAGCCCCAGCCTTGTCGGCGAAATGGCCGGCCTGGCGCATCAGGTCGTCGAGCGGCTGGGTCTGGGTGGTGAGGCGCTGCGCGTCGCTGGACAGCCGTGCGGCATGTTCGATCAACCGCGCCACTGCGCCGGCGGCGAGAGGGCGTTGGCCGCTACGGCGCGCCAGCGAAGCGATCAGGCGGGCGTAGAGCTGGGTATTGGCCGGATTGCGTTCGATCTCGCTTTCCATGTCGGCGCCGATCTTGAACAGCGCCGGAAATTCCGGGTCCAGTTCGGAGAGCAGATAGTAGGTGGTCCGTTCGCCGATCAGCACGATCTTCAGATCGAGCGGCATCGGCTCGGGTTCGAGCTGTAGTGTGCTGCTCAGCCCGATCAGCTCGGAGAGCGATTCGATGCGTATCTCGCCGGCCTTGAGCATCCGCTTCAGCCCTTCCCAGGCATAGGGTTGGGTCAGCACCTTCTGCGCGTCGAGCACCAGAAATCCGCCGTTGGCGCGATGCAGCGCACCGGCTTTGATGAGCATGAAATTGCTCATCAGCGTGCCCATATGCACCACATGTTCGATGCGCCCGACCAGGTTCTGTAAGGTCGGGTGGTCCTCGTATACCACCGGCCGGCTGCCGTCGGAAGCGTGCTCGACCAGTAGATTGACCAGGTAGCGCTGCACCGAAATGCTGCCGGAGTAGAGGGTGCCATCGCTGTCGTCGTCGCCCTTTGGCGGTTCTTTTAGCGCCGAACCGCTTTCGACGATGTCGCGCATCGAGGCATCGAGATAAGCGGCGACCTGGGACAGATCCACATAGTTCGCCTTCAACTCCTCAAGCCGGTGGGCGACGGCCTGCTTCAGCGCTTCGCTGCCGACCTCCTTGATGTGATTCTGCAAATCCCGCCGCCAGCGCGGAAATTCGTTCATCAGCTTGTGCAGCCGTTCGTGCATCGACTCGATGTGGCGGCCGAGCTCCTGCTGCCTTTCCTCCGGCAGCTGTTCGAACTCCTCCTGCGTCAGCGTGGTCTCGCCATTCTTCAACGGCGCAAAGACGAAGCCTTGCGGGGTACGCAGCAGCGCAATGCCGACCTGCTGTGCGTCGTGGCCGAGCGAACGCAACGCGGCTTCTTCGCGTTGCTTTTCCTCTTCTTGCAGCGAGTCGATACGGGTGCGGTAGTCGTCGCTTTCGAACACGGCAGTAATGGCCGGGCCCAGCTCTTCGACGAAGCGCTGCATGTCCTCGCGCAGGCGGGCGCCGCGGCCGGCGGGCAATCGCAGCAGACACGGCTGCGAGGCGTCGGCGAAATTATGGACGTAGCACCAGTCGGACAGGCTCTCGCCGTCCTTGCGGGCGTTCTCCAGCAGCTGGGTGGTGATGGCGTGGCGGCCGCTGCCGCTGTCGCCGAGGACGAACAAGTTGTAACCGCTGGCCTTTATGTCGAGGGCGAGATGCATGGCCTCGACAGCGCGCGCGTGGATCAGCGAAGCGTCGAGTTCGGGCAGCGATTCCGTGCTGGCGAAATCGAGGACGGCCGGATCGCAGGGGGTGAACAGCGCCGACGGCGATAGCGGTAGGGGCGGGCTCATCCTTGGGTTTCAGCGCGACTCTGCGACAACCGTGTTTTCGATGGCGCCGATACGGTCGATTTCGATGCGTACCACGTCGCCCGCCGCCAGCAGCCTGGGCGGCTTGAAACCGAAGCCGACGCCGCCCGGGGTACCGGTAAGGATCACGTCGCCGGGTTCGAGCGTCATCGCCTGCGAAAGGTAGGCGATCTGGTCGTAGCAGTCGAAGATCAGATGGCGGGTATTCGAGTCCTGACGCTTTTCGCCGTTAACGAAACAGCGGATGCCCAGCCGGTGCGGATCGCCCAGTTCGTCGGCGGTGACGATCCACGGGCCGAACGGAGCATGGGTGTCGAAAGATTTGCCGACCACGAACTGCGAGGTGCGCAGTTGCCAGTCGCGCACGCTGACGTCGTTCGCCGCACAGTAGCCGAAGATCACCTGCGCCGCATCCTCGCGCGAAACATGGCGGCAACGCTTGCCGATGACGAAGGCCAGTTCGGCTTCGTAATCGAGCTGATTGGAGACCTGCGGCAGTTCGATCGGTGCGAAGGGACCGTTGGCGGCGCTCGATACCTTGCTGAACCACATTTGGTGCTCGGGTCGGGCGAGTCCGGATTCCTCGACGTGGTCCGCATAGTTCAGGCCCATCGCCATGATCTTTCCCGGCCGCGGCACGGGGGCTGACAGCGTCGCCGCATCCAGCGGCATGTCGGGGCCGCACTCGTGAGTCAGTTTTTGTAGCGATGCCTTGAGTTCAGGCCATGCTTCGATCAATCCGATCATCGTCCGCGGCGCATCGGGGAGGTGCAGCGAGATGTCGATGATGCCCTCGGAGATGGCGATGCCGACACGGGGCTGGGTGGTTCGGGTCTTGAACGTGATGAGTCTCACGGTGAATCTCCTCTCGAATCATCGGGCGCTTTTTTTACGCCACACTACTCCATGTATTAGGCCACAGAATGACGATTGTGGTGAAATGCCTCAGCATCTCAATGCGACTTGCACTATTGCAGATTCATACGTTGCCCCCGGAATAGCGCCATGACCCGTTCGCCACCCGATTCAGCCCAGCCCGGTCGCCGTCGCCGTATTTTTGGATGGATTCTCGGCGTATTCGCCACGTTGGTTTTGTTGTTCGGCGTTCTCGGTTATTTCTGGTTGCCCGGTTTTGCCAAGACCCGCCTCGAACAGGCGCTCGGCGAACAACTGAAGCGCCCGGTAAGCATCGAAAAAATCGAGATATCGCCCTATGCCCTGACGGCAACGGTCGCTGGCATCAAAGCCGGTGACGTGCTGTCGATCGGCTTGATCCATATCGATCTATCCTCCGCCTCGCTGTTGCAGGGCGTGCCCGTGGTGCGCGAAGTTCGCATCGAACGGCCCGAATTGCATCTTGTGCGCGAATCGGCGGATCGACTCAACGTCTCCGACATCATCGAAGCCTTTCTGGCCAAGCCGGAGAGCCCGCCGCAGGAATTCTCGGTGAGCAATATTTCGCTCAGCGACGGCCGCATCGACTGGACCGACAAGGTGGTAGGTGGCCAGCAGAAAATCGATCGCATTACGCTTGGCATTCCCTTCGTTGCCAACACGCCGTCGCAGGTCGAAATTTTCGTCGAACCGAAATTTTCCGCACATGTAAATGGCTCGCGGTTGAGTCTCAACGGAAAAATCCGACCGTTCAATGCCGGCCGCGATGGAGAAATGGAGATCGCGCTGAACGATATCGACCTGACGCCGCTCACGCGTTACGTCAAGCTGCCGTTCGGCCTGACTTCGGCGCGGCTCGATACCCGGTTGGGCGTACATTTCAAGCGCCCGCAGGGAGCGGCACCCTCGCTCAATATTGAGGGCGATCTCGCGCTGCATGCCATTGACCTGCGGGCCGGCGGACAGAAGGCGGTCGTTGCGCGCATCGACATGAAAGGCGTGAAGGTCGATCCTTTCGCCCGCCGCGCGGCACTGGCCGAGCTGCATATCGTCAAGCCGGTACTGGAGGTGCGGCGTTCGAAGGACGGTCGTATCGACCTCGGCGTTGTCGCGTCGCCGCCCGCCAAGACAGAGGTAAACGCGGCGGGGAAGAAGGAGGCGGGCAAGCCCTGGGCCTGGTCGATCGGCAAGCTGGCGGTCGATCAAGGGCGCCTTAACTATGCCGATGCGACGCTGAGCGACGCACGACCGCTGGAGCTATCCGCGCTGGCCATCGCCATCGGCGCGGTGGCCAGCGACAAGGACGACGCCATACCGCTGGAATTGAAGACGGAAGTGAATCGCAAAGGCAGCATTGCCGTGACCGGGACGGCCAGCCTTAGCGGCGATGCGGAACTGCGTCTCGATCTGCAGCAGGTCGATCTGGTATCGCTACAGGGCTGGGTCGCCGATCGCTTCAATGCCGTGCTTACCCGCGGCAATCTCGGCTTCAAGGGAACGACCCGCCTCGCCGCGGGCCGCGCGACCGTTGCCGGCGACCTTGTGCTCGGCGATTTCAACGTTCTCGATCGGGTCAATGCAGTCGACCTGCTGCGCTGGAAATCGCTGCGTCTCGGCCGCATGGATCTGGCAACAGAGCCGTTTGCGTTCGCCGTGGGCGAAGTGGCGCTGTCCGATTTCTACGCCAAGGTGCTGATCAATCCGGAAGGGCGTCTGAATCTGAAGGACATCGTCAAGGCCGCGCCCGCAGCGGCAGCCCGGCCCGGGTCTGAGGCAGCGCCGGCCGTCGCCTCGCCGCCGGCGCTTAAGTTGGGGGCGGTGATCCTGAAAAACGGCAGTGTCGACTTTAGCGACAAATACATCAAGCCCAACTACTCGGCGCGCATCAGCGAACTGGGCGGCCGTATCGGCGCCCTGGCGGCCGGGACGCTGAGTCCGGTCGAGTTGCGCGGCAAGGTGGACCGCACTGCGCCGCTGGAAATTCTCGGCCGCATCGACCCGTTTTCCACTCCGCTCGGCCTCGATGTCCGCGCCAGCGCACGAGGCATCGATCTGCCGCCGTTCTCGGCCTATTCGGGGCGCTATGTAGGCTATGCGATCGAGAAAGGCAAGCTCTCGATGGACGTCAGCTACAAGGTGGAAAAAGGTGAGCTGGTAGCGGAGAACAAAGTCTTCCTCGACCAACTGACTTTCGGCGAAAAGGTCGAGAGCAAGGATGCGCTCGACCTTCCGATCAATCTGGCCATCGCGCTGCTGAAGAATTCGCGCGGTGAAATCGACATCGACCTGCCGATACGCGGCTCGCTCAACGATCCGCAGTTCAGCGTCGGCGGCATCATCGTCAAGGTCATCGTCAACCTGATCACCAAGGCGGTGACCGCACCGTTCGCCCTGATCGGTTCATTGTTCGGTGGCGGCGAGGATCTGTCTCAGGTGGCTTTTGCGCCCGGACTGGCGCAGGTGGGGGCGGAGGCGGAACCGCGTCTACAGGCCATCGCCAAGGCGATGGCCGATCGTCCAGGGCTGAAGCTGGAAGTGACCGGATTCGCCGATTCCGCCGCCGACAGCGAAGGACTCAAGCGCGTGATTCTGAACCGCAAGCTGCGGGCGCAGAAACTTGCGGAACAGACCAAGCAGGGCAAGGGCGGCACGCTGCGCGATGTGACGCTCAGCGCCGAGGAAACTCCCGTCTATCTGGAAAAGGTCTACAAGGCGGCCGATCTTCCGGGCAAGCCGAAGAATCTGATCGGCTTCGCCAAGAGCATTCCCCCGGCAGAAATGGAGGCGCTGCTGCTGGGCAGTATCAGCGCCGGCGATGCGGAGCTCGCTGCCTTGGCGGAAGACCGCGGCCAGAGGGTGCAGGCCTGGCTGACTGAGAAAGGCGCCATTCCGCTGGAGCGCATCTTCCTGCGCGGGGCGAAGGTCGAGGCCGGCAAGGATCCCAAAGCGGCGTCCGGCGGGCGGGTGGAGTTTTCGTTGCGCTGATCGACCGGGCAGGCCTGCGGTGCTGTAGAGAGGCCGCGGGGGAGCCGATGCGGTCGGCGTTGTTCGGGGCAGTAGAATGGCGCGCTCGACGCCCTCGCAAAGCCGATGGCACAAGGATTTCCGGATTCTCCGCATGTTGCGACTGACTGAAGTGAAGCTGCCGCTGGATCACCCCGAAGGCGCGATCCGCGCGGCTATCCGTGAACGCCTTGGTCTGGCCGACGACCAACTGATCGCCTATGCGATATTTCGCCGCAGCGTCGACGCACGGAAGAAATCTGCCATCGCGTTGATCTATGCGTTCGACGTCGAAGTCAGGGACGAGGCAGCTGTACTCCGGCGCCTACAGGGCGACCGCCATGTGGCGCCGCGGCCGGATAGCGCTTATCGCTTCGTCGCCAAGGCACCGCCCGGGCTGCCTGCGCGGCCCGTGGTCATCGGTACCGGCCCCTGCGGTATGTTCGCTGGGCTGGTGTTGGCGCAGATGGGCTTCCGGCCGATCCTCCTCGAACGCGGCAAGGCGGTGCGCGAGCGGACTCAGGACACCTGGGGCCTGTGGCGAAGGAGCCAGCTCAATCCGGAATCCAACGTCCAGTTCGGCGAGGGCGGTGCCGGCACCTTCTCCGACGGCAAGCTCTATAGCCAGATCAAGGATCCGCAGCACCACGGGCGCAAGGTGCTGGAGGAATTCGTCAAGGCTGGCGCACCGGCGGAAATCCTTTACGTCAATAAGCCGCACATCGGCACCTTCCGGCTGGTCGGCATGGTCGAGGAGATGCGCGCCAATATCGTCGCGCTCGGCGGCGAGGTGCACTTCGGCTGCAAGGTCGAAACCATCGAGATCGATCGCGATGCCGGCGGCAACGGCCAGGTGCGCGGCGTCATGCTCGCCGGCGGCGAACGCATCGTTGCCGACCATGTGGTGCTGGCCGTTGGCCACAGCGCGCGCGACACCTTCCACATGCTTTTCGAACGCGGCGTTTACATCGAGGCCAAGCCGTTCTCGATCGGCGTGCGCATCGAGCATCCGCAGTCGCTGATCGACCGCGCGCGGTTTGGAAAATTTGCCGGCCATCCGATCCTCGGTGCCGCCGATTACAAACTGGTGCATCACTGTGCTAACGGACGTGCGGCCTACAGCTTCTGCATGTGCCCGGGCGGCACGGTGGTCGCCGCGACCTCGGAAATCGGGTGCGTGGTGACCAACGGCATGAGCCAGTATTCACGCAACGAACGCAATGCCAACAGCGGGATCGTCGTCGGCATCACGCCCGAGATCGACTACCCGGGCCAACCTTTGGCCGGCATCGATTTCCAGCGTTATTGGGAGGCGAAGGCCTTCGAAGCCGGCGGCAGTACCTATGCGGCACCGGCGCAGCGCGTCGGCGATTTCCTTAAAGGGCGGCCGTCGGTCGCTGCGGGAGAGGTCGAACCGTCCTACAAGCCCGGCGTGCACTGGACCGACCTGTCGCGCTGCCTGCCGTCGTTCGTCGTTGCGGCCTTGCGCGAGGCGCTACCCGCGTTCGATCGGCAGATTCGCGGCTTCGCAATGGAGGATGCGGTGCTGACCGGCGTCGAGACGCGCACCTCGTCGCCGATCCGTATCAAGCGCGGCGAGGATTTCCAGAGCCTCAACACCCGCGGGCTCTATCCTGCCGGCGAAGGCGCAGGCTATGCAGGGGGAATTCTTTCTGCCGGCGTCGACGGCATCAAGGTGGCTGAAGCCGTCGCTCTTTCCATGGTGAGCGCGGCCTGACGGCCGGTTCTACACCGTCTCGATGGCGCAAGCGCAAATGTTACGATGCGCCTCGCGCGCAATCTTCAGCGCAAATATTCTTACCGGAGACTTCGGCGCATGACGCTTCAAAGAATTGTTGCCGCTCATTTCGTTGCCGTGCTGCTGCTGGCAAGCGGCCAGACGGTTGCCAAGTTGACCACGGCCGAGGCCGACCGGCTGGGCAAGGATTTGACGCCGGTGGGCGCCGAGCAGGCCGGAAACAAGGAGGGGACGATTCCGCCTTGGACCGGCGGCCTGACCAAGGGCCCGGTCGGCTGGAGCCGCGCAGACGGTTATGCCGATCCGTTCGCCGACGAGAAACCCTTGTTTGTCATTACGGCACAGAACGCCGAGCAGTACAAAGCCGGATTGGTGCCCGGAACGCTCGCCCTGCTGAAGAAGCTACCCATCTTCCGTATGCCGGTCTATCCGACCCATCGCACCGCCGCGCTGCCCAGGGAGGTCACCGAGGTTTCCAAGGCGCAAGCGACCCAGGTCGAATTGAAGGGTTTCGGCGTCGCCAATCTCGGCGAGTCGAATATCCCGTTCCCCATCCCGAAAAATGGCCTCGAAGCCATCTGGAATCACCTGATGCGCTATACCGGCGGCGGCACCGAAGGTTACGGCAATTCGTTTCCGGTGCGACAGAACGGCGATTACTACAAGATCGGCGTTCATGCGATGCGGATTTACGACCGCAATATGGAGCCGAAAACACCCAACCGGCTGTTCTCCGCGATGGTTTTCTTCACCGATCCGGCGGAGCTGCGGGGACAGATTTTTCTGGTTCACGAGCCCATCGACCAGGTTGCGGAAACGCGTTCCGCGTGGATTTACAACGCCGGCCAGCGGCGTGTGCGGCGGGCCCCCGACCTCGGCTACGACGGCATCAACGACGGCTCGGAGGGTCTGATCACCACCGATCAGGTGGATGGCTACAACGGCGCGCCGGATCGCTACGACTGGACGCTGCAAGGCAAGCGCGAGATCTATGTGCCCTACAACACCTATCGGATGGGCGACAAGAGCCTGAAATATGCCGACATGATCGGCAAAGGGAGCGTCAACCCCGATTACATGCGCTACGAACTGCATCGGGTCTGGGTGGTCGAAGCCAAGCTGAAGCAGGGTATGTCGCACATCTACGGGCGCCGCCTGTTTTATATCGACGAAGACAGCTGGACCGTACTGATCGAGGAAGCTTATTCGGGACGGGGCGACCTGTGGCGCGTTGCCTTGCACGGATTGGTGCAGTACTACGATGCCGTCGTGCCGGGCTACCGCTTCGGCATTGTGCACGACCTTACCAGCGGCGCCTACATGCTGGGCGGTCTGGACAATGAGTTGAAAACGGTCGTCAAGTTCAACGTCAAAGGACGCCTGGCGAATTTTCAGCCGGACGCGTTGCGCCGACAGGGGACCAACTGACGTGGTTGCTATGGCCCGTTTCGAGGTGAGCGGGCGTCCGCGTGCCGGGCTCGGGGGCCGGCGATGAGCAAGGCATTCACCCGCGAGAGCGAGAAGGACGACGACGAGCTCGCCGCCGGCGTCCCGCCCATTCCGCCCGGCACCCCGAACTACATGACGCGCCAGGGGCATCGTCAGATGCGCGAGGAGTTCGAGCGCCTGATCAAAGTGGAGCGGCCGGAGCTGGTGAAAGTCGTTTCCTGGGCGGCCAGCAACGGCGACCGTTCGGAAAACGGCGACTACATCTACGGCAAGAAACGCCTGCGGGAAATGGACAAGCGCATCCGTTTTCTCACCAAACGGCTGGAAAACGCCGTGGTGGTCGATCCCGCAGAGCAGCAAAACGTCGAACAGGTGTTTTTCGGCGCGCGGGTGACGATCTGCGATGCCGATGGCAGCGAAGCCCGCTACCAGATCGTCGGCATCGATGAGGCCAATGCCACGGAAGGCCGCATCAGCTGGATTTCGCCGCTGGCGCGGGCGCTGATGAAGGCGCGGGAGGGCGATTGGGTGCGGTTCCAGAGCCCCGCCGGCCTGCGCGAGATCGAGGTGATCGGGATCCGCTACGAGTAGGTCGGGCGCCGCCTTGGGGTCGCCCCCTTGAAATACCCGAATGCGCCCCCATTAAGGCGCTTGTTGCCTTTGAGGAGTCATTTTCGCCATGTCCGCTACCGCTACCCAAAACAAAGAAACCCTCGGATTTCAGACCGAAGTGAAGCAGATGCTTCACTTGATGATCCACTCGCTGTATTCCAATCGTGAAATCTTTCTCCGCGAGCTGATTTCCAATGCCTCCGACGCCTGCGACAAGCTGCGCTTCGAGGCGCTGCACAACGCCGCGCTGTTCGAAGCGGATTCGGAACTGAAGATCCGCGTCAGCTTCGACAAGGAGGCCCGCACGCTGACCATCGCCGACAACGGCATCGGCATGAACCGCGACGAAGCCATCGCCAACCTGGGCACCATTGCCAAATCCGGTACCCGCGAGTTTTTCAGCCAGCTGAGCGGCGACCAGCAGAAGGACGCCCACCTGATCGGCCAGTTCGGGGTCGGCTTCTATTCCTCCTTCATCGTCGCCGACAGGGTCACCGTGGTCACCCGCCGCGCCGGCGAAGTGGCGGGGCAGGGGGTGTGCTGGGAATCCGACGGCTCCGGGGAATTCACCGTCGAGATGGTGGACAAGGCCGATCGCGGCACCGCGATCACCCTCCATCTGCGCGAAGGGCAGGACGACCTGCTGTCGGCCTGGAAGCTGCGCTCGATCATCCGCAAGTACTCCGACCACATCGTCCAGCCGATCGTGATGAAGAAGGAGGAGTGGAACGAGGAGAAGAAGGAACAGGTTCTCACCGACCAGGACGAGACGGTCAACAAGGCCTCCGCCCTGTGGACCCGCAGCAAGAGCGATATCACCGAGGACGAGTACAAAGAGTTCTACAAGCACGTCGGCCACGATTTCGAGGACCCGCTGTCCTGGGTGCATGCCCGCGTCGAAGGGCGCCAGGAGTACACGCAGCTGCTCTACATTCCCGGCCATGCGCAGTTCGACCTGTGGGATCGCAACGCCCGCCACGGCATCAAGCTCTACGTCCGCCGCGTGTTCATCATGGACGACGCCGAGCAACTGCTGCCCGCCTACCTGCGTTTCGTCCGCGGCGTGGTGGACTCCGCCGACCTGCCGCTCAACGTCTCGCGCGAGATCCTGCAGGAAAGCAAGGACATCGAGTCGATCCGCAAGGGTTGCACCGGCAAGATCCTCGGCATGCTGGAGGATATGGCGAGCAGCGAGGACGACGAAGGCCGGGCGCGCTATGCCAAGTTCTGGGGCGAGTTCGGCAAGCTGCTGAAGGAAGGCGTCGGCGAGGATTTCGCCAACAAGGACAAGATCGCCAAGCTGTTGCGCTTCGCTTCGACGCAGAGCGATACGCCCAACGAGGTCGTTTCGCTGGCCGACTACATCGGTCGCATGAAAGACGGTCAGGAAAAGATCTACTACGTCACCGCCGACGGCTTCAATGCGGCGAAGAACAGCCCGCATCTGGAAGTCTTCCGCAAGAAGGGCATCGAGGTGCTGCTGCTCTCCGACCGAGTGGACGAATGGATGGTCAGCCATCTCACCGAGTTCGACGGCAAGGAACTGGTCTCGGTGGCCAAGGGCGGCCTCGACCTGGGCAAGCTGGAGGACGAAACAGAGAAGAAGGAACAGGAAGCGGCGGCCGGCGAGTTCAAGGAACTGGTGGAGAAGATCAAGGCCAGCCTCGGCGAACGGGCCAAGGATGTCCGCGTCACCCACCGCCTGACCGATTCGCCCGCCTGCCTGGTGGCTGACGAGCACGGCATGAGCGGCAATCTTGCGCGCCTGCTGAAAGCCGCCGGGCAGCAGGCGCCAACCAGCCAGCCGATCCTCGAAATCAACCCGCGGCATCCGGTGGTGCTGCGACTGAAATACGAGGACAAGAAGTTCGACGACTGGGCCGCGGTGCTGTTCGATCAAGCGCTGCTGGCGGAAGGCGGCCAGCTCGACGACCCGGCGACTTTCGTCAAGCGCATCAACGACCTGATGCTGGCGATGTCGCTGAGCCAGTCCTGAGACCGGTTTCCGCCGAGGAGGGTGGCATGACCTGTTTGTACGGTCTGCCGCCGATCATTGACGAGAGAGCCCGGGTGCTGATCCTGGGCTCTTTCCCGTCCACCGCGTCGCTGGCGGCGCAACAGTACTACGCCCACCGCCGCAACCAGTTCTGGCCCATCCTGTCGGCGCTGCTGGGGCAGCCGCTGACGGCGATGGACTATGCGGCGCGACAGACGACGCTGCGCACGGCCGGTCTCGCCGTGTGGGATGTCTATGCGTCGTGCGAGCGCGTGGGGAGCCTCGACGCGGCGATCCGCAACGGCCGGCCCAACGATTTTGCCGCGCTGCGGCAGCGCGCTCCCGGCCTCGCACGCATCTGCTTCAACGGCCGCGAAGCCGCCCGCTTTGCACCGCAGCTGGCGGCACTCGGTATCGCTATCGAGGTGCTGCCCTCGACCAGCCCGGCCAACGCTTCCTGGTCGTTCGAACGCAAGCTGGCCGCCTGGCGCAAGGCCCTCGCTACAGCGAGTTGAGTTGGCGGTACTGGCGGACTGTAAATCTGAAGCACGGAAATTTAGGGTATGAGTTGTCACGCATGATCGTAGCTGCGCAATTTTCTCCACAGCGACACCCTGTCGATTCCCAGCAATTGAGCGGCCAGAGCTCGATTGCCTTGGGTGTGTTCGAGTGTTTGCATGATGTGTTGACGCTCGATCTCGGAGAGCGGGAGTATTGCGTTCCTCGTGATGCTGGCAATCGATTTTCCTCGGAAATGCTGCACTTCTTCCGGTAACAGATTGGCCGTTATGGCATCCCCCTCAGCCAGTGCGACCCCGCGCTCCATCAAATTTTCAAGCTCGCGGATGTTCCCCGGGAAATCATAAGCCAACAGGCAGTCGAATGCTTCTGGATGGATTTCCGATACCTGCTTCTTCATCCGGTGTGCGGCCTTTGACATGAAATGCGTTGCAAGCATCGGTATATCGCCGCGCCGTTCTCTTAGCGGCGGAATATTCAGGCTGACCACGTTGAGGCGAAAGTAGAGATCCTGACGAAACTTGCCATCTGCCACCCATTGTGCCGGATCGCGGTTAGTCGCCGCGACGACTCGAATGTTTGACTTGATCGGCTCGGTACCCCCCACCCGGAAAAATTCTCTTTCCTGTAACAAACGGAGCAGTTTGACTTGAATAGCGGGGGCCATTTCAGTCACCTCGTCGAGAAACAGCGTCCCGCCCTCTGCGGCATCCAGCAAACCGGTCTTCGTACCTGATGCTCCGGTAAACGCACCACGCTCGTGCCCGAATAACTCGTTGGACAACAGATCCTCGGCCAACGCGCCACAATTGATCGCCATAAAAGGGCCGGAGGCGCGTCGACTGTTCTCGTGCAGATAGCGCGTCATAACTTCTTTGCCGGTTCCCGTTTCCCCTGAGATAAGGACGTTGCAGTCGGTCGGCGCGATTCGGGTGGCTGTCATCAAGAGATCCTCCATCACGGGAGAATTGGTGACAATCGGGCTTTTCCCCGTCGCCAGTGAAAGTGCAGTTTTAAGGGCAGCATTTTCGATTCTGAGCGCGGCCTTTTCCAGCGCTTCCTTGACTACCTGACGCACGTCAGGTAGTCGATAGGGCTTCTCGACATAATAGAAAGCGCCGGCACGCATTGCATCTACCGCCGATTCAGTATTTGCGTGCGCTGTGATCACGATGATTTCAGTCTCCGGCCATCGCTCTTTAATCGAGCGCAGCAACGAGAGTCCGTCTATTCCTGGCATGCGCAAATCGGTGAGAACCAATTGATACCGCTTTTGCCCAAGAATTTTTAGTGCATGTTCGCCGTCGACAGCGCCATCTGCGTGTAATCCTTCCCGTTGCAGGACATGGACTAGGTTTTGGCGGGCAATTTCCTCATCATCGACCACCAAGACATTTGAATTAATCATGTGTTTCCAGGTTTTCGACGTCGGGAATATGAATCCGGAAATGCGTTCCGCTGATAGCAGAGGATTCAACGACTAATGCACCGCCGTGCTGGGTGACGATTTCGTGTGCCACAGCCAGCCCTAGCCCAACGCCTTTTCCTACTGGTTTGGTGGTGAAAAAGGGGTCAAAAATACGATGCTGATACTCCGTGGGTATGCCATGTCCGTTATCTTCGATTTCCAGCGTTGCTCCCTTCCCCTCCGGCGCGTCGTCACGCCAGGCCCGAATGCGGAGGGTACCGTTGGCGGTGATCGCATCGATCGAATTCTTGATGATATTCATCAGTACCTGCTGAAATCGCATGCGGTCAACATCTATCTGGATGTTGGTATCGATCTCGACGTCCACGTACACGGCTTTGGGAAGTTGGTGTTGGAGGAGCAGAAGCGTTTCATCCACTAAACCACGAATATTTTCGGCGCGTCGCTGTAAACCACGGTTACCCGAGAAATCAAGTAGGGTGGAAACGATGCGCTGGGCGCGAAGTACCTGATGGTCTATCTGGCCGAGCAATTGGCGAGCTTGCATCATAGGCAACTCGTCCAACTCCTCCTGAAGAATTTGGCAAGAAGAGGAAATATTCGACAAGGGATTGTTAAGTTCATGGGCGACCCCAGACAACATGGTTCCAAGTGCCATTAGCCGGGACGAGCGTGCCTGGCTTTCCTGTCGTACTTCAATTTCCTGAATGGTATCGTTAATAGATTTGGTCAAGGATTCCACTTCACGCCCCGCTTCTGGACCATCAACTCGTCCGGTTTCGCCCTTGGCAACTCGAAGCAGACTCAATTCAATCTCGCGCAGCGGCTTGATCACGCTACGGGTTACCAGTACGCCGGCTATCAACGCCAATGCCAATGCGGCGCAGATTGCTCGAACCAGATCCGAATCATGGCGCGATAGCGCTGCTGCCACGTTCGCTTTGGCGGTTGCATCTAGCTTCTCTCCCAATTGCAGCACCAAGCTGCCCGTCGCGTATAGCTTGTCTTGAAGATCCTGGGACGCACGTTTTCCGCGCGAAGCGTCAAGCAGCGCAACCAACAGTTCACGATAGGCGTGAACGCTGGTCAATTCCTGTTCGCTGATATTGAGTCGCCCGCTGCCTTGAATATCGTCAAGTGCCGCCACTGCAGCATCCATTTGCCCCAATGCTTCTCGAAGATCTGAAATCCTTCTGTAAAGGAGAAAGTTCTTCTCGAAGCGTCGGGCGTGTCGAACGGCATCGTAGGAAACCACGATTTTCTGTTGTTCTTCCAACTCTTTTTCCAGACTACGGAATTGGATGAGTGCGCTGGACAACAAAATGATGAAAAGGCCACCGACGATGCAGTAGCCGAGGAGAATTTTCGCGTGGAGAGAGCTAAATAGCTTCATATGGTTTCATATTGCAACGTTCTTATTGCAATTTGCAACTCTTTTCTTTTTTAAAAAATTATACATTTCAAATAGTTAAAAATATTTTTTCCTAAATAGGTCATGGTGGTGTTGCTAAATGCAACGCCAGCGATGGAGGGGCTTAGGTATGTATAAAAAATTTTCTTAAATATCAGCCAGATGGAGTTTTCTGATAGTTGGCATGCGGCATGCTCAGCAACAAGCGATCCATGCTCGGATGTGCACAAAGGAAGCGGTCGCCTTGAGTGTCGATGCGCTCAATCCTAGCCGGATCTGATGACCGATCCATGGCTGAGCAGCGCCCAAGCCTTGAGTTCGTAAAGTTCTCACCAACGAATTTCGGAGATTTCATGATTACCTATTTCAGCAGAACGTTCCTGGCAGCCTCCGTATGCGTCATAGCCGCCTGCTCAACCACCGGCGGCGGTGGCGAGTCGGAGGCGCCTAAAGGCAATTTGACTCCGGCACCCGACCAGGTGCGGACGATTGTGGCTCCGGAAACCGGATTAAGCAAAGCCGATCTGTTTGCTCTCAGGGATCCTGCCAGCCCCCTTTCAAAACGCAGCATTTATTTCGATTTTGATAGCTATGTCATCAAGCCGGAACAGCGCCTCGTGGTGCAAACGCATGGCAAGTTTCTTGCGGGAAAGCGTGGCGTCAAAGTAGTGATTCAAGGCCATGCCGACGAGCGGGGAAGTCGTGAATACAACCTGGCACTCGGACAGCGCCGTGCCGAAGTGGTGAAGCAAACCCTTACGCTTTTAGGAAGCGCAAGTGATCAGATCGAGCCGGTCAGCTTTGGGTCTGAAAAGCCGCTCGCAGCCGGCCACGACGAAACGTCCTGGTCGAAGAATCGGCGTGCCGACATCGTATATCTGGGCGAATGAGCCGGAATCGGCTATCGATATGCAAAATCTTTTCGGGAAGCCTTTATGGGGAAACATCAGGCGATTCGCAACGCACCGAATTCGATGGCGCAGGGCCTACCTACAGTGGAAAAACATCGTCCCTGCGTGATCTGGTGCTTCTCGATCGAACATCCGGAAATGGCTTTATGAAGGAAATAAAGGCCGTCGTTCGGATGAGCAAGATACCTGTATTACGGGAAGCATTGCTTGCTGTCCCGGGACTACAAGGGATGACGTTGAGCAAAACTATCGGTTGCATCGCACATCCCGAGCATACTCGGCTTCATGCCGTCCGGAACGCATCGGCTGAGTATTCAGCGAAGATCCGCATCGAAATCGTTGCGCTCGACGAGGCTGCAAATGCCATTGTCGATTGCATCGTCAGTACAGCACGGACGGAGCACATCGACGACGGGCTCGTATGGGTGACTGAAGTCGACGCGGCAACTTTCATCCATAACCCAATATCTCCACAAGCTGGGGTGCCCGACTCCGTGCCGGGCAATGTAGCGAGCCTTCCTTCAGGCGCGTGTAACCAATGATGGGAACCTCGACATCGCATGGCAATACAGTATTTCCGTCCAATTCTGACGACTACATCCGCACTGCTCGTGTGTGGGTGTAGCGTCATCCAAACTACAGCCCCCTCGCATATGAACGCTCCTTCGGTTACGAATTCCTCCGTTATTCCGGGCGCCGTTTCCGAATCGGCACGATCGGAGTCGGAGCAGAACCGGGAAGGTAGCCTGGCATTGGACGGTTCACCCAAGCGGGTCGAAGCAGAAAGTGAACAGGAAGGTAGTAATGCGGCGGGTATTAAATCTGCTTCGGGGAATTATGTTGTTTTCCCGCCTGGAGAAACCCGTATCGACGGACCCAACACGGCGGTTCTGAAGCGTCATGCGACTCGCTTAAAGGAAAATTCAAAGCTTACGGTCACCTTGGTCGGCTATACCGAGTCCCGCGGCAGCCGTAGCTACAACCTAGCTATTGTCGAAATGCGCTTGAACGCGGTGGCAACGTTATTGCGTACGTTCGGAGTCGGGCGCCGTCAGATTCGCAGGATTGTGAAAGCCTCCGGTATGGCCGCCAGCAAGTGCAAAGTCCCCTCATGTCTAAACGACGTGCGGCACGTGGAATTGGTATATGCGCACTAGGAGCGGATTTCTACTCTCCTTAGGAGGCGACTTGGGGCGGCATCGGGGAAACCTCTTTGCCGCCCATTTTTTGCATTCCAGTCTGTCTTGGGAATATGCGCTGGCTGGGAGGCAATGTATATGAACCCCTTTTCGCGCAATATGGGTCGAGTGCGATGAGGCTTTCTCTTCGCTTTGTATTGCCTCTCATGCTGGTATTGGCAGCCATTGCCTATGCCGTTTCGCCTCTCGTCGATCAACTGACGCTTCGCTGGTTCATCCGCGACCTTGATATAAGGTCTGCACTCATTGCCAATACCATCCAGGAGCCCTTGCAGGAACAACTCGCTGCCGGTAAGAAAATGAAAATAGGAGAATTTTTCAACCGGATCATCCAAGACGAACGGCTCTTCGCAATCGGTTATTGCGCAACATCGGCCGGCCCGGTAGTCGCCAGCCGATCGCTTCCTAAAACAATCCGTTGTTCCGAACTCAGCCGCTGGGAAGGCCCGGGCGATCATTTATTGCAAAGCGACCAAGGGCCCTTGCACGTCGCGGTAAAAGCAAGTGGAGACGATCTGCTGGAAGGAAAGCTTGTCATCATTCATGACATGAGCTTCGTCACGCGGCGCAGCGAAGAAACAAAGCGCTATGTCTTTTATTTCTTCATGGCGCTTGCCGCAGTGATTTCTCTGGTCACAGTGATCATTGCCCAACTCTCTTGGCGAGGCTGGATGGCGGGGATGCAAGCGCTACTTCGGGGCGAAGGGCTGTTACGCCGCCCCGGTTCGGCGGTCCGTCCGAATTCACCCGAGTTCAGGCCAATCGCCCGCGACCTTCAGCGCTTGGTTCAAGAGCTCGAAGCAGAGACACGATCACGGGATGAAAGTCAGATCACTTGGACGCCGGAAACCCTGCGAGCAATTCTTCACAGCGAATTGAGAGGCGAAGACGTCATCGTGGTTTCCAACCGCGAACCCTATATCCATCAACGGAGGGGCGAGCGTATCGAAGTGCAGCGCCCTGCCAGCGGCTTGGTGACAGCGTTGGAACCGATCATGCGGGCCTGTTCAGGGACTTGGATCGCGCATGGCAGTGGATCCGCAGACAGGGTTGTCGTGGATAAGAACGATCGAATAGCCGTCCCCCCGGACAAACCTGCCTATCAGATCCGTCGTGTCTGGTTGAGCCCGGAAGAAGAAGCCGGCTACTACTACGGACTGGCGAATGAAGGGCTGTGGCCCCTTTGTCACATTGCGCATGTCCGGCCGACTTTCCGCTCTGACGACTGGAAGCAGTACGTTGAGGTCAATCGTAAGTTCGCCAAGGCCGTCGTGAGCGAGGCCAAGACAAAAGATCCCATCGTTTTCGTTCAAGACTACCATTTCGCGCTGTTGCCGAAGATGATCCGTGAAGAGTTGCCGAACGCCACCATCATCACTTTTTGGCATATCCCCTGGCCGAATCCGGAATCATTTGCGATCTGCCCCTGGAGCGAAGAAGTGTTGGCTGGGCTGCTCGGTAGCAGCATTCTGGGTTTCCACACCCAGTTCCACTGCAACAATTTTGTCGATACTGTCGATCGGTTTCTCGAAGCGCGTGTCGATCGGGAGTCGTTTACCGTCACCTTCGGTGGAAAATCAACGGCTGTACGCCGCTATCCGATCTCGATTGCCTGGCCCCCTGAGGCCGAGGCAGTGCGGAAAGAAATATCCAGTTGCCGCTCCGATATTCGCCAGCTGAACGGCCTGCCTTTCGAACATAAGGTGGGCATTGGTGTAGATCGACTCGACTACACCAAGGGGATTGTCGAGAGATTCCGCGCTGTCGAGCGCCTACTGGAGCTGAATCCGGAATGGATCGGCCGTTTCACGTTTATCCAGATCGCCGCACCTACCCGCTCGGGTATCGAGGAATATCAACACCACGAAGCGCAGGTACGCGCCATGGCGACCCATATCAACGGTCGATTTACTCGCCAGGGGCCGCCTCCAATCGTGCTCAAGGTCGAACACCATGATTCCCAACAGGTGTATGAATACTTCCGTTCAGCAGACCTCTGTTTTGTTAGCAGTTTGCACGACGGAATGAATTTGGTCGCCAAGGAGTTTGTTGCCGCTAGGGACGATGAGCGGGGCGTTCTCCTCCTTTCCCAATTCACAGGCGCCGCCCGTGAACTACCGGAAGCCTTGATCGTCAATCCCTATGATGCTGACCAATGTGCAGCTGCGCTACATCTGGGGCTGACCATGTCTGCCCAGGAACAACGCGACCGTATGCGGCTGATGCGCGGGCTGGTTGCTGAATTCAACGTATTCCGTTGGGCCGGCCGCATGCTGCTCGATGCGGCTTCCATGCGTCGTCGCAGTCGGTTAATCGACAAATCGAGTTCCGGGAACGCGTGATCATGTCTCCGTTCATTGCTCCGCCGTCGCCTCGGAATGAGTGGGCCTACTTTCTCGATGTCGATGGGACGCTTCTAGACATTGCGGAAACGCCGAGCGATGTCTTCGTTGACGTGGCCTTGCTCGATCTGATTGCACGGCTGTATCGCGCAAGTAGTGGTGCTCTGGCGCTGGTAAGCGGTCGATCTCTTTCGGACCTTGACTCGCTCGTCGGATCGGCGCGCATCCCGATGGCCGGACAACACGGGCTTGAGCGCCGTGACGGTGCCGGTCGCCTCTGGATACACGCGACGCCTCCTAAAGCAAAGTGCGCCATCAAGGAGGCATTGACCCCTATCGTTGAACGCCACACCGGTTTGATCCTCGAAGACAAAGGACTGACGTTGGCGCTTCATTATCGGAAAGTGCCGCATCTGGGGACCTATGTGCTGCGCTTGCTTTCCAGGCTCTCCAAAATTACTGACACGCCGTTTGAGTTGCAGCGAGGGAAATGCGTGGTGGAACTCAAACCTGCGGGCGTTGATAAGGGTACGGCGATCGCCGAGTATCTTTCCGAAGACCCCTTCCGCGGCCGAACTCCCGTATTCATCGGTGATGACCTCAACGATGAACATGGCTTCTCCGAAGTAAATAAGTTGGATGGAATATCCGTCAAAGTTGGGACAGGGCCGAGTTGCGCACGATATAGACTTCCCGATGTTGCCGATGTAAGGCACTGGCTGGCATCCGCCTTGAGAGGCCAGGAATGAACAGCCTCGATTTGGCGATGATTGGAAACTGCACGATTAGCGCGCTGATCGATGCACGGGCCAAGATTGTTTGGGGTTGCTTTCCACGTTTCGATGGCGACCCAGTGTTCTGCTCGCTTCTCAAGAATACCGATGACGGCGGCTATTTTTCCATCGAGTTGGCCGAATGCCTGCGGTCAGAACAAGCCTACCTGGATAACACGGCAATTCTGATAACCCGCCTTTATGATCGCCATGGCGGCACTCTGGAAATCACCGACTTTGCTCCGCGTTTCGGCCAATACGGCCGCATGTTTCGCCCCATGATGGTAGTACGTCAAATTCGCCGTCTTTCGGGCAGCCCGCGTTTAACACTGCGCCTTCGTCCTGCCAGGGATAACGGCGCAGGAAGGCCCGAGGTAACCTGGGGTAGCAACCACATTCGGTATGCCGCACCTGGGCAAACACTTCGCCTGACAACCGATGCCTCGCTAACTGCGGTATTGCAGGAAACGCCGTTCTTCCTGGACGACACGATCACGCTGCTGCTCGGGGCCGATGAAACGGTACACGACGGGCCTGCTGAAATCGGTCGCCGCTTCTTCGACGAAACCGTACTGTATTGGCGCGAGTGGGTGCGTTACCTCGGCATTCCGTATGAATGGCAGGCTGCTGTGATTCGCGCGGCCATTACGCTCAAGCTGAATGCTTACGACGATACCGGCGCCATCGTTGCGGCCATGACCACATCGATTCCTGAGGCGGCTGGCAGTAGTCGCAACTGGGATTATCGATATTGCTGGTTGCGTGATGGATACTTTGTCGTGAATGCACTGAATCGGCTGGGGGCAACCCGCACGATGGAACGCTATCTTGCCTATATCGTCAATATCGCGGCTGATACAGAGGACGGTACGTTGCAACCGGTCTACGGGATCGATGGGCGCTCCGGATTAGATGAACGTGAAATTCCTACGCTTTCCGGCTACCGCGGCATGGGGCCGGTGCGGATCGGTAATCTTGCCTATCGCCAAATACAACACGATGTATACGGTTCGGCGATTCTTGCCGCCACCCATATTTTCTTCGACGAACGCTTGAGCCGTCGGGGCGATGAGGCGCTCTTCCATCGCCTTGAACATCTTGGGGAACAAGCCGTGCGCTGCCACGACCAACCGGACGCCGGTCTGTGGGAGTTGCGTGGCAGCGCACGAGTTCATACGTTCTCGGCGGTGATGTGCTGGGCGGCCTGCGATCGTCTGGGGCGCATTGCCAACCGCCTTGGCCTTGATGACCGATCGGGCCACTGGCATCGCCAGGCGACGCGCATTCACAAAACCATTTGTCTGCGTGCGTGGAACAAGCAGCGTAGCGCCTTTGTATCCACATTCGATGGGGAGGCTATGGATGCGAGCCTGTTACTGTTAGCCGAGGTGGGATTCCTCGACTCGGCGGATCCGCGTTTTTCAGCCACGGTCGCTGCTGTCGAAGAAGACCTGCGTCGCGGCGATTTCATTTTCCGCTACGTCGAAAAGGATGATTTTGGCGAACCCGAGAATGCATTCCTTGTTTGCACTTTTTGGTACGTCAATGCCCTGGCTGCCTTGGACCGACGCCAGGAGGCACGCGAACTTTTCGAGAAATTGCTGGCTTACCGCAATCGACATGGCCTGCTCGCGGAGCACATAGCTCCTGGCAGCGGGGAGCAGTGGGGGAACTTTGTTCAAACCTACAGCATGGTCGGCCTCATTAACTCGGCCATACGGCTATCGATACGCTGGGATCAGGCGTTTTGATGCGGGAATAATCGCCTCTGCGGGTCCTACTGATATCTCGGACGTAGAGACGTTATCCCCTTGGCACGATCGACTTACTTGGCTGTCGTGTCCTGCGTTGCAGTCGCTTTGGCCGGCTCGGCAGGTGCCGTCGCGGGTTGCTTCGTTTCCGGATGGAACACTTCCGGCGCGGCGCCGTGCTTGTCAGCACCGATGCCCTGTTCGACTTCCGGCAGGGTGTGGGCGATGCCCTTGTGGCAATCGATGCAGGTCTTGCCTTCGTTGAGTCCGGTCTGGTGCATCTTGGCCGAGCGACGCCCCTGCTCCGCATAGTCGAAATATTCGAAATGGTGGCAGTTGCGGCATTCGCGGGAATCGGTTTTTCGCATCCGCGCCCATTCGTTCTCGGCCAGTTTCAACCGCTTGGCGTTGAATTTCTCCGGGGTATCGATGGACCCCAGCACCTTGTGCAGCACCTCGTTGGACGCCTGGATCTTGCGGATGATCTTGTGGCCCCACTCCTTCGGCACGTGGCAGTCGGGACAGGTGGCACGGACGCCGGAGCGGTTCGAGTAATGGATGGTATTGCGGTATTCCTGAAACACGTTGTCATTCATTTCGTGGCAGGAAATGCAGAATTCCTCGCGGTTGGTCAGTTCCAGCACCGTATTGAAACCGCCCCAGACGATGATGCCGGCAACGAACACCATGCCGATGAAACCGATGCCCGCAAGCCGGATGCGGTCCGTGAAATTGGCCGGCTCACGGAAGCCGTCTTCGTTGAATTTCGCCATAGCGTTCTCCTTTTCTTATTTGCTGCTGAGGCCTTCGGCACGGCGGAAGGTGTTGTTGACCAGCGGTTTGGCGTCGCTCTGCGGAATGTGGCATTGGCTACAGAAGTAGCGTCGCGGCGAAATGCTGTCCAGCTCCTGGCCGTCGCGGGTTTTGAAGTGGGTGATGGATACCTTGGTGGCGCCGGTTTCCTTGTAGCGGGTCCAAGAGTGGCAGTCCATGCACTTGTTGAAATTTTTGGTGATGGCGTATCCCTTGACGCTGTGCGGAATGAGCGGCGGCTGCTGGACGAAGTCGCGGGGGATCGGCGGCCGGTCCTTGTCGTTGCGGGTGCCGTCGCCTTCCGGGTCCATGGCCTGAATCTCGGCGCCGCGGAGGGATTGGAGCTTGACCGGGGCCGGCGCATCGAGGGCGAGCGCGGCGGGAGGCAGTGAGGTCAGCCCGAGACCGAGGGCCAGCAGGATGGCCAGCGTGCGGGAGCGGGAGGTGCGGGTCGGATTCTTCATGAAGGACTCCTTGGATCGAACCGATGGGTGATTTTAAAAACATTCTTGCTGCATACATCGATGCAGCGGCCGCAGGCAGTGCAGTTTACGGATGTGACGATGGGACTCGCCGGTCCCGTCGGCTTGAGGGCGGGGCGAATCACCTGGGGTTCCGGGCAGATGGCAAAGCAATCCATGCAGTCGTCGCAAGCGTTGCGTCCCGACGCTGTCACCCGCAGCAGGGCGAATCGTCCCAGCAGCGAGTAGAACGCGCCCATCGGGCACAGGTGTCCGCACCAGCCGTGACGGGCGATGAGCAGGTCGTAGAGGAAAATCCCGAGAATCAGCCAGAGTCCTCCGGCCAGGCCGAAGATCAGGCTGCGATGAAACACGGACACCGGGTTGACCCATTCCCAGACCGCGCTTCCGCTGACGGCCGCCGCGGCCAGCGTGCCCGCCAGCAGCCAGTAGCGCGTCGCCGCATCCGGCGTGCGTCCGGTTCTGATGCCGAGCGTGCGTCGCAGCCAGGCCGCCGCATCGGTCACCAGGTTGACCGGGCAGACCCAGGCGCAGAACACGCGGCCCCCGAGCAGCAGATAGAAGCCGGCGACCAGCGCCGCACCGATCCATGCGGTCTGGTAGGGCAGATGTCCGGCCGCCAGGGTTTGCAACAGCAGGTAGGGATCGGTCAGGGGGAGTACCCCCAGGGTCAGCGACGAGGAGAGGTTGCCGCTGACGATCCACCCGCCCAGCAGCGGGCCGCAGAGAAACAGGGCGAGAATGCCCAGTTGCGAGATACGGCGCAGCAACAGCCAGCGCTGCGCGCGCCACCAGCCCTTGACGGCGAGCGCTTCGGCACCGGGGTGCGCGCGTGCGCGCCGGGCGGCGGGCGTCATGGCTACGGTTTCCATTGCGAGTCGAGGCTCCGCGGCGTATTCGCAACGGCGGCGGGCGGCGGCGGCAACGGCGCCGGCGCGGTGGAAACGCGGCCTTCCAGCGGCGTTCGGCCGGCGAGCGGTGCGTCGAGTCCGCGCACCGGCAGTTCCACCTGTTCACCGATCAGCGAGCCGCCGTGGCGGGCCTTTTCTTCCCAGCCCTTGCGGAAATGGGCCGGCAGCGCACCCTGGGCCAGCGTGATCGGAAACACCTTGATCGCCGGTTGCGGCAGCACGCAGGAGCGTTCGCATTTGCCGCAGCCGGTGCAGGCATCGGAATGCACGGTCGGCAGCAGCATGGCGTGGCGGTCGGAGCGTGGATTGTGCTGGGACTCCAGGGTGATCGCCTTGTCGATCACTGGGCAGACCCGGTAGCAGACGTCGCAGCGCAGCCCGAGAAAATTGAGGCAGCTTTCGTGATCCACCAACGCCGCGAGGCCCATCCGCGCCGCGTTGATGTCCGTCAGTGCGTGGTCGAGCGCGCCGGTGGGGCAGGCCTTGACGCAGGGGATGTCCTCGCACATCTCGCAAGGAACGGCACGGGCGGTGAAATACGGCGTGCCGGTCGCCACCGGATCGCCCAGATCGGCCAGCTGGAGGGTTTTATACGGGCAATCCCGCACGCACAGGCCGCAGCGCACGCAGGCGGCGAGGAAGTCCGCCTCGGCCAGCGCTCCCGGCGGACGCAGCGCTTGGGCCGGCAGCGCCGAGGCCTGGCGCGCATACAGCCCGGCCCCCAGTGCCAACAGGCACCCCCCGCCGGCCGCGGCGGCAACGGTGTTGAGGAAGCGCCGCCGGCTGGCGGCCGGCGGCGCTTCCTGTGTCGGAGGCAGGGGGTGGTTCACGGCTCAGGTCCGTACGCGCCGACCGCTCAGGCCCGCACTACCTTGACCGCGCATTTCTTGAAGTCGGTTTCCTTGGAAATGGGGCAGGTGGCGTCCAGAGTCAGTTTGTTCACCAGCCGCGACTCGTCGAAGAAGGGGACGAAAATCAGGCCCACCGGCGGTTTGTTGCGGCCCTTGGTTTCCAGCCGGGCCTGCATCTCGCCGCGCCGGGAACTGACCTTGACCAGCATGCCGCGTTGCAGACCGCGCTTCTTGGCGTCATCCGGATGCATGAAGACCTGGGCTTCCGGCACGGCCTTGTGCAGCTCGGGTACGCGGCGGGTCATCGAACCGGTGTGCCAGTGCTCCAGGACGCGGCCGGTGCACAACCACATGTCGAATTCGGCATCGGGCTTTTCCGGTGGATCCTGGTAGGGCAGAGCGAAGATCACCGCCTTGCCGTCCTTGTGGCCGTAGAACTTCACGCCTTCGCCCGCCTTCACATAGGGATCGTAGCCTTCGCGGAAGCGCCATAGCGTTTCCTTGCCGTCCACCACCGGCCAGCGCAGACCGCGGGCCTTGTGATACATCTCGAACGGGGCCAGGTCGTGGCCGTGGCCGCGTCCGAACAGGGCATATTCCTCGAACAGCCCCTTCTGCACGTAATAGCCGAAGACTTCGGATTCATCGTTGCCGTAGTTCTTGATCGCGTGTTCGTTGGTCTTGACCAGATCGGCCTTGGGGAACTTGTTCACCACTTTGTTGGCGTAGAGCACGTCGTAGAGGGTCTTGCCCTTGTACTCCGGCTTCTTTGCGATCAGCTCGGCGGGCCAGACGTCTTCCACCTTGAAACGCTTGGAAAATTCCATGTACTGCCACAGATCGGAACGGGCGCTGCCCGGCGCTTTTACCTGCTGCCGCCAGAACTGGGTGCGGCGTTCGGCGTTGCCGAAGGCGCCTTCCTTTTCGACCCACATCGCCGACGGCAGAACCAGGTCGGCGGCCAGCGCCGAGACGGTGGGATACACGTCGGACACCACCACGAAGGCGGCCGGATTGCGCCAGCCCGGATAGATTTCCTGATTGATGTTCGGGCCGGCCTGCATGTTGTTGGTGGTGCTGGTCCAGTAGCACTTGAGCTTGCCGTCTTTTAGCGCACGGCTCTGGGCTACGGCATGGAAGCCGATCTTTTCGCTGAGGGTGCCTTCCGGCAACTGCCAGATTTCCTCGCTGTGCTTGCGGTGCGCCGGATTGGTCACCACCATGTCGGCCGGCAGACGGTGGGCGAAGGTACCGACTTCGCGCGCTGTGCCGCAGGCCGAGGGTTGGCCGGTTAGCGAGAAGGGGCCGTTGCCCGGCTCGGAGATCTTGCCGGTGAGCAGATGGACGTTGTAGATCATGTTGTTCACCCAGGTGCCGCGGGTGTGCTGGTTGAAGCCCATGGTCCAGAAGCTGACCACCTTCTTCTTCGGGTCGGCATACAGTTCGGCCAGTTTCTTCAGCCGGTCGGCGGGCACGCCCGAGAGCTTGGCGACCTTCTCCAGCGTGTATTCGGAAACGAATTTCTTGAAGTCCTCGAACGTACCCGGTTTGGCATCGTTCGGATTGTTCTTCGGCTTGCCGTCGGCGCCGGGATAGCCGTTGAACTTGGCATCCTTCTCCAGCGCATGCACCGGCCGCAGGCCGAAACCGATGTCGGTTTCGCCGATCTTGAAGTTGACGTTCTTCTTGACGAAGGCTTCGTTCACCTTGCCGCTCTGGATGATGTGGTTGCAGATGTAGTTGAGGATGGCCAGATCGGTCTGCGGTACGAAGATCATGCCGTTGTCGGACAGTTCGAAACTGCGGTGCTCGAAGGTGGACAGCACATGCACCTGTGTGTCGGTCTTGGTCAGGCGGCGGTCGGTGATGCGGGTCCACAGAATCGGATGCATCTCAGCCATGTTGGAGCCCCACAGTACGAAGGCGTCGGCCTGCTCGATGTCGTCGTAGCAACCCATCGGTTCGTCGATGCCGAAGGTGCGCATGAATCCAGCGACGGCCGAGGCCATGCAGTGGCGCGCATTCGGGTCGAGATTGTTGGAGCGGAAACCCGCCTTCATCAGTTTGGCGGCGGCATAGCCTTCCCAGATGGTCCATTGACCGGAGCCGAACATGCCGATGGAGCTGGGGCCTTCCGCCTTGAGCGCGGCTTTCCATTTCTCCGCCATGATGTCGAAAGCCTTGTCCCAGCTGATCGGCGTGAACTCGCCGTTCTTGTCGTACTTGCCGTCCTTCATGCGCAGCAAGGGTTGGGTCAGGCGGTCCTCGCCGTACATGATCTTGGACAGGAAATAGCCCTTGATGCAGTTGAGGCCCCGGTTCACCTGGGAATCGGGATCGCCCTGGGTCGCCACCACCCGGCCGTTCTGCACGCCGACCAACACCGAACAGCCGGTGCCGCAGAAGCGGCAGGCCGCCTTGTCCCAGCGGATATTGGCGTCGGCCGCAGGCGCTGCGGCCGCTTGCGGGGCAGCGGCCCCTGGCAGCGAAATGCCCGCAGAAGCCGCGGCGGCGGCGATGGCCTGGGTTTTGATGAAATCGCGTCGGTTCATGGTCATGATTGAGCCTCTTCGGTGAGGGAATTTTCGGAAAGGGACGTATCGAGGGCGTCGTTATGCTCGTAGGCCAAGGTGGCGGCAAGCACTTCGGGGATGCGGTGAATGGCGATCAGGGTGTCCGATACGGCGGCCCCGGTCGTGTCTTCCACGGTTACGACCAGCTTGCCGTCGGTGGACATGGCGTGGCATTCGACTCCGGGCAAGGCGCGCAGATGGGCTTCCGCCGCGGAGCGGGTATGGGGGTGGATACGCAGCACAAGACTGACAATACTCATGTGGAGACCTCGGGTTCGGCAATCGGCCGTTCCTGCAATGTGATGGCGCCGCCAGGGCAGGGTGCCAGACAGGCGCCGCAGCCGGTGCACCTGGACGCGTCCAGGTGCGGCAGGGATACGCCGCCGGGCTGGGGCTTGAAACGGATGGCACCGGTCTCGCAGGCTTCGCTGCAACTGCGGCAGACCACGCCCTCGCGGGCCAGGCAGCGGGCATCGATGGTGGCTGTCCAGGGCCATGGACGGCCGCCGTCGGCCATCGCGATGGCGCCGCTGGAACAGGCACGGGCACAGTCGCCGCAGAGGGTGCAGCCGGCGTCAGCGAAGCTGACCGTCGGAAAGCCGCCGTCGCCGATGGACAGAATCCGGACCGGGCATTGCGCGATGCAGTCGCCGCACCGGGTGCACTGCCGTGTGAATTCCTCTTCTACCAGGCTCCACGGCGGGCGGCGGGCGGGGAGGGTATTTTTCTTGCCGAGCAAAAAACCGCGTCGGGCAGTATCCATGGGGTCGGGGCAGCGAAAATTGGAAGACGCGGAATAACGGAGTTCACACAGTGCATTTAGCTTAATGCTTTTTCTTGCGTTGCATTTGATTTAGATAAAAGGAACCGCGGAAATCCCATCCCGTCTTCCGCTACTTCCCCGGCATGTTCCGCGCAGTGCGGCCGCGCTGCGAATCTGGGCTATATTCACGCAAAAAACGAGGATAGCCGGATGAATACTCCTGGAGACGCGCCTGCCGACCATCGCCTGAGCCTGATCGAAGTGATCGATGCGCTGGTTGCATCCGGCCTCGTGGCAGCCGATGTCGGCGAGAAATTCAAGCTGGAGCGGCGCTATTTCAAGGGCGATATCCATCCCCTGATCGTCGTCGCCGAGCAGCGCTGGAAATCCTCGAAACCGCCGCACAAGGTGCTCGACATGGAGGCCCTGACGCAGTGGCTGGCGACCTGGTCGGGCCTGCCGTATTTCCACATCGACCCGCTGAAAATCAACTTCTCGGTGGTGACCGAGGTGATGAGCAGCAACTATGCGGCACGCTTCCGCGTGCTCCCGGTCGAGGTGCGTGCCAACGAAGTGCTGATCGCCACGGCCGAACCCTTCGATTGCTCCTGGGAGGCCGAACTCAAGCCGATCCTGCGCAAGGAGATTCGCCGCGTCATCGCCAGCCCCGAGGATATCGCCCGCTTCCAGGTCGAGTTCTACAACTTGGCCAAGTCGATCAAGAGCGCCATGGCGCGCGGCGATATGGGCAGCGTCGGGGTGTCCAACTTCGAGCAGCTGGTCGAGCTGGGCAAGGGCAAAAACCTCGACGCCAACGATCAGCATGTGGTGCGTATCGTCGACTGGATCTGGCAGTACGCCTTCGACCAGCGCGCATCCGACATCCACATCGAGCCGCGGCGCGAGTTCGGCGTGGTGCGCTTCCGCATCGACGGCGTGTTGCATCAGGTGTATCAGATCCCGATGCCGGTGCTGAACGCGATGACCAGCCGGGTGAAGATTCTCGGCCGCATGGACGTGGTGGAAAAGCGCCGCCCGCAGGACGGCCGCATCAAGACCCGCACCCCCGAAGGCCAGGAGGTCGAATTGCGTCTGTCCACGCTGCCCACCGCCTTCGGCGAGAAGATGGTGATGCGGATTTTCGATCCCGACGTGCTGGTGCGCGATTTTTCCGAACTCGGCTTCGGCGAGGACGACGAGCGCCGCTGGCAGCAGATGACGCGCCAGCCCAACGGCATCATCCTGGTCACCGGCCCGACCGGCTCGGGCAAGACCACTACGCTGTATTCGACGCTGAAGCAACTCGCCACCGACGAGGTCAACGTCTGCACGCTGGAAGACCCGATTGAAATGGTCGAGGCCTCCTTCAACCAGGTGCAGATCCAGTCCGAAATCGGCATGGGCTTCGCCGAAGGCATCCGCTCGCTGATGCGGCAGGACCCGGACATCATCATGGTCGGCGAAATCCGCGATCTGGAAACCGCCGATATGGCGATCCAGGCGGCGCTGACCGGGCACTTGGTGCTGTCCACGCTGCACACCAACGATGCAGCCTCGGCCATCACCCGCCTGCTCGATCTCGGCGTGCCGTCCTATCTGATCCAGTCGGTATTGCTCGGGGTGATGGCGCAGCGCCTGATTCGTACCCTGTGCCCGGCGTGCAAGATCGCCGGCGGCCTGCGTGCCGAGGACGAGACGGCCTGGAACGGGCTGGTTGTGCCCTACAAATCCTCCCGGCCGACAACCCTCTATCACCCGCAGGGTTGTCTGGAGTGTCGCCGCACCGGCTATCAGGGGCGGGTCGGACTCTACGAGCTGCTGCTGATGTCGCCCGAACTGCGCGCGCTGATCACCGCCGATACCGACATCGCCCGCTTGCGCGAACAGGCGATGCGCGAAGGCATGAAACCGTTGCGCATCTCCGGTGCGAAAAAAGTGGCGGCCGGCATCACTACCATCGAGGAAGTGCTCAAGGTCGCCTCGGGCACCGGCTGAGCGCCCCGGTTCAGCCGGGCTTGCGCGCCACCAGACCGATCAGCGCCGAGCGTCCGCGGTGCGCCGCGCCCTCGGCGAGTTCGTCTTCGTACTCGACGAGTTCCTCGATCTCCCAGTCGCCGAAAGCCGCGCGCAGCAACGCGGCGGTGTACAGGTTTTCCACCGCAGATGGCCCGCCGGTACGGTATTCGAGCTGCTGCGGCGTATAGCCCTGGAGCACGACGCGACCGCCGGTGCGGGTCGCCCGCTTCATCGCGGCGAACTGCCGTTGCCGTTCGTCGGGCGTCGCAAACTGGATGAAGATGCCGATCACCCAGTCGAAAGCGTCTTGAAACTCCGCCGGCGGCCAGGCGGGCGCAAGCATGTCGGCCAGTTCGAAGCGCACCTCCGCACGGCGGCCGGCGGCCAGCCGCCGCGCCTTTTCGACGGCCACCGCGGAAATTTCGACGGCGGTGACGGCCAGCCCCTGTTCCGCCAGCCAGACCGAATTCCGCCCTTCGCCATCGGCGACGCAGAGGGCGTTGCTTCCCCGTTCCAGCAATGCCGCGCGGTGGGCGAGGAAACGGTTCGGTTCGACACCGAACAGATAGTCGTCGCCCGCCTCCCGATAGCGCTGGCTCCAGATGGATTCTTGATGGGTCAAGGCGATGGCTCCGTGCAGGGTGTGGTCATTCGATGGTGAACGCCAGCGTCGTTTCGCCGCGGCGCCCCTTGCTGTCCTTGATCTGCATCCGCAGCGTGTGGTTGCCCTTGGGGATTTCGGCCTGGCCGACGCTCAGGCCTCCTTCGGTGGGGCGCACATGACGCAGGATGCGCTCGGTGATGTCGATGCCGAGGAAGCCGTAGAGCACCTGGAAACTCTGCGGCACGATCTGCGCGTCGCCCATCGTCTTGAACGCTACCTCGATGGCCAGCGGCGACGTGAGTGCCTGTTTGCCGATCTGCGGCGAATTCACCTCGATCCAGGGATCGCCAAGGGCGCGCGTGCGTCGGGGCAGTTTCAGCGGTTCCGGTGCGTGCGCGGCGTAGGCCTCCTCCCGCGCCATCTCGTCCTTGGTGACCAGCATGAGCGGCTGGGCCAGCGTCGGGGACGGCGACAGGGCAAGGCCGAGCAGGATCAGCAGGATGCGTATCGGCATGGCGCTTTTCTCCTTTTGCAACGCGGTGCGGCGGCTACTTGCGGTTGAACACGATCTTCTCGATCAATGGTTCGCCGCTGGCGTCGAGGCGGTAGTAGACCACGGCGTTGTAGCGTCGGGCCGGCTCGATCATGCGCTCTTCGCGCCAGTTCCTGATCGCCGATACCACCATGTCGGGGATCAGGCCGAACAGGCTGCGGGTGCGTCCAGCCGGTTGTTCCAGCAGCTTGATCTCCACGGCGCCTTGTTCGCCAACGGCGGTGATCCATTTGTCGATGCGCGGCGGAATGCTGTTCAGCGAAATTCGTCCGGGGACGTTCACCACCACGGTGTTGCTGTTGCCGTCCAGTTCTTCGGAGAGTTTGCCGTCGAACAGTTTTGAATCGAAAAACCGCAAATTGGCGCGGCTCTGCACACCTTCGGTTTCCGTGGCCTCCTGGCCGACGGCGGGGTGCAGGCAGGCCGCCAACACCAGCAGGGAAATCAGCTTGGCTACGTTCATCTCATCCTCCGTATCGTTTCAATGCATGGCAACAGCGGGTTTCGTTCCGCCGGTTCAGGCGACTTTGGGCAGATGGGCCAGCGACTCGGCGATCGCTTCCTTGGGGTAGTCGTAATCCTCCAGCTTGCCGGCCAGATAACGGTCGTAGGAGGCCATGTCGAAATGGCCGTGGCCGGTCAGGTTGAACAGGATCACCTTCGCTTCGCCGCTGGCCTTGCAGCGCAGCGCCTCGTCGATCGCCGCGCGGATGGCGTGGCAGGATTCCGGCGCCGGTACGATGCCTTCGGCGCGGGCGAACTGCACGCCGGCTTCGAAGGTCGCCACCTGCGGCACCGCCAGCGCTTCGATCGCCGCCTCGTGCAGCAGTTGCGAGACCAGCGGTGAATCGCCGTGGTAGCGCAGGCCTCCGGCGTGAATGCCGGGCGGCATGAAGTCGTGGCCCAGGGTGTACATTTTCATAAGCGGCGTGTACCCCGAGGCGTCGCCGAAATCGTAGGCGTAGGCGCCCTTGGTCAGGGTCGGGCAGGAGGTCGGCTCGACCGCCACGCAGCGCAGGTTGGCGGCGCGCTTTTCTCCTGCCGCCTTGTCGGCGAGAAAGGGGAAGGCGATGCCGCCGAAGCTCGATCCGCCGCCGCAGGGGCCGAAGATCACGTCCGGGTAAAGGCCGATCTTGTCGAACTGCTTTTTCGCTTCCAGGCCGATCACCGTCTGGTGCAGCAGCACATGGTTGAGCACCGAGCCGAGGGTGTAGCAGGTGTCGGCGCTGGCGGCGGCTTCTTCCACCGCCTCGGAGATGGCGATGCCCAACGACCCCGGGCTGTTCGGATGCTTCGCCAGCACGTCGCGGCCGGCCTGGGTCAGGGGGGTCGGGCTGGCAAAGACGTCGGCGCCCCAGGTCTGCATCATCGAGCGGCGGTAGGGCTTCTGTTCGTAACTCACCTTGACCATGAAGATCCGCACCGGCAGGCCGAACATCTGCCCGGCGAAGGCGATGGAACAGCCCCACTGGCCGGCGCCGGTCTCGGTGGTCAGCTTCCGGGTGCCGGCGATCTTGTTGAAATAGGCCTGCGGCACGGCCGAGTTCGGCTTGTGCGAGCCCGCCGGGGAGACCCCTTCGTACTTGTAGAAGATCTTCGCCGGGGTGCCCAGCATTTGTTCCAGACGCAGCGCGCGGCACAGCGGCGATGGCCGCCAGAGGGCGTAGATCTGCCGCACTTCATCGGGAATCTCGATCCAGCGTTGCGCCGACATCTCCTGTTCGAGCAGCGGCATGGGGAAAATTTCCGCCATCTTCTGCGGGGTGACCGGCAGGCCGTCGGCGCCGAGCGGCGGCGATGGCGGAGTGCGCAGATCGGCAATCACGTTGTACCAGTGGGTGGGGATTTCATCTTGTTCCAGATTGACGCGCAGGCTCTGCATGGCGGACGGCTCCGATCGGCTCAAAGGGGGACGACGAATAGGGAAACTACCCAATTCGCCGCGGGCGGAATCTGGCCTGGATCAAAAGAATGCGAAATCGGCGTTGAGCTCGGCTATGTCGACGGCGCCCGGCGGCGAAACGGCAATTGCCCGGTGCGCAGCGACAGGTAGCCGATAAACAGGTTGGCGCCGACGAAACCCGGCAGCGCCAGCGTCTGCGCGGCCGCCACGCCGGCTACGCGGGGTTGAGAACCGGGAACAGGCCGCGCAGGCCGGAGGCCATCATTTCCACCGCCATCGCCGCCAGGATGAAGCCGCCGACGCGCTCCACCAGATCCAGCGTGGACTGATGGATCTGCCGCTGCGCCTGGCACGAGAGGCGAAAGCTGATCCAGCACGCAAGGCCGACGAGCAGGATCGGCAGCACCACATGGATCAGGTCGTCGTAGCTGTTCCAGAGGCTGTTGCCCATCACATAGCTGAACGCTGCCGGGCCGGCGAGCAGGGGAATGGCGAGCGGAACGATGGAAGCCGCGCGGACCCCGTGTTCGCCTTGCGGTGGCGACCCCTTGAAGCTGGTTTCCTTGCCGAGCACCATGGCGATGGCCAGTAGCAGAACGATGACGCCGCCGCCGACCTGCATTGCGCCGAGCGAAACGCCGAGCAGACCGAGCAGGGGCAGGCCGAGGAAGGCTGCCACCAGCAGCGCGACGGTGACGCTGACGGCGATGGTGCGGGCGAAACGGACTTTGCCTGCCGCATCGAGTTCGGACGACGCGGCGAGGAAGATCGGGATCATCGAGATGGGTCCGACCAGGGCGAACAAGGTGATCGATTTCTTGAGCGTGAGGGCGGCGATTGAGAGCATCTCGGCAGGCTATCCCACAAGCCGGGATCGGTGCAAATCCATAGGCAGTTGCCGCCGGGGGCCAACGCATTTCATGCGCGCGGCCGCTTCCGGTACCATCGGCCGCCAGCGCCGCCATTCCGTGCGCAAACCGATCGGACCCTCACCATGAAATTTATCGCCCATCCGTTCTGGCTTGTCGGGTTCCGCCCGTTTTTCAGCCTTGCCTGTCTCGCCGGCCTGAGCCTGCCGATGCTCTGGGCGCTGATCTTCAGCGGTGTGCTGGCGTCGCCCGGCGGGCCGTTGCCGGCGTTGCAATGGCACGCCCACGAAATGTTCTTCGGATTCGGCTGGGCCGTTCTCGGCGGCTTTCTGCTCACCGCCACCAAGAACTGGGTACAGGTCCGCGGCTTTCACGGGCTGCCGCTGATCGGGCTGGTCGCTGCATGGATTCTGGAGCGGATCGGCATGGCCTGCGGCAAGGAGTGGCCGCCGTTGCTGTTCTGGCTGTCGAACACGCTGTTCCTCGGCGCCATCGTGGCGATGCTGCTGTGGACGCTGCTGCGCTACCGCAAACAGGACAGTTACCGCGACAACTATTTCTTCCTGGTCGTGCTGCCTGCATTCCTCGCCGCAAAGCTGCTGCTGCTCGGCACCGACACCTTCCAGATCGGTGTCGCCATGTGCATCGGCCTGTTCCGCATGGCGTTTCTGGTGATGCTGGAACGTACGCTGACCCAGTTCATGAAGGGCGTATTCCAGGTCACGCTGTATCGCCAGCCGCGGCTCGACGGCGCGATCAAGCTGCTGGCCGCGGCGCTGGTGCTACAGGGCTTCATGCCGCCGGCGCTCGCCGTGCCGATTCAACTCCTGCTGGCGCTGCTGCTCGGCGCGCGTTTCGTGCTGTGGAGCCCGCATCTGGGATTGCGGCGGATCGAACTCGCCGTGATGTACGTCGGCTACGCGGCGATCGTCGCGCAACTGCTGCTGGAGGCCGCGGCCGCAAACGGATCGCCGCCGTGGGTGGGCAGCATGTCGGTGCACGTATTCACCTTCGGCGCGATGGGACTGATCATCCCGGCGATGCTGATCCGTATCTCGAAGGGGCACACCGGCCGCAAGGTCGCGTTCGATGCCGGCGACAAGCTGGCGCTGTCGATGATGCTGGCGGCCTTTGCCGTGCGCGTCGTACTGCCGCAGCTTTTCCCCGCCGCCTATCTGCTCTGGATCGGCCTTGCCGCGGCGTGCTGGTGCGTCTGCTTCGCGATCCTCGGTGTTCGCTATATCCCGCATCTGCTGCAACCGCGGGTGGACGGCAAGGAGCATTGAGCGCTTCACTATCAACCCAACCCAGCACACTGTGGGACTAAACATCTACGTACCCCACCGTTCGGGTTCAGCGTGACCGAAGGGCTACCCTAAAGGGCACACATCCCCGGTGGGGCGAACGGACTTGTTCGGTGGTTCCTCAGCTTGCCCGTTCCAGATCGGCGATCGCGGCGGCGAGGAAGCGCCCGGCCTCGCCGCCGCTGACGGCGCGGTGGTCGAAAGTCAGCGAGAGCGGCAGCACCCGGTGCACCGCCGGCTGTCCGTCCGCGGCCACCACCCGCGCGTGGATGCGCCCGGCGCCGAGGATGGCCACGGTCGGCGGCACCACCACCGGCGCCGCGTAGCGGCCGGCGATCATGCCGAAATTGGACAGCGTGATGGTAGCGCCGCGCAGCTCCTCGGCGGGAATCCGGCGCGACTTGACGTCCGCCTGCATCCGCTCCAGGCCGCGGCGCAGGTCGGCCGGCTCGCGGTTGCCGACATCGAACAGCACCGGCACGAACAGCCCGTCCGGTGCGTCGACGGCGATGCCCAGATCGATCTTCTTCAGCACCCGCCGCGCCAATGCGCGGCCGTCGTACCAGGCGTTGAGTGCGGGCTCGGCGACGCAGCCGGCGACCAGCGCGCGCACCAAGCGGATGGTGACGTCGGCCCCCGCCGCCCAGGCGGCGATGTCGGCGTCGTCGATGATGGTGGCAGACGCCACCTCGCTATGCGCCTGGGCCATGTTCTGCGCCATGGCGCGGCGCACGCCGCGCAGCGGTTCCGCCGGGCCGAGCTCGGCCAATATTTTGGCCACCCGCTGCACGTCGGCGACAGTGATCAGCCCGTCGGCGCCGCTCGGTGTGACGATGGCCAGATCGACGTCGAGGCGGTGGGCCAGTGCGCGCACCGCCGGCGTCGCCTTGACCCGCGCCGCCGCGCCGGCGGCGGAACCGACGGCGGCCGGCGCTTCCTCCACCACTTGGCGGCCGACCGGTACCGCCCCGACCACGGTGCCGCTGTCGTTCTCCGCCGCGCCTTCGTAGCCGACCAGCGGCGCACCGATGTGTACCAGATCGCCGGGCTGGGCGAAAAGCTTGGCGATGCGCCCGGGGAACGGGCAGGGGATATCGACGATGGCCTTCGCTGTCTCGACCGAAACCAGCGGCTGGTCGGCTTGAACCTCGTCGCCGACCTTGACCTGCCACTCGACGATCTCGGCTTCCTGCAGGCCTTCGCCCAGATCGGGCAATTTGAACAGTTTCATGCGAACTCCATGGCTTCGCGCGCGGCGGCGAGAATCCGCCCGACGCTCGGCAGATAGTTGTATTCCAGCTTGAACAGCGGCACCACCACATCGTAGCCGGTGACGCGCTTGACCGGCGCCAGCAGCGAAGTCAGTCCGTGCTCGGCGAGTCCGGCGGCGATCTCGGCGCCGAGGCCGCCGCTGCGTGCCGCCTCGTGCACAATCACGCAGCGCCCGGTCTTCGCCACCGATTCGAGAATCGTGGCCATGTCCAGCGGCTTCAGCGTGGCGACGTCGATCACTTCCGCGGCGATGCCTTCCTGCTCCAGCGCATCGGCGGCGGCCAGGGTTTCCTGCAGCATCGCGCCCCAGCTCACCAGGGTGATGTCGCTGCCCGCGCGGACCACGAAGCAGACGTCGAGCGGCAGCGCCTCGCCGTTGTCGGCGACCTCCTGCTTGAACAGGCGGTAGAGCCGCGTCGGCTCCAGAAAAACCACCGGGTCGGGATCGCGGATCGCTGCCAGCAGCAGGCCGTAGGCGCGCGCCGGGGAGGATGGGACGACCACGCGCAGGCCGGGGATATGGGCGAACAGCGCCTCGGGACTTTCCGAATGATGTTCCGGCGCATGGATTCCGGCGCCGAACGGCGAGCGCAGCACCAGCGGGCAGGAAAGCCGGCCGCGGGTGCGATGGCGCAGGCGCGAGGCATGGTTGATGAGGTGGTCGAGGGTCGGATAGATGAAGCCGGTGAACTGGATTTCCGCCACCGGTTTCAACCCTTCCGCCGCCATGCCCACGGCGGCGCCGGCAATCGCCGTTTCGGCCAGCGGCGTATCGATCACCCGTTCGCCGCCGAAGCGCGCCTGCAAGCCCGCGGTGGCGCGGAACACGCCGCCGTTGACACCGATGTCTTCGCCGAGGAGGACCACCGACGGATCGTGTTCCAGGGCGTAGGCCAGCGCCAGATTGACCGCTTCGACCAGGTTCGCTTCAGCCATGGTCGCCTCCGCTCGAAGCCGCGAAGTGCCGCGCATCGTTGCGCTGCCCCTCAAGCGCCTGCGGCAGCGTGGCGTAGAGACGGTCGAACATCTGTTCGACGCTGGGCGCTGCCACCGCCAGGTAATCGGCCACCGCCCGATTGACCTGCTCGGTGCATTCCCGGATCAGTTGCTGCTCGCGTTCCTCGTTCCAGCAATTTTGCCCGACCAGATAATTACGCAGCCGCAAGATCGGTTCCAGCGCCCATTGCCGGCTCACCGCCTCGGCGTCGCGATAGCGGGTCGCGTCGTCGGCGGTGGTGTGGTCGCCGAGGCGATAGGTGAGGGCCTCGATCAGCGTCGGGCCGCCGCCGTTGCGCGCCTTTTCCAGCGCCGTGCCGACCGCGTGGCGGACGGCGACGACGTCGTTGCCGTCCACCTGGAGGCCTTCGACGCCGACGGCGAGCGCCTTTTGCGCCAGCGTCGGTGCCGCGGTCTGGGCGCTGCGCGGCACCGAGATCGCCCACTGGTTGTTGTTGACCACCAGCACCAGGGGCAGCGTCCAGGCGCCGACGAGATTCATGCCTTCGTAGAAGTCGCCTTTCGAGGTGCCGCCGTCGCCGAGGATGCACACCGCCACCCGCGGTTCGCGGCGCAGTTTCATCGCATAAGCCACTCCGGCGCCGTGGCAGACCTGCGAGGCGATCGGCACGCAATTCGGGAAATCGCGGCGCGCTGTCGCAAAATCGCTGCCGCGCTCGTCGCCGCTCCAGTAGAGCAGGCTCTCCACCATGCTGACGCCGCGCAACAGTTGTGCGGCATGGTCGCGATAGGAGGGCAGCAACACATCGTCCACCGTCATCGCCGCGCCAATACCGACGCCGACGGCCTCCTGGCCGAGCGACGAGGCGAAGGTGCCGAGCTGGCCGGTACGCTGCAGGGCGATTGCCTTGGTGTCGAAAAGCCGCGTCGCCACCATCGCCCGGTAGAGCGGCTCCAATGCCGCCGGATCGCTGGCAAAGTCGGGCAGAGGCCGGATCGGCTTGCCTTCCGCGTCGAGGAAGCGGAGGCATTCAAACGGCGTGCCGGCGATGTTCGTCATACGTCCTCCTCGATTGATCCGATGTTATCCGTTCGCCTATGTTCGGGATGCCGATCGCCTATAACGTGGAAGAGGGCCGGCGCTGTCGCACGGTGGAACACCGGTTCTTCTGAATCGATTATAGGTAGGCCAATCGAATTTATCCGCATCGGTCTGTTGCGTGCGCGTCCGCAGCAGTATGATCGCCACATCGTCGTCACCGCGGGAGAAGGAACATGAGCCATTCGACTGTCTATCGGCCGCTACCCCAGACCAATGTCGCGGCGGCCGGCTGCTACGTGCTGGAAGCGTTCAACCCGCCCAAGGTGGATGTCGACTCCGCCGCCGTTCTGGCGATGACCGACCTGGCCCGCGTGCCGTCCGCCACCATTACGCCCGACGCCGCCCTGGAACAGGCCAACCAGTCGATGATCCTGCGTGGTGTGCGCCTGTTGCTGGTGGTCGGCGAAGGCCGCCGGGTTGCCGGCGTGATCACCTCGGCCGATGTCCTCGGCGAGAAACCCGTGCTGGTCGCCCAGGGCCGCCGCATCAAGCGCAACGATCTGTGCGTTTCCGACCTGATGGTGCCGGTGGACGCGATGGAAGTGCTCAACATCGAAGACGTGCGCAAAGCGTCGGTCGGCAACATCGTCGCCACCCTCAAAGCGGCAGGCCGCGCCCATGCGCTGGTGGTCGGCCAGGCCGACGACGGCAAGCAGTCTCTGCTGGGCATATTCTCCGCGTCGCAAATCGCCCGCCAACTCGGGGTGCAGATTCAGACCCATGAAATGGCGCGCACCTTCGCCGAAATCGAAGCCGTCATCGCACGGGTCTGACTGCCGCGCACCCGTGGCGGAAGAGGACTTGACTCAGCACCTTGCTGCCGCTCCGGCGCAGGGCCTGGCGCCGGTTGACGACGATGCGCGCACCGCTGCCGGCGCACGTATCTGAAACCCCGCGAGAGATCGACGACGCCCTTCGCCATCCGGAAAGCCGAATGTCTGCGACCCCGAGATTCGCCTCGTCATGAACCTGAATCCGCAATGGCATTTCCGTGCCCTGCTGTTCTGGCTGGTCCTGATGGCCGGGTTGTATTTCGCCTTCGATCGGTATCTGGCCCCGACCGTGGTGGCGGTTTCCGCGCCGAACGACGGTGAGATCGTCATTCCGCGTTCCCGCGACGGGCACTACTATCTGGCCGGCTCGATCAACGGCCAGCCGGTCACCTTTCTGGTCGATACCGGAGCCACGGTGGTCTCGGTTTCCCGCGCCCTGGCGACCGCCGCCGGTCTGCCCGGCGGCTACCCGACCACCTTCAATTCCGCCAACGGCAGCCGCAAGGGCGAACTCGTCGCCAACCAGAGCGTGGAGGCCGGAGGCGTGGTGGTGGGCCCGATCGACGTGGCCGTCGGCCTCGATCTGGGGCGGGCGGACTTGGCGCTGCTGGGGCAGAATTTTCTCAAGCGCATGGATATGATCCAGCGCGACGATCTGCTGACCTTGCGGATCCGCACCCGCTGAGGCAGCGCGCGACGTTCCCTCGTCGTTCGTGCCCAGCCTGGCCGCGAGTTTGCCGGGTACTATCCGGCTTGGTCCACTCGAAAGAAACGCTCTCCGCATGCAAATAGAAGTCAAGGAAAAACCCCGCTACGCCATCGCCGCCGCCGTACAGTTGCCGAACGTCAGCGACGTCGAGTTCGAAGCGTCGCTCGCCGAACTGCGCGATCTGGCCAAGACGCTGGGCTACAAAGTCATCCGCAGCTTCATGCAGAAGCGCTCCAGCTTCGACTTCACCGGTTACCTGGGCGTCGGCAAGCGGGAGGAAATCCGCCGTTTCGTCAACCACGAACCCGATCCCGACGACGTTTCGCGCGAGCCTTCGCCGCACCACGGCCTGGGCAACGGGATTGCCGCCGAAGTGGCCGACATGGCCGCGGGCGGCGAAGTCGAAGCGGTTTTCGTCGATCACGAAATATCGCCGTCGCAGGCGCGCAACCTGGAAAAAGAAGTGGGTTGCGAGGTGATGGACCGGACCATGGTCATCCTCGAAATCTTTCATCGCAACGCCCGCTCCCGCGCCGCCAAAGCCCAGGTGGAGATCGCCCGCCTCGGCTACATGGCGCCGCGCCTGCGCGAGGCGGCCAAGCTCGCCGGGCCGCAGGGGCGGCAGCGCAGCGGCACCGGCGGCCGCGGCGCCGGCGAATCGCACACCGAGCTGGACAAACGCAAGATCCGCGACCGCATCGCCGAACTGCAAAAGGAGATCGCCGCGATGGAGGTCGAGCGCAGGACGCAGCGCGCGCGGCGGCTGGGGCGGCAGGGCAACGCCAGCGTGGCGCTGGTGGGCTACACCAACGCCGGTAAGTCCACCCTGATGCGCGCGCTCACCGGCAGCGAGGTGCTGGTCGAAGACAAGCTCTTCGCCACGCTCGATACCACCGTGCGCACCCTCCACCCCGAAAGCCTGCCGCGGGTGCTGGTCAGCGATACCGTCGGCTTCATCAAGAACCTGCCGCACGGGCTGGTCGCCTCCTTCAAGACCACGCTCGAAGAAGCGCTGGATGCGGCGCTGCTGCTCCACGTCATCGACGCCAGCGACCCCGGGTTCGAGCGGCAATTGGAGGTCACCGACCATGTACTGGCCGAGATCGATGCGCAGGACGTGCCGCGCCTCCGCGTCTTCAACAAGATCGACCACGTCGGCGACGCCGCGGCGCAGGCCGAACGCGAAGCGGCGCTGCGCGCCAGCTACCCGCAGTGCATCGTGATGAGCGCGCGCCGCGCCGAAGACGTAGCGGTGCTGCACCAGGCGATCGTCGCATTCTTCCAGCGCGATCTGGTCGAGACCGAGCTGTTTCTGCCCTGGTCTGCACAACAATTGCGCGGAGAAATCTTCGCCTACTGCGAGGTGCTGGCAGAGAACGCCGACGACGAGGGCGCCTTCTTCCGCGTCCGCGGCGAACAGGGCGCGCTCGACGCTCTGCGCGAACGGATCGGCGCTGCGCCAGCGGGGAAATAGTCCATCGCCAGGCGTCCGCCGTGCGCAGGCGGGCGGCTCCCGGCAAGCGCAATCGTTTTGTTACGATCGATCATTCGAACTTCACGAACACGGAGACACAACGGGTATGGCCACTTTTGTTCTGGTGCATGGCGGATTTCAGGGCGGCTGGAGTTACCGGCGGGTCGCCGCATTGCTGGAAGCGGCGGGACACACGGTCTACCGGCCGACGCTCACCGGCCTTGGCGAGCGTTCGCATCTCAGGCAGATGCCGATCAATCTGGATACGCATATCGACGACATCGCCAATACGATTCTGTGGGAAGACCTGTCGCACGTCGTTCTCCTCGGCCATTCCTACGGCGGCATGGTCGTCACCGGTGTGGCGGAGCGGATTCCCGAGCGCATCGCCACCCTGGTTTACCTCGATGCGCTGGTGCCGCAAGACGGCGACACGCTCTTCACCCTGCGGCCGGAATACCGGGACGTGTTTTTGGGCAAGGCGGCGGCCGGCGCCGGGCTGGCCGTGGCGCCGTCGCCGGCCTCGGCTTTCGACACCGCTGCGCCTGCGGACTGGGCCTGGATGGACGGCAAGACGGTTCCCCATCCGTTTGCCTGTTTCACCCAGTCGATCCGCCTCAGCGGCAAAGGCGCGCAGGTGGCGAAGCGCGTCTACATTTACGCCGAGGGCGGCATCTGCGATGGCATGTACGACCCGTTTCGTGCCGATGCCGGAGCGACCGTCGTCTCGATCAAGCAAAGCGGCCATTCCATCATGATCGACCAACCCCACCGGCTGGCCGAGATATTGATCGACGCCGTCCGGTCTTCCTCTTCGACAAACGGCACCCGATAGACGACGTTGAGGGCGCAGGGATTGGCGAGCAGCCGCGAGCTTTGGATGAAGGCTCACGGCTACGAAGTGCCCTCTGGGTATGAAATGCCCTCCGGGTACGCATGAGGGACATCGTGTGCGCCCTGTTGATGAACCGCCCGGTGCGGACCCGCATGCCGGGTGGTGTGGGGAGGGCCGGTTAGAAACCGGTCCTTACCCGATTGGGCTACTTGAGCGATTGGAGCGCACGGATCGCCATCTGGTTGTTTTGATCAGCGGCACGGCGTATCCAGTCCTTTCCTTGTTCCTCGTTTCTTTCTGTCCCAACCCCGTAGTACATGAGTATTCCGAAATTGTGCTGCGCTTGAGCGTCCCCCTTTTCGGCCGCTGCTTTGTACCACTTAGAACGTATTTCAGTAGATGGCATTTCTGCCGATAAAGCTTCCATCACGATCCTGAAGGGAGACGACGATGGGACTGGCGACGAAAGAAGACAACTGGCGACTGAGCGACACGCTATGG
>JALNXH010000003.1 GCA_023230455.1 Rhodocyclaceae bacterium | reverse complement strand
TTCGCCGGTACTGCCGACGAACAACTGCGAAGCCACCGAAAATACCGGCATCGCCACCAGGATGGCGATCAGGACGACCAGGGGGGTAAGGAGAGGAAGGCGGCGCAAGATGTGCCGATTATAATGGCCGCGTTTCCGCCGCTCCCATGCCATGCCCCATCTTCGCATTGACCGCATCACTCAGTCCTATCAGGACCACACCGTCGTCCGCGACCTTTCGCTCACGGTGGCCCGCGGCGAAATCGCCTGTCTCCTCGGCACGTCGGGGTGCGGCAAGACGACGGTGCTGCGCTGCATAGCGGGCTTCGAACAGATTCGTCAGGGCGGCATCTGGATCGGCGGCAAGGAGGTCAGCGGCGTGCCGCCCGAGCAACGTTGCGTCGGCATGGTATTTCAGGACTATGCGTTGTTCCCCCACCTGAATATCGCAAGCAATATCGCTTTTGGCCTGCGCGGACGGTCTGCCGCAGAACGGCAGCGTCGCGTCGAGGAATTGCTCGCCAGCGTCGGCCTGGCGGGGCACGGCGACAAATATCCGCATCAGCTCTCGGGCGGCCAGCAGCAGCGCGTCGCACTCGCCCGGGCGCTGGCGCCGAGTCCGCAACTGCTCCTGCTCGACGAGCCGTTTTCCAATCTCGATGTGGAATTGCGCGAACGCCTTTCGCTGGAAGTACGCGCCATCCTCAAGGAAGCCGGGATAACCGCGATCATGGTCACCCACGACCAGAACGAAGCCTTTGCCGTCGCCGACGTGGTGGGCGTAATGCGGGATGGACGAATCGAACAGTGGGACACGCCCTACAACCTTTACCACCGCCCAGCCACCCGCAGCGTCGCTGAATTCGTCGGCCACGGCGTGTTCATTCCTGCCGATGTGGTGGCACGCGATACGGTACGGCTGGAAATCGGGGTCCTGCATAGCCAGTTGCCGCTTGAATGCGCGGCGAGTTGCGTCGAATGCGGCAAAGGCTGTCGCATCGAGGTGCTGTTGCGACCGGACGACGTGATTCACGAAGATGCATCGCCGATCCAAGCCACCGTGGTCGCCAAAGCCTTCCGCGGCGCCAACTTTCTCTATACCCTCCGCCTGCCCTCGGGCCGCGAAGTTCTTTCCCTGGTCCCGTCCCACCACAATCACGCACTGGGCGAACCGATCGGCATCCGCCTCGACGTCGACCACGTCGTCGCATTCGGCCCCGTCGCGGCACAGTAAGACCTGCCTTAGCGATACAACAACGGCGTAATTAACGCGGGGATCCGGCAGCATCCCCGTCTCACAGACGCGAATTTTCCGACATGCGTCCAAGGCCTGCTCTAATTCGGTCCAATCTCCGCGGGTGAGTAACATGGATACGTTGCAGGACACCGAAACACAAGCACCCCCACCCGTTTCCTTCGCCGAAGCCTTCCGCTTCTGGCTCAAGCTCGGCTTCATCAGTTTCGGCGGCCCGGCGGGACAGATCGCGATCATGCATCAGGAGCTGGTCGAGCGCCGGCGTTGGATCAGCGAAAAGCGCTTCCTGCATGCGCTCAACTATTGCATGGTATTGCCCGGCCCAGAGGCGCAGCAGCTCGCCACCTACATCGGCTGGCTGATGCACCGGACCTGGGGCGGCATCGTCGCCGGTGCGCTGTTCGTGCTGCCTTCGCTGTTCATCCTGATCGCGCTGTCGTGGCTCTACATCGCCTTCGGCGAGATGCCATTGGTGGCCGGCTTGTTCTACGGTATCAAGCCCGCGGTAACCGCCATCGTGGTGCACGCGGCGCATCGCATCGGTTCGCGGGCGTTGAAGAACAATCTGCTGTGGGCCATCGCCGCCGCCGCATTCGTCGCCATCTTCGCCCTCGACGCGCCCTTCCCCGCCATCGTTGCGGCGGCCGGATTGATCGGCTATTTCGGCGGACGCATCGCGCCCGATAAACTCAGTGTCGGCGGCGGTCACGCCGCGACGAAAAAGTCCTACGGCCCGGCGCTGATCGACGACGCAACGCCGACGCCCGAACACGCGCGCTTTCGCCTCGCCCATCTGCTACGCATCGGCGCCGTCGGCGCGCTTCTGTGGCTGCTGCCGATGGGCCTGCTCATCGCGCTTTACGGCTGGACGCACACGCTGACGCAGATGGGCTGGTTCTTCACCAAGGCAGCGCTGCTCACCTTCGGCGGCGCCTATGCGGTGTTGCCCTATGTCTATCAGGGCGCGGTCGGGCACTACGCCTGGCTGACGCCGACGCAGATGATCGACGGCCTCGCGCTGGGCGAAACCACACCGGGGCCGCTGATCATGGTGGTGGCTTTCGTCGGCTTCGTCGGCGGCTATGTGAAAGCGGTCTTCGGCGCGGAGCACCTATTTCTGGCCGGTGCGGTGGCCGCCACCCTGGTCACGTGGTTCACCTTCCTGCCCTCGTTCCTGTTCATCCTCGCCGGCGGGCCGCTGGTGGAAAGCACGCACAACGATCTCAAATTCACCGCGCCGCTGAGCGCAATCACCGCCGCGGTGGTCGGCGTGATTCTCAACCTCGCGCTGTTCTTCGGCTACCACGTGCTGTGGCCGCAGGGCTTCGCAGGAACGTTCGACGGGCTCTCGGCATTGATCGCCGTCGCCGCAGCGATTGCGCTGTTCCGCTACAAACGCAATGTGATCCAGGTGATCGCAGTGTGCGCCGCGATCGGACTGGCGATCAAACTCGGGACCAACTAACTATTAATCCGGCACGAAGATGCATGAAGTCCGTTCTTGAGAGCCTGTCGAAGGGTCAGCCCAAACGGAATTGAGACTTCACCTCGCCAGCATCGACACCGATGTCGCCGTGCAACCACTCCTGCTGGCTGCGGCAGAAACGACCGAACAACGCCCGTCCTTCGATCCACGGGCCGAAACCCGAGGCCGCGTTGATATGGCCGGCAGCGCCAATATTCACCAGCCGGCTGCCCCAGCGCTCGGCCCACAACGCCGCCGTCATCAGCTTGATCCACGGATCGGTACTGCTGGCGACCAGCAGGCTGGGAAACGGCAGGGCGGCCTGCGGCAGATGATGGGCAACGCCGAATTTTTGCGGATCGGCCGGTGCGACGAGGAATGCGCCGCGCACCGCCCCCGGCCGCCGCGTTGCGGCGACTACCGCCGCCAGGCAGCCAAAGCTGTGGGCGACGATCCAGACTGGCCGGCTTTCCCCGTCCAGGGCAGCCGTCACATTCGCCGCCCAGCGCGGCAGATCGGGCGTCGTCCAACTTTCCTGCTCCACCCGGACCGATTCCGGCTCCAGCGCCTGCCACCCGCTTTGCCAGTGGTCGGGGCCGCTGTTGTCGAGACCGGGCACGATCAGGGTGGTTGCCATGACTCAGCTCACTTCACGGAGATCTGGTCGAAGATGCCACCGTCGGCGAAGTGGGTCTTCTGCGCCTTGCTCCAGCCGCCGAAAGCCTCGTCGATGTTGATCAACTTCACATTGGCGAACTGCTTGGCATACTTCGCGGCGACCTTCTTGTCCGTCGGGCGGTAGTAGTTCTTCGCCGCGATGTCCTGGCCCTCCTCGGAATAGAGGTAGTTCAGATAGGCCGTTGCCTGCTTGCGCGTCCCTTTCCGGTCCACCACCTTGTCCACCACGGCCACCGGCGGCTCGGCGAGGATCGAGAGTAAGGGCGTGACGATCTCGAATTTGTCCGGGCCGAGTTCCTTGACCGACAGATAGGCCTCGTTCTCCCAGGCGATCAGCACATCGCCGATGCCGCGCTCGACGAAGGTGGTGGTGGAACCGCGGGCGCCCGAGTCGAGCACCTTGACGTTGGCGAAGAGCTTCTTGACGAAGTCCTGCGCCGTGGCATCGCTGCCGCCTTTCAACTGTTTGGCATACCCCCAGGCCGCCAGGTAGTTCCAGCGCGCGCCGCCGGAAGTCTTCGGGTTCGGAGTAATGATCTCCACGCCCGGCTTGATCAGGTCGCCCCAATCCTTGATGCCCTTCGGATTGCCCTTGCGAACGAGGAAGACGATGGTCGAGGTATACGGCGACGCATTGTGCGGCAGCTTCTTCTGCCAGTCCGCAGCAATCAATCCTTTCTCGGCAATCGCGTCGATGTCATAAGCCAGCGCCAGCGTCACCACGTCAGCGGAAAGGCCGTCGATCACCGCCCGCGCCTGCTTGCCGGAACCGCCGTGCGAAGCCTTGATGGCGACATCCTCGCCGGATTTCGCCTTCCAGTATTTAGCGAAAGCGGCGTTGAAGTCCTGATACAGCTCCCGCGTCGGATCGTAGGAAACGTTGAGCAGACTGGTTTCGGCGAGGGCGTTACCCAGCAGGCCAAAGGCAAGGGCAGCGGCAATGAAAGTGCGGCGAGGGAATTTCATGGGAATCACTCCATTTTGATTGACGGAGTGAAATTTACGGAAACCCTGCTTTCAACAGAACCAAGAAATTCTGCTTAGCTTATGTTTCAATCCGCGCCCCTCGTTGCCGAGGGGCGCGACCCGGCTGGGCTCCCTCGCCACGGACGAAAAAATGGTTTCAATCCTCGCCCCTCGTTGCCGAGGGGCGCGACACCTTCTGAACCGTGCCGATGCCCGTGCCACTGGGGTTTCAATCCTCGCCCCTCGTTGCCGAGGGGCGCGACACGGTTTGTTCGGAGAAGCAAATGACACAAGAGAATGTTTCAATCCTCGCCCCTCGTTGCCGAGGGGCGCGACCAGCGCCATCAGCTTGTGCGCGCTGTCGGTCAGAAGTTTCAATCCTCGCCCCTCGTTGCCGAGGGGCGCGACATTGAATTTTGAGACGTCCGTCGCATTGCCGGAATTGTTTCAATCCTCGCCCCTCGTTGCCGAGGGGCGCGACGGGCAATACGCCTGAGTTGCTGCGGCGCCGGCAGGTTTCAATCCTCGCCCCTCGTTGCCGAGGGGCGCGACTGGGCGAAATGCGGCGGTTGCGCACGGGAAACGCCGTTTCAATCCTCGCCCCTCGTTGCCGAGGGGCGCGACATCGTCCACCGCGCCGCCCGCGGCCACTTGGTCCCACGTTTCAATCCTCGCCCCTCGTTGCCGAGGGGCGCGACACTTGTCGTTCGGCGTCATACCATTCTGGCTCGTCGTTTCAATCCTCGCCCCTCGTTGCCGAGGGGCGCGACTCGCCTTCCTCGAAGCGAACAAGAACACCATCGGCCTGTTTCAATCCTCGCCCCTCGTTGCCGAGGGGCGCGACTTGGGTCGCACATTGGGACTACCAGGGCACCGCGGTTTCAATCCTCGCCCCTCGTTGCCGAGGGGCGCGACCTCCTGGTAGAAGGTCGCCGCCTCACGCATCGATGTTTCAATCCTCGCCCCTCGTTGCCGAGGGGCGCGACGACGGGTTAGGCCGCTGGCGGAACAACGAAGAAAGGGTTTCAATCCTCGCCCCTCGTTGCCGAGGGGCGCGACTCGGTCAGGATGAAGCTCTTGCCGGTGTCGGTAATGTTTCAATCCTCGCCCCTCGTTGCCGAGGGGCGCGACTTTTGCTACTCACCCTTTACACCTGAAACCTACACGTTTCAATCCTCGCCCCTCGTTGCCGAGGGGCGCGACTGGAGAACATGATGCTGGACGCCGAAACGTTGATGTTTCAATCCTCGCCCCTCGTTGCCGAGGGGCGCGACATGGTTTTCTTGTCCCTTCGGTCGTAATTGTCGAAGTTTCAATCCTCGCCCCTCGTTGCCGAGGGGCGCGACCCGGCATCGGCAACACGGTTCCTGATGAGGATGGTTTCAATCCTCGCCCCTCGTTGCCGAGGGGCGCGACCGGCGGGCAGAGCACTCTGACCTGGGGCACCATCGTTTCAATCCTCGCCCCTCGTTGCCGAGGGGCGCGACCCGGCAGGCCGGTAGCGACGTCGCTGGGCGCGTTTGGTTTCAATCCTCGCCCCTCGTTGCCGAGGGGCGCGACCCGCACATCGATCATCGCTCCGCCGTAGCCCTCGATGTTTCAATCCTCGCCCCTCGTTGCCGAGGGGCGCGACATCCTCCTTGACGCTCTCCTGCAAGTTGCGCGTTGTTTCAATCCTCGCCCCTCGTTGCCGAGGGGCGCGACCTCGGAGAGTAGGCGAGCGTCGGCCGTGTCAGTTAAGTTTCAATCCTCGCCCCTCGTTGCCGAGGGGCGCGACCGGCCGCCGTGGAATACCTTGTAACGCGATGGCTGGTTTCAATCCTCGCCCCTCGTTGCCGAGGGGCGCGACTTAAGCGTGAAATGAAGAAGCCTGACGGGCATATCGTTTCAATCCTCGCCCCTCGTTGCCGAGGGGCGCGACGCCTTGCGCCGGGAAAGGACGACAAATGAACCACGGTTTCAATCCTCGCCCCTCGTTGCCGAGGGGCGCGACCCCATGGCGCGGGCCAGCTTGGTGCTCTCTTCGGTGTTTCAATCCTCGCCCCTCGTTGCCGAGGGGCGCGACCATGCTCGCCGTCAAGTCACCGACCGTCCAGAGCTGGTTTCAATCCTCGCCCCTCGTTGCCGAGGGGCGCGACAGCCGTAACCGAAGTTCTGACACCAGGCATAGTCGAGTTTCAATCCTCGCCCCTCGTTGCCGAGGGGCGCGACGCCAGGTGTGGGCCCGGATCAAACAATTTTGGACAGTTTCAATCCTCGCCCCTCGTTGCCGAGGGGCGCGACCTTTCTGCTTTGTTGCTATATTTGTAGATTGGTAATGTTTCAATCCTCGCCCCTCGTTGCCGAGGGGCGCGACCCTAAAAATTAAGCAATTGGCCCCATGAATGAAAACGTTTCAATCCTCGCCCCTCGTTGCCGAGGGGCGCGACTTTTTCGTCATTGCTTATCCTCGGTTGTCTGGTTGGTTTCAATCCTCGCCCCTCGTTGCCGAGGGGCGCGACCCTTTGACGGCTTGCCGTCCGAAGGTTTACCTTCGGTTTCAATCCTCGCCCCTCGTTGCCGAGGGGCGCGACGGCATCCTGTGCGCTTGTCCTTGCACTCTTCCTTGTTTCAATCCTCGCCCCTCGTTGCCGAGGGGCGCGACCCGGCACGAAGCGCTCGCCGGCGTCCGACCACAGGTTTCAATCCTCGCCCCTCGTTGCCGAGGGGCGCGACGCGTTGTGCTGACGTCGGCATGCCCGAGCAATTCCTGTTTCAATCCTCGCCCCTCGTTGCCGAGGGGCGCGACGCTGCCGGTGGGGCAACTGGAGATGTTTAACCAATGTTTCAATCCTCGCCCCTCGTTGCCGAGGGGCGCGACCTCAACTCTGCGTTGGGGGTCTCCATAATGAGCACTGAAGTTTCAATCCTCGCCCCTCGTTGCCGAGGGGCGCGACAGGCCGTACTCGACGCGCAGGGCGGCGGGCAGATGTTTCAATCCTCGCCCCTCGTTGCCGAGGGGCGCGACTGTCCCAGGCCGTATGCACCGCGACATGCGGGTCGTTTCAATCCTCGCCCCTCGTTGCCGAGGGGCGCGACATAAGTCAGAGGCGCCGAAAGCGGAATCCAAAGTGGTTTCAATCCTCGCCCCTCGTTGCCGAGGGGCGCGACGCACATTCCCTCAAGGTTCTCGTTTCGGCCACAGTCGTTTCAATCCTCGCCCCTCGTTGCCGAGGGGCGCGACGTTGATCTTGACGCCCAGCTCCTTGGCCAGCTCGTTGTTTCAATCCTCGCCCCTCGTTGCCGAGGGGCGCGACCGCACTTGGCCGCGGCCTGCGCTGTACCGGCACCGTTTCAATCCTCGCCCCTCGTTGCCGAGGGGCGCGACGGGATGACCTTGCCGGGTTGCGCCGGCAAAGACTTGTTTCAATCCTCGCCCCTCGTTGCCGAGGGGCGCGACGTGCAGGCCGGCTACTACGCCGATGACCGGATGCCGTTTCAATCCTCGCCCCTCGTTGCCGAGGGGCGCGACATGATGCAGTCCTTTCTGGCTTTGCCATTCAAAGGTTTCAATCCTCGCCCCTCGTTGCCGAGGGGCGCGACACTGACTTGCGAGTTCTTGCGTTCGGCGGGCACCTGTTTCAATCCTCGCCCCTCGTTGCCGAGGGGCGCGACGATACAAATGGATGCCGTTACCCCCGCTTGAGCGGTTTCAATCCTCGCCCCTCGTTGCCGAGGGGCGCGACGGTTCGCGCATAACAGGCGGAAAGTGTTGGGATTTCGGCCCACTTTGCGCGGACCGTTGCACGAACCATTTCCCATACTTCCATTGGCTACCCAATCGGCTTACGCCGTCCTGAAAATTCATCGACTTACCTGCTGCGCGGACCTGCTGGCGATTTATGAGCGCTTGGGGTTCGCGCCGCGGCGTTCGGCGATGGAGGGTATTACACCACCAACGGGCCATCGAAATCGGTGGCCCTGAAGATACCGTGCTCCCGCACTTCGCAGCCCCGCGAAGTGGCCAAGCGATAGAGCCGCAGATTGTCCTCGGCGGGGCTAATTTCCGACAGTAGCTTGCGTTCAAGCGCTTCCAGTTGTGCCAAATCCACTTGGCATTCGAACACGGATTTTTGTACCCGCTGCCCCACACCCTCGCAGGTTTTGGCCACCCGGCGCAAGCGCCGTCGCCCCTCGCGGGTTTCGGTATTCACGTCGTAGCAGACAATCACCAGCATGGGCGTTACCTCAGCAGGAAGGGCACATAGCTTTCCATGTCGCCACGCAGCGTGCGCGCGAGAAAACGGGCCTGAAGCTGAGGCACGAGCCCCAGGGCCACGGGCTGCTCCAGCAACGCATGGGAAAGCGTTTCCTGCTTGCGCTCCTGCCAGGCCACCACCACGGCCTTGCGGCCTTTTTCGCCCAGAGTCACGCCACCACCTTCATGCAGGACGAAATCGTCCGCCTGCACCTGACCCCGGTTCACCAGCGTCAGCGCCAATCGATCCGCCTGGTGACGAAACTCCTCCATCAAATCGAGCGCCAGCGCCGCCCGCCCCGGCCGTACAGCGTGAAGGAAGCCCAATTGCGGATCGAGGCCCACGGTCTCCAAGGCCGAGCGGCAATCGTTCATCAACATGGCATAGAGGAAGGAAAGCAGCGCGTTCATACGATCCCGCGGCGGGCGCCGGCTGCGGCCGTCCATGGCGAAATCTCCGCGTGCATCCGCTTTCACCAGCCATGTCAGACAAGCGAAATATTGGCGTGCCGCCTCGCCTTCGATGCCGCGGACCGTATCGAGATCGCCCGCCTCCGGCAAAGCACGCAAAGAAGCGGCCAGATCATCGGCCCCGCGGGAAATGACCGCCCGCTCGTCCTCGCTCTTGGCCTCGCGGGCGCCGCGCAGCAGAACTTGCCGGGAATTGCGCAACTTGCCCGCGACGCAGGCCCGCGCCATGTCCAAAGCAAAGCCGGCATCGCCCGCCTTGCCGTGCTGGGCTTGGCGCAGCAGGATGTTGCCCGACACCGGGCCTTCCAGCCGCGCCTTGAAACGGCCGTGACCGTCCAGCAACACCAGGCTCTGACCGTTGTCGGCCAAGCGATGCATCAAGGCCGGCGACACCAGCACATTGCCGAAGACGACAATGCCGCCCAGATGATGCAGCGGCACCCGCAGCCGCGTTTCGCGCTCAACCTCTATGCGCACGGTATCGTTATCCAGGTGCAGATAGGCCAGGGGTGTGGTGACGTAGAGCGTATTGAGCAGGGTTTGCACGATCAACTCCCGTCGTCGGCGTCAAAGAGATGGGCCGCCAGTTGGCGCTGCTGGCCACTTGCCGCCACGGCGGCCGGTTGGCACAAATCGATCAGCGAACACTCGCTACAGCGCTCGTCGTTCACCGGCGGCGGCAGGCGGGGCGCGGCAAGGGCCGCGCGGATTTCTGCGATGGCAGTTTCCACCGCCTGACGCAATTCGGCGCTGATCGCTACCTCGCGTCGGCGCCGGGAACTGGCGTGGTAGATGGCGCCATAAGGCACCGGGCGGCCTTCCATTTCCTCCAGGCAGAGGGCCTGGGCCGCGAGTTGAATATCGTCGTGCTGCTTCTGCCGCTTCTTGCCGTGCTTGTATTCCACCGGATAGGGCGTGCCATCCGCCAGAAACTCCACCACATCCGACTTGCCCACCAAGCCCAGACGGTCGCACCAGAGCGGGATAGCCCGAGCCACGCGCAGGCCGGGCCGCGTTTCGACGCCGGGCTCGTCGGTGCGGGAATGCACCGCCTGGCCGCGCAAGGTGTGGACGTTCTCGGCAAATGCCTGCTCGGCATGGATCAGGCAGCACTGGCGCGGACAGTAGCTCCAGTGTTCCAGCGCAGAAATGGGGATGGGTTCGACATCGGAACTATCCCGCAGCAAACTCATGCAGCAATCACCTCTTCCCGGGTGAAGTGCAGGCGGATCACAGCGGGTATCGTTTCACCGACAAAATGAATTTCAGACATTGGCAATCTCCTTACGCGCGTTTCACGTAACGGCCTCCGCGTGGAGCCGAAAACCCAGGGCCTTGACCACCTTCATCACCGTAGCGAATTCCGGATTGCCTTCGCCGGACAGCGCCTTGTACAAACTCTCGCGCGAGAGCCCGGTATCCCGTGCCAGTTGCGTCATGCCACGGGCCTTGGCGATCACGCCGAGGGCATGTGCGATCAGCGCGGCATCGCCCTCCTCCAGGCACGCTTCGAGATAGAAGACCATATCTTCTTCGGTCTTCAGGTGTTCGGCCGAATCCCAGGGCCGCAGTTTGGTCGATCCCATGATGCGCTCCTACACGTCCCGCGCCAGTTCCAAAGCACGCTTGATGTCCCTGGGTTGGGAGGCCTTGTCGCCTCCCGCCAGCAGGATCACCACCTCGAAACCGCGCTGCACGAAATACACCCGATAGCCGGGGCCGTAGTGGATGCGCATTTCCGACACCCCCTCGCCCACCGGCTCGCAATCGCCGAAGTTGCCTAAGCTTGCCCGGTCGATGCGGGCCTGGATGCGCACGCGTGTGCGTGCATCACGCAAGCCCGAGAACCAAGCATCGAATACCTCGGTGGTGAAAATCTGCTTCACGGCTTATTGTAGCCCATGAGATACGATCAATATAGACAAACCTTAGCCGACAATCCGCTCCAGAGTCACTCGGGGAAAGTCGGAAAGGGTACCGGCGGCAGGTGCAGTGACGGTGAAATCGGCGAAGCTGCGAGCCGACGCAGACGGCACGGTCTGCACCGCCTTCACCTGATCGAACAGAGCATGCGCCGGCGCATCGCCCAACTCGCCCTCGTGCTTGAAGACATAGAGACCCCGCGTGGACATCTCGCCTCTTGCCGCCGAGCGATCATGGTCGAACATATTGACCAGCGATTCCCACAGCAGCTTGAGGTCGTCTTCGCCAAAGCCTGTCTGCTTGGCCAGATGCGCAGAAACGAAACCGTGGGCACGATAGAGGCCGTAGGGGACGGTGAACTTGCGCCCCATGGTGCGGTTATCGCCTTGCTGCTTTTCGGCCTCGGCTTCGGTAGCAACGGCCATGCGGGTAATGGAGTGCTCCAGCGCAACCACAGGGGAGACGGAGCGGGCGAAGGTAAGTTGCGCCGGGCCGCGCACCTGGCCGCAGTTCACTCCGGTGGACATCACGGCGCCGAAGGTACGCACATCGAAAAAATTCTTGCACATCCACTGCCGGGCTTCGTCGACCGCATCGCCGCCCTTGCGTTTCTTGTCGTCGCCTTTGAGCAGATCGGCTTTGCCGATGCCTTCGTAAGCACGCTCGTGCTGCTTGTTCAGCACGGCCTTTTCCTTGACGTAAATTTCATACGGTGGCTGCTCCCCACGCGACATGCCGACGTAATTGCGCACCTTGCGCTTGAGGCAAACGTCCGTCACCAGGCCATGGCCGGTTTCGGCATCGAGCCGCGGCAGGTTGCCGGCATCGGGGTCGCCGTTGGGGTTGCCGTCCTTCACGTCGAACAGAAGCACAAAGTCATAGCGATGATCGAGGCTCATGGTCATTCCTTTTCAGTGGCAGATTGATCGGGGGTATCGGCATCGGGCTTGTTGAAGAACGCCTGGCGCTGGTGGTAGTAGCCGACGGCAAAGCTTGCCTGTTCGGCCAGACTCAGGCGACCGGGTATATCGCCCAGGCCGTCGATGATGGCGGAAAGCAGTTTTTCGAGATTCGCCGCTTCGCCGCGATTGGGCAGTTTGGCGAGATGGTGATTCTTGAGTTTCATCAGCAGGGGCAGCACCGTCACCGGCGTCGCGGAAAACGCGCCGTAGTAGCGTTCTCGGATGCTGGCGTTGAGGTTGCCCTGAGCGCGCTCCTGTATCCGTTCAAGCGCTGCGAAAAGGCGCCCGAGGCGGTAGCCGGGGTCGATATTGGTTTCGTTAAGCGACACGGTAATCTCCTTGTCGTTGCAGTTGCGAATGAGCCAAGCCTTGAGCAGGGCGGCACGGGGATAAGTTACTTCACGCTCGGCACGAATACGCCGCAGCGCACCCTGCATCAGGGTTTCGGGATAGCGGTGTCCTTTGAGGATGGCGCGCGTAACATCGCCGCCCAGGTTGGGTGGAATGTTCTCGGCCTTGCCCAGCAGGGCAGTGGCCGCCAACAGGCGAAAGAGAGACAGGGGAGCGCCGACCTCGTAAGCCGGCCGCACGATCTCCACTTCATTGAAGTAGCGCTGGAAGGCAAGTCCCAATTCGGTGATGGTCGACGCGTGCCAGAAGCGCACGGCGATACGCGCCGCATTCGGGGCCAAGCCCAGCACATGGAACCGCTGGCTGTCGTCGCTAGTAAAGAGCTTGTCTTCCTTGACGCTGCAATAGAGGCTCGCCACCGCCTGCGTGCCTTGATCGGGATCGTCTCGCGGCGGGCCGAGGAAGTCGAGGAAAGCGGCCTCGAACGGCGCCCCGCTGGCTTTCTCCGCCCAGAACACAGTGGAGGCGTCGCCAACTTGCACCCGTTGGCGCGAGCCTTTGGCCAGCAGATGGTTCAGTGCCGTGGTGTAGGCGAAGACGGCGCGCTTGCCCACCGGCGCATTGAAGCTCTGGTTCTTACCGTAGGAATTGAAAGCGCCGAGGTTGAAGGAAACAATATTGGCGCCGGACGTTTGCGCCCCCCACACGCCTTTGATGGCTGGGTGCAGACGCTCGATGACATCCGGCTCGCCGGAAACGAGGCAGCGGCCGTCCGGCGCATCGCCTCCTGCGGCTGTCAGGGCTGCAATCACGGCGGGCCGCTGGCAAACCAGTTCGGTATCCGCATTCAACTGGAAAGTCATCAGCGGATTCGTTTCGAGGATTTCCGGCCATGCGGGATCGACCGCCAGTGCCTCCAGCGCTTCGCTCCTATGCCGCTCCAGAAAGGCGAATACCGCCCGCAGCCCGACATCGTCCGGCGCTTCGCCGAAGGCTTCGCGCAACCGGGCAGCGAAGGCAAGCTGTTGCTCGGCCACCCGCTCCGGCCTGCCCCGAGCAACGACGCCGAGAACATATTCGGCGTTGTCCCAAAGCAGGTTGGCGGCAACGCCCGATGTCTTCTTGATGCCTTGCGGCACCAGCACGGCCTTGGCTTCCTTCTTCTTCCCCGTGCCTTCCCGCCGGTCGGCAAACTGCACCAACCGGCCGGCCTCGTCCAGCACCAGCACGAAGGGAATGGCCTTGAGCTCGAATCCTTCCGGCGCCAGCCCGGTCTGCGGGTCGGTCGCCTTGCGGGCGTAGTAGTCGTTAAGGGCTTGGAGGATCATCCCCGCACCTCCGCACTTTCGGCGTCCGGCACCGTCAGCACGCCCGCTTTCAACTCGGCGCGAAAGAAACGCGGCTTAGGATCGGCGGCATCGGTGAAATCCATGTCGTGCAGCATCCAGCCCAAGTCGCGGGTTTCGGCAATCGGCGCGGCGGGTTCGTTCTCGCCCGCCAACCGGAAATCGCAGGCGAACTCGCGGCAGCCCAGGTAGGGCTGATTCACGCACTGGCCCTTGCCGGCGCGGCGCTCGAACATCTCCCAGAACTTTGCCGGCGGGTTGTTGGCGCCAGCCGTAGGCAGTACATCCAGGTCCGCATGCAGACGATAGGCCACGTCGCGCAGGAACAGGCCGGCCCTTTGCTGGCGCTCGTCTTCGATGTAGAGGGCAAGATCGCCGGAACCCTTGTTCATCGCACTCTTGACGCTGCCGACCGGGACGACGGCACCGACCTCGTTGCGGCGCAGAGAAATCCAGCGGATGGGATTCAGTACCTCGATCTTGCGGACGCGCCAGCGTAGCGCCGGCTTCCACAATACGGCCTCGAATACGGCGCGCGCCGCCGAAGGCGTGATGACATCGTAGCTCACCCGCTCGACCTTCATTTCCGGCCGGGTGAAGCAGGCGAAGGCGCCGGAGACTTCAAGGCAATAGGATTTCATGTTCGACCCTCTGTAACTATCCACCAAGAAAGCGATATATCCAGACCAACGCCAAGAGGAACAGCAGAAAAGTCAAAAACTTCACAAATGGCGCCGCCAACAAAAACCGAAAAAATTCTTGGGCCACAGCAACGATAGGGTTCATACCGTCCTCCAACGCAAATATCACGGTGGCGACAATAAGCCCCCATCAACGCAAAGTCAACTTCCTTTTAACCGTAGGTTATTGCATGATCTTAGCGATCTTACTAGAATCTGCTACGTAACTTCTATGAAGTGCTGTAGAAGTTACTTGCGCCTCCTACTAAGGAAGCGAGGATTGAAACCTTTTAACCGTAGGGGATGAAATTGAAACCACCCGCATAAGCGGGTGATTTCATTCAAATAATTTCTCTGGTTCATAGTCCGTCACCTCCGGCAACAATCCCAGAACCTCGTGATACAGAGCAGCGCTTTTCTGAATCAGAAAGTCCTCATGGATTTCCAGATCACCGTTCGCCAGCAGCTTTTTCCATTGATAGTCGTAAAGCGTCACCGAATGCCTTTGCAAACGACGCATCAGGTCGCGGTTCGGGCCAATTTGCTTCAGGAGATCGATGAGTTCTGCGCCCTCTCCCCAGAGAACAAATATCTGCCGCTGTCCCTGATCCGGGATCAGGTGGAATTTCTCCGCCGCTGTGCGAAATTGGATTTCTCCTTTTCCGGCATCGCGGGTCAGCAGCTCCATTACCTTCTCCTTGTCGTAGCCGTTCAGGTCGCTGTAGAAAAAATCGAAGTAACGCGCATAGTTTGCCGGCGTCAGTGGCTCACCAGATGATCTCGCCAAAACTCTTTGTGCAGCCTGCTCCGCTTTGAGCAGCAAACCGCTGGGTGAAGGTTGCGGCGGATTGAAGACCACTACCCGGCCACCTTTGCCCGGTATTTTTCCTTCGCGATTGCAGCGTCCCGCCGCCTGGGCAATGGAATCCAGCCCGGCCATCGCACGATAGACCACCGGAAAATCGAGATCGACGCCGGCTTCAACCAACTGCGTACTGACGACCCGTACCGGCTGTCCATCGACCAGGCGCTGGCGGATGTCAGCGATCACCTGGGCACGGTGGGCACCGCACATGCGGGCGGAAAGGTGAATGGCACCTGCGGGAAGTTTTCTCCAAAGTTCTTCGGCGTCGTTACGGCGATTGACGATGCAAAGTACCCGCTCGTGCTCAATCAATTCGGTAGCCACCTGATCCCAACTACGACGATCTTCGGGGGCCTTGGGCAAACTCACCGTCACCCGCTCCAGCTCTCGGCACAGCCGCGCCGGGTCGGGCGCCAGTTCTCGCGCTTGCCCCAGCCCCTTCAGTACCGTTCGGCCAAAAGGATCGCTGCGTGTCTTACCCAATTCCGGCTGGGTGGCGGTTGAGAGTACGACTGTCACACGATAACGATCCACCAGTTGTCGCAGGGCGTCGAGGACAGGGCCAAGATATTCCGCTGGCAACAATTGCGCTTCATCGAGAATCACCACGCTTTCGGCGATGTTGTGCAGCTTGCGGCAGCGGGAGGGTTTTGCGGCATAGAGCGACTCGAAGAACTGGACGTTGGTGGTCACGACGATCGGCGCATCCCAGTTTTCGCAGGCGAGGCGGCTCTTCGGCGTCTCGTTGTCGACCTCCAGATTGCTGTGGTGTTCGATGACGGGAGAAGGCTCGATATCGGCGAACACGCTGCGGAACACATCGGCTGTCTGCTCGATGATGCTGGTGTAGGGAATAACGTAGATGACACGCTTGAGCTGATTCGCTTGCGCATGCCGCAGGGCGAAGCCAAGGGAAGCCAGGGTCTTGCCTCCCCCGGTAGGCACACTGAGACTGAAAAGACCCGGCGCTTCGGCGGCATGAGCGAGGCAGGTATCGCGGATTTCAGCGCGAAGCGCCTTGACATGGCTGTCTGCTACGGCGAACTTGCCATCCATATAGCGATCGTAAGCCGCCCCAAGAACGGGAATCGGCGCGTAGTCGCCCCGCAGACTGGCCCGGTTCTCGTCCATGAAGGCTTCGGTATCGAGAAAGTCGGCATCGACGAGGCTGGAGAACAACATCCGCAGCCAGAAATGCAGTTCGCGTGCTTCATGGATGGGCGGCTTGCTCAGCGAAATGCCGGGATCGCGAACCCCATGCGGCACACCGCCGGCCCTGGCCTTGGCAAGCGTACCGACTTCGTCTTTCAGTTCCTGCGATAGGGCTGCGCCTCTGGCGTCTCCAGGATGCCAATCGGGCAAACCGGCATGATGGCCGGCAATCAGGTAGGCCAGCAGTCGGCCATAGGCGCCACGAGTTTCAATCGCATGGATTGCGCCGGCAATCGCATGTTTGACCTTACCTGGAGCAGACTCGATATGTGCGTCGAAGCCGCTGGCAGAACGGATATAGCATTGGAAGTCGGGCTGGTATTTACCTAGGTCATGCCAGAGGCCGGCTATACGAGCCCAATCAGCTCCCGCTAACGGCGTTGCAAAAGCCGCAGCATGACGGGCCACTTCGCGCAGGTGAGTTTCCAGATCGTGAGCTGTCCAACCACCGCCGTCGCCATCGCCTTGCCGAACGTGAGCCCAGTGCTCCATATCGCCACCATGACATTCTTATATGCCAGGATTGTAACGGGCAATTGCGGGAGCAGTGACGGGTTGCCCCGGACGGGCTACAGCCAGCCCGATTTCTTGAATCGCCGATACAGCACGCCGCAAGTCACGGCGATCATGGCCAGCGCAGCGGGGTAGCCGTAGCGCCAGTGCAGTTCGGGCATGAGTTCGAAGTTCATGCCCCAGATGCCGGCGAAGGCGGTGGCGACGGCGAAGATGCCGGCCCAGGCGGCGAGGCGTTTGTTCACTTCGCTCTCTTCGATGGTGACCATCGAAAGATTGACCTGGATCGCGGTGCCGATGGTATCGCGGATGGTGTCGACCGAGGCGTTGATGCGGTGCAGGTGGTCGGCCACGTCGCGGAAATATTCCTTGGTGTTGACGCAAACTTCGGGCACACGGCCGCTGGAGAGTTTGCCGGTGACTTCCAGCAGCGGGGCGACGGCATGCCTGAGGATCATCACCTTGCGCTTGAGGGCGTACAGGCGTTCGATGTTGGAACGCGCGGTGCCCTTGGCGAAGATTTTTTCCTCGATGGTTTCCAGTTCCGATTCGAGCATGTCCACGATGGGGAAATAGTGGTCGACTACGGCATCCATCAGCGCATAGAGCACGAAGCCGGCGCCGTGGCGCAGCAGGTGCGGCTCGCGTTCGCAACGGGCACGCACGCCGAGGAAATCCTGCTGGCTGTGGTTGCGCACCGAAAGCACGAAGTTGCTGCCGACGAAGATGTCCACTTCGCCAAGGCGCAATTCATCTCCGCTGATTTCCAATAGCTGGATCACGGCGAACAACTGGTCGCCGTACTCCTCGACCTTGGGCCGCTGGTGGCCGTGGTGCGCATCCTCCACGGCCAGATCGTGGAGCCCGAACTCTTCCTTCATCACATCCAGTTCGGCGACGTCGGCATCCTTGAGGGCGACCCAGACGAAACAATCCGCACGGCAGACATACTCGCTGATGTCGGCTACGGGGATGTCGTGGAGCTTGCGCCCTTCTTGATAGACGACGCAGTTGATCAGCATTTCAGGCCTGGCCGGTGGCTTGGCGTGCGGCGGCGGCGATGGCTTCGGCATGGCGGCCAACGGCGGCGGCTTCCTTGCCTTCGACCATCACGCGCAGCAGCGGCTCGGTGCCCGACGGCCGCAGCAGTACGCGGCCGCCGCCGTCGAGCGCTTGCTCGGCGGCGCTCTGGGCGGCGCGAATGGCGGGATCGGACATCCAGTCGAAACCGGCCGGCAGGCGCACGTTGATCAGCTTCTGCGGGTACATGGCGAGGTCGGCGCAGGCCTGTTCCAGGCTTTCGCCGCTGGCGCGCAACGCCGCCAGCACTTGCAGCGCGGAGACGATGCCGTCGCCGGTGGTGTGCTTGTCGAGACAGAGGATATGACCCGAATTCTCGCCGCCGAGCAGCCAGCCTTTTTCCTGCAAAAGCTCCAGCACGTAGCGGTCGCCCACCTTGGCGCGGGCAAAGGCGATGCCCAGCCGGCCCAGCGCGTGCTCGAAACCGAGGTTGCTCATCAGCGTGCCGGCGACGCCGGGTACCGTGCCCGAACGCGCCTGATGCCGGGCGATGACGTAGAGCAACTGGTCGCCGTCATAGAGCCGCCCGGCCCGATCGACCATGACCAGTCGGTCGCCGTCGCCGTCGAGGGCGACGCCGAGATCGGCGCCGCTCTCCAGCACCGCGCTGCGCAAGGCTTCGGGCGCCGTGGCGCCGACACGGTCGTTGATGTTGAGACCGTTGGGCGAGACGCCGATCTTCACCACTTCGGCGCCGAGTTCGTGGAACACGCTGGGGGCAATGTGATAGGCGGCGCCGTGGGCGCAGTCGACGGCGATCTTCAGGCCGCGCAGATCGAGCGCACCGGGGAAGGTACTCTTGCAGAACTCGATGTAGCGCCCGGCGGCATCGTCGATGCGCCGCGCTTTGCCGAGCTTCGCCGATTCCATGCAGCCCATCGGCGCTTCGAGCCGGGCTTCGATGTCGGCCTCGATCGCATCGGGCAGCTTGGCGCCGTGGGCGGAAAAGAACTTGATGCCGTTGTCGTGATAGGGGTTGTGCGAGGCGGAGATCACCACACCGACCTGGAGGCGCAGCGCGCGGGTCAGGTAGGCCACCGCCGGGGTCGGCATCGGCCCGACCAGGCAGACGTCGACGCCGGCGGCAGCGAAACCGGCTTCCAATGCGGCTTCCAGCATGTAGCCGGAAATCCGCGTGTCCTTGCCGATCAGCACAGCCGGATGTTCGCCGGCCGGCAGGTGTTCGCGCGCCACCAGCGTGGTACCTGCGGCATAGCCCAGGCGCAGGGCGAACTCGGGGGTGATCGGCGACTTGCCGACCTCGCCGCGCACGCCGTCGGTGCCGAAATATTTACGGCTCATTTCCATTCTCCTCAACAGCATTCCAGACCGCCAGCGCATCGCGCATCGCCGCCACATCGTGCACGCGCAGAATCCGCGCACCGCGCCGAACGGCCAGCAGGTGCGCGGCAATGCCGGCCGGCAAACGCTCCTCGACAGGGCGACCGGTGAGCAGACCGAGCATGTTCTTGCGCGACATGCCGGCCAGCAGGGCCAGATCGGGGACGACCAGTTCGTCGAGTTGCTTTAGCAATTGCAGATTGTGCTCCAGAGTCTTGCCGAAGCCGAAGCCCGGGTCGATCACGATGCGCTCGCGGCCGATGCCGGCAGCTTCGGCCGCCGCGATGCGCTCGGCGAGGAATTCGGCGACTTCGGTGACCACGTCGCCATAGCGGGGATCGGCCTGCATGCTGCGCGGCTCGCCCTGCATGTGCATCAGGCAGACCGCGGCATTGCTTGCTGCAATGGCTTCCATCGCGCCCGGAGTGCGCAGCGCCATGACGTCGTTGATCATGTCGGCGCCCGCGGCAAGCGCCGCCTTCATCACCGCCGGCTTCATGGTATCGACCGAAAGCGGCAGACCACAGTCGCGCAAGCCTGCGACCACCGGAAGGATGCGCTGAATTTCCCGCTCGGCGGTTACCGCCTCGGCGCCCGGACGGGTGGATTCGGCGCCGATATCGAGGATGTCCGCCCCCTCCGCCTTCAGCCGCAATCCATGGGCGATCGCGCGTTCGGTATCGGCGCCGAGGCCGTCGCCGGAGAAGGAATCGTCGGTGAGATTGACGATACCCATCAGCAAAGGCCGGTCGAAGCTGAGGAAGAAACGACCGCAGTGGAGGAGATGTTCCATCGCAGAAGAAAAGGGCCGCTTGCGGCGGCCCCTGGAGAATCGTTATGTGAAGATCAGGCCGGCGCGGCTGCGGTCGGCGCAGCGCCGGAGTTGTTGTCGGGCGAGGATTTCGGCGTCGAATTGCTCGGTTTCGGCAGCCGCGGCGGCAGGCCGCCCATGATGTCGTTGATCTGGTCGGCATCGATGGTTTCCCATTCGAGCAGGGCCGCGGTCATCGCTTCGACCTTGTCGCGATTCTCTTCAAGCAGGCGGCGCGCCAGCGCGTATTGTTCGTCGAGGATGCGGCGAATCTCAGCGTCGACCTTTTGCAGCGAGGCTTCCGACATGTTCTTGTGCGTGGTCACCGAACGGCCGAGGAAAATCTCGCCTTCCTCTTCGCCGTAAACCATCGGCCCGAGGCTGTCGGACATGCCCCACTGGGTGACCATGCGCCGCGCCAGATCGGTGGCGCGCTGGAAGTCGTTGGAAGCGCCGGTGGTCATCTGGTTCATGAACAGTTCTTCGGCGATGCGTCCGCCGAAGAGTACGGTAATGGTGCTGAGCAGGCGCACGCGATCCTGGCTATAGCGGTCTTCGGTGGGCAACTGCATGGTCAGGCCGAGAGCGCGGCCGCGCGGGATGATGGTGACCTTATGCACCGGATCGCTCTTCGGCATCAGCTTCGCCACCACCGCGTGACCGGACTCGTGGTAGGCGGTATTTCTGCGCTCCTCTTCGGGCATGACCATGGAACGCCGCTCGGCGCCCATCATGATTTTGTCCTTGGCGCGCTCGAAATCCTCCATGTCCACCAGGCGCTTGTTGGAGCGGGCGGCAAAGAGCGCGGCTTCGTTGACCAGATTGGCCAGATCGGCGCCGGCAAAACCGGGGCAGCCGCGGGCCAACACCGATGCATCGACGTCGGGCGCCACCGGCACCTTGCGCATATGCACCTTGATGATCTGCTCGCGGCCGCGGATGTCGGGCAGGGGCACGACAACTTGGCGGTCGAAACGACCGGGGCGCAGCAACGCCGGGTCGAGCACGTCGGGGCGGTTGGTCGCAGCGATCACGATGACCCCGGCGGAGCCTTCGAAGCCGTCCATCTCGACCAGCAGCTGGTTCAGTGTCTGTTCGCGTTCATCGTTGCCGCCGCCGAGGCCGGCGCCGCGCTGGCGGCCGACGGCGTCGATTTCGTCGATGAAGATGATGCAGGGCGCGGCCTTCTTGGCCTGCTCGAACATGTCGCGCACACGGGCGGCGCCGACGCCGACGAACATTTCGACGAAATCGGAACCGGAGATCGAGAAGAAGGGCACCTTCGCTTCGCCGGCGATAGCCTTGGCCAGCAGCGTCTTGCCTGTACCCGGCGAACCGACCATCAGCACACCGCGTGGAATGCGGCCGCCGAGCTTCTGGAACTTGGCCGGATCGCGGAGGAATTCGACCAGTTCGGAAACTTCCTCCTTGGCCTCGTCGCAGCCGGCAACGTCGGCGAAAGTGATGCTGTTGGTCGACTCGTCGAGCATGCGTGCCTTGCTCTTGCCGAAGGAAAATGCTCCGCCCTTGCCGCCGCCCTGCATCTGGCGCATGAAGAACACCCAGACGCCGATCAGCAGCAGCATCGGGAACCAGGAAACGAACAGGCTCATCAGGAAGGACTGCTCTTCGTCAGGCTTGGCGACCACCTTGACGTCGTTCTTGAGCAGATCGGACACCATCCACAGGTCGGGCGGCGCGTAGGTAGTAATTTTTTTGCCGTCGGTGGTGGTGGCCTCCAGGGTGCGGCCCTGAATCACCACTTTGGTCACATGTCCCTGCTTCACTTCGTCGAGGAACTGCGAATAGTCCATTGCCGACTGCGCCGTCTGGTGCGTGTTGAACTGATTGAATACCGTCATCAGGACGATGCCGATGACGAGCCAGATGGCGATATTTTTGAACATGTTATTCAAGGTCGTGCCTCGCTTTTCCCGACAGGGACATGGATTGGATCATTGTAGGGTTGTTTCACCGCGCCGGCAATCAAACGCGCCGCCGCGCCAGAAGATAGGTTTCGGCGCTGCGGTCGCGGGAAGCCGCCGGTTTGCGGACCGACAGATCCGCGAAAGCCTGTTGCATCGCCTTGCGCACTTCGATGAAGCCGCTGCCATGGAAAACCTTGACCAGCAGATCGCCGCCGACCTTCAGGTGGCGGGTGGCGAAGTCGAGGGCCAATTCCATCAGATGCGCCATACGCGCCTGGTCGGTCATTGCGATACCGGTTAAGTTGGGGGCCATGTCGGATAAAACAAGGTCGACCGGGCGGCCATCGAGGGCGTTTTCCAGTTGGCGAAGGATTTCCTCTTCGCGAAAGTCCCCCTGTATGAACACTACGCCGGGGATCGGTTCCATCGGCAGCAGGTCGAGCGCGATCAATCGCCCGCCCGGCTGGATGTGCTTGACGGCGTACTCACACCAGCTGCCCGGCGCCGCGCCGAGGTCGACGACGGTCATGCCCGGTTTCAGCAGTTTGTCCTTCTCGTCGATTTCCTGTAGCTTGAACACAGCGCGGGAGCGCCAGCCTTCGGCCTTGGCCTTCAGCACGTAGGGGTCATGCACATGCTGATTCATGTAATGGCTGCTCTTTTTCGAACGCTTGGTTCTGATCGTCACTGACTTGTGCCCTACTTAATGCGAAAATGCACGCCATGATCCAACTGACTACCGAACAGCGCAAGGCGCTCCGCGCCGCTGCCCATCATTTAAATCCCGTCGCCAGTCTCGGCCAGCAGGGCCTGACGCCTGCAGTTCTGGCCGAAATCGACCGGGCGCTGAAGGCCCATGAACTGATCAAGGTCAAGCTCCACGGCAGCGAGCGCGACGACCGAGCCGCACTGCTCGACGAAATCTGCGCCGCCGTCCATTGCGCGCCGGTGCAGCACATCGGCAACATCCTCATACTTTGGCGGGAAAAACCGGCTACAGAGGACACGGCAGCGAAACCCGCCACCCGACGCAGCGGCTCCAAGCCCAAGACCAAGAAGCAGGCCGCCGCCGCGCTGGAAAAGCGGCGCACGCGCAGCGCCCGCTAGTTCGCCCTCCCCCGGGGCGGATAGGCGCGCTACCGCTTTCCTCTCTCCTGCCAGACTACCAGCCACAGCCCGAGCAAACTCTGCAACAGGTAGAGTCCGCTGGAAATTCCGTGCCAAGTGGCAAAGCGGTCGCGCACCGCGCTTTCCATCACCTGCCGCGGCAAGGCATCGGCCTTGAGCTGGGCCAGGATCGGCTGGATGCCGAAGTGCCCGGCGGCCGTCAGTGCCACCATCGCCGCCGCGATCCAGAACACCCCGGACTTGAATGCACGCAAGCCGCGTCGGACAGCCAGATAGAGCAACAGATAGGCACCGCACGCCAAACCGATCCAGGCCATTACCGCGAACATCGCCCCCGCCAGATTGCCGGCCGTGCCACGATCTGCCAGCCCGTTGAAGAGCACAGGCGCCGCAACGTAGCCGATGGCCAGCATGCCGCCGACCCAAAGCGCAACTGCAACGGAGTAGAGGCTTTCGGCGAACGTGTTGTTCATGGCAGGCTCCATGCTTTGCGGCGATTGCAGCGGTACCCCGCGTCCGTTTCAATCGCCGCAATTATTGCGGCACACCGTATCCGCTCTAATCACTCGTAGCGGACATCGAGGATTTCGTATTCGCGTACACCGCCGGGCGTATGCACCTCCACCACGTCGCCGGCGTACTTGCTAATCAACGCGCGTGCGACTGGCGAATTGAGCGAGATTTTGCCCACTTTCAGGTCGGCTTCATCATCGCCGACGATCTGGTAGGTGACGGTCTTGTCGCCCTCGACGTCTTCCATTTCCACGGTCGCACCGAAAACCACGCGACCGTCGGCGTCCAACGACTTGGGGTCTATGATCTGGGCGTTCGACAGTTTGCCTTCGACCTCGGCGATGCGCCCCTCGATGAACCCCTGCCGCTCCTTCGCCGCATCGTACTCGGCGTTTTCCGACAGGTCGCCGTGAGAGCGGGCCTCGGCGATGGCGGCGATGACGCCCGGACGCTCTACCGTCTTAAGGCGATGCAACTCCTGCTTGAGCAATTCGGCGCCATGCAACGTGATGGGGAATTTGCCGCTCATGCCACAAGTTCCCGATGCAGGGTTTGCAACGAATAGGTTTCCAGGCCGGCGTGGCGCATACCCGCGCAGGCGGCGCGGGCGCCTTCCACCGTGGTGTAAATGGTGACCTTTTGCGCCAGCGCCGACGTGCGGATCGAGCGCGAATCGGCGATGGCGGTACGCTTCTCGTCCACCGTATTCACCACCAGGGCGATTTCATTGTTCTTGATCATGTCCACGATGTGCGGGCGCCCCTCGGTGACCTTGTTCACCGCTGTCACCGACAACCCGACGGCTTCGATAGCCGCGGCGGTGCCGCGTGTGGCGACCAGCACAAAGCCGAGTTCGTGCAATTCGCGCGCCACTTCGACGGCCTTGGCCTTGTCGGCTGGCTTGACGCTGATGAACACCTTGCCACTCTTCGGCAACCGGGTGCCACCCGCCAGTTGCGATTTCACGAAGGCTTCACCGAAGCTGCGGCCAACGCCCATCACCTCCCCGGTGGATTTCATCTCCGGACCGAGGATGGTATCCACGCCGGGGAACTTGTTGAACGGGAAGACGGCTTCCTTGACCGAGTAATACGGCGGGATCACCTCCCGGGTCACCCCCTGATCCGCCAGGCTGCGGCCTGCCATGCAGCGCGCCGCCACCTTGGCGAGTGGAATGCTGGTGGCCTTGGAGACGAAGGGTACGGTACGCGAGGCGCGCGGATTGACTTCCAGCACATACACCACGGCATCGTCGCCGTGACCCTGAATGGCGAATTGCACATTCATCAGGCCGACAACGTTGAGGCCCATGGCCATCATCTCGGTCTGCCGACGCAATTCGTCCTGGATCTTTTTCGACAGGGTGAAGGGCGGCAGGGAACAGGCCGAATCGCCGGAATGCACGCCAGCCTGCTCGATGTGTTCCATGATGCCGCCGATAATGACCTGCTTGCCGTCGGACAACGCATCCACGTCCACTTCGGTGGCGTCGTTGAGGAAACGGTCGAGCAGCACCGGCGAATCGTTGGAGACCTTGATCGCATCGCGCATGTAACGCTCAAGATCCTTCTGCTCATGGACGATTTCCATGGCGCGGCCGCCGAGCACATAACTGGGGCGCACCACCAGTGGATAGCCGATTTCGGCGGCGAGGCGGATCGCATCTTCTTCGGTGCGCGCTGTGCGATTCGGCGGTTGCTTGAGACCCAGATCGTGGAGCAGCTTCTGGAAGCGCTCGCGGTCTTCGGCAGCATCGATCATGTCCGGCGTGGTACCGATGATCGGCACACCGTTGGCCTCCAGGTCGCGCGCGCGCTTCAATGGCGTCTGACCACCGAATTGGACGATGACGCCGTAGGGCTTCTCCACCTCGACGATTTCGAGGATGTCTTCCAGCGTCAGCGGTTCGAAGTAGAGGCGGTCGGAGGTATCGTAGTCGGTGGACACGGTCTCCGGATTGCAGTTGACCATGATGGTCTCGTAACCGTCTTCGCGCATCGCCAGCGCGGCATGCACGCAGCAGTAGTCGAACTCGATGCCCTGGCCGATACGGTTGGGACCGCCGCCGAGAACCATGATCTTTTTCTTGTTGCTCGGGCGCGACTCGCACTCCTCCTCGTAGGTGGAGTACATGTAGGCGGTGGAGGTGGCAAACTCGGCGGCGCAGGTATCGACGCGCTTGAACACCGGGCGCACGCCCAGCGCATGGCGGCGAACCCGCACCAGGGTTTCTCCTGTGCTCAACAGGGTCGCAATGCGCCGGTCGGAGAAGCCCTTGCGCTTGATGCCGCGCAGGGTTTCCGCATCCATTTCGTCCAGCAACTGCGCGCGAATCCATTCCTCGGTCTTGACGATGTCCTCGATCTGCACCAGAAACCATGGATCGATCTTGGTCAGGTTGAACACTTCGTCCATCGAATAGCCTTCGCGGAAGGCTTGGCCGACATACCAGATGCGCTGCGGGCCGGGATTGGCCAGCTCGCGATCGATTTCCTCGTGCTCGGCTTCCAGTTCGTCAAGGCCGTAGACGCCCACTTCCAGGCCGCGCAACGCTTTTTGCAGCGATTCCTGGAAAGTGCGTCCCATGGCCATCACCTCACCCACCGACTTCATCTGCGTAGTGAGGCGATCGTTGGCCTGGGGGAACTTCTCGAAGGCGAAACGGGGCACCTTGGTGACCACGTAGTCGATGGAGGGCTCGAAGGAGGCCGGCGTGGCGCCACCGGTGATGTCGTTCTTGAGTTCGTCCAGCGTATAGCCGACAGCGAGTTTGGCCGCCACCTTGGCGATGGGAAAGCCGGTCGCCTTCGATGCCAGCGCCGAAGAGCGCGAAACGCGGGGGTTCATCTCGATCACGATCATCCGCCCATCGCTGGGGTTGATCGCGAACTGCACGTTGGAACCGCCGGTATCGACGCCGATCTCGCGCAGCACCGCAATGGATGCGTTACGCATGATCTGGTATTCCTTGTCGGTCAGCGTCTGCGCCGGAGCGACTGTGATTGAATCTCCGGTGTGCACGCCCATCGGATCAAGGTTCTCGATCGAGCAGATGATGATGCAGTTGTCCTTGTGGTCGCGCACCACCTCCATCTCGTACTCTTTCCAGCCAAGCAGGGACTCTTCGATCAACAGTTCCTTGGTGGGGCTGGCTTCCAAACCGCGCTTGCAGATTTCGGCGAACTCTTCCTGGTTGTAGGCGATGCCGCCGCCGCTGCCGCCCATGGTGAATGAGGGGCGGATGATGGAGGGAAAGCCCAGCGCGCCCTGCACCTGCATGGCTTCTTCCAGGCTGTGGGCAATACCGGAACGGGCCGAACCAAGACCTATCTTGGTCATGGCGCGTTTGAACTTTTCGCGATCCTCGGCCTTGTCGATGGCTTCCTTGGACGCGCCGATCATCTCGACGTTGTACTTTTCCAGCACACCGTGCTTGGCCAGATCGAGCGCACAGTTGAGCGCCGTCTGCCCTCCCATTGTGGGCAACACCGCATCCGGCCGCTCCTTGGCGATGATGTTTTCCAGCACCTGCCAGGTAATGGGCTCGATATAGGTGACGTCGGCCATGTCCGGGTCGGTCATGATCGTCGCCGGGTTGGAATTCACCAGAATGACCTTGTAGCCTTCTTCGCGCAGGGCCTTGCAGGCCTGCGCGCCGGAGTAGTCGAACTCGCAGGCCTGGCCGATGATGATCGGGCCGGCGCCGATGATGAGGATCGAATGTATGTCTGTGCGCTTAGGCATGGGGCGCCTTATTGTCGGCAATCAGTTTGATGAAGCGGTCGAACAGGTACGACACGTCGTGCGGCCCGGGACTCGCCTCAGGATGACCCTGGAAGCAAAAAGCCGGTCGGTCGGTCCAAGCCAAGCCTTGCAAGCTGCCGTCGAATAGCGAGACATGGGTCGTGCGCACGTTGCCCTGCAGGGTGGCCGGATCGACGGCGAAACCGTGATTCTGGCTGGTAATCAGAACCTGGCCGCTATCGATATCCTTGACCGGATGATTGGCGCCATGATGGCCAAACTTCATTTTCAGGGTTTTACCCCCGGCAGCGAGGCCCATCAGTTGATGGCCGAGACAGATGCCGAAGGTGGGCAGCTTGCGATCAAGGAATTCGCGAATCGCAGCGATGGCGTAATCGCAGGGCTCTGGATCGCCGGGGCCGTTGGAGAGGAAAATCCCGTCCGGATTCAGCGCCAGCGCATCCTTAGCTGACGTCTGAGCCGGCACCACAGTCAGCCGGCAGCCTCGCTCGGTCAGCATGCGCAGGATATTGCGCTTGACGCCAAAATCGTAGGCCACCACGTGATATTTGGGAGCATTCTGCCGCCCGTACCCTTTGCCCAGCCTCCATTCGCTCTCTGTCCAGACGTAGGACTCCGTCGCGCTGACCACCTTGGCCAGATCCATTCCAGCCAACCCTGGAAAAGCGCTGGCCGCAGCAACGGCCGCACCTTCGTCTAGCCCGCTACCGGTTGCAATGCAGCCGGCCTGCGTTCCCGTTTCGCGTAGGATGCGAGTCAGCTTGCGGGTATCGATATCGGCAATGGCAGCTACATTTTCCGCTTTGAGATAGCTATCGAGGGTCCGCTCGGAGCGAAAGTTCGAAGCCAGCAGCGGCAGGTCGCGAATCACGAGACCAGCGGCAAAAACCTTGTCCGACTCGGCATCCTCCTTGTTGACGCCGTAGTTGCCGATATGGGGATAGGTCAGGGTGACGATCTGGCGGCAATAGGAAGGATCGGTGAGAATTTCCTGGTAGCCGGACATCGAGGTATTAAACACCACCTCGCCGACGCTGGAGCCGATAGCGCCAATGCCTTTGCCCCGAAAAACCGTCCCGTCGGCAAGTGCAAGAATGGCGGGCGGGAATTGAGACACGGTGAGGCTCCTGTTATCGTCGGCGCAAGCGGCGCGAGGGGAAACCGAAAGCGGAATGTGCGGCTCCTACCTGCTTCGGCAAACCTTGAAATTATACAGTTACCCCACCTCCCAAAGCAACGACAGAAGGAAGCCCTGTCCGGGAAATCAGCGCAAACCGAGCACGTCCTGCATGTCGTACAGGCCTTGTGCCTTGCCGCGTAAAAACCGTGCGGCCCGCAGCGAACCCAGCGCGTAGGACATTCGACTGGCCGACTTGTGGGTAATCTCGATGCGCTCACCGACCCCGGCGAAGAGGACCGTATGATCGCCAACGATATCGCCACCGCGGATCGTCGAAAAACCGATCTGCGCAGGTGGCCGCTCGCCAGTATGGCCCTCGCGGCCGTAAACCGCGTTTTGCGCCAAATCGATGCCGAGCGCCTCGGCCACCACTTCGCCCATGCGCAGCGCCGTGCCGGAGGGCGCGTCGACCTTGTGATGATGATGGGCTTCGATGACCTCGATGTCATAACCCTGGTTCAGAATGCGCGCCGCGACATCGAGCAGTTTGAATACCGCATTCACCCCGACCGCCATATTCGGCGCAAAGACAATCGGGATCTCTTCAGCCATATCGCGGATGGCAAGCTTTTGCTCGGCGGAAAATCCGGTGGTACCGATCACCGCATGCACCTTGTGGCGGCGACAGCCGTTCAGGTGTTCGAGGGTTCCTTCGGGGCGGGTAAAGTCGACCAACACATCGGCCGCAGCGAGCGCGGCATCCAGATCGCTGCCCACCTTCACTCCGCACGGCGCCCCCACCAGTTCGCCGGCATCGCGGCCGATAAAGCCGCAGTCGGGGCGATCCAGCGCTGCAGAAAGAACGCCGTCGGGAGAACTCAACACCGCCTCGATCAGAGTGCGGCCCATGCGGCCGGAACTGCCAGCGATGGCGTAGCGGATTTTTTCCATGGCTGACAATCAGTTCGTTGCAGGTTTGACCGCATCCGGCGCAGGGCCGATTCTGACCACACGAGGCGCCGTCGCGGCGGCGGCGGCATCGGTCTTATCGCCATCGCCGCCGGTCACATCGCCCGCCAGCCGGGTGAGTTTGCCATCGGCGAAGAACACTGCCAGCTTGCGCGATCGCACTTCGCCGGTGCCTGACTGGAAGCGATAGACGTAATCCCACCGATCAGCGTGGAAATTGTCGGTAATCAGCGGGGAACCGAGGATGAACCGTACCTGATCTCGGGTCTGACCGGGCTTCAATTGGCCCACCATTTCCTGGGTAACGTAGTTGCCTTGACGAACGTCGATTCGATAAGGCGTCAGGTAGTCGGTCACTTTCACGTCCGAAAAATCGGCACATGCTGCCAGCAGCAGCGCCAGCACTGGAGAAATTCGCTTCACGCAAGACCTCGATGGGAGCGGGAGGATTCTCCCGGATAGCGGAAAACTATATCATAGGCCCCTTCCCGATCCCGCGACCACCTGCACTCGCCCATGCCGACATCCGCCAGTCTCAAGAGCACCGGCCTCAAAGCCACCTATCCGCGGCTGCGGATTCTTGAGCTGTTTCAGAAATCCGAAGCCCGCCACATGACCGCCGAGGATATCTACCGCCATTTACTAACCGAAGGCATCGATATCGGCTTGGCTACGGTCTATCGGGTGCTGACCCAGTTCGAACAGGCCGGCCTGATCGAGCGGCATTTTTTCGAATCCGGCAAGGCGGTGTTCGAACTCAACGAGGGGCGCCACCACGACCACCTGGTTTGTCTGCAATGCGGCAAGGTAGAAGAGTTCTACGACCCGGGAATCGAGCGGCGCCAGATCGAAATTGCAGAGGAACGTGGGTTTACCGTCAAGGAGCACGCACTCTACCTCTACGCCGAGTGCAACAAACCGGGTTGCGAAGGGCAAAAGCTCTGCCCGATGAAGAGCGAATGCCGCCATCTGGGTGCGGATGGCGAATGCCCACCAACCTGCCCTGAAGTCGAAAAGCCTGCCGGCAAGCGGCGCTAACTGCCCGATCTGGGCCAGATTTAGGCTTGGCTGAGCATTTCTCGCGCGTGGTCGCGGGTGGTATCGGTAATTTTCACTCCACCGAGCATCCGGGCAATTTCTTCCACCCGTCCGTTTGCATCAAGCGCCGTTACGCGACTGAGCGTATGCCCGCCTTGGGTTTCCTTTGCCACTGACCACTGCCAGCGGGCCTGGGCGGCAACCTGAGGAAGGTGGGTGACGCACAGCACCTGGCGCGTTCCGCCTAGCTGGCGCAACAACCGGCCAACGACCTCAGCCACTCCGCCGCCGATACCGACATCGACCTCATCGAAAATCAGCGTCGGCACCTCGCTCGCCTCGCTAGCGATCACCTGAATCGCCAGCCCGATCCGCGACAATTCGCCGCCGGACGCCACCTTGGCCAGCGGTCGCAGAGGCTGCCCGGCATTCACGGCAACGCGAAACTCGACCGTTTCCAGGCCATAGCCGGCCCCGTCTTCGGTCGACAGCAAAGCGATCTCGAAGCGGCCGCCGACCATGGCCAACTGCTGCATCGCTTCGCTGATCTGCTTCGACAGCGCCCCCGCCGCCTTGGCACGCGCAGCCGAGAGTTTCTTCGCCGGCCCTTCAAAACTGCGCCGTGCGCTGGCCTCGCGCTCGGCCAGCGCCGCCGGATCGGCAGTCAAGCGCAATTCATCAAGACGGCGGGTAAGCCGCACTTGCAATTCCGTCAGGTCGTCCGGCGCCACCCGGTGCTTACGCGCCATGGCCATCACGGCTTCCAGCCGCGTTTCCAAATCCTCCAAGCGTCCGGGGTCGAGGTCGAGACGCTCGCGGTAGCGCGCCAGCGCATGGGCCGCCTCAGCGAGTTGAATGCGCGCGCCTTCGATCAAGGCCGTCGGCTCGGCCAGCGTCGGGTCCACTTCCGCCATATCGCGCAGCTTGGATAACACCCGATCGATGGCCGCGGTCGCCGCCATCTCGCCTTCATCGAGCATTTCGACCACGGCGGCGGCGCCTTCGATCAGGCTGGCGGCGTAGCTGAGCCGTCGGTGTTCGCGGTTTTCCTCCTCCCAACGATCATCCGTGAAGTCGAGGGTTTCCAATTCATTCACTTGCCATTCGAGCAATTCGCGCTCGCGGGCACCGGCTTCCGCGTCGCGCTCGGCCTCCTCCCTGGCCCGCCTCAAGCGCTGCCAGGCAGCGTAGGCCGCAGCCACCTCCTCGACCAGCGGCTCAAGTCCGGCATGGCCGTCGAGCAGCTGGCGCTGCGCATCGCCACGCAACAGGGAGTGGTGAGCATGCTGGCCATGGATATCGGCAAGTCCGTCGGCCACGGTTTTAAGCTGCGCCAGCGTGGCGGCCGCACCGTTGACGTAGGCGCGGGAGCGGCCGCCAGCTTCAATCACCCGGCGCAACAGGCAAACGCCGCCGTCGGCATCAAAATCGTTTTCCGCCAGCCAGGCCAACACCGGGCTGGACGGTTCGAGGTCGAATTCCGCCGAAATCTCCGCCCGCTCTCGGCCGACGCGCACGACTCCACCATCGGCGCGTTCGCCGAGGGCCAGCGACAGGGCATCCACCAGAATCGACTTGCCCGCTCCGGTCTCGCCGGTCAGTGCGACGAACCCAGCCTCGAACACCAGTTCAAGGCTATCGACAATAACGAAATCGCGGATCAGCAGGCGGCGTAACATCGGGCAATCAGGCCCGCTTGGGGGTGGCGCTCCAGTGCAACTTTTCGCGCAGCATGGCGAAATAGCTGTAGCCCGGAGGATGCAGGAAGACGATGTTGCGCTCGGCATGGCGGATCACGATGCGATCGCCGGCACCGACGTCGAAACGATCCTGTCCGTCCAGATAGAGCAGTCCGTCGTGGGGTGCCACCAGCGCCAGTTCGATGGTGCTCGCCGCGCTCACGGTAATCGGCCGATACGACAGCCCGTGCGGGCATAGCGGCACAATGGCAATGCCCGCCACCGACGGATGCAGCACCGGGCCGTTGGCCGAAAGTGCGTAGGCGGTGGAACCGGTGGGCGTTGCCACGATCATGCCGTCCGCACGCAGCACATAGATGAACTCGCCGTCGATGCTTAGCTCGAATTCGATCATCCGCCCGGCGTTGGCCTTGGAAAGCACAATATCGTTGAGCGCAAAATTGGGCGTCACCCAGACGCCGTCGCGCTGGATGCGTGCCTGCAAAAGGAAACGCTCCTCGCGACTAAAGCGTCCGGCCAGCAGATCCTCCATGCTGGCCAGCATGCTTTCGCGCGAAACGTCGGTCATAAAGCCCAGCCGCCCCTGATTCACCCCGACCAAGGGAACCGCATACGCCGCGAGTTGCCGTGCGGCATTCAGTAGAGTGCCGTCGCCGCCGACGACGATCGCGACATCAGCCTTTGCCCCTATGTCGCGATAGGACGCACCGACTATGGCTCCCTCGGCAGCAAAATGCGCGCTCTCCTCGTCCATCAGCACGGCGATGCCGCGCTGGCGAAAAAAATCGGCGAGCAGGCGCAGCGATTCAACCACTTCCGGGCTGCGAAACTTGCCGACCAGCGCGGCACAACGGATATCGGTCTGCAATTCGGAAACCATGGCCGGATTTAACCATAGGAAAGTGACAATCTCTCCGCCCTGACGCAGAATGCGGTCCTGATCCGCTGCCCCCATCCCGGCCGCGCCCCCTGCTGCTTAAGAACAAGGTGCGCCACTGAACCGAAAGCGTCCTCCCGCAATGCAAACTTTTAGCTTCTCCAGACTCTGGCACCAGGCCTGGTCCCTCATCCTGGTGGAAATGGACAGCCGGGAAGCCTCATGGCTGCTCCGACCAAAGAACCACCTCTCTTTGCTGGAAACCCGCCGCATCGCCATCATCATTTCGCGGGTGCGGCTGATTGCGGGTCTTTTCGCCGTGCTGACGCCGCTCTGGATCGCCCTTGACATCTGGGCCTTTCCGCGCGAAATCTGGGAGGGCCTCGCCATCGCCCGGGTATTGGCGACGCTCGCCTTTGTCGCCATCATGCTGCGCCCGCATCGCAGCAATACCCTGTTCGACGCTTACCGCACCCTGACCTTGTTGCTTGCGGTACCGACGGCTTTTTTCCTGTTCACCTATCTGCACATGGCACGATTCCAGCTCCACGGGTTGGCCGAAGCCTTTTCCGTAGGCTATGCCTACCTGCCGTTTGTCATGTTGGCAGGGCTCTCGATTTTTCCGCTGACCATGGCTGAAAGCGTGGCTTTTGCCGCACCGATGCTGCTGGCGCAGATCTGCGCCGGAATCCTACGTTTGCCGGTGCTGGATTGGCCAAGCTGGATCGCCTCGTTCTGGCTGTTGCTATTGATTGCTGCCGTATCCGCCCTGGCCGGATTGTCCCAACTCGCCTTCATGATCGTATTGGTACGGGAAGCTATTCGCGACACCATGACCGGCTGTTTCTCGCGCCACAGCGGCGAAGAAGTATTGGAACTACAGTTCAGCATCTCTGCCCGCACCAACACCCCGTTGGCCGTAGCCTTCATTGACATCGACCATTTCAAGGCAGTCAACGACACCTATGGGCATGAGGTCGGCGACGAGGTTATCCGCCAGATATCGGGAGCCATGCAAAGCCATACGCGAGATAGCGACATGCTGATCCGCTGGGGCGGCGAGGAGTTCCTGCTGATGCTACCGAACACCTCCCAATCCGATGCCTGCATAGCACTCAACAGACTCCATCAGTCGGGATTCGGCCAGCGACCGGACGGTTCGCCATTGACCGCCAGTATCGGGGTAGCGGAGCGGATAGCTAGCGGAGCGGCCGACTGGCCCACCCTCGTGGAACGCGCTGACAGCCGGATGTACCAAGCCAAACAGGGCGGGAGAAACCGCATAGTCAGCGACGATCAGACGTCGAGCTGCAACCCTTCGTAGGACAGCAGCACTTCGGGATCGCCGGGTACGCCCACGCAACAACGGGCAAGGGCTTCGGCGAAGACACGCTCCGCTTCGTCGTCGCCCCGCGTCGGCTCATGGTGGGTGCACACCAGCCGTTTCGCACCTACGCGCCGCGCCAGAGCGATCGCATAATCGAACGTCGAATGCCCCCAGCCCTTCTTGGCCGGATATTCCGCCTCGGTGTAGGAGCAGTCCATCACCAAGACATCGACCCCGCGTACCGCCTCATCCATCTGCTGCTGCTTCTCCTCGACCATCGCCTGGTACTCGGTATACCCCTCATCGCCGGGTTCGTAGATGTTGTACCAAGGCTCGTGGTCGCCGGTGAAGAATACCGACTTGCCGCCGCAGTCGATGCGGTAGCCGAAATCGATCACCGGGTGGTTGAGCAGGGTGGCCGAGACCGTCGCATCGCCGATCTCGACTCGTTCGCCGATATCGAGCGTACGGTACTCGATGCCGGCGCGCAACTCGGCCTCGCGGATCGGAAAGTAGCTGTACTGCATCTGCACTTCCATGATCTGCTCGATGCCCTGACTGCTGACCACATCGTAAGCACCATGGATACGTACCGTATTGCCTGGAATGAAAAACGGCGTGAAAAACGGCAGGCCGTGGATGTGATCCCAGTGGGTGTGGGTGATGAAGATGTTGGCGGTGACCGGCAGTTCCTTCAACAGCGACTGGGCAAGAGGGAAAATTCCGGTACCGGCGTCGAGGATGATCAGTTCGCCGCCATCCGAGCGTACCTCAATGCAGGTCGTATTGCCTCCGCGGCGCTGTGTATGCGGCCCCGGCGAGGGAATCGAACCGCGAACACCCCAGAATCTGACTTTCATTTGGCACTATCCACCGAGACAAACATCGTTGCGTCAGCGACGATCTTGGAAAAGTCGCCCAGACTCGCCACCACTTTGTCGATGTCGTCGCCAAAACGCGCCGCCGCCGGTTTTTGGCCCGCCCAAGGAGGAAGCTCTTCGCCCAGCAGGCCACCGCCGGGCAAACCGGCACCGCGACAGATCTGGTCGGCCATGCGCAAGCAATCGAGCATCGCCGAGGGCGGAGCGTTTTCCGCATGGTGATCGCGAATGCAATCGACCAACGCTTCGGGAAATTGCCATTTCTTTGCCAACAGCGCCCCGACCACACCATGGTCGACGCCGATCATTTCGCGTTCGATCCGATACAGCGGCACATTCTCGGTCACTCCGCGCATCAGCGCCTGACGAAATTCCGCCGCCATGAACTGGGCGAATACCACCTTGCCGAAATCGTGCAGCAGCCCGGCCACATAACAATCTCCGGGATCCGCTTCGCCCTTAGCGTAGCTGTTGCATAAAATGCGCGCCACATTCGCCGTCGTCAGAGAATGCACGAGGTAGTGCTGGATGTCGAAGCCGGCAGTATTCACCCGCGGCAGAATACCCACCGCAGCGAACGACAACGCCAGATTCTTGATCGTGTTGATGCCCAGATAAACCACCGACTGATTTACCGAGGTGATCTTGCTGGGCAGGCTGTAATAGGCGGAATTGATGACCTTGAGAATCTTCATGGTCATCACCGGATCCTTCTCGATCACCCCCACCAAATCCTTTGGCAGGCAATTGATGTTGCGCGTAAGTTCGAGCACCTTTTGCACGCTGCGCGGAAATGCCGGCATGCGATCGACCGCTGTGGTCAGTTTGCGTTCGAGCTCAGGCGTAAGTTGACCCACAATGGCGTCTGTCCGGTTGGCGATGGACGATTATATGCGTAGCCGTTTTGAATCCCGCGGCCGTCCTCGAACTGTTAACATCCTCTCCACTGCCATTCCAACCTGCCTTAAGCCCGATGCCCAAGCTCCCACCCCTGCCCAGTATGCGCACCGCGCAGCCCGGCCACGTCTATCTGGTGGGCGCTGGCCCCGGCGATCCGGAACTGCTGACCCTGCGTGCCGCCTCGCTGATCGGCCAGGCAGATGCGGTGGTCTATGACAACCTGGTGAATCCGGCCATCCTCGAACAGGTGCCAGCGAATGCGGAACGGATTTATGCGGGCAAGCAACGCGGCCTGCATGCGTTACCGCAGCATGAACTCAACCTGTTGCTGGTCACCCTGGCGCGACGCGGCCTGCGCGTGGTGCGGCTCAAGGGAGGCGATCCGTACACCTTCGGTCGCGGCGGCGAGGAGGCAGAAATTCTCCACAAACATGGCATTCCCTTCGAAGTGGTGCCGGGCATCACCGCCGCCGCCGGCGTCGCCGCCTATACCGGAATTCCACTCACCCACCGCGACCACGCCCAGGCCTGCATCTTCGTCACCGGCCATCTCAAGGACGGCAGCATGGATCTGGACTGGTCCGGGCTGGCACGGCCGAGGCAAACTCTGGCCATCTACATGGGTCTCACCGGCTTACCGCATCTCTGCCAGCAGTTGATGGCCCACGGTCTGCCGGCCGACTGGCCGGCAGCCATCGTCCAGCGCGGCACCACCCATGACCAACGCACCATCACCGGAACGCTAGCCACCCTGCCGGAACGCGCCACCGCCGCTGGTCTGCGTGCACCGACGCTAATCCTGGTCGGTCAGGTAGTAAAGCTCCACGCGCATCTGGCGTGGTTCGACGAAAAATCACAGCCGATGGAGGGCAACCATGCACACATTCACTCGTAAAGCCGGATTCCCGGCGCAAACAACCCTGGTTGCGCTATTGCTCGGCATGCTCACGCCGACCGCATCGGCTCATGGCTGGCACAGCGGCTTCGCACCGGGGTTCGTGCAAGGATTCTCCCACCCGTTCAGCGGACTCGATCATCTGCTGGCAATGTTTGCGGTAGGACTCTGGAGCAGCCACGCCGGACGCCGTTTTTGGCTCGTCCCCGCAAGCTTCGTCGCGCTATTGCTGGTCGGTGCGCAGCTAGCGGCGGAGGGCATCGCATTACCGGCCATCGAACCGACGATCGCCGCCTCGCTCCTGGTGCTGGGTCTGTTGTTGGCGCTACAAGCGCGACTGCCGGCCGCGGCAGTCGCGACCCTGGTCGGCGGCTTCGCTCTGTTCCATGGCGCCGCTCACGGCATCGAACTGGGCCCGACTGCGGCGCCCGGGCTGACGGGCGTTCTCTGCGCCACACTGTTGCTCCACCTCGCCGGCATCGTGGCCGGACGTTTCCTCAAGCCTGGCGCAGTTTGGCTGCGGCTCGCCGGAACCGGCATCGCCGTATGCGGCGCCGGGCTGTCCAGCGGACTGATCTAGACAGCCCGTTCGCATTGAGTCCTTCGACGGGGCTCAATGCGAACGGTGATGGCTTGTTCATTTCCCCAGGCTATGCGCGCTGTCGCCGATGCTGCCACCAACCAGCCGCCGCCGGCAGCAACGAAACGACCACGATCCCGACAATCATTGCCGTGAGGTTGTTTTTGATCGCCGGGATATTGCCAAACCAATAACCGGCCAGGGTCAACGAAGCGACCCAGCCGATCCCGCCGGCCAGATTGAACGCGGTAAAGCGGAATGCGTTCATCGCACCGATGCCCGCCACAAACGGGGCAAAGGTGCGGAATAAAGGCAGGAACCGCGACAGGACGATTGTCTTGCCGCCGTGCCGCTGATAGAAGGCTTGGGTTTTTTGCAACGCGGCGTGGCTGAAAAACAACGAGTCCGGCCATTGGAACACGCGCGGTCCGAGATAGCGGCCGATGGTGTAATTCAAGCTGTTCCCCAGCACGGCGGCCAGCGACAGCACGACGATCAGCAACGCCACGTCCATCCCGCCAACCGCCGCCAGTGCCCCGGCCACGAACAGCAGCGAGTCGCCGGGAAGGAACGGCAGTACGACAAACCCGGTTTCCGAAAAAATTACCAGAAACAGGATGGCGTAAATCCAAACGCCGTACTGCTCGACCAGCAGCGCCAAGTATTTGTCCAGGTGGAGAACGATATCGATGAAATGGGCAAACAGTTCCATAGCGCAGACGGCGGACGGCAAGGGGCGCGTAGTTTAACTGATGGCCGAAAGACGGCCGCTCCGCTCAAGCCGAAGAATCGCCGTTCCGGCTGCGGTGAACGATTTTCTCCTGATACATGGCCTGGTCGGCACGCGCCAGCAAAGCATCCAGCGTGCGCCCATCCGCCGGGTAGCTGGCACAGCCAATACTGACCGTGGTGGCAACGGTCCGGCCGTTGAAGGTCAGCAGGGTGGATGCCACCGCATCGCGTATTCGCTCTGCGACATCCGCCGCACCAAGCGCCGGCGTTTCGGGCAGCAGAACGACGAATTCGTCGCCGCCGTAGCGGGCCAGCACATCGGAACTGCGCAGCTGGCCGTGGGCAGCATTCACGATCAGCCGCAACAATCGGTCGCCGCCCTCATGGCCGAAATTGTCGTTGATCTCCTTCAGGTTGTCGCAATCGATCGACAGCACGCTTAGCGGACGCGCATATCTGACCGCCTGCCCGAATAGGCGGTCAGATACGATGGCGAAACCGCGACGGTTGAGCGCCTGGGTCAGATCGTCGGTTTCGGACATCAGCTTGGCCCGATTCAAGCCATAGCGGATATCCGAGGAAAACAGCGTGGTGATGTAGGCAACCAGGACAAACGGGGCGAACTGGGCGAACAACCCACCGGCGTAGCGCAGCGAAGCCAGTTCATACACCGACGAATGGTCGCCGAGGAAGACGAAACAGGCCGCGACCAGCGCCAGTTCAAGCAGTGTTGTCGCCTTTCCCAGCGTCAGGGCGCAGGTGATGATGACCAACAGATAACAGTTGACCAGCGGGCTTTCCAGCTTGCCGGTGTGCCACAAGGCCCAGGTGATAAAGGCCGTCATCACCCAAGTCTCCAGCGCAATTTTCCAACGCGACTCGGCTTTAAAGATGTTCGAGTAGCGAAACCCCATCACGAAGCCGGCGTAGGTGAACAGCGCCACTGCAATGGCGGCACGATCATAGCCCTCGGTCACGCCAAAGACGTAATAGAGGAGAACCAGGATCAGCAGCAGCCATTCGATTTCGGCGACCGTGCGGGAAACTCCTCGGAGTTCTTCCTGCTCCAGCGATGTATTAGGTTCGATGTCTTTAGCCATTTTTACCTTCGCAGCGGTGCTATTACAGCATTCAGTCGAATTTATGCCGATGACTTCAAACGGCGGTAGCCGCTTTCGCCATCACCACGATACCGTCTTCATCTGCATACAGCATATCGCCGGGACGTATCCAGACGCCCTCGATCTGCACCGCCACATCGCGCTGGCCCTCGTTGCGCTTCTCTGTAGGCAGCGGCATCGTCGCCAGGGCGCGGATGCCGGTGTCGCATTCCGCCAGTTCGGCGCTATCGCGTACGCAGCCGTAAACCACCACGCCGGCCCAGCCGTTCTTCGCCGCCGCCTTGCCCAGATTGCCGCCGACCAGCGCTCGGCGCAGCGAGCCGCCACCGTCGACCACCAGCACCCGGCCTTCGCCTAGCGAGTCGACGGCAGCCTTGACCAGCGTGTTGTCCTCGAAACACTTGACGGTGCTCACCGGACCGGAAAATTTGATTCGTTTGCCGAAGTCGCGGAACAGCGGCGGCAATACGCGGAAAGCGCCGTCGCTATCGTTCTTGTGGTCATCGCAAAGGTCGCAGGTGGCGAAGGCTTGGATCATCGGAGGATCTCCTGAGTCTGAGTATGGGATAACCGGATTTTGCCTCATCTGGGATAATTCATAGTCCATGCGCCGCATACACCCCCTCCCCGACCTTCTTATCAGCCAGATCGCCGCCGGCGAGGTGGTGGAACGACCAGCATCGGTACTCAAGGAATTAGTGGAAAACAGTCTCGATGCGGGTGCCGGCCGCATCGATGTCGCACTGGAGGAAGGCGGTGTGCGCCTGATGCGCGTCAGCGACGATGGCGGCGGCATCGAACCCGAGGATCTGCCGCTGGCCCTGGCCCGCCATGCCACCAGCAAGATCGGCAGCCTCGAAGAACTGGAGCGGGTGTCCAGCTATGGGTTTCGCGGCGAGGCACTGGCCTCTATCGCATCGGTGGCGCGCGTCACGCTGACCAGCCGGACCACCAGCACCTCGCACGGCAGCCGCATCAACAACACGGGGGGCGAGATCGCTCCTGCGGCATCGGCCGTTGGAACCGTCGTCGAGGTTGCCGACCTGTATTTCAATACCCCGGCCCGGCGCAAATTCCTCAAATCCGAGGCGACCGAATTCGGTCACTGCGACGATGCCTTTCTACGTATGGCGCTGGCCAACCCGGGCGTAGCGTTCAGCCTCAGCCATAACGGCTGCGTCAAACGCCGCTACGTTGCGGGAGACCTCGAACGGCGCATCCGCGACGTCCTCGGCGGCGAATTCTTCGCCCATGGCCGGGCGCTCGACGTCGTCGCCGGACCGTTGCGCCTCTACGGCTTTGTTGCACTACCGGCTTATTCCAAGGCCAGCCGCGACGAACAGTACTGCTATGTGAATGGCCGTTTCGTCCGCGACAAGCTGCTCGCCCACGCGCTACGCGAAGCCTATACCGACGTTCTGCACGGAGCACGCCACCCGGCCTACGCCCTGTTCGTCGAGCTCGATCCGGGCGGGGTGGACGTCAACGTGCATCCGGCCAAGACGGAGGTGCGCTTCCGCGATTCGCGCAGTGTCCATCAGTTCGTCTTCCACGCCGTGCAACGCTCTCTAGCGGCACCGCTGGGCGCCGCCCAAGACACGGCTGCATCGCCGAGCGCAACGGAAGTCTCCGCCTGGGACACCGCGGCTTACGCCTATCCGGCGCGACAGGCCACGCTCGGCGTACAGGAACAACCGGTCGCCAGCTATCTGGATTTTGCCCAGCGGGCTTTCGACTCGTCCGGCACACCGCTCACGACCCAAGCCTCCGGCAGAGATGCGCCGGTACTGGGATACGCAGTCGCGCAGATCCACGGCATTTACGTTCTGGCGCAAAACGCTGCGGGCCTGGTGATCGTGGACATGCATGCGGCCCATGAGCGCATTCTCTACGAACGCATCAAGCAGCAGCTGGAAGCCGGGCCGCCGTCCTGCCAGTCGCTGCTGGTGCCGCTGCTGATCAATGTCGGCAACAGCGAAATGGCCGCTGTCACCGAGCATGCAGAGACGCTGCGCCGGCTCGGCTTTGAAATCGCTCCGGCCGGCCCCCAGGAACTCGCCGTGCGAGCTGTGCCAACCTTGCTGAGCCGCGGCGATCTGCCCGCCCTGGTGCGGGCATTGCTGAGCGACCTAAAGGAATTTCCCGCCAGCCGGGTGATCGAGGCGCGGCGCAACGAACTACTCGCTACCCTCGCCTGCCACGGCGCGGTGCGTGCCAATCGCAGCCTCAGTCTGCCGGAAATGAACGCACTGCTGCGCGACATGGAAGCCACCGAGCGCGCCGACCAGTGCAACCACGGCCGCCCAACCTGGGTCCAGCTGTCTATAGGCGAGCTCGACAAACTCTTCATGCGTGGGCAATAGCCGGCCCCGGAAATCGAATGAAAGACAATTCGCGAATGATCAGCACCACCCCTGAGGTGCGCCCCCCTTTCAACGCCGACTGGCAGGCCCGGCGGGAATTTGCCGAGCAGCTTCGGCGTCTCAACCACGCGGCATTGACGGCCGACATCGGGGCCGGTGAGCTGCACGCCTTGACCGAAACGTTGCGCCTCGCGGCCGACAGGCTAGAGCAGCAGCCGCGGATATATGGACGCAAGGCCCATGCCGAGCATTACGCCCGGCAATACAAGGAGATGGTCGACGTCCTCTACGAGTTTAGTCCGGCGCTCGGCCGCAGCAATGCCATGGCGCTGCCAATGCACGTCTGGTACGCCGACGGACGCCTCCACGGCCACCTCACGGCAGACTGGAGCCACGAAGGACCGTTCGATTCGGTACATGGCGGCGTGATCGCGCTGCTCTTCGACCAACTGCTCGGCATTGCCCAGCGGGTCGAGGGCAAGCGCGGCTACACGGGCACACTGAGCATCCGCTACAACAAGCTGACACCGCTGCACCGGCCGCTGCATCTGGTCGCCACGGTGAAACGCGTGGAAGGCCGAAAAAAATTCGTCGCCGGGGAAATCTGGGTCGACGACGTATGCACCGCGCAGTGCGAAGCCCTGTTCATCACCGGCACGCACGTCGAAGACCCGCTTTCACCGTTACAGAGCAGCCCGGCTTGACTCGGATGGAGCACGCGCTGCCGCCAGCCATTTTCCTGCTCGGCCCGACGGCCAGCGGCAAGACCGCCCTGGCCCTGGAAATCGCTGCGCGCCTGCCGGTCGAACTGATCAGCGTCGACTCGGCGCAAATATTCATCGACATGGACCTCGGCACGGCCAAACCCGACGCGCAAGTCCTGGCGCAATTCCCGCACCACCTGATCGATCTGATCACCCCCGAACAGCGCTACTCGGCCGCCGCGTTTTGCGCCGACGCCCTGCGCGTGATGGGTGAAATCACCGCCCGCGGGCATGTTCCGCTGCTGGTCGGCGGCACCATGCTCTACTTCAAGGCGCTGTACGAAGGTCTGGCCGACCTGCCGGCGGCCGATCCGGCCTTGCGTGCCGAGATCGATGCCGAAGCCGCGCGTCGCGGCTGGCCCGCCCTGCATGCCGAACTGGCCCGCCACGACCCGGAATCCGCCGCGCGGCTCCAGCCCAACGACGCCCAGCGCATTCAGCGTGCGTTGGAAATCGTGCGCCTCACAGGAAAGCCCATGGGCATGCTTCTCGCCGAACAATCGCGACAACCGCTGCCCTACCGGGTGCTGGCGCTGGGCCTGGCGCCCTCCGACCGCGCCGTTCTGCACGCGCGCATCGCCCAGCGTTTCGACGCCATGCTCACAGCCGGGCTGGTGGGCGAAGTCGAGCGATTACGCTCGGTTTATGCCCTCGATGCCGCCCTGCCTTCCATGCGCAGCGTCGGCTACCGGCAGGTCTGGGGCATGCTGGAAGGCTCAATTCCGCCCGCAGAACTCAGGTATCGCGGTATATTCGCCACCCGTCAGTTCGCCAAGCGGCAACTGACTTGGTTCAATTCCTTGCCCTACGTAGCGCTTCTCGACAGCCTTGCTGCCGAAACCGGCGCCGCGGTCATGGCACGAATTGAAAATTTCATCGCTACGTAGCCCGTTTTCAAGCCATGAGCGTCCTGACCGACGAACATCTCGACGAATTCACCATCACGTTTCGTCGTGAGATCCTGTTCTATCTGCGCCAGTTGATTAACGACGGGGTGCCGGTCAGCATCAGTTTCAACGAAGGCAATGAGACCTTTCTCACTATGCTGCTTGATGTGGACGAGGTGCGCAACATCCTCATCTTCGATTGGGGCGGCAGCGAGGATGTCAATACCCGCTTCCTGAAAAGCGAGAAGAACTATTTCATCGCCCGGCCACAGGGAATACGCAATCAGTTCATCACCGGCCAGGCCAAGGAAGTCACCCACCGCAAACGCCGCGCCTTTGCCGTCAAGCTGCCGGATAAATACGTACGGCTACAGCGCCGCGAGTTTTTCCGCCTCAGTCTGCCCATGTCGCAACGACCGCCATGCACGCTGCGTGGGCCGAACGACCAGACGATGACGTTCGAAACGGTGGATATCGGTCTAGGCGGCGTGGCGCTGGAAATTCCCGCCATCACTTTTCCCTGCGACATGGGGGCGGTGTTCCCTCGCTCGCGCATCGACCTGAAGAACTTCGGCGAGCTACAGGTGGATATCAAAATCTGTTATTCGGGCCAGATCACCCGCGGCAACAAGCAGTTGGTGCGTCTCGGCTGCCACTTCGAAAACCTGAATCACGTCCAGGAAAACGAACTCCAGCGCTTCATCACCCACGTGCAGCGGGAAGAACGTTCGAAGATGGGTTGATGCTGCCCAGACGAAGGCGGCCCCAGGATTTCCGTTATACGACCAGGGTTTGCGCCTGACCAGGCGCACGCGACTCGATGCGGCCTATCCGATAGACAGTCTCGCCGGCATCGCCGAGCAGCTTCTGTGCCGCATCGGCCTGTTCCGCGGCAACAATCACCACCATGCCGATGCCACAGTTGAACACCCGGTGCATCTCCGCATCGGCGACGTTGCCTTCCTTCTGTAGCCACTGGAACAGCGGCGGCAGGGGCCAATCCTTCTGCCCCAGCACGGCGGCCACATTTTCTGGCAACACGCGCGGCACGTTTTCCACCAGACCGCCGCCGGTGATGTGCGCCATGCCCTTCACCGGCAGGGTTTCCATCAGCTTAAGCAGCGGCTTGACGTAAATACGGGTGGGCGCCATCAGCACATCGCGCAGCGGTTGGCCGTGGAAATCGGCATTTATGTCCGGATTGGCACGCTCGATGATCTTGCGAACCAGCGAGTAACCGTTGGAATGGGCGCCACTGGAGGCCAGGCCGAGCACCACATCGCCGGGGCAAATAGTCCGGCCGTCAATGATTTTTGACTTTTCCACAGCACCGACCGCGAAGCCGGCCAAGTCGTATTCGCCGTCCGGGTACATGCTTGGCATTTCCGCCGTTTCGCCGCCGATCAGCGCGCAGCCGGCCAGTTCGCAACCCCGGGCGATACCCTTGATCACTTCGGTCGCGGTGTCGACGTCAAGCTTGCCGCAGGCGAAATAATCGAGGAAAAACAGCGGCTCGGCACCTTGCACCAGGATGTCGTTAACGCTCATCGCGACCAAATCCTGGCCCACTGTATCGTGTTTGTTAAGGTGGAACGCCAGTTTGAGCTTGGTGCCGACGCCGTCGGTGCCGGAGACCAGCACGGGTTCCTTGTATTTTTTCGAAATCTCGAACAGCGCACCGAAACCGCCTATGCCACCGAGCACTTCCCGCCGCATCGTACGTTTGGCAAAAGGCTTGATGCGGTCAACCAGGGCATCGCCAGCATCGATGTCGACGCCGGCATCGCGATAGCTCAGGGGGGTATTCGAGGAGGAGGTCAAGATGGGTTCCTAATTGAGTTCCGGTTGCAGGACGGCTAAAGTTGCGACCTTCGCGCCGCATCGGCGCCTTGCGAAAGTCGAATTTTACATGACCGCAGACCGCCTTCAGGCCGCCTTCTGGATTGGACTGGGGATTGCCCTGGCCTGGTTGCTCACACTGCTCAGTCCGATTCTGGCGCCGTTCCTGCTGGCCGCCATACTGGCCTACATTTGCAACCCGCTGGTTACCCGGATCGCCGGGCGCGGCCTGCCGCGTGTCGCCGCCGTGCTGCTGATGATGGCGCTGCTGGGCGGCCTGCTGACCATTTTCCTGCTTAGCTTGCTGCCGTTGTTCCGCGAGGAAACCCAACAACTGCTGGAACGTCTACCCGACCTGCTGAATCTGCTCAACGAAGATCTGGCGCCCTGGCTTTACCAGCACTTCGGCGTACATATCAAAATACGCTTGGCGCCGGCCGATCTGCGCCAGTTGCTCACCGAGCACTGGGACAGCGTGCAATCGCTGCTCGGCAAGCTGGCGCTTTCGGCCGCCGATGGCGGCCAGATGCTGCTACAGATCGCCTCCACGCTGCTGCTCGCGCCGATCGCCCTGTTCTACCTGCTGCGCGACTGGCCGACCCTGCTGCAACATGCCGAACGCCTGCTGCCGCGACACAGGGCGCCGCAGATCGTAGCCATGGCGCAGGAGGTGGATGCGGTGCTGGCACAGTTTCTGCGCGGGCAATTGCTGGTCATGCTGCTGCTGGCGGTCTACTATTGCGCCGCCCTGGCCCTTGCCGACATAGACTACGCGCTGCCGCTCGGTTTGCTCACCGGCTTGCTGGTTTTCATTCCCTATCTCGGTTTCGCCAGCGGCTTCGTCCTCGCGCTGCTTGTGGCGCTGTTGCAGTTGAACGGCTGGGGCCCGGTCATTGCGGTACTGGCGGTGTACGGCATCGGCCAGATTGTCGAGAGCTTCCTGTTCACTCCGCTGCTGGTGGGCGAACGCATCGGACTCCATCCGCTGGCGGTGATTTTCGCCCTGCTCGCCTTCGGCCAGCTCTTCGGCTTTTTCGGCGTACTGCTGGCGCTCCCCGCCTCCGCTGCGCTGCTGGTCGGCGTACGCCGACTCCATGCCGCGTATCTGGGCAGTCGCTTCTATACCGGTGAGCCATGAGCGCAACGCGACGCCAACTGCTGCTCGATCTGCACCGCGACGCGCCGCGGACGCTGGACAATTTCGTTCCTGGCAGCAACCTTGAATTGATCGGCCGCATCGAAGCCCTGGCCACCCCGTCGACCGGCGACAGGCTCTACATCTGGGGCGCAGCCGGCTGCGGGCGCAGCCATCTGCTCGAAGCCGCCGAACATGCGGCCGAAGCAGTACGCCCCGTATTGCGCCTGAGCGCAGCGAAGATCGATGCGGAAATCGACCTCCGCCCCAGCACCTTGTTGATCGTCGACGACGTGGAGCGACTTAGCGAAGCCGCCCAGATTGCGCTGTTCCGCCGCTTCAACGACACCCTCGCCCTGAACCTCGCCCTGCTCCTCGCAGGCTCACTGCCCCCCGGCGAACTGGTTCTGCGCGAAGATCTGCGCACCCGCATCGGGCAATGCCTGGTCTACGAAATCAAGCCGCTCAGCGACGCTGAAAAAGCGGCAGCGTTGGCCTGCTTCGCCGCTGGCCGTAACATGCGCCTTGACGACAGCGTGGTGCTCTACCTGCTGCGCCATGGCCGCCGCGACCTGCCCTCGCTGCTTGAGGCGATAGCCGCACTGGACCGCGCCTCCCTTGAGCAAAAACGCCCCGCAACGCTGCCGCTACTGCGGGAAATCATGCAATCGACCATCGAATTCCATTGCTTCCCATGAAACTGGCCCTCTTCGACCTGGATAACACCCTGCTTAACGGCGACTCGGACTTCGAGTGGGCGCAATTCATGATTTCCAAAGGCGTCCTCGATCGCGAAGTGCATGAAGCCCGCAATGTCGAATTCTACGAACACTACAAGGCCGGTACCCTCGACATTCACGCCTTCCTCGAATTCCAGCTCGCACCGCTGGCCCGCCATTCACGGCAGGAACTGGATCGCTGGCACCTCGAATTCATGACGCAACGCATCCGCCCGATGATTGCTGCGGGTGCGCGCGCGCTGGTCAAGCGTCATCAGGATGAAGGCGCGCTGACCGCCATGGTCACCGCCACCAACAGTTTCGTCACCGGCCCGATTTGCCGCGAGTTCGGCATCGAACACCTGATTGCCACCGTGCCGGCCTGCCAAAACGGCCGGTTTACCGGTGCCCCGCGCGGTACCCCGGCGTTCAAGGCGGGCAAGATCGAGCGCGTCGAGGCATGGCTCGAATCCCTCGGTTTCTGGTGGGGCAGCTTCACCCAAAGCCACTTCTATAGCGACTCGCACAACGATCTGCCCCTGCTGCAAAAAGTGACCCATCCGGTCGCCGTGGATCCCGACCCGACGCTGCGCAACCACGCCCAGAGCCACACCTGGCCGATCATCAGCCTGCGCTAACAACTTGATTCCGGTATGATTGCGCCCCGCTTCACGCATCGTCCAACGACCTCATCCGCATGATCCGCAAGCTGCTGCGCCGGGTATTCCGCCGCGACGCCGCCCCCTCCGGCCACCTGACCTCGCTCCCAGTCGCCCGTCACGGCATTCGTCGTGAGCACGTTTCCGCCGCTGCCCGCCGCACCTGCGAAGGCTTGCAGGAAGCCGGTTTCAAGGCTTACGTGGTCGGCGGTGCGGTGCGTGACCTGATCGCCGGCATCGAACCGAAGGACTACGACGTTGCCACCAACGCAACGCCGGATCAGGTACGCGGCATTTTCCGCCGCTCGCGCATCATCGGCCGCCGCTTCCAAATCGTCCATGTGCTGTTCGGCAACGAAACCATCGAGGTATCGACCTTCCGCGCCGCACACGATGCGGACACGCTCAAGGACGCGCACGGCCGTGTGCTGCGCGACAACGTCTGGGGCAATATCGAAGAGGATGCGGCACGGCGCGATTTCACGGTCAACGCGCTCTACTACGACCCCGCTTCGGAAACCGTGCTCGACTTCCACCATGGCGTCGCCGATCTACAGCAAAAAACATTGCGCATGATCGGCGAGCCGCGTGCCCGCTATCGGGAAGACCCGGTACGCATGCTGCGCGCCGTGCGCCTTTCATCCAAGCTAGGACTGGCGCTGGACCCGGCGGTGAAGGCGCCGATCCGCGAAATGGCCGAACTGATGGAAAACGTTCCACCGGCCCGACTGTTCGACGAGATGCTGAAGCTGCTGTTCTCCGGCCATGCCGTCGAATGCGTCAAACGGCTGCGCGACGAAGGCCTGCACCACGGCCTGTTGCCTCTGCTGGATGTGATCCTCGAACAGCCGATGGGTGAGAAATTCGTCATGCTGGCGCTGACCAGCACCGACGCCCGGATCCGAGCAGGCAAGCCGGCCTCCCCCGGTTTCCTTTTCGCTACCCTGCTCTGGCACGAGGTGCTGGCCAACTGGGAGGCGCGCAAGAAGGCTCGGCAGGTCGCCATGCCGGCGCTTTACGAAGCCATGGACGAAGTGCTCGCCACACAGGCCGAGAAACTCGCCATCACTCGCCGTATTGCCGGCGACATCAAGGACATTTGGGCGCTCCAGCCACGCTTCGAAAAGCGTGCCGGGAAATCCCCCTATCGACTGCTGGAGCAGTTGCGCTTTCGCGCCGGTTACGACTTTTTGCTGCTACGCGCCGAAAGCGGCGAAGTGGACACGGAACTGGCCGAATGGTGGACCGAGTTCCAGGATGCCAGCCATGATCGGCGCGAGGAAATGCTGCAACCCGATGCGGGGCCAAAGAAAAGTCGCCGCAGAACCCGCAGCCGCGGCAAGAAGGCCGAGGAAAGAGCCGCGGAGGACGGCCGGCCGGAGGCGGAGCCTTGATCCGGGCGTACATTGCCCTGGGCGCCAACCTCGACAATCCGGCCGCGGCAATCCGCAACGCGATTAGCGAACTGCGCACGCTGCCGCATAGCGCGATGGTGGCGGTGTCTTCCCTCTACCGCAGCGCTCCGGTGGGCCTCAAAAACCAGCCCGACTTCATCAACGCCGTGGCCGCAGTGGATACTTCGCTGAGTGCGCGACAACTGCTCGACGCCCTGTTCGCTATTGAAGCCGCCTTCGGCCGCCAGCGCAGCGTGCGCAACGCCCCGCGCACGCTGGACATGGATCTGCTGCTGTACGGAGACAGCATATCCGACGATCCGCAGCTAACCGTGCCCCATCCGCGCATGCATCAGCGCGCCTTCGTCCTCCTGCCGCTGGCCGAAATCGCCCCCGCAGCAGCGATTCCAGGACAGCCGGCACTGCCTGCATTGATCGCCGCCTGTTCCGATCAGGCTATCGCCCGCATTGACGACTGAGCGATGGGCAGCCTAGCCAATCTGCCGGTAGTGATGCAAACCGCGCTGCTGCTGGCGATATCCAACGTATTCATGACCTTTGCTTGGTACGCCCACCTCAAACACCTCAACGACCGCCCCTGGTGGATCGCCGCGCTGTTGTCCTGGGGCGTGGCGCTGTTCGAATATCTGCTACAGGTGCCGGCCAACCGCATCGGCAGCAGCGAAATGTCGCTGGCCCAGTTGAAGATCTTGCAGGAAGTTGTCACCCTCACCATCTTCGTGCCGTTTGCGATGCTCTACATGCAGCAACCCATCAAGCTGGACTATCTCTGGGCGGGCTTGTGTATGCTGGGCGCCGTCTATTTCATCTTCCGCTGATCCACGGAGGGACCCGATGACCTACCTTGCCAGCAACAAACCGATCACCCTGCCCGAGCTTTCCCGCATGAAACGCGAGGGCGACAAGATCGCCATGCTCACCGGCTATGACGCCAGTTTCGCCGCACTGGAAGACCGCTGCGGCGTGGACATGATCCTGGTCGGCGACTCCCTCGGCAACGTGTTACAGGGCAAGACCTCGACGCTGCCGGTCACCATGGAGCAAATGGTGTATCACACTGAATGCGTAGGACATATCGTCCACCGCGCCATGGTGGTGGCCGACATGCCATTCGGCAGTTATCACGAGTCGAAGGAACAGGCGATGCGCAACGCCGCCCGACTGCTAGCGGCGGGCGCCGAGATGGTGAAGCTGGAAGGCGGTGCGGTGATGGCAGAGACTGTGCATTTCCTGGTCGAGCGCGGCGTTCCCGTCAGCGCCCACATCGGCCTTACGCCGCAGTCGGTGCATGCCCTCGGCGGCTATCGTGTGCAGGGTCGCGACGAAGCCGCCGCGGCACGGATGAAGACGGACGCCCACGCATTGGAACAGGCCGGTGCGACGCTGATGGTGCTGGAAATGGTGCCCGCCGTACTGGCGGCGGAGATCAGCCGCGAACTCACCGCCTGCGCCACCATCGGCATCGGCGCCGGCAAGGAATGCGACGGCCAAGTGCTGGTGCTGCATGACATGCTCGGCATCTATCCGGGCAAGAAGGGGCGTTTCGTCAAGGATTTCATGGCCGAGGCGCAGAGCATCGAAGGCGCGGTCAAATCCTATGTTCAGGCCATCAAAGACGGCCGCTTCCCAGGACCGGAGCATTGCTACTGATGAAGATCCACGACACCATTGCCGGGCTTCGTGCCGCGCGCAGCAGCGCCGGCCGGATTGCCCTGGTGCCCACCATGGGCAATCTCCACGACGGCCACATCGCCTTGATGCGGCAGGCCCGCGAACACGCCGATACGGTGATCGCGACGATCTTCGTCAATCGGCTACAGTTCCGCCCCGGCGAGGATTTCGACAAGTATCCGCGGACCTTCGCCGCCGATTGCGAGCGACTCACCGCAGCCGGCGTCGACCATCTTTTCGCACCGAGCGAAACGGAAATGTATCCACGGCCCCAGGGCTATCACGTGATGCCGCCGCCGGAACAGGACGACGCCCTCGAAGGGGCGGTCCGCCCCGGACATTTCCGCGGCGTTGCGACCGTGGTGATGAAACTGTTCCAGATCGCCCAGCCACAGGTAGCGCTTTTCGGCAAGAAGGACTATCAACAGCTGATGGTCATCCGCAACATGGTGCAAGACCTCAATCTGCCGATCGACATCGTCGGCGGCGAAACAATTCGAGCGGCAGATGGACTGGCACTTTCGTCCCGCAACGGCTACCTAACCCCGCAAGAGCGCAAAGAAGCGCCCAAGTTGTTTCATGTTCTAACTAAAGTAGTAGAAAAACTACAGCAAAAAAATCGGGAATTCCCTGTTCTGGAGCGGCTTGCCGTCGAAGAACTAAATTCTTGCGGTTGGATGACAGACTATGTTGCCGTCCGCAAAAAAAGTGATTTACAATTGCCGGCCGCTCACGATTCCGGATTGGTGGTGCTGGCGGCTGCCAAACTAGGCAGTACGCGCCTGATCGACAATCTGGAAGTTTAGGGCACCGCGATGCGCTCAGGCCGGTGGTGTTCCAGTAGCGGTTAAGGGATCGGCGTTGTGTTTACCGTCCCGTATTCGATAAACATTTCCTTTGCCTGAGAAGGAGCAACCATGCAACGCACGATGTTGAAGTCGAAGCTGCACCGGGTCACGGTTACCCAAGCCGAGCTTCACTACGAAGGTTCCTGTGCCATCGACGAGGATCTGCTCGATGCCGCAGATATCAAGGAATACCAGCAGATCGAAATCTGGAACGTCAACAACGGCAGCCGTTTTACCACCTACGCCATTCGCGCCGAACGCGGTACCGGCACGATTTCGGTAAATGGCGCCGCCGCCCGACTGGCCGCTCCCGGCGACCTGCTGATCATCGCCACCTTCGCCAGCTACAACGAAATCGAACTACAGAAATTCGAACCCGATCTGGTCTATGTGGACGCGAAGAACCGCATCATGAACCGTAAACACGTGATTCCCGCTCAGGCTGCGGCTTGAGCATAGCGTTGCGCTAAGTTTTCAAAGCCCGCCGGAAGGCGGGCTTTTTGTTTCAAGGCTTCCAGCGCCGCAGCAGCAGCGAATTGCTCACCACGGAAACCGAGCTCATCGCCATTGCGGCACCGGCAATCACCGGATTGAGCAAACCCAGAGCCGCCAGCGGCAGGCCGAGAACGTTGTAGACGAAGGCGAAGAAAAGATTCTGGCGAATCTTCGCCAATGTCGCCCGCGACAGGCTGACGGCATCAGCAACACCGTTCAGGTCGTTGCGCATCAGCGTCACGTCGGCCGTCTCCATGGCCACATCGGACCCGGCGCCCATGGCGAAGCCGACGTCCGCTGCCGCCAGCGCCGGCGCATCGTTGATGCCGTCGCCGACCATGCCGATGCAGTGCCCGGACGCCTTGAAGCCGGCAACGACGTCAGCCTTGCGCTCGGGCAGCACCCTGGCTTCGAAACGTTCGATTCCGACAGCACGGGCAATCGCAGCGGCGGTACCGGCATTGTCGCCGGTTAGCATCACCACTTCGATGCCGAGCTTCTTGAGCCGCACCATTGCGCCACGGGAGCTATCGCGCAACGGATCGGCGATGCCGATCAACCCCAGTGCCGCGCCCGCGGAGGCCACCGCAACCAGACTGCGCCCAGCCCCCTGTAGCGGATCGAGCAACGCCTGGTTGAAGGGAATACCCTGCTCTGCCAGCCAATCCGGTGAACCCGCAAGTACCTGCCGGCCATCGACTTCGCCAGACATTCCCATGCCGGCAAAGGACTCGACGTTGGCGGGCAGCGTCAACGCCAACCCTTGCTGCCGGGCCTGAGCGACGATGGCGCAGGCCAGCGGATGCGATGATGTCTGCTCCAGGCTGGCAGCGATCCGTAGCAAGGCCTCCGCTGAAGCCCCCCCGAGCGGTAACAGGTCGGTAACGGCGGGTTTGCCCTCGGTCAACGTACCGGTCTTGTCCACTACCAGCAGGCGCAATTTTTCCGCCCGTTCCAGCGCCTCCGCGTTGCGAATCAGGATGCCGCTCCGGGCACCGAGCCCGCTTCCCACCATGATCGCCGTCGGCGTCGCCAAACCGAGGGCGCAGGGGCAGGCGATGACCAGCACCGCCACCGCATTGACCAGCGCGGCGGTAAAGTCGTTCATGATCGTCCACCAACCGACGAAGGTCGCCAGCGCAATGGCACAGACGATCGGTACAAATACGGCGGCGACGCGGTCGGCCAGACGCTGTACCTGCGCCTTGGAACCCTGTGCCGACTCGACCAGGCGGATGATGCTGGCGAGCAGGGTATGCACACCGACGCCGGTGGCCTTGCACCGCAGCAGTCCGTCGCTGTTGAGCGTTGCGGCAAACAGCCGATCGCCCTGCGTCTTCGCCACAGGCAAGCTTTCTCCGGTCAGCATGGCCTCGTTGAGATGCGAGGTTCCCTCGATGACTTCGCCATCCACCGGCACGCTCTCGCCGGGACGGACGACGAAAATATCGCCCGGAATCAGGCTATCCACGGGAACCTCAACCAGTTGGCCGTTCCGTTCGATACGCGCTGTCTGCGGCTGTAGTTTGAGCAGCGCCTCTATCGCACCTGAGGTACTGGCCTTGGCGCGGGCTTCGAGTATTTTCCCCAGCAACACCAAAGTAATGACCACCGCCGCCGCCTCGAAATAGACATGCTGCTGATGCATCCCCACCAGCGTAATGACCGCGCTGTAGAGCCAGGCCATTGAGGTTCCGAGGGCCACCAGGACGTCCATGTTGCCGCTGCCGCCGCGCAGGGCATACCAGGCGCCGACGTAGAAACGCGCACCGATCCACAACTGCACCGGCGTTGCCAACGACAACTGTAGCCAACGCGGCAGCGGCTCGTGCCCTCCGCCGACCATGAACAGCATTTGCGCCACCAGCGGGAAGGTAAGCAATGCCGCAATCCAGAACGCTCGCAACTCGGCGCGGTAGAGCGCGGCGCGCAGCATTTTTTCCTCGTCCCGGCTGAAAGCGGAAGCAAGCAAGGCATGGTAGCGGCCGGTGGCCTCCACCGCGGCAACCAACGCTTCCGGGGTGCAATTCGCTGCCTGGAACCGGATATGCGCCTTCTCCGCTGCGAAATTGACGACTGCCTCAACGCCCGGCAGGGCATTCAACGTTTTCTCTACCCGGGCTGCGCAGTTGGCGCAGGTCATCCCGGTAATCGCAAGTTCTACAACGCGGGTCGGATCGTTCATCGGAGACACCTCGATATTTTTCAGAAATGGCAGACAACGCCCTGCCATAGTCGGCCGCCGAGCGTGGATGCATTGAACAGCCCGAATACGCCGAACCCCACAACCAGCAGCCCGGCGCCAATACGCAGTGCCGGCATCTGTGCCGCACGGCGAAAACGCGCCAGAACAAGACCGGCAAGCATCAGATTGGGCAGGGTGCCAAGACCGAACGCCAACATGGTCGCAGCTCCGCGCAGCGCCGAACCAGTAAGCAATGCAGTGGCTAGGATGCTGTAGACCAACCCGCAGGGTAGCCAGCCCCATAGCAGGCCGAGAGGGAAAGCCTGTGCGGGAGTGTTGGCCGGAAGGAAGCGCGCAGTCAGTGGCTGAATGCGCTGCCACAAACGCTGACCGAGGCGCTCCGTAACCGCCAGGCTGTGAGTGAATCCGACGAGATACAGCCCCAGCGCCACCAGCATGAGATTAGCGGCGACATAGAGTCCGAGCTGGATGGGCAGGATGTTGTTGAGCAGCAGGCCGAGATTGCTCAGCGCACCCATCAGCGCGCCGGCGAGTGCATAGCTTGAAATGCGTCCGAGATTGTAGGCGAGGTGAAGTGGCCACGATACAGAACGGCCCGGCGTGGGAGATGCCAGCGCAGAAACGATGCCACCGCACATGCCAACGCAATGTACCCCACCCAGCAGGCCAATCAGAAATACGGCGAGAAAACCGGTATCGGGCATCGATGCAGTCGCTTGAAGAAAAACGGCTGTGCAGGAAATGCCTGCACAGCCGCCATTATCCCCCTCGCCGCTTCAAATGACCTTGGAGTAGCGGGTACGCTCCCGGTCATTGCGTAGATAGCGGTCGAAGACCATAGCGATCACCCGAACCAGCATGCGGCCGCGCGGCAGGATAGTTATCCATTGATCGCCGATCTCCAGCAGTCCGGCCTTCTCCATATCGCGCAACTCGGCGAGTTCCTGAGAGAAGTAACTACGGAAATCGATCAAGTGGGCAATTTCGACGGACTCGATGGACAACTCGAAATGACACATCAAAGCCTGGATGATTGAACGCCGCAGCAAGTCATCGGCAGACAATTCAAGACCGCGCATCACTGGCAATTGATCGCGATCCAGATAATCGTAATATTCTTCGAGCGTTCTCACATTCTGGCTGTAGGTCGGCCCCATCCGGCCGATGGAGGATACCCCGATCGCCAACAGGTCGGTATCGGCGTGAGTCGAATAGCCTTGAAAATTCCGATGCAACCGTCCCCGCCGCTGAGCCACCGCCAGTTCGTCGTCCGGCTTGGCGAAATGATCCATACCGATAAAGACGTATCCGGCTTCGGTAAGACGGCGGATCGCCAGTTGCAGAATCTGTAGCTTGGCATCGGCCGAGGGCAACTCTGCTTCGTGAATCCGTCGTTGCGGCTTGAAATGGCCGGGTAAATGCGCGTAGCTATAGAGCGACAGTCGATCCGGCCCGAGCTGGATCACCTGATCGAGCGTACGGTTGAAACTGATGACGTTCTGTTTGGGCAGGCCGTAGATAAGATCGACGGAAATCGACTTGAATCCGGAGTCGCGGGCGGCTTCGATCACTCCCTGCGTTTCCTCGAAGGACTGTACTCGATTCACCGCCAGTTGAACGGCAGGATCGAAATCCTGTACACCGACGCTCATGCGATTGAAACCCTGTCGGCCGAGAAGCTGCACCGTCGCCGAATCGACCTTACGCGGATCCACCTCGATCGAATATTCGCCGTTCGGCAGCAGGCCGAAATGACTGCGAATGGTTTCCATCAGCATGACGATCTCTTCATGCGAGAGGAAAGTAGGGGTGCCGCCGCCCCAATGCATCTGGATTGCTTCATGTGTACCGTCTAGAGCGGCAGCATGCAACGCCAATTCCTTGCCAAGATAATGGATATATTTGGCAGAGCGACCATGATCCTTGGTAATGATCTTGTTGCAGCCGCAGTAATAGCAGATCGTATTGCAGAACGGGATGTGAACGTATAATGAGAGCGGCCGGCTGATTGCACCTACGGTGCGGCGCCCCAGCCAAGCTTGGTAGGCGTCGGCGTTGAAGGCTTCGACAAATCGGTCTGCTGTCGGATATGAGGTATAGCGCGGCCCGCTGACGTCAAATCGGCGTATAAGTTGCGGGTCGAAAATGAATTCCTGAGGTATGCTTTGCATGAGGGTGTCCTGCGAGTGTGCAGAATGCTCCAACGGCGACGGAAACGCATTGACAAATATCAAACTACAGCCGAAGCCTGACGCACCAACAAAGAGCGTTCCGCTTACTTTTGACGCGCTTAAGGTTGCGTGCTCGCAGTGTAATTTGAGAGAGTTGTGCCTGCCGCTCGGCATGACAGAAGACGAGATGGTGAGAGTCGACACCCTCGTCGGGGCCAGGCGAAAAATCAAGCGCGGCCATCATCTCTATCGCGCCGGCGACCCCTTTGAAGCGATTTATGCGGTCAAGACAGGATTCTTCAAAACCGACGTGCTGATCGAGGATGGCCGGGACCAAGTCACCGGGTTTCTCATGGCCGGAGAACTTTTGGGTCTCGACGGCATCAGCAGCGAAACCCACACCTGTAATGCCGTCGCCCTGGAGGACAGCGAGGTCTGCCTGATCCCCTACGAAGAACTTGAGCGTCTTTCGTCCGAAGTACGTACCTTGCAGCGGCATTTCCACAAAGTCATGAGTCGCGAGATTGTGCGTGAGCACGGTGTCATGATGTTGCTGGGCACGATGCGTGCAGAGGAACGCTTGGCCGCATTTCTTCTCAACCTTTCGCAACGCTTTACCGCACGCGGCTACTCGCCTACCGAATTTCATCTACGCATGACCCGAGAAGAAATCGGCTCCTACCTCGGCCTCAAACTCGAAACAGTCAGCCGAGCGTTCTCGCGGTTTCAGGAGGAAGGGCTCATTAACGTGCAGCAAAAGTACGTCCACATTTTGGACTACGAACGGCTACGCCACTTGCTGAGCCGTTGCCCTGCGTAAGCCGCCTTGACGGCACTCATATGCTGCGGCGTGTGGTCATTGCGGCACTGAGTTCAGCGATGTCACCCGCGTCGAACGCCTTCTTCGCCAGCGGAAATAACTCTCGATTTTCACGCTCGATGTGGCGCCGATACAGCGCCGTATAGGCGTGCACCTTGTCCGGATCCAAATGGCCGCTCTGCCCGACAGCTATTTCCGCCAAGATCGAACGAAGTAATGGCCATGTCCGCTCCATCTGCGCATGCTCGGCAAGCAACACTGCGAGCATGTTATCCACATTCTCAGCAAGGCGTCTCCGCAAGCGGGGGAACAGGTCCATCTCCTCGTCTTCGTGATGGTGTCGGCCTGCGCTATCGAAATAACGAATTACGGCGCTAGCGGCCTGCTGCGCCTGGACGTCGCTACCATGGCGCGGCACATGCTCAAGCAGGCGTTCCAACGTTGCAAGCTGACTCTCGATGCGGCCGTGACAGGCTTCTAGAATTTCCAGAGGCTCGTCAAGGCCAGGAGCTATCGGGATGAGAGATTCGTTATTCATGACAAGTTCAAAAAATAAATCCAGTAGGATTTTTGCTAACCGCAACGGACACTACGTAGGCAGCGGTCAGGATGCACAAAAGACCAATAGCAGCCGCCAGGCGTCGAAACGCAGCTAGGTGGAAGGCGCAAATTCCAAGTCCGATATATGCCATCACCCCAAAGACCTTGGCAGTCAGCCAGGGTGTGCGGAATGGGTATTGCGACGAAAGCACCATCAATGCAACCGCCGACCCCAACAAAACGCTATCAATCGCATACGAGAGATAGCGCACCCCGCGTCGGCGGGGCAGGCCGGAACCGCGGAGAAGCAAAGCGCCTCGCAAGGAAAATCCGCCGATACTCAGCAATGCACATGCAGTGTGAATGGTCTTTACCATGAAGTACATGCTGGTCACCCCGGCCGGCCGTCCGCACGCGGGCGCCAATAGGCCGGCATGTAACGCACCGCCCAAACGCCGAACGCCGTCAACCACATCAGACTGGCGACAAAAGCCAAATTCCATGGGCCCGGCAGCGCCACAAACTCACTCCCGACCCTTGCTACTGCCGCCAGTTGCATACAGCAAAATGCGACGATCATTGGCCGGTCGCCCATCAATACCAAGCCAGAGTGACCTCGAGTCACACGCGAAACCATGCCGACCGCCGTGGATGCAAAATAACCGATAGTCAACGCATGCAAAGGTGCCAGGCCCAGGGCATAAAAACCGACGAGTTCGCTCAGACTACGCACGGCGAACAGGGCGAAGGCAATACCGAGCCAGACGAAACTGATATGAAGCACTGCCAACAAACTGGAAACCAAGCTCTGCCGCAATCGCCAGCGCCATGAAAGCGCAAACACAATCACCGCAGCCGGGATATCGACCACCCAGGTCGTCTGGGTCAGGGCAAGGCTTTCCAGTACACCATGCGCCATGCTCGCCGCTAATACTCCCCACAGCGCCCAGTACGGGCTATAGAGGCGATAGTTGGGAATTTGTGCCGAAGAGAAAAAAGGGATCATTCGATGTGCCACGGAAAAGAACACTGGCAGCAAAAAACCCCATATACCGAACAGGATCATGCCCCGAGCCCATTCGCCATTCGGATCAACGATCATCAGCGTGGCGCAGGCGAGCCCAAAGAATCCGCAGAGTATGGCGACGGCAATTGCCCGTATATGCCGCCGATCTGCCCATTTCACACGCTCAATGCGCCACAGGAGCCGTAGCACCCCCAACCAGCCGATCAATACGGTAAATAACGCAAAAGGCAACAGGCGGGGCCAGAGCAAGCCAGCATAGAAGATGGCCCAACCGGCGGATAGCACAATGAAGGGCTGTACGAAATCGCGGCCAATCAGATCACTCGCCCCCTGCCAACGCGGTCCAGCAGTCAAGATGAAGCCGAAAATGAAATACGGGAATATTCCATATTGCATCAGCAAGGCATGCAACCAGGATGAAGGCAGCGGCCAGGACGGAGCCGCCCAGAGAGCAGCATATCGGCCACCCAGATCGATTGTCCAGAGCAATATCGACACAAGCGCCTGCACTGCGCCTGCAGCAAACATTACGCGATGAGGAGCCGCGAAGAAAACTGGAAGCGTCATGGCTGGATACCCGACGCATGCAGGTGCGCGCACTCTAAATACCCTACGTATTGCAGAACATCCGTGGCACACCCTACAAGGAAGGGGCTTGAAGTCATACCGCAAATCAGGACAGTGACAGATGTCTGATTGTTGATCCTCGCTCACCGTCGCGCCTTGACTCGAATCAACGAATCGGGACGCCTCTTCTACAATCTTTAACCGACCACGTTTTCAAGCGATGTCGGCAGCGCGATTTTGTGGTCCTTGCTGAATTGGTAATCGTTGAATATGTGCTCGGCACTCAGGATTTCGTAGCTGCCATCGCTGAGGATGCGCGTTGTGTCCTTGAGGCGGTAGGTGTAATGACCGCAGGTCCAGCAATCGAAATTACGCATATGGGTGCACAAGCAGGTCTTGTCGTACACAGTCACTTTGCGCGCAGTCGGATGCAGCGTTATTTCGCGGTTATAGGCGTCAACATAAGCGCAATGCCCGTTGCCGTCGAGCAGATAACCGTAGGCCTCGCAGTTGGGTCGAATTCCTGCACCAATCGCAGGACTATTCTTCAACATGCGCATCGGATAACCTGTCGGCGAAATGGTATTAACCTCTATATCGCCTTCGCTCGCCTTGAAATACTCCTGCTGTACGTCTGCCGGCAAGCCGCATTCGTGGGCCACTGTAAAACGAGTCGCTACCTGCACTGCGGCCGCGCCGCTTTCGAGGAAAGAAACGGCATCGCTGCCGGTAAACACTCCACCCGCGGCAATCAGCGGGATATCGAGTTGCTCGGCGCGGAGGTAGAGGAGAATTTCGCTGACAATCGTCTGCAAATCGTATTCCTGCCAATCATCGGCGGCGAAACCAAGGTGCCCACCAGCAAGCGGCCCCTCGACGATGATGAAATCAGGAAGACGATTAAGCCGCGCGGTCTTGCGCAGGAATAGCTGTAGCGCACGCAGCGAGGAAACGATGATGCCTAGTTTGGCGTCGCGGAAACGCGGATGATCCTCTATCAACGCGAACGAGCCGAGATGCAATCCTGCCGACAGGGTGATCCCGTCGATCCCTGCGTCCAGGGCCGCAGAAAGGCGAACGCGCAAGGTTTCCCTGGGCGCATTCATGGTCAGCTTTTCCATGCAGTTGATAAACACCATGCCATCGCCGCGTTTGGCTTCCATGGTGCTGCCGACATGCATGCGCGTCGCATCCGCCAACTGCCCGAGGTCGAAACGCACGGGCGACTTGTCGATATTGGCGACGTTGTACTTGTATAGCTTGAGTTTTTCCTTGACAAAATGCGTGTTGAAACGGCGATCGGAAACGGTGGGGACCATGGCATCCGAAATATGCCCGATACCGCCCAATCTCGCCGCTTCCAAAGCCAGCTCGGCCGTGGAGATATCCACGCCCATGCCGCCGATAATGATCGGCACCAGTTCCCGCGAGCCAAATTTCAGGCGGAAATCGTCAACACACTTCATCGCTTACTCCCAGCCGCACGCCTTTCACATGCTGCGGCAGCGGAAAAAAGGCTAGATTATACGCATCTCCGCCTCGCCCCCGGCTCATCGTTCAAGGACATACGTCCCCGGGGCGTCTGCCAGAGCGGTAAAGATGGCATCGGCAACCGGAGGTGCGGCCCGGAGCTCGCCGGACAACGGCTTGAGCCAAACCATCCAGTCCTCCCACCAACTGCCTGCATGGTGGCTTGCAGCCTTTTTCCAAGTATCGGCAGTATCGTGCCGACGCGCCGCGCCGACCCAATATTCCCGCTTTGGCGGATGCACTACTGGATTGACGATGCCTAGGATATGGCCCGAGGAAGACAACACGAAGCGCTTCTCTCCCTCAACATAGTTCGCGATACGAAATGCCTGACGCCACGGAGCAATATGGTCGTCTTCTGCCGACACTGCATAAATCGGTTGAACGATGCGTTCGAGATTGATTGGCTCGCCGGCGACAACCAACGCATCGGGTTTGATGAGATTGTTGTCGACATAAAACTGTCGCAAATACCAACTGTGCATCGCCGCAGGCATGCGTGTGGTATCCATATTCCAATACAGCACATCAAACGGCGCTGGGGCTTCGCCATAGAGATATCCATGAACCACATAATGCCAAATCAGGCTATTAGACCGTAGCAGACGAAAAGCGCTGGCCATCTGCTGACCGTCCAGATAGCCTTGTTCTTCCATGGAGCGGGACAACCATTCGATCGTGCCCTCGTCAAGGAAAACCTCGATGTCCCCCGGATGATGGTAATCGACCAAAGTCGTCAGAAAGGTAGCGCTCTCAACAGGTACCTTCCTCTCGCCATAGTGCCGATTAGCCCAAGCCATATAGGTCGCAAGTGCCGCACCACCGATGCAGTACCCTACGGCATTGACCTGCGTGGCCCCGGACAGCTTGCACGCCACGTCGATGGCGGCGCCAATACCTTCCACAATGTAGTCGTCGAATGAAACATCATGGTACTCAGCCGTCGGATTCTTCCAACTGGTGATGAATACATCCAGTCCCTGGTCGAGCAGGTATTTCACCATGCTCTTTTTGGGATTGAGATCCAGCACATAGAACTTGTTGATCCAGGGAGTCACTATAACCAACGGAACCGAATGCACCTTTGCCTGGGTAGGTGCGTAATGGATCACCTCCAACAGACGATTACGAAAAACCACTTTCCCGGGCGTGGTCGCAAGATTTTTGCCAACTTGGAAATCATCCGGGCTCGTCATGCGTACCGTGCCCGCCTCAATATCTTGAAGAAAATTGCGCATGCCTCGGATTAGGCTTTCGCCACGCGAATCCATCGCCAAACGCTGCGCAACCGGATTGGTTGCAAAGAAATTGGTCGGTGCCATCGCATTAAGCCATTTTCTCCACCAGAAGGCCGCTTTGCGCTTTTCTTTGGTAGACAACCCCGGCGTGTCATAGATCATGTTCTGGACATGATGGGTCAGGGTCAGATACCATTCTTTGGTGATATCCCAAGTCGCCGAATCCGTCCATACTGGGTCGACGAAGCGCGTATCGTCAGGATGAGGGGTTTCGACGTCGTCGCTCGGCATTCCCATCGCCCGATTCCACGCATGGGTCTGAAAATCCCACATCTTCATTGCCAGCACCGTCAGCGCCTCGCTTAACTCCTGCGGGTGCGAAAGCCAGGCCAATTGGGCATGCAGCAACGGCGTGGTCAACCCGACGGGATCAAGATGAGACTCCACCATCGAATTAAGGCTACGGAACGTCTCCTGCGGAGTGACCGGTATTGTTGAGGACTTGGAGTGTTTCACGGTAGCCATTTCCGGGCCTCGGAAATAAAGTAATCTATGTTTGCGATGTTACATCTGGAAACTCTCTACGGATAGGATTCAAACCAATTCCGTTTCGACAATTGCGAGGTCAGAACCCATGTTCACTCATCTGCTCGTTCCAACCGATGGTTCGGCGCTGTCGACCGATACGGTAAGACGTGCGTTGAAATTCGCCCAGGAGATCAAGGCCCGGGTAACGTTTTTCTACGCAAAGCCGGATTATCCAGTCACGCTATACGGCGAGGGGGCGTTGATCGACCCAACAACTCCCGAAAAATTTGCCGAGATCGCCGATAGACAGGCCAACGAAATACTCGGCGCATGCGAAGCTTTGGCAAGGGAATACGCTGTACCCTGCGCTTCGGCCAGTTCTGTTAGCGATATTCCTTGGGAAGCCATCATAGAAGCCGCCGACAATGCAGGGTGCGATCTGATTTTCATGGCGTCCCACGGACGCCGCGGCCTATCCGGCTTTTTGCTGGGCTCGGAAACACAAAGAGTACTTACCCACACGAAAATTCCCGTGTTGGTATTTCGTTGAGCCAAACCGTTCACGACGACTATCGGCTTAGAGCACAGCGAGTGCAGCGCGAAAGTTAGTGCAGCACGGTTTTCCGGTGAGCATGTCCGATTGACCTGTGCTGGCGCCGATTAATCTCTTCGGGCGACCGTTGTAGAAAAACCGAGAAAACCGTTGAGGCCATGCCGACCAGCCAAAAGCCAAAAAAGCAAATCGAGTACGTTGCAATGGGTGAGTAATTTACCGGTTCACCGAACAGGTACAACTGCTGAGGATCGATCACTGAAAAAAAAACGAACTCAGCCAAGCATGCCACGGCAAAGGACGGAAACAAAATCCATATCCAACGCTGCATTTTTCTTCTCCTTGGGGAATTGGCTTACAAGCCCACTACGCCCTTTATCATCACCCACGACAACGAATGTCGCCGCGATATGGGATAAAACAGGCATATCTTTTAACTTTAAAGCATCAGCCTCGCTGAGGCAACTCCCCCTCACGAACCGCCAATAACCGTTTCCCCCGCAGCAGGAAGAATTACATTCCCCAAAAGGCGCCACTCGTTCGCCGGATCCTCGACCAGTACCAGCCAATGCCCCGATTGCGGTAGACGAAATTCACCGCGATACACATCGTCCTGTCGCACAATCCGCGTGACCTGATCCATCCCTGCGCGCGTCGGATGGGACAAAGTAACGATCACAGCAGATGGCGGCACAAAATTTGGCTCAGTAGAAGAAAGATGCAGAGCAATGCCGGCTGGGTTGAGTCGGATTCCAACACGCAGCCCCAGCGTACGAGCCTTTTCGCTAAGCGCTAGAGTCTGGTCGACGCGCAATCCCTGCTTGTAATAATCCTCGACAACCAAGCCATCGGCAGACTTCACTGCCAGCCACGCGGTAAACAACGCGGCGATGATCACTACCAGAGGCCCGGCCATCAGCAACCACGGCCCAAGGTATCGATACCACGGTTTTTCGCCACTCGGTTTTACGGTTGTCATGGTTGAATGAAACTGGCTTTCTCGTGAACCGCAGTTTTTAAGTTATTCAACGATTTCACGTCAAAGTAGATAGGGTTGGCACCCCGCCTGGCCGAATCCGCTGGAACTCGAATATGTACCGTCAGAGTATGGGTAGTTGCAGGCGGTACCGAAATCTGGGCATCGCCGACCAATTGAATGCCCGGTAGTCCGGTCACGCTCAAAACATAGCGCTCTTCCATCTCCGATACGTTCATGACTTGCAGTCGGTACAAATTCTCTATTGCGCCATCTTCCACTTCCCTCGCCATGACCGTACGGTCGCGAATTACATCAACGCGAAGCGCCGGCTTGGTTGCCAACCCCCATACAAACGCCGCGATAATGGACAGAAGGATGGAACTGTAGACCAGTACGCGGGGACGCACGATGTGGGCCAGAATATCATTCCATCCCCAATGCTCTTCCACCGCATGTTCGGTTGAGTAGCGAATCAGACCTCTCGGATAATTCATCTTGTCCATGACCTGATTGCACGCGTCGATGCATGCGGCACATCCGATGCACTCGTACTGCATTCCTTGGCGGATATCGATCCCCGTCGGGCACACCACCACACAAAGTCCGCAGTCAACGCAGTCCCCTTTACCGCTTGCCTTGTAGTCCTCCTTTTTTGACCTTGGGCCGCGAGGCTCACCGCGCTCAAGATCGTATGTGATGACTAACGTGTCAGGATCGAACATAACTCCCTGGAAGCGGGCATACGGGCACATGTACTTACAAACCTGCTCACGCAGCCAGCCTGCGTTACCGTAAGTAGCCAATCCGTAGAACAAGATCCAAAACGTTTCCCAGGGACCGAACTGAAGGCTTGCCACCTCATCCATCAGGGTCTTGATTGGCGTGAAGTACCCCACAAAGGTAAACCCGGTCCACAATGCAACCAATATCCAAGCGCTGTGTTTAGCCACCTTGATGGCGATTTTTCGCCCCCCCACAGTCGCTTGGTCGAGTTTCATGCGGGCATTGCGATCGCCCTCGATGACCTTTTCAATCCAGAGAAATATCTCTGTGTACACAGTCTGTGGGCAGGCATAGCCGCACCATAGCCGACCACCGACAGCGGTAAATAGGAAGAGCGCGTATGCGCTGATAATTAGCAATACAGCAAGAAAGAAAACATCCTGCGGCCAGAAAACCAGCCCGAAGATGTAAAACTTTCGCTGAACGAGATCGAACAACACCGCTTGCCGCCCGTTCCATGGCAACCAGCACAGACCGTAGAACACCAATTGTGTGAACCAAACCAGCACCCAACGCCAAGTATTGAACCAACCCGATACGGAGCGCGGATAAATCTTTTGGCGCACCTCATAGAGTGTGTCGTCCTCAGTCCCGGCACCCGATTGTGCAGCGGATAATTCCACGTCTTTCATGAGGTTATATTAGAAATCACTAATAATCTAAGTCAAAAAAGACTCCCCGGCATGACACCGGGGAGTCCTGTAACACTAGTTCTTCTCAGCGTCCGCTGCCTTAGGCGGTTCAGCTATGGCCTCGACAGACTTCGCGGGCTCTGTCACCCCCCCCCCCAGACCATAGACGTAGGCAGCCAGCAGGTGGACCTTGGCATCTCCAAGAAACTCCCCAAACGCAGGCATACGATTCTGTCGCCCCTTGGCAATGGTCTCGACAATCGTATCCTCCGAGCTGCCATAGAGCCAGACCTTGTCAGTCAGGTTCGGTGCAAGACCGAGATTACCTTTGCCCTCGGGTCCGTGGCATGCGCCACATGCTAGGCCGAACAAATCCTTGCCACGCTGCGCACGACCAGCATCCGAAGCCAATCCGGACAACGAGCTTACGTAGTTGGCAAGGTCCTTGATCTGGTCTAGATCCAAATCCGGCTTCAATCCCTTCGGCGGCATCATCGCATCGCGGCCGTTTGTTATCGTCTCCTTGATTTTTGCCGCCGTACCACCCCACAACCAATCGCTGTCGGTCAGATTGGGGAATCCCTTGGTGCCCTTTGCATCACCGCCATGGCATTGCGCACAATAGGTCAGAAACAGGCGCTGGCCGGCTTCCCTGGCCTTGGGATCTGCTGCGACGGCAGCGACATCCATCTTTAGCAGGGGTCCGTAGGCCTGCTTGAATTGCTCTTCCGCTACAGCCTGCTCCTTGTCGTGCTGACCGCGCATGGTCCAGCCGTAAGAGCCTGGGTAATTACCAAGCCCCGGATACAAACACAGATAGACAAGCCCGAAGATGATCGTTAGGTAGAACATCCAACGCCACCAGTTAGGTAGCGGATTGTTGAACTCTTCCAGATTTTCATCCCAAACGTGCCCGGTTGTCTGACCTGCCGCATGCTTAGCCGAACTCTGCGACCAAAGAAACACGCCGCAACCGATTACGCTCAACAGAACCAGAACGATTACATAAACGTTCCAGAAGCCGCTGACAAAATCACTCGTGTTATTGATATCCATGATTCTTTCCCTTTACTTGTCTCTGCCGCGCGGGCCATCGGGGATGAACGGTGTGTCGTCATCAAGTGGCAACTGAGCCGCTTCCTCGAACGCCTTTCTGCGCTGACCGGAATACGCCCACCAAACGATGCCGGCGAACAGAGCGAACGTCAGCACCGTGAAGAGAGAACGCAGATCATTAATGTCCATCGCCTAGCGGGCCTGCTTGAGCGCAGTCCCCATCCCTTGCAGATAGGCAATGAGCACATCCAGCTCTGTCTTGCCTTCGAGCGCCTTTTCGGCGCCGGCTATTTCCTCATCGCTGTACGGCACACCGACAGTGCGCAAGGCTTTCATCCTTGCGCCTATGGAATCGGCATTCACCGGACGATCAAGCCAGTAGTAAGCAGGCATATTGGACTCCGGCACCACGTCACGCGGATTCAACAGATGGGTCCGATGCCAGAGGTCGGAGTAGCGTCCGCCAACACGCGCCAGATCGGGGCCGGTGCGCTTCGACCCCCATTGAAACGGATGGTCGTAAACGAACTCCCCAGCCACCGAGTAATGGCCGTAGCGTTCGGTTTCGGCGCGAAACGGGCGGATCATCTGCGAATGGCAGTTGTAACAGCCTTCCCGGATATAGATATCGCGCCCGGCGAGGCGCACCGGATCATAAGGCTTGACCAGTTCGTTGGCTGGGGTAGTGGTGGACTTCTGGAAGAACAACGGAACGATTTCCACCAAGCCACCAACGGCCACGATCAACACGGTCAGAACAATGAGCAAGCCCAGATTGCTTTCAATCTTGTCATGGGTCAACACGGTATGAACTCCTCAATCTCAAGCGTGGGCGGGTTCAAGCACGGGGGCATTGACGGCTTTGCCACCCGCGATGGTCTTGAACATGTTGTACGTCATGATCAGCATGCCGACGAGGAACAACAGCCCACCAACCAAACGAATGGTCCAGAACGGATAAGTAGCCTTGACCGACTCAACAAAGGAGTAGGTCAATGTCCCGTCCGCATTGGTCGCACGCCACATCAGGCCTTGCATCACGCCGGCAATCCACATCGAAGCGATATACAGCACGACCCCAATGGTGGCTACCCAGAAGTGCAGGTTGATCAGTTTGACCGAATGCATTTCATTCTTTCCAAAGATGCGCGGCAGCATGTAGTAGGTGCAGCCGATGGCAATCATGGCAACCCACCCCAGCGCACCGGAGTGAACGTGTCCGACCGTCCAGTCCGTATAGTGCGACAACGCGTTCACCGTCTTGATCGACATCATCGGACCTTCGAAAGTCGACATGCCGTAGAAAGAAAGCGAAGTGATCATGAACTTCAGGATCGGGTCGTCGCGCAACTTATGCCAAGCGCCCGATAGCGTCATGATTCCGTTGATCATACCGCCCCAGCTCGGCGCAAGCAGAATCAACGAGAAGATCATGCCAATGGACTGGGTCCAATCGGGCAATGCTGTGTAGTGCAGATGGTGAGGCCCCGCCCACATGTAGGTGAAAATCAGGGCCCAGAAGTGCACGACCGAAAGGCGATAGGAATACACGGGGCGACCGGCTTGCTTGGGCACGAAGTAATACATCATGCCGAGGAAGCCCGCGGTGAGGAAGAAACCCACCGCATTGTGGCCGTACCACCACTGCACCATCGCATCCTGCACTCCGGCATAACAGGAGTACGACTTAAAGAGGGTCGCCGGAATCTCGCAGCTATTGACGATGTGCAGGATCGCCACTGTCAGGATGAATCCGCCGAAGAACCAGTTCGCCACATAGATGTGCGGCGTCCGGCGTCTGAAAATGGTTCCGAAAAACACCACCGCATAGCTGACCCAGACCACCGCGATCAGCAAATCGATCGGCCATTCCAGTTCAGCGTACTCCTTACCCGAAGTCAGCCCCAGCGGCAGACTCAGCGCCGCCAAGACAATGACCAGTTGCCAGCCCCAGAACGTAAAGCTGGCCAATGCCGGTGCGAACAGCGGTGTATGGCTCGTACGCTGCACGCAATAGTAGGATGTAGCGAACAGCGAACAGCCGCCGAACGCAAAAATCACTGCGTTGGTATGCAGTGGGCGCAATCGGCCATAACTCAGCCATTCAACAACGCTTAACTCGGGCCAGATCAGTTGAGCGGCGATGATGACGCCTACCAACATGCCGACGACGCCCCAAATGACAGTCATCACGGCAAACTGGCGCACGACTCCGTAGTTGTAAGTCGCTTGCGATTGCATAATCGAATTACCTCACAAGAACAAAAAATCTATTTACACAGCCGAAATGAGGGCGCACATCCCGTCCTCTTACAAATGAGAATACAGTCGCAAAAGAGCCTGAAGTTTGATATCGATCAAACAACGCCCGATCTATGGCGAGCATTAAAAAAGAAAACAGGCCGCCTGTGGAGCCGAACAAAAAAAAAGGGTGCGCCAAAGCGCACCCCAACCCCAACAGAGAGACTACGGAATCTGCTGAACGGAACCTTCGCTCCAAAACAGCATATTCGATAGGCGCAGTATGCCCATGCCCTCCATAAGGGGTTTTGACCTAAATCAACTTTAGACATCCTTTTGCCCGGTTGCACCGACGCCTTGGTCGCTTGCATCGTCGTGCGACCGATCATCGTGCCGATTGCCAACGCTGTCGTCATCCATAACGATCCGATACCCCGGCCCTTCAAGGTCTTCAAACTGGCCGCTACGCAAAGACCACCAGAAAATCGCCGCGATCAAAAAAACCAGCACCAAAGACAACGGGATCAATAGATACAAAATTTCCATTTCATCGGTCTCAAGATTTTTCCGGTTAAGTCACGTGCGACGGACGTGTCAAACGCAACGCATTGAGCACGACCAGCAGCGAACTCGCGGACATGCCTATGCCGGCCATCCATGGAGTGATCAACCCTGCCATTGCCGCAGGGATAGCCAACAGATTGTAGGCAAAGGCCCAGGCCAGATTCTGCCGAATTATGCTCATGGTTTTCCTTGCAATACGCACACCGCTGACGAGCTGCTGTAGGTTTTCGCCGAGTAGCACCATATCCGACTGGGTACGCGCCAATTCCGTACCGCTCCCCATGGCGATCGATACCTGCGCCTGAGCCAATACGGGTGCATCGTTGACACCGTCCCCGACCATCGCGACGACGTGTCCATGCTCCTGCAATTCGCGCAGCCGGCAATATTTGTCCTCAGGTGAAAGGGCGCCCCATGTGCGACGGATACCAAGACGCTCGCCCGCCTTCAGCGCTGTAGGCAGCGAATCCCCACTCATAAGCGCCGTTTCGAGGCCCAACGCTTGCAGCCCCAATATCGCTGGCGCTGCGGATAAGCGAACGACATCACGTACGCGGAACAGCGCCCGCCAACGGCGCTCGTCGGCCAACACAATCAGCGTGTCCCCTTCGGCCTGCCATTGCGCCGCAAACGAAGGCAGTTCGGCCAAGCTAGCCGGCAGCGCAAACCCGGGGCTTCCCAACCGCAGTCGCTCGCCGGCGGCCATTGCCTCAACCCCGGCGCCGGTCACCGAACGCAAGTGGCCAAGGTCGCCTATCCCTTCTGTACTCACTCCTTCGCGCAACGCCAACGCCAGCGGATGCTCCGAACCCATTTCCAACGCAGCGGCGAGCCGATGTACTTGCACCGAAGATTCCCCATCAGCGGTAAAAATTTCCACCAGCCGGGGCTTGCCGCAGGTCAGCGTGCCGGTCTTGTCGAAGACCCAACAATCGGCCTGGGCGAGCGTTTCAATCGCATGGCCGCGCGCAATCAGCAAGCCCCGCGCCGCCATCGCCCCGGTAGCCACGGTCAGGGCCGCCGGCGTAGCCAGCGAAAGCGCGCAGGGGCAACTCACCACCAGCACAGAAACGAACACCCAGAGCGCCCTCTGCGGCTCAATGACATACCAACTCACCGCCGTAATCAGGGCCAACAACAGCAACGCTGCGACAAAACGAGCGGCCACGCGGTCGGCCAGCAATGCGAGACGGGGTTTCTCTGTAGCAGCCTGCTCCATCAGTCGCTGGATAGCCGCAATCCGAGTCTGCTCGCCGACGCCGGTCACGCGAACAACCAGAGGGCTACCGACATTGACCGATCCGCCGACTACGGAGCCGCCGACGTCCTTGCGCACAGGAATGCTCTCGCCGGTCAACAACGCCTCGTCGGCCTCGCTCTGGCCCTGGACAACAACGCCGTCGGCGGGAATGCCCTCGCCCGGCTTCACCAGGATCAAATCCCCGACCATCAACGACGACGCCACCACAACATCGGTCTCTAGCGCTGGAAAGGCCACCAGCCGCTGAGCAAAGGTCGGCATCGCCTTGGCCAACGCCTCCACACCGCGCACCGCCCTCTGTCGCGCCATCATTTCCAGATAGCGTCCTCCGAGCAGAAGAAACACGAACATCGTGACCGAATCGAAGTACACCTCACCAGTCCCTTCGAGCGTAGCCCAAAAACTGGCGACAAAGGCGCAGCCGATGCCGAGCGCGACCGGTACATCCATGCCTACGCGACACAGCGAAAGATCGCGCCAGGCGCTACGAAAAAACGGTGCCGCCGAATACAGCACCACCGGCAGCGTGAGGATAAGGCTCGCCCAACGCATCAGCAACTCGATATCCGCGGCCATTGTGCCGTCGTCGGCCAAGTACACCGGGATCGCGTACATCATCACCTGCATCATGCCGAAGCCGGCTACGAACACGCGCCAGAGTGCGCCACGGCGTTCCTCCTGGGCCAGCGATTCTGAGCGGGCAGGATCGTAGGGATGGGCGCGGTAACCAATAGCGGCCACCGCCGCCAATATCTCCGACAGCTTGGTCTTGCGCTCGTCCCAGCGTACCCGGGCACGCCGCGTGGCATAGTTGATATTGACGGCGGTCACACCTGCCTGGCGGGCCAGATGCGACTCGTTGAGCCAAACGCAAGCGGCACAGGTAATACCTTCAAGAATCAGCGATGCCTCGCGCTCATGCTCACCGACCGGACGGACGAAGCCTTTTTGAGCTTCCGGATGATCGAATAGCCCCAATTCCCGGAAAGCCACCGGCAACGCTTCGCGCGGGCTTTCGGGCATCGCGTCGCGCTGGCGGTAATACTCACCATGGCCGCCGGCGACAATTGCCTCGGCAACCGATTGGCAGCCAAGGCAACACATCAGGCGCAGCTCACCGTCTATCTTGACGGAGAAACTAACTCCCGCCGGCAGAGGCAGTCCGCAGTGATAACAGGTTCCGGAAACTGGCATGGGCCCGCGATTGGGGGAAGGAGCCTCTCAACGACAGGCTCTATGAGGATAGTGGATCGCGCTGAGTATACTCAAGGTCGATGGTATGGCGCGGGAGCCCAGCCGGACAGAGCGGCTCATTTGCTTTCCACCGGCCCCCAAAAGCAGCGAAAAATGCATTCTCCAGCCCGTCGATTCAAACAGGGGATTGTGTTGCTGATTATTGGCCCGCACTGTGCCGCTGGTGTGCCAAAAGGAAAGGGCCAGAAGGTCTAAAAACCCGCTGGCCCTCGGTATTACTGGTGCTGCTGACCGGAATCGAACTGGTGACCTACTGATTACGAATCAGTTGCTCTACCAACTGAGCTACAGCAGCGCAAAACGGGAGCGGATTCTATCCGAACATTCAATCCATGTCCTAATCGCCAACACCGCCCGGTGGCTCAGGCACCGGTCTCAGCAGCGAAAAGATATTGATTTCTTCCGTGAGGGTGGAACCCCCTATTGCCTGGCTATAGCTGCGGGCACGAATACGGGCCTCGATCAGGTCAAGTTGCGCTTTGGAAAGCGCGGGCAATTCGCCCCAAATAATTTGTCCCGGCCGGCCGTTGTCGCCGATGGTCAACAGCACGACAACATCGCCGGGTTTGCGGTGGACTCTGGCCCGCTGGCCACTTGGCGTCGAGGCCTCACTGTGCGAAGCCACGCCGACCGATTCTGCGGGCGCCTTGATCGACTCCGCTTGCCGAGGCGAAACCCCGGCAGCCATTGCGACGGAAACCGCCTCATCAGCGCCACGGATTACAGACGGTTTCAGCCCGAGGGCCGGCGACGGATTCTCCGGAGGAACCGAGCGGGTCTCCTCCGGCTGCAATTTTCTGAAGCTCACGGAGAAACCCGCAGCGCCTTGCTGATTGGTCAACGAATGCAACGGCCGCGTGTACTGCAAGAGGATTCCGTGGATCAGGATCGATATGCCCAGCGCAACCGCAAACCGGCCGTCCTTGCCATTTCGCAACGAATGATGGGTTGCCAACGCATCAATAGGTTTCAACCTCCCGCCAAAGGCTGCGCTTGTTCTGGAAAACCGCAGTCGAACTGCCGCTCACCGTCGGCACGTCGAGCGTTTCCTGCTGGTAGTTGGATTTGGTCACGATCGCTTTGTACACCCCGCCGACATTGATCACCGTGATACCGACCACCAGGGAATCGGGAATTTTCTGGCCGGCGAACTCTCCGCCGCCGACGACGCCTCCCGTCGCGTAGTCCAGATAATTGAACCAGGCGGATCCGCCGACCGTGCAACTGGTAGCCGCCGGGATATTGGTGGCAAAGGCGAGCGTGCCTTGCGTCAACTTGAGGTCGACGTTCATCCGCTCCCCTGTATTGGGGAAACTCACGTACCAGCCGCCATGGATATCCCAGTCCAGGGTCGTCGTATCCTCGTTGTCGCACTCCCAGGTCACGGGATCGGTCGCCGGAACCACCTTCTGCGCGGTGGCGGAAGCGCCGTTGCACACTTTTCTGAATGTAGACGTAACGCCGAAGGCATCGGTGCGAGTCAGCGGATCGCCGTCTTCATCAAACTCGATCAGTTTGCTCTGGAGGAACATCGGCGCCGTGGCATCGCTGGGCAATGTATCCGTCTGCGGCGCCCAGGTTTCTTGCGAAGCCCCCCCCTTGTTCGGATTGCCCATTGTGTCTTTCATCGCATACAGACTTTGCACGTCGCCGAAATGTGCGTCCGTAGAATCGACATCGCTGGCTTCAAGGTATTTCCCGGTTCCGACAATGACCATCCGCTCACCGTTCGGTGCCGTGGTGAGTTCCACCTTGGTCGTGATGGGCTGAGCCACCCCACCACTTTCCAGATGCGCCAGCTTGAACGGATCGAGCGCCGCATCGCTGAGGTCGAAGCGCCATAAATCGCCGTTCAAGTCACCGGCATACACATGCGTTCCGGTATTGTCGGAAGCGGGATTGTCGGCCCATACCGAAATTTTTCCGAGATTGCTGGGCGCGCCGGCTGTGCCGGAGCCGGTGGCGACGGGATAGCCGGACTTGAGCACCCCGGTCTGCGGGTTGACCGCAAACAAGTAGCCGCCGCCATCGCCTCCTCCGGAATTATTGTTGTAGCCGGAACTGAACATCACGACCCATTCGCCGCTGGGCAATTTGGTCACCACCGGATTGCCGAACGTAGTGCCCAGGTCGATATGTGTGAACTCCCAAAGGAAGGTCGGCGCCAACGGATCGGTCACGTCGAGGGCGAAATACGAGGTGCCGCCACCGCCCAGGCCGCCAACTAAAATCGTATGCCAGTCGTTGTCGCCACTGCCAAAATTGACATCGGCCACCGTAATCGGACCATCGACGAAATAGCGGTGGCTGTAATTCACGTCGGCCAGCGCCGCCATACTTGCCATCGCCTGCTGCGGAACGTAGGCCCACATTTCCTGGCCGGGCTGAACCGATACTCCGGCAACTGTCACGGCCGCCGCATGCGCGTTGATGGCATGCAGCATGCCATCTTGCGCAGAGACGAAAACGACCGGCCGGCGCGCAGCATAGGTTGTCTTGAAACTGGCATAACCTGCATCACTGTAGGAGCGGCTGGGCGCCTTGGCGAATACCGGCTGGGTGTTGACGATGTCGCCCAGGACATGGGTGCGGAAGCGCCATATCTGAGCGTGCCCGACTTCGCCATCCTGCTCCAGACTGCGATCGCCGCGGAGAAATTTCACCAGGTTCTCATCGGTCAGATTGGGGTCGCCCACCAGCGTCGGCCCCTGCGACAAGGTGGACGGATCGAAATAGGCTTTTTCCGTCGTACTCAACGCAGAATATTCGAAATTGCGCACGGCCACGCCGCCGCTGCCGGATGACGGAGCGGTGTAAATCCGCCGTGCAGACCAGGTCTGACCGTCGAGCTGCGCCTGCGCCGACCATTGACAGCCGACGCGCGCGGGGTCTGCCGGCACGCAGGCTGTGCTCGCCGAGACGGTCCCGCTGGTCGTATCGATGGTGCGCGACTGGAGGTCGCCCACCCAGTCGAGGGTGGCGTAGCTCGCCACGTAGGCGAAGTTGTCGCCTTCCACGGGCTCAAGGTTGGATGTTGCCGCTGCCGCCGCAGACCCGACCCGCGCGCCGATCTTGTTCAACGCCTCGCGTAGACCGGCCACCACATTGGGCAGATTGCGTGCGCTGAAATATTTGCCGTGGCCGTTGACCGTTGCGTGCCACAGATCGTCCACCCCGGTCGGATCGAGATTGGCAACAGCCGGCCATTGCTTGGTGCCCGCGCGAACGTCGTTGAAGTCGCCAATCCCGGCGGTCAGATAATCGCTGCGATATTCGAGCGTCCCATCGATACCGAGGCCCATGGCGAAGAAACTCATATGCTGCGCCTGGTTCTTGTCGTCAGCGGTGGTCAGCACATTGTTGATCGAGACGTCGGTGGCGCTGCCGTCCGCACAGCTGGTACCACCGCCTATGCACTTCGTATTCAACGTCGTGCTACGCAAATCGGTACTGTAGTAATACCAGGCAACATCCGCCAGTGTTCTGCACGAACTGGCATTGCTGCCTCGACCTGAGCCGGTCGCCGGACACGTCGTACTGGCCTGGGCACCATCCCAGAAGGGCTGAACGGCCGTGGCTACATTGTTGTCCACGTTCCCGATATCGCCGCCACCCACGGTCGTCCCACTGGGTTCGTTTTCGTTCCAGTAGCCGTCGGTCACCAGAATCATGAAATTCTGCTGACAGGAATACTGCACGGGGTCGGAGGTAGTCGGCAGTCCCGCGTAGTAACGACCGATCTTGGCGGTGGCCTTGCGCAAGGGCGTTGCGCAGTTCGAGGTGGTGCCGGTCAGATTGCTCCACCAACCGCTTTTCTGGTTGGCCACCTCGACGCTGGTGTCGCCGAATTGAGCCACACCGCGGACGACCGTGGTACTCCCCGAATTGCAGATGCGATCGAAGCCGATGCGATAATCGGAACTCAGCGGCTGAAAGGCGACCGTCGAGGCGGATTTCATCATCTGCATCCGCGTCCGGTAATAGGTGTACCAGTTGGCGAAATTCTGTAGTTCCTCGGTGTAGCTACAGGCCGTTCCGACGCAATCGGTACGCCCCGAGGAACGATTGAAGGTTGCGCCCGGAACGATGTCGATGCGGCGGAAAACGCCGACGTTCTGCCAATGGTTGGTCGCCGTATTGACCGCCGCCCCGCCCGACATGACAAGCACATTGGGCTCGGTGCCGGTGGCATTGGTCGGAATCGACTGTCCCGAAGGCGCCGCCCCGTTGCTCATGCTCTGGGTGCTGGTTGCAATGACGCCGGTGGTGGTCGATGCCATATTCGTCGTGGCCATGCCTTGGCTGGCCACGCCGCCGGTGAATGGGCTGACCTGGGTGACCTTGTTCGTTCCGCCGGGGCCGAGGTTGTCCCACGAACCGGCACTCCCGGCGCCGCCATCACTCGATACCGGAACGCACAGCGTGCGATTGGTTCCGCTGTTGTCCGAGTAGGTTCCGCCACTTGCACTGAGGACGATCTCCTCCGGATAACGGATTCTCAACCTGCCAGCCACGCAGCCGCTGTCTTCGCTGCTGGCCGCGCAGAGCGATGTGCTGCTCCCGGTGGGGCCGGTGACCGTGCAACGGGAACTCGGAGATGCCGTGGTACAACTATAGGCGTACGTCCCGTCGATCGACTCCAGACCGGTCGACGCGTTGTGCACCAGGTTCTCGACGCGTTGGGTCGCTGCCGTCGAAGTGGCCGTCCCCGTCGTCGGCTTGAGAGTGGTATCGAAGGTCTGGAGACCGGCGCAACTGATGGAGTCGATGGTCTTGTTTTCCGTCGTCGCGTTGCTGACCGTAAGCGTCCAGCGCGGCGCGACGGCCGCAGCGTCGGCGCCGCGCGAGCCGGCCGACGCCGGCTCCAGGCTGCCTCCGATGCTGATGCCGCTGCTCGCGCTATAGCCGAAATCCAGCACCGAACTCGCGCAACTCGATGGCCCGGTGACCGTGCAGGTCGACGTAATCGAAGGATAGGCGGGCACGCTACAAACGTAATTGAAACCGTTGCTATCGTTCGCATTCAGGGCCGAAGCCAGGTTGGCTACCCGCTGGGTCTCGGACGTATCGTTTACCGTACCGGTGGTTGCGTTATCTCCCACGGCACGATACGTCGCAGTCGATGACGATCCGCAGCGGATCGCCGTCAGGTTGTCGTTCTTCGTGACGTTGGTGATTGTGAACTCCCACTTGCCGGTCCCGGCATTCCACGAGGGCGTCCCCAGCGACAGATCGTCGCCGCTCTCCTGCGACAACTGCATCGATGTCGCCGTAGCGTGATCGCACGCTTGTCCCGCCTTGGGCTTGAGACTGCAAGTGACGGTTCCGTTGCTCCCGCTGCCGCTGGTGCAACTGGAGTTGGAGTCGTCGTACCAATAGGTACTGCTGAGTTGATCGATGATGTTGGTTGCCAACGTTGCCGCACGGGTGCTGGCGGAATCGTTGCTGCCGGACGATGCATTGCCGAAGGTGTCGGAACTCAGCGTCGTCGTCGCCTCATCGCAGGCGATCGACGTAATAATCTTGTTCGGGCCATTGGCGCCGCTGATCGTGAAATCCCAAGCCGTCCCTGTCAGCGTGGGGCCACTGGTTACCGTCAATCCCGACCCAACCGCCGGGCTGACCTGGAGCGTATTGCTGCACGCGGCGTTTTCCTTGGTGAAGTGGCAGGCCACCGTTCCCGCCGAATCGTTGGGGGTACAGTAGGACGACGCCCCCCCGCCAAACAGCCAGTGACTGCCGCCGTCGGGGTCGAAGGCGCTCATCAGGCTGTTTTTCAGCGCAGTGGCGTAAGCCGGGGGCGATGCCGTGCCCGTATTGGCGGCAGCAGACTGGGTGGCCGTGCCGCCGCAGGCAATCCCGGTGATGTCCTTGTTGTTGGTCGTCGCGCCGGTGATGTTGAAGGTCCAGGTCGCCTGGGCATCGCTGCCGTCGGTGGTCAGGGCCGACGTCGCCGTGATGCTCGCGTCGTTGGCGAGGGTCAGGTTGGCGCAGGCTTCGTTGCCTATCGGGCCAGTGACGACACACGTGCCGGCGGTGGCACAGGACCAACTGTAACCGTTGGCGCTGCGGCCGTTGAGACCGTTGGTCGCGCTATTGGTGGTCAGATTGGCGATGAATTCGCTCGGCGCCGAATAAGTCGAAGTGCCCGTCGTTGCCGTGTTGGTCGTCACCGTATTGGTCGTACCGCAGCGGATGTACGCGATGACTTTGCTGTTCGCGGTGGCATCCGTGATGTCGAAAACCCAGGTCGGCGTCGTCGATGTGGTCGGATCGGCACCGTCGAGGATGGTGAAGGACTTGCCGCTGTAACTGGCGTTCGGCGCAGTGACGAGCAGATCGCAGGGGCCGTTGGTGGCCGTGCATGCAGTCTGGGTGGTCAGCGCCGTGCCCTCGGCAAACGGTCCGGTCGCGGTGAAGCCCAAACCGCTGGCATTGATCTTGGTTTTCAGCGTGGTGGCATTGGTGATCGCCAGCGAACCGTTGGTGACGTCGCTGGCCGTCAGCGCCGCCGCGATGGTTGCCGTATCCACTTTGACGCCCCCGAGCGTGGCGCGGTAGGTATTACCGGTGCTGGAAACCCGCAGTACGCCCTGCGGCAGGGTTGTCGTACCGGCAACGGCGGCCAGCGTCCCGGTGCAACTGCCGGTGAGGGTAATAACGTTGTTGTAGGAAGCGGCGGTACACCCGGCGACGGAGATCCGGGAGGCAATATCCGCGGCGATGGCCGTGGTTTGCGTCCCGTCCGGATAGCTGAGGGGATGGGTGGTCAGGATCGTCGTACCGTTGAGGGTGATGTCGCCCACGGTCGTCGCATTGCCGGTCGAGGCGATGGTGATGGTGCCGGTATTGGTCGTGCCGCCACCGGGGCCGGTGACATTGATCGCCTGGCCGTTATCGGTCGCGTCGGCAATGATGCGCATGATGCCCACCACACCGTGGCTGGTGGACTGGCAGGTCGGCCAGACGGCCGTCGGCGACGTCGGATCGGCGGGCCAATCCTGCGTCGGGTCGGCGGGATTGCCCGATTTGGCCCGGTATTTACTTTGATTGGGGCCTGAATTGATCGCCTCGCAAATCGCCCGTGCGGTATTGCCGGTGTCGCCGCCGGACGTGACGGTCGCACTGATCAACTGATTGCCGTTGATGGTAATGCCGGTGATCTGGAACCCCGAGGTCGGCGGGTTCAGTACGGTGATACGGCCGGTCGAGTAAGCGGCCGCAGCCCCACCCGGGCCGATGGCGCGCACCTCGTAACCGTTGGCGGCGGTGCCGACGATGGAAGCCTGGAGGGTAACCGTGTTGCCGTTTTGGGCGCAGCCATAGCCGGTAGCATCGGTATGCTCGTTGATCTTCTGGCAAACGGCTTTGGCGATGTCCGTAGCGGTACTCATGACACGGGACGTATCCGGAGCGGAATAATCAAAACTTGCCCCTTCGACAAACTGATAGCCGCCCACCACGTCGGCGCCGTTGATGGTGACGCTGGTCAGCGACTGGCCGGCCGCCACCGAATTGATCGTCAGACCGGCAGTCGCCTGCACGCCGGCGCTGCCGGTGCTGACCCAGCCGCCAAGGTAGTTGGGAATGTAGTGGGTCCAGTCGCGGCGCCCCTGGCAGCCGCCGAAGGCATGGCTCGTGGAGTTGTAGTACGAGCACCAGCGGTAGTTGGCCGGCAGGTTGAAGACGATGCTCCCATTCACTTGCGGCGTCGTCGCCCGCACGCAGTTGGTATAGCGATCGTCGGTGCAATACTCGGACGGCCCCATGGTGAAATAGAAAGGCGCCCCGGTATAGGTTTTACGAAAATTGAAAGTAGCGTTGGGATACAGGTTGTCGCCGGTGGTATCGGTATTTTCCTTGCATTGGGCATGGGTGGCGATATTGGCGGAGGTCACCGCGGGGCTGGGGGTGGCGGTGTTGCACCAAATTTCGTGGGTCCAGCTGGTAGTCAGGTTCTTCGCCGTCCCGCCAAGGAAGCCGTCCGACGATGCGCTGGTCGGGCTAGGCGTCGGATATTGGGTTCCGTCGGCGTTGTAGGGCAACAGATAGCGCACGGACGGATCGTAGTACTGGTAATTGACGGCCGACGTGGCGTAGGGAACCTGTTGGTTCGACGTGCAGGTCGGGGCGGCGGAAGTGTCCTTGGGCGTACCACCCTGGTTGCTGGTTGCAGTGGTTCCCCAGCACATCCCCCAGGCCGCGCTGACCAGCTTGCCGACAAAGGTCACGTAAGGTGCGGAGGTATAGCCGGTACCGCCGCTGGTCACTGTCACCGAAGTGATTTTCTTCGTAGACGAATTCCAGTTCGCCGTGGCGGCGGCGCCGGTACCGCCGCCGCCTTCGATGACCACGGTCGGCTGCTCGTAATAACTGTTGCCGCCGATCGCCGTAATCGTCGCCACTTCGCCGTCGGCGATGGTCACCTGACCCGTATCGCCGGCGCTTCCCGGTGGCCCGACGCCGGCGTTGGTCGGGTCGGTCACGGTCGCATCGTTGATGTAGTCCGGGGTGTAGTCCCAGGCCATGGAGCCCGAATCGTCGAGCACGTACATCAGATTCGGCCGTACCGCGGTCGTGGTGGAAGCCGCCAGTGGGCTGTTGGCAATCGTCAGCGCAATCGCATCGGCCGCCTGGGTACAGACCAGGGCGACGGTAACGAAGAGGGCGACGAAACGACGATGGTTGGCGATTTTCATTTTGGGCTGCTCCCGTCGCTAGTAGACGAAGGCTTGCAGATAGCGGTTGTTCTGCCGCGGGCCGCTCACTTTGACCGTGATCCGGTAATACACGAGGTTGTTGGCGGTACTGCTGGAAGTCGTTTGCGCGGCCTCTACGTCCTGTGAAACACCGGACGTGGGTGCGCTGCCGCCGGAGGCGGCGACGACCGGCGCCATGCAGCCGACGGTCGGGCATGCGCCGGCTGCCGCCGCCATCCGATGCACCACGTAGTACAGGGTGTATCCGGCCGGCGCACTGGAAAACTTGGCGGCACAGGGAAAGGTATCGGCGCCGTCGATGTCGTCGCTGAAACGATAGGTTCTGGGCAGGAAAACGGCACTGCCGTCGGTGGTACAGCCGGCATTCGCTGCATTCATGGTGGCGTAATAGCGAAACGGCGCTGCCGCTGAAGAATCCGCGTTCATCGCCGTGCCGGCCGTGCCGGCGCCGATCAGCGTATTGATCTGGGCCAGGGCGTTGTCGATCGCCACGTCTCCGGTTCGGGTCGCCGCCTGACGGAAGGCGATGTTGCCGGACGCGGATATTCCGGCTTGCATGGTGACCATCATCGCAATCGATGAGAGCGTGATGATGACCAGGATCACCAGGGTCGCAATGAGCACGAATCCCTGCTCTCCAGCTGATCGGCTGGACCGCGTCTTCATGTCCGGGTCCATATCGCGTTCCGCAGCGGGATGGTCGTGGTGTAGGCGCGGTAGCGATAACGCGTGTCGGGAATGGTATAGCTGACCGCCGACCCGATGGTCGTCCCGCCGCTGTTGGCCACGTCCGGCAGTACGGTGAGCGTCGCCGGTTGATCGACGGTTTCGCTGTCGCTGGCCGCCGTACGCGCAACGACCCCGACCCGTAGCGCAATCACCCGCCCCACATTGGCCGTTCCGATGGTGAACGCGCTACTGTCGACCCAACTGGTCACGGTACGACCGGAGCTTGTATCGGCCAGGCCATATTGCGCTTTCATGTAAACGATGTCGTCCACCAGCAGGTTCGGCGACGCATACGCCGGCGCATCCTCGGCAACTTGTAGCGAATTCGAGGAAATCACAAACCGCCGGCTGACAACCGAGCCCACCGGTCCCAGGTTGGCAAGAAAGCCCGGGGTCGCGCTGGCGGTCAGGGTTGCGTCATGCCCGATCGCTCCGGGGGAAACGGCGGGATCGGTGACGCTGGTGATGGTCGTGATCGCACAACTGGGGACCGCGGCGGTGGAAACCACCCGGTCGCCCACAGCGAACCCCAACGAGGAACGCACGTTGTACTGCGAGGTGGTCATCGTGTAGTTCTGCGCCCCGGTCGCCAACAGCTCGGTTCCCGGCACGCCGGATGTCGTATTCACGTATTGCACGTCGATCGCATCGGAAGCTCCGCCTGAACCGCTGGTGATCTGCACCGGGAGAGGGGAAAGAGGGCTGCCGGAGGCAACGCTCAACGACGAGCACGCTTGCAGCGACATCAGTCCGTACCCGGCCTGCGCGATGTCTTTCTCGATGCGGTAAAGCGCCATGACGCCGTTGTCCTGTGCAGTCATCGTACTGACGATACTGGTGCGCTTCTTGGAGAACGTCATCATCATGCCCGATACAGCCGCCAGCCCGAGCAGACTGATGGTCAAACCGATCATCAGTTCGATGAGGGTGAAACCGCGTTGCTGGCGAATGGGCATGATCGGGTCCCTCAGTTGCGCGTAATCATGCTGCTGGTTTGATAACGGCGCGGCGCCCCCGGGTCCTTGCGATCCGTCCAGGAAATGCAGACGGTCACCGCTTGCCGGTCAGCGATGGCCTGCGTCCCAGTTTTCTTGTTGCCCACCGTACATGCATTGCTTCCCGTATCGACGCAGTCGCAGCTGGCGAAATAGACGTCGGTGGACGCCGCGGGAATCATGCTCTGCACTCGCGTTTCCCAGGTGCTGAGATTGACCGCCGCGTTCACCCACATGTCGGCCAATAATTCGCCGGCCAGGTAGCTGGCGTCGTTGCGGAATTTGGATTGCCCAACCTGGTTCAACGCCTGAATCGACAAGCCCAGCAGACCGATGAGCGCGACGGCGAAGATCAGCAGGCTGATCATGGACTCGATGAGAAAGGAACCCGACTGAGCCCTGTGATACGAAGGACAGCGCAGGGATTTATCCGCGCACATCATGAGCACCCCATACCGCTGGCTGCCGTAGCAGCGGGATCGCACAGCTTGATCGCACCGTTGGACTTCACCTGGACCCGCCAACTGCGGCCGCTGGTGCCGCTGATCGACAACGAATAGGGAATCGAACCGGAGGGGACAGCGCCTTCGTTGTTGGCCAACAACTGGCCGACCGCACCAAAAGTCACCACAAATGCACCGGACATGGCACCGCTGCTTGCAATCGTAACGTTGGAAACGGCCTCGGTGGCAGCGCTGGAAAATGCAATAAGGGGATCGTCGGCACACGCCGCAGGGTTGCCCATGGGGCGGCAATTAACGCGCTGACTGGTCGGTATGGCATCCGACTGGAGACACGCCGCCGCCCCCGGTGGCGTCGAAGGAGTAAAGGCCGAGCGGTCGTACCAGCCGTTCGCCTCCACCGCGGAGACGGGCACCGAAACACGACAGGGCTCCTCCTGATCTTCCGGCGTATACGCCTTGGAGACGCATTTGCCGGCGGCGATACCGCGCGAAGCGCTGGAGGTGTACTGCGTCACCACCCAGGTCTGCGCGTTCGTGCTGGCTGCATAGGCCGTCCCCCCCGTCCCGCACCCGCTGGATGCCGGCGCGGTGCTAACCAATTGAAAGCGCATCGGCGCATTACGTTTGATCGCTTCCGAGCGGGCCATCAGCAACCCGCTATAGATGGACTCCGCCACGCTTCTGGTGCGAGCGCCGGTAATCGCGGATTGCAGCGCGGGCACAGCAACCGCCAGGACGATCCCCGCAATGGCGACCACCACCATGAATTCGACCAGGCTGAAGCCCCGCTTTTTCATCAGCAGCTTCCGTCCGGAGTTTTCAACCAGCAGGAGACCGTAGTCCCGCCCGGCCTGGTCGTCGTTTTCGTGCCCGATTCGGTCACCGAATAGCTGTAGCTCAGCGTCGAAGCCGTCGCGGTGCAGGTATAGGTTTGTCCGCTATTCGCGGTAACGCAGCTGGTTGCGGTGAAATACTGCCCGGCGGAGCGCGGCGTCATTCCGTTCAGGTAGGTGCGGTTATCCTGGTAGTACTGTTCCTGCCGTACCTGAAGGTCGGACAGCAAGCTCATGGCCTCCGCCAGTTTCCCCTTCAGCATGTAGTTGTTGTAATTGGGTATGGCGATCCCCATCAGTACCGCAATCACCGCCACGGCGATCATCAGTTCGATGAGGGTGAAGCCGCCCGGCCCGCGTCCGACAGGCCCGATAGACGATTGCCGGGAAAATGCTTTCATATGCCCCCCTTTCAAACCCACTCGACGAATTTCGCAAAACTCGCGCTGCACCCGACAGGCGCGTGCCAGCGTTGCGCTAGCGATGCGATAGGTTCAGCGAACTTCTTCGGCCGCACCAGCATGGACTGACGGACGCTAAAGAAATGGCGACGAACGGTTGCCGCGCGAGGAGCGCTTGCCCTCGATCAGAGAGCGGGGGATACCTCGCAGCCGAACGCCGCTGCGGGTTACTGCACGAAGGGCAAGCCTGAGAACTAGGCCAGTTCCCTCGGAATCGGGAACTGCACCCCCTCCTCCTTGCCCTTCAGCTCGGTCACGCGAGCGGCGCCCAGATCCTGCAAGCGGGCGATGACATCCATCACCAGCGTCTCCGGCGCCGAAGCCCCGGCGGTGACGCCGATGCGTGGATTGTTTTTCAACCACGCGGCATCGACGCCATTCGCATCGTCCACCAGTTGCGCGGTGACGCCGAGCTTCTCCGCCAGCTCTCGCAGGCGGTTGGAGTTGGAACTATTGCGAGAGCCGACCACGACCACCAGGTCGACCTGCGGCGCCATGAATTTCACCGCATCCTGGCGGTTCTGCGTGGCGTAACAGATGTCGTCCTTCTTCGGCCCGACGATTTCCGGAAAACGCGCGGCCAGGGCCGCAACGATGGTCGCCGCATCGTCGACGGAAAGTGTGGTCTGGGTCACGTAAGCGAGTTTCGACGGATCGCGCACTTCCAGCGTAGCGACATCGGCAACGGTCTCGACGAGGTACATGCCGCCATTCAACTGGCCCATGGTGCCCTCCACCTCCGGGTGTCCCTTGTGGCCGATCATCACCACCTCGCGTCCCTGTTCGCGCATCTTGCCGACCTCGACATGCACCTTAGTCACCAGCGGGCAGGTTGCGTCGAAGATGCGTAGGCCACGCCGTTCGGCCTCCTCGCGCACCGCCCTTGGCACGCCGTGGGCGCTGAAGATCAGCGTTGCGCCGGCCGGCACATCGTCCATATTCTCGATGAAGATGGCGCCCTTGGCGCGCAGGCCCTCGACCACATACCGGTTGTGCACCACTTCATGGCGGACGTAGATCGGCGCGCCGAACTTTTCCAGCGCCTTTTCCACAATGGCGATCGCGCGCTCGACGCCGGCACAAAAGCCGCGGGGGTTGGCGAGGATAATTTCCATCACAGCACTCCGATCACCAGCGCCTCGAACTGGATGCGACGGCCGGCCAGCGGATGGTTGAAATCCATCAGCAAGCCTTGCGCGTCGACCTCCAGCACCAGACCGGAAAACCGCTGGCCGCCTGGGGTGGTGAAATCGATCTGCTCGTGCGGCTCGGCAACCGCCTTGGGCGGCAGTTCGGAGCGGGATACGCGATGGATCAGGTCGGGGTTGCGTGGACCGAAAGCATCCTCCGGCGCCAGCTCAAAACTCCGGCGCTCGCCTTCGGCCATGTCGAGCAGACACTGCTCCAGCGTCGGCGCAAGCTGGCCGTTGCCCATCTGTAGCGTGGCCGGGCTGGCGGGGAAGGTATTCGCCACTTCCAGACCGTCGGTCGTTGCCAGCCGGTAATGCAGGGTCACGAAACTGTCAGGCTTGATGCGCTCAGTCATTGCTCTCCCGGCCCGCAGCCGGCTCCTTGAGTTGTTGCCATAACAGCAGCGCCACACCGACGCAGATGGCCGAATCGGCGACGTTGAACGCCGGCCAGTGCCAACCCGCGGCATGGACATCGAGAAAATCCACCACCGCCCCGAATCGCAAGCGGTCGATCACGTTGCCCAGCGCTCCGCCCAATACCAGCGCCAGCGCGGTCGAAAGCAGCCGCTCGGCGGCTTGCCGGCGCAGCAGCAGAGCGATATACACCGAGATGCCGAGCGCCAGCGCAACGAAGAACCACTTCTGCCAACCGTCGGCATCGGCCAGAAAACTGAACGCAGCACCCCGGTTGAAAACCAAAACCAAGTTGAAGAAAGAAGTCAGCGCCACGCCTTCGCCCGGCAACAGCAGCGCCCCCACCCATGCTTTGCTGAGCTGATCGAGCACGATCACCGCAATGGCCAACGCATACCAGCGCAGCGGGCTAGGCGACGGCACGCGGCTCTCCATCGCCGTGGAGGTTGGACACGCAGCGGCCGCAGAGTTCCGGATGCTCGGCCACCGTGCCGACATCGGCGCGCCAATGCCAGCAGCGGCCGCACTTGGCATGTTCGCTGGGGCGGGCGATGATCGCTTCGGCACCGACATCCGCAGCCTTGACCAGGGTCGTGGCTGAACAGATCAACACGAAGCGCAGATCGTTTTCCAGTGCTGCCAACGCCTCGTAGCGCCCCCCACTGGCACGGATTTCGACTTCGGCCTGGAGCGAGGAGCCGATCTTGCCCGCGCTACGCAATTCCTCCAGCACCTTGCTGACTTCGGCGCGCACCTCGCGCACCAGCTTCCAGCGCTCGGCCAACTGGTCCTCGCCGGCCTGCGCCGGCAGCGCGTTCCAGGTCTGTAGCATCACGCTGTCATCGGCACCGGCGCCGACGATTTGCCAAATTTCTTCGGCGGTGAAAGAGAGAATCGGTGCCATCAACCGTGTCACCGTTTGCAGGATATGCCACAGCGCACTCTGCGCGGCACGGCGCGGGCGTGAATCGGCCGCCGCGGTGTACAGTCGGTCCTTGAGGATATCCAGATAGAACGCGCCCATTTCTTCAGAGCAGAAACCTTGCAGGGCCTGCACCACCTTGTGGAATTCGAAGCACTCGTAGCCAGCTTCGCACTCGATCTGCAACTGCCGGGTGAGCGCCAGCGCATAGCGATCGATCTCCAGCCATTGCTCGGGCGGCAGCGCCTGGGTGGCGGCATCGAAATCCGCCGTGTTGGCGAGCAGGAAACGTAGTGTGTTGCGCAGCCGGCGATAAGTTTCCACCACCCGATCGAGAATTTCGTTGGAAATCGACAGCTCGCCGGAGTAATCGGTGGAGGCCACCCAGAGGCGAAGAATTTCTGCACCGAGCTTGCCGGAAACTTCCTGCGGAGCGATCACGTTACCCTTCGACTTGGACATCTTCATGCCCTTGCCATCCACCACGAAACCGTGGGTCAGCAGCGCCTTGTAGGGCGCACGGCCGTCGATGGCGCAGCCGGTGAGCAGCGAAGAGTGGAACCAGCCGCGATGCTGGTCGGAACCTTCGAGATACAGGTCCGCGGGGAACGCCAATTCATCGCCGTGGGAACCGCGCATTACGCTCAGGTGGGTGACCCCCGAATCGAACCAGACGTCCAGCGTGTCGCTCATCTTGCGGTAGTCGCCCGCCTCAGCGCCAAGCAGTTCGGCGGCGTCAAGCTTGAACCAGGCGTCTATGCCGCCCTGCTCCACCTTCAACGCCACGGCCTCGATCAGCTCCGCCGTGCGCGGATGCAGTTCGCCGCTTTCCTTGTGCAGGAAGAAAGGAATCGGTACCCCCCAGTTGCGCTGGCGCGAGACGCACCAGTCGGGACGGTTGGCGATCATCGCATGCAGCCGCGCCTGACCCCAACCGGGATAGAAGGCGGTATCGGCAATTGCCTGCATCGCAGATTCGCGCAGCGAAGCCCTCCTACCCTTCTCCCCTCCCTCCTTCTCCGTATGGTCCATGCGCACGAACCACTGGGTGGTGGCGCGGAAGATGATCGGCGTCTTGTGTCGCCAGCAATGCGGATAGCTGTGGCGCAGCTTGGCGTGCTTCAGCAGCAGGCCCTTTTCAGCCAGCGTCTCGACCACTTTGGGATTCGCCTCCCACACCGACAGCCCCGCGAACAACGCCGTGGCGGCGATAAATTTGCCATCGTCGGCGACAGGATTGTCGATAGCCAGGCCGTAGCGGCTGCCGACATAGTAGTCGTCCACCCCGTGAGCCGGCGCGGTGTGCACCAGGCCGGTACCGGCTTCGGTGGTAACGTGGCCGCCGAGGATCAGCGGCACCTGCCGGTCGAGGAAGGGGTGTTGCAATTGCAGATGCTCCAGCTTGGCGCCCGTCGTGCTGGCAAGCACAGTCCGCTGTTCCAGCCCGTAACGATCGAGGCAGGCCGCCGCCATCTCATGGGCCAGGATCAGCAGACCCTTCTCGGTCTGGATCAGGTCGTACTGGAAATCGGGATGGGCGCACACCGCCTGGTTGGCGGGTAGCGTCCACGGCGTTGTGGTCCAGATGACCGCGTACGCCTGCGCACTCACCGGCACACCGAACGCTGCGCCCAGCGCAACGCCATCGGCTACCGAAAAAGCTGCGTCGATGGCATCCGACGTCTTGTCCTCGTATTCGACTTCGGCTTCGGCCAGCGCCGAGCCGCAGTCCAGACACCAGTTCACCGGCTTCAGGCCGCGATACACATGGCCTTTATGCAACATCACACCGAGGGCGCGAATTTCGGCGGCCTCGGTCTTGAAATCCATCGTCAGGTAGGGGTTGCCCCATTCGCCCAGCACGCCGAGGCGGATGAAATCCTTTTTCTGCCGCTCGACCTGCTCGGCGGCGTAGGCGCGGCAGAGCTCGCGCACTTTGTCGGCAGGCAGATGCTTGCCGTGAAGCTTTTCGATCTGATGCTCGATCGGCAGGCCGTGACAGTCCCAGCCGGGCACGTAGGGCGCATCGAAGCCAGCCAGGGTCTTGGAGCGGACGATGATGTCTTTGAGGATTTTGTTCACCGCATGGCCGATGTGGATGTCGCCGTTGGCATAAGGCGGGCCGTCATGCAGCACGAAGCGCGGCCGCCCCTTTGAAGCCTGGCGGATGCGCCGATACAACTGCGCCTCCTGCCACTGCTTGATCCAGCCCGGCTCCCGCTTGGCAAGATCGCCGCGCATCGGAAACGGGGTGTCGGGCATGTTCAGGGTCTTGCGGTAATCAGCCATTTTTATTGCCTGCGAAATAAGTCCGGGTCGCCTCGACATCGGCGGCGATCTGCGCCTGTAGCGCCTCGCGCGATTCGAAGCGCTGCTCGTTGCGGATCTTGTGAAGGAAGTGCACATCCAAATGCGCGCCGTAGATGTCGCAGCCGAAATCGAGCAGATGCACTTCGAGCACGGGTTTCATTCCAGCGGTCAGCGTCGGGCGCACGCCGATGTTGGCGACCCCGTGCAAGCGTTCGCCGTCGAGCCCGGAAACGCGCACCGCAAACACGCCGGAGAGCGGCAGACGCTTGCGCTTGAGCTGAACGTTGGCGGTGTGAAAGCCGAGCACGCGGCCGATCTTGTCGCCATGTACCACCCGGCCGGCGATCGAGTACGGCCTGCCGAGCAGCCGCGCGGCGAGATCAAGGTCGTCGGCGAGCAGTGCATCGCGCACCGCCGAACTGGAGACGCGAACGTCGTCGAGACTGATGGTCGGCAGCGCCTCGACAGTGAAGCCGTGGCGCGCACCGTTTGCGGCAAGCAGGGCGAAATCGCCGCTGCGTCCCTTGCCGAAGCGGAAATCGTCGCCGACGATCAGATGCCGCACCGACAGGCCCTTGACCAGGATTTCGGCAATGAACTCCTCAGCGCTCAGCGAGGACGACTTGCGCGTGAAATGGTAGAGGTAGACGAAATCGACGCCGGCGTCTTTCAGCAATTCCAGCTTCTCGCGCAGACTGGTCAGCCGCGGCGGCGCCTGATCCGGCGCAAACAACTCGCGCGGGTGCGGCTCGAAGGTCAGCACGGCAACCGGCAGCCCCTGCTCCACGGCCTTTTTCTTCAAGGCGTCGAGCATGGCGCGGTGACCCAGATGCACACCATCGAAATTGCCGATGGTCAGCGTCGTCGGCCCGATCGCCTGTGGTGGAACCCCGAGGAAGAAACGCATTGCCGCCCGCTTGCAAAAAAGGGGCGAATTATATCAATCGGCGCGCGCCAGCTTGGACTTGCCGGCCGGCGGACTCTTCGAGAAATAGCGCTTGATGCCGCGGAGGATCGCCTCAGCCAGCTTGTCCTGGTAATCCTCGTCGGTCAGCCGGGCCTCCTCCTCCGGATTGGAGATGAAGGCGGTTTCGACCAGGATCGACGGCACATCCGGCGCCTTGAGCACGGCGAAACCGGCCTGCTCGACCTCGCCCTTGTGCAGATCGTTGATGCGGCCGAGTTCTCCTAATACCGATTTACCCAGCTTCAGGCTGTCGTTGAGCGTCGCCGTCTGCGACAGATCGAGCAGAGTGCGGGCCAGATAGGGGTCCTTGACGTCGAGATTGACGCCGCCGATCAGGTCGGCGTCATTTTCCTTCTTCGCCAGCCAGCGAGCCGCCGATGACGATGCGCCGTGCTCGGACAGGACAAAGACGCTGGAGCCGCGCGCCGTCGGCTTGAGGAAAGCATCGGCATGGATTGATACGAAAAGGTCGGCACGTACCCGCCGCGCCTTGTTGACGCGCTGATGCAGCGGAATGAAGTAGTCGCCGTCGCGCGTCAGCGTCGAGCGCATGTTCGGCTCGGCGTCCATCTTGGCCTTCAGCCGACGCGCGACCGAAAGCACCACGTTCTTTTCGTAATTGCCGCCACGACCGACAGCGCCCGGATCCTCGCCACCGTGACCGGGGTCGAGGACTACGGTGACCAGACGGGCAATCTCGCCGCCGTCGCGCTCCGTTTTCGCTTCTACCGGCTTGCGCTCGGCGGAACCCAATTGTTCGTCCGCCTTCAAAGGCGCCTCGGGGGACCGCTCCAGCAGCGCCATCAGCGGATCGATCGGCTGCGCGGGATAAATATCGAGCACCAGCCGATGACCATATTCGCCGACCGGTGCGAGGGTAAATACCTGGGGATTGACCTGGCCCTTGAGTTCGATCACCAGCCGCACTACGCCCGGCTTGTTGCGGCCGGCGCGGATGAGCTTGATGTACGGGTCGGTTTCCGAAATTTTTCCCGGCAGGCTTTGCAGCACGGAATTGAACTCGACGCCTTCGAGATCGACGACCAGACGCATCGGGTCTTTAACCAGCAATTGCGTGAACTTCAGCGAACGGTCATATTCGAGCGTGACGCGGGTGTAATCGCGCGCCGGCCAGACGCGCACGCCAAGCACACTACCCTGTGCGGATGCTGCACCGACGGGCGAAACCAGGAGAGTCAGGCTCGCGGCGGCAAACTTGAGGATGTCGCGGCGGGAGAACGGTGCAGTTTCGTCAAGCATGCGCGCCCCCGCTCGCTTTCCGCTGCGACGACGGCGCGACGCCCGTTGCCCGCAACTTTGAGTTGCAGGCGCAGGTCGGCCGCAGGCAGGTACGGCGCCGCCCGCTCAGGCCATTCCACAAGGCAGATTCCCGCCCCGGAAAAATATTCGTCGAGCCCTGCTTCAAGATACTCTTCCGCCTGATTGAATCGATAAAAATCAAAGTGATACAAGTCTAATCCAGAAACTCCATGAACTTCAACCAGGGAATAGGTAGGGCTTTTCACCCTGTCGCGATAACCCAACCCTTGTAGCAGTCCGCGGACCAGCGTGGTTTTACCGGCACCGAGATCGCCTTCGAGGTAAATCACCAACCCCGGCACCAGTGCCGCGCCTATGGCGGCCCCCAACGCGAGGGTGGCGGATTCGTCCGCCAGTTCGATGGTCAGGGCGCTATCATCGGTCGCATGCATGGGGATGAAAAATGGCGCAGCCTCGCGGCGCGCATCAAAGACTGGGGGCGGGAACTCGGCTTCAGCGCCGTCGGCATCGCGGGCGTCGACCTGGGTGCAGCCGAAGCGGGGCTGCAAGCCTGGCTGAACGCGGGATACCACGGCGAGATGGATTATATGGCGGCCCATGGCGCCAAGCGTGCGCGCCCCGCCGAACTGGTTCCCGGTACCTGCTCGGTGATTGTCGTGCGCATGGACTATCTGCCGGTAGCGGCCGACGCCAGCGCCAACCTTGCTGCCCCCCAGCGCGCCTATGTCTCGCGCTACGCACTCGGCCGCGACTATCACAAGGTGCTGCGCAACCGCCTGCAAAAACTGGCCGAGCGTATCGCGGGTGAAACCGGAGCCTTTGTCTTTCGCGCCTTCTCCGATTCGGCACCGGTGCTGGAAGTGGAACTGGCCCGCCGCGCCGGCCTGGGCTGGCGCGGCAAGCACAGCCTGCTGCTGTCGCGGGAGGCCGGCTCTTGGTATTTCCTCGGCGAGCTTTATTGCAACTTGCCGCTGCCGGCCGACCCACCCACCGGTGAGCACTGCGGCGACTGCGCGGCCTGCCTGGCCGCGTGTCCCACCGGCGCGATCGTCGCCCCCTATCGTGTGGATGCGCGGCGCTGCATTTCCTATCTGACCATCGAACTGAAAGGCGCGATTCCGGAAAATTTCCGTCCGTTGATCGGCAACCGCATCTACGGCTGCGACGACTGCCAGCTCTGCTGCCCGTGGAACCGCTTCGCCCAACATACGAAGGAAAACGACTTCGCCGTCCGCAACGGACTGGATACGGTCAGTCTGGTCGATCTGTTCGCGTGGCGCGAGGATGACTTCATCCAGCGCCTGGCTGGATCCGCGATCCGCCGCATCGGTTTCGAGCGCTGGTTACGTAATATTGCCGTCGGTTTAGGCAACGCACCGCCCAGCCCGGCCGTTCTGGCCGCATTACACAACCGCGCTGACGACCCTTCGGCGCTGGTACGGGAACACGTCGCCTGGGCGCTACGGCGCCACGGCGACTAGGGCGTTTTACTCAGCCAACCAAGCGCTCGCCTCCTCGGCACTCTCGAAGACGCGCAGATCGGCGTCGACGAACGCCTGTGACAGCCAGGCGCTCCAGGTCACCCACTGGCTGTCGGTAACCACCGCAATACGCTTGAAATCACCGGGATGCTGGCGCGAGAAGCGGATTTCCTCCCAAGCCATGTCCAGTGTGAAGCTGGCCATTGCGCGAAGATCGAAAAACAGGTCGACCGGCCCTTCGAATTTGATCTTGTAGCCGGCCAGGGTTTCGAATTCCTTAAAGTCGGCCAGCGTAAACTCGCCGAGGACGGCAACGGAAACGCGATGCGGTTGGTGATCGATGGCAATCATGAATGTCTCACAGAAGGTTCGGGAGCAATATAGCTCAATCCGCTTCTGCCGGCGCGGTGCGGGACAATGCCGTCATCACCATACCGCTGGCGACGATCAGCGCCATTCCGGTCCAGGCGACCGCCGGCATGGACTCGCCCCACAACAGCAGGCCGAAGATGCTGCCGAAGACAACGGTGGCATAGGAAAGATTGGCGACCAGCAACGCCTTGCCGTGTTTTAACGCCGTCGTCATCGCGACCTGACCGATCGTGCCGAAACCACCGACGCCGAGCAGCAATGCCGTGTCCCGAACGTTCATTGCATGAAAGCCGCCGCTGACTGCCACCCACACCACTCCGACCAACGAGCCAATGGCGGAAAAGTAATAGACGGTGCGCCATTCCGGCTCACCTAACTGCCCCAAGCGGCGGACATTGAGCAATGCCAGCGTCGCCAGAACCCCGGCACCCAATCCGACCGCAGCGCCTATCCAATCGTCACGGCCGAGTGTGGGCTGTAGCAGCAGGATGATGCCGACAAAGCCGAGAATCAACATCAGCGCAGCGCGCGGCGGAATCGGCTCATGAAACCAGAAAGCAAGCACCAGCCCCATGAACAACGGCGCTGTGTATTGCAGTGTAATTGCCGTTGCCAGCGGCAACAGGGAGATGGCCGCGAAGAAGGTGGTCATCCCGATAAGGCCTACGGCAGCTCGGCCGACCTGGGCTTTGAAGTAGGGAGTTCGCAAGTCGAGTCCGCGCAGAGCTACGAATCCCTGCATCAAAACCCAACCGAGCGAGCTACGGAAGAATACGATTTCGCCGATGGAAAACTTGCCGAGGCTAAGTTTGATGCAGACGCCCATGCAGGCGAAGGCAAAACTGGCGAGAAGCATCCACAGTGCTTGCATGGTAATCTTGGAGAAAAACAAAAGGGCGCCCGCAGGCGCCCTGACCTCAGGGCGATTCGACTCAACGGCTCGGCAACGGCATCACCCGCCGATAAAACTCGTGGAAATGTTGCATACCGTCTTCCATCGGCGACTGGTAGGGACCGACTTCGCTACGCCCCTGCTTCATCAACGCCCGGCGGCCGCGGTCCATGCGTTCGCCGATGTCATCGTCCTCTATCGCGGTTTCCATGTAGGCGGCCTGCTCCGCCTCGATGAAGTCACGTTCGAAATCCACGATCTCTTCCGGATAGTAGAACTCGACTACGTTGAGGGTTTTGTCCACATCCTGCGGAATCAGGGTCGACACCACCAGCACGTGGGGATACCACTCAACCATCACGTTCGGATAGTAGGTCAGCCACACGGCTCCCTGACGCGGGGTTTGGCCCTTGCTCGCGTAGTAGTCGCGCACCACCCGCTGCCACTGTTCGTAGGTTTTAGAACCGGCCTTGAGCAGAGAGGTGATGCCGACACGCTGCACCGAATACCATTCACCGAACTGCCAGGTCAGATCGTCGCACGTAACGAAGTTACCCAGTCCGGGATGGAACGGCACCACGTGATAATCTTCAAGGTAAACCTCAATGAAGGTTTTCCAATTGTAATTGCACATGTGCTGCTCGACCCGGTCAAGCTTGTAGCCGGTGAAATCGAACTCCTGCGCCACCTGCATTCCTGCCAGGTCGGCGTTGGCGCTACGTGGCCCCTTGAACTGAAGTCCGCGCCATGATTCGAGCTTCTGCTTGTTGAGATTGAGACAGGGATTGGCCGGGAAATGCGGTGCACCGATCAACGTACCGCCGCCGTCATAGGTCCAGCGGTGAATCGGGCAGACGATGTGCTTTGCATTGCCGCTGCCCTGCAACATGAGCGCCTGACGGTGGCGACAAACATTGGACATCTCGTAAATCGCGTCCGGCTGCCGCACCAGCATGCGCCCATGGTCGGCCCATTCCAGGGTGCGATAGTCGTGCACGTTGGGAACCATCAATTCGTGGCCTACATAGCTCGGGCCGGCATCGAAGATCAGTTTTTTCTCCAGCTCGAAGCGTTTCTCGTCGAAATACCAATCGACGGGAAACTGAGAGACGGCGGGCTCAAGCAGCCCTTTGCTGGCGATGTCGGACATGTCCCAACCTCCAAGAAAGCAACCCGGAAACCGGAAACTAGAAACAAAAATCCCCCTTGCGCAGGGGGAGTTGGAGTATAGCCAATTTGACCAAAGGCCGCAGCTTGGGCTATTTTTATGGGCTTTCGTTACGTTGCACGCCGTTCCACGGCCATGGTCAAATCCACCACACTGTCAAAATCCCCAGCCAGTTTTGAAGATGCCCTCAAAGAACTGGAATCCATCGTCCAGTCCATGGAGGGCAGCGAACTTGCGCTCGAAGCGTCGCTCGCCGCCTATCGGCGCGGCACCGAGTTGCTCAAGTTCTGTCAGGATCGACTCACGACGGCCGAACAGCAGGTCCGGGTACTTGACGGCGAACGACTGTCCAATCTGCCGACCGACGCAGCGGACTGAATCCGCCATCATGGATTTCCTCGCATGGATGACCGCCGCGCAACAGCGTAGCGAAGCCGCTCTCTCCCACCACCAGCCGGGTGCCAGCGTGACCCCTGAGCGCCTGCATGAAGCCATGCGCTACTCGACGCTGGGTGGCGGCAAGCGCGTACGCCCGCTGCTGTGCTATGCCGCAGGGGAAGTTTTCGGCGCAGCCGACGAGCAGCTCGATCTGCCTGCCGCCGCTGTGGAGATGATCCACGCCTATTCGCTGGTACACGACGATCTGCCGTGCATGGATAATGATCGGCTGCGCCGCGGCAAGCCGACCTGCCATGTCGAGTTCGACGAAGCGACGGCACTGCTGGTCGGCGACGCCCTGCAATCGCAGGCCTTCCAGCTTCTGGCCGATGCTCCGCTGGACGCCGGCAAGGTTGTGACCATGCTGAGCCTACTTGCCCATGCCGCCGGATCGCGCGGCATGGCCGGAGGCCAGGCCATTGATCTGGCCGCCACAGGCAAAACCCAGTCCCTCGCCGCTTTGGAGTTCATGCACCTGCACAAAACCGGCGCTCTGATCCGCGCGGCAGTTTTGATGGGCGCCCATTGCGGCAACCCGGAAGGCGCCGAGCTGCTCGCATTGACACACTTCGCCAACCGAATCGGCCTGCTGTTTCAGGTAGTGGACGACATTCTTGATGCTGAGGCCAGCACGGCAACATTGGGCAAAACGGCCGGCAAGGATGCGGCGCAAAATAAATCTACCTACGTCAGTCTCCTCGGGACTGCGGCTGCAAAAGCCAAAGCGGCCGAGCTGCGTGGCGAAGCACACGCCGCCCTGGACCGTCTCGGCCGCGACGCGCTGCGCCTTCACCAACTCACCGATTACATCGTGGATCGCCACTTCTGATGTTTCCCCTTCTCGACACCCTTCGCCTGCCCGCCGATCTTCGCCAACTGGAAATCGGCCAGCTGCCGCAGCTGGCTAAGGAATTGCGCGATTTTCTTGTCGAATCGGTTGCAAAAACCGGCGGCCATCTTTCCTCGAATCTCGGCACGGTCGAGCTGACCGTCGCCCTGCACTATGTTTTCAACACGCCCGAGGATCGGCTGATCTGGGACGTCGGCCACCAGACCTACGCCCACAAGGTACTCACCGGCCGCCGTGAAGGCATGTCGCGACTGCGCATGAAAGACGGCATCGCTGGCTTTCCGCGTCGCAGCGAAAGCGAATATGACACCTTCGGCGTCGGCCACTCGTCGACATCGATTTCGGCGGCGCTCGGTATGGCCGTAGCGGCACGCAACAAGGGCGAAGAACGCCGCGTTGTGGCGATCATAGGCGACGGAGCGATGTCAGCCGGGCAGGCCTTCGAGGCACTCAACAATGCCGGCGTCGAAGATGCCAACCTGCTGGTGATCCTCAACGACAACGACATGTCGATATCACCACCGGTGGGCGCGCTGAACAAATACCTCGCCCGCCTGCTATCCGGCCGCACCTTCAATGCTGCGCGTCGCGTCGGCGAACGGGTGCTGAAGGGCATGCCATCAGTACTGGAGTTCGCCAACCGCGTCGAAGAGCACGTCAAGGGAATGATCAGCCCAGGCACCCTGTTCGAGGAGCTCGGCTTCAACTACATCGGCCCGATCGACGGTCACGACCTCGATTCGCTGATCCCGACCCTGCAAAACCTGCGGGAGCTAAAGGGACCGCAGTTCCTCCATGTCATCACCCGCAAGGGCCAGGGCTACAAGCTGGCGGAAGAGGATCCGGTGCTGTATCACGGCGTCAGCAAATTCGACGCCAGCAACGGCATCACCAGCGGCAAGGGCGGCGGAAAACTGACCTATACGCAGATATTCGGCGATTGGCTGTGCGATATGGCGCGCGAAGACGAGCGCCTGATCGGCATTACGCCAGCCATGCGCGAAGGATCCGGGCTGGTGCGATTTGCCGACGAATTTCCGCAGCGTTACCACGACGTCGGCATTGCCGAGCAGCATGCACTGACTTTCGCCGCAGGCCTGGCCTGCGAAGGCATGAAGCCCGTGGTGGCGATCTACTCGACCTTTCTGCAACGTGCCTATGACCAACTGATCCACGACATCGCCTTGCAGAACCTGCCGGTGATGCTGGCGATTGATCGGGGCGGGTTGGTTGGCGCCGACGGCGCGACCCATAACGGTGCGTTCGATCTTTCCTATCTCACCTGCATTCCCAACATCGTGGTGATGGCGCCGAGCGACGAAAACGAATGCCGGCGCATGCTGACCACTGCCTACCGCATTGACGGCCCAACGGCGGTGCGCTATCCGCGCGGTAGCGGTCCTGGAGCCGCCTTGTCGCCGGGTCTCGACACGCTGCCGGTGGGCAGGGGCGAAATCCGCCGCGAAGGCAAACGTGTCGCCCTGCTGGCCTTCGGCTCGCTGCTCGGTCCGGCCCTACAGGCTGGGGAGGAGATCGATGCGACCGTGGTCAACATGCGCTTTATCAAACCGCTCGACCGCCAGCTGATACTTGAAATCGCCGACTGCCACGAGCTTCTGGTGTGCATAGAGGAAAATGCGGTGATCGGCGGCGCCGGATCGGAAATCGCACGCTGCCTGGAAGAAGCATGCTGCCCGACCGCACTGCTAAGGCTAGGCCTTCCCGACCACTTCGTCGACCACGGCGATACGGCCACCCTGCTTGCCGAGCTAGGCCTGGATGCGGCGGGCATCGTGGCCGCAGTCCAAAGTCGCAGAAAGCAAAATAGCTGAGTGTTTTTGTCGGGTATGGTACACTTCGCACCGAACGACTAAAACCCAGAACCTATCCAATAGTACAACTCCATGAACAGTAGAGATCCCATGGCGATTCCGGACGTACAAGGCAGCGCTGACTCGCGACAGCTCCCGATCAACAAGGTCGGCATCAAGAGCATCCGTCACCCGGTCAAGGTGATGGACAAGAACGATGGCGTGCAGCACACCATCGCCACCTTCAACATGTACGTCGGCTTGCCCCACAATTTCAAGGGCACCCACATGTCGCGATTCGTGGAGATTCTCAACCACCAGGAAAAGGAGCTCTCGGTCGAGAGCTTCGAGTCCATGCTGCGGCATATGGTCAAGCGCCTCGAAGCGGAAACGGGCCATGTCGAAATGATTTTTCCATACTTCATCAACAAGGCTGCGCCGGTATCGGGGGTCAAGAGCCTGATGGACTACGAAGTTACCTTCATCGGCGAAATTCTCGACGGTGATCGCTACCGTCAGACCATGAAAATCGTCGTGCCGGTTACCAGCCTGTGCCCGTGTTCAAAGAAGATTTCCGACCGTGGTGCCCACAACCAGCGCTCCCACGTTACCGTCTCAGCAGTGACCAATAGCCTCGTATGGATCGAGGAAATGGTACAAATGGTCGAGGCCCAGGCTTCTTGCGAGCTTTACGGCCTGCTCAAGCGCCCGGACGAAAAGTACATCACCGAGAAGGCCTACGACAATCCGAAGTTCGTCGAGGATATGGTGCGTGATGTAGCCGCCGTGCTCAACAATGAACCGCGGATCGATGCCTACGTGGTGGAGTCGGAAAATTTCGAGTCGATCCACAACCACTCCGCCTATGCCCTCATAGAGCACGACAAACGGCCAAGACCCTGACTGCGGGCGGAGATGCCCCCCGTCAAACGCGGCCTAACGATAGGCGGCAGGGGCCTCGATCATCCGTTCATTGCGGGCGGCGCTCGTCCAGGAGCGTGAAGGGCGGCCGTTCTTAGATGCCGCGGCATAGTCTGCCGCCACTGCTACGGATTCCTGTTCCAATGCCTCCAGACGCTTGGGCGCCGCCGGATGGGTACTGAGCCAGTCGATACGTGACGCATCGCCCGACTGTTTAATCATTTTTTCCCATAAGGTAACCGCCGCCCGCGGCGCGTAGCCAGCCCTTGCGGCGAGACGCAAGCCAAGATGGTCTGCCTCAGTTTCAGCCTCCCGACTGTTGGGCAGCAACACAAATGCAGCAGCGCCCAGCCCAGCAAGCGCTTCACGATCCTGCCGCTGCTGGGCGTCGCTGCCGCTGATTGCAACGGCCAAGGTGGCAATACCGGCCGCCGCCTTCATCGACATCCGTTCCGCGCCATGATTGAGCAAAGCATGGGCGATTTCATGACTCAATACCTGCGCCAATTCGTCGTCGGTCGGTTTGATCTTTTCGATCAAACCGGAATACACCGCCATCCTACCGCCCGGCATACACCATGCGTTCAAGGTCTTGGCATCGTCGATAACCTTGACGCTCCACGCCCAGTCACGCGTTTCCGGGCGAACCCGCACCGCCTGGTCGATCAACCGATCGGAGATGGACTGGACGCGGGCCATCAACTTTACGTCGCGGCTGAGTTTGCCTTGCTTTTCGAGTTGGCCAACAAGGCTGCTATAGGCCTGCGTCGATTGAGCGATCGCAGCATCCTCGGACACCACCAAAAACTGCTCACGGCCGGTTATCGGATTGGCAGTACACGCCGCCAGCAACACTGACAGCATCGACACGCAGATGCAAGCTCGCAATCGTCCCCGTCCCAACATGATCACAATCTCCAAAACAAAACGGGACGTCTTAGACGCCCCGTTAAGCTTACCCCAGACCGACGATCAGGCCGTGCGGCTGACCAGCTTTTCCTTAATCCGGGCGGACTTGCCGGAACGACTGCGCAGGTAGTAGAGCTTGGCGCGGCGGACATCGCCGCGACGCTTGACTTCGATCGACGCAATCAGCGGTGAGTAGGTCTGGAACGTACGCTCCACGCCTTCACCTGCGGAAATCTTGCGGACGATGAAATTGGAATTGAGGCCGCGGTTGCGCTTGGCGATCACCACGCCCTCGTAGGCCTGGAGACGTTCACGGTTACCTTCCTTGACCTTCACTTGGACGATCACAGTGTCGCCGGGGGCGAACTCGGGAATGCTCTTTCCCAGGCGTTCGATTTCTTCAGTTTCGAGTTGCTGAATCAGGTTCATGTTAACTCCTAACAGATCATGGCCAGTGGCCTTTCACGCAGAGCAAGATGCCTTGATGCGTGCGGTTTTTAACGGTACTCCCGCTTGAATTCCTCAAGCAAGCGCACCTCTTCGCTACTCAGTTCGCGACGTTCGAGCAAATCCGGACGTCGTTCCCAGGTCCGGCCCAGCGCCTGTTTCAGGCGCCAGCGCCGTATCTGTTCATGGTTGCCGGAGAGCAGCACATCCGGCACCCGCATTCCTTCGTAATCCTCCGGCCGCGTGTAATGCGGACAATCCAATAACCCTGCGGCGAACGACTCCTCAACAGCCGATGCTCCGTCATTCAGGGCACCGGGCAATTGCCTGACGCATGCGTCGATCAGCGCCATCGCCGCCAGTTCGCCTCCGGAGAGAACAAAATCACCGAGCGAGATTTCCTCATGCACACGACGTTGCAGAAGGCGTTCATCGATACCTTCGTAACGCCCACACAACAGTACCGCACCTTCACCCGCCGCCAATTCGCAGACCCGGCCATGAGTCAACGGGCTGCCCTGCGGCGAGAGATAAATCACCTTGCGCGCACCGCCGGCAACCAGCGCCGCATCGATCGCCTGCTCCAGCGGAGCGCCCAACATCACCATGCCGGGGCCACCGCCATAAGGCCGATCATCCACCGTACGATGGTTGTCATGGGTCCAGTCGCGCGGATTGTGGCATTGCATCGCCCACAGGCTACGATCCAGAGCCCGCCGGGTAATACCGCAGGTCGCTACCGCCGCAAACATTTCGGGGAAAAGCGTGACGATATCGAAACGCAAGGTCACCAGTCGGCCCCCCAGGCGACCGAAATTACACCGCCAGGCACATCCACATCCAAAACTACCGCCGCTACGAAGGGCAACAACCGCTCGATCTCGCCATCGCGCACCACCAGTACGTCGTTGGCCCCGGTTTCAATCAGGGATTCAACGCTGCCCAATTCGGCGCCTACTTCGTTAACCACCCGCAGGCCAACCAAATCGGCCCAGTAAAATTCACCGCTCGCGGTCGCCGGCAGGGCTACGCGCGGAGCCGCCACGTACAAGCCGCTCAACGCCTCGGCACCGGCGCGATCCTCGATACCGAGAAACTTTACCGTCCAGCTGTCGCCATGCGCCTTGACGATTTCCGGGTGCAACACCTTCCAATCAGTCGCATCGGTACTAGTGGCCAACCACCAATCGGGCATCCGTCCCAAAACTTCGGGATCATCGGCGAATGGATGTAACCGCATCCATCCTTTGACCCCAAACGGGGCGACCAATCGCCCCAGGACAATCATGCTTTCAGGCAGCTGCCCTGGTACCGAATTGCTTAACCAGACGGGCGGCGGTGGGCGACAATTGCGCACCGACACCTTGCCAGTAGGCGAGGCGCTCGGTGTTCACCACCAAGCCCTGCTCGTTGGCGGAAGCTACAGGATTGTAGAACCCGATGCGCTCAACAAAGCGCCCATCGCGGCGATTGCGTGAGTCGGTGACGACCATATTGTAGAAGGGGCGCTTTTTGGCACCGCTTCGGGCGAGACGAATGACGACCATATCGTTCCCTTGAATTCGGAAAAAGGGGGCGATTATAGAAGCAAGACCCGCCATAAACAAGGGGCCGGACAACTCCGATGCAAAGAACCCCATTTCGCGGCATGACTCGCGCGATCCACTACAATTAATAAAAATCTCACTCACTGACTGCATCCACAGATGCCGGACGCCACTACATGTATCGATGAAGCTTGGCTTGCCGCACCCGTTGCAACCGATCCGCTACGCGAGCTGGCACCACTGCGGCGCCACCTGAAAGCGATTTGTGTTGCAGGTGCAACCCAAGAGTCGGGGTCCCGACAGATTGAAACATGTCGTCCACGGATCGAGGCCGCTGATAGAGCGGTACTCGACCTCCTGGCAGACGCCAGCCTGCCTATGCCGGCTGCCATGCGCCAAGTGGCTCTAACCTTGGACGAAATACACGCACTCTGCGTCGCGGCACTCGATCAGGAGGCCCGGTCAAATAGTGATGCAGCACGCCAGCTCTATCATCTGCAACGCCGATATTTGCTTGCGCTGATGAGCTTTAGAGCCCCGCCGGCGGATCTGTTACCCCGCGCCATAGCCATCTACCGCCTCGCCGACGGCTTGGAGGCTAGGATTTCGTTCGGTGCGCTGCTCGCGCTCGTTGTCGTCCGGATCGAGGGATTCGCCCCGTGGGAAATCGCTTTGATCGCCCAAGCGGCCGAATACTGTGCTGGACGCATCGATATCCGCCCGACGCTGCCAGAACAGCCGAATTCCTGGTACTGGCTGACCCGTACCGGCCACCAACGCCCGATCGCCTGGTCACGCCAGCCGCCAACATGCCGTCCAGAGCTGCTCTATTTCGACTGCTCAGAAATGGCCGACGCCGTTTCCGGATTGGCCCGACAACTGAATTCCGGCACTCCCGCCAGACTGCTCGGTTTACCGCCTGCGGCGAATCTACCCGCCAGCGTGGAAGCATTGCAACGTGCCGCATCGCGCTGGCGGGCTCCACAGGAAAGACTGTTCCAGCGTCACGAGTTAATCAGCGGCATGCAAATCTGCTGCCGCATAGGTGAGCTTTGGCGCAGCCTTCGAGGAGAAGAGGGCGACGATATCGATGTTTCGCAATGGATGACCCTTAATACCGGCCCGCAGGGCTATGCCGTCATGCATCTGCAAGGCAACGTGGGGGGGCTTACGGCAGGCAGCGCGTTGGGTATCCGCAGTGCGGGTGATGCTGATTGGGCTGTCTGCTTGGTGCGCTGGGCGCGCAGCGACAATCCGGCGCATATCGAACTGGGACTGGAACGCATTGCCCCAAATGCCAAAGCAGTGCACATAGCCCCGCCAAATGCAGAGCCGGTTGCTGCCCTGTTGCTGCCCCCCCAACCCAGTTCCGCGATGACGGAGACCCTGCTGGCCTCTCGTGAGCAGATGCCGCTAAGCGAATTCACTCTGATTGAAGAAGATTTGGGTCGCGTAAAACTCACTGCCTGCAAGACCGGCTTGCTGCGACATCAGACCACCGCAACCGATGTACGCGAGTTTCAACGCATCACTTTGCCGCGCTAGCGAAACAGATTCAGCGGCGCCCGCGCCGAGTTTCCACTTCGGCAGTCAGCAGAGCGCCGATCAGAATCACACCCCAGGATAGGTAGAGCCAGACAAGAAATATCGGAATAGCGGCAAAAGCACCATACACGACGCGATACCCGGAGATACCACTGACGTAGCTGGCAAACAGCCACTGTAGGAATGCGAAGCCAACGGCAGCGAAAATCCCGCCGCATGCCGCATGCCAACATTTGATCTGCCGATTAGGCACTTTCCAGTAGAGCAAGCCGAAGAAGGTGGCCAGAATAACGAATGAGAGCGCTCGCAGCACCGCCGCAGTCGCCCCGCGCCACTCGGCGACCAGACCAATCGAGGCCGTTGCAAGATAGGTGGTAAGCGCCAAGCTGATACCGAATACGACGGGCCCCAGCAGCAAAGCGACAACGTGCATGACCACACGACGCAAGAATGGTCTGCTTTCTTGCACGCGCCAGATGCCATTGAACGCGTGCTCAATAGTCAGCATTTGCATAATCGCCGTAAATGCCAGGGCGCCGATGCCTATCCAGGTAAGGCGTCCGGCCTTGTGCGCAAATTCGCTCACATAACGAGCGATGATGGTGCCTGCCTTTTCCGGCAGGAAGTTCGCCAGCAGAAATTTTTGCACTGCCGATCCCAGACTGTCGGCCAACGGCAAGTGACTGAGGATTGCCGCCGCAACGGCAATCATCGGCACAAGTCCGAGCAGGGTCGCGAACGCCAGAGCAGCCGCGGTTTGTGCGCAGCGTTCGTCAAGAAAACGGCGCAAGATGCGCCAGGGCAGGGTAATGAAATGCATATAATCGACCTGTTTCCGTACTATTCCGGGCTGACATAGGGGCCACACTCCCATGAATCCACGACTGATCACACTTATCGGCAGCGCTTCGCTGATCGGTCTGATATTTCTCTGTCTTGCCTGGGAGCTTTGGCTGGCACCGCTGAGGCCTGAAGGCTCGACGCTCGCGCTCAAGGCCCTACCTCTGCTGCTGCCGTTATTTGGCGTGCTACGCGGCAAGCGCTATACGTACCAATGGTCCTCGATGCTCATCCTCGCCTATCTGGCAGAAGGATTGGTACGAAGCTACAGCGATCATGGTTCGGGACGGCTGATCGCGGCGGTGGAAATTGCTCTTAGCATGATCTTCTTTGTGAGCGCAATGGCATATGCCCGGGCCACCGCGCCGAGTGCGATCAGCAAACAAGGGGAAGCCACCTAAGCTTCCCCTCGACTCAAACTCCGCCTTCCTGTGGATTCAACCGCTCGGCACCACCAACCAGCCTGTTGAGTGCATTGAGGTAGGCTCGAGCCGATGCCACGACAATGTCGGTATCCGCCCCTTGTCCGTTTACGATCCGCCCTGCCTTCGACAAGCGCACAGTGACTTCCCCCTGCGCATCCGTCCCGGTTGTTATCGCGTTCACCGAATAGAGCAACAGATCAGCCCCGCTCTGCGCAACCGATTCGATAGCCTTGAATGCTGCATCGACCGGGCCACTGCCTGAAGATTCGGCGCGACGCTCTTCGCCGCCGACTAACAGGGTAATGCCAGCCTGCGGCGTCTCGCCAGTTTCGGAATGGAAGCGCGACGAAACCAGCCGATAGTGCTCGTGTTCGGGAGCAACCACGTCCTCCGAGATCAGCGCATGCAGATCTTCGTCGAAAATGTCGTGCTTTTTGTCGGCCAATTCCTTGAATCGCGTGAAGGCGGCATTCAAGACTTGCTCCGACCCCACCTCGATACCCAATTCCTTTAGCCGCGCCCTGAAGGCAGAGCGGCCGGAATGTTTGCCGAGAACGATTTTGTTAGCGTTCCAGCCGACATCTTCAGCGCGCATGATTTCGTAGGTTTCCCTGTGTTTCAGCACTCCGTCTTGATGAATTCCCGATTCATGGGCAAAGGCGTTGGCGCCTACGATGGCCTTGTTCGGCTGCACCGGGAAGCCGGTGATACTTGATACCATTTTCGAGGCGGGCACGATATGTGTGGCATCGATCCGCGTATCGCAGGAAAATACGTCCTGGCGAGTTCGCACAGCCATGACAATCTCCTCCAGTGCAGCGTTTCCGGCGCGCTCGCCCAAACCGTTAATGGTACATTCGACTTGGCGTGCCCCGGCCATTACCGCCGCAAGGGAGTTCGCCACAGCCAATCCGAGATCGTTGTGGCAGTGAACCGACCAGATCACCTTGTCGGAATTCGGCACACGCTCGCGCAACAGACGAATGCGCTCGGCAAATTGTTCGGGCAGGTTATACCCCACTGTATCGGGGATATTGATGACCGAGGCCCCCTCCTTGATCACCGCCTCGATGATTCGGCAGAGAAAATCGATTTCCGAGCGACCCGCATCCTCGCAGGAGAACTCGACGTTGTCGATGCCGTTGCGGGCAAAACGCACTGCGTTCTTCGCGGAAATCAACACCTCATCCGGAGTCATTCGCAGTTTCTTCTCCATATGGATCGGGCTGGTCGCAATGAAGGTGTGAATCCGACCCGACTTCGCTGGCCTAATGGCCTCCAGTGCGCGCTCGATATCTTTATCTGAGGTTCTCGACAGCGCCGCAATCGTCGAATCCTTGATGACTTCGGCAACGGCCCTGACCGACTCGAAATCCCCGTTCGATGCCGCCGGAAAGCCGGCTTCGATGACATCCACACGCATCCGCTCCAACTGCCTTGCGATGCGCAATTTTTCTTCACGGGTCATTGAGGCGCCAGGGCTTTGCTCGCCGTCGCGCAACGTAGTGTCAAAAATGATCAAGGAATCTTTAGCCATGGTTTTCTCCGCTCGAAATGGGCTCGTCAACCCCGGCGACTAAGCCACCGGAGGACAACAACTCGAATTGTGGGGGTAGGTTTGCTAGCGCGCGCGGCGCAGCAGCGGCAACAACTTGGCGCGCAGAGGCTGGCGCACAAGGAAGCAGCCGGAGAAGGCAAGAAAGGCGAGAGCAAAGCTCAAGTTCGCAATCATGGGTTGAATATATCGACTTTATCTGCGTCGTGCAACAGTCTTTCCGGCAAAACGATCCCACATGGCCAGCACATAGCCGGAGAGTGCGTAGCAAAGAAACAACGCGAACAGGACTCCCGGAGGATAGCTCGATACCAACGCAAAACCCAACGCGATACCGGCCACCACGATGAATGGCACGCTGCGTCGCAAATTAATGTCCTTGCCCGAGTAATAACGGACGTTGCTCACCATGGTAAGCCCCGCAAACAGTGTCAGGGCACATGCATACCAACGCGCCTCATCACCACTCCAGCCGTTATCTATCATGACCCAGACGAGCCCAGCAACCAATGCCGCTGCCGCCGGGCTGGGCATGCCCTGGAAGAAACGCTTATCTGCAACTTCCAGGTTGGTATTGAAGCGCGCCAACCGCAATGCCGCTCCGACGCAGTAGATGAATGCAGCGGCCCAGCCCAGTTTGCCCATTCCCTTCAGCGCCCATTCATAAATCACCAGTGCCGGCGCAGCTCCGAAAGACACCATGTCCGACAGCGAGTCGTATTCGGCGCCAAACGCGCTTTGCGTCCTCGTGAGACGAGCGACACGACCGTCGAGACCATCCATCACCATAGCAATGAAGATAGCCACCGCGGCCTCCTCGAAGCGCTGATTCATAGCCTGAACAATGGCGTAGAAACCAGCGAACAACGCGGCCGTGGTGAACAAATTGGGCAGCAGATAAATGCCGCGGCGGCGCAATTCAGGGTTGCCCAAGAACTTGCGTGATCGAATTTCTGGCATGGTCGGCGCGGGATCTGGAAACGGGGCTATTGTAGCCCTGCGGCTAGGGTAGCTCAGCTAGCAAGGTTGTCGTGGCAACGACCTTTTGGCCAATAACCACATGGACTCTCGCGTCGAGCGGCAAATAGAGGTCGACTCGTGAACCGAAGCGAATGAATCCGTATCGCTGCCCGCGGGCCAGCGTAGCCCCGGCGTCCACGTAGCAGAGAATGCGGCGCGCGATCAGACCGGCGACCTGCACGCAGGTAATGTCGCGCCCTGACGTAGTGCGGATATGCAGGGCATTTCGTTCATTCTCCACTGACGCCTTGTCAAGGGCGGCATTAATGAAAGCTCCGGGGTTGTACCAACGCCGCACAACGATGCCGTCCACCGGACTGCGGTTCGAATGTACGTTGAACACATTCATGAATACGCTCACCTTGAGCGCTTCTCTCTCCTGCCAAGGGTCTCGCGCCGGCTCGATAGCGACGATGCGCCCGTCGGCGGGGGCTAGCACGCTACCGGCATGGCCGTGAACCGGGCGAGGCGGATCGCGGAAAAATTGCACGCAAAACACAAAGGCCAGCCACAATGGCAAACTCCACCAGCCGCATTCCCAAGTCACCGCAACGGCCGCACCAAGCGCTACGGCGATGAATGGCCAACCTTCACGGGCAATGATTGGATGAGGATATACTTTTAGCATAATCAACTCCTGATGGAAAAAAGGCACAGCATGGCTGTGCCTTTTTTTTCAACCCGCAAGGCGTTCAGTTCTTGCTCTGATCAACCAATTTGTTTTTCTTCAACCAGGGCATCATTTCGCGCAGCTTGGCACCGACCTGCTCGATCGGATGCGCCGCCGTCAGGCGCCGACGCGCGGTCATGGACGGATAGTTAGTGCGGCCTTCAAGAACGAACATCTTGGCATACTCGCCTTCCTGAATGCGCTTCAGTGCCTTGCGCATGGCTTGGCGGGTATCGTCGGTGATGATCTCCGGCCCCGTGACGTATTCACCATATTCAGCGTTGTTGGAAATCGAATAGTTCATGTTAGCGATGCCGCCTTCGTACATCAGATCGACAATCAGCTTCAACTCATGCAGGCATTCGAAATAGGCCATTTCAGGTGCGTAGCCTGCTTCCACCAGCGTCTCAAAACCGGCCTTGACCAGCTCAACCGTACCGCCACAGAGAACCACCTGTTCACCGAACAAGTCAGTTTCGGTTTCTTCGCGGAAGTTGGTTTCGATCACCCCCCCCTTGGTGCCGCCGTTGGCAGCTGCGTAGGACAACGCAACATCCTTGGCCTTGCCCGTCTTGTCCTGATAAACGGCAATCAAGGTCGGAACCCCGCCACCACGGACATACTCGGAGCGCACCGTATGCCCAGGCCCCTTCGGTGCGACCATGATCACGTCCACGTCTTCGCGGGGAACAATCTGGTTGTAATGAATATTGAAACCATGGGCAAACGCCAAAGCCGCACCGGCCTTGAGATTCGGCGCCACCTGTTCATAATAGACGGAGGGCTGCTGCTCGTCGGGCAGAAGAATCATCACGACATCCGCACTCTTCACGGCATCGGCGATTTCCTTGACAACGTGGCCGGCGTTGACTGCCTTGTCCCAAGAAGCTCCGCCCTTGCGCAGACCAACGGTGACATTGACACCCGACTCCTTGAGATTCTGGGCGTGGGCATGGCCCTGGGAACCGTAACCGACGATGGTGACTTGGCGCCCCTTGATGAGTGACAGATCGGCATCTTTATCGTAATAAACCTTCATGAAAACCCCTTACACAATTTCAGATTTTGAGAATACGGTCGCCGCGGCCGATACCGGAGACCCCGGTACGTACGGTTTCCAAGATCAGATCTTTATCGAGTCCCTCGATGAACGAATCAAGCTTGGCTGAATTGCCGGTAAGCTCGATGACGTAGGTGGTTTCGGTAACATCAATGATGCGGCCGCGGAAAATATCGGACATCCGCTTCATTTCCTCGCGATCCTTGCCTGCGGCGCGAACCTTGACCAGCATCAGTTCGCGCTCCACATGCGGCGCCTCGGAAAGGTCGACAACCTTGACCACATCCACCAATTTATTCAGTTGCTTGGTGATCTGCTCGATGACATCGTCCGAACCGCTGGTGACAATGGTCATGCGCGAAAGCGAAGTATCCTCGGTTGGCGCAACGGTGAGCGTCTCGATGTTGTAGCCGCGTGCCGAAAACAGGCCGGCCACTCTGGACAAAGCCCCCGACTCGTTTTCGATCAATATTGAAATGATATGTCGCATAGTCTTCGCAGCTCTACAGGTCTTCGGCCAGGATCATTTCCGACAATCCCTTGCCGGCAGCTACCATGGGAAACACGTTGGCAGTCTGATCGGTGATGAAATCCATGAATACCAGATCGTCCTTGTACGTGGTAAATGCTTTCCGCAGCGCCGGCTCAACGTCTTCGGGACGTTCTATGCGCATGCCCACATGACCGTAGGACTCCGCCAGTTTGACGAAATCCGGCAGCGCATCCACATACGATTCGGCATAGCGATTACCGTGGAACATCTCCTGCCATTGCCGCACCATTCCCAGGTAACGGTTGTTCAGGTTGATAATCTTGATCGGCAACCTGAACTGTTTACAGGTCGAAAGTTCCTGGATACACATCTGGATCGACGCTTCGCCGGTAATGCAGGCGACCGTCGCCTCGGGATTGGCAAAGCGCACGCCCATCGCGTAAGGCAGGCCGACCCCCATGGTGCCCAAGCCACCGGAATTGATCCAGCGACGCGGCTTGTCAAATTTGTAGAACTGCGCGGCAAACATCTGGTGCTGGCCGACATCGGAGGTAACGAACGCATCGCCGTCGGTTACTTCATAAAGCTTCTGCACGACGAACTGCGGCATGATCAGTTCATCCTGTTTGAACCTCAGGCAGTCCTTGCCGCGCCACTCTTCAATCTGGCTCCACCAAGCGGAAAGCGCCTTGGAGTCAACCTTGACGGTGGACTCTTCGAGCAAGGCAATCAGCTCACCGAGAACCTCCGGCACGTGGCCAACGATCGGCACATCCACCTTGACGCGCTTGGAAATCGACGATGGATCGATATCGATATGGATTATCTTGCGCTTGACCTCGCCGAAATGATCGGGATTCCCAATCACTCGGTCGTCGAATCGGGCCCCGATTGCCAGCAACACGTCGCATTGCTGCATCGCCATGTTTGCTTCGTAGGTACCATGCATTCCCAGCATGCCAAGGCACTGCCTGTCGGTAGCAGGAAAGCCACCGAGACCCATCAAGGTCTGGGTTGTCGGAAAACCCAGCATCCGGATCAGGGTGGTCAACTTGTCCGCTGCATTGGACAGAATGACGCCGCCGCCGGTGTAAATCATCGGCCGCTTAGCCTCCTGAAGCAGCTTCAAAGCCTTCTTGATCTGCCCGCTATGCCCCTTAACCACCGGATTGTATGAACGGATGGTAACCGTCTCGGGATAGTCGAACTCACATTTCTCATTGGTGATGTTCTTTGGAATATCCACCAGTACAGGGCCGGGACGGCCAGTCCGAGCCAGATAGAATGCCTTTTTGATGGTCGAAGCCAGTTCCCTTACATCCTTGACCAGGAAGTTATGCTTCACGCAGGGACGCGTGATCCCCACGGTATCGCACTCCTGAAAGGCGTCCTGACCGATGTAATGGGTCGGCACTTGGCCGGAGATAATCACCATCGGCACCGAATCCATATAAGCCGTAGCGATACCCGTAACGGCATTGGTAACGCCGGGGCCAGAGGTAACCAGCGCCACACCGATCCTATCAGAGGAACGGGAATAGGCGTCAGCCGCATGCACAGCGGCTTGTTCGTGGCGAACAAGTACGTGCTTTACCTTGTCCTGCTTAAATAGTTCGTCGTAGATATACAGGACTGACCCACCAGGATAGCCGAATACGTGTTCGACCTTTTCTTCCTGGAGGCACCTGATTACAATCTCGGCACCCGTCAAGAGCATGTTGACCGCCATATTTTCAAAGCCTACAGAATTCGCTGGAAAACCCGTAACCATAGCGATTTGCTCCATATAGGTCAAGGAATTTCGGGGAAACCGACATCCATCCACACCCGAAAAATGGTTAATCGAGAGGTCCAGGCTGGCTACACGTTCTGAACTATCCGAGTTCCTTGCCGGAACCGAAAGACGCGCATTCAAACAAGCCGTCTTCGCCGTTCGGGACGACGATTCGGCGGCCGATATCGTTCAGGATTCGATGCTCAAGCTGGCGGAGAAGTATGGTGATCGCCCCGTAGAGGAACTGCCGCTGCTGTTTCAGCGCATACTACAGAACACGATCCGGGACTACTATCGGCGGCAGAAGGTACGCTCGATGTGGACCACCCTACTCTCGGCATTCACTCCAGACGGCGATGACGAGGCGGATCCGCTGGACACACTGGATGCCTCCGCGCACAATTCAACGGCTATTGGCCCGGAAGGAAGGGTCCAACAGTCGCAATTACTGGCCGTGATCGAACGAGAGGTGGAAAAACTACCTGCACGTCAACGAGAAGCCTTTCTCATGCGTTATTGGGAAGAATTGGATATTGCGGAAACGGCTGCAGCCATGGGTTGTTCTGAAGGCAGCGTGAAAACGCATTGTTCACGCGCGACCCATACGCTAGCTGCCGCCCTCAAGGCGAAGGGAATCGAATTATGAACAGCGAAGCGCGTACCGCGTTCAAAATACGTCAGTTGCTTGATGAAGGCTGTAGGGAAATTGACCCAGCGGTTGTAACCCGGCTCGCGCTCAGCCGGGGGGAAGCGCTATCAAGGAAAAAAGCAGCTTCTCATGAAGGGCGCCTGAGCCTTCCAGGACTGGGCAACTGGTCGATACACACCACGCTGCATGGGGCTCGCAACCTCATTGCCGTCACGGCATTGCTGATCGGCATGGCCGGCGCATATTACTGGAATGAATTCCAGACCGCCGACGAAAACGCGGACATCGACTCGGCCTTGCTGGCGGACGATCTTCCCATTGCAGCTTATACGGATCAAGGTTTTAGGGCATGGATCGAGCATTCCGCGCAATCTCCGCAGCAATAATGCTGGCGCTGGCCATATCTGCCAGCGCAGCTGTCGCCCTGCACGACCCGAAATGGATCGAGATTAGCCCGCAGCAGAAAACTATCCTGGCCCCCCTTTCCGGTGAATGGGACCAAATGGACGCAACGCAGCGCAAAAAATGGCTGGGTATTGCTCAGCGCTTCCCATCCATGAAGCCCGAGGAACAGATACGCGTTCAGGAGCGCATGACGGAATGGGTCAAACTGCGCCCCGAAGAACGCCAATCTGCCCGCAGCAAGTACAAAGACCTGAAGAAGGCTCCTCCGGAAAAGCAGGCGGCGGTCAAACAAAAATGGCAGGAATATGAAACCCTGCCCGACGACGAAAAGCAGCGCCTCAAACAGCAACACGCCCAGCACAAGTCTCGATCGGCCAAGGCGGCGACAAAACCACCGACAGCCTTCAGGCCGGCAATCCCAAAGCCGCAACCCTCGGCCGACAACATGATCGTTCCGCTCACGCCAGTACCCCAGCCAAAGGCCATCCACCCTTGATGTTGCCCGGCTTGCGCCGACGCCTTGCAAGCATGCTCTATGAAAGCATGCTGCTGCTGGGAGTCCTTTCCGTGACATTCCTTCTCCCGCATCTGGCGCTGGGGCTGGCATTCGATATAACGCTGCCAGGGGTGATACTGCTAGCGCATCTCTTCGCCGTAAGTGGAGTCTATTTTCTCTGGTATTGGCGACATCGGGGACAAACCCTGGCGATGCAGACCTGGAATCTACAGCTGCGCTCGGTGACTGGTGAGCCGCCGACCATGCAGCAACTGGTACTGCGCTACCTGCTGAGTTGGCCCAGCATGATTTGTTACGGCGCCGGCATTTTTTGGGCTCTCTTCGATCGCGACCACCAGTTCCTGCATGACCGGCTGGCCGGCACCCGTATCGTCTTTAAAAAAGATTAGCGCCGTTCTACCCACCACAAGGTTGCGCCTGCTCCGGTCAGAAATAGCGCTCCCGGCGTAATGGCCGACCAGAACGGCGGCCAACTGTTGATTGCGCCGAGGCTGGAAAACAGCCCGTTCAGCATGTGAAAAGTGATGCCTAGCATGATGCCGATAAAGATTTTGAGGCTGACGCCGCCTTGGCGTGAGTTTAAATAGCCGAAAGGCAAGGCCAGCACCATCATCACCATTGCCGAGAGCGGATAGATCAGTTTTTTCCAGAAGGCGATTTCATAACGCTCGGTTTTCTGGCGATTGCCGGCCAGATGGCGCACATATTGATAAAGGTTCGTCAGTGACATCCTTTCCGGCGATACCAGAAGCACCGAAAGAATGTCGGGAGTGAGCGCCGATCGCCAAACCATTTCGTCGAGGTGCACCACCGAGGCACGAGCATTCTCGAAACGGGTCTGCGTTACTTCACCGAGACGCCAGTGCCCCACGTCCTCGTAAACGCCATCGGCCGCCTCGATGATCTGTTCCAAGCGAAATCGCTCACCGAATACATAGACCCGGACATTCTGCAATCGATTGTCCGGCGATACGCTGCGCACGTTGATAAAGGAATGCTCGTCGCGAACCCATAACCCGCTGCGAAAATCCTGCGCCACCACCGCACTCATTGCGCGCAAACGCAGTTGCTGGCCGGCCCGTTCCGCAGGCGGCGCGATGAATTCGCCGAAAACGAAAGTCAATGCCACATAAACAATGCCGATCCGGACCAAAGTAACCAACAGGCTAAGCGTAGACAAGCCGGAAACCCGCAACACGGTAATTTCGGAATGCCGCGCGAGATTGGTCAGTGCATACAGGCTACCGATCAGCACAGCAATCGGAAACAATTCGTAAGCGCGTCCCGGCAAAGTCAGCGAAACGTAACCGAGCGCCTCCGGAAGCTGATAGTTGCCGCGGCCGAGGTTCTGGATTTCGCCGATCAGGTCGAAAAACGCGAAAAGCATCATGAAGGCAGACAGAACCAAAGCCGTCGCGACATGGATTTCGCGCGCCAGGTAGCGCTCGAATATCTTCAGCGCCATAAGCGCATCCAGGAAAAAACCGCCAGGCGGCGCCAGAACATCAGCAGCAGGATAACCAGCATCGCCAGATGCACAGCCACCAAGCCGACCTCGAAGGGCATCCGCCCCTGCCTCACCCAAGCTTGGCTCACGCTCAGCAGATTGCTGTAGATCATGTAGGTCAAAATCGCGAAGATCAGATTGGTCGCCCGCCCGCCACGCGGATTGACAAAGGACAAGGGAATCGCCAGCAGCACCAGATTGATCGCCGCTAGAGGAATACCCAGCCGCCACACGATCTCGCCTAGATTCGGCGCAATCGGATTTCGCATCAGTTCCCAAAGCGGCATGTTGCTGGGCTTCTCGTCAATGCCACGCATTTCCCGGGTTTCGATTCGAACGGCATAGCGCTCGAATTCCATGACGCGATATTCAGGCGTTCCCGGCGTACCTTCGTAGCGCCGTCCGTGGTCGAGCACGAGGAAGCGGTCGCCGTTGACGGCCGTTTCAGTGTATCCCTCGGCCGCCGCCATGATGCCGAGACGACCGTTTTGCATCGAGTTGACGAAAACGTTTTTCACCTTGGTCGCGTCGCCGGTTACCGCCTCAACGAAAAAAACCCGGTCGGCGCCCGCCGACTCATTGAAGCTTCCGGGCGATACTCGGGAAACCTCGTCGCGACTTGCCAGCCGCTGCCTATATTCCGCGCTTTTGCTCAACGCCCAGGGCGAAAGGAACAAGGACAGAGCTGCAATCGCTACCACCAGCGGCAGGGCGAATCTGAGTACGGGCCCGATCCAGGCCGTCAGCGGTTGCCCTGAGGCAAACCAGACCACCATTTCCGAGTCACGGTAGGCCCGCGAAAGGGTCATCAGTACCGCGACAAACAGCGTCAGGGACAGCAACACCGCCAGATAATTCAACGCGCCGAAACCGAGCAATGCCACCACCGCTTCCGACGCCAGCTTTCCGCCCGCGGCTTCAGCGAGCAAACGGATCAACTGGGTGGTCAGCAGAATCGCAAAGAGCGCAACAAACACCGCCAGGGCCGTCTGCGAGAATTCGCGCAGCAAAGCGCGCTGGAAGATCATCTGGGTTTTGATTTAGGTGAAAGGATTGGGGGATAATCAGCGCGCTCTCGATGCCCTCGACAACGGTTTTCATGAGAGCAAATGTCCCCCGAAAAACGCGAAGGAGCGGCACGTGGAATTTAGCATAAAGAGCAGCAGCCCGGAGAAGCAGCGCAGCGCCTGCATCGTGGTCGGCGTATTCGAAGAGCGCGCGCTGTCGGCAGCTGCCGCGGTAATCGACAAAGCGGCAAAAAAATATCTTACCGAGTTGCTCAAGCGCGGCGACATGGAAGGCAAGGCCGGTACCACGCTATTGCTGCATAACGTCCCGGGCACCCTCGCCGACCGCGTGCTATTGGTCGGTCTCGGCAAAAACAAGGACTTCGGCGAAAAAGCCTATCGCAACGCCATCGCAACAGCTGCGCGCACCCTCCACGAGACGGGAGCTACCGACGGCACACTGTATCTGCCGGAACTGCCGGTGAAAAAGCGCGAGATTGCGTGGTGCATTCGCCAGGCGGTAATCGTCGCGCTCGACACGCTCTACCGTTTCGACCAACTCAAATCGAAGAAAGACAACCCGCCTCGTCCGCTTTGCAAACTTACCTTCGGCGTTTCGCGAGGTGACGATATGGCGATCGCCGAGGCGGCGCTGGGCGAAGGCTATGCCATCGCTGAGGGCCAAAAACTGATGAAGGATCTGGCCAACCTGCCCGGCAATCATTGCACGCCGAGCTACCTCGCCGAGCAAGCGTTGGTTCTGGGCAAGGAACTCGGGCTGGGCGTCGAGGTGCTCGAACGCGCAGACATGGAAAAGCTCGGCATGAATACGCTGCTGGCAGTCGCCCAGGGATCGCACCAGCCGCCGAAGCTCATCATCTTCAAATACAACGGCGGAACCAAGACGGCGAAGCCGGTGGTACTGGTCGGCAAAGGCATCACCTTCGACACCGGCGGCATTTCGCTCAAGCCCGCACCCGAAATGGACGAAATGAAATACGACATGTCCGGCGCAGCCAGCGTCTTCGGCGCGCTCAAGGCGGCCTCGCTGATGCGCCTGCCGCTCAACATAATCGGCATTGTCCCGAGTACCGAGAACATGCCGGGCGGAGCCGCGATCAAACCGGGCGACGTGATCACCTCGATGTCCGGTCAGACCGTCGAAATCCTCAATACCGATGCAGAAGGCCGGCTGATCCTCTGCGATGCCCTGACCTACGCGGAACGCTTCGATCCGGCCTGCGTCGTCGACGTCGCCACGCTGACCGGCGCCTGCGTGGTTGCGCTGGGGAACGTCGCCACCGGATTGCTCGCCAACGATGACGGACTCGCCCGCGAACTGCTCGACGCCGGGCAGGACGCGTATGACCGGGCCTGGCAGCTACCGCTGTGGGACGATTACCAGGAACAGTTGAAGAGTCCCTTCGCCGACATGGCGAACATCGGCGGACGCATGGCTGGCACCATCACCGCGGCCTGTTTCCTGGCTCGATTCGCGGAGAAATACGCCTGGGCCCACCTCGACGTCGCCGGTACGGCCTACCGCGGTGGCGAGAAGAAGGGCTCAACCGGTCGCCCCGTACCGCTACTCAGTCACTTTCTGTTGGCGCGGGCCGCAGCGGCGCGCAAGGACGTAAAAAAATCCCGCCGCGCAAAAAAGAAAGCCTGAAACAGGTGGCCCGCGTCTTCTTCTACCACGGTGCGCCCGACCGCATCCAGGCCGCCTGTGCCTGGATCGCGGACCACCCTGCGCCTGAGGCGAAGTTGCTGGTCTATGTTCCCGATCCACAGCTGGCGGATCGCCTCGACCGACAACTGTGGATTCAGCCACCCAACGGCTTCCTGCCCCATTGCCGCGCCGGATCGCCGCTGGCGGATGAGACGCCGATCATACTCGCCGATTGGATCGATCCCGCACGGGCGACACCGCGCCTGCTCAATCTCAGCGACGAAATACCCACCGGCTTCGCCAGCTTCGACGAACTGGTTGAAATCATCAGCACCGACGACTCGGTACGACTGCCAGCGCGCGAACGCTTCAAGTTCTATCGTGAGCGCGGCTACGACCTGATCAACAAGGACGTCTCCGGTGGATTCTGACGAAGAGCGTGACCTGATCCGCAAGGCCGACGCCTTCATGCAGCGGCTGCGCCCCCCGGCAGACGAAGATGTGCCTGTTCTCACTGAGGTCGTCGAAGCCAATGCGCTACGCCCCCCCCTCTCGGACGATGTGCGCGAAGTGTTGGTCACCGAACTCGAAAACTGGCTCGACATGCACCTGCCCGCAGCCGTGCTGCGCGTGCTGGACGGCGTCGCCGACCAATTGATCGCTCAGATAGCTCAGGACGCACGCAAGGACCTGCTGCCGCAGTTGCTTTCCGTCCTGGAAAACCGCCGCCACGGATCGCCGTAAGCCGGTGCGGAGGCCGGTCGGGGAAATCCCGCCAGGTATAATTCACCCCCTTCCGCCGCGCTGCCGGCTCCGACACCAAGAATCGCATGGAACTCGCCAAGAGCTTCGAGCCCGCTGAGATCGAGCGGCGCTGGTACCCCCTTTGGGAATCCCGCAACTACTTCGCCGCCGGCCTAGATACCCGCAAGCAGGACAACTTCTGCATCCTGCTGCCGCCACCCAACGTCACCGGCACGCTGCACATGGGGCATGGTTTCAACCAGACCATCATGGATGCGCTAACCCGCTATCACCGCATGCGCGGCGACAACACCCTGTGGCAACCGGGCACCGACCATGCCGGCATCGCCACCCAAATCGTCGTAGAACGTCAACTGGATGCTCAAGGCGTCTCGCGCCACGATCTCGGCCGCGAGAAATTCCTCGAAAAAGTCTGGGAATGGAAGGAATACTCGGGCAACACCATTACCAAGCAGATGCGCCGCCTTGGCACCAGCCCCGATTGGGGCCGCGAACGCTTTACCATGGATGCCGGTCTATCGAAAATCGTCACCGAAACCTTCGTCCGGCTTTACAACGAAGGCCTGATCTACCGCGGCAAGCGCCTGGTGAACTGGGACCCCAAGCTGCTTACCGCCGTCTCCGATCTGGAAGTGGTGAGTGAAGAAGAAGACGGCTTCATGTGGGAAATACGCTATCCCTTTGCCAGCGGCGAAGGCACCGGCGAACTGGTGGTCGCCACGACCCGGCCGGAAACTATGCTCGGCGACGTGGCTGTGGCGGTGAACCCCGAAGACGAACGCTATGCCCATCTGGTCGGTAAGCACCTCCGTCTACCGCTCACCGACCGCACTATCCCTATCATTGCCGACAGTTATGTGGACAAGGAATTCGGCACCGGCTGCGTCAAGATCACCCCGGCCCACGATTTCAACGACTGGCAGGTGGGCCATCGTCATCAATTGACGCCGATCAGCATCCTCACCCTGGATGCCCGCATCAATGAACACAGCCCGGAAAAATATCGCGGCCTCGACCGTTACGAGGCGCGCAAGCTGATCGTCGCCGACCTGGAAGCCGCCGGTTTGCTGGCCTCCGTGAAGCCCCACAAGCTGATGGTGCCGCGTGGCGACCGCACCGGTGTAGTCATCGAACCGATGCTCACCGACCAATGGTTCGTCGCCATGAGCAAACCCGCTGCCGACGGCACCTCCATTGCCGGCAAAGCCATGGAGGCTGTGGCCTCGGGTGAGATCAAGTTCGTCCCCGAGAACTGGGTGAACACCTACAACCAGTGGCTCAATAACATCCAGGACTGGTGCATCTCCCGTCAGCTGTGGTGGGGCCACCAGATTCCCGCCTGGTACTCGGACGATGGCCGCATTTATGTCGCTCATAGCGAAGAAGAAGCCTATGCTCAAGCCAGGGCCGAGGGTTATAGCGGCGGCCTGGAGCGCGATGCAGATGTACTCGACACTTGGTATTCCTCAGCCCTGTGGCCCTTCTCCACGCTGGACTGGACGCCGGAGTGGCCTGGAAAATCGAACGCTGCGCTCGACCTCTACCTGCCTTCCACGGTTTTGGTCACCGGCTTCGACATCATCTTCTTCTGGGTGGCGCGCATGGTGATGATGACCAAGCACATCACCGGCAAGATTCCCTTCAAGCACGTCTACGTGCACGGTCTGATCCGCGATGCGGAAGGGCAGAAGATGAGCAAGTCCAAGGGTAACGTGCTCGACCCGATAGACCTAATCGACGGCATCAGCCTCGATGACCTGATCGCTAAGCGCACCACCGGCCTGATGAATCCGCGCGATGCGCAAAAGATCGAAAAGCGCACCCGCAAGGAATTCCCCGAGGGCATCTCCGGCGTCGGTACCGATGCCCTGCGCTTCACCTTCCTCAGCCTCGCCTCGCCTGGCCGCGACATCAAGTTCGACATGCAGCGCTGCGAGGGCTACCGAAACTTCTGCAACAAACTGTGGAACGCCACTCGCTTCGTGCTGATGAACTGCGAAGATCAGGATTGCGGAATCTCCACCCAGAGCGCCTGCTGCGGTGGTAGCGGCGCCATTGAGCTATCCCAGGCTGACCGCTGGATCATCAGCCGGCTGCAACGGGTGGAAACTGAGGCCGCCCAGCATTTCGCCGACTACCGCTTCGACCTGCTCGCCAAATCCATCTATGAATTTGTCTGGGACGAATACTGCGACTGGTATCTCGAACTGGCCAAGGTGCAGCTCCAGACCGGCAACGAAGTCCAGCAGCGTGGCACGCGACGCAACCTGCTGCGCGTGCTGGAAACCATCCTGCGCCTTGCCCACCCGCTGATTCCCTTCATTACCGAGGAACTGTGGCAGACCGTCGCCCCGCTCGCCGGCTGCGCCAAGGGCGATGGCACCGAGTCCATCATGACCCAGGCCTACCCCAAGGCCATCGCCGAAGCCATCAATCCTGAAGCCGAAGCCTGGATGGCCCAGCTCAAGCAAATGGTCACCGCCTGCCGCAGCCTGCGCGGCGAGATGAACCTGTCTCCGGCGCAGAAAGTGCCGCTGGTAGCGGCGGGTAACAAGACGACCGTCGAAGCCTATGCGCCGTATCTGGCCGCCCTCGCCAAGCTTTCCGAAGTCAGCGCCTGCGGCGACACCCTGCCACAAGAAGATGCGTCCGATGCGCCGGTACAGATCGTCGGCGACTACCGCCTGATGCTGAAAGTGGAAATCGACGTCGCCGCCGAGAAAGAACGCATCGCCAAGGAAATCGCCCGCGTCGATGGCGAGATCGCCAAGGCCGAGAAAAAGCTCTCCACCGAGAGCTTTGTCGCCCGCGCCCCGGCGGCCGTGGTGGAGCAGGAGAAAATCCGCCTCGCCGACTTCACCGCTTTGGTGGACAAGCTGCGGGCACAGCGGGTACGGCTAGGGTAAATGGAAACGCTCGGCCGCCGTCCGCGCGGCCGCTCACTTGCGTTTGAGGAAAAACTCGAATTCCGTACCGTTACCGGTGCTGGATAGAAGGCTATTGCCGGTCTGACGGGCGAAGGCCTCGAAATCCTTGACCGAACCGGGATCGGTGGTCAGCACGCGCAATACTTGGCCGGATTGCAGAGTGGCCAACGCCTTTTTCGTGCGCAGGATGGGCAACGGGCACGCCAGCCCCCGGGCATCCAGTTCAAGATCGAAATTCATTGCAAGAATTCTTTCAGCGTCGTTTTTTGCGTTCTTCGGCGATCAACTGCGCCTGTAGTTCGCGCAGTTTGGCATCCGCCTGGGAGTGTTCGTAAAAATCACCATCCTGAGCCTTCTGCGCCAGTTCCAATTGTTCGACGGCGGCTGCGACCTGCCCCCGCAGCAAATAGGCTTGGGCAATCGCGCGGTGCTGGAGGAAATTATGTCCAAGCGCCTCGTGCGCACGCGCCTGGAAGAGATAAAACTTGTCGTCGGTAGTGTAGCTTTGCACTTCCTCGTTGACCACACGCAACGCTTCCTCGGCTTGACGCGTTTCGAGCAGCAACTCGATCAATGCATAACTGATCGCACGTTCCTGCTTGGCCTTCGCCCGCGCATTGCGCAGGATACGCAATGCGCCCTCGGCATCGCCCTGCTGGCGCGCCACATCGGCCGCCAGGGTTTCCACCATGGTGTTGCCCACTTTCAGACGGCGCAGCGCCTGCACTTCCTTCTCCGCCGCCGGCACATTGTTGGCACGCAGATAGGCGCGTGCCAGTCCGTAGCGCACGGCCGCCTCGGAACGGTATTTGCCTTCCGTCAGCAGGCTGGAAAAACCAGTCACCGCTTCATCCGCACTACCCTCCTGGGCCTTCAACTTGGCTTTGACCAGGAGAAAGTCCAAGGAGTCCGCCACCTGCCGGTAGGGCCGTACCTGGATGCGGTTTTCCATGTCGGTGATGCGTTCGGTGGTCAGCGGATGGGTGCGCAGATAGGCAGGGGCGTTGTTTTCATACAAGCGGCCGAATTTCTCCATGCGGCTAAAAAAATCGCCCATGCCGCGGATGTCGAAATTGCTGCGCTCCAGCAGTGCGAGTCCGATGCGGTCGGCTTCGCGCTCGAAATCGCGCGTATAGCTCAATTGGCTCTGCACTGCGGCCGCCTGTCCGCTCACCGCGGCCCCCATTGCCAGATCGGGGCGGCTGCGCGCGGCGAGGATCGCCACCGCCATCGCCAACATCGACGCAGTTTGCGCCTGCTGCTGAGGGGCGATCGAACGCGCCAGATGATGTTGGGTAACGTGTGACATTTCGTGCGCCAGTACCGAAGCCAGTTCCGACTCCGACTGCGCCGCAAGAATCAACGCAGAATGTACTCCGATGAATCCGCCCGGCATGGCGAAAGCGTTGAGCATCGGATCGCGTAACGCGAACACATCGAAATTCGGCCGCGCGCCGTCCAGATGGGTCGCCATCCGCCCCACCAGCCGCGTCAAATAGCCATTGACCTCGACATCGTCGAGATAGGCGGGTTCACGAAAACGGATTTCGTTCATCGCCTCTTCGCCGATCTTGCGCTCCATCTGCGGCGGCAACTCGTTCTGCGACGACTCGCCCAGATCGGGCAGTCCTTCCGCGAATGCCAAAGACATGGAGGACAAGGCCGCCACCACGGCCGCGCACATCACTCTTCTCATGGCCGGTATGATAGCTGTTCCGAGCCTTTATTCAGGCTCCGACGCACAGCGAAATTACATTCCGTAACACCGGACGGGTACTCCTTATGACACACCCCCTGACTCACTTCAATGATGCCGGACAGGCTCACATGGTCGACGTCGGCGCCAAGGCCGAAACCCACCGCCAGGCACGCGCCGCCGGCGCGATCGCGATGCAGCCCGCCACATTGGCCCGCATCCGCAGCGGCAGCGCCGCCAAGGGCGATGTCCTCGGAATCGCCCGCATCGCCGCCATACAGGCCGCCAAACGAACCGGAGACCTGATCCCGCTCTGCCATCCGCTCGGACTCACCCACGTCGATGTCGACTTTCTCATCGACGAACCGGCTAATACGATCCGTTGCGAAGTCGTCGCCGAGACTTACGGCAGGACCGGGGTGGAGATGGAGGCCCTGACAGCCGTTTCCGTCGGCCTCCTGACCATTTACGACATGTGCAAGGCCGTCGATCGCGGCATGCGCATTGACGCCATCCGCCTGCTGGAGAAAAAAGGCGGTAAATCCGGGCACTGGACGGCGCCCGGCTAACGTGGCCAAGGAAGTCGAACTCAAGCTTGCCATTGCCGAAGCCGAGCAGCGTCGCCTGCTGGCCCATCCCCTGCTGCGTCACGCCCCGCGGCGCACCCAGGAACTGGTGAATGTCTATTACGACACCCCGCAGCGAACGCTCTACCGCCACGGTATCGCCTTGCGACTGCGGCGGCAGGGGCGCCACTGGCTACAGACCGTAAAATGCGCCGGGGAAACCGGAGCCGGCCTGAGCAGCCGACCGGAATGGGAAATGCCCTATCAGGGGCATTTCGACTTCAGCGCCGTAGACGATGAAACGGTACGCAGCAGACTCCAGCGACCGCAGTTGCAAGAACGAATAGCCCCGCTATTCGAAACCCGATTCAGGCGGACCACCTGGGTTCTAGGCGATACACCGGAACAGCGTGTCCTGGTCATGCTCGATCGCGGCTGGATTGCCGCCGATGGACGCCGCGAAGCCATTTCCGAGGTCGAACTGGAACTTGACGGCGGCAATATTCCGCATCTCTTCGATATCGCCGATGCCCTCGCCGAACGCGTCGCCTTGGTTCCCGCTTCGCGCTCCAAGGCGGAACGCGGCTACCGACTCTCGGTTGCAACGGTCGAAACGCCGGTCAATGCCGGGAACGTATCTCTGGCAAAGAACACGCCGCCCCTTGCCGCCTTTCGCGACATTGCCCTTTCATGCCTCGAACAGCTTCAGGCCAATCATTCGGGCGCCATCAGCAGTGCCAACCCCGAATACATCCATCAGATGCGCATCGCAACCCGCCGGTTGCGCGCCGCGTTGCGCATCTTCCGCCCGGCGCTGCCGCCAGCGCTGGAGGAGCACCTGTTGCCGGCGCTGAGAACGCTGGTCGCCACGTTGGGCAAAGCACGGGATTACGACGTGCTGCTGCACACCATCATCGCACCGGTGGCCCAGGCCATCCTGGGAGAACCGCGGCTGGGGGCGCTTGCGGGATTCGCCACGGAACGCAGCTACGTCGCTCGGCAAGAAACGCTCTCCGCGCTCAAATCGCCGCATTACGGACGGATGCTGCTCCTGGCATTGCGCTGCCTGAATGATCTGGACGGCATACCGGAAAGCGGCCAAGCGGTCACCCAGCTTGCCAAGCGTCGATTGAAGCGCTTGCAGTGCCGGATGCGGGACCTCGCGGCGGAGGCCGACAACGGCACGCCGGCATCACTGCATGCGCTGCGCATCGGCATTAAACGATTGCGTTACGGCCTCGAATTTTTCGTCAGCCTGTACCCGAAGACCACGAAGAAAATCCGCCGTCTCGCCGAGTTACAGGATTGCCTCGGCCAGCTCAACGACCTCGCCAACGCCGGCGCCATGTTGATCGAATGCGCCGGAACCGACCCGCAGTTGCGGGAAGCAGTCAGCCTGATCGGCGGCTGGCACGCAACACGCTACGCCACGCTATTGAAGCAGGTAGGCCGCGATATCGAGAAACTCGTCAAACTCCAACGCCCAAGAGACGTGCAATGAACCTGATCCTCTGGCGCCACGCCGAAGCCGAAGATTCCGGGCCCGGTCAAGACGATATGGAACGAGCGCTGACCGCAAAGGGGCGCAAACAGGCCCGGAAGATGGCCGACTGGCTGAATGCCAGATTGCCCGCTGGCGCGCGGATCATCGCCAGCCCGGCGCTCCGTGCGCGGCAGACGGCAGACGCGCTGGATCGTCCATATCAGGTTGCGCCCGCCATCGCGCCCGGTGCCGGAGTGGAAAGCCTGTGCAAGGCCGCACACTGGCCGCAGCCTGGAAATACAACCGTGCTGGTCGGCCATCAACCCGACCTAGGGCGGCTCGCCGCCTACCTGATGACCGGTGCGACCGGCGCATGGGCGATCAGGAAAGCCGGCATCTGGTGGCTCCGCGGACGCCAGCAGAATGGCTCGCTCGACGTGGTGATCGAAGCCGTGGTCAATCCGGAGCTGAAATAGCCGCCGTTTGACGATGATCTCAAAACCCCTGCTCAAAGCGGACCTCGATCACGTGTTGTCCCACACGGCATCGCTGTGGCGCGAACTCGCCGGTGCCCGGCTGTTCATCACCGGAGGAACCGGTTTTTTCGGTAAATGGCTGCTGGAATCCATCGCTGCCGCAAACGACGCACTCGGCTGCGGAGTGAATGCCACGGTTCTAAGCCGGACGCCCCGGATCTTCCTCGCCGGGATGCCCCACCTGGCGGAGCGCAGCGAATTCACCTGGGTCGTCGCAAACGTCACCGATTTCCCCTTCCCGGCGGAGCGGCACGACTATGCGCTGCATCTGGCGACGGCCACCAGCGCTCATCTGGATCGAACGCAACCGCTGGAAATGCTGGCAACGAAATTCAACAGCATCCGCCGGGTGCTCGACTTCGCCCGGCATTGCGGCGCCAGGCGCATGCTGGTCACCAGTTCGGGCGCCGTCTACGGCCCCCAGCCCGCCGATCTGGAGCGCATCCCCGAGGACTACCCCGGCGCCCCCGATCCGTTGAAGCCCACCTCCGCCTACGGCACCGGCAAACGCCTGATTGAGCAGATCTGTGCCCTGACGCCGGAAGTTGATTGCGTGATTGCCCGCTGCTTTTCGTTCATCGGCCCGCATCTGCCATTCGATGCCCGCTTCGCCGCGGGAAATTTTCTGCGCGATGCGTTGAACGGCGGTCCCGTTGTCGTGCAGGGCGACGGGCAGGCCGTGCGCAGCTATCTCTATGCGGCCGATCTCATTATCTGGCTGCTCACCTTGCTGTTGCGGGGTACCCCAGGCAGGGCTTACAACGTGGGCAGCGATCAGGAAGTCAGCATTCTTGAGCTGGCTCACAAGGTTGCCGTCATAACAGGAAAAAACCTGCCGGTAGATATCAAATCAAAGCTACGAGAGACGACAGAAAACCGGTATGTACCGAACGTTTCCCGATCCCGGGCTGAACTAGGTCTGCAAATCCACGTAAGCCTGCACCAAGCATTACAGCGGACCTATACATGGACCCTGCACAACGAGGACGTAAATCCATAATGCAAATCATCACCTATACGGCGCGAGGACCCAACCCAGCCCATCGTCCATGCCGATTTCATCTCATGGAGCGGATGATTGCAGAAGTCATAAGCTCGCGGGAGTTGATCTGGCGCCTGTTCTGGAGGGATTTTCTAGCCCGCTACAGACAATCCGCGCTGGGTGTCGCCTGGATAATCCTGCAACCGCTTTTTCTAGTGGGCTTGTTCGTCGCCATGAATCAAGCCGGAATTTTCCAGACCACAGGACTCGATCTGCCCTATGTTCCCTATGCATTGGCCGGCCTAGCGCTGTGGCAAATCTTTTCCGGTGGAGTCTCTTCTTGCAGCCTGGCCTTGATCGAGGCCGGACACTTGATTGCCAAAATCAACTTACCGCGATCAGCCCTCGTCTTCGCCGCCTTTGGCCAGGCCACTGCCGAATTCTTGGTTCGCTTGGCGATCACTGCGATGGCCTGCCTTTGGTACGGGCTCATACCCGATGGATTTAGCTTCATTCTTGCCGCAATGGCTACCTTGCCCTTGTGCCTTCTGGCACTGGGCAGCGGCTTCGTCCTGGCCATAGCAGCGGCCCTGTTTCGAGACGTGATAAACGCCACCACCATGGCGCTATCCGGCCTACTGCTGCTGACCCCGGTGCTCTATCCATTGAAGGCCGACTCGTTGCTGGCGAAACTCAATGCTCTGAATCCCCTCAACTACCTCATCAATGTGCCACGGGACCTCGCCTTGCACGGCCATAGTACAGATCTCTCCGCCTATGCCATTTCCGTCGGCTTCGCCCTGTTGGTATTCCTCATGGGCTGGCGCCTGTTCTTCATCGCCCAGCCCCATATATCGGAGCGCATCTAATGAGCGAGGTGCTCATCAAGGCACAGGGACTCGGCAAGAAATTCTCCAAATCGTTGGGGCGCGGACTGCTTTACGGAGCCGAGGATATGGCCCGCAGCTTTTTCGGCCTAGCCCCTCGCTCCGCTACTTTAGGCGCCGACGAATTCTGGTCGCTACAGGATGTCAATTTTGAACTCAAGCGTGGCGAATGCCTGGGGCTTATCGGACCCAACGGCGCCGGGAAGTCCAGCCTGCTGAAAATTCTTAACGGCATCATCCCGCCCAGTTGCGGGCAAGTCACCATACGCGGCAAGGTAGGCGCGTTGATCGAGGTGGGTGCGGGATTTCATCCCCTGCTCACCGGCCGGGAAAATATCTACGTTAACGGGGCCATCATCGGCCTCAGCCGTCGGGAAATAGACCGGAAGTTCGACGCCATTGTGGACTTTTCCGGTATAGAGGAATTTATCGATACCCCCGTCAAGCACTACAGCTCGGGCATGTATGTACGCCTTGGCTTTGCTATCGCCATCCAGATGGAACCGGATGTGTTACTGATTGACGAGATCCTCGCCGTCGGCGATGCCGGGTTTCGGAGCAAGTGTTACAACGCCATAGATCGCCTGAGCGAACGTACAGCCATCGCCTTCGTGTCCCATGCGATGCCTATGATTAGCCGGCTGGCGACACAAACCCTGCTCATCAATCGCGGCCAGGTCGCCTATCAGGGCGATACCGCAGGAGGAATCGCCCATTACCACCAGTTGTTCGGGAGTCAAACCTCTCCCTCGCGCATGGGGTCCGGTGAAGCCTCAATCCTCTCGGTGCAGTTTCTTGACACCGATGAAGTGCCGATCAATACGGTAGGCCAGGGGCGTCCCCTCACAATTGAGATGCGTATTTCCAGCCGGATAGAAATACGCAACGCCAATATCGACATCGTCTTTGTCAACATCGCCGAAGAGCTTGTAGCCGAGTGCAGCACCCTTGTCGCAGAGCAGGCGATCAACCTCGTCCCCGATCAGGAACTGGCAATTCGCGCGAGAATTGACCGGTTCAGCCTGAATGCAGGCGTCTACAAAGTATCTGTGTTGATTCTCTCAGCCAATGCTATGACGCACTACGACTGGCAAAAAGACTGCACGACAATAGAAGTCACGGCAAATCAGGTAGGCATTGCCGGCCAACAATTCGCTGCCGACTGGATTGTAGTAGACACCAACAGGCCAATAAAAAATGATATTTGAGTATCTGCGCAATCGCTTCAAACCGACCCCCGAGGCCCCGCCACGATTTTCCTTGGCCTCGGGCGAGCGCCAGACAGGTCTCCGGCTTGAAGATATCCGGAACGACCATCTGGTGCGATATGAATATGCATGCAAGATCGTTCGACAGCATCTGAAACGGGACTCCGGCGTATTTGGGCTCGACGTATTCTGCGGCACCGGGTACGGCACGCACATGTTGGCCGATGCGGCCCAGCGTCCGATCCTGGGAATCGACGCCTCTGCCGAAGCGATTGCGGTCGCCAATACGCACTACGCCAACGAACAGACCTTCTTTTCCGCGAAACTCTTCCCCTTTTTTCTGCCGCGCGATACTTTCGACTTTGTCGTGTGTATGGAGTCATTGGAACATGTGGCCGAAACCGGGCTTTTCCTGAACCAGATCGTTGGTGCGCTAAAACCAGGGGGAATTCTGGTTCTGTCCACTCCGAACGCCAACATCTGGTCGCTGGAACGCAACCCAAACCCTTTTCACTACCGCCACTTTTCACGTACAGAATTGCTCGAGGCACTCACGGCCCACCCAGGCTACCAACTGGAATTGATCGACTGGCAAGGCCAGGATATCTACCATTTTGAGCAGGAGGTAATAGCCCACCCATTGGCACCCGAACACATGAACCTGCGCCCGCAAGCGGAGGGACAGATTCTTCTTTTTTCATTTGTAAAAAAGACCTAGCGCGAATGTTTCTTTCCTTCCTCCCTCCCTTCGGTATGCGCCAGCAGGAGGCTCCCTACCTCTGGGTACTTTACAAGCAGATCACCCATCTCCGCCCTGACGAAATTGCCTTCGTCGGTACGTCCGACTATTTCCGCGACCCGGCCACTTTTGACCTCGCTCGACGCTGGGATATCGCGCCGCAGGCACAGGAATACGCCGGGTTCACGATTCCCCTCGCGGAGGAACTCGCGACCTACCGCCGCTTTCTGATATCCGACGAGTTCCTCGGTGCCTGGCGACAGTCGGGAATGACATCGCAGGAAATCATGCGTCGCATGCTTTGCGTGCGGCTCCCGGAGTTGGAGAACCAACTGAGACCGATCATTAGAGAACGGCTTGAGTCCGATCGCCTCGAAGCGATATTCAGTTGGTGCAACGTCCCCAGCCTTTCCACCGTAGCCTCTGAATTCGGTCTGCCCGTTATACACAACGAGTTGGGAGCACTGCGAGGGCCCTGTTATCGCGCCACGGCATATTTCGACTTTCGTGGCGTAAACGGCGGCACTGAGGCGGCCGACCGCTACGCTCAATTCAAGACGATCACCGATAGTGAGCCCTTGCCGCTGCTGTCGAAATATCAAATTCTCGACCTAATGCTGGTCAATGCCGAAAATACAATCACCGCAGCCGCGCCCGACACTGTTATCGGCGTCGCCCTACAGATCGAGGATGACACCAACATTGTGGCATTTTCCTCCGGCTGGGACAGCCTGCGCTTACTTGAGGAAACGCGCCATACTTTCGGCGCCGACAACGTCAGGGTTCGCCATCATCCCGGTGGCCTGCAAACATACCCGGAGAGCTACGGCGCCATCGATCACTCGCCGTCCTCCATCGAGTTCATCCTGCGCTGCCAGACGGTCGCCACCATCAATTCCAGCGTCGGGCTCGAAGCTATGTTGCTTGACCGGGATACACGAATACTGGGCGATAGCCCCTGCGCCATTGCCCTGCCGGCAGAACGCCGTACTTTGACGCCGAAGGACAAGACCAAGGCAATATCCGAAACGATGCGCCTCGAAGAATTACGTGCGCTGAATTTTTTAGTTTTTGCCTACCTGATCCCCTTCGAGTTTCTTTTCGATCCAATGTATCTGCGCTGGAGACTTGGTTCTCCCAGCGAATCTGATATTTACCGGTTCCATTTGGCCTACTGGCAGTTACGTCGCCAGCAGGCAGACGAGGGCCTGCGGTTCCACGAAGTGCGCTCCCAACTTGAACAGCGTGGATTGCTTAACGAAGCATTACTGAACGAAATCAGATTGCGCAATAAAACCCGTCTTCTTGCCGAGCAGGTGAGCGCAGCCAACACACGTGCAAATGCTTACGAGACCTACAGCCAACGCATGAGCGACTCCCTCTCGTGGCGCATTACCGAACCGCTTAGGTTTATCGATCGAATGGTTCGACAACCCTTGCGCCGGCACCGAGCAGATGCCGACAACGCATCTTCCGGCAGCCTATCGGTGGCCATACCCCAAGCATCCTCCATACGGTCAAGGCCGCTCAAAATTGCCATCGTCAGCAAAGCCGATCATTTTGGCGGAGGCGCCAGCCGAGTCGCCGAGGAATTGACGGCCTTGCTCAATGCCGAGGGCCACCGTGCCGACCACTGGCTCAGCTGGCGGGGCGGGGAAAGCCATCCTTCGACCCGCACCCTGTACGGCCGGCTGAGCGTTCCCATACGAGCCGCCAACTTCGCCCTGCGAAAAATCGGCCTCGCCGAGGCCCTTCCCTTTGAGCTTGCAATTCTCTACCCGGGAGGGATTCTGGACTACGACCTGGTGCATTTCCACGATCTGTCGTCGGCGATCTCACCGCTGACACTGCGCTGGCTCTCCCGGCGGAAGCCGGTAGTGTGGACCATTCACGACTGCTCCCCGTTCACCGGGGGATGTTTGTATCCCATGGAGTGTGAAAACTTCAAAAGCCGTTGCGGTCAGTGCCCCCAACTTGGCAACTGGCCGATCGACAGCCGTTTCGACTTCACCCGCCACCAACGAAGCGTCAAACAACGTCTTGCCGCCAGCGGCCGCATCCACTACATAACCCCTTCTGCCTGGATGGCCGCTACAGCCGCTTCCAGCGGGATGTTCTCCAATCCGCCGGAAGTCGTCCATAACGGCGTTGATACAACACGATTCCATCCAGGGGAAAAAAGGGATATCCGCATCAAACTCGATCTCCCGTTGGATCGCACCATTGTTCTGCTCTCGGCAGGCTCCCTGCTGGACGAACGCAAAGGGGTCCGCTACGCCGTCGCCGCCCTGCATGAGGTCCGCGATCTGAAACCCTTCATTCTCCTGGTCGGCCACAGCACTCCACAGATGCGGGAACTCCTGTCTGGATTCGATATCCGCGAAGCCGGCTATCTTGGCGAGGCAGGGACCCTCGCCCGGTATTACGCAGCGGCGGACCTGTTTCTATTCACTTCACTGGCCGACAATCAACCACTTTCCGTGCTGGAAACCATGGCGGCCGGCACTCCCGTCATTGGCTTTCAAACCGGGGGCATCCCGGAAATTGTGTGTCAGGGGGAATCGGGGTTTCTCGTCCCGCCCAAAGACGTAAAGGCACTTTCAGCCTGTTTGCGGAGCGTTCTTGGGGAGCCAGCGATATTGGCCTCCTGGGCGGAGAAAGGCGTCCGACGCGCTAATGAGCTGTTTTCCCATGGACGCTTTGTCAATAATCATGTGGCACTCTATCGCCGCCTTTTGGCATCCCGAGCCGGGACTGCATAGAACGGGATAGCGATGCTGAAGCGATTTAAGTCTTACAGAACCTTGGCCGAAGCCCTATTGCGCGCGGTCGAACAGGGCGATGTCAAAACCATAAGTTTCGATGTCTTCGACACCCTGATTCACCGTCGCCTAGCCCCGGCATTGGTGATTGACGGCGTCTGTCGAATATTCGAGGATTTTCTGGTCCGCCATGAAATCGCCCCACCCCCAAGGCCATTGCTCGATTACCGACACGATGCCTATCTGCGCCTAGCGGCCACTCACGTGGCCGCCGGTTTTGACCCGGACACCACGCTTGATGAACTCGCCCCCTTATGGGTAGCTGGCGTTGTCGGAGACTCCCTGACCGCCCCAGCGCTAGAAGCCATGGCAAAGCAACTGGTCGCCGCCGAAGTGGAAATCGAACGGCGCGTTTGTTTTCCCAATCCGTGGCTGAAAGCTATCCTGCCCCAATTGAAAGAACTTGGCGCCAATGTACAGTGCATCTCCGACATGTACTTGGGGAAAATCCATGTCGCTTCCATCCTCGAGGATTGCGGGCTCCTCCCCTGGATTGATGAAGTCCATGTCTCGGGCGATGTCCGCCTACTCAAACGCTCAGGCCGTTTGTTTGCGCATGTAGGGGAAAGCAGTGAACTAAGTCCGGGGAAATGGCTGCATGTGGGAGACAACCTCCATGCCGACGGACTCATGGCCAACCGCAACGGAACTCGCGCCTGGATCATCAATGACCAATTGATGCACGACGAGGCCCGTCGGCAAGAGTTCGACGTTGGCGCCTATCAGTCCAACCCGTCCTGGGCCGGAATGATTGCAGCCGGCTATGCCGATGCCCGGGCCGAATTGGATTTGCCGCAAGAAGAGGCCTTCAGCCGCAAGATTCTGGGGCCGATTTTCGCTGCCTTCATCCATCGCCTCGTGGAACGCTGCAAGGAAACGGGAGTCGGTCACGTCTATTTCTTTGCCCGTGAAGGCCATTTGCTGAAACAGTTGTACCTGAAGCTGGCTCCGCTCGCCTTTCCCGATGGCAATTGGCCACCGGCCACCTACCTAGCCATTTCGCGGCTGACCGCATTACTGGCCGCCATGCATGGCTACGGGCTGCGGGAATTTGCTGCGGCCATGGCCAATACCGGTCACTATTCGGTGCGCAGCCTGTTGGCGCCCTTACGCCTGGATGAAGCGTTGTTGGCGTCGGCCGCGGCACGCAACGGCATTGCCGACACCGATGCGAGCCTACCGACGCCACTGCTTGAATATCCTCCCTTATTACGGCTGATCGACGATCCCGAATTGATCGCCCATATTGCCGCAACAGGAGAAAACACCCGGGAACTGCTCCATGCCTACCTCGCCCAAGAGGGATTTTTTGCGCACGAACGTATCGCGGTAGTGGATCTGGGCTGGGGAGGCCAAATTCAGGACAGCCTATACAGCAGCGTACGCGTCCATCCTAACTGCCCGACGATTTTCGGTTTCTATCTCGGCACCAACCACCAGGCTGCCTTGCGCCACTGTGCCCAAAACCGGTTTGAGGGGCTCCTCGCCGATTCCAGAACGCCCCACTGGTCAGCCGCCGCCGCCTTCGAGTTTGTGTTTGCCCTCGAAGCCGCCGCACGCGCACCCCATGGCACAACGATCGGATATCGGCGTAACCGCGACGGAACCGTCATCCCCCTGTTTCGCGATTCCGATGATCCTTCTCGTCGAGCCGAAATGGCTGACGACGGCTTCATTGCCCGGCTACAAAACGGCATTCTTTGCTATGTCGAACGTTACGGACAATGTGCCGCTCTAGTGCGCTTCGACGGCCGATGCTCGCTGCCCTACGCGCGCACCCTGCTTGAACGTTTGATTCGCTATCCCACTCAGCAGGAAATCATCTGGTGGCAGGCGCTGAGCAATGTGGCCGATCTGGGGTCTACCCATACCGACCGGCTGGGCGGAATGACCGGCGCGTCACAGCCATCCTTGTTCTCGCTTCGCATCCAGCTAAAAACAACATCGTTCCATTACGGTTTAACCGGCAAGGTGCTCGGTCGACTTGGGCAGATGGTGCTGTCGGCCGTTAAGGGAGTGCGAACTTGGCGTCAATACCGCCCTATCCCAGAGACCGTGTTACCGCCGCTGCCGATGTCCCCCGTTTCAACGCAACGTCCGCCTGCTCCCGTTCCCCAATGGGAGCAGGCTATAAACGAGAATTTTGTGCGGAATTTGGCTGAGGCGGCTGCCTCTCCGGTTCGAGACCCCCACTATCGACAACCGCGCTTGACATGGTTCGAACTGGCACCATTGCGGCTAAGCTACCTGTTCGCCGGTCTGCTGGCAAAACCAGCGGGAGTCAGGCTGCCAATACAAGAAGCACCCAGCATGGTGACCATTGCCAAACAGTACTTGCATGCGCGATACAACCTGCGCGCCAGGGTATCGCTTCTTCTCCTCATCCTTCGCCGGCGCTGACGCTGAAGTCTGTGACTACTGAAAGATCGGCCCATCAAGCGGCTCATGCGCTGGGGAACAAGGTCCTCGGACCGGTCTTCACCTGCTTTGCCCATTTGCTGCTTCGCCATGCTTCCCGCACGGGTTGCCAAAGGATGGGTTTCATTGCCCGCGACGGCGATTTGCTGCTGCAGGTGACGAAACGTCTGCCACTTCCCGATGGGGTAACGCAACGCCCCGAGTTGGCCTATATTTCCCTGTCCCGTCGTTCCACCATCCTGCCGGCGCAGCCCCTCATCGACTCCCTAGTCTTGCTTGAGGCAACCGCTTCCCGGGCCGGCTACGGAACCTGGGGCGAAGGGTTGGCCTATCTGGGCCTCGATCATGAAGCAATGAAGCCCGTACTGGAAAACCTTGGGGTGGCTATCGATAAAGCCCCGGTGACTGCACAAAGCGCAGCAACAGTTGCCAACGACCCGGTATTTCAAGCGCGCGTCGCGGAAGAACGGGAACGACAAAAAAAAGCACTGTCCAACTACCTGAAGCAACACCAGATCGGCCGGGATCCGTCGATGATTCTGGTGGATATCGGTTGGCGCGGGTCCATCCTGCGCAACCTGCAAAGAGCCTTTGCCTCTGACCCGACATTTCGCTGTCCCCGCGCCGCATTTTTCGGTCTGTGGCCAGAGGATGGAAATCTTCTTGATTTGCCCGTTGACAGCGTTGGTTTGATTTCCGACCGCCGCCAACGCAGCAACATCATGGAAGGATCCTCGTGGTACGTAGCGTTCCTGCTGGAAGCTGTTTGCCGCGCTGACGAAGGCACCACGATCGGCTACGTGGAAATGAACGGAAAACTGGAGGCCCTTCATGCCCCCAAGTCGCCCAGCCGGGACGCGGAGGCTGAGACCCGTGGGATTGCCGACCAGATCCGGCGAGGCATACTCGAATACGCAGAGACCCAAGGCGGACACCCCGATTGGGTAAGGGCGAGCGACAGTCTCTTGCGTAGCAAAGCTCAACGCGCACTGCTTCGTCTTGGCTTTTTCCCAACCCTGACAGAAATCGCTTTGGGGGAGAAACTGGTCCACACCGAAACTCATAGCCCGGATTGGGCCACTGCCCTCATCTCCGGTGATAAACCCAATCCGTTGCTATCCCCCCGTCAATGGCTGGCCGGGTTTGCCTCTCCCTGGCGGGCTGGCTATGTTCGCAGCACCGGTGGTTTCCCCCTTGCAGCCACCTTGCTGCTCTTCGAATCCGTACTCCTTGCCTTGCCGCCCTCGGTCAAAACCTACCTGACGGAATATGCGCGGGAAGTGGCCGGTATTAACCGGAATAGGGAAAGCAAGGGATAGCCTTGCCTATGCGCCCTTAACTTTTAAAAATCTCATCATGACCACGGTAGCTGGATACCTTACCAATCGCCTCGTCGTAGAAGGACTCCGCCACACCTTTCTCGTCACCGGCGGCGGCGCCATGTTTCTCAACGATGCGCTCTGCCATCAGGAGGGCATGACGCCGGTGTTCTTCCACCACGAGCAGGCGGCGGCCATGGCCGCCGAAGCCTATGCGCGGATCGCCGCCGTGCCACCGGTACTCAACGTCACCACCGGCCCGGGCGGCATCAACGCCCTGAACGGGGTATTCGGCGCCTGGACCGACTCGGTGCCGATGATCGTCCTTTCCGGACAGGTCAAGCGCGCCACCTGTCTGGCGACGACGCCGGTACCCGGCTTGCGCCAATTGGGCGATCAGGAAAGCGAAATCATCCCGATGGTGCGCGGCATAACCAAATACGCCGCGGTGGTGGAGCGCCCCGAGGACATCGCCTGGCACCTCGACCAAGCCCTGCATCTGGCCACTTCGGGCCGGCCCGGCCCGGTGTGGCTGGACATCCCCGTCGACGTGCAAAGCGCGCCCATCGACGTGGAGACTCTGCGCCGTTTCGTTCCCCAGCCCGCCGCCGAGCCCCTTGCCGATATCAAGTTCGATGTGATCGTCGAACGCCTGAACGCCGCTCGACGCCCGGTGGTTTTTGCCGGCAGCGGCATTCGCGCCGGTCAGGCACTGGCGGAATTCGACACCGTCATCCGCCGCCTCGGCATTCCTGTGGTCACCGCCTGGACCCACGATCTGATCGCCAGCGACGATCCGCTTTACTGCGGCCGCCCCGGCACCATCGGCACGCGAGCCGGCAATTTCGTCGTGCAGAACGCCGATCTGCTGCTGATTCTCGGCAGCCGCCTGAACATACGCCAGATCAGCTACAACTGGCCGGCCTTCGCCCCCCGCGCCTTCAAGATCCAGGTGGACGTCGATCCGGCCGAGCTCGCCAAGCCTACGGTGCAACCGGACCTTCCGGTTGTCGCCGACCTCAAATCCTTCCTGTCCGAGCTCGACAGGCGGCTTGAATTCTGGCAACGCCAACCGCATCACGTCGAATGGCTGGCCTGGTGCAAGGACAAGGTTGCACGCTATCCCGCCGTCACGCCGCGACAGACGGAGGGTAGGGGGAAGATCAACCCGTATCATTTCATCGACCGCCTGTTCGACCGCTTGGGCGGCCGCGACATTGTCGCTTGCGGCAACGCGACCGCCACCATCGTCCCATTCCAGGCCGGCGCAATCAAAGCGGGCATGCGGCTGTTCTCCAACTCCGGCAGCGCCTCCATGGGTTACGACCTGCCAGCCGCCATCGGCGCCTGGTATGGCGCCCTGGCGGAACGAGGAAGCCAACAGCGCGTCATTTGCCTGGCCGGCGACGGCAGCCTGATGATGAACCTGCAGGAATTGCAGACGGTGGCGCACCACCGTCTGCCGATCAAGATTTTCGTGCTCAACAACCGCGGCTATCTCTCGATCCGATCGTCCCAGAACAATTTTTTCGGTCGCCTGAGCGGTGAAGGGCCGGACAGCGGCGTGAGCTTTCCCGATTTCGTCGCCGTCGCCACAGCGTTCGGTATTCCCGCCTGCCGGTTGGATACCGCCGCCTTCGAAAGCCGGCTCGATGCGGTTCTCGCAGACCCCGGCCCCTGTTTGTGCGACGTCATCCTCGACGAAACCCAGGGCTTCGAACCGCGCATGAGTTCGCGCAAGCTCGAGGATGGAACCATCGTTTCCCCTCCGCTTGAGGACATGCATCCCTTCCTCGACCGTGATGAACTTGCGGCCAATATGATCGACGACGTGATAGATTCAGCCCCATGAATGCAAAAAGAATTTTCGAAGATCTCTTCGTCCTGGAGCTTGCCAATAACCATTGGGGGCAAGTCGAGCGCGGACTGCGCATCGTCACCGACTTTTCCCGCATCGTGCGTTTCAACAATGTGCGCGCAGCGATCAAGCTCCAGTTCCGCGACGTCGACGCCTTCATCCATCGCGATTTCCGCGACCGCGACGACATCCGCTACATCAAGAAAACGCTGGATACGCGGCTCGACAGGGAGAGCTACGCAACCCTGGTGCAGGCCATCCGCAAGTCCGGCTGCATTCCGATGGCCACGCCGTTCGATGAGAAATCCGTGGACCTGTGCGCCGACCTCGGCATCGACATCGTCAAGCTGGCGAGTTCCGACCTCAACGACTGGATTCTGATCGAGAAGATCGCCACCACGCGCAAACCGGTCATCGTTTCAACCGGCGGATCGTCGCTGAAGGACATCGACGATCTAGTCAAATTCTTCGCCAATCGCAACATCCCGCTGGCGATCAATCACTGCGTGTCGCTCTATCCCTCCGAGGACAGCGAACTGGAAATGAACCAGATCGATTTCCTGCGTGACCGCTATCCGGACAACGTGATCGGCTTTTCCACCCACGAATACCACGACTGGACCAGTTCGATCCTGATCGCCTACGCAAAGGGCGCACGCACCTTCGAGCGCCATGTGGACATCGACGACGACGATGTCCCGGTATCCAAATATTGCAGCCTGCCGGAACAGGTCGACACCTGGTTCAAGAGCTGGAAGAAGGCCGTGGAAATGTGCGGTGCGCCCGGCAGCCGCAAACGCCTGCCGCAGCAACGGGAAATCGCTTATCTCGATACCTTGGTGCGAGGTGTCTACGCGCGGCACGACCTGCCGGCCGGCCATGCCCTGTCGGACGAGGACGTGTATCTGGCCGTACCGTTGCTGAAGGGCCAGATTTCCTGTCGCGAACTGATGCACGGCGAAGTCCTGCTGCAACCCGTCAAGGCCGACCAGCCGATCATGATCGACGCCATCGACAGCCCCTACGCCAGCAGCGAACACCTCAAGGCCCTGATCTACCAGAGAGGTCTTTGATGGCGGGCAGTGCATGGAGCATCGTCTTCGACTTCGACGGTACGCTGGTGGATTCGGCCCCCGGCATTCTGTCCGGCATGGCCCAGGCGCTCGCGGCGCGAGGACTGGCGCCCCGCGTGCCCCTGGCGCCGGAAATCATCGGCCCGCCCTTGACGCAAACGCTGGCCCTGATCAGCGGCATCGACTCGACTCCGGCGCTGGCCGAGTTGGCGACCGAATTCAAGCGTTTTTATGACCACGAAGGCTATCGCGATACATTGCCCTATCCGGGCGTCGAACATGCCCTGCGCGAACTTCGCCAAGCCGGCATGGCGCTGCACATCGCCACCAACAAACGCGCCCGCCCAACCCGACTGATCCTCGACCATCTGGGCTGGACCCCGCTGTTCGCATCGGTTTATTGTCTCGATGAATGCCCCGCCTGCCCGGACAAAGCCGCCATGCTCGGCAAGCTGCTACAGGACACAGCCCTGCGCTCCGACGAAACGCTCTACATAGGCGATACGTTGGGCGACGCCATCGCCGCCAAGGCCAACAACCTTCCCTTCATCCATGCCACCTGGGGCTACGGCCGGGATGGCGAAGAATTTCCGGCAGACTGCCGCTGCGACAGCGCCGATCATCTCCCTGAAACCACCCGCCAACTTCTCGTACAGGGTCGCCCATGCCCGGCAAACTGATCTCAGTCGTCACGCCTTGCTACAACGAAGAAGGCAACGTCGAAGAATTGCACCGCCGCATCGCCGCCCAGTTCGCCCAACTGCCGGGCTACGAGTTCGAGCACATCTACATCGACAACGCCTCCACCGACGCGACGGTGGTCCGCATCAAAGCCCTCGCCGCAGACAATCCAAGGATCAAGCTGATCGTCAACACGCGCAACTTTGGCATCATCCGCTCCTCCAACTACGGTTTGATGCAGGCTCGGGGCGACGCGGTCATCAACATGGCCTCCGACATGCAGGAACCGCCAGAACTGATCGTCGAGTTCGTGCGCCAATGGGAAGCCGGATTCAAGGTCGTGGTCGGCGTGAAGCCGAAGAGCAAGGAAACACCGCTGATGTTTCTTCTGCGGCGAATCTACTACGCCACCATCGGCCGCATCGCCGACGTTGAGATGGTGCCCAACTACACCGGCTTCGGGCTCTACGATCGGCAAGTCATCGACCTGATCCGCGAGATCGACGATCCCTACCCCTATTTCCGCGGATTGATCGCCGACCTCGGCTATCCGCGCGCCGAGGTTCCCTACGTCCAGCCGCTGCGCACCCGCGGCGTGACCAAGAACAATTTTTACGCGCTCTATGACATGGCGATGCTCGGCATCACCAGCCATTCCAAGCTGCCGCTTCGACTGGCCACCATGGGCGGCTTCGCTCTTTCCGCAATCAGCCTACTCATGGCCTGTATTTACCTGACCCTTAAACTGCTCTACTGGAACGACTTCTCCTTCGGCCTAGCGCCCATCCTGATCGGCTTTTTCTTTTTTGCCTCGGTACAGCTCTTCTTTATCGGCCTTCTGGGCGAGTACATCGCCGCGATTCATACGCAGGTACTGCACCGGCCGCTGGCGGTCGAACGAGAGCGGGTCAATTTCGAGGCTCCCGCTCCGCTGCAAAACCACGAGTAGTCATTGATGGCCGGTTTCCAGCCCTTTTGGAGTGCCTTGCGCGAGCGTCTGATCTCCATCGACGAAACCCATTCCGTTTGCCCGCCGGATGCGCTCACCGTCGCCGCGCTGCTCTATATCGCGTTGCCGAATTTCATTTTCCTCGGCGGCTGGCTGAAACTGCCCTACGCCCTCATCGCCAGCGTCCTGCTCTTCATCAGCCTCACCCAATTTTTTCGCAGCCCGCAGCTACAGTGGCGGCAGCCGTATACCGCCGGCGCGCTGCTGGTCATTGTCGCCACAGGCTTCGCCTGGAGCAGCCTGGGCGGCGCGGGACATTTCTTTTTTGCCAACCCGGACTGGATCGTGCGCGACACCGTTCTCGCCGATCTGACCCTGACTCCCTGGCCACCGGCCTATAGCAGCGACAACGGCGTCCATCACATTTTGCGCACCGCCTTCGGCTTCTTCTTCCCCGCAGCGGTACTGGGCAAGTGGATCGGATTAGGCCATGTCGACATACATCTCTATGCCTGGGCCGCGCTGGGAGTCACGCTTTTCCTGCTCCTTTTACCTCTACCCCGTCGAACGGGTGGTTTGCTGGTTGTGATGTTGCTGGTAACTATTTTCTTCAGCGGCATGGATTTCCTCGGCATACTGCTATTGACCGGAGACAGCCCCATCTTCCCATTACGCTTGGAATGGTGGGTTCCGTTCAGCTACCCGTCGCTTACCGGCCAATTGCACTGGGCACCCAATCACGCTCTCCCATTGTGGCTGGTCACCGCACTGTTCTATCGTCACTGGGGGCACCGCAGCTTTCCTGCGATGGTCGTGGTCCTATTGCCGCTGTTGGTTATTTGGACACCCTTCGCCGCAGCCGCCATCCTGCCGTTTATCGCGATCGCTATCCTTCGCGGGTTTAGCCAGGGGCAATCACTATGCGAATGGGATTTAACACTTACGCAATGCTTAGCGGCCACAGTGCTCGGCTATCTGACCGTGCGTCTGCTGACCCTGGATATCACAGCCATTCCGGGCGCTCCAACCCTCGACGTTGCTCCCAGCAAAGATCGGTTTCTACTGAAATATCTGCTCTTCGTGCTGATGGAATTCGCAATCCTCGGACTGATGCTGGCGCGCCAGCTCCGACATTCGCACGGACTGTTCTGGCTCGCCTTCGCCATCTTGACTGCCCTGCCGCTCTACCAATACGGCCCCTCTAACGACACCATGCTGCGCCTGTCCACGCCCTGCCTGGTGATACTGTTGATCCTGACCCTGGACCGGATCAGCGCCTGGGCAAAGACCTACTCCTGGCGTGAAATGCCGATCAACGCTTGGGCTATGGGGCTGGTGCTGCTGATCGGCGCCCACACGCCGTTCAACGAGATGTGGCGCGCGCTCACATTCCGGCATAGCCCTGCCAACTATGGTGTGAGTCTCGTCGAGCATCACAAGGGCTTCGAGGCCCCCCACTATGTCGGCCGTCTTGACCGCCCCGACTTGGAGGCGCTATTGCGTACGCCAACCCTTGTGCCTACGGGGCCGGAGCGCACGACTCAATTCGGTGCTTACACCAAGACCCATGATCGTTAAACCTTTTCCGCAACTTTATGGACCCTGTTTCTGGAGAAATGGTGAATATTAAAAAAGGCTTTAGAGGACCATCCCTCAAGGAACTCAATCGTGAAACGGAAAAATTGCTTGCGCTATTCAACCGGGGAGACGCCATCGGGCTGGAACCGGAAGCCCGCAAATTCATCCGCAAATACCCGGACCACCTCTTCGGCCACAAAGCACTCTCCGCCAGTCTTACCTTGCAGGAAAAAAATCAGGAAGCTCTCGTCGCTCTGGAGGAAGCGTTGCGAAAATTTCCCCTCGATACGGAACTGCACAACAACCATGCAGCGGCTTTAATCCGCTCAGGACGTTTCGAAGAGGCAATCGAAAGCGCCCAACGCGCCATCGATCTCGCCCCCGGCAACGGCGGCGCCTACGCCAACAAGGGCCTCGCCCTGAAGCAACTGGGTTATTGGCACCCTGCCTTGCAAGCCTACCAAAAAGCCATTGAACTCAATCCCAACGATTATCAGAGCCTGTACAACGGCGGCATGGCATTGATGGAATTCGAACTATTCGAGCCTGCTGTACAGTGCCTTGAAGCCGCATTAGCGGTAAAGCCCGACTATGCTGACGCCCGAGTGCTCTTGGCATCGGCGCAGGAACAGTTGAAATTCAGCCAAAACGCGCGCAAAGAACTGGAATCGGTCGTCAATGCCAACCCGGATCACGACGAAGCCCGTTCCAAGCTGTTTCAGGCACTTGAAAGTGATTGTGAATTCGATCTGACAACAGAACAGGCCAGCTATCTGCTACAAAGAATTCGCTCCGGTCAGGCCCAAGGAGACATTTCGGTCTTCCCGATTCTCAGCATGGACGGCGCGACCCTGAATGATCAACGCAAGGCAGGCCGCCTGCATGCCGACGCCCGCCATGGTTCCCTGATGCAGCGCGCGCCGCGGGTTGCTATGACACGCCCCATCCCGCCCAACCGGCCCCTGCGCATCGGCTACCTCTCTGCCGACTTTCATCATCACGCCACGCTGATGCTGATGATCGGAATCCTTGAAGCCCATGACCGCAACAAGGTGGACATCTATGCCTATTCCTACGGCATTCATGACGGTAGCCCTCTTAGAGCTCGGGCGGAAAATGCCTGTAGGGCATTCCGCCAAATCAAACCCCTGTCTTTCACCGAAGCAGCAGATCTCATCGTCCAAGACGAAATCGATATCCTGGTGGATCTGAAGGGTTATACGAAGGACAACCGACTTGAAATCTGCGCCTTGCGGCCCGCTCCGATCATCGTCAGCTGGCTGGGTTACCCGGGTTCTTTGGGGCACCCACGGCTGGCCGACTATGTCATCGGCGACCCGATTGTCTCTCCATTGGAACACCAGCCCGATTACAGCGAAACCTTGGCGCTGATGCCGCACAGTTACCAGCCCAACGACGACGGCAAGCCAATCGGCCATCGGCCAAGCCGCCAGGACGTGGGTCTCCCGGAAGATGCCTTCGTCCTCTGCTCATTCAATCAGCCCTACAAGATCAATGCGCCGGTATTTGCTCAGTGGTGCCGAATACTTAAAACGATCCCCCAAGCCGTTATGTGGCTGATGGTGGGGCGTCAGGAAGTGCGCGAGAAGCTATGCGCCTACGCCGAGCAATACGGGGTTGAAAAATCCAGGTTTATCTTCGCCTCACAGATTGACATCAGCGAGCATCTGCAAAGACTACAGTGCGCCGACCTGGCTCTTGATACCTTTCCCTATGGTTCCCATACCACCGGCAGCGATGCGCTGTGGGCAGGGGTTCCCCTCGTTGCAATCAAAGGCAACACCTTTGCCAGCCGAGTATCCGCCAGCCTGCTATCCGCCATCGGTTTGACAGAATTGATCACGGACAGTCCCGAAGCCGCAGCCGATCTCGCCATTGTTCTGGCCCAGGACAGGAGTCGCCTTGAGGCCGTCCGCGAGAAACTCCAGAAAAACCGCCGCACCAAGCCCCTGTTCGACACCCAAGGTTTCACCCGGGATCTGGAAAGACTCTATCTGCGCATGGCCGAGCAGCATGGCTCGGGAATCAGAAAGCCCATCGTTTTAACGCCCTGACCTGCCTGGGCTGCCGATGTCATATTTCGTCGGTGGCCGGCCAGGGTAACAAGAAAGGTGGTTCAACCACCACCACTCAGGCCGACCGCTCCTCGGATTTCTGATCAATGCCGAGGTAGCGCATAAAGGCCGTCTCCAATGTAAGAGAGGGCTTTACTTCCACCAGTTGATGTCCCGCGCTTTTCAACCGCTCCAGCAACGGCCATAGCTCCGCGCCGGCCACTTCCGCCGACCAGCGGCCACTGGCCTCGGCGCGCAGGCCCGACAGTGCTGCATGGCCGACGCTGCGCACCGTGTACATGGGCTCGTTGCTCACCAGTTCGGTGGGCGAGTCGATGGTCATCAGAACCCCCTTGTGGATCAAGCCAAAACGATCCGCAAGGCGTTCCACATCGTGCAGCACATGGGATGTCAAGAAGATCGTACCGCCGTTGCGCTTGTATTCAGCCAAAACATCCACCACATCGCGACGGCCCACGGGGTCCAACCCTGACAGGGGCTCATCGAGAATCAGCAGCCTCGGATTAACCACTAGAGCATGGGCAAGGGCGGTTCTTTGCGCCATACCCTTGGAGAAAGTACGGATCGTCGTGGTCGCCACATGGGCCAGTTCAAAGCGCTCCAGCCAGGCCATGCAATGGGCCCTGGCATTCGGCAACCCCAGGCCGTGCAGTTCCAGGGCCATCTGCAAGATTTCCAGAGGCGAGAGGTAGTCCGGCAAGCTCGGATTTTCTGGCACATAGCCCATGCCACGCCGAGCCTCGGGCCGATCTACCGGGGTGCCGAACAGGGAAACACTTCCGCCCGTAGCCGCCATGGCGCCAGTCAAAATTTTGATGGTGGTGCTCTTGCCGGCACCATTGGGCCCGATAAAACCAAATACCTCGCCGCTTTTTACCGTCAGTGATATATCCCGCACCGCAGCCACCGGCCCGCTGGCCCAACTGCGCGGATAAGTTTTAACAAGATTTTCTATGCTTATCGCAATCATGCTGGTCAGCCTCCCGCCGGCCCGCGAATCGGGTCTTGTATCAACATTGGCATGCCCTCTGCGTCCATCCCGTAACCTCGCCCTTGGGGGTCGACCGGTAGTTTTTTCACGATGCCGCTACGTACCAGATCCTCAAGGGATGCGGGTGATTTTCCATTGCGTTCGCGATAACTGCCTGCGGCCTCCTGCAATTGAACCAGACCGCGCAGCCTTTCGGCACGCAACTCCAAATACCGCTTGAGCGATGCGCCCCGTGCCTGCTGGATCATCACCTCTACCATGCGCAAAGCATCCCGGGCGTCTTGTCCCCGCTCGGCCCAGCGCGATGCAATGCGGGTGAGGCTGATGCGGTTCTGCTCCGAATCCGCGCGGCGGGCCGCCTCGTACATCCAGCGTGAGCCCAGAACCGAATCCCGATTGAAATAAAAGTAATCGAACCCCAGGTAAAGCGGCGGCAGCATATCGAATGGGCGGGCCTGGCTTGCCTTGAGCAGAATATCCTCGGCCTCCGGCACGTAACCGGACCAGGACAAGAGCGCTGCGGCAACATAGTAATTGTCTTCGTGGCGAGGATTGAGCCAGGCCGCGTCGGTTTGCACCCGAGCCTGGACCAGATAACGATCACGCGTATCGCCACCGAAGGAATTCAGCAAACTGCGCACCACCGCGATATTGGCCGCGAGATAGCGGTCTCCTCCGGCCAGGGCCACTTGCACGAAGCGTGGCAGGGTAACCTGTATCTCTGGATCGGGGAATTTGCGCGGATAGCCGCCCAGGCGCTCGACGGAAAAAGAAAACAAGCCGCCGCCGACCAGCAGAACCAGCCATATCGACCAATGCCAACGTTGCCGCCAGATGCCCATGTCGTCGCGATATCGGATCAGGCAAACTCGCGGCGCTGGAAGGCCAGCACCGCTATCGCCAGCAAAAGCAGGATGTAACCGCCCGCCATAAGCAGCGACCAAGTCAAGCCTGCCCCATCGGGCGCCAGGTTGTAGAGGGTCCAGTCGCGCCAATCCAGACGCGACAAGTCGGGCAGCAGGCGGTAAATCACCCGAATGACGGGACCAAACTGGGCAACCATCTCCGCATCACCGTCGGCCTGGCGGGTCAATAGAAAATCCATCACCGAGCCCAGGCTCCGCCCGATCACAGCGAACACGGCCCCCAAAGCCAGGGGCAACACCAGTACGGTGGACAAGGTGGCAAGACAGAGAGCAAAGCCCAGCACCACCAGCACATCGAGATATAGCCCGCCAATGGTCAGCCAATAGGGCAGGCCCAAGGCCACCTGGCGGGCCGAGTCATAACCCCGACCGGACGACAACACCATGAGCCAAAGCAACAGGGCCAGGATGAGGGTGGCCACGGCCAAAAGCAGGGCAATCCCAAAAAATCGGCCGAGCACGTAGTGCGAACGGGGAACCGGATAGGCCAGGGAAAGCACGACGGTCTTGCGCTCAATCTCCCGGCCCACCAGTTCCTGCACCCAGAACAGGGCTTGCAGTACCAGCGCAAATCTGAGGCCGGACAGCCCCACATCCAGAGCCACCGTCTGGGGCTGGCGCGGTGAAAACAGGGAAGCCAGATAGGCGCCACCGATCAACAGCAGGCCTATGGCAAAGATCATCTGAAAGCTGCGGCCACGCAGACCGGAACGCCATGCCGAACGAATGAAAGGGATCATTTAGGCCAACACACAAGAAAAAAGGCGTACCGAAGTACGCCTTGTAACTATCTGAAACGAGGTATCAGCTCGAACCGGCAGCCGTTGACGCAGCCGTACCGGCAGCGGTTACAGCGGCATCTAGATCGCTTGTGGTGAAAGTAGCCTCGGTGATCGCGCCGCCATTGCTGGAGGCACCATAAGACTTGCCCTTGCCCTTGGCATTGGCCACACCTACACCAGCGGCAGTCGCCGTCGGGCAGTTCACGACGCCGCCGTTGGCAGCCGACAGTTGAACGGTGACGGCTTCTTTGAGGCCCTCACACGTAGTGGTCGACACAGCAATGCTGCTGGCCGACGACAGGTTGCCGCCGGTAGTGCTGGTGGCATGGGCGGAGGTAGCGGCAGCCAGGGCCAACAGGGCGACGGAAACAGCTTGAATTTTGTTCATGAATGTCTCCCTTGACTTAGTTCATCGAAGCCAGAATGACGGTGATGCCGTTCTTGGCATCCGCCTTGGCGGTGGAGTCCTGGGCCTTCTTTTGGTAATCAGAGAAAGCGGGAATGGCCACAGCGGCCAGGATGCCGATGATCGCAACCACGATCATCAACTCGATCAGGGTAAAACCTTTTTGCAGCTTGTTCATCAAGATTCTCCTTGCAAGGATTTTGAATCGGAAGTGCGTCGCCCAAACCTGCGACGACTTATGTACTTGAGGTACAAGCAAAACACAGCAATGCCCATGCCATCCTTGCATGGGCGCCAAGGATGCGGTAAATCTTCGATTCCATCGCTACTTCAGCATCGCCCCGAGCTCGGCAGTGCGGCACTAAGTGACGAAAATCGTCACCCTCCCGTATCCAATATCGCATCTACGTCCACACCATCCATCTGCCCCGGATCGAGGAAGTTCTCGGCGTACTTGCGATACACCTGTTCGCGAACGAACACTTGGAACAAATCGGGGTCGATATGCCCGCCCTTGGCGAAATTGGCCAGGATGGACATGGCCTGGGATAGCTTCATGCCCGGCTTGTACGGGCGATCACGGGCAGTCAGCGCCTCGAAGATGTCGGCGATGCCCATGATGCGGGCCTGGACCGACATCTGTTCGCGAGTGAGGCCCCTGGGATAGCCCTTGCCGTCCATCCGTTCGTGATGGCCGCCGGCGTATTCAGGCACATTTTTCAGGTGTCGCGGCCAGGGCAACTGCTCCAGCATCTTGATGGTGGCGACGATGTGGTAGTTGATGATTTCCCTCTCGGCGGCAGTGAGCGTGCCGGCACGGATGCTGAGATTCTCGATTTCGTCGGCGCTGAGGAAATTGCTCTGCTTGCCCGTCACATCGAGCCATTGATAGCCGGTACCGATATCACGCACTTTTTGCTGGTCTTCGGGCTGCATGGCTTCGCCGCCGACATTGGCGCGGCGGAGGAAATCGCGCTCTTGGTCGAGACGCTGCTGCTGGACCTCAAAGTCGTCCCATATGGCCTTCTCGCCGACTTTGTCACCAGTCTCGCGCAGGGCCAGCGTCTTACGCAAGGCGGCGATTTCCGCATCGCGCTTGAGCACCTCGAAGCGGGTGTCGATCAGATGAATGCGATCGAACAGCGTATGCAGCTTGGTCGCCTTGTCTACCACGTGCACCGGGGTGGTGACTTTTCCGCAGTCGTGAAGCAGGCCAGCGATCTTCAACTCGTAGCGATCCTTGTCGCTCATATGGAAGTTGGCCAACGGGCCGTTCGCTGTATCGTTCACTGCCTCGGCAATCATCATGGTGAGCGCAGGTACACGCTGGCAGTGGCCTCCGGTGTAGGGCGACTTTTCGTCGATGGCGAGGTTGATCAGGCTGATGAAGGACTCGAACAGAGTTTCCAGCTGGCTGATGAGTTGGCGGTTGGTCAGTGCGATCGCCGCTTGCGAAGCCAGTGATTCGGCAAGACGCTGATCGGCGGCCGAGAAAGGCACCACGTTGTCTGCGCCGGGAGGCCGGCTGTTGATGAGCTGCAATACGCCGATGATTTCGCTTTCATGATTCTTCATCGGCACGGTGAGAAACGAACGCGACCGATAGCCCGTACGTTCGTCGAATTTTCGTGTGCCGGAAAAATCGAAGCCGGCCTCGGTGTAGGCGTCGGCAATGTTCACTGTACGATCGTTGATCGCGGCATAGGCCGCCACCATGGCGTTGTTGGGCTGGCCGCGTTCATCGTGCAGCGGCAGATCGGGAAAATTGATCGCGCTGCCGGTGGTTCCGCCCATGGCAATGCCGAGGGAGTCGGTACGCATGATTTCGAAGCGCAGGTGGTCACCGTCCTCGCTCATTCGATAAAGCGTCCCGCCGTCTGCATGGGTTATGGTTTTTGCGGCGACCAGTATGTTTTCCAGCAGGCGAGTGATATCGCGCTCTTTGGAGAGCGCGGCACCAACCTCGTTTAGCTGCTCAAGGCGACGGAACAGGTCTTCGAGCGTATCCATGGCGCTTACTTGATGCAAACGGCACGCACTTGCTTCAGGTCGGTAACGCCCTGGAGAACTTTCTCCATGCCGTCCATTTTCAGCGTCAGCATATCGTCCTCAAGCGCCTGGGCAAATAACTGCGCAACGCGGGCATGTTCCTGAATCAATTTTTTGGTTGCATCGGTGCCGAGCATCAGTTCGTGCAGACCAAGACGCCCCTTGTAACCGCTGCCGCCGCATTCAGGACAGCCGACCGCGCGATGCATGACGAATTTCCCGTCCTTGCCGTAATCGGCAAGCAAGCGCTTATACGTCGCCTCGGTAGCGGCCTTGGCATCCTGCTTGAAGGCGCTGGTGTTCATCAACTCCCCGCAATACTCGGTCATGAACAGTTTCATTTCCTCTTCATCCGGGGTATAGGGCTGCTTGCATTTGCCGCACAGCCGCTTGGCCAGTCGCTGGGCAAGAATACCCAGTAGCGCATCGGCAAAGTTGAAGGGGTCCATGCCCATATCGAGCAGCCGGATGATCGATTCAGGAGCGCTGTTAGTGTGCAGTGTGGCGAACACCAGGTGGCCGGTCAGCGAAGCCTCGATGCCGATCCCTGTGGTTTCGGCGTCACGCATTTCACCCACCATGATGATGTCCGGATCGGCACGCAGGAACGCCTTCATCACCATCGGAAAGTCCATCACCTTCTTGTTCACCTGACACTGGCGCAGGCCCTTCTGTGTGATTTCTACCGGGTCTTCGGCCGTCCATATCTTGGTGTCCGGTGTATTCAGATAACCCAGGACGGAGTGCAGGGTGGTAGTTTTCCCCGAACCGGTCGGGCCACAGACGAAGAACAGGCCATAGGGTTTGCCGATGGCACCCTTGAGCCGTTCCAGATTGCGCGGCAACACGCCCAGCTTGTCGAGCGGGATAGGCTCGCCGGCGGCGAGTATCCGCATCACCACGTCCTCGACACCGCCGGTCGTGGGTATGGTCGCGACCCGCAGCTCGATATCCAGCGGGCCGAACTTCTTGAACTTGATCTTGCCGTCCTGCGGCTTGCGCCGCTCTGCGATGTCAAGATCGCACATGATCTTCAGTCGGGCGCAGATCGCATTACGGAAAGTTGCGGGAATCTCGATGTACTTCTGCAGCGATCCATCCTTGCGAAAGCGGATTTGCACCTTGTCCTTGCCGATCCCGGGTTCGACATGGATATCCGACGCCCCCTGCTGATAGGCGTCGACGATGATCTTGTTGACCAGCTTGACCAACTCGTTGTCGGATGCGGCGGAGACATCGTCGGCGACCGACTCGCCCTCTTCTCCCTCGTCCATGCTCAAAAGCAGGTCGCCCACCGACGTGTCGTCCATTGCCGGGCCGCTGGCGCCAAACATGGAATCCAGCATGTCTCTGAATTCTTTGTTGGTGGTCACCCGATAGACGATCTTGCCGCGCGGGAAAATGTTATTCACCACCCGGGCACCCTTTACCTGCTCGGGATCCAGACAGACAACGATGATGCCTTCCGAGGTGTCGTCGATCGGCGCCCACTGATGCTGTTCCAGAAATTCGCGCTTGAGATTCTTCAACAGATCGATCGGCTTGACCATGTCCGACTTGAAGGGCTCGTAGGGAACCCCGAAGAACTTGGCCAGGGTAGCGCCGAGGGCCGGCAGCTTGACCTGGAACTGATCGATCAGCACATCTTCGATGCTGCGCCCATCCTTACGTGCAGCGCGCTTGGCCAGATCCAGTTCATCGGTGGTGACTACCGCATCGGCCACCAGGAAATCGTACTTGGAGCGAACCAACTGAACCGGCTTATTGCGCTGCGTGAAGGCAATGGCCAGGGTCTCGCACAAGCCCTTGACGCCCTCGTCGGCCACTTGGGCAAACGGAGCCCCGGCCTTATTGTTGATGATCTGCACGACGCCGAGCAATTCTCCGCTCGCGTCCACGATCGGCGCGACTAGCATCTGCTTGGTACGGTAGCCGGTTCGCTTATCCACCTCCTGTAGGAAACGCAACCCCGGATGGATGGCCTTGAGCTCAGCTTCGTCGTATACGTCGCGGATATTGATGATTCTCTTGGATAACGCAACGTAGCCGGCAATGCTCTGGTCGGTGATCGGCAGACGCAGATCCTTGAACGAATTGAGCCCGGTTTTAAGCTTGGAAACGATGGATGCCTTGTCCTCGCCGACGGCATAGATCGTCAACCGATCCGCATTGAACAGATTGCAGACATCCTGCGACAGCTCAAGCATGATCTCGTCGACGTTGGACGTCGCATGGATCTTATTGGTGACGGACTGAAGGTTTTTGAAAAACGTCAACCGACTGCCGACATCACCAGCGGAATCCTGGGGAGCATTGAGTACAGCGCTCATGATCGATCTCCTACAACACCCCCGTCGCTTCGGCGATGCAATCCGCCCTCAACAACGCTGGCCTTGAATCCGCGCTGAGACATCAAGAATGCGGCGGCCGAGCTGCGCCGGCCGCTCTGGCAATAAACCACGTATTCCTCGCCTCTATTCATTGCCGAGAATGATTCACGCAATTCATTTAGGGGTATGTTGAGCGCGCCCGGCAACCCGTCGTGCAAGTACTCCGGGGCGAAACGTACGTCCAGCCATCGGGCACCGGCCTCAGTTCGAGCCGCCGCTTCATTCCAGGATACGGCATGCAATAACGGTTCGCGCAACAGTTCGACAAACGCCGCCTTGGCCAGGCGCAACAGCCTACCGTCGGTCAGCATGCAGACGGTAGCATTGCGCGGCGCATCGGAAACCAGCGCTTCCTCGCCGAACGCCGCACCGGCCTTGAGTTCGGCAATATGAACTTCGACGCCACCGACAAGCCGGGTGACTCGGCAGCGACCGCTTTCGATCAAATAGTAGAAATCGCCATGATCACCCTGCCGCAAGATGATATCGCCGCGTTTCACCGGGATTCTTTCAAACCGCTGCAACAGGACATCGATATGGGCCGGTGGAAGTGCCGCGAATGCGCCATGGGCAAGCGATTCGGCACCGAGCAGCGCACTCATTCCGCTCCAGTCGGCTCCGCTCCCTCCACGGGAAAGTTGGTCCCACGTTACCGTCAGATCCACCAGATTTTCATCGAGACGAAGGATTTCCACTTCCGTTACCGGCCTCGCCCCGGCCAATATGTGCGACGTCGCTTGCAACGGATGACGGGTCTCGTCGGTATCTCCGACGACCACCCGCGAAGCACCGTCGCTATATTCGAGCTTAAGTTCGCCGCGTAGGAGATACACGGCTTGTCCCATCCAGTCGGCCAAGGGCAAGGCTTCTCGCAACCTGGAGAAAACTTGCAGCACACTCAGGCTCGCCAGCTCCTGCAAACGGCCACGGCTCATTGAAGCCATCGGCTGCAGACGTTCGAGCGCGTGAACTACGAATTGGGCGCTCACAATTCGAATACCTGATTATTCTGCAACATGCGGGGGCGGAACTCGCCGATCCGGTCCTCGATTTCAAGCATGGTCAATTCGATCTGCCCCGGTTTGAGGTGCGTGATGAACAGATCGACTTCCCTCTGTAAACGAGTGAGTTCCTCTGCGAGCATGCTTGGGCACAGGTGTTTGGACGCGACGGCCAATTTCCGCTCTTTGTCCGAAAAAGCGCATTCGACGATCAGAAAGCGGAGTTTTGGCATCGCATTGATGCAATCCCACAGCTCCGGGCAAATCGTGGTGTCCCCTGAGAACACCAGGCTTGCCGTTCCCGAATCAAGCACGTAGCCGACCGCCGGGACAGTATGGTTGGCCGGCAGGGGTGTAATGGTGCGTGTACCGAGCTGCACCGGCACACCGACACAGACGGTTTCGAAGCGCATGAAAGGTGCCGCGGGCGTCGGGATTTCAGTGAAATCCGGCCATATCGACCAATTGAAAATGTGATTGCGCAGAATCTCGATGACGGCTTCCGTCGCATGGACGGTAAGCGGACGATTACGCATGTCGCCTACCGTATCGACCATGAAGGGCAGGCAGGCAACATGGTCGAGGTGGGTATGGGTAATAAACAAATGATCGATCTGCACCAACTCTGCGATCGACAAATCGCCTACCCCGGTACCTGCATCCACCAGGATGTCGTGATCTACGAGAAGCGAAGTGGTGCGCAGGTGGCGGCCACCGATCCCACCGCTACACCCCAGAACCCGGACTTTCACGCTAGGGTCTCATTTCGTTTCAAAGGTCGTAACCCCGTCCCAGCCCGGGCCGGGCGGCTCCTTGCGGCAATGGGCAATACGAGACGCGTACAACTCGTAGAGATAACATGGCGACATACGGGACAAGTTGAGAAGCAGTACCTCCGCCTGGTCCCATTCCTGGCCCCGATAAGCCCTCAACGCCTGATTCCAGAGCTTCAATTCATCAAGCTGGGCGGCATCGGCCTCGCCTTCCAAAGCGACAGGTTCATAGATTCCGACCGGTTCGTCTTTGCCTTTGACACGAACGCGGTCGAGTTCGCGGAAGACAAAATCTTTCTTAACTTTTTCGCGCGTGGTTTCGCCGACGATAATGCCGACGCCGTATTGCTTGGTGATCCCCTCCAAACGCGAGCCGAGATTAACCGCATCGCCCATGACCGTATAGGATTGCCGTACCGGCGAACCCATGTCGCCGACCGTCATGGTTCCGGTGTTGACGCCGACTCCGATCTTCAACTCCGGCCAACCCTTGGATTTCAGCACGACGTTGAGATCCTTCAGCGTCTTTTGCATCTCCAATGCAGTAATGACCGCATTCCGGGCATGATCAGGGTCGCTCACCGGTGCGCCCCAGAAAGCCATGATGGCATCGCCGATATATTTATCGAGCGTACCCCGATGATCGCGCACCACTGCCGTCATGGCGCCGAGATATTCGTTCATCAACGCAGCGAGTTGATCCGGTTCAAGGCCTTCCGAAATTGTGGTGAAACCGCGCACGTCGGAAAACAGCACGGTCAGATCCGCCTTGCGGCCAGCCATGCTGTAGTTTTCTGGATCCCGGCTCATCTCCTCGACCAATTCGGGCGGTACATACTGACCAAACAAGCTGGTCAACTGACGCTTGGTACGCGATTCGACAAAATAGCCCCACGACATATTGAGTACGTACAGCAGCAGTACCACGACAATTCCGTTGGCCAGCGGCAACACCAGATTACCCGCATGCCAGAACGAAAAATTGATGACAAATAATGTCAACACAGTAAGGACAGAAACCACGGTAGCGCGGAACGGAGACAGCAATGGCAGCAGCAACACCATCATCGCGCCCGAGATAAGTGTCAACACCACATCGGCACCGAGCACGTAGGACGGTTTGTACTTGATGCTGCCATCCAGCATTCCGGCAATCAGGTTGGCGTGTATTTCCACCCCTGGATAGGCATTGCCGACCGGGGTCACTCGCAAGTCCATCAAACCGGGAGCCGTGGTACCCACGATGGCGATCTTATGTGCCAGTTGCTCCAAAGGAACGCGGCCAGCCACAACATCGGCGATCGAAACATAGCGAAAGCTACCCTGATACCCCCGGTACGGGATCAGGCTAGCGACGTTTTCGTCAACCGGAATGCGTACCGTACCTTTATCGGTTGGCAGGTCAACCCACTCCATCGCGCCATAGGCTTTGCCACCGCTATCGGGATAGCCGGGAATGATTTTCGGCGAACCCAGCAACTGTCTGACCATGGCGAGAGACAACGCCTCGTAGTAGGCTCCTTTGTATTCGACGACCAGCGGCACCCGTCGCGACGTACCGTCGAAGTCCACTAATGGATTGAAATGGCCTGAGGTGGCCGCCGCGCGCTGGAAAATATCGAGATTGCCGCCATATCCGGTCCAACTGGTAAACGCAATATTGCGCCCCTGAAAGGTGCCCGGCGGCAACACCGATTGCGGTAACGCGCCACTCGAAGTCGCATCCTCCCCCTTGCTGGTGAAATAGACCCCCAACACCACCGAGCGCTGTTTCATCGCCTCGGCAAAGCGCGCGTCGTAGTCAAGTTTCGGCCGCAAATCACGTAGCACCGACTGGAATGTCGCGTTGTCCTTGAGGTCACGCTGAGCCAGGCTGTCGAGAGATTTCATCCCCGAGCTGTCGTCGGGTTCTGCAAACACCACGTCGAATCCGAGAACCGCAATTTTGTACTGGTCAAATAACCGGTTCAGCAACGTTGCCAGCTTGTCGCGACTCCAGGGCCACCGCCCCAACTCGGCCAGTGATTTTTCGTCAATGTCGAGAATGACGATCCGCTCGTCCTGCTTTTGCGGCATGGTCAGCCGCAACTTGGCGTCGTACGCGATGGCGTCCAGATGATTGATCAGCGGGATCTGGTAAACCCGGATCGAATGCCCAAGCAGAATCAGCAGGAGCAGAAAACCAAGGACGTAACGGATCAGATGCTGCTTCACGCGGGCTCCCTAATTACGACGGCTGGGGAATGGGGCCGCCTATCAACTCTTGATGAAAAACTCCATCTTCACGCCAGCCAGTTCGATGACATCGTGATCCTTGAGCGGATGCGCCTGGGCATCAAGGGTGACGCCGTTCACGATGGGGAACTGAGCACCTTCCACATGGGTAATAAAGTAGCCAACGGGCCGACGTGCGATGACGGCCACCTGCACGCCAGGCTTGCCCAGCGTAGTCAGCGATTTGGTCAACGCAAGCTCGCGACCGGCGTTGCCACCAGTCAGCACCTGAATGGAAGCCAACGGCAACACCGATTCTTGCGCGGGGGCTATAGGCGCCGGCCGAGGAGTGGGCGGCGGAGCCTCTGCCGCACTCGTCCGAATTGCAGCATCCCCCGCCGGTTTGGATTCAACATGCTCCGCGGCTTTTTTCAGCATGTCCGGGCGCAACACCATGGTTTTTTCGAAATCGGCGGCGGATCCCTGCTGTGGGGTTTCGTTGACATACTTCAAGCGGTATTTGCCAAGCTCAACGACGTCACTGTTCTGAAGAAAATGCTTTTTGACCTGCTGACCATTGACGAAGGTCCCGTTGGTGCTGTCGAGATCCTCCAGAAACGAATCGTTGAGGATGGTCACAATCACCGCGTGCTCGCCGGAAATAGCGAGGTTATCGATCTGAATATCGTTGTGCGGCTTGCGCCCGATGGTGGTCCGCTCTTTGGTGAGCGGAATTTCCTTCAGCGTCAGACCATCCATGCTGAGAATAAGCTTCGCCATCTTGATTTCCCCAATAATCCGTTACTTCTTTTCAAACCAGTCGAGCAACTTGCGCAGCCAGCTTCTCTGCGCCGGAAAAGGCTGTTTGATCTTGACCAAAATCACCGAAACATTGTCGCGGCCGCCATTATCGTTGGCAAGCTGGACCAATTGCGTCGCACATAACGCAAGATTCGCACCGAGCATCCGCAACGTCGCCCCGATCTCCTCGTCGTCCACCATATCGTTGAGACCATCGGAGCAGAGCAAATAGACATCTCCTGGGCGCACATCATACGTGTGGATTTCGGGTTCCACTGCGGCATCCACCCCGAGTGCCCGGGTAACCAGATTCTTGTTCTGCGAATACCGCGCTTCTTCCGTCGAAATGATGCCGTTGTCTATCTGTTCCTGCAACAGAGAATGGTCGCGAGTGACTTGGCTAAACTCGTCGCCACGCAGGCGATATAGGCGAGAATCGCCAATATGGGCAACCGTCACCTTGTTGTCGTGATAGATGGCAACCACCAGCGTGGTCCCCATCCCGGCGTATTGCACCTTCTCCTGCGAGGCATTGTAGATCGCACGATTGGTATTGACGATTTCATTCCTCAATACCGTTTCGGCAAAACACTCCCCGCGCCCAGTTCTCTCCTGGGGAGGGCTGTCGACGAACTTCTTTTCCAGTTCCACGCCCAGCAGCGCGGTAGCCATGCCGCTCGCCACTTCGCCGGCGTTATACCCGCCCATACCGTCGGCAAGCACTACGAACCCGGCATGGGCATTCGCCAGTACCGCATCTTCATTGTTCGAACGCACCTGCCCCATATCCGAGGCAGTCGCAATTTCCAATGCGTCGCTCAGGTTCATCGGTTGTCTCAACCAGCACCAACGACCGGAGTGGCGCCACCATCGCCGACCAGAGGAATGCACGCTTTGAGATCCTTCGCCAACTCGGCGCCGGTCTGATAGCGCTGATCCGGATCTTTCACCAGAGCCCGGTCAATCAGCGCGACCAGAGCATCCGACAGGCCGGGGCGTAGCCCCCGAATGTCCGGGTGAGGTTCGTTGGCAATCTTGAACATGAGTTGCGCCATGGAGTCGCCGACGAAAGGCAAGGTGCCGGTAATCATCTGATAAAGCGAGACGCCAAGCGAAAACAGGTCGGAGCGGCCGTCGATTTTCTTTCCGGCAAGCTGCTCCGGAGACATATAGCTCGGCGTACCAAGCACCATACCGGTCTTGGTTTTCGACGAATCTGTAATCCGGGCGATACCGAAATCGGTGACCTTGACCTGATCGGACTCCGGCTCATACATGATGTTGGCCGGTTTGATGTCGCGATGCACTACATTGTTCTCGTGAGCGTAGGAGAGCGCCTCGGCGACTCGAGCGACGATGCTCAACACCTTGGGCAGCGGCAGCAGGTTGTCCGGCTTGGTATAGGGCACCAAGTCCTTGCCCTTGAGAAATTCCATGGCGATGTAGGCGAGATCATGTTCCTCGCCAGCGTCGTACATCGTAACGATATTGGTGTGATTGAGCCGACCCGCCGTTTCCGCCTCACGGAAAAAGCGCTCCTTGACCTCGACCAATTCGTCGGCCTCGAACTCTTGCGACAAGGCCATAGTCTTGATCGCCACCACGCGGTTGATCTTCGGGTCACGCCCCAGATAAACCACCCCCATGGCGCCCTTGCCAAGCTCCTTCTCGATCTGATAGCGGCCAAGCATGGGTTTTTCGACGTTGCCGCTGGCATCCAGCAGGCTGGCGTTGCTTCGCCCTCCCCCACCGCCGCCAAGCATGACGGTCTCGGAGAGTTGTTTAGCGCGGTTCAACCGTGTATCCAGATCCTTGAACTTGGGGTTGTACTCGCCCATATAGCGGAACACCGACTCAGCCTTATTGAACTGCCGTTTGCGTTCAAAATCGAGGCCAAGACTGTAGAGATTTTCCATCAGTTGATCATCGAGAGGAACCTTACGAAACTTGTCGAAAGCCATGTCCAACTGGCCCTGCCCCTGGAAGGCGAGGCCGAGCATCCTGTTGGATTCGGCCGAATCCGCATCCGATTTTTCCTTGCCGCGCTCAGTCAGCAGAAAATGCTTGGTCGTCAACAACAGATGACCCACCAGTAGCAGTGAAGCGGGAACCATCAACTGTAACCACATCAGTTGCGTCGTCATCAACACAAAATGGGTAACGACCAACAACGCCAACACGGCAGACGTAATCCCTGCGGCCATGCCGGCCTTAAGGCGCGGCAACAAGGCAATCAGGTAAGCGGCGACTATCAGGAACACCAGTTTTTCGGCCCAATAACCCCAGGTCGGCGCAACAAAGAAGTGCTCTGAAAGGATGCTCGATACGGTATGCGCCTGCATCAATACAGCCGGCATCGACGGTGAAATCGGAGTGACGAAAACGCTGCCGACACCGGCGGCCGTGGGGCCGATCAATACAATCTTGTCGCGATATTTATCGTAGGGAATTTTCCCGGTCTTGACGTCGAAAAAAGAATCCACGGGAAATGCGGGATGCCCGTCGCGATCCTTATAAAAGAAGGTCATCATCCGCGTATCCGGATCGGCACCAATCTTGAGACGACCGAGATTGACCGATTCCCCAGAATGAACCTGAATGTCCGCCGGCCCCAGATTCATACTGCGGGCTGCCGCCAGTAGCGACAAGGCCGGATAGGTATCCTCGAAATGGCCCAATACCAACGCCTCGGTACGAATTCCGCCGTCCACATCCGGCGTCACATTGAGATGACCAACGGCCGCCGCGGCCTGCCCCAGCGACTCAATCACCAATGCATCCACATCCGCGGTCGGAATCGGCGGGAAATCCGATCCGACGGCCTTCACGGCATTCTTCTTGATGTAATCCGGCAGCGCCTTGTCGGGCTTGCCCAAAGGCTCACCGATACGGAACAACATGGGCAGCACCACATTGCCAGCCTGAGTGAAGGCCTGTCCGAGACGGCGATCTGTATTCAGCTTCTGCTCGGCCTCCTGAAGCGTTGCCGCAATCTGCGGGCAGGACGCCTCTGGTGGAACCACAGCAGCCACTTCGCCGGTGTCGGTCGGCGCAGCAGCAAGAGCGCTTAGAGACTGCGGCGCAACGCCACAGGTTTCCATCAGCTTGGCGATATAGACAAAACCGGGATCAATTTGCGGCTCGGAGTACAAGATGGTCGTTGCAATAACCTTCGCCTTGGCCGCAGCCAGCTTTTCCACCATATCGGCCATAATCTCTCTCGACCAGGGCCAACGCCCTATGTTGTCGAGGCTTTGCTTGTCGATGGCGATCACGGCGACCTTATCCGAAGGCACACGGGAAGCCATGCCGACGCCGATGTCGTAAACCTTGCGCTCCAGGCTTTGCAGAAGATCGCTGCCGCCTGCCGCCAGCATCACCACGCTTACGACGAGACCGAGAAACCAATCTGTTTTCCAGAACCCGGCTTTGCTTGATTTCATTTCGCCGCCATCCCTCCGTGATAGCCCCGGCTAGCAGTAAGTCTGCGTAGAAACAGGGCGATAGTGCCAATTCTTACAGTCAAACATCAATACAGTCAAACGTTTTCGCGTACCGGCATTGCAATCCGCCCGCCTGAAGGCTGAGGATCCGCCGGCTGAAAATACGACTATAACCTCAAGCCATTATCGATTGGCATATTTTGGCGCTCACCACACCCGCTCCGCGCAGCAAAAAAAAAACCGCACCTGTTTCAGGTGCGGTTTTGCCGGAACGTTGGCGCTCAGAGAATCGACTTGAGCAGCTTGCCCATCTCGGAAGGATTGCGAGTGACCTTGAAGCCGCAGGCTTCCATGATCGCCAGCTTGGCATCCGCCGTATCGGCCCCCCCAGAAATCAGGGCGCCGGCATGGCCCATGCGCTTGCCTGGAGGCGCAGTAACGCCGGCGATGAAGCCGACCACCGGTTTTTTCATGTTGGCCTTGCACCACTGGGCGGCCTCGGCTTCGTCTGGACCACCGATTTCGCCAATCATGATCACAGCGTCAGTATCCGGATCGTCGTTGAAAGCCTGCATCACGTCGATATGCTTGAGACCATTGATCGGGTCGCCGCCAATACCGACCGCAGATGACTGTCCAAGACCGATTTCGGTCAACTGCGCAACGGCTTCATAGGTCAGGGTGCCGGAACGGGAAACCACGCCGATACGGCCCTTGCGATGAATGTGGCCGGGCATGATGCCGATCTTGATTTCGTCCGGGGTAATCAAGCCGGGGCAGTTCGGGCCCAGCAACAGCGTTTTCTTACCGCCGGCGGCTTCCTTGGCCTTCATCTTGTTGCGCACTTCGAGCATATCCCGAACAGGAATACCTTCGGTAATGCAGATCGCCAAATCCAGATCGGCTTCGACAGCCTCCCAAATCGCCGCGGCAGCGCCGGCGGGCGGAACATAGATCACCGAAACCGTGGCGCCCGTCTGCGCAGCAGCTTCCTTGACCGATGCATAGATCGGAATGTCAAAAATCTTCTCGCCAGCCTTTTTCGGATTCACGCCAGCGACGAAGCAGTTCTTGCCGTTCGCGTATTCCTGACATTTTTCGGTATGGAACTGGCCGGTCTTGCCGGTGATCCCCTGGGTGATGACCTTGGTGTCCTTGTTGATGTAGATAGACATTCTGCTTCCCCTTACTTTACGGCGGCGACGATCTTCTGGGCGGCCTCTGCCATGCTGTCGGCAGAGATGATAGGCAGACCCGAGTCTTTCAGGATCTGCTTGCCCAGGTCTTCGTTGGTGCCCTTCATGCGCACCACCAGGGGTACGGATAGATGGACTTCGCGGGCGGCGGTACACACGCCGGTAGCGATGGTGTCGCACTTCATGATGCCGCCAAAGATGTTTACCAAAATGCCCTTGACCTTGGGATTCTTGAGCATGATTTTGAAGGCTTCAGTCACCTTCTCGGTGGTGGCGCCTCCTCCCACATCAAGGAAGTTGGCCGGCTCGGCGCCGAACAGCTTGATGGTATCCATCGTAGCCATGGCAAGGCCTGCACCGTTCACCAAGCAACCGATGTTGCCATCGAGGGAAATGTAGGCCAGATCGAACTTGGAGGCTTCGATCTCGTCGGCGTTCTCTTCGTCCAGATCGCGATAGGCAACGATCTCGGGATGGCGGAATAGAGCGTTGGAGTCGAAATTGAACTTGGCATCCAGCGCCTTGATGTTACCGTTGCCTTCCAGGATCAGCGGGTTGATTTCCGCCAGCGAGGCATCGGTATCCATGTAGCAGGTGTAGAGCTTCTTGATCTCTGCTTTGGCCTTTTCTACCGAAGCCTCCGGTACGCCGATGCCCCGGGCCAGATTGTCGGCCTGCTTGTCGGTAATGCCGGTCAGAGGATCAATGAATTCCTTGAGTATTTTCTCCGGCGTGGCGTGGGCAACTTCCTCAATGTCCATCCCGCCCTCAGACGAAGCCATGATGGCGACTTTTTGCGTGGCGCGATCGGTCAGTGCGGCGAGATAGTATTCCTTCTTGATGTCGGCGCCTTCCTCGATCAGAAGGCGATTGACCTTCTGCCCTTCGGCGCCGGTCTGGTGCGTGACCAATTGCATGCCGAGGATTTGGCCGGCGTATTGGCGCACCTCATCGAGGGATTTCGCCACTTTGACGCCACCGCCTTTGCCGCGGCCGCCGGCGTGGATTTGCGCCTTCACCACCCAGACTTTGCCACCAAGTTCCTCGGCAACCTTGATGGCTTCATCGACCGAAAATGCCGGTTTGCCGCGCGGCGTCGTGACGCCGAACTTCCTCAGGATTTCCTTGCCCTGATATTCGTGGATCTTCATGCTGATTCCTTGCAGACGACTGTCATTGAACAGGTAGGTGACCAAACCGCTGGAGACGCGACACCATTGTCGCAACGCAGATCGAGAGCCACATCCTCGAAAAAGGCGTTAGCGGAGCCGGCGAATAATACCCCATCCGGGTTGAGACACCCAACCCATGATGGGCGGGGCGACTTACACCCCACTTACGGGGGGCTGGGCCGCTGGGTCTGGGCGATGGAAAACCGCGGAGTAACGAAAGCGGCATCGGTAAAGCTGCAACTGGCTGCCGGATTAGCGCCCGTCCCAAGAAAATCAGCGTAAGCGGCCGGCTGATTCATCAGTGCCCCGCCGGTCAGGTTGAGCGACAGCGCCACCCCGCTGCGCAGCGCCGCGTCGTCTGCCATCTCCAGTACGTGCTCGTTCGACGAATGAACCGCGAATGCCAGCGCGCCGTGCTCGCCCATGATCCGCTCGGCCAGCGCCAGACTTTCCGTGGTTGTAGCGGTTTCCAACAATCCGGCCACAGGAACCGCCGGATCGGCCGCCCAGGCCAGATCGTCGCTCGATGCCATGCGCAGCAACAGTGGCGTGTGTATCCGCGCCAGAGGCCACTGCGGATGGACGACCGGAGCCGAATCGCGCACCACATCGCATTCTTCCCGGAGTGCACCGATGCGCTCGACCGCCTGCGGCGACTGCACGCAGCCAAGAATCTCAACCGCGCGCGCCGGATCTTCAAGCAGACGTCCGATGGCAAATGCCAGATCGCGGATGAACTGTTCACTTGCGACCGTTCCATCAGGCGTCCGCACCCCTTCGCGCGACACCAGGATCAGGCGCGGCGTAGCCGCCAGCTGCCCCGAGTAGAGGCTGATACTGACTGCCAGGTTGCGCAACAGCCCCTTGTAATCCTCGGTTGAATCGACCACGACGCAATTCAGTCCGGGCCGTTGCACAAAAACCACCGCCTGATGGGCATTCTCTCCCAACCAATGCCCCATCTCTCCGGAGCCGGTAAAGTCGATCAGCCTGATCTCTGGCCGCAGTGCAGCGATGCGCGCAACCGTGTCGGTGTCATCGTCGACCAGCAGGCTGATTAGGCCAGGATCGAAGCCCTCCTCCTTGAGTACCATCCGCGCCGCAGCAACGCTGATGGCCAGCGGCAGGATGGCTGTATGGTGCGGCTTGACGATCACCGGGTTGCCGGTGGACAGGCTGGCGAAAATCGCAGGAAAAGCGTTCCACGTCGGCGACACTGCGTTGGAAACGACCAGCGCAACACCGCGCGGAACCACAGTGTAGGTCTTGTCCAACCGCAACGACGGCTTGCCCCCCCCTTGTGGTTTTTCCCATGTCGCGCGCCCCGGAACTTGCTTCATTTCGCGATACGCGCAAGCCACCGCCTCAAGGCCCCGATCAAGAGCATGGGCCACCGAATGCTGAAAAGCAAAGGCCAGAGACTGTCCGGTAGTATGCATCGCCGCATGAGCGATCTCCAACCCATACTGTTTCAGCCGGAACAAAATTTCCAGGCAGACCCCCGCCCGCGCCTCCGGGCCTGATTTCACCCAAGGGGTCATCCCCGCGCGCGCCGCCAGGATCAATGCATCCGGGTTGCAAATGGGATAGGAAATGTTCAGCGACAGGCCATAGGGTGAAATCTCGCTGCCACCACGCGCCTGCACGCCAGGCTGATCGAGGTAGAAGGACGCGTCGCGATAGGCCTCGAACGCTTCACGCGCGCTATCCGCCGCAGCCTCACCAAGTGACGCCGGAGTTTCCGCAAAGGGGCTCCAGTACACCCGATTTTCGACAGCGGCCATCGCCTGACGAAACACGGCTAGATGCTTGTCGAACAAGGGATGGGACATGAATACTCCGCAGCATGCTAAAGGAGAGTGTCTTTATAGCAGAGACCCAGGGACTATGGCCAAATCAGCTACAAGTCGCATAATTGGAGTTTTACGGGCGGAGCACTCCCATGATCGAAACGGCCACCCTTGGCGGCGGCTGCTTCTGGTGCATTGAAGCAGCCCTTCAACAATTGGACGGCGTGCGCTCGGCGGTTTCCGGCTACTGCGGGGGCGCGCTCTCGCACCCCGACTACCGCACCGTCTGTAGTGGCGAAAGCGGCCATATTGAAGTGGTGCAATTCGCCTTTGAGAACGAACGGATCGACTACCGGACTCTGCTGCTAGCATTCTTCAGCATTCACGATCCCACCTCGCGCGATCGCCAAGGCGACGATATCGGCAGCCAGTATCGCTCGGTGATTTTCACCCATGGCGACAACCAGGCGAAAACCGCCATGGCCCTGATTGCAGAACTCGACACGGCAGGGCACTGGCCGACACCTATCGTCACCGAGGTGTTACCCGCACCAACCTTCTGGGCGGCCGAGGACTACCATCAGGACTACTACGCAAATAACCGACAGCAACCTTACTGCCGAGTCGTAGTAGCCCCAAAACTGGACAAGGTACGGAATGCTTTTGCCGAACGGCTCAAGGGTAAGGGCGCCCCCCCTCAAACCGGATTGTCGATTTCGACATAAGTACATTCCAGCCCGAAGCGCTGCTCGAGATGCGCAGCGAGCGCCTGCACCCCATAGCGTTCTGAGGCATGGTGGCCGGCGGCGATGTAGGGAATGCCGGATTCGCGCGCCAGATGTACGGTCTGTTCGGAAATTTCGCCGCTGACGTAAAGATCGGCTCCGGCGGCAATGGCCTGCTCAAAATAGCCCTGCGCACCGCCGCTGCACCAAGCGATGCGGCGTACCGGGCGCTCCGCATCGCCGACCAGCAACGAAACACGTCCGAGCATCCGCTCCAGGCCCACTGCCACGTCCGCGGCACTACACAGAACGGCCGGCTCACCGAGGAAAGCAATGTCCTGCTCAGCGAAACGTCCGATCGTCGTCCATCCGAGACGAAGCCCCAATTGTGCGTTGTTGCCCCAATCGGGATGGGCATCGAGCGGCAAATGATAGGCAATCAAGCTGATGTCATTTCCGAGCAGGCCGGCAAGGCGAGCCTTGCGGATGCCTGTCACCCGCCCATCTTCGCCGCGCCAGAAATAACCGTGATGCACAAGCACCGCGTCGGCCCCACGCGCAATCGCTGCATCAACGACAGCCTGAGTCGCGGTGACCGCCACCAACAGTTTGCGTATCTCCGCCCTGCCTTCCACCTGTAGGCCGTTTGGGCAATAATCGCGGAAGCGTACGGCTTCCAGTGCAGTATCCAGGTAACGACACAACTCCTCGCGCTGCATGACATTCTCCCTACAAACTCGGGTGCGGTGCAAAGTACCGCACGACATGGGCGTTTCGCTTCACGCGGGCGCCGGGAACGCATTATGAAACGTCTTTGGCTGATCTTCGCTCAAACCGTCACGGTAAGCGTGGCTCTGCTTTTCGTCGTCCAGACGCTCAGGCCAGAGTGGCTGCACCGCGGCGACCACGACATCGCCATCCTGCATGAAGCGGCGCCGAACAGCGTAGACCGCCCCCTAGCCTCGTTCGCCGACGCGGCGAAAAAGGCGGTCCCGGCGGTGGTGCATATTTACACTTCGCAGGAGGTTCAGGCGCCGCGCAACCCCTTCGCCGACGATCCATTTTTCCGCCATTTTTTCGGCGACCGTTCAGAAGCCACGCAACGCCGAGCCGGATTGGGTAGCGGCGTCATTGTCAATGGCGACGGGTACATCCTCACCAACAACCATGTGGTAGAAAGCGCCGACGAGATCGAAGTCGCGCTTAACGACGGGCGAAAACTCAAGGCCAAGGTCGTGGGGACCGATCCAGAATCAGATCTTGCCGTGGTACGCATTCCCGCCGCGGAGAAATTACCGGTGATTACCTTCGCGGCGAAGGATTCGCTGCGTGTCGGCGATGTGGTGCTGGCCATCGGCAACCCCTTCGGCGTCGGCCAGACAGTCACCTCGGGCATCGTTTCGGCACTGGGGCGCTCCCACCTGGGAATCAACACGTTCGAAAACTTCATTCAGACCGATGCCGCCATCAACCCTGGCAATTCCGGTGGCGCCTTGGTAGACAGCAACGGCAATCTGGTCGGCATCAACACAGCCATCTATTCGCAAAGCGGCGGCTCGATGGGCATCGGCTTCGCCATTCCGGTTTCTCTCGCCCGCACGGTACTGGAGCAAATAATCCGCAACGGCACCGTAACCCGTGGCTGGATCGGCGTGGAAGTGCAGGAGATCACGCCGGAACTCGCTGAATCGTTCCGCCTATCGGCCACCTCGGGCGCGCTGATCGCCGGCATCATGCGTGGCAGCCCTGCCGACAAGGCAGGCATCAAGCCTGGCGACATATTGCTGTCTGTGGAAGGGAAAAAGGTTACCGACGCCCAGACCATGCTCGAACTCATCGCCAGCCTAGCGCCGGGCCGCCGCAGCGTATTCAAGCTGCGGCGCAACAACGAGGAACTGGAGATGGAAGTTACGGTCGGCAAGCGCCCTCGCCCGCCACGCGAGTAAACCCTATTCCGGTTGTTCTGCCGCAGCGGGAGGACGGACAAAGCGCGAACAGATTAGGCCCACTTCGTAGAGCAGGCACATCGGTACCGCGAGCATGATCTGGGAGGTCACGTCGGGCGGCGTCAACACCGCCGCCACGACGAATGCGCCGACGATGGCATAGGGACGAAACTCCCGCAGCTTATCCAGGGTCACCACACCAAAGCGCACGAGCAGAACCACCACCACCGGAACTTCGAAAGCGGTGCCGAAAGCGACGAACATCGTCAACACGAAGGACAGGTACTGCTCGATATCGGGCGCCGGAGTGATGCTCCCCGGTGCGACCTCGGCGATGAAGCGGAATACCGTATTGAAAACGAAGAAATAGCAGAACGCCATTCCGGTCAAAAAAAGGGCCGTGGTTGCTACAACCACCGGCAGGGCAAAGCGCTTTTCGTGGGCATACAATCCCGGCGCAACGAAAGCCCATCCTTGGTAGATGATCACCGGCAGCGCAACAACAAAGGCCGCCAACAGGCAGACTTTGAGTGGGACCAGAAAGGGGGTCACGACCCCAGTGGCGATCATTCGGGTTCCAGCCGGCAGCGTAGCCATCATCGGCTGCGCCAGTAGATCGTAAATCTGTCCGGACCATGGCAGCAGGCCGAGGAAAACCACCAGAACGGCCATCAGCGCCTTCATCAGACGCCCACGCAATTCCACTAAATGGGAGATGAAACTCTCCGGCAGCAGGCTGTCGGACATCAGGCGTTCGGCGGCAGTGCGTTGGGCGGTTGAGTTGCCGTGACAGGAGTCTGTACAGCTGCATCCAGCGCAACCGAATGCTCGATATCCCGCGATACCCGATGCAAAGAATCGTCTACGCGCCGGACTTCGTCGGCAACGCTTGTATCGATAGCGCGGGCCTCGGCCATCACTTGCTCCTGCATTTTGCGCATTTCATCGACACGAAGCTCGCGATTCACATCGTCCTTGACCTGATTGAAATACCGCTGAGCCCGGCCAATCAACGCCCCTACCGTCCGGGCAACGCGCGGCAGCCGCTCCGGCCCGATCACCACCAAGCCGACGACACCGATCACAACCAGTTCTGAAAAACCGATGTCAAACATTGGAAGGATGGAAAATGGATATGGGCAATAGGGGAAAAAGTCGTCGCACTATCGCCGACAACCGCCTACTTACTACGACACGTGTTTTGTTTTTTCCTTCACTTCCACATCGATGGTATGCCCCAACTGCTGACCGGGGTCAGCCGTAGGCTCCGTGCCATCCTTCATACCGTCTTTGAATCCGCGCACTGCGCTGCCCAAATCCTTGCCGATGTTGGCAATTTTCTTGGTGCCGAAAATCAGCACCACAATGGCCAATACGATCAGCCAGTGGGTAATACTGAAACTGCCCATAGCATTCTCCTCAACGAATTATTTCAAAGCACTGACCATGGGGCCAACAGAATCGGCACCGCCCATGATATGGATGTGCAAATGATACACCTCCTGCCCGCCGACCCTGCCGGTGTTGACGATGGTGCGAAAACCGTCGTCAAGGCCTTGGCTGCGCGCCATTTCGGCCGCCCTGGTCAACATGCGCCCAAGCAACTCCTGATCATCAGCGCTCACATCGTAAAGCGTCGAGATATGGCGTTTCGGGATGATGAGAAAGTGTACCGGACGCTGCGGATTCAGATCGTGGAAAGCGAGGATTTCATCGTCTTCGTAAACTTTGCGGGAAGGAATCTCGCCGCGGCTGATGCGACAGAAAATACATCCGCTCACCGATGGCCCCGGCTATTCTTTTCGTCGATGCCGGAAATACCCTCGCGGCGATGCAATTCGCTCAATACGTCATCGACGCCGAGGTCGAAATGCGTCAACAGCACCATGGTGTGAAACCATACATCGGTGATCTCGCGAACAAGATGCAGCCGGTCGCCGTCCTTGGCCGCCATGATGGTCTCCGCAGCCTCCTCGGCCACCTTTTTACAGATGCTGTCGATTCCCTTGGCATAAAGACCCGCCACATAGGACGAATCAGGAGCAGCCCCCTTGCGTTCACGCAACGTGACTTGTAGTCGATGCAGCACTTCGGCGTCGATCATTTGTATATCTCCTTTGGATCCTTGAGCACCGGATCAACCGCCTGCCAAGCCTCTCCGTCGAGTCGATTGAAGAAGCAACTACGGCGTCCGGTATGGCAGGCGATTTCGCCAACCTGTTCGACCCTGAGCAGGATCACGTCGTCGTCGCAATCCTTGCGGATTTCCACCACTTTTTGGGTATGCCCGGACTCTTCGCCTTTGTGCCACAGCTTGCGGCGCGAACGGGACCAGTAGACGACCTCACCCAACTGCACGGTCTTCTCCAGCGCCTCGCGGTTCATCCAGGCGAACATCAGCACTTCACCGCTGACAGCATCCTGAGCGATCACCGGAACGAGGCCTTGCTCGTCCCAGTTGATTTCGTTGAGCCACTTGGTCATTACAAGCGCACCTCTATACCCTGTTCACGCATGTATTCCTTGGCCTGCCGCACAGTGTACTCACCGTAGTGGAAAATGCTTGCAGCCAGCACGGCATCGGCCTTACCGAGCGACACGCCATCGGCCAGATGCTGCAAGGTGCCAACACCACCGCTGGCGATAACCGGAACTTCCACCGCCTCGGACACCGCCCGCGTCAACTCCAGATCGAAACCGCTCTTGGTACCGTCGCGGTCCATGCTGGTAAGCAGAATTTCGCCGGCGCCGAGCACCTGCACCTGCCGCGCCCAGGCGACCGCATCCATGCCCGTGCCGTTGCGCCCTCCGTGGGTAAAGACTTCCCATCGGCCGGGCGAAGTTTGCTTGGCATCAATGGCGACGACGATGCACTGAGCGCCCACCTTGCCTGCAGCGTCGGCTACCAGTTGCGGATTCTGTACGGCTGCCGTGTTCATGCTCACCTTATCGGCGCCGGCATTGAGTAGACGGCGCACATCGTCAACACAACGCACCCCCCCCCCCACGGTGAGAGGAATGAACACCTGCTCTGCCACCTGGCTCACTACGTCGAGAATAATGTTGCGCTGATCGGAGCTGGCGGTAATGTCGAGGAAGGTGAGTTCGTCGGCACCCTGCTCGTCGTATCGGCGGGCGATTTCTACTGGATCACCGGCATCACGCAACTCGACGAAATTGACCCCTTTGACGACACGACCGGCGTTGACGTCAAGACAAGGGATGATGCGCTTGGCTAGCATTTTGGTAGGGGGAGGGCGGCCGTGACCGACTTATTCCTAGCCCTTCGCCGCAGAAAGCTTGTCGGCTTCGGCCTGAGCCTTTTTAAAGTCGAGCTGGCCTTCATAAATCGCCCGCCCGGTGATCGCTCCGGTGATGCCTTCCTCGGCGACGGCGCACAATGCTTTGACATCCTTGATACTGGCTACGCCGCCGCTGGCGATGACCGGAATACGCAAGGCCTGGGCCAGCTTGACCGTGGCTTCTATGTTGACGCCGGAGAGCATGCCGTCGCGGCCGATGTCGGTATAGATCACCGCCTCAACCCCGTAATCCTCGAATTTCTTTGCCAGATCGATGACATCGTGGCCGGTCAGCTTGGACCAGCCGTCCACGGCCACCTTTCCGTCCCTTGCATCGAGGCCGACGATGATGTGGCCTGGAAAGGCCGTACAGGCATCGTGCAGAAAACCGGGATTCCTCACCGCGGCTGTGCCGATGATGACGTAGGTGATGCCGTCGTCGAGGCAGCGCTCTATGGTGTCCAGATCGCGAATGCCGCCGCCGAGCTGCACCGGGATCTCGTCACCCACTTCTTTCAGGATGGTTTTGATGGCTACCGCATTCTTCGGCTTGCCGGCAAAAGCACCGTTCAGATCGACCAGATGAAGGCGTCGTGCCCCCTGAGCAATCCAGTGCCGCGCCGTCGCAGCCGGGTCTTGCGAAAACACCGTAGCATCGTCCATCGCCCCCTGTTTGAGGCGCACACAATGCCCGTCCTTAAGGTCAATGGCGGGAATCAGCAGCATAGTCAGGTCGAATCGAAAACAGGCAGGTTGCCAGAAATTGAGTGGGGACAGGGATTCAGGGACGCCAGCGCATGAAGTTGCCGAGCAGTTGCAAACCCGTCTGAGCGCTTTTTTCCGGGTGGAATTGAACGGCGACGATGTTATCGCGCGCTATGGCGCTGGTAAAGGGGATGCCGTATTGCGTCATCGCGGCAGCCACCGCGAAGTCGGCCGGTTCGACATAGTAACTGTGCACGAAGTAAAAACGCGAGTTGTCTGCGATTCCATTCCAGAGCGGATGAGCGCTTACCTGCCGCACCTCGTTCCAACCCATGTGTGGCACCTTGAGACGACCGCCGTCGACAGCAACCATAGCCGTAGCAGGAAAGCGGCAGACCCTTCCGGGCAATACGCCAAGCCCGGCTACGTCGCCCTCCTCGCTGTGCTCGAAAAGCATCTGTAGACCTATGCAGATGCCGAGGAAAGGCTTTTCCGCAGCGGCCCTGATCACCGCCGCGCGCAGGCCGCGGGCATCGAGTTCGCGCATACAGTCGGGCATAGCCCCCTGTCCGGGCACTACGACGCGATCGGCCGCTGCGACCAGCGCCGGATCGGCGGTAACCACAACACGACCGCCTTCCGCCACATGCTCGATGGCCTTGGCTACGGAACGCAGGTTGCCCATGCCGTAGTCGACAACCGCGACAGTACTCATCGTCTTGCCCGGAATTAGCCCTGGAGGCTGCCCTTGGTGGAAGGAATGCCGTTGCTACGCGGATCGACCTCTGCCGCCACGCGCAAAGCACGACCGAATGCCTTGAATACCGTCTCAGCCTGATGGTGGGCATTTTCGCCGCGCAGATTGTCGATATGCACAGTAATCGCGGCATGATTGACCATGCCCTGAAAGAACTCCCGCACCAGGTCCACATCGAACTCGCCGATCATGGCGCGCGTGAACGGAAGCGCATACACCAGGCCGGGGCGACCGGAAAGGTCAACCACAACGCGAGAAAGAGCCTCGTCCAGCGGCACGTAGGCATGTCCGTAGCGACGCAATCCATTCTTGTCGCCGACAGCCTGGGCCAGCGCTTGGCCGAAAGTAATGCCGATGTCCTCAACTGTATGGTGGGCGTCGATGTGCAGGTCGCCCTTGGCTTCGACCGATAGATCGATCATGCCGTGGCGGGCGATCTGATCCAGCATGTGGTCGAGGAAACCGATCCCGGTGTTAAGGGACGACGTGCCCGTACCGTCCAAATCGAGGCGCACGGTAATCCGGGTTTCGAGGGTGTTGCGAGAAATTTCGGCTTGCCGCATGGCGTGGAGGAACTCGGTTGGAACGGGGAGTCGAAAAGCAACCGCATGATACCATTTCGCCCTGTCTGCGCATGTCCGCGCGCCCTCTCCCTCGCACGAACAGAATTCCATGAGCCGCTACTGGAGCGATACCGTCCGCCAATTGACGCCCTATGTTCCGGGTGAGCAACCCAAGCTACCCAATCTGGTCAAGCTCAATACCAACGAAAATCCCTACGGGCCATCGCCCCACGCCATCGCCGCGATGCAGACCGAACTCGGCGACAACCTCCGCCTCTATCCTGACCCGACGGGGGAAAAGTTGAAACGGGCCGCCGCCCGTTTCTTCGGGCTGGAAACCCACAACGTCTTCGTCGGCAATGGCTCCGACGAAGTTCTGGCCCACGTATTTCTTGCTCTGCTCAAGCATGACAAGCCCGTATTGTTTCCAGACATCACCTATAGCTTCTATCCGGTGTATTGCGGGCTCTACCGGATCGATTACCGGATGCTGCCGCTCGACGAAGGTTTTCGCCTCCGTCCGGACGACTACCGGCAGGCCAATGGCGGCATCATTTTCCCCAATCCCAACGCCCCTACCGGAATTCTGCTCGGACTCGACGACGTCGACCGCATCGCGGCCGACAACCCGGAGTCGGTGGTAGTCGTGGATGAGGCTTATGTCGATTTTGGCGGCGACACCATTCCCACCGCAGCGACCCTGATCGCCCACCGACCCAATCTGCTGGTCGTGCAAACCCTGTCGAAGTCCCGCTCTCTGGCCGGGCTTCGGGTCGGCTACGCGCTCGGCCAGACGGACTTGATCGAGGCACTGGAGCGGGTCAAAGACAGTTTCAATTCCTACCCGCTGGATCGCCTGGCCTTATCCGGCGCCGCTGCCGCGCTGGATGATCGCGCGCATTTCGAAACCACCCGCCTGGCGGTGATGCAAACCCGCGAACGGCTCAGCGCCGACCTTACGGCCCTGGGCTTCGAGGTACTACCGTCGGCAGCGAATTTCGTTTTCGCCCGCCACCCACAACGCGACGGTGCGGAACTGGCGCAGGCGCTACGCTCACGCAGCATCATAGTGCGCCATTTCAAACTACCGCGTATCGATCAGTTCCTGCGCATCACGATCGGCACCGATGCACAATGCAACGCGCTGGTGGCCGCGCTCAAAGAAGTTCTCGAATAAAGCTGCCACGACACATTACCCCTTCGGATTGCGCCATCAGCCTTTGTAACGCAACTCCGCCGCACGGGCATGGGCGGTGAGGCGCTCACCGTGGGCTAGGGTCGAGGCCACCGGACCGAGGCTCGCCGCCCCGGCCTGTGAGACATCGATCAGGCTTGACCGCTTCTGGAAATCGTAGACGCCGAGCGGACTTGAAAAACGCGCGCTGCGCGAGGTCGGCAGTACGTGATTAGGGCCTGCACAGTAGTCACCGAGCGACTCCGATGCATAGGGTCCGATGAAAATCGCGCCGGCGTTGCGAATCTTGTCCACCAGCGGCCGCGGATCAGCTACCGACAGTTCGAGATGTTCCGGCGCAATGCGGTTCGCCACGACGCAGGCCTCTGCAAGATCGGCGACATGGATCAAGGCACCGCGACCGGACAGCGATGCGGTAATAGTTTCCCGACGCGGCATATCAGGCAGCAGGCGAAGGATGCTCGCCGCCACCGCGTCGAGATAGGCAGCATCGGGACAGAGCAGGATCGACTGAGCCAGTTCGTCATGTTCGGCTTGAGCAAACAGGTCCATCGCCACCCAGTCGGGGTCGCTGCTGCCGTCCGCGATGATGAGGACTTCCGAGGGCCCTGCCACCATATCGATCCCCACGATGCCGAAGACGCGCCGCTTGGCGCTGGCGACATAGGCATTGCCCGGACCGACGATCTTGTCCACCTGGGGAATGGTCTGGGTGCCGTAAGCCAAGGCCGCCACGGCCTGCGCGCCACCGATGGTGAACAACCGGTCCACACCGACCAAATGCGCGGCACCGAGCACCAGCGGATTGCGCCCGCCGCCCGGCGTCGGCGTGACCATGATAAGTTCACCAACGCCCGCTACCTTGGCAGGTAGGGCATTCATCAGCACCGACGACGGATAGGCCGCCTTGCCGCCGGGAACGTAGAGCCCGACCCGATCCAGCGGCGTGATTTTCTGGCCGAGGCGGGTACCGTCGGCTTCGGTGAACTCCCAGGATTCGGCCTTCTGCCGCTCATGATAGGCGCGCACCCGCTTAGCGGCGGTTTGCAGTGCTGCCTTCTGCGTCTCGGGCAAAACGTCGAACGCCGCGGCCAATTCGGCCTTGGGCAATTCCAGCCCGGCCATGTCCGCCACCGGCAAACGGTCGAATCGGCGCGTATAGTCGAGAACGGCAGCATCGCCGAGGGTACGGACATTGGCAAGAATCTCCGCTACGGCCCGTTCGATTGCGTCGTCGGCGGAGTCGTCGAATGCCAACAGGCGTTTCAGCTCGGAAAGAAACTCCGGCTGCCGCGTACTCATCCGACGGATGAACAACGGCGCACTCATCCCGCCGCTTTCGCGAAGGCCTCGATTACCGGTTGCAGCAGTTCGCGCTTCACCTTGAGCGATGCCTGATTGACCACCAGTCGCGACGAGATGGTCATGATCTCCTCCACTTCCAGCAGATTATTGGCCTTCAGCGTAACGCCGCTCGATACCAGATCGACGATGGCATCAGCGAGCCCGGCCAGCGGGGCCAGTTCCATCGAGCCGTAGAGCTTGATCAAGTCCACATGCACACCCTTCGCGGCGAAATGCTCACGCGCGGTCTGCACATACTTGGTCGCCACCCGTAGCCGCGCGCCACGCCGCACCGCGGCCGCATAGTCGAAGCCGGCAGGAACCGCCACGCACATCCGGCATTTGGCGATATTCAGATCTACCGGCTGGTAAAGGCCCGCACCACCGTGTTCGAGCAGCACGTCCTTGCCGGCGATGCCGAGATCGGCCGCGCCATACTGGACATAGGTCGGCACGTCTGACGCGCGTACGATAACGACCCGCACGTCGTCGCGATTGGTGCCGATGATCAGCTTGCGCGATGATTCCGGACTTTCCGCCGGAACGATCCCCGCCGCGGCCAGCAGCGGCAGGGTTTCCTCGAAGATACGGCCCTTGGAGAGAGCGATGGTGATTCCATTCATGGCTTTATTTTACCCGGCGAACCTTCGCCCCCAGCGCCGCGAGCTTCTGTTCCAGCCGTTCGTAGCCGCGATCGAGGTGGTAGATGCGCTCGATCAGTGTCTCGCCCTTGGCCACCAGTCCGGCAACCACCAGGCTGGCCGAGGCGCGCAGATCGGTAGCCATCACTGTCGCACCGTCGAGTCCGGCAACGCCGCGAACCACCGCCGTGTTGCCGTCAATGCGGATATCTGCGCCGAGGCGGATCAGTTCGACCGCGTGCATGAAGCGATTCTCGAAAATGGTTTCGCGAATCACCGCCGCCCCCTCGGCCACCGCATTGAGAGCCATGAACTGCGCCTGCATATCCGTCGGGAAAGCCGGATACGGCGAGGTGCGGATCGAAACCGCATTCAGCCGCACCGGCGCCTTGAGTCTGATTGAATCGCGGGTGGTCTCGATCTCGCAACCGGCATCCATCAGCTTGTCGATCACGGCGTCGAGGTAAGCCGCCGATGTACCGCGCAAGCAGATGTCGCCGCCGGTTGCCGCCGCCGCACACAGGTAGGTTCCGGTTTCGATCCGGTCGGGCATGATGCGGTATTCGCAACCGTTGAGGCGTTCAATGCCACGAATGCGAATGACGTCGGTGCCGGCACCTGAAATCTGCGCGCCCATCGCCACCAGGCAATTCGCCAGATCCACCACTTCCGGTTCGCGTGCCGCGTTCTCGATCACCGTTTCGCCATCGGCGAGGCAGGCCGCCATCATCAGGTTTTCGGTACCGGTCACGGTGACCATATCGGTAAACAGCCGGGCGCCCTTGAGCCGAAGCGATTTGGCATGCACATAGCCCTGCTCGACCGCGATTTCCGCCCCCATCGCATGGAGACCCTTAATGTGCTGGTCCACCGGCCGGGCACCAATGGCGCAGCCCCCTGGCAGCGACACGCGGGCTTCGCCGCAACGCGCCAGCAGCGGGCCCAGCACCAGGATCGAGGCACGCATGGTCTTCACCATTTCGTACGGGGCCACTGGATTGGTCAACGCCGAAGCATCGAGCGTTACCTGGTCGCCCGCCCGGCCGACACGCACTCCCATCTGCGCCAGCAGCTTGAGCATGGTAGCGATATCGTTGAGGTCGGGTACGTTGCTAAAGCTCACCGGCTCACGAGTCAGCAAAGCCGCGCAGAGTAGCGGCAGCGCCGCATTTTTTGCGCCGGAGATGGATATCTCGCCCTTGAGCGCTACGCCGCCTTCGATCAGCAGCTTATCCACGCGCTGCTTCCCATTCTTCAGGTGTCAGCGTTTGCAGCGACAGCGCGTGCAACGCGCCGGAATCGAGATGATCGCGCACCGTCTGCATCACGCGCTGCTGGCGTTTGACGCGACTGAGGCCAGCAAATTCGGTGCTGACGATCAAGGCTTGAAAATGGTGGCCGTCGCCTTCGACGACGAGGTGGGCGCACGACAGCCCGGCGGCAATCCAGTTTTCGATCTGTTGTGGTTCAAGCATGGTTCACACCCTCAATTTATAACCGCGCCCGAGCAACAACAGCGCGGCTACAGTCAATGCGCAAAGACAACCGACGACGACGGCCAGACTCAACCAGGGCGAAACATCGGACATGCCGAAGAAGCCGTGGCGAAAGCCGTCGATTATGTAGAACACCGGGTTGTAACGCGAGACCTGCTGCCAGAACGGCGGCAGGGAATGTATCGAATAAAAAACCCCAGAAAGAAAGGTCAAAGGCATGATGAGGAAATTCTGGAAAGCGGCGAGCTGGTCGAATTTGTCCGCCCACAGCCCCGCCAGCACCCCCAGGGTCCCCAGCAAAGCGCCGCCAAGCACTGCGAATGCGGCGACCCAAGCCAGCTGATCGAACTGGAGCGGCGCGAAGAAGACCGTCACCAACAGCACACCGAGCCCTACTGCAAGCCCGCGGAGGACCGCAGCGAGGACAAAAGCAGCAAAGAAGGCAAAATTCGAGATGGGCGGCAGCAGGATGAAAATGATACTGCCCATCACCTTGGACTGAATCAGCGACGACGACGAATTGGCGAAAGCGTTCTGTAACAGCGACATCATCACCAATCCCGGCACCAGGAAGGCCGTGTAGGGCAGCGCGTCATAGACCTGCACATGGCCTTCGAGGACATGGGAAAAAATCAGCAGGTAGAGCATCGCTGTCAGGATCGGCGCGGCAAGCGTCTGAAAGCCGACTTTCCAAAAACGCAAGACTTCCTTGTAAAGCAGGGTGGTGAAGCCGGTCACGATGGCAGCTCCTCCTGGCCCATGATTTTGACGAAGACATCTTCTAGATCGGGCTGCGCCGTCGTCATGTCTTCCACCACAGCGCCGGCGGCGCGAATTTCGGCAAGAACACGCTCAACTTGGCTGAAGTGCTCGAAGGCAATGACCCAATGGTCACCCTGCCTCTCCGCCCGTGCGGACTGCAACGCAGGTAGCGGTGCCCCGCCCTCTAGGCGCAGACGCAGGGTATGGGCGGAAAAACGTCGCAGAAGATTAGAGGTACTATCCAGGGCGACGATGCGGCCATTCTTCATCATGGCGATCCGACCGCAGAGATTTTCGGCCTCTTCCAGATAGTGAGTGGTCAGCACAACGGTGTGGCCCTCGCCATTCAGGCGGCGGATAAACCCCCACAAGGTCTGCCGCAATTCCACATCGACGCCCGCCGTCGGTTCGTCGAGGACGATGACCGGGGGACGGTGCACCAGGGCTTGAGCCACTAGCACGCGACGCTTCATACCGCCGGAAAGCGCGCGCATGCCGACGTCAGCCTTGGCGGTCAGATCGAGATTGGCAAGAATTTCGTCGATCCAATCGTCGTTGTGCCTGATGCCAAAATAGCCAGACTGGAACCGCAGGGTCTCGCGCACCGAGAAAAACGGATCGAATACGATTTCCTGAGGTACCACGCCGAGCTGCCGCCGGGCCTTGCGGTAGTCCTGTTGAACATCGTGGCCCATGACCCAAAGCCGGCCGGCATCGGGGCGAACCAAGCCGGCCAGCGCCGAAATCAAGGTTGTCTTGCCGGCACCATTGGGGCCCAGGAGACCAAAAAACTCTCCCTGCCCAATCTCCAGATCGATACCTGCCAGAGCGACCAATTCACGATAGCGCTTGGTCACCTGGCTGACGCGAATCGCCGGGCTCATGGATAACGCAGGAAAAGGAATCAGTCGAGAGGCAGCAACTCAGCGACGCCATAGACGTCAGCCAAGCTGAGGAGACTTTTCGGTGCATTGACGATACGGATCGAACGGCCTAACGCCTTCGCCGCGCGTATCCAGCCGAACACGACGGCTAGAGCGGAGGAGTCCACCGCCGACACAGCGACGAGATCGACCTGCGTACAGGAGTTCGCGATCGCATCCACCCCTTCGGCCAGCAAAACCTTGGCAGATGCAATTGTCATCGCTCCATCGACGGCAGCGGTTTGGCCTTGTTGCCGGATCATTTCTTCGCTACGGCTTCCCCGGCCTTGTTCTTGGCCTGGAGCGACTTGATGAGTCCATCGATACCATCATTGCCGATTTCCTGGCGGAACTGGTCGCGATAGCTGGTCACCATGCTGACGTCGGCGATTACTACGTCATACACTTTCCAGCTGGCGTTGTTCTTTTCCAGGGCATAGTCGATTCCTATGGGTTTCGCCCCAGGCTGGCGGATTTCGGTACGGACGGTGACATCGGTCTCGCCGACGGCCATCTTCAGAGGTTTGAAATCAACTGTCTGATTCTTGTAGGCGGTCAGGGCGTTTGAATAGGTACGGACCAGCAACGTACGGAACTCTTCGGCAAGCGCACTTTGCTGTGCAGGGGATGCTTGTCGCCATGCCTTCCCTACGGCCTGGGCGGTCATACGCTGAAAGTTGAAATGCGGCAGCACCTTGACCTCCACCAGTTCCACGGCCTTTTTGGTGCTACCACTCTGGATCTCCTTGTCCTTGCGCAGGATATCCAGCACTTCGCTGGTCACGTTGCGCACCAGAACATCGGGCGCAACTTCCTGCGCCAAAGAAACCGAACTCATCAGCACAGCCGCCATAAAACCAATCAACCGTTTCATTGCATCTCTCCAACCAGGTCAGTCAGGTGGTTATTCATCGTTGTCCGGCAGCCGCGGTGCGGCACCGTCATACACCAGGTTACGCCGACGCTGCAAATAGGCATCCCTGATATACGAATATTTGTCCAGAGCCGCCTCTTCGATCACCTTGTCGGCCGGCAGCAGTGCCGCCCGATCGCTAATCAAGCGGGTGGCCACGAGGACGTTGCGCGAGGCGACACTTTCTACGTTGCCCACCGGATCTGCTGCCAGATCAAACGCAAGACCGGCTGTATCGCGCACGTTGCGCGGCCCGAAGACCGGCAACACCAAATAAGCGCCGGTCGGCGAACCCCAGCGGCCAAAGGTCTGGCCGAAATCCTCGTCGTGCTTATCGACGCCGAGGTCCGAGGCGACATCCATAAAGCCGAACACACCTAAAGTGGTGTTCACCATGACTCGGCCAAAGTCGTTGATCGCCTCAGGCATCTTTCCCTGTAATGCATTATTGACGCCAATAAATACGTCGGCGATGTTGCCGAAGAAATTGGCCACACCGTTACGTGCCGTAACCGGCAACGTCGCCTCATAGCCCCGCGCGACCGGCTTAATCACCGCCTTATCCAATCCGTCGTTGAAAGCAAACATGGCACGATTGAAGCCCTCGACCGGATCGCGCGGATTGCCCGACGAGGCGCAGCCGCCCAGCAGACCGGCAATCACCAACGCCAAGACGATTCGAACATGCATGCGAGCAACAATCATCACGACAGCATCCTTCCGCAAATCACTTGCCCACCGGTTCGGCAGCCTTGTTGAACATGAATTGGCTGATCAACTTCTCCAGCACGACTGCCGACTGGGTTTTCTTAATCGTGTCGCCGGCCTTCAACACCTCGGTATCGCCCCCCACATCGAAACCAACGTATTGCTCACCAAGCAGGCCGGACGTATTTATGGTTGCGAAAGTATCGCGCGGAAAGCGGTAGCGAGTATCGATTTGCATCGACACCATCGCCACGTAATTCTCCGCATCGAACTTGATCTCCGATACGCGGCCGACGACGACGCCGGCACTTTTGACCGCTGCGCGCACCTTCAAGCCACCGATGTTATCAAACTTGGCCTGCACCATATATGTTTCGCCTCCGGTCGATCCGCTCAGATTACCTACTTTAAGCGCAAGGAAACCCAAGGCAACAAGGCCGATGGCAACGAAAAATCCGACCCAGAGGTCAAGTGTGGCACGATTCATTTAGGCACCCCGGAACATGAAGGCAGTTAGGATAAAGTCAGCCGCTAGGATCGCAAGCGAAGAAGTCACAACGGTACGCGTCGTCGCCCCTGAAACGCCTTCAGCAGTAGGTTCGGCGTCATAGCCTTCGAACACTGCGATCCAACTGATGATGACGCCGAAGACGAAACTCTTGATCACGCCATTGAGGATGTCCTCACGGAAGTCGACCGAAGCCTGCATCTGCGACCAGAAAGATCCTTCATCGACACCGATCAGCTTGACGCCGACCAAGTACCCGCCGAACACGCCCATCGCAGAGAATAGTGCCGCCAGAAGCGGCATCGACAATACTCCGGCCCAGAAACGCGGAGCGACAACACGGGCAATAGGGTTCACCGCCATCATTTCCATTGCAGAGAGCTGTTCCGTAGCTTTCATCAGTCCGATTTCAGCGGTAATCGCCGATCCGGCACGGCTAGCAAAAAGCAGGGCCGCAACCACCGGCCCCAGCTCACGGACCAACGATAGCGCAACCAAAATGCCCAAAGCTTCCGACGAACCATAACGCTGCAAGGTATCGTAGCCCTGAAGGCCGAGCACCATACCGACAAACATGCCGGACACGAGAATGATGATGAGCGAGAGAACCCCGGTGAAGTAGATCTCACGAATGGTCAGACCGAAGCGACGCAACGACGTCCCGGAATGAAGGAATATCGCCAGGAAAAAACGGCTGGCAAACCCCAGGCGCCAGATGCGGTCGGTCACGCGACGACCAAGACCGCGGATGCTGGCAATAATTTTAGTGAACACGCGGCACCTCGCGCAGGATGGCATCGCCGTAGGGACGTGCAGGATACTGGAAGGGTACAGGCCCGTCGGCCTCACCCCAGACGAACTGATGGACGTAGGGCGCCTTCGAATTACGGATTTCCTCCGCCGTACCTTCAGCGACAATTTTTCCTTCAGAAACAAAATAGACGTAATCGACGATTTTCAACGACTCCTGAACATCGTGAGTAACTACGATCGAACAGGCGCCGAGAGCGTCGTTAAGAGTACGAATCAGCTGCCCGACAATGGAAAGTGAAATCGGATCGAGCCCGGCGAAAGGCTCGTCATACATGATGAGCATCGGATCGAGGGCAATGGCACGAGCTAACGCCACCCGCCGCGCCATACCGCCAGAAAGCTCCGACGGCATCAGATGATGGACTCCGCGGAGACCCACCGCATTCAGCTTCATCAACACCAGATCGTGGATCAGCTGGTCCGGTAGGTCGGTATGCTCGCGCATCTGAAAGGCCACGTTGTCGTATACCGACATATCGGTGAACAGAGCTCCGAACTGGAACAGCATTCCCATGCGTCGGCGTAGCGCGTAAAGCGCATCATCGCCGAGTTCATGCACCACTTGGCCACCCACGCTGACATAGCCCGAGGTCGGCTTCAGTTGCCCGCCGAGCAAACGTAGAGTGGTCGTCTTGCCACAGCCGCTGGAACCCATAATAGCGACCACCTTGCCGCGATGGATTTCCATGTTTATACCGGTCAAAACCGGGCGGTTATCATAAGCAAAGCTGAGGTTGCTGATTTTTACCAGCGGTTCTACAGGCACGGAGCAAAGACCCAAGAATTAAAACTGCGCATTCTAGCAGCCTGTGGAGCGTAGCCGGGAACATAGGAAGCCGGCAGCCCACGAAGCGCAAAACAATGACCGCTTCTCTGCAACGCCCGCTATCCGATTGACGTACAGGCGGGAGTTGCCCCGTCGCGGGGATGCTAGAATCGGTCATTCGAACTGGTTGCTCCGTACGCGTGCTGCCAAGTCTATGAATATATACAGAGGCTGGGGCGATGACATCCAAAAGCCGGAGCGGATGGCGCACTTAGCGCGCCGGCCGAGCCAAATGGAATATGGCACCTGAGGCTCTGCCCGGTAATGTAAAGGAATTGCTCTATGGATAGATTTCCCGCTCTCAGGCTAATTCTGCGCTTTGGAGGAACCGCAGCGATCATCCTCGCAGTTCTGATTGGTGCAGGTATTACCGGCCTGCTTTGGTCGATGCTAGGATGGCCGGCGCTTTTTATTGGGCTTGCTGCCGCAGCTCTCTCGTACATTCTCGTTAAGAGCTACGTCGAAATTGTGTCAATCGTTACTGAAATGGTGCATTAGCAACGCTGACGAAACCAGACCGGACAAGCGCCATTGACTCAGTTTCCATTGCTGACGGAAAAAGAGAAAGAGCAACCCGAACAATCTGCGGCCTGACTATGGCGCTTTGTCAGCAGACTGCCCATCACTTCCTGTACCGTTGAGATACATCAGCAAATTGTGCTTCATTTGATCCAATGCTGTCGCCGTAACCTTCAACTGCTTGTCGTTGATACCCGCAAGGATATGGGCGTTGAACTGATGGGTTACGTCGCGCATCATCCTGATTAAGCCCTTCTTGCTGTCCTGGCTGAGAAAAATTCGCTTAATCCGTCGGTCTTTAGGGTCAGGGTCACGGCGCACCAAACCGCTGCGCTCCAGGCGGTCAATCAAGCCACCAATCGCAACTTTGCCAATATCAAGCTCTTCCGCTAGTTGCGACTGGGTCATACCTTCGGCACGCGACAGATAAGCGAGTACCCACCATTGCGAACGGGTAATGTTCAGCGGTTTCAGACAGCGATCGAAGGCACTGCGTCGAAGCCGAGAAACATCATGGATCAGGAAGCTGACACGAAGTTCCCAATCAGTAGTATCAGGTGGTGCCATAGCTAGCGGTTCCACAAAGTGTCATTATCGAAGACTATTATAGTAAGCGTGCGCATAGTATAACCGCAATCAGCTCCGCAATCGCCCGTCACCGATTTGATCAAGATAGGCCCTCTCTCAGAAGAACACTTACTTTTGCACCCAGCTCACCCTAGGCGCTCCACACCAGGGCAATCGCATGAATGCCGACGTCGCGAACTGCCGATGGCAGCGGTCTGCGGGGTGTTTGGCGGGAGCGGATGACTCTGTTGAAATAGAGGCATGGTCAGAGGAGCAGCCGGACTGGTTCCGGCGCTATCTGAAGCTGGAGCATGGCATTCCTCGCACAACACCTTTGGTCGCGTCTTCGCGGCGATTGATGCTGAGGAATTTGGAGCAGTCTTTCGACGTTGTGCAAAATTTCTCCCGCGCGTTTCAGCGCCGTACCGGATCGGATGCCCCATGGGTTCGATGAGGTCGTGGAGCAAGATCTGGCCGGCTCGAGATGCGCAGCTGTTATGTCTTCGATAAGATCGACTGTCTCCGTGCCCAGGAACGGTCGCGGGACCTAAAGTCGTCTGCCGTGATTGCTTCCGATCGCACGATCAAGGGCAAAACCACGCTGGAGCATCGCTTCTACATTACCAGCCTGCCGGCCGACGCCGCACGACCGAATCGAGCCGTGCGCACACTGGCGGGTAGAGAACAGCCTGCACTGAGCATGGACGTGGTCTTTGGCGACGACCGGATGCGCGCGCGAAGAGCGCTATGCCGCCCACAACTTTGCCGTGCTGCGCCATTTCGCCTTGAATCTCATCCGCTGCGCCCCGTCAAGCGCAAGGGTGGTCTCAAAGTCCGCCGCATCATCGCTGCAACCCCTAATACCTATCGCACTCAATTGCTCGGACTTGGCTGACGTTCATGCGATTGCCCTGCGCTTCACACGGCCATTACCCAGGAACTTGATTAGTTTTGTTACACTAATGTACTATGTGCCACATAATGGTAATATTTAATACATTAGAGTATCGAGCCTGAAGTTATCCATTGGCCAGCAAAGCCCAATCGCTGAACAAATCGTTTCGTTATGTCAGCTATTTGAGTTGCCGGACTGCGACCACTCCGCGGGATTCATCAAAATCACGCTTGCCCAGGAGAACGCTTGCAGTGAATACGGGTATTCAATGAGATTTTTGTGGGTTTTAAGCTGCAATTTTCCGATCCCCCGAACGCATCAGGCAGCTCAGCGATTAACGAATTACCAGTGGAACACCATCAACAACCATTTCGACTCAAGGAGAACAGTATGCGAGGAATCAAAGGCAAAGTCGCCATCGTTACCGGAGGAGGCAGCGGAATCGGGCGCGCAATCGCGCTTCGGCTTGCTGCGGAAGGCGCAACGGTTGGCGTATTCGATGTTCGCCCGGAAGGTGCGGCTGAAACCGTCTCAGCCATCGAGGCTACCGGTGGCAAAGGCCGTGCGGTGACATGCGATATAACTGACTACGGAGTAGTGGTCAATGCAGTCAAATCGTTCGAAAGCGCGGTTGGAGCCGGCACCGACATTCTGGTGAATAACGCCGGATGGGATATTACAATGCCATTCCTCAAGACCGAGCAGGCATTCTGGAAGAAGGTCGTCGACCTCAACTGGTACGGCCCGCTCCATGTCACCCACGCCGTCGGTCAAGGAATGGCAGAGCGCAAAAGCGGCCGCATCATCAACATCGCCTCCGATGCAGGTCGCGTTGGATCCACCGGCGAAGCGGTCTACTCCGGCTGTAAGGGTGCAACCATAGCATTTGGCAAGGCGCTTGCCCGCGAGTTGGCGCGCAGCAATGTACTGGTTAACACCGTATGCCCTGGCCCCACAAATACCCCGGCGATGGCGGCGTCGATGGGAACCGGCGACAGCGGACGGAAGATCATGGAAGCGCTGGTGCGCGCAGTACCCCTCGGCCGTATCGCCGAGCCCGAAGATCTCGCCGGCACCATCGCATTCCTCGCCAGCGACGATGCGGGATTCATCACCGGCCAGACGATCAGTGTCTCGGGCGGCCTGACGATGCACGGATAGTGGACTTGCCGGGCTTGCAAAGTTTCGCGGGCCCGCATTTTTCAGCAAGAAATCTATGTTTCAGAGCGCAACCCGCTCATTCTCATAACGCAGACGCGAGAACCAGCCATGTCGAATGCAGATGTCACACGTAAAGTCCATGTGGACGACCCAACCCAGCTCATCCGTACAGAAAACAAGGGCGGCGTGCTGCTGGCAACAATCGACATGCCCGGCCGCACAATGAACGTTTTTTCATGGGCGCTGATGGATGCACTCGAAATGCTGATCGAGCGCATCCGATCAGACATCACGATCACGAGCGCAGTAATCACCTCAGGGAAACCGTCATTTCTCGCTGGCGCCGATCTGGACATGGTCAACGGTTTTGCCGAACTTGCCGAGAACGCGACGCCGGAAGTTGTGCATGAAACGACCGGCCGCCTGGGACGGTTGTTCGTTCGCCTCGAAGCGCTTCCCAAACCGACGGTAGCAGCGGTCAACGGGCTGGCCCTGGGCGGCGGACTGGAGTTGGCGATGTCCTGTTCCTACCGCATCGCCATGGACGATCCTCGGATTCAGCTCGGACTACCTGAAATCAAACTCGGACTTCTCCCCGGCGGCGGCGGCACGCAACGCATGCCGCGCCTGATGGGCATCGAAAAAGCCTGTGAACTTTTGCTCAACGGTCTTTCCGTCGCACCGCGCGAGGCAAAGACATTAGGCCTGGTGAACGAGGTGGTTGCAGCGGATCAACTGGTGCCTCGCGCACTAGCTGTTGCCGCCGATCTGGCGAGCAAGGGAATATGGCCGAAGCTGCCACAAAAACTCGATCCGGGCCCTTTCGATCTTTCCGCTCCGGATGCCGTTCGCCAGATTACCAAGCACCTCGGTTATTCCGAGGAGACGGTCGCGAAATACCCCGCATACAACGCCATAACTAGGGCCGTTGTCGAGGGTGCCGATCTGCCGATGGAACAAGGCGACAGCAACGAAATGTGGCGTTTTGTCGATCTAATGGTCGATGAAGCTAAAACGGCGGCCAACATGCTTCGCACGCTTTTCCTCAACCGGCAGATTGCCGATAAGCTGGTCGCCGGTATACCTCCGGAAGCGCGCAATTGCCGATTTAGCGTACAAGCGAGCGGCAAGGCGGCAGTGGCACTCGCTGCCGCCTTGTCGGCAGCAAAAGCCTCGCTCGTCGCCGCCGACGTCGCCGGGGAGGCAGATATCGTTATCCGCGGCGTTGACCAGCAGACAACGGACGCTGCGCATCTCATTCTTCTCGACGACGCGGAAGACTGCCTGGCTGAAGGCAACACCGGCATTGTGTTGAAGAGTTCCCCCCAATACGGGCTTGCCTTGGAAATCGTGCAGTCTCAACCCAACGAAAACGCCAAGGGCCGAGCGCTTGCCCTCGCCAAACGATTACGTGCAACGCCTTTTATTCATTCCGGCACAAAATCCCTCCTCGCGGCGCTTTCTGCTGCCGCCTCATCAGCGCGCTCCGCCGGGATCGACGAAAATGGAATACTGCTCGCGCAAGCTCTTGCCGCCTCGCATTTCCAGGCAGCAGGCTCCCTAGGGGACGTGCGATTCGCTGACGTCGCGAGTGTCGTTAGCGGGGTCTATCCTGCATTCACCGGTGGCCCATTTACTTTCATCAGTCTGCTGGGAGAGAAGCGGCTAGCAGAAGATAGGGCGGCTTACGCTAAACACACTCCGCATCTATTTGCCTGACAAGCATCGAGTTCGCCATCTCGTATCTCCTGTTCCTGGTAATTTACTCCCGGTTAAGAAATACGTTTTTCAGGGGCAAGGTCCGTTCTCTGCGGACCTGGCTGACCGAACACATTCTCGGTACCGATAAGCGCTACGCCGAATTTATCCTCGCCGGAGCACAAGTCGTCAGGACGACCTGAGCCGTTCCCTCAGCGCTGAGTTGGCGACTCCGGCTGCTGGGGAACGCTATGGCAACGCTGACAGGAAAAGAAGGTGATGAATGCCACCCGATCGTGGCACATACCGCAATACTTGCCACGGAAAATATCCGCCATCACAATCTTTGCGGCGCCCGCCCGCGGCGCGAAGGGCTGCGGATGGCAATTGCTGCAATCGAGCCACTGGGTGTGCGAGTTATGGGGAAAGCGGACGTAAGGCATCTCCTTGGTATTGCGCATGATCACGTCCAGATTGAGCACGTTCATCGCCGCCGCCGCCTCGAGCCCGGCCCTCGGGCCGATGCCGCCCTCCCGCAACGCACGCATCCAGTCGGGGAATCCGTTTGCATCCTTGGGCAGCGAAGCGACCGCCGTGTCGTGCTTCTGCAAGCGAGGCAGATCAGGATTGTTCGGGTCGTAAAAATCGCTACTTACAACCGCCCGCCGGGCGGGGCTTTCCTCCTCCGGCCGAATCTGCGGTGGATCCGATGGGGAAGCCTGAGCGGCGGACGGCGGAGGATAAGCCCGAAGGAACGCCAAGTATTGCGCTTGGGCTACCGAGATTCCGTAATAACCGAATGCCGCAAGGATCGCCAGAATAATCCGGCGGGCCGACGCAGCACTCACTTCCCGAGTCGCAGGTGGGCAACGCCGCCGTAGCTACCAACCCACAAATCGTCGGCTGCCGAGGAAGCCATGGCAAATACGTTATTCGCAAACAAGCCGTCCGCAACCGTCAACGGCTTGGAGAATTTTTCGTTCTGCCAAGTCACCAGCCCGCTGTTGGTACCGATCCACAGCTTCCCGTCGACCCCAAGATGCAGCATAAAAATATGATTGCCCGGCAGGCCGTCGCTCGTGGTGTAGCTGACCCAGCGCTTGCCGTCATAGCGCGAAAGCCCGCCGCCCCACGTTCCCGCCCAGACGTCTCCATTCCTGTCGATTTCAAGAGCGATTACGTAATTCGGATTGAAGGCCACGTCGACATTGGACAGACCCATCTCCTCCTTCTGCTTGGCGTGATGCGACGAAGCGCGGCCAGGGTCGTTCTTGAACTCAATGGAGTCCTTGACTTTTTCGTAGGGTGCGCCGAGCCCCCTGGAGTGATTCCAGTTGTCCCAGCGCCCCTTGGCGAAACGCGCCATGCCGCCTTCGGTGGCAAGCCAGATGACACCGTTCCGCCCTTCCGCCAAGCCATAGACCCAATCGTTAGGCAACCCGCCCTTGGTGTTCTCGACGGTATAGAGATGCCACTTGCTCCGATCGTCGAACGCGCCGCCGATGACGCGATTGACGCCGGACCACGTGGCGATCCACACATCGCCGTTCTTCGCGGCGACGACGTCGTAGACAAATGCATCCCCGAGGCCCTCCGGAATGTTGTAGTTATTCCATTTCCCGCTGCGTTCGTCGAGGAAGGACAACCCGCCGCCGTAGGTTCCCACCGTCAGCCGGCCGTTAATGCGGCCGACGTAGAAAACGCCGTTGGAGAGCAGCCCGCTTTTACCGTCGAAGAGCTTGTAGCTGTCGTCGCGGGTGTCGTAGCGGACCAAGCCGCCGGACGTACCGACCCAAACGAGAGCGCCGTCGACGAAAATCGATTTGACGTTCTTGCTGCCGACCCTGAAATGGGTGAATTTGGTCGCCGCATTGGCGGCCATCTTGGCCTCCTGCTGCGTTGCCGAGGCGCCGCTCAAAGCCACGGGAGGATGCGACGGCGGAACCTGCGCCCTGGCTCCGGCAGAGATCAGAACCCCGGCCAGCACGGCCATCGTTTTGCGGAATTTGGAATGTTTGATACTCACCGTATTTACCTCGCCTGTTGGTCCACACCGATACGGACCACACCCCGCTTGGTGCCCGCCCAGACATCGCCATTGGGTGCAATCGCCACCGCATACACATTGTTGTCCAGCAGTCCGTCCTTACGCTGGATGTTCTTCCACGACTTGCCGTCGTAGCGGGATACGCCATTATCGGTGCCGAACCAGAACACCCCGTCCGGGCTGCGGGCGATGGCATAGACGATATTCCCTGCCAATCCATCCTTTGTCGTCAGGTTGCTCCATGCCTTGCCGTCGAAACGACTGACCCCGCCACCCCACGTACCCGCCCAGATCGTTTTGTCGGGAGCGGCAAGGATCGAAAAAACGTAGTTTGGATTATAGGAATTCATCCCTGCGACCTGGGTGGTCAGATCGTGCCTCGAGCGCGTGCCCAATCCGGTATTTTCACTCGCTGGCAGGGCCGATACGTTGAACGCACCGAGACCGTCCTTGTGGGTCCACGATTTCCAGCTTTTGCCGTCGAACATGGAAACGCCGCCTTCGGTGCCAAACCAGACACGATTCGCCTCATCGACGCTGATGCCGTAAACCCATTCGTTAATCAGTTCGCGAACATAGGTCTTGAACTTACCGGTCTTCACATCGAAGTGGTTGGCCCCGGCCCAGGTTCCGATCCATAGATCGCCCTTGCGGTCGTTGGCAAAGGCATAAATCCAGTAATCGGCCAGCCCGTGCATCGGAAAATAGGTTTTCCAGGCCCCATCCTTAAGCCGCGAAGCACCTCCAGCATTGGTACCGAACCACTTATAGCCCAGGCTGTCGATCCCTACGGCGAACACATATTCGTTGGCCAAACCGTCCGCTCGCGTATAGGTGTTGCGCGGCTTCTGCGTTTTCAGGTCGATTTCCATTGCGCCGGCGGACGTGCCCACCCAAAGGGCATTGCCGGCAACATCTACGGTCAATGCCCGGGCATAGACATTGCCGCCGATCTCGAACGATTCCAACACGCGCTCCCCGGAAGCCGCAGAGGCCGCAACGGCGGGAAGGAATACCAGCGCAAGCGACACAAGCAGCCGGCCGGGAAGATATCTATAAAACATATTATTAACGTATCGTACGAATATATTGAATGACATCCAGCATTTCCTGGTCGTTCAGGATGCCGAAATAGGGAGGCATGGCCTTTTTCCCCATCTTGAGCGTCTGCATGAGCATGAAATCGGGCTGATTCATTCCCTCGCGCATCGCCAGATTGGGGGTATCCGGCATCATCGGAATCCCGGTAATGCCGTGACACGAAGCACAATGCAGGTTGTATAGCCGCTGCCCACGGGCCAGATCGATGGCACCGGCCTGAGGCGACAGCGAAAGCAGCCAGAGTGCAGAGGCGGTAAACAATGCGTAGGTTTTCACTTTATGCTACTCCTTCTTTTTGCCGCGCCGCGTCGCCTTGCCGGCGCTCTTGGCCTTCTTGACCTTGTCCGCCCACTGCTCGGCGACTTGGACATCTGCTGCCAACCCATGGGTTCCGTTGCGATAGGCGCCGGCCAAAGCCTCCATTGCAGGAAGAAAACCGAGTTCCGCCGCGGTCTTGATCCAGCGCAGAGCCTCGGTTCCCTTGCGCTCGGCGTCAGGAATACCCAGCCCGCCACCGATGTACGCACTTGCCATCGACTCGGCGGCCGATTTGTTCCCCTGCTCGGCGGCCATGGAAATCCATCGGCGGGCCTCCTTCAGGTCCGGTGCGACGCCCTGACCCTCTACGTACATGCCACCGAGGCGGAGCTGGGCATAGGCGTTGTTCTGATCGGCCGCCTTGCGGAAGTATTGAGCCGCTTCCTCGTCGAAGCCGGATTCGTAGTAAATCTCCGCCAGCGTCGCCTGCGCCTCGGCATGCCCGGCATCGGCGGCACGCCTGATCAGAGGAGTCGCCGCCACCACATCCCCCTGCCGATACCGGCTGATTCCGTCGTCGTAGTCCTCCGCAACACCTGCTGCAACGCAGCTACAGTAGAAAAGGAACCCGGCAGCCAGTACAACGTTCACGATTCGCGAAGACCGCATCAATACGTCTCTCATGTTTTCCTCCGTTAATAGCTACGACTTAATTCGATGCCATGCATACTGAACTCCTCAAGCTTCCGGTACAGGCTGGACAGCCCTATTTCCAAGCGCTGCGCGGTAAGCCGCCTGTCTCCGCCGCACTCCTCGAGCGTCTTAGAAATAATTTCGGCTTCAAAACGGCGCAGCTGATCGCGTAGGCTACCGGATGTTGCGGTAGTCTGCCCGGACTCTGTCGCGGAATCCTGCCGGGGTGCTTGGCGCGCGATGTCGGGAGGAATGTCCGCCATCGTTATGCGCCCCCCATCGGCAAGGATATAAGCGCGGTTGATGATGTTTTCCAATTCGCGCACATTACCCGGCCAGGAATATTCGCAAAGAATTTCCTCCGCTTCCGGATCGATGCCTAGCGGAGTCTTTCCGTGACCTGCAATGTTTTGCATCACGTAGCGAATCAGGCGCGGAATATCCTCCTGCCTCTCGCGCAGCGGAGGTGCGGCGATGAGAAATTTCGACAGCCGGAAATAGAGATCCTCGCGGAAGCGTCCCTGCTTGACCATCTCCAGCAGATTGCGGTTGGTTGCCGCAACGATGCGAGTATCCACCCGGCGCGCTTGTTCGCCGCCGACGGGACGGACTTCCTTGTCCTCGATCACGTGCAGTATCTTCGCCTGCATATGCAACGGCATTTCGCCGATTTCGTCGAGGAACAGTGTGCCGTGGTCGGCTTGCGAAAATAGCCCCTTGCGCGCCCTGTCGGCTCCGGAATACGCGCCCTTGGTGTGGCCGAAGAGTTCGCTCTCCAGCAGATTTTCGGGAATCGCACCGCAGTTGATCGGGATGAACGGTGCGTCTGAACGGGGACTCTGCTCGTGGATCGATCGGGCGATGACGCCCTTCCCCGTACCGCTCTCGCCCGAAATCAGAACCGTGCTATCGGTTATCGCCACTCGGGCGACGAGACGTTCCACTTCCGCCATCTTCGGCGCATGAAAATGGAATATCCCCTGGTCGCCTCCGACCAAACGACGCAACGCTCGGTTCTCCGCCTTGAGGCCATGCAGCGCATCGATATTGGCCAGGCGATGAAGCAGATCCTCGTGATTGATCGGCTTCACCATATAGTCGGTGGCCCCCGCTCGCAAGGCCTCTACGGCGGTTTCCATTGAAGCAAAAGCCGTCACCATGATGAATTGGGTATCGATGCCTGAACCACGGAAGCTTCGCACGAGATCGACCCCGTCGCCATCGGGCATACGGATGTCGCACAGCGCCACATCGACATCGCCACGAACCAATTTGGCCGCCGCATCGCGTACGCATCCCACCGCATCGGTCGTATAGCCGGCACGCGTCAGAATGGTCTCGAGTATCTGACGCAACGCGGGCTCATCGTCGATAATCAGCACGTGCATTGCCGCTTGCTCCTTTTCCGTTGTCCTGTTGTGAAGGCAGTCTCACTTGCTTCACGGAAAGGATGACCGTTACGGTAGTGCCTTCGTTCACGCGTGACCTTATCTTGATATCGCCTCCCGAACCACAAATCAAAGAACGACACAACGCCAAACCGAGCCCGGAACCGCGGCTCGGGGGCTTGGTCGTGAAATACTCGTCGAACACCAATCCTATGTTTTCCGGCGGAATGCCGCACCCATTGTCGACCACCTCGATGCTCACCGAATCGTCGCTCTGATAGGTCGTCACTGTAATGCTCGGCTGTCTGTCGGCGCAGTTTTCCAGCGCGTCAGCAGCATTGATGAGCAGATTCATCAATACCTGCACAACATGATCGGCAACGGCATGGACTGCCGGCAGGGTCGTATCCAGATTCTGCTTTAACTCAACGCGTCGGATACGGCGATCGAATGCAACGAAATTGCATGTGCTTCGAACCAATCCGTTGATGTCGACAAGATCGGGCTCCTGCGATTGCGGCACAGAAAACTCGCCTATCTGGCGGGTGATCTGCATGACCCGCCGCGCCTGCTCCATAACCAGATCCGGTCTACAGGCAGCGCCTTCGCGGCCGCAGCCGTGGTCGCGATGTTCTCCAACCATGGACTGGGCAATACCGACAATCGCCGACAACGGATTGTTGATTTCATGAGCGACGGCGGCGGCCAGCGACCCGACGGCGGCCATCTTCTCCTTGTGGAACTGCTGTTGGCGGACGATTTCGATCTGGGCTTCGTGCTTCCTGAGTTCGTCCTGCATGTTATTGACGGCCATGACAAGATCGCCAAGTTCGTCGAAACGCGAATTCGGTAACGGTTCCCCACGATATCCGCGCACAATTTCGGTTGCTCGCTCCTGAACTTTCTTGATATCGATCGCCAAGCGGCGAAAGAAAAGCATTACCAAACCGCCCAGATAGCCGAGACCCAAAACCGTAAACACCACCCACTCGACGGTCAAACGATTGTGCGAATAACGGAAATCGTCCAAAAGCCTTTGTTTCTGCCCGCGAATATCGCTCGTCACTACATCGAGGTCGAGGACCAACCGATGGAAGGTTCCCCGAATGTCCGCAATGACGGTCCGATTGGGTCGCGCGATCAGATCGGCCATACCTTTGTTAAGCTGGGCCACATCGTTCGCTATACCTTCATATTTGTGTTCGATCTTGCTCAGGCCGTTTAACACTGACTCGATTTCGAGGACCATAATTTTTGACGACACATCGACGTTCGGCGAAAAATAGTTTTCGTTAACGGTAAGAATGGCACGCGCCACCAAAATATTCAGCGCCACCTGACGTTCTTCCTGCTGATGGATCTCCGTCAGTGCTTCGACCGATCCAACGAGTACTCGCCGCTCGTAAGCAACCACAAGTGAAACCAGAACAAGGTAAATGACCAGGATCACCATTGTCACCACCCCCTTGCGGGCGAGCGAAACCCTCGGCGGCAGCGACGACTGAGCCGGCGCCCCCGATCCAAGGCCTACTTTTTGCTCTATAACCGCGGACATACATTCCTATTCTTTAGCGGATGGTCAATGCTATATATTCTCGACCACGTTCTCCCTTGAAACGATAGCAAGGATTGCCATAGATGTTTCATCGCTTACTGCTTGTCGCCTTGCTCGTCTTGCCCTTGACGGCCACGGCGGACTCGTTAAAGGAGGCACTACAGGCCTACGAGACGGGCCACTACTCCCAGGCGATCCAGTTGCTGACCCCGCTTGCCAATCAAAGCAATTCCCAAGCCCAGTTCCGCCTTGGGATGATGTATTACCACGGCCAAGGCGTTCCTGAAGACGAGAAGCTTGCGGTCTATTGGTTGAAAAATGCGGCGACGCATGGCTACATTGACGCGATGTTCGAACTGGGCAATGCCTATCTGTTGGGCAATCAGGCCGCAAAACTTGTCTCCGATCCAGATCGAGAAGCTGCGCTCTGGTATTTTCAGGCAGCCAGCGCAGGACACGCCGAAGCGCAGTATCACCTCGGTCTGCTCTTTCTCGCAGGAAAAGGTGTGATCGAAAGTCGCAAGGACGCGGTCGTCTGGTTCAAAAAAGCAGCGGCATTGGGACACGTAGAGGCAAAGCGCGCCGCGGGACGCATCGAAGGCGGCAAATAAATCATCCCAACCGTTTTGCGATTTCGGCCCGCATTGCCGAACTGGCCCAAGGCCTGGGGCCTATGAAAACTTCGCAAATGATTGCATTCCGGTCGAGCAGGTAGGTCATCGGTAGCACTTGCGCACGCAACGCCTCGCGCGCCCAACGCTGTCCTGCATCGACTAAGACAGGGCATGAAAAGCGCAGGCTGCGCACAATCTCTCTGACCATATTGAGATCCTCGTCCACACTGATGGTGACGATGGCAGGAGCGCCGTCATCAGCGCTTTCATACAGCGTATCCAGATCCGCCATTTCTGCGCGACAAGGGGCACACCACGTCGCCCATAAATTGACCAGCAAGGGCTTGCCAACAAACTCGGAAAGCGAATGACGGATGCCGTCCAAGGCGGGAAGGTTAAAAGACGGAAACGTATCGCCGATTGACGCAGCAGACTGATCGCGGGCACAGCCTGGCACGCCGAGAAACGCCAAACCTGCTGATGAAACCAGCGACGCGAGGAATGCTCGCCGCCGCTGCGAAACAGCTTCTTCAGAGGGGCTTTTTGACCGACACCGCGCCCCGGATTTGACCGATAGAGAAATCGACGGCTTTGTCATATGGATATTCGACGGCAAGCGAAGCCTTGGTCGCTTCCGAAATGTTCGTACCATGGCAGCTGACGCAGGCCTGCCCCATTGGAATCGCCTTCATGAAACGAAAATAGCGCCCGGCCGGCTCATGAACTACTTCCGCATGGTCAAGAGCCTCTATTTTCTCACCTCTGGAAAGTCTTCTCTCGAAATCGAGAAGAACCTGCTGCTCCCACGCATCAGGCTCGCCAATGGATCGATTGCGGGGTTTCAGGCTCACTCGGGTAAGGCGCACTCCATTTTGCCGGGAAAGAACGGACGTCAACTCCGGAGCACTGTATTTGCAGACCACAATCGATCGCAACGGCCCCGAAGATTCCATTTCCCGAACCACCTCGCCGCGAATCTGATCGAGTAATTTAACCGCCATCCGACGCGCATCTTCGGTCAATTTCGCTTCGTCTTCCGTCGATGTCGCATACGCCGCACCGGCGACAAGGATCAATGCGGAACCGAGAACGGATTTGAATTTTCGCAGCATAATCGCTCCTTCCCGAGCGATTATGGCACCGTCCCGACGATTGCAACGCTCACATCGCCAGCCCCCAGCGGAATGGTCTGCGAATAGCCTTCGAGATCCCCCGGTTGCGGTAGAGCATTCCCCGATCGCGACACGCGCGCACCGACAACCACCTGCGAAAAATCGGACAATTTGGGACCGTCAGGCATACCCATGCTGTCATTCAGTTCAAATCGCTTCGGCAGATCGCGAACGGTTGCGCGCAGGATGGCCAAGGGCATCCGAGGACCGGAGACCGCGCGCGCAAAAATAAACACGGTGTCGGAATCCGCGACGGTCTTGCGCAGCCCCGCATCAAGCGAAACCACACCGCGAATGGACGCTGTGGTCGCCGCCACCGACACGGGCTCTCCAGCCCTCCCGGACAACCTCGACTCGGCATCGACGATGCTGTTGCGAATGCTGGTGGCGACGCCGGACTCTGCCGGCACGATGGCCAGAACCTTGCGCCACTCGCTGATCGCCGCAGCGTACTTCCGTCGCTCGAAGGCCGCCGAGCCGGAGAGCGCGAGGGCCTTGACGTTGCGCGGGTCCGCCTTCAGCGCGCGATTGATGAGCGCTTCCGGTGCGCCGAGCAGGCTCCGTCCCTGCGCCATCGCCAAGGTGTCCGCATAATCGGAAAGCAGTTGCGCGTTGTCCGGCATCAACTCACTGGCCCGCCCGAACGCGGCGGCGGCTTCAGGATAGCGGCCAAGCGCATTGTAGGAGCGCGCCAGCATAAACCAGCCGTCGGGATCGTTCGGACTCTGCTGCAAACGTTCGGCCAGCTTGGACACCATCGACTGTATCTGTTGCGGCGTTATGGCGTGCGCCGCCTGCTGACCATCGGCACCCGGCCCACCGCCTGAACGCAGCACATCCGGTTCGCCGATCAGCAGATAGAGCCCGATCGCCAGCGCACAGACCGTTAACCCGATCGTTGCCGCCAGGCCCCTGCGCGGCGTATCGACCGCTTCGGCCGGCGGAGAAACGTTTCCGAAATCCTCCAGCGCACGACGTTCGATTTCGGCACGATCGGCCTCATACTCCGAACGATCGACGTCTCCGGCCCGGTGTTCGAGCTCAGCTAGTTGTTCGCGCAGGATGTCCAGGCTGAGATCCGAAGATTCCCCCGCCTTCCTGTCAGGTTGCGCCGTGCGCAGCAGCGGAGCCAGAACGATCGCCAGCGAGACAAAGGCGAGAAGCGCAGCGCAAATTAGAAACACGCTCATCGCGACTTCTCCTTGCCGCCCAGAAGCGCCTCAGCAACAGCATGTTCGCCGGGAGTCAGCGGCTGAATCGGCCGCCGCCGCTTCAGCTTGAAGATAAAGAGAGCCAAGCCGCCTATCAGCAGCAGAAACGGCCCGAGCCAAAGCAACCAGGTCGTACTCTTGACGGGCGGACGATAGAGCACGAAGTCGCCGTATCGCTGCACCAGGAAAGCCACAACCTGTTGCTCGGTCATTCCCTGCTTGAGCATTTCACGCACTTGGTTTTTCAGATCCTGAGCCAGCTCGGCATGCGAATCGGCGAGGCTCTGGTTTTGACAGACCAGGCAGCGCAATTCTTCCGAGAGCTTGGTTACGCGGGCTTCCAGCGCCGGATCCTCAGCCACCGTCGGCGCCTCTCCCGCCAAAGTGGGCATCGCCCACGTCAACGCCGCAATACAGACAATAAACAACTTACGCACCATCAAGCTCCTTGACGAGGGGCAGAATATTTTTTTCCAGTGCCGTCGGCGTCAACGGCCCGATGTGCTTGTAGCGAACGACGCCCTGCTTGTCGATAACGAACGTCTCCGGTACGCCGTAAACGCCATAGTCGATACCTACCCGGCCATCGCTGTCGAAGGCGGACATCAGATAGGGATCGCCCAAGTCTTTCAGCCAGGCAATCCCAGCCGCGCGTTCGTCCTTGTAGTCGAGGCCGACGATCGGCAGGGTTTGCGAATACTGCAAAAGGACGGGGTGCTCCTGGCGGCAGGAGACGCACCAGGACGCCCAGACATTGAGCAGCCATACTTTGCCCTTCATGTCTTCCGGGGAAATCGAGGCCCCCGGATTGTGCAATTGGGTGAGCCGGAAGGCCGGCGCCGGCTTGCCGATCAGCGGCGACGGAACCTCGCGCGGATTCAGCCGCAGACCTGCGGCAAAAAAACCGATCAGGATCAGGAACGCGACGAGGGGAAACAGAAATCTTCGCATGACGTCCTCAGGCCTTTACCGCAGCGGCGGCGACCGTGCGGGAAGCCGTCAGTCTGTAGCGCCGGTCGCTGGCGGCGACCCCCCCGCCGATCGCCATCAGCAGGCAGCCGAGCCATATCCAGACGACCAGCGGTTTGTATTGCACGCGCACGATCCAGGTTTCGGCATCGACCGCCTCACCCATCGACACGTACAGATCCTTGAACAGGCCGAAGTCGATGGCGGCCTCGGTCATTGGCATGCGCTGCACGACATACAGCCGCTTCTCCGGCTTCAGGGTGGTCAACACACGGCCATCGCGGCTGACTTCCATCTGCGCCTGGGCGGCGACGTAATTGGGGCCTTTGACTTCCTCCAGGCTCAGGAGCTTGAACTGGTAATCGGCGACCGCCGTCGTATCTCCCACGCGCATGCGCACTTCGTTCGTGCGCTCGTATCCCTTGACGAACGTGACGCCAAAGATGAATACGCCGATTCCGATATGTGCAACCGCCATGCCCCACTGGCTGCGGGGTATCGCCGCAAGCCGGCCGAGGACGCTACCGCCGCCCTTCAGCCGCAGCGCAATCTGGGCAATGCCCGTCACCACCGCCCAGCCGCCGAGCAGCGCCCCAAGCGCGACCAGCGGCGCCCATCGCCCCATGGTCAGCGGCAGCAGCAGCGCCAGCACGGCGGCGGCAACCGCAAGCCGCGGCAGCAGAGGCAGGAAATCCGCGGCCCGCGCCTGCTTCCAGCGCGCGAACGGCCCAATGCCTAGCAGCAGGATCACCGGCGCCATCAGCGGAACGAAGACGGCCTCGAAATACGGTGGGCCGACGGAGAGCTTGCCCAGCCCCAGCGCATCGAGAAACAGCGGATAGAGGGTGCCGAAGAACACCGCCCCCGCCGCCGCCAGAAGCAGGATGTTGTTGACCAGCAGCAACGATTCGCGCGACAGCAGCCCGAAGCCGCCGCCCAGTCCGACTTTAGGTGCGCGCCAGGCGAACAGCGTGAGCGACACCCCGATGGTGATGGCCAGCAGGATCAGAACGAAGATCCCCCGCTTGGGGTCGGTCGCAAACGCATGCACCGACGTCAGCACCCCGGAGCGGACGAGAAAGGTCCCCATCAACGAAAGCGAAAACGCCAGTATCGCGAGGAACACCGTCCAATTCTTGAAACAACCGCGCTTTTCGGTCACCGCCAGCGAGTGGATCAACGCAGTCCCGACCAGCCAAGGCATAAACGAGGCGTTCTCGACCGGATCCCAGAACCACCAGCCGCCCCAGCCCAGTTCGTAATAGGCCCACCACGAGCCAAGGGCGATCCCCAGTGTCAAAAACACCCAGGCAGTGGTGGTCCATGGCCGCGACCAGCGCGCCCAGGCCGTATCGAGGCGGCCGCGGATCAGGGCGGACACCGCGAAGGCAAAGGCGACGGAAAAGCCGACATAGCCCATGTAGAGCAGCGGCGGGTGGATCGCCATGCCGGGGTCCTGAAGCAGCGGATTCAGGTCGCGCCCGTCTGGCGCCGCCGGCAGCAAGCGGGCGAAGGGATTAGAGGTCAGCAGCAAAAATAGCAAAAACCCTACGCTGACTACGCCCATCACTCCCAGAACCGAAGCCACCATGTCCTGCGGCAGGCGCCGACTGAAGGCCGCAACCGCAACCGACCAGGCGGCGAGTATCGTCACCCAGAGCAACATCGATCCCTCATGGCCGCCCCAGACCGCCGTCACCTTGTAGAAGGTCGGCAGCAGGGTATTGGAATGTTCGGCCACGTAGCGCACCGAAAAATCGTTGGCAATGAACGACTGCGTCAGACATGCGAAGGCAATGAACACCAGCAGCGCGTGGACGGCAGCGGCGGGACGTGCCAGCGCGGCAAGCCGGCGATTGCCGAGGATGACCCCGCTCAAAGGGCCGGCACTTTGCACCAGCGCAATCGCCAGGGCCAGAATCAGGGCGAAATGGCCTATTTCAGGAAGCATTCCCATCTCCGAGAATATTAAGGGACATCAGATACATCCGGGGAAAGCCAGCAGGAAACAGGCCAGGAAAGACGGTCGTGAAACTGCCGCATGGAAAATCCCTGCAACGCATCCCGTCACCGGCGACATGCCGTCCGACCAAACGGCGTATGCGGATTTTATGGCAGGCAGGGCTTCAGAATTTTTGAATTACAGTCACACCGCTCGGAGCGGACGAGACATAGCCGATAGCCCCCGGCGTCTTGCGGACGAAATCGAGAACATCGCTATCGCCGGACTTCACCGGCGGCGGATTGATCCCTTCCCTGAATGATTTCTTGGTCCATATCATGTTGTAGCGCAGCGTATCCAGCTTGAGCACGGCGGATAAGAATGCTGCCTGTAGCGGACCGTTGTCCACCGGGTTGAGTTTCAGCGTACCGGCAAACTGCTTGTCGCCCGTAAACACTTCCTTGATTTCCGGCGCAGCGATCTGAACGCCCGAGTTGCAGATCACAAACACCTCGGCGGCATGGGCCGAAAGACACAACCAACCGAACAGCGCGGCCAGCACCCGGAATAGCAGCTTGAGGCTCATGACAGAAGGTCCATTCCAGGGTCAGAAACGAATCGAGTATTGCGCACGGGTCTCGACATAGCTGTCGCTGCCGGCGGTTCCCAGATCGTCCTGATGCGTGCGATTGATTTCCACCTTCAACGCCGCCTTGGGATCGACGTCATAGCGCACGCCGAAGGCGCTGCGTTTGTACGAACGGCCGCTCTCCAAGACAGCGAAATAGTTGTCGTCCTGATCCAGCTGCGCCCGCTCGGTCCGCGCATAGGGCGTCCAGGCCCCGAAGGTATGGCCGACCTGCGCGAAACCCGCCCAGCTGCCGTGGTTGCCAGTCGCACCGGACAGGTCGCGGTTGCGGAACCTGTAGTATTCGCCGACGATTTCCCACGGTTCGCCGAGATAGGTTAAATAGCCGCCAAACATGTTCAGACGGGTCTCGTTCGCATCCGCTGAATCGTCGACCACGGTCGTGCGCAAGCCATGCAGACCGATACGCAGCCCTTTCGCAAAACGGGGCTCCAGCCAAGCGTTGAACCCGGTCGAAGTCCGGTGGCGGTCACTGCCGGCCTGCCGCATGTTGAGCGTTCCCGATCCGGCATACCCGGCCGCGCCGAGGGCATTCAGCGCCGGGCTGAAGCCCCCCGTAGTCACCGCCGAAAGGGCCGACCCGACCGCGGTGCCGTTGATCTGCGGCGCATTGCCGAGATAGATGTCATACCCGAAACGGCCCGACTCGGCAGCGACGGCACCGGTCAACCAGAGGCCCGTGGTATGCGCCGGAAGAATCCCGCCGTCATCCTCGAAATCGATGAGACGGGGCCGCGTGAGCGAGGGCTGAATCTGCGCGCCATGGTGGAAAGCCGTATTCCAATAGCCGTACGGAGTATGGAAACGGCCCAGCCAGGCGATGGCGGCATCGCTGAAGGCATATCCGATCTGAACGCGTTCGAGATCGGTTTCCACATCCCCGCCGGCATCGACTTCGAACGCCAGCTCGACAAGACTGCGCACGCGTTCGGTGAATTGAGGCGCCATGTACAGACTCACGGTTCCCACGGTGGCGCCCTTGGGGCCTTTTCCGAACACCGGATTGTCCTCGCCGCTCTTCACCAGCCCGACGTCCGCGAAACCGTGAAGCGGCAGGCCGACATCGCCCGAGTGCCGGGCAACGCCGCTGCCGAGGCTAGCGACATGTTGCTCGATCTGTTCGATCTTGGCCGACTGCCGGGCAGACTGCGTCTGCACCTCGCGCACGCCGGCACCCGCCTGTTCGAGCTGGCTGACCTTGGCCGCCAGTTGCTCGATCAGCGCCATCGACTGCTCAAGTCTGGCCTCAAGCGCCTTTATCTTCGCCTCGGCGGACGACTCCGCATGCACAGGAACAAAAAATCCGGTGAACAGAAGGAACGCGCCCCCCTGCACGATGCTGCGAAAGTAACCCATGCCTGGCCCCTTGAAATACGAAAGAAATTTCACCCTACCCCGATTCGAATTTTCATCCCGCCCGGTAATTCTGACTCAAAACCGCAAGTTCGATGAGGGTATGACGACAAAGGATCGGTTATTCTTGCGACATTCGAATCCCTCCCCAAGGAGATTGAGCATTGCGTACTGTGGCAAGACTCTTACCGGCGCTATTGTTTGTAACGATCGGCATCCTCTGCGGCTGCACAGCGATAAAGCCTCTGCACGTCGAACGGGAGCAGCGCATCGCCGAACTGCATGAACGGCTGTCGTATTCGATCAGCCGCCATGGATTCAGCCACGGCCTGCGCGGAACCCGCGAGGACGGCCGCAGCATCGACTCGATCTACATTTCGATTTCGCTCGACAGCCTGAAGCGCCGTCATTCCAGCCTCGAACAGATGCTCACCGGCGTAGCCCGGATTTGCGCGTCGAAGGAATTTGCCGACGTGGTCATCCGCATCGAGGTGAGCGCCGCCGACGACGCCGACATGCAATACATGTACGGATTGCTCACGCCGGGCCTGGCCGACGCACCCCATGTCCAGGTGACGCAAGTCCGCGACGCGGTCAACGATATCGTCATCACCGTAGCGCACCGCTAGGAATCGCGGGAGGTTGCGCGTCAGCGCCATCCCCGGCAGACCGGGAAGGCGTGGTCGCCGACCGCGCTGCGCTCCATTCCCAGATCGCCGCCTCCGCCTTCGGACGGAACGGGTCGTCGGGTTTCGAAAGGTGTACATAGGTTCTCATCGCCCCCAGCGCGCCGGGCAGATCGCCCAGGCCTTCAAGCGCCACGGCCAGCCCGTAGTAGGCATTGACCTGGGTGGTGCGCAACTGCGTGGCGCTTTCGAAAAAGTCGGCCGCCTCCTTGTAGCGCTGCATGCCGAGCAGGGCAAAACCGGTATTCACATACGCCTCGGGCATTTCCGGCGCCAGTTGCAGCACGCGATGGAAGGCAGTCAGCGCGTGCTCGTATTGCTTCGCATGGAGCATGATCACGCCTTGCTGGAAGCGCTGTTCGATGTCCGCCTTGAGGCGTTCCGCCGCATGCTCACGCGGAACGAACGCACCGTCCGAGCGCGGCACGGATTGCACCAGCCAGCCGCCGCCGGCCACCAGCAGCAAGGTGATGCCGATCGCGAACGGGCGCATGTCGCGACGTCGTTCGCTGTTCGGCGAACGACGCTCGGCCGTGCTGCGCAGGCCGTTCAGAACGCAGGCGGCCAACGCCAGGGCGGCGGCGGCACCGCCAGCGCGGGCGACCCACATCGCCGCCGTTTGCACAGTCGCGCCGAAAACCCGGAACCCATCGTGCCCGGCGCCCGCTGTTTCTACGATGGTCGGCGCAACGACGAGCAACAACTGGGTCGCTCCATAGACGAGGGCGATGCGCGACGGCCGGCCGGGATACCTGTCCGCGCCCACATGACCCGCCAGCCAACGCTGCCACGCCAGCAGGCCGGCCAGCGTGAGCGCCCCCAGGGTGCCGTGAAGAAACGCCGGCGTCGCGATCGGGTCACTGCTGACGGCCGCGCCCGCAGCAGCCCCCGCGGCAAACAGCAGCAGCGACAGCGCAAGGCCCTGCTGTTCGATGTTGAGGGAATGCCGCCGCACCTGCGTTACCAAGCGGAACGTCAGAACGGTCGCCAACAGCGCTGCCGCCGGCCAGAAAGCCCAGCGCGCGAGCCAGAAAATCCCGTCGATGTATTCCGCACTGCCGGCAGGAAACACGATCGTCAGGGCAATGACGCCCGCAACGGGGAACAGCGCAAGACCCAGCACGCCATGCAGCAGGCGGCGGTGCAGGAATACGCCGGGCCAGAGCGCTTCGGCCAGCGCCGCCCAGGCAGCCACGAGCAGCAGGACGTAGACGAATTGCAGGGCGTGATCGACGCCCCACAGGGGTTCGACCAGTCCGGCAACGCTATCCGCCCGGACAGCCACGGCCAGCGCCAACGCCAGAACCCCGGCCAACGCCGGCAGCACCCAGGCCAGCGCCACCTGCCACGGCGGCCCGCCGGCAAATCGCCACATCGACGGCAGGCTGCGCACCACGACGATCCCGAGCGCCAGGGCGAACGTCCCCATGCCGCCGAGAAACAGCGCATTGTCGAGCATCGGCAGCAGAAACAGGCCGGAGAGCGACACCCCGCCCCCAAAGACGGGCGAAACGACCAGCGCGACGGTTCCAGCCAGCGCCAGCCACCAGCTGCCCCACGCAACGATTCCGGGTCGGGACGCAATCAGCGCCAAGACTCCGGCGGTCGCGGACAACAGCCAGAGCGGTGCGGCAAGCACCGCATGCAGCGCGAGCAGCGGGACGACGGCGCGCATTCCGTGGTCGAAAAAAGGCAGTCGCACGGCGATCAGCGCCAGGGCCGCCAGGACCGAAAGGCCGAGCGCCGCCAGCGCAAGGCCGAACCAGGCGGTCGCAAGCAGGCGGGCGGGCGGGGGTGCGGTCGCCGACAGGCTCATGGCAGACATGGACTGGGAACGCCGCGGACGCCTGCCAGGCGCAGCGCGATCAGGCCGGAAAACATCAGAATGCCGACCGTGGCGAGCGTGCCGCCGACCCCCAGCAACAGGCGGGAGACGGTCTCGATACCGAATTCGAAGCCCAGGTTGCCCGGCAGCTTGCGCGGGGCTCCCATCGCGCCGGCGCCGGCCAGACCCGCCATCATCAGCAGAATGCCCCAGCCGTACAGCGCCAGTTGGCGGCGGACCGCCTGCGGTCGCGGACTGCCGAAACCCAGCAGCGGCAGGACGCGATAGGTGAACACCATGAAGGTCAGCGTGACGGAACCGACCGTGCCGTGATAGTGCGCAGTGACCAGCGTCGTCTGGGCATCGATGGCGGCGCCGAGAAGCAGGCCACAAACAAAAAGCAGCAGCGAGAGGCCGACTCCAGCCGGCAATGCCGCGCCGCCACGGCGGGCCCGGGCGACGACCAGCAGACCGACGGCGAGCGGAATTTCCCAACTGGTCCAGCGCATCAGCTCGGTGAAGATGACGAAATAGGTACGCTCGCCCGGGCTGACGAACAGCGGGATCGCCAGCGCGGCGACGGCCGGGGCGGCGCCCAACCCATACAGCGCGCCAAGACAGCGCGGCGACGGCGGTACGTTCGGCTGCGTGGCGACCAGTCCGATCCAGCACAGTGTCATCAATGTGGTCAGGGAGAATTGCCAGACATGCCCGGCGCCCCAGAACAGCGTCTCAAAATAGGCATCGCCGCTCAACGCACCCGCCGCCGAGAGATGGCTCCATGCCAGGATCGCCAGCGCGGCCAGCACGCTGACGGCGGACATCGCCAGACCGATGCGCGTGGCGCGTTCCATCGGTTCGGCCAGCGGCAGGCCCTCGTACAGAACCAGGACGGCCTTGATCAGCACCGCCAGTCCGTACGCCAGCAGCCCGGCCATGAACAGCGGCCCGCCGAGCACCGGCATGTAGTTGCTCATCACCGGCAACGCCGGCCCGAACAGCGGAGAAACCGACATCGCCAGCGCTCCGCCGCAGGCCAGCGCAAAAGCCAGCCAATCCGCGGCGATCGATGCGCGACGAGAGGCGAAACTCCACAGCATCCCGGCAAATGCCATGAACCAGACCCATTGCGAAAGGTTGACATGCAAGGTCAGCGCCACGCGATAGAACTGCGGGCCGGGGAACAGCGTGCCGAGCGCCGGCACCCGCGCCAGCGCAATGAGGATGGCGAACAGGCCGGCGGCGGCCACGGCCGCTGTCGCCAGCATCAGCCAGGCGCCGGCACGGTGGCGGGCCGATGCGTCGGCAACAGGGAAATTCAGACAGTTGAGCAAGATGACGGAAGCACGGAGTTTGCGCGGCGGGCATTTTCGCATTGCGGAAGGCAAGATTCGTCCCTACCATCGCACACACTCGATAAAACCCTCTACCGGCACGTATTGTCCCATGCAACCTGCGAAGTCCACGTTCCCGCGGCTCTCCCTGCGCTGGCCGGCCATCCTCGGCGGAATGATCTTCATCGCCTACCTCGCCAGCGCGATCTATGTCCACCGGGAGGGGTTCCATGCCGCGAAGAACGGCGAAACGCCGCTGTTCACCGATTACACCTCGCTCTATGCCGCATCGCTGCTGCTGCGGCAGGAAGAAGCCAGTCATCTGTATCTGGGCCGGCAGATGTATGCGGCAACACTTCAGGCGGCCCAGGCGGCTTACGACGGAACGCTGTCGGACGAACAGGCGCGGCAGGTCGGATTCCCGCCGTGGCTGTACCCGCCGATGTTCATTTTCTTCGCCGCACCGCTGGCCTACCTGTCGTATTTCGGCGCCTACATCGCCTGGCTGGCGGCGACGGCGCTGCCCTATCTGGCAGCTCTCCGTCGCATCCTGCATGACCGGGAATTCTGGCTGTTTGCACTGGCGACGCCGCCAGTATTTTTCAACATCATGTATGGCCAGACCGGCTTCCTCACCGCCGGACTGATTGCGCTCGGACTGGCCCTGATCGCCACGCGGCCGATGATCGCCGGCATGCTGATCGGGCTGGCCAGCTGCAAGCCGCATTTCGGCATCTTGATCCCATTCGCGCTGATCGCCGCGGGACATTGGCGCACCTTCGTCAGCGCCAGCCTCAGCGTCGTATTCCTGATGCTCGCCAGCGCCCTGGCCTTCGGTATCGACGTCTGGTACGGCTTCATCGGCACCGTCGCCAACAATTTCGCCGGATTCCAGGCCGGCGCCTACAAATGGCAGGCCATGACCAGCGTGCTCAGTTTTCTCCACTCGCTGGGCCTGAAGCCGGCGCTGGCCTGGTACGGCCAGATCGTCGCAACGCTGTGCGCCCTGCTGCTGGTGGTCTGGGCCTGGCGCCGCTCCGGCGACATCGACGAGCGCGGCGATTTGCGCTGTTCGATCCTCTGCTCGGCGACCCTGCTGGCCGTACCGATGGTCTATCTCTACGACCTGGTGCTGATGGTTCCCGCCCTGGCATGGCTGTGGGCCGACATGCGGCAGCGCGGCGCGGCACGCTGGGAGCCACCGGCCCTCGCCATCTGCGCCGCGGCCCTGCTCGGTCTGCGCGAGTTTGCCTGGGCCAGCGGCATCCAGCCGGGCGCCGCGCTGGTGGCAGTGGCACTCTGGCTCGCGGTGCGACGGCTGGAAACGGCCCGGGCTCATGCGCTAGCGGGAACGAAATGACGCCGCGGTCCGTTTGCCGAAAGGCACGATGAAGCGCAGCGCACGTGCGCTGGCGCCCTGCCCCGCCGGATGCAGATAATGTCGCCAATAGCGCACCGCATGAGCAAAAACGAACCGCGGACGCAAATAGAACCGACGGTAGAACCGACGCTGCATCCGCGCCGGAAAATCGGCGGCGGCGCCGTAGTGGTACAGCGCGTCCGGGTCGCCCGCTGACGCCGCCCGGGTCCACAAGCCGATATCGGGGTAGGCGGTGAATTGCTGCACCTGGACGTAATCCGGCGCGATGCGCAGCGCCAGCCGGATCGACTGATCGACGTCCGGCTCGGTCTCACCCGGCAGGCCGACCATGAACAACGCGACGGAGGCCATGCCGTGACGGCGCAGCGCGGCGAAGCCGGCCTCGGTGCGGGCAAGCCACCGCTCGCCGCAACGGGCCTTGCCGAGCGCCTCGATGAGGCGCGGGACGCCGGTTTCGACGCCGACTTTCAGGCAGCAGCCGCCGCTCTCGACGGCCGCCCGCAGCAGGGCGTCGTCCAGTTCGTCGGGCCGGGCGTTGGCCATCCAGCGGAAAATCAGGCGGCGGCGCGCGAACTCCTCGCACAGGGCGAGGAAATGGCGGCCATCGGCGAACAACGTATCGTCCTCAAAGGAAATCGCCTGCGCCCCCCGCTCCAGCAACCCTGCCACCTCGTCCGCCACGTCGCGCGGCGCGCGCTTCTGCAAACCACGCTGCGTGCTCTTGCGCACGATGGCGGTGCAATGCAGGCAGGCGTGCGGGCAGCCCCAGGCCGTCATCGCGTAGCCCCAGCGGTGCAAGGGGGCCGCGGCAACCGGGAACGGGAAAGGATAGGCGGCGAGTTCGCCGGCATCGAACGCGGGCCGCGGCAGCACCGCCGGATCAGCAACCTGGAAGCGGCGGCCGGCCTCGAACGCCGCCCGATAGTGCTCGAGCAGGTGCGCCCGGTCCGGGTTTCCGGCGAGCAATCCAGCAATGCAGCGCGTCAACTCCTGTTCGGGTTCGCCGAGCAGCGCCACGTCGAACGCCGCCATCCAGCGCGGATCGCGCAGGCGCTGACGGTGCTCGACCTGCTGGCCGATAGCGACGGTCGTCACGCCATGCCGCTTGAGCGCCGCCGCACATTCCGTCGCTTCGCTCAGACACCAACTGGCGGCCTTGATGGCGACGACGCGCGGCGCATGGCGCAGCGCCTGCGCCACCCAACTTGCCGGGCCACCGCCATCCCGCCAGCCATCGACGATCGGTACCGACGGACACCCGGCTACCTGTAGGCCGGCCTGGACATATTTCAGGTCGAGGGCGGGATGCACATGGCGCGGATGGCCCTCGCTGCCATTCGCGCGGTCGACGCGCAGCAGAACGACCCCGCTCATCGGACCGCTGCCAGCACGGTACGGAGACGTTGCGCCATCGCATCGAGGCGGAGCGGCGCGACACCACCATGCAGCGGCAGCAGCGCCAGCGACCCGAACAGCGCGGCCGCATTCGGGCAGCCGCCTTGCCCCAGCAGCGCGGCCACATCGTCCATCGCTTCGCCGCGAATGGCGATATCGATGCCTGCCCGACGCGCGGCATCGCGCAGCGGAGCGAGCGCCCCCGGAACGGCGGCGGCGAAGTTGTAGAACGCCGGCGTGCCGAAACGGTCGCGCTGTTGCGGCACCAACGGCGTTCCGTCGAGCCGGCGCCGCAATTCCTCCCAGTGCGCGTTCATTTGCGCATTGCGCTGATCTAGCCGGCGCAGCCGGCGCAAACCGACGCGGGCCTGGAAGCCGCTGTAGGCGAGCTCCTGGGTTCTTACCCGGTCGTGGAAGCGGCGGTAATGGCGCTCGAACGCGCCGGAGCGCCGTTCGGAAAACATCAGGGCGGCAGCAACGCCGTACAAGGGGCTGCGCACCGCCATTTCTTCGGCCATTTTGAACACCGCCTTGCGCAATGCCGGCCATTCCGTTGCCGGACGCCGGTCGATGAGGCCGTCGATGCGCCGCGCCAGTTCCGCATCGGCGGTGGCGACGATACCGCCGCCGAAGGTGGCCACCGGCTTGTTGACTTCGAAGCTGAAAAACCCGGCGCGGCCGAAGGTGCCGACTTTTCGCGCCCCCGCCGTTGCCCCCAGCGCATGCGCACAGTCCTCGATCAGCGGAATCGCGTGGGTGCGCGCCAGTTCGCCGATCCCGACGATGTCGCACGGCGCGCCGAAGGCATGCAACACCAGAATCGCCCGCGTCCGCGGCGTCAGCGCAGCCGCCACGGTATCGACGGTGACGTTGTAGCTGCGGCTATCGACATCGGCCGCGATCGGGCGATAGCCGTCGCGCTGCAAAAACGGCACCAGTTCGCCCAGCGTATAGGCCGGTATCACGATCTCGTCGCCGGGGCGCAGTTCCAGCGCCGCCAGGATCACCCGCAACGCGTCGCGCCCACTGCTCACCGCGCGCACCTGGGGACACCCCAGATAGGCCGCCAACGCGCCCTCGAAGACGTGCACGTCACGATGGCGGCGGTGGGAGAGGAACGGCGCGGCAAAAAAATCGCCGATGTCCGCCGCCTCGATTTCGATGCGTCGGCGCGGGATCATGCGGCCATCTCCGGTTCCGCGATCGGCCGGTGCGCCCGGGGGGCGGAGAGCAGATCCTCGGCAACGGCATGGACCCGGTCGACCGAAATGGCCTGCATGCAGCGGTTGTCCGTGCAAACGCTGGCGCGGTGGGTCTGCGGCGTGATGCAGGGCGAACAAGGCAGGCCGGCGTAAAGCGCAACGGCATTGCCCAGCGGCCGGTACAGCGCCGGCGTTTCCGGGCCGAACAGCACGATCGTCGGCAGGGTCGTCAGCGAGGCCAGATGGGCCGGCCCCGAATCGTTGCTGACCAGCAGATGGCCGTGCGCGAAGAGCGCCGGCAGTTCGTCGATACCGAACTCCCCGGCCAGATTCGCGCAGCGGCCTGCCGGCAGGCGCGTCGCGATTTCGGCACAGGCGGGCCGGTCGGCAGTGCTGCCGATCAAGGCGATGCGGACATCCGGCCGGCGCTGCAGAAGGCGCGTGCCGAGTTCGGCAAAACGGGCGGCATCCCAGCGCCGCTGCGGAATGGCATCGCCGGCGTTGGGATTGAGGAAGATCAGCGGGCCCTCCGGCGCACTGCCCGGAAACGCGCCGGCTATCCGGCGCCCGATGTCCGCCGCCGCATGGCGCGCGGTCGGCAGCGGCGGAATCGGCGCGCCCGGGGATCTGCGTGCGCCGGCTCCCGCACAACCGCCGGCGAGAGCGATGAGCGCGGCGAAATTTTCCGCCATGTGCCGCTGCGGCACATAGGCCAGCGGGCGGGTGTACAGGGCGTTGCGCGCCCGCCATTGCCGGCCATCGTGGGCGAACCCCACCTGCTCACGCGCGCTGCTGGCAACCGCCAGCAGCGTCGAAAAGAACATGCATGGTTCCAGATCGACGACCGCAGACAGTTGCAACCGACGCGCCCAGAGCACGAACCGCCCGACGTCGAGCAGCAGGCACAGGAAGCTTTCGGTGCGCAGCACTCGCACGCGGTCGGCCCCCACCGCTCCGGCCAGGGGCGGCACGTCGCGATGCCGCGCGAAAGTCAGGAAATAAGTCTCCGCGCCCGCATTGTCGAGCCGCCGGATCGCAGGTGCCGCCAGCACGATGCTGCCCATTTCCGCCAGGCCGATGCAGAGCACGGCACGCCCGTGAGCCGCCGGGCGCGGCGCGATCGGCAGCGCGCGCCGCAGGCGCGCAAGCCCGCGACACAGCAGGGCGCCGACGCGGCGATCGAGCCAGCGCATCGTCGCCGGCGTCATGCCGCCTCCGCCGCGCGCGCATGCCGTCGCCGGCGGCCGACGAAACCGCTCACACCGCGCCCTGATGCGGTTTGGTGGAAACGAAAGGGACGCCGAAGAAGGTGACGAAGGCCATGAAGAACACGGCGAGGATCATCAGCGCGCCGCGCGCCGGCGAGGGTTTCAGGGTTATCCGCATGTGCAGGGCCAGGGCCAGCAGGATCCAGGTGATGAACGACCAGGTTTCGAGCGGGTCCCAGGCCCAGTAGCGCCCCCAGGCATCCTGCGCCCAGATGGCGCCGGAGATCAGCATCAGCGATTCGAAAATCAGCCCCAGCGCCATGAAACGATAGGCCAGGTCGTCGAGCCGTTCGCTGTCGGGCAGCCGCGCCAGCCAGCCGCCGGTGCGGCCCCGTGCGCGCAGCAGGATGCAGACCGCCATGCCCACCGCCACCAGCAGCGTGCCGAGAAAAACCTTGGACAGGCCGATGTGGATGTACAGCCACGGCGTATGGTAAGTGGGTGGGAAATGCCCTTCCTCCGGACTCGCCAGCATCAGCCAGCCCATCAGGACGAAAAGGATCGGCATCACCACGGCGGCCGTGACGCGGATGGCGGGAAAGCGCCAGTAGCTGAGACCGAACACCAGCGTCAGGCTCCAGACGTTGCTCGAGAGGATTTCGAACAGGGTGATGAACGGACCGTGGCCCAGCCGGTCCCAGCGCAACCCGAGCGACAGCGTGTGGAGGGCGAGGCCGGCGCCGATCAGGACGAGGATGGTACGACCATAGTCCTTACGCAGCACGGCGCCGAAGATCGACCAGATGCCTGCCAGCACGTAGGCAACGATGGCCGCCCAGAGAAATTTGAGTTCGGTATCCATGGGGTATCCATTGCGATGTCAGTTGCCCGCCGCCCAGGGCTGGGCGAAATATTTGCTGCGGAAATGCCATGCCAGCGCCAGTACTGCCACCAGGCAGGCCGTCAACAGCCAGGGAATGGTCCAATCGTAGAACACGGCATAGCCCATCCAGGTGCGCAGTTCTTCGTAGGTTAACGTACCGTTTTCGAGTGCGATCCGGCCGCCTGGCGCCACCGTCCAGCGCCGGTCGCCGATGCGCACAACCACTTGGTGACGTTGTGGCAGGCGGAATTCGGCGTCGCTTTCCGGGTCGAGCAGCACCTCGTCGAAATCCAGCAGAGTCCAGATCGGGGCATCGATGCCGGGCAGCCGCCATTCGCGCGCCTGCTCATGCTCGCGGGCAGGGTAGGCCGGCAGATTGACGCTGCCGACGGCGGCCTCACCGCCCGGCTGCGGCTGCCAACGGAACATCAGGGCAAAACCCTTGTTGTGCGTGGTGTAGAAACGGTAACCGCCAATCACCAGCGGTTCGATATCGCCGACCTCGGCGATTTTCCGCTGGCCGTCTTCATCGATCCAGCGCACCCGGTTAACCGTCCGTTCCCGCTGCAAACCGGGCTGATAACGGATCGCGAATCCGTCATTGGTGAAACGTACCCGATCCAGCCGGTTCCAGTGCCACGGTCCGGCATCCTGATGGATCAGCGTGGAAAACTCCGTGCCGGTGACGACCTCCGTCGCCCCGCGCAGATAGGTCAGGCGCCCCAGCGCGACCAGAACGACGATGGCGAGCAGCGCCAGGTGGAACACCAGCAGCGCGGTCTGGCGACGGAAGGCCCGGTTGCTGGCGACCGCCGCCAGCAGATTCATCGCCAACACGCTCAACGGCAGGACCAGCGGCAGGGTGGCGCGGCCTTCGCCCTCGGCGTTGTAGGCAACGATGGCACCCAGCGCCAGCAGCACCAGCGCGACCAGCGTGACCCGCAGCGCGGCCAGCCGTTCGATCCAGTTCGCGGCGGCGGCTGTTTCGTCGCTTACGGCATCGCTCCGGTCGGGGGCGTTCATGACGACGCAGGCAGGCCGACCCGGCCTCACGGCGGATTGGAGCACATGTTCGTCATCCAGTTCTTACCCGATCCGGAGGCATTACTTGTTCCTCCATCGGTGCTGTTGATGCGTCCTGTAGTCAGTCCGGTACCGGACTTGCCCGCCGATCCGCACGAAGTATCGGACCAGCTGCCGGCATTGGCAAACGTCAGAATCTTGTTCTTGGCTTCGAGGTAATACGGTTCCTTGGTGTAGTAGTTGCCGCTGCCGTTGATGCTGACTTCCTTGCTCGATCCCACGCCCTGCCCCGCCTCCTCGCCGACATCGTTGAGGTTGACCAGCAGGGAGCGGTTTTTCCAGCCGTGCGGTACTGCCACATGACACCAGGTGCATTCGATGCGCCCGATCCGGTTGATATGGTAGGAATGCAAATTGCCCCTGCCACCCCCGCTAAAACCCGACGATGAGGTGGGGTTGTGGCACTTCAGGCAGAGCAGGTTGGTGGTGCCGGAATCGACGTCGTTATGCCACACGCCCTTGAGCAGGAACGGATTGGTGGACCCGTGCGGCCCCCATGCGTTGCCGGTGCTCGGAATCGCCGTCGTGCTGGCCGTATTGGAGCCATGGCAGTCGCTGCAATACATGGTCTGGGTGCCGACCGCGTTGCTCCACGGAGTACGGAAGGCACTGGTCGCCGTGACGTTGCGCTTGGCCGCGGTGCGTCCTGTGGCCCGCATCACTGGATGCCAGGAGCGGTGGTTGCCCGAGTTGTAGCCGATGGCTCCGGCCTCGTCGCCCTTGGCGATGCCTTCGTCGGCATGGCCGATAGGCGCTTGCATCTCTTTGGCCTGGTCGGTGTACTGGGTCAGGCTGTTGGTGCCGGACGCCGTCAGGCCTTTCGTATTGTTCGCATCGAGATTCGGCGGCGTGGTGCCGTAGCCGTAGCTGGAATGGCATTTCAGGCAAATCTGGTATTCGCGGGTGACGTAGGTTTTGCTGTCGGCGTTCGAATCGTTGGTCACCGAGTCGTTGCCGGGGTCGCCGCGCCGCACCGTAAAGCTGGTGGCGGCGGTGTGGAACGAGCAGCAGGTGTATCCCGGCTCGACGCCCCAACTGCCGCGCAGGGCGCCGGAAGCGACGTTGGTATGGGTATAGCCGGAGGCGTCGGTATGCTTGTGGGCCGCAGACGCATCCGGCGTTCCGGAGATGACGCCGCCGCTGCCGTAGAACAACTGAAACTTCACGACGCGATGCGGATTGTGGCAGTCGGAGCATTCGACATGGCGATTGTTCGCATTGCCGTTGCCCAATTGCGTGCGGCTTTCGATCAAGTCGGCGCCGCACTTGTTGGTGACATTGGTGCAGTCGTTGTACGTGTCGTTGAAGTTGCCGCCGACGTCGTGGGTTTCCGTGCCGCCGCTGGGTTGGTCGACGCTGCGGATGCGCATGCGGTAGGTCAGCGCGAAATCCTGCTTGATGTTGGGTGGATCGATGGTCGAGTCGTTGAGGATGCTGTTGGTGGTGTCGGTATGGCACTGGTAGCAGGTTTCTTCCAGCGCCGCCGCACCGCCCGCCTTGTAACCACCGAGATACAGGGCCGACCCGGGCGCGGCGTCGGTGCCTTCGCGCAACAGACGGCGGGCGCCGGAGACGGTATGGGTATCGTGACAGTTGAGGCAGGCGGCTTTCCAGACCGGAATGTTGGACCCGGCCCCCGAGGTGGTCGAGGGGAATTCGCGGGTATCGGCCGCCGCCGTCTTGTAGGTCTGCGTGGCGACCTGCGAATTGGCGTGCACCGAATACGCCCAGGTGTTGCCGCCCGCTCCCTGCATACCCTTGTCGTGGCAGGCGAGACAGACGATGTCGTTGGTCGCACTGTAGGTGCTGGTCGGCTGGACGGCCTGGAAACGCTTGAGGCGCAGGAACTTGATATTGCGCTCGGCGGTGAGGTCGGTTTCCTTGATGTGGGGGTCGTGACAGGTGGTGCACTGCACTTGGCCCTTGCCGCTGGCACCGGTCTGCGCCAGCGGCAGCGAGGGCTTGAAGGAACTGGTGCGCGGCCCGAAGACGGTACCCCACTGCTGGGTCGAAGGGTCCGGCCGGCGCAGTTCGCCGTCCCGGTCGGACAGCGTCGAATCGAAGGTGGCGGAGATCGGGTGGTCGTTGGTCAGGTCGGTACCGAGCAGGCGCGTATAGCCGGTCGTCGATCCGCTGCCGCCGGGCATGGTGACGTTGGTGCCGCCACCGATGGTCTGGTTCAATTGCCCGCGCAAAACCCGCACATTGCCCAGCGCGATGACGCCGTCGTGGCAGGAAAGACAAAGTTTCGAGCTGCCCAGCGGCTGGCCCGCGGAACTGCCCTGGATGGTCGCCGCATCGAGCGACGAGGAGCTGTAGGGAGTGTAGGTGGTGTTTTGCAGCGTCTTGTTCCACAGCGGAGTGTGCTCGGCATTCTCCGCCCCGTGGGGGGTATGGCAGAACACACAGATCTGGCTCTCGCTGGTGGAATGCGTGGTGCCGGTCCCGGTCGAGGAAAGATTGTGCTTGGTGTCGCTGATCTTGGATTGACGAGCGGCATTCGCCAGGCCGACGAGCAAAAAGAGCGCCGACAACGCCATCAGGAAACCGAAGCGCCTACCGATCCTCACTGTCGCCATCTCCTCCGAGAAACTGGAAAACCGCCACACGGCTGTTGATCATGTCGGCCACGAAAACCCGGTTGCGCGCGTCGACCCAAACGCCGGCCGGCAAATGGAAGTTGCCGGGGCCGTCGCCGATGCCCCCGATGGGCATGAGAAATTCGCCGCGACGGTTGTAGATCAACAGGTAATCGTGATTGGACTCGACCACATAGATATTTTGCTCGCTGTCGGTCGCAACGCCCTTCGGCCGAACCATATCGCCGACGTACAGGCCGCGCTTACCGACCGCACCGAGGAAACTCCCGGTCACCGTGGACAGTACCTGAACCCGTGCATTGAGTGTATCGCTGACGTAGAGCTTCTTATGGCTTACCGCGATATGGGTCGGATAATTGAACTCCCCCGGCCCTTCGCCGCGCCCACCCCAGGTGGCCAGCAACTGCCCGTCCAGGCCGAAGACCTTGATCTGGTGGGTTCCCGTATCGCAGACATAAATGCGCTGGCTTTGCGGCTCGTAGGCCACTCCGGTCGGCCGTTTCAACTGACCACGCCCGATCGGCTCCTGCGGGCGCCCTTCCCGGTCGAGCCTGGAAACCAGGGCAAGCTCCGCATCCGCGACGAAGATCTGTCCGTCGGGACCGAGCGCAATCCCGACCGGCGAAATGAAATTCGCCAGGCCCTGCGCCTTCTCCCAAAGCGAAAGCTTGCCGTTCGTTTCGTCGAAAACAAAGATCGCGGCACGCCCCATATCGGTCACCAGGACCCGCCCGGCTTCATCGACCACGCCGGACAACGGCCGATCGAGGTGGAGCGGAGGCGATTCGCCGATGATGAAATCGAAAAATCGCGCCAGCATTCCCTTGGCGTCGTCCCCCAAGCGGGATTGCCGGACGAAATTATCCTCGCCGATCAGTTCTCCCGCATAGAAATAGCGTGGCACGACCCCGTCCTCGTTGCGCGGCCAGAGCAGATTTCGGGTCTCGGCCCGGCTGTCCATGGCCAGCCGGAACGCCGGCGTCTCGGCTGTGGTGGAGCACCCGGCGAGCAGTGCCGCAACGGCCGCGAAAACGACAGCGCGCGACATCATGCGCTCACCGGCCGAAAAGCCGTCACGCGCTGCCCCGCTCCGTCCGCCACCAGCAGCAACCCCTGGGCCGCAGCGATGCCTTCCGGCGCAAGCAGGCCAAGCGGCCGGGGAGCGATTTTGTCCATCCCCTCTTCGTGGATCAGGACAATGTTGCGCTCGCCGTCCAGCCCAACGATCTGCGGCCCGATCACAGCCAGGGCGCGCGGCAAGCGCAGCTTTCCCGCTGCAAAGCGGCGGCCGGAACGGCCTTCGATCCATTCATTCACGCAGCCGCAATTCGCCCCGCCGAGATAGAGGATGCCCCGATCCGTAATTGCCACCGGTCCCGGTTCCTCGATGCGCAGCCGTTCTATGGCGATGTTTCCCAAGGGTTCGATCTCGTCGATGCACAGATAGGCGGAGTCTACGGCATAGAGCCGGCCGCTCAGCGGATGGACGACAAAATCGGAATAGCGGCTAGCGGGTTGCCGCGGATGAAACGTGGTCAGGCGCGTGCCGCCGCGGGTGAAACGGTCAATCCGGGAACTGAACGGATCGAGTACGTAGAGCGAGCCGTCGGGCCCCGTCTGTAGGCGGGTATTCGGACCGATACGCACATTCGGAATGACGGCAAATGCGTTGCGCCCACGATCGTAGCGATAAAGGCGGGAGACGCCGGCATCGGCGATGTACAGATCGCCGAACGAACCGGCGACGGCGACCGGAAAAATCAACGGTACATACGGCCCGAGTTCCTCGCGCAGCGCGTTCCCGGTCGGTTCGGGATGCGCCAGCAGGCGAGCGCCCGCTACGCTGAAAAGCGCCTGCAACGCCCCGGCCGGACGCGGCGGCGGCGCCGCCCGCGCGATCCCCCATCCGCCGGACAGCAAGGCCGCGGCGTACTTCAGCGCCATCCGGCGGCTACCAGCGTCCGGGGCCATTGGTCTCGTGTCCGCCGAAAATCCCGGTCACCAGGCCGGGCTTGCCCGAATGGCAAAGATCGCAGCGATCCGGGCCCCAGGCGATGTCGTTGTTGTGGCAGGCACCGCAGAACTTGCCTTCGACGATGTCCGGCATCCGGACATCGTTCGCCCCCACCCGCATCTTGAAGCCGAGTTCGGCATGGCATACGCGGCACTGGAAACGGATGCGATGAAACCAATGGGGAAAGATCACCGGGCGTACGCCTTCCTTCTCCGCACGCCTGTTGAGTACCACATCGGCGTACTCGGCCGCCGCGGGAGCGGCCACAGCGGCGATGATCACAGCGCAGAGCAGGACAATGAGGGATCTCATGGACTGGCAGGCGGCACGTGTGACGGCGGCGGACTGGATTGAAATTTGCGCGGCACGTCTCCCGGACGCAGGACACTGTGGCAGCGGTTGCATTCGGTCAAGGGGAACGAAACGGCACCATGGCAGATTCCGCACTGCTCGCCGGCAAGGATCTGGAACATTGACAGCTTCGTCTCCCCGGTCTGCATTTTGAAAACGCCGTCGTGGCAATTCGAACAGTCGAGCCATTCGGTATGCCGTTTGTGGGGAAACAGGACGATCGGCATTCCTCCCTTGAGATTGAGCAGGATGTCCTGATCGAGAATCCGCGCCTGCACGCCCGGTTTGATGCTCGGCCGCGGCTTGATGTGGCCCTTCTGGATCGCCTCGACCCAGCGCACCATATTGCCGGTCACATCCGGCGGTAATTTTGAAAGCGCCTCGCCCGGCTCCTGAAGCAGGTTGATTCCCGGCCCCTTGGGATCGTGCAGGCCATCTTTGCGCAATGGCTGCCAAACATTGTCGGCCCCCGCCGGTCCCGTAAAAAGACAAAGCGCCAGGACGACCATCGCCCTGGCGCCCGGTGTCCTACGCAACTCAGCCCGGAATGTAAATACCCGCCCCGCGAATCGCACGTACCAGCTCCGCAGTCGATTCTTCAAGTAGCTTTACCCCAGTCGTATAGTCTTTGCTCTTGGCGGCAGCCTCGGCCTGCGCACGCAAATCCTTGGCCTTGGCAAGATAGTTCTGCACCATCGTATCGGCACGCTTTTCGGCTACCAATACTTCGATCAGCATCTGGTGCGTATTGTTCCGGTCGATTTCGTAGTGGTATTCCTCTTCCTTGTTGGCGAAGTTCAGCGACCGGACCAGTGTATCGCCGCTGCGCAGGCCACTGATGCTTGCCTTCGCCACAAGATAAACGCGATCCAGTTCTGCACGGCCTTCGAGAAAATTCCCCGCCTCCGCAAGCTTGGCCGCCGCCGCGAGGCCTTTCTCGATCTGGCCGGTGGTTTCCCCGACCCCCTTGGCGCTCTTTTCGCTGGCGACCCGCTTGTAGGCGCCGAGCAGCGCATTGACACTCTCCAGCCGCGCCTTGTAGTCGTTCTCCTGCTTCTTCGTCGTAACTTCCTGGGGAGCGGCTTTGCGCACGGCAGCGAAGAACAATGTACGGGTTTCGGTCAATAACTGCGCAGCCTTTTGCAGGTCTCCCGCCGCCAGCGCGTCGCGGGCCGCCTGGTAGGTCGCCCGCGCCTTTTGCCGACCGTCAACCGCCTCCGGCACGTTGCTCGAATCGATCTGTCGCGCGGCGGACGAGGTCTCCAGCAATTTGCCGACAGATTCCATGTTGAGCTTCAGGGACTCAGGGTCTTCCTGGGTCGCCTGCAAGCGGGTGGCGGCGCTGCCGACGGGCTGCCCCGCCTCCTGCATCTGCGCACAGACGGTACCGGTCGCCAGCGTGGCGACAAAAAACATGTACTTCATTTTCATGGCGATCATCCTTGTATCCGCACTATTTGGCGGCATCCAGTGCCGCCTGCGCAGGCCGGGGGACGTCTTTCTTCTTTGAGTGGCACAGCCTGCATTCCGACACGGGGAAAGCGACCTTGCCGTGGCAGACGCCGCACTTCTCGCCCATCAGAATGGCCGCCATGCTGATGGCGTTGGCGCCTTTTTGCGGAACGAAGATGGCCGGGTGGCAATTCGAGCAATCAAGCCATTCCGTGTGCTGCTTGTGCGGATAGACCACGTCCGGCATGTAGCCCTTCACCTCGCGCACGATGTTGAGATCCATGATCACCGGCTGTGCGTTCGGATCGTTGCGATCGTAACGCGGATTGATCTTGCGGCTCTGAATTGCCTCAACCCAATTCACACGGTTCCCGGCGAAACTCTTTGGCAAGCTGCCGAAGGCCGTAAGCGGCGGCATAAGCGCATGCGTGCCGTCGTTTGCTGCATCGTGGATGCCGTCTTCCGCTGGGGGCAAATTGCGCTTGCTGGCCGGTTTGAGCAGCCGGTTAAATGCATTGACATCGCTTACCGAAGCCGGGGCAGCCGCCACCGGGGCGGCGCTCACCGCCGGCGACGATTGAATCGTTTCCGCAGGTTTCTGTTCGGCCTTTGCCTCGGCAGGTTTGGCGACCGAATCATCGGGCTTCGCCGCCACCTTGACGGCAGCAACCATGTAATCGACAGCGCTCTTCACCGTTGCATCGGGAAGCGCGGGATTCCCGCCCTTGGCTGGCATACCTTTGGGCGTTCCCTTCAGGGCGCTGGTATACAGCCGCGCCATACCGCCCGCAATCCGCGGCCCCCAGTCTGCGGCATTGCCGTATTTGGGCGCGCCGGCAATACCTGTCGCGTGGCAGACGGCGCAGGTCTTGGTGTAAAGGTCCTTGCCCGATTGTTGCGCCAAGGTCGGCGAGACGGAGAAGACGGAAAGTCCGAGCAGTACAAACAGGTTACGAAGTTTCATGTCGGCCTCTCCTTATTTCTTCGCAGGGGCGCCAGCCGGCTGCGCAAGTTTCTGGATCGTGCTTTCATGCACTTGCGTCTTGGTTCCCGGCTTACCGGAGTGGCACAGGTTGCAGTTTTCCGGCGACCAGGCGATTTCGCCGTTGTGGCATGCGCCACAGAATTGGCCGTCGATGATCTTGACCATGTTGATTTCGTTGCCGCCCGCCTGGAACTTGAATCCGAGGTCGGCGTGGCAGACTTTGCAGCGGAAGCGGATGCGATGGAACCAATGCGGGAAGACGACCGGGCGCATGCCTGCCACGTCGGAGTAGTTGTTGATCACGACATCGCCGTACTCCGCATGGGCATCAGGCATGTCGACAAAGAGGATGGCAAGCACCGCCGCCATGCCGGCGAGCAGAACGCCGATTTTTTTTCGTATTTGTACTGTCATCATTCCAGACCTATGAAGTCGACTCCATCGTCCTCGGGGGAACGGGGCAATTTACAACCCGCCAAAATCGCGGTTCATCATGAAAAACACTGAAGCATTTTCCTTGCCATTCTGTCTCGACACGGCGGCCGTACCTCGAAAATTGAGGCGCCCAACCCGATAATCGAGATTCTGCTGGAACACCGTCCCGGTTTGCCAGGGGAGTGAATTCGGATCGCCGCTCACCACGCGCAAGTTGGTTTCGGTCATGTTAACCATGAGACTTGCGGAATATAAAAGGTTTTGCACGTCAAAAGGGCTCCGCTGGCTGTAGGTCACCATGCCGGACCCGCTCAAGGTGCGACTCCCATCCAGGTTATCCGATGCCCCGAACACGCTTGTTCGGCTGGTTTCAGGCACTTTCAGCTGCTGACTGAGTACGAAGTTGGTGCTGGCGGTCAGCGTTGAGCGGCCGGTCAATGGTTTCTGGATATTGCCGTTTATCGAAATGTTGCGGTAGTGACTCGCGTAATCCCCGGCTACCACGGTATCCGACGCCGTTGCCGACAGCGAGCCCACCGATCCACCGCCCAGCATCTGGCTCCATGTTGCGCCACCCGAATGGGTGAACGTTTTGTTTTGCCCGACCTGAACCCCATCGCTCACCGAAACCGACTGCCCGACGTTAACCAGAAAGGTACTCGTCTCGCTCAACATGACGCGACGGGTCAACGAATGCTGCGCCTGCGCGGAAACACTGCGACTCGCCGTTCCAGAGGAAACGAATTGGTTGTTGCCCGAGGCGCCCCCGCCCCAGTTATAAGAATATTCTCCAAAAACGAGAGACATTCCCGTATATGAGAGCCCTGCACTTTGCGTTGTTCCGAACAAGCTGAATCCGTCGCTGTAAATCCTCGATGCCGTCGCGGCCGCCGTCGCATATAGATTGTCCCACACGCGATAACTCGCATTGAGATAGCCCTGCAAGTTGGTCAGGTGCGTATCGGCCTCCGCCGTCGAATTGCTCAGGCTCAGGAGATTGCCGCCGCCGTTGACGGTGATCGGCAGATCCTCGTCGGGCAACCACGAAAACGAGTTGTTCAGTTGAATCAGCTGGGTGTCGTTATCGACCAGGCCACTTCTCGAGAACGTACGGAGCCGGTTGTTCATAAAGTTGGCCGCCGACGATACGTTCAACGTCCGATCCTCGCTCCAGCTGTGGGTTGCATTCACGTTGAACAATTCCGATCCCTGCCCGCCGGCATCGCCCATCGTTTTCGAATATTGGCCGTTCAAGCCAACGCGATGATCGCCGATCGTCTCGGCGTAGGTTCCCACGAACATATCCACGACGCTGCGCTGAGTCCCGCTGACGACGTCGCTGCGATCGTAACTTCCGGCATAGCTCGCTGCACCGGCTTCCGGACGATAGTTTTGCCGGAGGCCGAAACGCGACGACGTGTAATGGGTACCGGTATTGCTCATGTGCGCACGGCTATCGCTCTGCTGCACGTAGGCTGCAAACGGAAAACGGCTCTGCGGAAACAGGCTCAGATTGCCGCCGTAATTCATGGTCGTCGAGCGCGAGTGCTGGCTGAGGCCCTGCCCTTTTATTGTGGTATCGCCCATCACCAGCCCGACATCGCCCGAAACCTGCGCATACCACGGTTGATAAATGTAGCTCGCGGCACGCAGATTGAGGATGTCGGTATTCTGGAACGTCTCCGGCCCCTCGGAATTGTGAGTCCAGTTGTACAAGCTCGACGTATTTCCACCCCAACGGATCGGCGGCATCGCCCACCCGTCGATGAGCGAAAAATCCGGCAGGCGGTCCCCTGAAGACGAAGCCGCCGCCACGCCGAGCGTCGAAGGCCCCGGCTTTACGGCCTCGAAAGGCGTTGGCTGCTCCGGCTCGTCGATGGACATCGGCGCCGCGGTAACAGACGCAACGGCGGACGACGACGCCCGACTCTGACGGGAGGTCGTTTCCACCGGTGTTACAGGACCAGAATCGAGAGCGAGTTCCAGCCGGAGGGCGGGATAGCCGGGGCCACGCTGGCGCGCAATAGCCCGCGCTTTGGATGGCGCGCGAAGCCGCAAAGAGAGTTTAAGTTCCGCTGCCAGCAGGGAAACGGTGGGCTCGGGCCGGCCTCCCTTACGTCCTTGGGCCCAGCCTGCGGCCGCGTAGAGAAGGCAAACCGCGGTCAACAGACAACTGCGTGCGCCGGCGGACATGCCGGTAGCCGGCCGTATACCGAAAGTTCGAGTCGCCGAGACCAACCAAACCACTCCACATTATTTCCGCGAAAGCGGAAATCGCAGCGGTCGAGAAACCAGAATCGCCCCCACTTTCAGTCGCGGGAGCCGCGCCATCACCGGTTCGCAAACCCGGAGTTTTTCATGCCCCTCACGCGACGTCCCAAGACGCTCGTACACAGCTAGCCGCAGTATCGGGGTAATCCAGTGCATTCATCAAACAGCCGCCAGATCAAAGGAATAGTTATTTTCATACAGGCGCTTGATTAAGAAACCCCGAACAAACCCCAAAAGCCGCCACTCCATGCAAACGGGCCGACAGCAAAAACCCGATGGTTGCGGATTTCCGCTGTCGGCCAGGCGATGCAGGAAACTCCTGCGGAATGGGACGTTCGGCTCCGGGCGCTCGGTCGCTACGAAACGGGCTCCCAAACGAGCCGCGGACGCCCGGGTATGTGCCCCGTCAGTTTGCAGCCGGGGCGGGCTCGAAAAACTGGAGGGTAGCCCGCGCCCGCAAGTCGGACATGAAGGCATCCCAGACCCGGCGAGCCTCTTCGCGCACGAACAGGTCGCGGGCACGCCCGGCAACCTCGGCAAACGACATCTGTTTAGCGGCAATACGCTCGTCGAGCCGAAAGACCGCAACCCCCTCCAATACGTCGATGGGCTTGGTGACCGTTCCCAGAGGATGGTTGTCGATCTGCTGCTGAACCTGTTCGGGAATCATGCCGCGATGAACGTACCCCATATCGCCACCGCTTTCGGCGCTGTGATCGTTGGAATGCAACCGGGCCAATTCTTCGAAGGCCGTCCCTTTGCCGACCTGATCGAGAATTCGTTGCGCCTCCTCCCGCGCCGCATCCCATGCGGCCTTGGGTGCCGAAGGGTCGACGCGCAGCAGGATCGTGTGCAGACGGGTCTTTTCCGGCTCGACAAACAGTTCGAGATGGCTCTCGTAATAGGCTTTCACCGTCTCGGCGGACGGCTCGGGGAAAGCGCGGCCGATTTTTTCGATCTGATCTACGAGCTGCTGCTCCGACAACTGCTGCTTCAAGCCCGGCAGCAAGCGCTCGCGATTTTTCTGCCACATCTCGCTTGAAACATAGCGGGCCTCATAGTCGGCGATTTTTTTCGCAATCTGCTCCTCGTCAACCGTCAGGCCGCGCTTCGCCGCTTCCTCCAACAGGAGAATCCGGTTAACCAGACGATCCCCGACTTCCTTTTTTGCCTCCTGTAGCCTGTTTTCGGGAATCTGCCCGTGGTAATACTTCTGTCGCACATGGGCGACATACGCCTCGTCGAACCCCTTCTGCGTAATGGGTTTGCCATTAACCAGCGCATACAAGGGCTCGACCGCCTCTACAGAAGATGAGTCGGCAGCGACGGCGCCGCGGTGGCAGAACAGGCCGGCGAGAATGAGCAGCGCGTAGATCTTTATCTTCATCACGGAACCCTACTGGCAAGTGGAAATAGCGGCTCAACAGCAAAACGGGCCAGATGCATGCATCTGGCCCGTTTTGACAAACGATCAACTGCTTATTTGATGTGGCACGACAGGCAAATTGCAGAACCCGCAGTAGACACCCGCATGAAATTCAACGAGGCATCGCCCTTGCCGTCCGGCGCATTGCCGCTCTTTGCAATATGGGGATCGTGGCAGCTACCGCATTCCACCATCGGGCCGGTAATGCCATCACGAGGTGCGTACAACTGAATGTCGCGCCGTCCGCGCGCACCCGCACCACCATCCGTTGCAGTATCGACCCAGTACGCCGTCCCGCCGCCCATAGCCGCCGACTTGTATCCCTTCCAATCGTCACCGTCGGTATCCGCAATGCCGCCGTAGGCAACGCCGATCGGATGGTCATTCGACAGGTCGCCGCCCAGATTAGCCGCCCCCGAAATTTTTCCGTCGGTAGTAAAAACCCCCGTACCGGCAGTACCCACAGCGCTCGAGCCGGCCCCGCCCCACGTCATGCCAGGTCCAGGCGCATTGATCATATTATCCATCGCCTGACTTCCGTCATGACAGGACAGGCAGGCCAGGGACACTGAGCCAACTGCCGCCACCGTATTGCCACTCAGCAAGCCCGAGTAAGTGGTAAAAGGGCCACCCGCTGCCTTGTTCCACAGCGGCCCTCTGGAATTTTCCGCCCCGTGAGGCGTATGGCAAAACACGCAAATCTGGTCGGTACCGTCGGCGCCCGCATGGTTGCTGCCCGTGCCGCTCGACGAGAGGTTGTGCTTCGTGGTCGAAATGGCGTTGGGGCTGGCTGCCAGAGCCGAGCCTGAAAAGACTGCCGATGCCGCCAAGGCGCCAACCCAGAGCAATACACGACCGCCCATCCGTTTTATTTTCAAGTGCGCATACATGATTTACTCCCTCTCTCGAAAATGTCTCACGGTAAGCATAAAGCAGATAGCATGCCATTTCATGATTTGCCTGCACATCCCGCTGTATCAACCCGAAACCACATGTGGAGATCGGCAAATCGCCCTGTTTCGGTCGCTTTATTCCCGGAATCGACAACACCCGCTTCCCAAAAAATGGAATAACCGGCTTGATTAAGAAAAATCCGCACCTGTCGATTTCACCCCGAATGCGGACAAAGCCAGCCCGGCGGCGACCGGGCTGACCGAAACGGTTTGGCTGCAAGCTCTATTGGGCCACCGGCTTCGGTGTTTTTGGCCGATATACAAGGTATCCGTCACTGGCCTTCAACGCATAGGGCCGGAAGATATCGATCTTGCGAAACCATTGATCGACAAAATAAATGCGCCCGTCTTCGTCGATGCTGATCCCGGAGGGCAGCATGTACCCGCCCGGCCTGTCCTGTTCCGCCCGGTCGCCGACAAACATCAGGAGTTCTCCTTCGGCATTGAATATCTGGAAATTGCCGAAGGCCGTATCGACCACATAAACGTTACCGTCGCGATCCGTTGCGACTTCCTTGGGCCGCGCGAAGCTGCCGGGCTGCTTGCCGACATTGCCGAAGCTTTTCAGGTACTTGCCGTCCCGATCAAAAACTTGGACGCGGAAGTTGCCGCCGTCAACAACATACAGCTGGCCGTCCTTGCCGATCGCCAGATCGCGCGGCAGGTTCAATTCGCCGGCACCGCTACCGCGCTTGCCGATGTCGAACAGGTGCGCCCCCTTGCGCGCATCGAACGCCCGCACACGGTGGTTTTCCGACTGTACGCCACCGATATCGACCACATACACCCGCTCGCCGCTCGGGTCGACGGTCACGCTGGTCAGGCGGTCGAAATATTTGCTGCCGCCGATCTTGCGCAGAAATTTGCCTTCATTGTCGAAGACGACGATCGTTTTCGCCGTGGCATCAGCCACATAAAGCGTGCCGGCGGCATCGATGTCGAGTCCCAAGGGTTTGACTAGTTTTCCTTCGCCATCGCTGTCGCCGATCCGGGTATACGTACCCTGGGGGACGTCGAAGACGTGAATAAAACGGTTCGCCGTATCGGAAACGAAAATACGGCCGCGGTAGGTTGCCACCGCGTAGGGTTTGCCAAGCCTTTCCGAACTGTCGCTCTCGCCGGTCAAAGCACGCTTCAGCGCACTTTCCTCCTTCTCGGGAATGACATCGGCGCTGCCGTGGATGGTTCGCTCATACGCAAACCGCGGCGCATCGGGCGGTGCCGGATAGACCAGACGGTTGTCTTCCACCCGTTTTTCCGCGACCTTGCTGACCGGCGCACAGGCTGCGACCACCAGCGCCATAGCGCCAACCATGCATGCCCAGCGCCCACCAGCGATTGCGTCCGTCCGCCATGCCTTATTCATCGATCGTTCTCCTTTACACCCTGGGTCTGTTTTCAAAGTAGCGCCTACGAATTCAATCCACGCAATCCCAGCGGCCGCATTACCGCCGGACCCGACCGTTTGCCTCCGGATCGAACCCGCCGACGCAAAACCGGCAACCGTATATCGCCCAAAGTGCCAAAATACATCATTGACCTTCGCATAGGCAATCCGGGCCGGCTCGTTCCGGTGCACTTCCGGTTCATTTCATGTGGCAGGTCAAACATAAGCGGCTGCCCTCGTTAGGTGTTCGTAGAAAACTCTGGTTGTTCGAGTGCGGGTCGTGACAACTGCTGCACTCGATAAACGGCAGATCCTCCCCGCTATTCTCGTCGCGCCGGGTATACAGCGGCAGGTCGCCGCGCGTTCGCTGCCCCGTAACGCCTGAAGCCGACACCCACCAGACTGTTCGTTCTTCCACGATCCCCCGGCTGACGTCACGAAACCCCTCGGTGTCCACAAGATGCTTGGCATGGACGGCAGGCGCATCCGGATTTGTTTTCTCCATCCCTTTGAATGGAATCGGCCGGCCCTTGATCGCGCCGCGATAAGGCACCCCGAACGGGTGATCCGACGACTGCCCCATGGTTTCCTTGCTGACCGATCTTGCCTGGATCGCATCGTGGCACGACAGGCAGGCAATGGATTGCGACCCGATCGACGGTTTGCCAAGGCCGAGACGCCCGATATCGTCATAGATGGTAAACGTCGACGTTGTCCCGACCGAACCCTGCCACAGAGGCGCCTGCTCGGGCGGCGTTCCAGTCATGTTAGGCGCATGGCAATAAACGCAGACATCCGAACCGTCAGCCTTGACCGGATTGCGCGCGAGACTGTGCTTTGTCGTGCGGATATCGGCCCATGCCAAATTGCACAGCAAGGCGATGAGAACCAGCCCAATCCAGCATTTTGGTTTTCGCTCCATCGCTTGCGCGGCCTTCCATGACAACCGGGGTATGCCAACGCCCACCATGCTCAATCGAAATACCGCCACGTCAGGACAACATTAAGAAATATCGGTCAAACCGATTCGGGCGGAAGTATATTAAGCAAGTCCCGAACCAAGCAACGCTGGATTTATGTGTGCACATACCGCAATCGGTTCGATTCTTGCATTGCGGATGAAGAACCCATCGCCGCCACCGAAAGCCGTTCCATGAAAGTCAAAGCAGCCATGCGCCTCAACGCCCTTATAACAGTTCTTATCCAGAGCATGGCGTTGCTGTGTCTCGACATAAGTGCCTCCATGGCTGGCGAACGGCCGAACAAAGGCGGAACCATCAGCCCAGCAGCCATCTATCACAACTATTGTTCGGTCTGCCATGGCGACCGCGGCGATGGGCGCAGTCGCGCCAGCGGGAGCCTGAACCCGCCTCCGCGCGACTTTTCCAGCGCGAACAATCTGGGACGGGACGCGATGGTCACGATTGTCACCCACGGCAAGTCCGGTACGGCCATGGTGGGCTGGAAAACGCAGTTGACCGCGAATGAAATCGAGGCCGTCGTCGATTACATTCGCCGGACGTTTATGATCGTTGCCCTCGATCCCCGCTTGCAGCAAGGCAAGTTGCTCTATGCCCACAACTGTATCGTTTGCCACGGCGAACGGGGGCAAGGATCGTCGCTCCCTGTCGGCGGCAGCGTGCCGCCAAAGAATCTGGCCTCTCCGCAGGCGCGCGCCGAACTCTCCCGCGAACGCATGATCGCGTCGGTGAGCCATGGCCGCCCGGGAACGGCCATGGCCGCCTTTGCCGGAAGACTTTCGCCGCAGGAAATCGAAGCAATCGTCGATTATGTCCGCGCCGCACTGATGATCCCCGAAACCGAAACCATCTCCGGAACCCACGCCTATGGTGGACGAGTTCGCGACGAATCGAGCATGCGCTCGCAAAAGCTGCCGGCACCCATTACCGCCGACATGAGCTTGCCAATGCCCAATGCGCTGATCGGGAGCGCCCAAAAAGGCAAGGCGTTTTTCGATGGCAACTGCGCGACCTGCCATGGTGTAAAAGGCGACGGCAAAGGGCCGCGCGCCTACTTCATCAACCCCAAACCACGCAGCCTGATCTCAGCGGAGTCGAAGGCCATATTCAACCGTCCAGTCATATTCGCCGCCGTTTCCATGGGCAAACTGGGGACCGAAATGCCCGCCTGGAGCAAGGTACTGACCGCACAGGAAATTGCCGATGTTTCGGAATACGTATTCCGGAGCTTCATCCGCCCCGCTGGGACGGTGGCGAAAAAATAGCGAAAAGCGTTGCGCACAATGGGTCTCCTCGCCCGTTTTTTGTCCGGGCTGATTTTTCTGTGCAGTGCATCGACCGCCGTCGCGGAAGCATCGCGCCCCGCCGACGGCCGCGATCTCTACAATGCCCGCTGCTATTTTTGCCATGGCTACTCCGGCAATGCGCGGACCCAAGCCGCAGCCTATCTGCAACCGCCCCCCGCTGACTTCACCCGCGCCGACCCACGCCGATTGACGCCCCAGTACGTCTTCAGCGTACTGGAAGCAGGCCGCCCCGGAACCGCCATGAAATCGTTCAAGGGCCTGTTGAGCCGGGATGAGATGCAGCGCCTGGCCTTATTCGTGGTCAGTGAATTTGTCGAGCGCAAGGCAGAAAATACCCGCTACCACACGCCTCAGAACGGCTGGGAGAACCATTCCCGATACAGAATCGCCTATCCGTTTGCCAATGGTGAGATTCCGCTTTCCCAGCCATGGGAATCGCTATCCCCGGAGCAGGCGGAAGGTAAACGGCTTTATCTGGCCACCTGCATCACGTGCCACGAAAGCGGGGCCTCCGAAGAACCGGCTGCCGTATGGGAGCCACGTCCGCTCTCCTATCCACGGAACGGATATTCCCCTTCGAACCAGCCGCTGGATGCTATGGCCAGCGCCAGCCCTTACGCAAAGCATGACATCGCAAAACGGATCGCCACATTGACTCCACTTGAAAAGCGCGGGGAACGCCTGTTTCTAGGCAACTGCGCGTTTTGTCATGGCGCGGACGGAACCGGGAAAAACTGGATTGGGAGCTTCCTTCAACCGCACCCAAGGAATCTCACAGACCCCGGCGCAATGTCGGGGATGAGCCGAAAACGACTGACCGAGGTCATTCGAGAAGGGCTGCCGGGAACGTCGATGCCTGCGTGGAAGAAGGTACTCGGGGATGAAGACATCCGCGCAATAGTCGCTTACGTGAATCGGGCGCTTCACCCCCTGGCGGACGCCAAATAGTTCTGGCGCCTTAATTGCTTTCCGGGTAGTGGGCTCCTTCGTCCCGACTATAAAAGACCCAGATGCTTACCCGCATTCAACACTCAATCCGCCATTCAAGCTGGGGGGCGGCGGTCGTTTCGGCGATCATCGCTGTGGGTTTTTCGGCAGTTCCGGCCTACTTTGCCAGCCATTATCAGGAAATGCGGCAAGAGCAACTGGCGCAGGAAGCCGAGCGCCATCTAGCCAGCCGCATCGGGTACGCCCAGGAACTAATCGAGCGCGCCAAACAGATGCCGGGCATCGTCGCCCTCTCGATTCCCCACACCAAAGCCGCCGATCACTTCGAAACCACGGTACGCAACTTGTTGCGCATGAGCGGTATCGTCAGCTCGGTAAAAATCGAGCCGCTGCAAGGTGAATCAATCGTTATCCAGCGCGAACTCAGTGAGCAAAGCGAACCCATCGCCTTACCGTTGCCTGCCGTAGCAGGTCTAACTGCCCAGGATATACAGCATTTCAGCATCGGTGATGGCAGCTTGCTCGTCACCCAACCGCTTTGGCAGCCGGACAACCATGGCGGTAAGCGATTGTGGGGGCGTCTCGTCGGAGAGGCCTCGCTGGCGTATCTGATCCAGGAGCTTCAACTGCTGACGCTCATCAATGACGGCTTTGGCGTCAAGTTCAGCCTGCAATGGCAGTCCGGAGCGCCGGAAACCGTCATCTTCTCGGGCGGCGCCCTGAACAATCCGGGCACGACCCGATCGGTCCCGCTGGTTGGCAACGAAATACTGACTCTTCACATCGCCCCGCCCTCGGCGTCACTTATCGGCTTTCCGCTGCTTGCAGGCATTGGAATCGCCCTTTCGTCCGTATTGCTGTTTTTCCTGACCTTCCATTTATTGCTGCGCCCGCAAAAACTCGAAAGGAAAGTCGCCGAAAGAACCCGCGAGTTGCTGGCCGAACAGGCCGCCTTGCGCGAAGCAATGGATGCCCGCATCCGCGCTGAAGCGCATCTCGAACAATCGCACGCATTGCTCGATTCAATTTTCGAACACACGCCCGGAATGATCGTCCTGAAGCGGGTTTCCGACTTGCGGATTACTCGCATCAACAGCTCCGGGGAGCGCATTCTCGGCCGCGAGCGTACGTCGCTGATCGGTCGCAGCAACGACGAAATCTACGCACCGGAACTGGCCGACGTACTCGATGCCGGCGATAAGAAAGCCATTCGTTATCGCAGCATGATCGAGCTGCCGGTACAGAAGGTCGACATGCTGGCGGCCGAACCGCGCTGGATTTCCTACAGAAAAACCACCCTTTGCGACAGCCATGGAGTCCCGCTCTATGTCCTCGAATTCGGCGAGGATGTTACCGAACGCGAGAACCTTGAACGGCATCTGCGGGAAAGTCTGCATTTCCTCGAGCAGCTGATTGAAGCCTTTCCGGGGCCGGTGTTTTCAAAGAACATCGATGGCCAGTACCTTGCCGTCAACAAACAGTTCGAAAAATACGTCGGCCGCAATCGGCAGCAAATCGTCGGCAAGACAATTCACGACGTTGTGCCAGGGCATTTCGCCGTTGAAGAAGAAAATGCCGACAGGAACCTGCTCTCTTCCGGCGACAAGCAGATCTATGAGGGGCAACTCAAGCAGGGTGACGGTCGCGTCGTCGACGCGATGTTTCACAAGGCGGTATTCCGTTACAGCGACGGCAGCAATCGCGGCATCGTCGGCATCGCCCTGGATATTTCAGAACGCAAAGCCGCCGAGCAAAGGGTTGCCAGCCTGAATCGCGTGCTCATGGTACTGAGCGAGATTAACCATCTCATCATATTCACCCAGGACCGCACCGCACTGCTGGAACAAGCCCGCCGAATCCTGCAGGAAAAGGGCGGATTCCCGGCCGTCTGGATTCATTTCAAGCAAGGCGATTCGGCGCATGTCTTTGCCGACGATTCGATTCGCCCTTATGTGGAACGTCTGCGCTGCGAAATAGACAATCCGGATCGTCGCTGCTGGCCGCAAAGGCGCCTCCGCTGCGACACCCTGGCATGCTGCAATGCCGCCCTGTCGCAGGAGTTGAATCATCTCGGTTTGCAATCGCTGCTGCATCTGCCGCTCCAGGCCAACGGCACCGAACGCGGCGACATAGGCATCCTTGGAGCCTCCGGGCAGATATATTCAACCGAGGAGCAAGCCCTCCTGGAGGAACTGGCGGGAAACCTGTCCTTCGCACTCGATGCAATCGACCGCGAGGAAGCCAGACAAACCGCCGAGGGCAAACTCAGGGTGGTGGCGCGAGTCTTCGAGAACAGTTCGGAAGGCATCATCATCGCCGATGAACGCAACCGCATCATCATGGTGAACAAGGCGTTTACTGCACTGACGGGTTACACCACGGATGAAGTCGTCGGCAATACGCCGGCCATGCTCAGCTCCGGTCGCAGCCCTCCACATTTATATCGGCATATGTGGGAATCGCTCAATCAGAACGGCGAATGGCAGGGCGAAGTAGTCAATCGACGGAAGAACGGCGAAGAGTATCTCGAATGGCTCTCCATCAGCGTCTTGAAGGACGACACAGGCAAGACGCTCAACTATGTGGCCGCATTTTCGGACATTTCGATACGCCGCCAGATCGAGGAGCGCGTTCACTTCCTCACGCACCACGATGCCCTTACTTCATTGCCCAATCGCGACCATTTCCTGAACCGGGTGCAGCAGGCCATCGTTGAAACGGAACAGCAAAACACACGGATGGCCGTGGTCTATCTCGACCTGGATCGATTCAAGCTGGTCAATGAAACCGTCGGACAAGCCTCTGGAGATCAGATTCTGATCGAAATCTCGTCCCGTCTGCTTGCCATAGCGGACAGCAAGGCCGACGTATCCCGACTGGGAGGAGACCAGTTCGCATTAGTCATGAAAGGACTCGCAACGTCGGAAGAAGCGGCGCAGCGGGTCAGAAACGTTCAGGAAAAACTGCACGGCGCGTTCGAATTCGCCGATCAGGAAATATATATCTCGACCAGCATCGGCATCAGCGTATTTCCGGAGGATGGCATCGATGCGGAAGCGCTGGCACGCAATGCCGACTCGGCAATGTACAAAGCCATTGCCGACGGCGGCAACACCTACCGTTTCTTCCGCCAGGAAATGAACGAGCGTGCCGCCGAACGGGTGCGCCTGGAAAGCAAATTGCACCATGCCCTGGAGCGCGGGGAGCTAATCGTCAATTTCCAACCCTTCGTTTCGGCCGTCAGCGGACGCATCGTTGGAGCGGAGGCCTTGCTACGCTGGCACTGCCCTGATCTTGAAAAAGATGTGGGGCCGGCCGTTTTCATTCCGCTGCTGGAGGAAATCGGCTTGATTCAGCACGTCGGCGAATGGGTCATCAACAAAGCCTGCGAAGAAGTTCGCCGTTGGCAACTCGCCGTTGGCGAAGAGCTTTTTGTCGCCGTCAATATTTCGGCGATGCAGTTGAACGGAGATATCGTCAGGCAGGTCGCGCGCGCGGTGGCCGAACATGGGATTGCCCCGGCGCAACTGGAAATCGAACTGACCGAAAGCGCTGTGATGAGCGATGCTGCGCACGGCATCAAGATACTTAATGAACTGAAAACACTTGGCGTCGGGCTGTCGATCGACGACTTCGGAACCGGCTACTCGAGCCTGTCATATCTGAAGCAGCTGCCGATGAAAACGCTCAAGATAGACCGCTCGTTTGTCAGCGACACGCCGGAAGATAGCGAAGCGGCCTCAATCGCGCGAGCGATTCTGGCTCTGGGGCATTCGCTCAAGCTGAACATCATTGCCGAAGGTGTCGAGACGCTCGAACAAGTCGAATTCCTGCGCGAAAGCGGTTGCGATCTGCTGCAAGGTTATTATTTCTCGAAGCCGCTGCCGGGCGCCGAATTTGTTCAGCTATTGAAGCAAAGTCAGAGCTACGACCTGCCGGAAGTCAATCCGCGCACACTGCATCTGACCCGCACCCGACTGCACTAGGGAACAGCACGAACGGTGGAGATCAGCATTTCACTAGAAACGATGCACCCCACGCAGAAGGATGCGTAACGCCAAGTACTGAAACCCCGTGATGATCAGCGCACCAATCAAGCCGATACCGAAGATTTCAATGTAATCGGGCATTGTTATCCATCCGGCTGCGGGGCTTATGGACAGAATCCAGCGCCCGTTGAAGATAGTAACGACATACTCGGCCGGATCTTCCGGAACGGCGCCGCTGCTAGCGAACACATGCTTTTGTTCGGTGTCGGGGTGGGTGCGCCATAGCTCGTAGCGATAGCCGGATCGGGCAAGTCCATCAAGCCCTGCCGATTCGAGCAAATGTGGAATCCGAATCAGAGCAATGGCGAACCCCCAGAAATTCGAGTCTCCACGTTCGTCAACGAGGAAAACCGGCATTCGCCCAACCGCCCCGACCCCGCCCTGAATCAGATTGAACGGGCCAGCCAACGTCAGCTGGCGCGTAGTGATCGCAGCCACAGCCTCACGATTGCGCTTGCTGTCGGAAAGGAGATCGTGCCCGATAGCCGCTTGATTGCCCTCCAGCGGATAAACCTCGCGAATCACTCCATCCGGCGCCAACTGTAATGCGCTCACACTTGGGAAAAGCGAGAGCAGATCGGTCGCAACGTCGTTGAAATTTCGCAACTGGCCGTTTGACTGCCTCACCACCGAAGCCAGCACATGCGTGGAAACCAAAGCCGTTTGCAGTCGCTCCTGGATTCTCTGCGCATACTCCTGAGCAAGCATTTGCGTGGAAAAACGCTTGCTCGAAAGATGCGCCATATGGATATACGTCGCAATGGAGGCCGCAAACGCATAAGCCATAAAAAACGTCGCTACCAGAATCCATTTGCAGCGTCGAGGCAACGCGGCCTTCCCGCCAAAGGGCACAGAGCTTTCGGGAGTACTTTCGGGCATGGGCACGGTTCAAGGAGATCACACCCGGCCCATTCTAGGCCGATTACGGCCTGCACAAGCAGACGCAGCCGACGATACGCAGTACCTAAATGCTGGCCCACTCCGGCATCGGCTGCCAGGTTCGCACCCATGCGGGGATATCTCCGGCCGGCATCGGCTTGGCGATGCCGTAGCCCTGCGCCAGATCGCAGCCCAAACGCAACAGGGGGATGCCATGGGCAAGGGTCTCAACCCCCTCGGCGATCACTTCGCGATCAAAGGCATCCGCCAGCCCGACCACGGCTTCAACAATTGCGTAGTCGTCGCTATCTTCCAGCATGTCGCGAACGAACGACTGGTCGATCTTCAGGATATGGGCTGGCAAACGGCGCAGATAAGTGAGCGACGAATAGCCGGTTCCAAAGTCGTCGAGCGCGCAACGGAAGCCGAGCGCCTGACATTCCCGGATGACCCCGGACACGTTGCCTACATCCTCCAGCGTGGTTGTTTCGAGAATTTCCAGCCCGAACCAAGCCGGGTCGACTTCAGGGTACGCAGCCAGCTGACTACGTAGATAGGGGAGGAACACCTGGCTCTGCAGGTGGTTACCGGAGATATTCACGCTGACCGGAACAATCAGCCCATCCTTGGCCCAAGCCGCCACTTGTCGGAAGGCTTCGGCAATCACCCACTCTCCGATCGGTATTTCCATTTCCGTGTTATCGACCATCGGCATGAACATCGCCGGCGCAAGCAGGCCGAGTTCCGCGTGGTGCCAACGGATCAGCGCTTCGGCACCCGCAACACTGCCCTGGCGCATATCCACTTTCGGCTGATAAAACAACGCAAATTCGTTCTTTGCCAATCCATCCCGGACATTCGCAAGCAAATCCCGGTGCGATTTGATCCGACGGTCATGGTCTGTATCGAAGAGCCGATAACAGTTCTTGCCGGAGTCCTTGGCCCGGAACATGGCCTGATCGGCATGGCGTAGCAGGGTATCTGCATCGACATCGTCCTCCGGGTAGATCGCGACGCCGATGCTGGCCGAAATGGAGACCGCCGTACCATCTATCGGGTGCGGATGCGCAATGCCTTCAAGAATCCGGTCAAGCACGGCGAAACACTCGCGGCTATCGGTCAGATCGCCGAGTAATAAAACAAACTCATCTCCGCCCAGGCGGGCGACGGTATCGTCGCCACGCAAACTCCGATGAAGATGCTGCGCCGTTTCGATCAGCATCTGATCGCCGACGGAATGCCCATAGGCTTCATTGATCACTTTGAATCCATCCAGATCGATGTAGCACACCGCCAGCAGCTTGCCGCCGCGTTTGCTGCGCGCCAACGACATTTCAAGGCGATCGGCCAGCAGACGCCTGTTGGGAACGCCGGTCAACGCATCGTAGTGTGCGATGCGATCAAGTTCGGCCTCGTGTGCCTTGAACTGACTGATGTCAGAAAATACTGCGACATAATTTTTGACGGCTCCGTCGGCATCCCGCACCACGTCGATGCTCAAGCGTTCGGCGTAGGTTTCCCCGGATTTGCGGCGGTTCCACATTTCGCCGCTCCAGGCTCCGGTTTCGGTCAACGCTTTTTTCATCGCCGCATAAAATTCCGGCGGCTGCCGCCCGGAGCCAAGCATCCCCGGGTTTTCGCCGAGCACCTCCTCGCGCGCGTAGCCGGTGATGCGGGTAAATGCCGGATTGACATCGACGATCCGGTTTTCCCGGTCGGTGATCATGATGCCTTCCTGACTGCTTGAAAACACGCTGGCTGCCAGTTGCAGGCGCTCAAAATCGCGTTTGCTTTTCGTCACATCCCTCACCACGGAGAACCAGTGCTGTCGTCCTTTGACATTCACGCGACGTGCTATGACGCTGACGTCGATTACCGTGCCATCCTTTTTCTTGTGGCGCCAATTCCGTTGCAGAACCCCATGAGGCAGCCCCGCCAATCCGTCAAGCAACAATGGAATATCCTCAACCGGACGAATATCCCTGACCGTCATTTTGAGAAACTCGTCCCGTGTATAGCCGTAATGATCCTCCGCCGCCTGATTGACGTCGATAAACGCCAGCGTTTCCTCGTCAATCGTCCACATCGGCAGCGGCATCATCTCGAACAGCGCCCGGTGCCTTTGTTCGCTGTCCGACAGTTCCTTTGTGATTTCGTGGGCCAAGGCAAACGCCCGCTGGCGTTGCCGCGAAAGGGACAGCACGATCCAGAATGCCAGCAGCGTAATCGTCGCTCCGCCCACCGCTACAGCTACGGGATAAAGCTGCTCAGGGCCGTTGGCGTAGCCCGGCCATGCATGCACATACAGCGACCATTGGCGGCCCGCCGCATCGACCTTAACCAGCGTACTGAATTTAGAATGGGTCTGCGCATCGCCATAGTGAATATGCCGCTGCTTGGAATCGTGATACAGCAACGAATCCTCCGACAGGGAATCGCCGTCGAATAGCTCCAGGTCGATATTCGGGTGCTCTGTCTGCAAAATTCCGCCAAACAAATCTCTGGCCTGAAATGGGAAAGAGACAAATCCCGACAACGCCGCACGCCTTTGCTCCACGGTATCCAAGGGCAGGCCACGCCGATAGATCGGCATGTACATCAGGAAACCGGGTTGGGGATCCTTCTCGTCCGCTTGAACCAGAATCACTCTCTGCGAGGTGGCGACATCTCCGCTGTCGCGGGCGGCTTCCATTGCGGCGCGACGCGTCGGATCGGAGAACACGTCGTAGCCGAAGGCTTGTAGATTGCGGCCTGCAAACGGCTCGATGAAAACCACCGGGATGTACACCTCGCGAATCCCTTCCGGCCGAATCGCATAGCCGGGGAACCCCTCTGCCCGCACCTTTCGGAGATGCCCGCGCAGCTCGTTCCGCTTGACCATCGGGCTATAAGCGAGTCCTTGGACACCGGGCAGAAAACGGTGCAATTGCAGCGTCGCCGCGTACTTCCGCCATTCTTCCCGGGTTACCGTCTCCGAGGCATTGAAAATACCAGCGGCCCCCTGTAGGGTCATGCGGTATTGCTTCATTCGCGACGAGATGAACTCCCTGACGGTATCCACCTCGTGCTGGAAGCGATCCGCGGTCCGGTCGCGCACGATGGCTGCCGAAGTATTCCAGGCCAACCAGGTCAGCGCCAGTCCGATCGCCAGGACGACCCAGGCAAGCAATCCCGGCCAAGACACATAAGGCTCGGCGGCCTGCGGATCGGACGATTCTTTTCCCGCCTCCGGTTGAGCTGCCGTTCGACTCATCGCTGACATCAAAGAATGTACTTCGCCAGTTGCCGATCGGTCTTGGTCACGTGATCGAGCAGCCATTTGTGAAGGTAGGCCGAAAGCGCCGGCAACTGCTCACGGAGCCGCCCCTCTTCCAGGCGCCCCGCTGCCTTGCTCACAAAATCGGCGAAGGCTTGATGTTCTCTGCGATGGGCCTCGGCATGCTTGCTCGCAACCTTGTGCCCGACCATCAGCCGCTCTTCGGTCTGGAAATGGAAAACAATATAGCTGGCCAGACGTCGCATCACGTCCTTGGACAATTCCAGCTGAAATTCGCCGCAATCGAGACAGTCTTCCATCGCATTGATGATGGCGACCAGCTCCTGGTGTTGCAGGTCGAGCACCTTGACCCCGCATTCAAGGTCGGCACTCCAGCGTACGCGAGACATGGGCAGTCCTCTTTTATGGGGCTCCTCAGCGAATTCCTGCTATCCGTTCAACGGCCACGGGCGATTGCCAAGTCCCCTCCCGGCAAAAACGGAAACGCAACTGGCTCCCTTGGAACCCGTGCATCCTTCGTGCTTTTTTTCGCCAATTTTTGCCCGTCCATTCTACCGGCGATGTCGGGTATTCGCCGACCGAAAACACAAACGAAGGCGGAAACGGAGTACCCGCATCCCTAGATTTTGCGTGATCGTGCGGTGCGCTTCGCAGGCGGAGCGGCCCCCACGCAGCGCACGCAGCTCAGAGCGATCGCCGCCACCAGTTCCGCCTCGTTTTGCCGCGCACGCCGCGTCGGGCCAATGGGCCCGATCAAAGCCTCGGTAAACGCGCCGACAATGCAGGCGGCCGTCACATCGATGTTTTGCGCGGGGAATTCACCCGCCTCGACCCCTGCCTTGAGAATCTCTTTGAAGACGTTGCCAAACTTACGGCGATCGCCGATTCGCGCCGCCTCGACCTCGACATCCGTCGGCTCGGCGATGAAAGCGTAAGCCAAATGCGGGCCACGCAACGCGCGCCGGGCGAATGAGGCCACGGCGGCGGCCAGTTTTTCGGTCGCGCTGCCTTTACCGCGGGCGATTTCCCGCAAGATTCCCACCTCGTTCTCAACCGCCGCGGACAAAACCTCAACGAAGAGATCGCCCTTGGAGGGGAAATAGCGATAAATCATCCCTGTCGATACTCCAGCCTCGGCGGCCACCGCCGCGACGCGCGCCTCGCGGAAGCCCCCTGCCGCCACCAGCTTACGCGCCGCCTCCAGGATTCGCTCGCGGTTTCCGGCGAGGCGCTCTTCCATCATTGCCGATCGTTTGTAGGCCATTTTATGATTCGCCGTTCATTGAATGAATTATGATTCATTTTTTCTTTCGAAAAACAAGAATTCCCTGTAGCATTGCCAAATATTCGAATACGCCTGCCGAGAACGGCAAGTTTAAAGGGGAGTTGCGCCATGAATATCAAAGGCCTCGATTTCAATCTGGGTGAAACGATCGACATGCTGCGGGACAGCGTGAAGGCATTCGCCGACAAGGAGATCGCTCCGCGCGCCGCGGAAGTGGATCGCCTCAACGAATTCCCCGCCGACCTGTGGCGGAAATTCGGCGACATGGGCTTGCTCGGCATGACCGTTCCGGAGGAATACGGCGGCACTGCGATGGGTTACGTCGCCCATATCGTCGCCATGGAGGAAATCAGTCGCGCCTCGGCTTCGGTCGGGCTCTCTTATGGCGCGCACTCAAATCTCTGCGTCAATCAGATTTACCGCAACGGCAACGAAGTCCAGCGCCGCCGGTACCTGCCCGGCCTGATCGACGGTACCCATGTCGGCGCCCTGGCGATGTCGGAACCCAATGCCGGCTCCGACGTGGTGAGCATGAAGCTGCGCGCCGAGCGCAAGGGCGACCGCTATGTCCTGAACGGCTCGAAGATGTGGATCACCAACGGTGGCGATGCCGACACCCTGGTGGTTTATGCCAAAACCGATCCCGCGGCCGGTCCACGCGGCATGACCGCCTTCATCGTTGAGAAATCCTTCAAAGGCTTCAGCCACGGCAACCATCTCGACAAGCTGGGCATGCGCGGCTCCAATACCTTCCCGTTGTTCTTCGACGATTGCGAGGTCCCCGCCGAAAACGTGCTTGGCGGTGAAGGCAATGGCGCCAAGGTGCTGATGTCCGGGCTCGATTACGAACGCACGGTGCTCAGCGGCGGACCGCTCGGCATCATGGCCGCCTGTATGGACAGCGTCGTTCCGTTCCTGCACCAGCGCGAGCAGTTCGGCCAACCGATCGGCGAGTTCCAGTTGATGCAGGGCAAACTGGCCGACATGTACTCGACGTGGATGGCAACCCGCGCCTATGTCTACGCGGTTGGCAAGGCCTGCGAGCGCGGCGATCACAGCCGCACGCTGCGCAAGGATGCGGCCGGAGCGATTCTCTATTCCGCCGAGAAGGCGACCTGGATGGCAGGCGAAGCGATCCAGGCGCTCGGCGGCGTCGGCTACACCACCGAGTTCCCGGTCGGGCGCCTCTGGCGCGATGCCAAGCTCTATGAAATCGGCGCCGGCACCAGCGAGATCCGTCGCATGCTGATCGGCCGTGAACTGTTTGCCGAGACCGCCTGACATGACCGTCCTCAAATCCTCCATCAACACGCGCTCGGCCGAATTCCAGGCCAACGCCGCCTCGATGCGCGCACTGGTCGACGACCTGCGCGACAAGGTCCAACAAGCGACGCTCGGCGGCGGCCCCGCGGCGCGCGAGAAGCACACTGCACGCGGCAAACTGCTGCCACGCGACCGCATCGACCACCTGCTCGATCCCGGTACTGCCTTCCTCGAAACCGGTCAGCTCGCCGCCTACAACCTGTACGACAACGAATCGCCCGGCGCCGGCATCGTCACCGGCATTGGCCGGGTCGAAGGAATCGAGTGCATGATCGTCGCCAACGACGCGACGGTGAAAGGCGGCACCTATTACCCGATGACGGTGAAGAAGCATCTGCGGGCGCAGGAAATCGCCGCCGAGAATCGGCTGCCCTGTATCTATCTGGTGGATTCGGGCGGCGCCTTCCTGCCCCGCCAGGACGAGGTCTTCCCCGACCGCGAGCATTTCGGCCGCATCTTCTTCAACCAGGCCAACATGAGCGCCCAGGGCATTCCGCAGATCGCGATCGTCATGGGTTCTTGCACCGCCGGCGGCGCTTACGTGCCGGCGATGTCCGACGAAACGGTGATCGTGCGCAACCAGGGCACCATCTTTCTCGGCGGCCCGCCGCTGGTCAAGGCGGCGACCGGCGAGGTCGTCACCACCGAGGACCTCGGCGGCGGCGACGTGCATACGCGGATTTCCGGCGTTGCCGACCACTTGGCCGAAAACGACGCTCACGCCCTCTACATCGCCCGCCGCATCGTCGCCAATCTGAACCGGCCGAAATCCATCGCCATGGCCATCGGCGGCGGCGAGGAGCCGATCTACGATCCGGCCGAGATCTACGGCATCCTGCCCACCGACACGCGCAAGCCCTACGACGTGCGCGAGATCATCGCCCGCACCGTCGACGGTTCGCGCTTCGACGAATTCAAGGCGCGCTATGGCACCACCTTGGTGACCGGCTTCGCCCAGCTCTACGGCTACCCGGTGGGTATCGTCGCCAACAACGGCATCCTGTTTTCCGAGTCGGCGCAGAAAGGCGCGCATTTCATCGAACTTTGCGCCCAGCGCGGCATTCCCTTGCTGTTCATGCAGAACATCACCGGCTTCATGGTCGGCCGCAAATACGAAAACGGCGGCATCGCCAAGGATGGCGCAAAGCTGGTCACCGCCGTCGCCACGGCGCAGGTGCCCAAAATGACGCTGATCATCGGCGGCTCGTTCGGCGCCGGCAACTACGGCATGTGCGGCCGCGCCTACTCGCCGCGCTTCCTCTGGATGTGGCCCAACAGCCGCATCTCGGTGATGGGTGGCGAGCAAGCGGCAAGCGTGCTCGCCACCGTCCGCCGCGACGGCATCGAAGCCCGCGGCGGCGCATGGAGCAAGGAGGACGAGGAAAGTTTCAAGTCGCCGATCCGCCAGCAGTACGAGGATCAGGGCCACCCCTATTACGCCACGGCCCGCCTCTGGGACGACGGCATCGTCGATCCGGCGCAGAGCCGTCGCGTGCTCGGCCTGTCCCTCTCGGCCACGTTGAACGCCCCGATCCAGGCGACGCGCTTCGGCCTGTTCCGCATGTAGCCAAGGGAACCATGATGAGCGAATTCATTGAACTCCAGCACGAGGGCCCGGTCACCACGATCTGGTTGAACCGCCCGGACGTGCACAACGCCTTCAGCAGCGGCCTAGTCGTCGAACTTGGCGCGGCCATCAAAGCCATCGCCGACGATGCATCGATCCGGGTGGTGGTAGTCGCCGGCCGCGGCAAGAGCTTCTCTGCTGGCGGCGATCTGGCGGAAATGAAAGCCGCCGGCCTCGCCTCGCAAGAGGAGAACGAGGCCGGTGCGCGACGCTTCGCGGAAACCCTGCGCAATCTCGCCCAGCTTGGCAAACCCACCCTTGCCCGGGTACATGGCGCAGCGCTCGGCGGCGGCATGGGGCTGGCAGCCGCATGCGACATCTGTATTGCTTCGGAGAACGCCAGCTTCGCCACCACCGAAGTCCGTGTCGGCGTCATCCCTGCCATCATCAGCCCTTATGTGATCCGCGCCATCGGCGAACGCCAGGCGGCGCGCTTCTTTCTCACCGCAGAACGCATCGGTGCGGCACGCGCGGCGGCACTCGGTCTGGTTCACGAGTGCGTACCTGCCGAAGCTCTTGACGCCAAGATCGCGGAAATCGTCGCGGCGCTGCTCCAGTGCGGTCCGCAGGCGCAGGCCGCTGCCAAGGATCTGATTCGAACCGTCGCCTATCGCTCGGTCGACGACTCCCTGCTCGCGGAAACCGCTTTCCGCATCGCCAGCCAGCGCGCCCAGCCCGAAGCCCGCGAGGGGCTCAGCGCCTTCCTCGAAAAGCGCGCCGCGGCTTGGGTGCCCAAGGTCTGAATGGAGACGAAAATGTTTGAAAAAATCCTCATCGCCAACCGGGGAGAGATCGCCTGCCGGGTCATCAAGACCGCGCGCCGCCTCGGCATCCGCACCGTGGCGGTCTACTCCGAGGCCGATGCCGGCGCGCGCCATGTGCGGCTGGCCGACGAAGCGGTATTGATCGGCCCGGCCGCTGCACGCGAAAGCTATCTGGTGATCGACAACATCATCGCCGCCGCCCTACAGACCGGCGCCCAGGCGATCCATCCGGGCTACGGTTTCCTCTCCGAGAACGAGCAGTTCTGCCAAGCCTGCGCTCAAGCCGGCATCGTCTTCATCGGCCCACCGGTCTCCGCCATCCACGCGATGGGTTCCAAGTCTGAAGCTAAAAAACTGATGGAAAAAGCCGGCGTTCCGTTGACTCCGGGCTATCACGGCGACAACCAGGATGCCACTTACCTGCATCAACAGGCCAATACCATCGGCTATCCGGTGCTGATCAAAGCCGCCGCCGGCGGCGGCGGCAAGGGCATGCGTTTGGTGGAGCACAGCGCCGATTTCGCCGACGCCCTCGCTTCGTGCAAGCGCGAGGCCAGCGCCAGTTTCGGCGACGATCACGTGCTGGTGGAAAAGTACATCGTCAAACCGCGCCACATAGAGATTCAGGTGTTCGGCGACAGCCGCGGCAACTGTATCCATCTCTTCGAGCGCGACTGCTCAGTGCAGCGACGGCATCAAAAGGTGGTCGAAGAGGCGCCCGCGCCGGGCATGACCGCCGAGCGCCGCACCGCGATGGGCAAGGCCGCCGTGGAAGCGGCGCTGGCCGTGGGCTACGTCGGAGCAGGCACGGTGGAGTTCATCGCCAACCAGGACGGCACCTTCTATTTCATGGAGATGAACACCCGGCTCCAGGTGGAACATCCGGTGACCGAGATGATCACTGGCCTCGATCTGGTCGAATGGCAATTACGCATCGCCGCCGGCGAGCCGTTGCCGTTGCGGCAGGAACAGATCGCCATCGACGGCCACGCGATCGAGGCGCGGATTTATGCCGAAGACCCGGCCAAGGGTTTCCTTCCGTCCACCGGACGCCTGGCGCATCTCGCACCACCGGAAGCCTCGACGCATGTGCGGGTGGACAGCGGCGTCGAGCAAGGCGACGAGATCACGCCCCACTACGACCCGATGGTCGCCAAGCTGATCGTCTGGGACAAGGATCGCAGCCGAGCTCTGGCGCGCATGCAGAAAGCGCTGGCCGACTACCGCATCGTCGGCGTCGCCAATAACGTCGAGTTCCTCTCCCGGCTGGTGACCTGCCCCGCCTTTGCCGGCGCCGACCTGGATACCGGATTGATCGAACGCGAAAAGGATTTCCTCTTTCCCGCCGATCCGGCCCCGCCGCGCGAAGCCTGGCTGCTGGCGACGCTGGCCGAACTGCTTTGGGAACGACACAGCGCAGCGGAAAGCGCACGGCGGCACGCCGATCCTCGCTCACCCTGGCATCTTCGCGATGGCTGGCGTCCCAACAGTGCCGGGCAACGCAGGCTCGCCTACCGCTTTGGCGAACAGGAACACGCGGTGACGGTCATGATCGACGGTGCGGGCTTCGCGATGACTATCGACGGAACGACGAGCCGCGTCGGCGGGCAGTTGGCTGCCAATGGGGAACTGCGCGCCGATCTGGACGGGCGCCGTCTGTCGCTGTCAGTCGTCGCAGCCAAGGAACGCCGCCACATTTTCCTCAACGGCCGGGTATGGATATTTTCCGCCGTCGATCCACTGTTCCAGGGTGACCTCGGCGGCGCCCACGAAGGCCAGTTGGTCGCACCGATGCCGGGCAAAGTGATCGCACTGCTCGGCCAGATAGATGCTCTCCTGGACAAGGGCGCTCCACTAATGATCCTGGAAGCCATGAAGATGGAGCACACCATCGTCGCCCCCTGCCGCGGCCGGCTCAATGCCTTCCGCTACGCGGTGGGCGATCAAGTGGCGGACGGCGCCGAACTGGTCGAATTCAGCCCCGAAGCCGCAGCATGATGCATAGCGCGATCGACTGACTCGCCTCCCCCAGGGACCATCGATCGCGCTGCCTTTGTTAGGCGTGCCGGACATCGCTCGCTTCAATCCGGGGCGGAAACTCGACTGACGTACCCGTGCGGCCTAATATGAGCGGCCCTTTCAGCCGCCCAACCGCATAGCGCTCAGCCAGCGCCCTGTCCCAATGAAGACATATCGCCCGACGACCATCGCCTTGCTTCTCACCCCAGCCGCGCTACTCGCTGGTAACGCATCGGCCGCCGAAGCCACGGCGGAATTGCCCACCGTGACCGTCACCGGAAGTCGCATGGCGGTACACAGCTTCGATCAACCGTATTCGATCGACCTGCTCGACCAACGAAAAATCGGCGAAGGCCAACTCAAGGTCAACGCTTCCGAGGCGCTTGCCGGCCTGCCTGGGATCGTGGCCTTGAACCGACAGAACTATGCACAGGATCTACAGATTTCCTCCCGCGGCTTCGGCGCCCGTTCGGCGTTCGGCGTGCGCGGCGTGCGCCTGATCGCCGACGGCATCCCGGCCACCAATCCTGACGGACAGGGCCAGGCGGCAACCCTCAACCTCGATACCGCGGAGCGCATTGAAGTCCTCCGCGGCCCTTTCTCCAGCATCTACGGCAACCATGCCGGCGGTGTGATCCAGCTTTTTTCGCGCGATGGCGCCGGCGATCCACGGATGCATATCGGCGCCACCGGTGGATCGTGGGGCACGCAAAAGGTCGACCTTGGCGCCGAGGGCAGCCACGGATCGCTGGGGTATGTGTTCGACAGCTCGCATTTCGAAACCAACGGCTACCGCAGGCACAGCGCAGCGACACGCGACCAGTCATTTGCCAAACTGACGCTACAGACCGACGCCGATAGCCGCCTGCGCCTTGTCGCCGGCGCGCTCCGGCAGCGCGACACACAAGACCCGCTAGGCCTGACCTGGACAACCTATCAGCGTGATACCCGTGCCGTCGAGTCGGTAGCAACCACCTTCAATACTCGCAAGAGTATCGACCATGTTCAGGGCGGATTCGCCTATGAGCGTCGCTTCGGCGCACAGCAGATCGACCTGAGCGCCTATTCCGGAACGCGTAGCGTGGTCCAGTATCAATCGATACCGAGTGGCGTCCAGGCCAACCCACGCCATGCCGGAGGCGTCGTCGATTTCGCGCGCCAGTTCTACGGCGCCGGGATTCGCTGGAGCCTGACGCAGACGGGCAGCAGCAGCGAGCTGAAGTTGACCGCCGGAGCGGAGTACGACGCATCCAAGGACGACCGCCGCGGCTATCAGAATTTCGTCGGTCCCAGTGCAGCGCCAACGGTGCTCGGAATCAAAGGCACGCTGCGACGCAACGAAAAAGACAACGTCCACAACTTCGACCAATATCTTCAAGCAGTATTGACCACAGAAAACTGGGCATGGGCGGCCGGGTTGCGACACAGCTCGGTCCGGTTCGATGTCGATGATCGCTATATTGTTTCCGGCAACGGCGACGACAGCGGCCGGATCGACTATCGACGCAGCACGCCGACGCTCGGGCTCACCTACCATCTGACGCCGACGATCAATCTCTATCTGAGTGCGGCCAGCGGATTCGAAACGCCAACGCTGAACGAACTTTCCTATTCCGGGAACGGCGGCAATTTCAATTTCAACCTGAAGCCGGCACGAAGCCGGCAAATCGAAACCGGGCTCAAATACCAGACCGATGACGGCGCACGTTTCAACCTCGCGCTGTTCCGCATCCGTACCGCCGATGAGTTGGTCGTGCTGGACAGTATTGGAGGACGCACCAGCTACCAGAACGCCGCCTCCACGCTGCGTCAGGGAATCGAAATCGGGCTAGAGCGAAAACTCGGCGCGTACTGGAAGACCCGCGCCTCCTTCGCCCGACTGCGGGCGATTTACGATGCGGCTTTCGTCAGCAAAGGCAGCCAAATCGATGCGGGCCGCCGCATACCGGGAGTGCCCGCCACCACCGCCTACGGCGAACTGGCCTGGATGCCGGGTAATGGCCTCAGCGTCGCTGCGGAAGCGATCTATCGCAGCCGCATCGACGTCGAGGACAGCAACGGCGCCGCGCCGGCGCCCGGCTTCGCGCTGGTCAACCTGCGTCTGGCGGCGGAACAAACGTCGGGCGACTGGCGGATCAGCGAAATGCTGCGGGTGGATAATCTTTTCGACCGCAAATACATCGGTTCGGTGATCGTTGCCGATAGCAACGGACGCTTCTACGAACCCGGCAGCGGCATCGGCTGGTTTGCCGGCTTGCAAGCGCAATACGAATTTTGATCGGGATTGCCCGCACCGAGGACGATTTACAGCGCTTATTATCGATTCCGGTGCAGGAAAATCGATATATCCTCGTACAGACATACAATACCAACTTGATGGAGAGGGGTATTCATGATGGATCCACGACTGATTCTCGCCCTGGCGACCATCGCGGCCTTCACGTTTTCGACGTCGGCCCGGGCCGAGGGGTTATATCTTGCAATGTCCCTTGGTGGGAGCAGCTACAAAGCGGACACGTCCGAAGCGGATCGCGACCTGGTCAGTGCCGGTGCAACCGGTTTGTCTTCCAAGCTTGAAAAGGAAGATGTCGCCTTCAAGCTCCAGCTCGGGTACAAGCTGAACGAGCACTTCGCCATTGAGGGCGGGTATGTGGATCTTGGCAACGCCAAATACTCGGCATCCTTTACCGGAGGATCGGCCGATATAAAGGTCAGGGCGGAAGGCTTCAACATCGCCGCACTGGGTATTGTGCCGATCGGCGAGAAATTCTCGCTGTTCGGCAAGGTAGGTGTGATCTACGCCTACCTGTCCGCCAACGCTTCCGGCGGCGGTATCGCCAGCGGCGCCGGCGGCAGCGAATCGAGCACGAAACTGAAAAGCCACTGGAGCATTGGCGGAGATTACGCCCTGAACAACAATTGGGCAGTTCGCGCGGAATTCGAACGATTCAGCGATCTGGGCGATAAAAATTCGGTGGGTGGGGTCGACGTCGATCTGGTATCGGTAGGTCTAATCTGCAAATTTTGAGTCTGGCGCTCTTGCGACATAGCGCCTGAGGGGGTTCTGTTTTGGCCCGCACCACCGCATACGGAAGGTATCAGTTCCGCACGTCCCCGCCACCAAGCGCCTTGTAAAGCCGCGCACCGGCGCTAAGCAACTGACGACGCACCTGCACCGCCGCTTGCTGGGCGGAGAAGCTGTCGCGCTGAGCGTCGAGCAGTTCCAGATGACTGGCAACACCGCCCTTGTAGCGTGCTTCGGTGAGGCGCAGGCGTTCGCTCTGGCTTTTTTCCAGCGCCTGCTGGGCACGCAACTGCTCGACGAGATTGGCGCGGGCGGCAAGCAGGTCGGCCACTTCGCGGAACGCCTGCTGAATGCTTTGCTCATACTGGGCAACAGCAATGACCTTGCGTGCTTCGGCTAGATCAAGATTCGCCGCGTTGTTGCCAGCATCGAACAGTGGCAGACGCACCGCAGGTTGGAAGGTCCATGCTTCCGTCCCGCTAGCGAACAGGCCCGACAGTGCCGGACTGGCACTACCGAAACTACCGGTCAGCGTAATCCGCGGCAGAAATGCGGCACGGGCGGCACCGATATTGGCGTTGGCGGCGATCAGCCGGTGCTCGGCGGACAGCACGTCGGGGCGGCGCAGCAACACGTCCGCAGGCAGCTCCGCAACAAGGTCGGGAATCGCCTGCTCGACCAGACGGCGAGCGGATGGAAGGTCAGCCGAGACGGTACCGACGAGCAGGACGAGTGCATTGGCGGCGGTGGCACGCTGGCGTTCGAGATTCGCCAATTCGGCACGCGCCGCTTCATAGGTGCCGTCGGCCTGAAGAAAATCGAGGTCGCTGGCGATTCCCACCTGGCGCCGCAAAGCGATCAGGCGTCGGGTTTCTTCGCGGCTACGCATCGTTTCGCCGGCCAGGACGATACGTTCATCCAGTTCCTGGAGCAGTAGATACGCATCGGCGACATCGGCAATCAGCGAGAGGCGAAACGCACGGCGCGCTTCATCGGTCGCCAGATAGCTGGCCAATGCAGCGTCGGAGAGACTTTTCACGCGGCCCCAGAAATCCAGCTCGAAGGCCAGCAGATTGAGATTGGCCGCATAGCTGCTGCTCTGCACGTCGCGCGGCTGCCTGGCCACATCGGCCGGAGTACGCGACGCGTTGCGGCCGAGCGAGAGATCCACGTTGGGTAGCCGGGCGGCGCTCTGGATACCATAGAGGGCACGTGCCTCCGCGACGCGGCCGACGGCAACGCGCAGATCGCGGTTGTGGTCGAGGGCGGCCGCAATCAGGCCTTGCATGCGCGGATCGGGGAAGAATGCCTTCCAGTCGAGGTTAACGATGCTGCGCGCTCCCGCGATCTGCGATTGTGCCGACCACTGCGCCGCTATCGGCGGCGCAGGGCGCAGATAGTCGGGCGCCAGCGAACAGGCACTCAAGCCGACAGCGACCAGCAGCGATAGGGCTAGGCGGTATTCAGTCATGTTGCGGCTCCTGTTCGCGCTCTGCTCGATGGCGGCGATGCCCCGGAAAGATGCGCCGGACCACGACGAAAAACACCGGGATCAGGAAGATCGCCAGCGCCGTCGCACCGATCATCCCACCCATCACGCCAGTGCCTATGGCATGGCGGCTCTGGGCGCCGGCGCCGCTGGAAATCACCAGCGGGGTAACGCCGAGGATGAAGGCGATCGAGGTCATCAGGATCGGCCTGAAGCGCAGTCGACAGGCCTCCAGCGTGGCTTCGACGACGCCCATGCCGCGCTCGTTGAGTTCACGCGCGAACTCAATGATCAGGATGGCGTTCTTCGACGAAAGACCGATGGTGGCGATCAGGCCGACCTTGAAGTAAACATCGTTGGGCAGTCCGCGCAAGGTGACGCCAAGCACGGCGCCGAAGACGCCGAGCGGTACTGCGAGCAGCACCGCAAACGGGATCGACCAGCTTTCATAGAGGGCTGAGAGGGCAAGGAATACGACGACCAGGGAGATGGCGAACAGCAACGGCGCCTGGTTGCCTGAGATCTTTTCCTCCAGCGAGGAACTCGACCACTCGAAACCGAAGCCCTTGGGCAGTTTTCCGGCCATTTCCTCCATCGCCGCCATCGCTTCGCCTGAACTGTGGCCCGGCGCGGCAGCGCCGGAAATCTTCATCGATGGCAGACCGTTGTAGCGATCGAGCTTGGGTACCGACACCCCCCAGGTCGGACGCACAAATTCGCCCAGTTCGACCATTTCGCCGCGGGTGTTGCGCACCGGCAGACGCAGCAGCGCTTCCGGGCTCGAACGCAGATCGGCGTCGGCCTGCATCTGCACGCGCAGAATACGGCCGGCGCGGACGAAGTCGTTGACGTAGGCAACGCCGATCGCCGATTGCAGTGTGTCGTTAAGTTCGGCAAGGTCCACCGAGAGGGCGCGCGCCTTGGCGCGATCGATCTCCAGCGTCAACTCCGGCGCTGGCTCCTGACCTTCCGGCCGCACGCCCGCAAGCGCCGGATTCTGGCTGGCCATGGCCAGCAGCATATTGCGCGCTTCGACGAGTTTTTCACGGCCGAGGCCCGAGCGGTCCTGGAGGCGGAAATCGAAGCCGCCGATGGCGCCCAGTTCGGTAATGGCCGGTACGTTGGTGCTGAACAGGAAGCCCTCCTTGATCGCAAACAGGGCTTTGTTGCCGCGGGCGATCAGCGCCTGCACTGTGCTCTGGTCAGATTTTCGCTCGTCCCAGGGCTTGAGGCGAACGAAAGCCAACGCTGCATTCTGGCCGCGGCCGAAGAAGGAGAAGCCGAGTACGCCGATGATGTGGTCCACTTCGGGCTGCTGGAGGTAGTACTGCTCCATTTTGGAAAGCACCTCCGTTGTCCGCTCGCGGGTAGCGCCGGGCGGCAACTGGACGAGGCTGATGAAGTAGCCTTGATCTTCCTCCGGCAGGAAGCTGCCCGGCAGCTTGGCCATCAGCCAGCCGGCGGCGGCAATGATCGCAACATAGGCCAGGGCCGCTCGGCCGGGGCGTTTCAGGATGCCGTCGATGCGGCGGCGATAGGCGGTACTGGTGCGGACGAAGAGCCGGTTGAACCAGCCGAAGAATCCGGTCTCGGGAATCACATGGCCGTCAGCCGGAAGTTTCAGCAGCGTGGCGCACATCGCCGGCGTGAGGGTCAGCGCCATCAGTGCCGAGAACAGCATGGTCAACACCAGCGTGACGGCGAACTGGCGATAGATCGCGCCGACCGCGCCGCCGAAGAAGGCCATCGGCACAAACACGGCACAGAGCACCAGGGTGATGCCGATCACGGCACCGAAGATCTGGTCCATCGCCTTGCGCGTGGCATCGCGCGGCGAGAGCCCTTCTTCGGTCATGATGCGCTCGACGTTCTCCACCACCACGATGGCGTCGTCGACCACAATGCCGATGGCCAGCGCCATGGCGAACAGAGTCAGCACGTTGATCGAATAGCCGAGCACGTAGAGTCCGGTCAGCGCACCGATCAGCGCCACCGGCACCACCACTGCGGGGATCAGCGTGGCGCGGATGTTGCCGAGGAACAGGTACATAACCAGGAATACCAAGCCCATGGCCTCGAACAGCGTGGTCACCACTTCGGTCAGCGAGATGGCAATGAAACGCGAGGTATCGTAGGGCACCATCCATTTGATGCCTTCGGGGAAATAAGGCTCCAGTTGTTTCATCCTCTCCCTGGCGGCCTTGGCTACCTCAAGCGCATTGCCATCCGGGGCGACGCGGATGCCGATGGTGACGATCGGCTCGCCGTCGAGGCGGGCGAAAATGTCGTAGGCCTGCGCGCCAAGTTCGACCCGGGCGACGTCCTTGACCTTCACGGAGGAGCCGTCGGGTTTGGTCTTGACCAGGATGTTGCCGAACTCCTCGGGCGTCGACAGTCGAGAACGAACGAGGATGACGGCATTCAGCTGCTGCCCCGGCACCGCTGGGTTCTGGCCGATTTCGCCGGTCGCGAGCTGGACGTTTTGGGCACGAATCGCCTTGGAGACGTCGGATGGGGCGATGTTGTAAGCGTGGAGCTTGGCCGGATTGAGCCAGATGCGCATCGAATACTCGGTACCAAACATATTGGCTTCACCGACGCCGGGAACACGGCGAATCGGATCCAGCACGTTGGCGGCAGCAAAGCTACCCAGATCGATGGACGTCCGACTTTTGTCCGGCGAAACCAGCGAGATCAGCATCATGTAATTGCGCGCCGGTTTGGTGACCGGCACGCCGAGCCGGCGCACGTCGTCCGGCAGGCGCGCCTCGACGCGCTTGAAGCGGTTCTGCGCTTCCACCGAGGCAATGTCGACGTTGGTGCCGGGCGCGAAGGTCAACGTCAGGGTGCCGGTGCCGAGTTCGGACGACGACTCCATGTAGATCAGGTGCTCGATACCGTTCATCTCCTGCTCGATGAGCGCAGTGACGGTTTCCTCGATGACCTTCGCCGACGCGCCGGGGTAGGTGATGTTGAAAGCGATCGCCGGCGGCGCCACCGACGGATATTGCGAGACCGGCAGCTTGGTCAGCGCCAGGCTGCCGGCAAGCAGGATGGCCAGGGCGATGACCCAGGCGAATACCGGGCGATCGATGAAGAATTTGGCCAGCATCGATCAGTTCGCTTTCTTTTCGGTGGCGGATGCAGCCGGCTGCGGTGGCCACGATACCGGCTTCACCACCGCCCCCGGCCGAGCCTTTTGAAGGCCGTTGACGACGATGCGCTCTCCGCCTTTGAGACCTCCGCTGACGATCCAGTCGGAACCGCTCATGCCCGCAGTACGCACGGGAAGAAAAGCAACCTTGCTTTCCGCATCCACTGCAAGTACATATTGCCCGTCGGCATTCGCCTGTACTGCCCGCTGCGGAACGCGAATGACGTCCCCGGCTTCGGCCTGGGGAAAACGAATGCGGGCGAACATCCCCGGCAGCAACTCGCGCTGCGGATTGGGAAATTCGGCACGCAGACTGACAGCTCCTGTGTTCGGGTCGACAGCCAGATCGGCGAACAGCAGCTTGCCGGGCAACGGATACAGACTGCCGTCTTCCAGCACCAGTTCCACCCGTGCGCTAGCGGAGCGCTTTAGGCTTCCGGCACCGAGCGCCTGGCGTAAACGCAGCAGCTCGCCGGTGCTCTGGGTGAAATTGGCGTAAATCGGATCGATCTGTTCGATGGTGGCCAACGGTGTGGCTTCGCCCTTGCCGACCAGCGCACCCTCGGTCACCAAGGCACGGCCGATGCGCCCACTGATCGGCGCCGGAACAGATGCGTTTTCGAAATCAAGCTCGGCCTTGGACTGGAGGGCTTCCGCCTGTTTCAGCTTTGCCAGGGCGACATCGTATTCCTGTTGGCTCACCGCCTTGAGTTCGAGCAACGGCTTGTAACGGTCAACGGTCAGCTTGGCCACGGCAACATCGGCCCGCGCCGAATCCACCGCCGTCTTGTAGGTACGGGCATCGATCCTAAATAGCAGCGTACCGGCCTTGATATCGCTGCCCTCGACGAACAGGCGTTTTTCCACCACGCCCTCGATGCGCGCCCGGATCTGCGCCGTGCGATAGGCCTGCAAGCGGCCCGGCAAATCGGCGGTCACAGTAGCTCTGCCCTTGTCCACCGTCATCACGTCGACTTCGGGTGGCGGCATGCCCGCGCCCGTCGCTCCGGGAGCTTTTTCGCCAGGGCTACAAGCGCCGAGCAGCACGGCAAGGCAGAGAAAAATCGGGGTCAAGGAGAATTCGCGGTTCATGATCTCGTCCGGTTCAGGCGTGATGGGATTGAAATGCTGAAAGGAAACAATCGACGATCTGATTGACACGCTGCTTTTCCGCCTTCGCGGACAGCGGCCTCTCGCCGATCATGAGCTTGACCCGATCACGGTCGACCAGCATGGCATACAGCATATCGAGTGCGAACGGGATAGGGATCGGGCGGAGAAGGCCCTGCTTGATCGCAGCGGATATCAAGTCGCCGATGCGATGGTCGAGTTGTGCCGCAGAATGCTGACGCACGATGCAATGCAACGTCGGCATCCGCTCCCCCTCGGCAAGGACGGCGCGAAAAAACGCGAGCGCCCGCTCATTCAATACGGCTGCGCGCAAATTGTTGCCAAAGCGGATGAGTGCCGCCCGAAGGTCGTCGCTGGGATCGTCAAGCCCCTCCAGAATCGACTCGGCGAAAGCATGCCCCACTTCAGCGTAGAGGGCTTCCTTGCTCGGGAAGTGGTTATAGAGCGTCTGCTTCGCAACACCGGCACGGGCAGCAATCCGATCCATGCTGGAGCGGTAGCCTTCATCGACAAGCGAATCAAGCGCCGCGGAAAGAATTCTTTCACGACAGCGCAACGGAGCCGGCAACACCTCGCTCTTCATAGGCATAGGGTTATGGACGTCTATAAATTAGACTGGACAGTCTAGTCCACGCCCAAAGGGAGAGCAACCCGTAATTCGGCGGCTGAAAATTCCGCCAGCCCCCTCAAAACATTGGCATCGCCCTCTCAACTCCGCCGATACGGATTACTCCAACAGCCGCAAGCGGAAATTATTTTTCCGCTCCGGATCGAGAGTGCAGGCTTGCTGGAGATAGGCATCCACGCTACCGTAATCCTGCTCGATACTTCGCAGTGCGCTGGCAAGGTAGTCTTCATGCACGTCGGTCATCACCAGTGATGCCGCGATGGTCGACGGAGCCAGCATCTCGAATTCGCTGCCCAGCAGCATACGTAGAAGATCTTGCGGCAGCCGTCGCTTGCGACTTAGCAGATAGTCTTCAAAAACGTCGGCGCGCGAAACCCCCAAAGCAAGCAGAATCATTGCGCAGACGAACCCGGTGCGATCCTTACCGGCGGCACAGTGCACCAAGGTGACCGGAGGCGATGGTTCGACCTGACGCCGAAAAATCTCGGTAAGCACTCCGGAAAACGATTTCGGCATTGCAGCGTAGGCGCGCAGCATCAATCGATGCGCAGCCACCGCATCAAAAGTCGGACTGGCTATTCTCTCCCTCAACCCGGTGGAACGAACGGCCGCAAGTTCCTCGAAGTTTTCTACCGTGACGACCTCGACCGGCTTGTCATGCGGCCATCGGTTTGGATCGCGAGCACGCTCGCCTGTATCCCGTAAATCCAGGATTAATCCGATATTCAGGGGTGCAAGGTCAGACAAATCGGAGTCCGTCAGCCGTGCCAACGCATCGGAGCGAAACAGCCTTCCCCGGCGCACATAGCGGTCGTCGGCGCCACAATATCCCCCAAGGTCACGAAAATTCGGCGCACCGTCGAGAGTAAAGGATGATATTGCCATCAACGCAGCCCCCTTATGGCTTCGACTGATGCATCGCTCCAAGCGACACATCACATTGCTATGCGCGTATTGAAGTCGCGGGATACGGAATGGGGCAGATCTCTGCCCTATCCACAACGTTCAGCGAATAGCCGAATGTACTTTCAACGCGGCTATTTCGCTTTGCGTAAACCCCCAATCGACCAATGCGGCTTCCGTATCCTCTCCAACCGCCGGCGGCGCCTTACGCAATTCGGACGGGGTTGCGCTGAATCGGGGCGCAGGCGCGGGATTAACCACACCATCGATTTCCACATAGGTCTTGCGGGCAACGTTGTGCGGATGTTTGACGCACTCATCCATATCGAGAACAGGTGCGAAACATGCGTCCGTACCCTCGAGTATCGTGCACCATTCATCACGCGTACGACTCCTGAAGACCGATTGCAATCGCGCACGAATGATCGCCCAGCCTTTACGGTCGCTCTGCGGCGGCAGATCCGCGTTGGCCAACCCGATTCGCTCAAGCATTTCCAGATAGAACTTCTTTTCCACGGGGGCAACTGAAACGTACAACCCGTCCCGAGTTTCATAAACGTCGTAAAACGGTGAGCCGCTGTCAGTAATGTTTGTGCCACGCTCCATCGACCAGTCACCCATTTGCCGATAACTGTAGATCAACGACATCAGACTCGCCGCTCCATCGAGGATTGCGGCGTCAACGACCTGCCCTACACCGGTAGTCCGCGCAGACAACACCGCCGCAAGCATTCCCATCGCTAGATAGAGCGAGCCGCCGCCGAAGTCCCCAATCAGATTCAGGGGAATAGACGGAGGATCTCCCTTGCGTCCGATGGCATTCAACACCCCGGTCAACGCAATGTAATTCAGGTCGTGGGAAGCGGCATGGCTGAGGGGGCCATCCTGCCCCCAGCCGGTCATGCGGCCATACACCAGCCGCGGATTCAGGCGCAAACATTCCTGCGGGCCATAACCAAGCCGCTCCATGACGCCCGGTCTGAATCCCTCGAACAACACATCGGCCTGTTCGATGAGCCGCAACAGCGTTTTTTTCCCCTCGGGAGACTTGATGTCCACGGCGGCCGAACGCTTGTTCCGGCTTAACAGATCAAACTTCGGCGGCACTGGAATACCAATATCGGACTCGACAAGCCGATCAATCCGTAGCACCTCTGCGCCCATATCGGCCAGCAGCATTCCACAAAACGGTGCCGGACCGATTCCGGCCATTTCGATAACGCGAAGCCCCGCAAGCGGACCCATTTAACGACTCCCAAACAATTAAGTTTATATAAATCAAACAGCTGCTTTGGTGCCGAATCCATTCCATTTGAAATCAATCACGGCAGCCACGGCCAGCCTTCCCCACATCCCGTTTGCTGCGAGTTCACAGCACGTTGATCCCATTCCAGGATGCATTTTCAAAGAGTTTTTGAAGTTTAACTCATTAATAAGAAGGTGACTCATGCTGCATTGCCTTGCGTCCGCGCCTACCATAAATATCTATATTTATCATATAAATAAATACTAACTACAGAAAATATAAATGAGTATTTGCATAAATAGGTTGGATACCGCCCGCCAAAAAAGAATAATTAATCAACACTAAATTGGTTGATCTCATCACTTTTGTGACGTATCGATCGATTTAGCACCGGATCTGCCGCATGGCACCACGTGGCGCAGCATGCGGACGGAGCGACGCTGATTGGCGCATTCGATCTGTGGTCGTCAAATCAGAAAATGGCGTCCGGCAACGCCACTCCGGTCAGCTATGCTGGCGTGCTGCCAGCCCAGCAGAAAACACAAGCCGGGGATTGAATCGCCTCGAATACAGGCAAATTACGGGAAGGGACACCACCATGCCCGAGTACGCGAAGCACCCGTTCAGAATATCCGCAAAATATCGCCGATCAGGCAGGGCGATTGGAGTCAGCCAAATTTACGCGAGCGACTACCGCCGCTCGAGTTTCTCCGCCACCTTCTCCAGGCGCTTTACAACCCGACTGAGATCACCTGCTTCGTGAGTAGGCTGGGCAAGCATGCCACGATATATGACGTTCGCTATTCCATCGGCGACTTCGTCTATCGAGAAATCCCCCTCCCCGCGAAGAAATGCCCATGTGCGGTGCTCTATGCTGCCGAAAATCATGTCCCGCAACATATGGGCGGAGACATCGTCACGAAACTCTCCGCTAGTAATCGCTTTTTCGCAAAGACTACTGATTTCGGCCGTAAAACGACGGTTCAGTTCGAATAATTTGGTGCTGCGGTAGTTTGGATTGGGGCGAATTTCGGTAAGGACGAAGCGGCTCAGCGCGGGGTTCTGGCGGATGATTGACAGTGAGCGCCAGACTAGATGCCTCAGCTTATTCCATGTACCGCGGATCGATGCAAGCCCGGAGTCGCTCACCAACTGCTCATGAAACCAATCTTCAGCGACCCGGATGAGCAACTCCTGTCGGGTCTCGAAAAAGCGATACAACGTTCCTTCAACGATACCCGCTCGCTGGGCGATGTCGGACATCAACGTATTCTCGTGACCTTTTTCCGCAAAAACAGCCCGCGCTGCAACCATGATATCGGCCATCCGCTGATCGGGCGGAAGACGGGAATTTGTCTTGCGTGTCTTACGTATCGCCGTCTTCATCGAAGGGTGCCCATTGACGTCATCGGCCGTAATGCGCCATATTGAAAAATTGAACACATAGGTACTTTGCGGAGAACCCGCGGCAGGAAGTCCCATCTGGATGCCATTCTACACCGAGGCAATTGGCGCCTCCCCAGGGCAACCACATTAATGCCAAAGTCATTAATTGATAGAATAGCTGTTCACGATCAAAGAATTGCGAGGGGGCCGTTCACAAGGGATTGGTTTGTGTGGCTTTCTGTTTCTTTCGGTGCCTCATGGAGACAGAAGGAAGGTTGCAGCTGGTGATGCGTTTGTAGGCATTCGCGGCCAGAGACAGGCAAGCCCTAGCTGGAAGATTTTTAGATTAACGACCTGCAACAGTCAGTCAGCCCATTGCTTGCATAAAACCGTAAAGGCACGTATCGTAATGTACTATACATTACTCAGCTATCGCTTCTATCCGTCGATACCCGCAAGGGTTCTTTTCACAGGCGCATCGCCAGCGCATCCTACAGTTGAACGCTTGGTGCTTCAACTGTAGGACGTCTCGTAGGCGCGCAGATAGATCGGTGGCGGCGCGGCACCCTTGAAAGGCGGACTAAAGTGAAGAAATCGGAAGCATATCGCAAGGCACAGTTGACAGAATCGTATTGGCCCGCAGATACGTCAAGGCCGCTATTCGACTGGACCCTCGGCCAAGCGCTACGGGATGCCGCCGCAGCGGCACCGCAGCGCCTAGCATTAGTCGCAGGCGTGACTGACTCCACCAAGCGCCGGAGATGGACATACGCCGAATTGCTCGCTGACTCGGAACAACTCGCATCGGCGCTGCTCACAAAATTTTCTCCGGGTGAGCGAATTGCGGTATGGGCGGACAATATTCCCGAATGGGAGTTGCTTCTGTTTGGTTGCGCGATCGCCGGAGTCGTATTGGTTACGGTAAATCCGGCGTACAAGGCAAGGGAACTTGAATATATTCTGGACAAGTCGGGGGCGGCCGGATTGTTCGTCATTGAAGAATATCGCGGCCACAACACCCTCGCCACGGCAAACGAGGCCCGCCTGAAGTTACCGAGTCTGCGCGAAGTTATCTGCTTTTCCGGATTTTCCGATTTCATGAAGCTCGGGGTTGAGCGCCGAAGCTTTCCGGAAATCAAGCCCCTCGACCCCAGCATCATTATGTTCACCTCTGGGACCACCGGCGCTCAGAAAGGCGTCCGGTTGAATCATAAGGGGATCATCAACGTCACAAACTTCACCCAGGAACGGGGGGGGCTAAAGAAGGGCGGCGTGTTTGTAAACCCAATGCCAATGTTCCATATCGGCGGTCTTGGTCATGCCGGAGTAGGCGCGGTCATGCGCCATGCGACGTTGGTTCTGGCTTCCGAATGGAGCCCCGAGCTCTTTCTCGACCTGGTGCAAAGTGAGGGAGGTACGTATTCGATGCTCGTACCTACGATGATAGAAGCCGTTCTGGCATTCCCAGAAAGAAATAAATACGATATCGCGACGTTGACTAACATCGTCTCCGGTGCGGCCGTAGTCGAGGCATCGCTAATCAAACGCACATCAGCAGAACTGGGTTGTACGATTTGCAATGTCTTCGGGCAGACGGAAATGCAGGGGGTCATATCTGCGGTCGATCCCGATGACTCTGTTGAAGACAAGGCGGAGACCATCGGCCAACCGATGCCGCAGATTGAAGTCAAGATTGCCGACCCCGAAAGCGGAAAGACTCTTCCTCTGGGCGTACCGGGAGAAATATGTGTGCGCGGCTATCAGACGATGATTGGCTATTTCAATATGCCTGAAGAAACCGCAAAGACGCTAGGGGCTGACGGATGGCTCCGATCTGGCGATCTAGGTTCGATGGATGCGAGGGGCTACCTCAAAATCACCGGTCGGCTAAAGGATATGATTAAACGCGGAGGGGAAAATATCTACCCGCGCGAGATCGAGAACCTTTTGCTGGAACATCCGAAAATCGCCAACGTGGCAGTAGTAGGAATACCCGACCAGCATTGGGGCGAACAGGTGGGTGCGGTCATTATCCCCAAATCGATGAGCGACATGCCGACACCCAATGATCTACACGACTACTGCCGCATGCATCTCGCCGGGTACAAAACGCCAAGACTTTGGTATTACGCTAAAGAATTCCCTTGGACGGAAACTGGAAAGCTACAGAAATTTAGACTTCTTGAATTAATAACAAAAGGCGAGCTTAAAGCGACGCCGTCGTCCAAATAGTAATAGCCAGCGAAAAAGCCACCGAGTTCGGTGGCTTTTTCGCTGGCTCCAGTACTGCTGTAGCAGCGTAACTACATACGATGCTACAGCACCAACGAGAAACTACGCCGCCGAAATCCCGCCGTTCACACTGATGGCTTGACCGGTAATTCGCCCAGCCTCCGGACTGGCGAGAAAAACGATCAAAGCAGCCAAGTCATCGGGCACACAGACGCCGAGGTGTGCCGCTTTCATGGCACCATCGAACAGCTTCGCTGCGAAGGGCTGAGACATCACCGCAGTATTCGTCAAGGTACCGGTAATTATCGATGGCGTCAGTGCATTTACACGAACGCCATTGCGCTTTGCCTCCATCGCAAGCGTCCGAGAAAACATGACGATGCCGGCCATCGCCGCTCCAATCACAGCCTCGCCTGGAGTTGCCAACTTGCCGGCGTCAGATGCAATGTTGATGATCGCACCACCACCTTGCTCACGCATCCACGGTAGAACCGCTCGGCACGTATAAATTGGCGCCATCATCTGCTGAACCACTATCGGCAGCATGTCTTCCATCGGTGTGTTGTGAAACAGGCAGGGACCAAACGGCCCTACTGTCGAATTCACAAGAACATCGATGGAACCCATGCGCGAACGCGCAGTTTCACACACCCGTGTTACCTGTATCGGGTCGTTCATGTCACCCGCGATGAACTCCACGGCTGTTTCGGGGTGGGCGGCCAATACGCTCTGGCGCGCGTTCTGCCCACGTTCTTCGTTGCGGCCGACCAAAGCGATCCGACGAACGCCTGCGGCAGCAAATTGTACGGCCGTCGCAAGCCCTACACCCGAGGTTCCCCCGGTGATCAATACTCCACACTCATTCAGAGGTTTGGGAACGCGCTCATTACCTGTACTCATAATTTATCTCCACTTGGTGAAGTCGCAATAACGGCATCTACATGCCCATGCAACTGAGGTTAGCCGGGGGGCTGGCTGATAGGGGATGAATTCGATCAGTGCGCCTTCGTTGTTTTGTACTTAGCCAATTCGAGGCGGGCGATGGTTCGGTTGTGGACCTCGTCGGGGCCGTCGGCGATGCGCAGGGGGCGCAGACGGGCATAGGCGCGGGCGAGGCCGAAGTCCTCGCTGA
>JALNXH010000002.1 GCA_023230455.1 Rhodocyclaceae bacterium | reverse complement strand
TTCTGCGACAACACCGTCGTGATCGCCGCCGTCAAGGTCGTCTTGCCGTGGTCAACGTGTCCAATCGTCCCCACATTCACGTGCGGCTTCGTACGCTCAAACTTGCCTTTTGCCATGATCGCTCCAAAAATCTCTTCGACCCGAAAAACGCCGTAACGGCTGCCAAATACCTAACTACAAAAACTGGTGCCCATGACGTGGATTGAACACGTGGCCTCTCCCTTACCAAGGGAGTGCTCTACCACTGAGCTACATGGGCAAAAACAATTGCCGGAAAGAGATGCATTGCTGGAGCGGGCGACGAGGTTCGAACTCGCGACATCTTGCTTGGAAGGCAAGTGCTCTACCAGCTGAGCTACACCCGCGCTGTCTTCCCGCCGATCTCCATAACCATAAGAGTATTAATCTTATAAATCAATAAATTGCATAACTTTCTGGTGGAGGGGGAAGGATTCGAACCTTCGAAGGCAGAGCCGACAGATTTACAGTCTGTTCCCTTTGACCGCTCGGGAACCCCTCCGACGAAACGCGGCATTATGGAGGCGACTGGAAAAGCTGTCAATGCTTTCTATGAGCCTAAGTTATTATCGCCGCCATGTCCCCCCTGCGCCCCGCCGTTCTGGCCCAGATATCCGGTTGGCTAATAGCCTTTGCCCTGAGTCGCATAGCGTACCCCCCTCTGGCCGCCCACCCGTACGAATTTGCGCTGGCCCAAGGTTTTTGCGCTGCGCTCATCAGCTATAAGCTGGAGGCGCCACCCTGGTGGGTGCCGATTCACATCGCCTCCCCCCCGCTGCTCGTGGCTGCGGTGGGCCTCCATTGGCCGCCTGGCGTCTGGCTGAGTGCGTTCGCCTTGCTCATGCTCGTTTTCTGGCGTACCGACAGCAGCCGGGTACCGCTGTATCTGAGCAACCGCAGCACCGCGCTGGAACTTGCGCGGCTGATCCCGCCACATCCTTGCCAGGTGATCGACCTCGGCTGTGGTAACGGCGGGCTGTTAAGAATGATCGCCAAAATGCGTCCCGACTGTCGCTTTGTCGGCATCGAGCACGCTCCCTTACCTTGGCTGATAGCCTGGGTCGGCAGTCGACGGCAAACCAACCTGGAGGTGCGCTACGGCGACTTCTGGCGCGAACCGCTGGGCAGCTACGGATTGGTCTATGCCTTTCTTTCCCCCGCCCCCATGCTTCGATTGTGGGCCAAAGCCCGTCTTGAAATGGCTCCGGACGCCCTGCTGATATCCAACAGTTTTGCCGTACCCGACCAAATCCCGGAACAAACGACCGATGTTGCCGACCGGCGCCGCACCCGACTCCTGTGTTATCGGCCGGGCAGAACCAAATAGGCCACCCATTCGCCTCCATTTCGCTCCATCGCCGCTCTTCGCCGTCGCCAATAATGTTGTCAATAGCCGCAAAGCTTGACTACACGCGGCGAGGAGCAATCAATGGCAGATATCATCTGCGTCATCGGAAACAAAGGCGGGACAGGGAAAACCACCCTCTCCCACATGCTTTGCCACGGACTCGGTCTGGCGGGGCAGCGCTCGGTTTGCGTGCTCACCGACACCTGTCGCGAACCGCTGGATCCGGCTGGGCGCGGATACCTCGTGGCAGATGCCCGCTCCGCGGAAGCGCTAGGCAAGGTCGTCAGCAAGATACGCAGTCTTAACGCATGGATGGGCGTCGTCGACGGCGGCGGCAACCGGACGGAAATGGATCGACACCTCTACAGCCTCGCCGATCTGGTGCTGCTCCCCTTTCGCGATTCGCACGAGGATATCCGCACCGTGATCCGCGACCTGGAAATGTTCCCGCGGGCTTACGCCGTTCCCAGCCAATGGCCTTCCTGGCACCGCGGCACGGCCGACGGCACAGTACGGGAAATGCTCGCCCCCTACCTTGACCGGGTGCTCGATCCGATATTCGCCCATTCATCGACCAAGCTGATGTTGCAAAAAAGAATGCCGGAGGCCTTGCCGGAAACTCTGCATAACCTTTGTCTCAATACGGCCAAACAAGTCATCGACCTGCTGCAAATAGACGTTTCCGTCGGCGCAATGCCGGCCCATTCAAGAGCCCCGGCTCCGGATCACACCTCGTTGCGCTGGGCCAGCGCAGCCTAAGCATGGCTAAAAAACCACAACCGTAGCATTTCATGCGCTAAATTTTTTTCCAATCCACAAAGCATATAAATTAGCCATTACACTTCCCGCCGGACATCGTTGGTGAATTCTTTTTCGCCGGCGACTACGAAAAAATGGCCCATTCCGCATTCATTGCGCAGGCTTGGAATCCCGCAACCATCGCTGAATTCCAAGCCTGAAAACAGAGGCCGCTACAACAACGTCGCGCGGCAGGCGGCACGGGGGAAGACAATGCCAGAAATATATTTGCGCTCCGATACCGCAACGGTCCGGGCGAGAGGGAGCCCATGCTCAAGCCTCCGCGCGGCACGCGTTCCTGCCTGCCTGCGACACGCCATCGCACCCTCAATCCGGAAAGTATCGAGATGAAAAAACTGCTCAACAGGCTCAGCATCAAGCTTCAACTCGCCATCCTAGTGGTCGTTGCCATATCGGCCAGCCTCATCACCTTCGTCATCGCTTTGCACGGACTACAGCGGATGGCTTCCTTTCACAACGAAAGCGCCGAATGGGCCAGCCGCAAAGCAGCGGTACACTTAACGTCATCCCTCGGATCGCGTATCTATCAGGTCGTTGCGGCCACCATCATCGACCGCGACTTCAACGATGCCGAGGCCAACTGGGCCGACGTCAAGGCGCAGTCGAACGACGAACTCAATAATATCGAATCGATTTCGGACGATGACACCAAGAAGTTGGTGACCAGCAAGGCTTGGGACGGACTAAAGAAACTGATCCCGATGTACGAAAACGAACTGCTTCCCGCCCTCAAGGACGGTAATCGCAGTGAGGCCGAAATCAGGGAGTTGGGCCAGTCGATCAGAGACCAGACCAACGCCATCGAAATTGCCATGTTCAAATTGACCGACTTGGTAGATCGGGACGCCCGCACGGCCGAAAACAACTTCAAGGAAACACAACAAGCCACCATCGTCCGCAGCATCGTAGCTGGCGCTGTCGCCACGATCGTTCTGATCGTCGTCATGCTTTTCATCAGCCGCAACCTGCTGCGCCAGCTCGGCACAGAACCCAAGCATGCGGCGGAAATCACCCGCAATATCGCCCAAGGCAACCTGGCCAGCGAAATCGTCACCCGCCGTGGCGACACCGACAGCCTACTTGCCGCGATCAAGGAAATGCAGGATGGACTGCGCCAGATCATCGGCGACACACGCAGCATCGCCGGCACCGTCAGCGCCACCGCGCGCGACCTGGCAAAAAACGCCAATCTGGTGACGGAAAGTTCAAATCGCCAAACCGAAGCCACCTCCGGCATGACCGCACTTGTCGGCGACCTGGCCAATAGCATCGAACGTATCAGCCACAGCACCCACCAAGCGCAGGCCTCGGTGGAGAACTCCTCGGCGCTGGCCGACGAAGGGGCCTCGATCGTGCACAAGGCGGTCAGCGAAATGGAAAAGATCGCCGCCTCGGTGCTGGAGTCATCCGCCATCATCCAGAACCTCGGCCAGCAATCGCTACAGATATCCACCGTCACCGATGCGATCAAGGACATCGCCAACCAGACTAATCTGCTCGCCCTGAACGCTGCCATCGAAGCCGCTCGCGCGGGCGAACAGGGGCGCGGTTTCGCCGTGGTGGCCGACGAAGTACGCAAGCTCGCCGAACACACCACCCAATTCACTCAGGAGATCACCCGCATGGTCGCCGCGATCCAGACCGGAGCAGCCGACGCCGTGGCCGGCATGGAGCAGGGCAAGGAACTCGCCAACAGCGGCGTCGATCTCGCCAAAGGCGCCGGCGATGCAATGGCCAAGATCAAGGATGGCATCGGCATTGTGGTCGGGGCCTTCAACGAAACCGCCGCCGCGCTCAAGGAACAAAGCGCTGCCGGCTCGGACATGAAACGCGGCGTCGACAGCGTCGCCAAAGCCGCCGAAGAGAACGGCTCCACCGTAATCAGCATGGCCGAACGCGTCAGCGAACTGGAGAGCCTAGCGGACCGGCTGGAAGCCGCCACCGAACGCTTCCGCATCTAGGCGCACGACGCGGCACGCCCTTGCCTCCATCGCATGAAACTCGTCCTCGAACGCGGCAAAGAACGCTCCATACAGCGACGCCACCCCTGGATTTTCGCCGCTTCGATAAAGACCGAGGATGGACGCGCCCGCCCCGGCGACACCGTGGAGATCGTCGACGCCACCGGCATCGTGCTGGCCCGTGCGGCCTGGAGTCCGGAATCGCAGATCCGCGCCCGGATATGGAGTTTCGACCCCGGCGAAACCATTGACGACGCTTTTTTCAAGCGCCGCATCGCGGCCGCCGTTGCGCGCCGCGATGCCCTGCCCGAGCTGAGCGGGCAGGGCGGCCTGCGACTGATCCACGCCGAATCCGACGGTCTGCCCGGAATCATTGCCGACCGTTATCGGGATGCGGACAACAACGACACGGTGGTCGTACAACTCACCAGCGTCGGGGCCGACAAGTGGCGCCGCGCCATCGTCGGCGCATTGATCAAAGCCACCGGGTGCACCCGCATCTACGAGCGCTCCGATGCCGACGTGCGCAAACTTGAAGGACTCGAACCGGTCAGCGGCTGGCTGCACGGTTCGGCGCCCGATGCGCCCATCGTCATCGAAGAGAATGGCGTGCGCATGGAGGTGGACATCGTCGCCGGGCACAAGACAGGCTTTTACCTCGACCAGCGCGACAACCGCTTGCTGCTGCGTCACCTTGCCGCCGGACGCCGCGTCCTCAACTGCTTCTGCTACACCGGCGGTTTCAGTCTGCAAGCGCTGGCCGGCGGCGCGACTCAGGTCGTTTCGGTGGACAGTTCGCAGCCCGCCCTCGATACCGCGGCCGCCAACCTGGCGCTCAATCCGGCGCTGGAGGCCGATCGCGCATCCTGGGTGTGCGCCAACGTGTTCGACGAACTGCGCCGGCTGCGCGATGTGGACGAGCGATTCGACCTGATCGTTCTCGACCCGCCGAAGTTCGCCCCCAGCGTGAGGCATGCCGAAACCGCCGCCCGCGCCTACAAGGATGTCAATCTCAACGGTTTTAAACGGCTGGCGCCGGGCGGCCTGCTAATGACCTACTCCTGCTCGGGCGGCATCGGCATCGATCTGTTTCAGAAGATCGTCGCCGGCGCCGCGCAGGATGCCGGCCGCAGCGCACGCATTGTGCGCCGCCTGCAAGGCGCGGCCGATCACCCGGTCGACCTGGCCTTTCCCGAGGGGGAATATCTCAAAGGATTGCTGATCCAGGTTGATTGACGGTATCGTCTGTGGTTTCATGAGCGCCCCATGAAACGCCTCCCGCGCCCGTTCGTCGCCCTGATTGCCGCGCTGCTGCTGGTCCTAGCCCAGCAGGGTGCGCTGGCGCACATGATCGGCCACGCCGGCGCGACGGCCCAAAGCAGCCTCCAGCAAGACGAAAGCGGCCACGACGCCGCGCTTTCGCTGTCCCACGTCTGCACCACCTGTATCGCCTTCACCGCGCTCGGCGGTGCGGTGCCGATGGCGGCGTACACCTGGTTCATCGACGCACAAATCGTCGTTCGCCAGGCAAAGCAGCCGCTTCCCCTTGCCGGCCGACGCCTCCTTTCCGCCCGCGCCCGCGCTCCGCCGATTTTCCTCTAAAGCCCCATCAGCCCCGTTCCGTCCGCATTGCGGACGGCGTCTGCCATTGCTTTGGAGAAACCTCGATGTCGCATCCCCGACTCACGGGCCTGGCCGCCTTGATTGCGGCCACACTGCCCATTGCCGGCCACGCCGCCGGCGACAACGCACTGAAAAGCCTGCGCGAAGAAATCCAGCGTCTGCGCGAGAGCTACGAATCCCGCATTAGCGCCCTGGAACAGCGCCTGGCCCAGACCGAAACATCTGCCGCAAAAGCCGAATCCGCAACCGCTGCGGCCGACGTCGCCGCCATCACGGCGGCGACGTCGCGGCACAGCAGCGAAGCGGCCTTCAATCCGGCCATATCGCTGATCCTGTCCGGGATGTACACCAACCTCAAGGACAACCCCGACGGCCGGCCCTACGCCATCCGCGGCTTCATTCCGTCCAACGGCGAAGTGGCGCCGCCGCCGCGCAGCTTCAGCCTCGGCGAATCGGAACTGGCGTTCGCCGCCAACGTCGACCAGGTCTTCCGCGGTCAGCTCACCCTCGCCCTGCCGCCCGAGGAAGGCGCCTCGCCGACGGTTGAGGAAGCCTTCATCCAGACGCTCGGTCTCGGCAGCGGCTTGAACCTCAAGGCCGGGCGCTTCCTTTCCGGCATCGGCTATCTGAACGAGCAGCATGCCCACGCCTGGGATTTCTCGGATGCGCCGCTGGCCTACAAGGCCTTTTTAGGCGGCCAGCAACGCGGCGAAGGCGTCCAGCTCAAATGGCTGGCGCCCGTCGACACCTTTTTTGAAACCGGCCTCGAAGTAGGCCGCGGCGGCAGCTTCCCGAGTACCGACAACAACAGGAACGGCATCCAGAGCGGCAGCGTCTTTGCCCATCTCGGCGGCGACGTCGGCATCGAAAACACCTGGCGTACCGGATTGTCCTTCGTCGGCAGCAAGCCCAAGGACCGCGCCTACGCCGATGTGGATGCCGGCGGCGCAGCGACCGCCAACGCCTTCTCCGGCAGCAGCAAGACCTGGATCGCGGATTTCGTCTGGAAATGGGCGCCCGGCGGCAACACCAGCGAACGCTACCTGAAGGTGCAGGGCGAGTATTTCACCCGTCGCGAGTCAGGCACAGTGGTCTGCACCCCTTGCGGTAGCGGCAGTCTTCAGAGCACCCAGTCCGGCTGGTACGCGCAAACCGTATACAAGTTCGCGCCGGGCTGGCGCGCCGGCTACCGCTACGACCGGCTGGATCGCGGCACGGTGAACCTCGGCGCGCCGCTGAACCCTGCCGACTTCCCCATCCTCGGTCGCCACAACCCGAGCCGCAACACGGTGATGGCCGACTGGTCGCCGTCGGAATTTTCCCTGGTACGACTGCAATACGCCCGGGACGATGCGCGCGGCGGCTCGCCCGACGACCAGTTCTGGCTTCACTACATCGTCAGCCTCGGCGCCCACGGCGCACACAAATACTGATTGGAGACCCCATGAAACGCCTACTCGCTTCGCTGCTGCTCCCTCTGGTTGCCTTTTCCGCCCAGGCCGCACTCAATGTCTTTGCCACAGTGCCGGAATGGGCGGCGCTGGTACGGGAGATAGGCGGCGACAAGGTCCGGGTCTTCGCCGCCACCCAGGCGCTGCAAGACCCGCATCGTGTCGAAGCCAAACCGTCGTTGATCGCCCGCCTGCGCAATGCCGACCTGGTGATCGCCACCGGCGCCGAATTGGAAGTCGGATGGCTGCCGCTGGCCCTGCGCGAATCCGGCAACGGCAAGGTCCAGCCCGGACAGCCGGGCTATTTCGAGGCCGCCGGCCATGTCCGCAGGCTGGAAATTCCCGCCCGCGTCGACCGCGCCGATGGTGACGTCCATGCCGCCGGCAATCCGCATATCCAGACCGATCCGCGCAACATCCTCAAGGTCGGCGAGGCACTGGCTACGCGCCTGGGCGACCTCGACGCAGCCAACGCGGCGGCCTATGCCGCCGGCTACAAAGCCTTCGCGGAAAAATGGCGCGCGGCCCTCGCCCGCTGGGAAGCCGCCGCCGCACCGCTGCGCGGCCAGCCGGTGGTCAGCCAGCACAAGGCCTGGCCCTATCTCTACGACTGGCTGGGCTTGAAGGAAGTGGCCACGCTCGAACCCAAGCCGGGCGTCGAACCCTCGCTGGCCTATCTCGGCGAACTGACCGCCCGGCTCGCTGCACAACCGCCCAAGGCCGTGATTCGCGCCGCTTACAATGCCGCGCGTGCCGCCGACTGGTACGCCCAGCAGGCGCACGTGCCGCAGGTGGTGCTGCCATTCACCGTCGGCGGCAGCGACGGGGCGAAAGACCTGTTCGGTCTCTTCGACGACACCGTGGCCCGACTCAAGGCGGCGATCAAATGAGTGCGATCGACTGGAGCCTGCTGCTGATCCCCTTTCTTGCCGGACTGCTGGTGCTGTCCACCCACGTTCCCCTCGGCCGCGAAGTGCTGGCGCGCGGCATCATTTTCATCGACCTCGCCATCGCCCAGGTAGCCGGTCTCGGCGTCACGGCCGCCCACCTTTTGCAATGGGGCGGCGAGGAAGCCGCCGGGCCGGTGCCGCAGCTGGCCGCAGCCGCAGCCGCCTGCCTCGCCGCGCTGCTGCTGACCTGGTCGGGAAAGCGTTGGCCGCCTATCCAGGAAGCGTTGATCGGGCTGCTGTTCGTCTTCGCCGCCTGCGCCGGCATCCTGCTGCTGGCCCACGATCCCCGCGGCGGCGACCACCTGCGCGACCTACTGGCTGGGCAGATCCTCTGGGTCGGGCCGCAGCAACTGCTGATCCCGGCGCTGCTCTACGCGCTGCTGTTGGCGGGCTGGTCGCAACGGTGGCGCCTCGGCGATGCCGGCTTCTACCTGCTGTTCGCCCTGGCGGTAACGGTGTCGGTACAACTCGTCGGCGTCTTCCTGGTGTTTGCCAGCCTGATCGCACCGGCGCTGGCAAGCAGACGTCTGGCCGGGAAACGCGGCCAGACGTTCGGCTATGCCGTCGGCGGCGCCGGCTATGCACTCGGCCTCGGCGCCTCCGCACTGTGGGACCTGCCGGCCGGCCCGGCGATCGCCACCACCCTGTGCCTGCTGGCCCTGCTCGGGCTGCAAGACGGCCAACAGGTAGAATCCAAGGCCCCGGCAGCGTAGAGACACACCATGGAGCAATATCACGGCACCACCATCCTCTCGGTGCGGCGCGGTAACCGCGTCGCCTTAGGCGGCGACGGCCAGGTCACCCTCGGCAACATCGTCATCAAGGCCACCGCACGCAAGGTGCGTCGGCTTTACAGCGACAAGGTGCTGGCCGGTTTTGCCGGCGGCACCGCCGACGCGTTTACGCTATTCGAACGCTTCGAAGCTAAGCTGGAAAAACATCAGGGCAATCTGCTCCGCAGCGCCGTGGAACTCGCCAAAGACTGGCGCACCGACCGCATGCTGCGCCGGCTGGAAGCCATGCTCGCCGTCGCCGACCGGGAAAACTCGCTGGTCATCACCGGTAACGGCGACGTGCTGGAGCCCGAGCAGGGCATCGTCGCCATTGGCAGCGGTGGCGCTTACGCCCAGTCGGCAGCCCGCGCCCTGCTGGAAAACACCGAGCTGGCGCCGGCCGAGATCATCAAGAAGTCGCTCCAAATCGCCGGCGACCTGTGCATCTACACCAACCAGAACCACATCGTCGAAACCCTGGAATGAATTAACCACGGGGGACACGAGGAGCACGGGAGATACACGTCCCGTTTGACTTTCCCCCGTGCTCCCCGTGTCCCCCGTGGTGAAAGGTACTTATGTCCTCCATGACACCCCCTGAAATCGTCTCCGAACTCGACAAGCACATCGTCGGCCAGGCCGCCGCCAAGAAGGCCGTCGCCATCGCCCTGCGCAACCGCTGGCGGCGCGCCCAGGTGGCCGAGCCGCTGCGCCAGGAAATCACACCGAAGAACATCCTGATGATCGGCCCCACCGGCGTCGGCAAGACCGAGATCGCACGGCGTCTGGCACGGCTGGCCAACGCCCCGTTCATCAAGGTCGAGGCCACCAAATTCACCGAGGTCGGTTACGTCGGCCGCGACGTAGACACCATCATCCGCGATCTGGTCGAAGCCGCGCTCAAGGACGCCCGCGAGGTCGCGATGCGCGGCGTGCGCAGCCGCGCCCTCGACGCCGCCGAGGATCGTGTGCTCGACGCCCTGCTGCCGCCGGCCCGCTCGGTCGGCTTCGACGAAACGCCAGCGCCGACCGAAGACAATCCGACGCGGCAGAAATTCCGCAAGAAGCTGCGCGAAGGCGAACTCGACGACAAGGAGATCGAAATCGAAGTCGCCGCCGCCTCGCCGCAGATGGAAATCCTCGCCCCGCCCGGCATGGAAGACCTGACCTCGCAGATCCAGGGCATGTTCCAGAACATGGGCGCCGGGCGCAGGAAGCTGCGCAAGCTGAAGATCCGCGAGGCGATGAAGCTGCTCGCCGACGAGGAAGCCGCGCGTTTCATCAACGACGAGGAAGTCAAGGCCGAAGCGCTGCGCAATGTCGAGCAGAACGGCATCGTCTTCCTCGACGAAATCGACAAGATCGCCTCGCGTTCCGACATGCACGGCGCCGACGTCTCGCGTCAGGGCGTACAGCGCGACCTGCTGCCGCTGGTGGAAGGCACCACCGTGTCCACCAAGTACGGCATGATCAAGACCGACCACATCCTGTTCATCGCCAGCGGCGCCTTCCATCTCTCCAAACCCTCGGACCTGATTCCCGAACTGCAAGGCCGCTTTCCGATCCGCGTCGAGCTCGATTCGCTGTCGGTGAACGACTTCCAGTGCATCCTGACCCAGACCGATGCCTGCCTGACGCGCCAATATCAGGCGTTGCTGGCGACCGAGGATGTGACGCTCGAATTCACTGACGCGGGCATCCAGCGTCTGGCGCAGATCGCCTTCCAGGTGAACGAAAAGACCGAGAACATCGGCGCCAGGCGCCTGCACACGGTGCTGGAAAAACTGCTGGAGGAGGTTTCCTTCAACGCCAGCCGTCCGGGCACGGAAAAGATCACCATCGACGGCGCCTATGTCGACGCCCGCCTCGGTGCGCTGGCGAAGGACGAAGGCCTCTCGCGCTACGTGCTGTAACCCTCCCATGGACCTCGCACTGCGGATCGTCTCGATCCTGTTCCCGATGTTCGCTCTGGTCGGCCTCGGCTACGCCTACGGCCGCCGCCATGCCTCGGACATGAGCGTGGCCAACCGGCTGAACATGGACGTGTTCATCCCGGCACTGATCTTTTCCGGACTCTCCGGCCGCTCCTACGATCTGACCAGCTACAGCGGGCTGGCTCTCGGCATGGTGCTGATGGTGCTCGGCTCCGGCGCCGCCGGTTGGGCGCTGGCGCGTATCAGCGGCCAGCGCGCGCTAACGCTGGCGCCGCCGATGATGTTCAACAACAGCGTGAACCTCGGCGTACCGCTGGCGGTGCTGGCCTTCGGCAACGAAGTGCTGCCCTGGGCGATCATCCTCTTCGTGGTGTCCACCGGACTGCATTTCTCGCTCGGCATCTGGCTGCTCGACCACAAGACCAGCGTGCTCAACGTCTGGCGCAACCCGGCGGTGCTGGCCGCGGCCGCCGGCTTCGCGGTCGGCGAGGCCCAGGTCCAGCTCTGGCCGCCGCTGGCCATCGCCATCAAGATGGTGGCCGACATCTCGATTCCGCTCGCCCTGTTCGCCCTCGGCGTGCGCATGACCGACTCCGGCCTCGTCCACTGGCGCCATGGCCTGCTCGGCGCCGTCGCCCGGCCGGTGGCCGGCATGCTGATCGCCTGGGCAGTAACGCCGCTGCTCGGTCTCACGCCCAAACAAAGCGCCCTGTTCCTGATCTACGGTGCCCTGCCTCCGGCGGTGGTGAACTACGTCTTCGCCGAACGCTACCACCAGGAACCGGACAAGGTCGCCGCCATCGTCCTGATCGGCAACCTGATCTCGGTGGTCACCCTGCCGATCGCGCTGAGCATCGCGCTCTAACCCGGTATCCCGTTCAGCAACAGGCCGGCAACCTCGTCGGCCAGGACTTGCGGCGACGGATCGGCGACGGGCCTGAGCCAATGCGCAGTCCAGTTGAGCGCACCGAAGAGCAGTCTATGCACGGGCACATCCGCGCGGCCCTTCTGCGAAAGGTTCAGACGCCGCAGGCAATCCTCCCAGAGCGCCTCGTAGCGCGCCATCGACGCGGCCAGTTGCGCCTTCGCCGCCGCTGACAAGGCCCGCTGCTCGAAAAGCAATACGACGACGAAATCGCGGCTTGACGGATCGTGGAGCAGCGTCATATGCCTCTGGATCAGCGTCCGCAACTGCTCCGCCGGCGCCAGTGCGCGCCGGACGACCGCTTCGGCTTCCGCCAGGACGAGATCCATGCCGTGCCGGGCCACCTCGTCGAGGATGTCGCGCTTGCTGCGGAAATGGCAGAACGTCGAGCCTGAGCCGATCCCGACCGCGGCGGTGATGTCGCGGATGGTGGTGGCGTCGAAACCCTTCTCGCGGAACAGGCCGGCCCCGATCCGCAGAATTTCCTGTCGACGGCTCCCCTGCATGCCCCGGCCATTGCTTTTCTTTTTCATGGGCTCGCCTTCCTGTTGGGGGAATGCCGGCACGCCGAGCGCGCCGCATCCCTTTCCACAGTAGATGAGAACCCAGCGCACGGCGAATTATTTTGGCGACCGCTGACCGGCCCGCTCACCGTTCGGGCTGTACCTGTCGAAGTGCTGTGCCGGTGCGGCTCGTGCTTAGGCAGCGCGAGCGGGCTTGTTCAACGCCGCCTTCCCACTTATGCCTTCTGCATCCAAGGAATGAAATGGGGGATCGCTTCGGCAGGCATCGGCCGCCCGTAGAGATAGCCCTGGGCATTGGCGCAACCGCTCTCGACGAGGAAGGCGAGCTGTTCGCTGGTCTCCACGCCCTCGGCCACCACCTCCAGCCCCAGCGCCTTGGCCAGCGCGACCATGGCATGGATGATGGCGCCGTTGTTTGGCCGGCTCTTTATTTCGAGGATGAAGGAGCGGTCGATCTTCAGCCGGTCGACCGCGAAGGAGCTGAGGTAGCTGAGGGATGAATAGCCGGTACCGAAATCGTCCAGCGTCAGACGCACGCCAAGCGCCTTGAAGCCGGCCAGGGTTTCCTGGACCTTCGGCGTATCGTTCATCAGCGCCGCCTCGGTCAGCTCCAGCTCGAGCCGCTGCGGCGGTAGGCCGGTATCCCTCAGTACGCCGGCCACCACCTCCAGCAGATTCGACTGTTCGATCTGCCGCGGCGAGAGATTGACCGCCACCCGCTCGCAGGGCGCACGACAGTCGAGCCAGGCGACGGCTTGGCGGCAAGCCGTCGCAATCACCCATTCGCCCAGCGCGACGATCAATCCGCTCTCCTCTGCGACCGGGATGAATTCGCCCGGATCGATCCAGCCCCGCTGCGGATGCTGCCAGCGCAACAAGGCTTCCCAGGCCACCACGCCACCACCGCCGATATCGAACTGGGGCTGAAAATAGACCTCGAATTCCTGTCGCTCCATCGCCAGCCGCATATCGGCCTCCAGTTGATGGCGCAGCCGCACTTCGTCGTTCATGCGGGCTTCGAAGAACATCCAGGCATTTCTCCCCGCGGCCTTGACCTGATACATGGCGATGTCGGCCGCCTGGAGCAGGCCCTTCAGATCACCCCCATCCCAAGGGTAGAGACTGATGCCGATGCTGGGCGAAGTGTGCAGCCTGTGCTGGCCGACGTCCACCGGACGGGCCACCGATTCGCGGATCTTTTCCGCCACCAGGGCCACATCGCGATGATCGCTCACGCGATCCAGCACGACGACGAATTCATCGCCGCCGAGCCGGGCCACCATATCGCTGGCCCGCACGCAGCCGTTGAGACGGCGCGCCACTTCCACCAGCAACTGGTCGCCGACCTGATGGCCGAGGCTATCGTTGACCTGCTTGAAGCGGTCGAGGTCGATCAGCAGCAGCGCGGTACCCTGATCGCCGCGGCGTCCCGAGGCCGCCAACCGGTCCATGCGCTCCTCCAGCTGGCGGCGGTTGGACAGCCCGGTCAGGGCGTCGTGGCGAGCGAGATAGTCGATCCTTTCCTCGTGGGCCTTGCGCTCCGAGATATCCGCGAACAGCGCCACATAGCACGTCCCCCCCTGGGGCCTCCGCACCCGGTTGATGCACAGCCATTTCGGATAAATCTCGCCGCTCTTACGTTGGTCCCAGATCTCGCCATGCCAATGCCCTTCCTCCTTCAGGCAGCGCCACATCTCATCGTAAAAAGCGGCGTCATGTCGGTCGGAGCGGAGAATGCGCGGAGTTTTGCCGATGGCCTCCTCGGGCAGGTAGCCGGAGATCAGGGTAAACGCCGGGTTGACCCGTAGGATACGGCCGTCGCCGTCGGTGACCAGGATCGCCTCGGGGCTGTATTCGAAAACCTGCTCGGCCAGTTGCAGTTGCTCGTCGGCTTCCCAGTCGGCGGTTACGTCGCGGATGGTCACCACCACCAGGCCCGCCTCGTCGAGCGTGCGGGATGAAATGAACGTGGCGGGGAAAGCCGCTTCCCGCCCGGCGGTGGCGATCATCGCCTCGAATGCGCTCCCCTGCGAGAGGCGCGTGAAGAGCGGCGCAACGCACGTCTCGTCATCCGGCAACAAACGGATGATGGCATCCAGCGGGCGGCCGATGATCTCGCCCTCAGGCTTGCCGATCAGCGCTTCCGCGGCCGGATTGAGAAAACGGATGCGGTGCGGCGACGCCTCCTCGATCCCCACCACGCCCTCACCGATCGCGCGCAAAACGGTGCGGCTCATTTCGTTGGCGCGGATGATCGCCTCTTGCGCCTCGTAGGCCTTGCGCTGCGAAATATCAACCGCGATGCCAAGAAATCCCTGAAGCCCGCCGTCCGCATCGCGAACCGGTGCGACCGACTGCAAGACCGGGAAACAGCTGCCGTCCTTGCGCACATGGGTCCACTCGCGCTCTTCGGCAAGGCCGTGCCGGGCCCGCGCGACAAAGACATCGAAATTCGGCGTCACGGGCTCGCCCAGTTCTTCTTCAAGCGCCAGGGCGCGGGTGACCACTTCGTCGTAATCATGGATGATCGTCGGCGTATGGTGGCCGATCAGCTCCTCCGCCCGATAGCCCAGCATGCGCTCCCCCGCCTTGTTGAAGCTAACGATCCGGCCTTCCGGGTCGGTGGCGAAGATCGACAGGTTCGCGCTGTCCAGCAACGCCTGCTGCCATTTGTTGAGGGCAACGATCTTCTCGAGATGGAGCGAGCGCTCCAGTTCATGGCCGAGCCACTGCGCCATGAAGCTGAGGAACAACAAGTCCTCCTCCTGATGCGGATGGTCGGCCTTTTCCGGACTGGAAAAGCTCAGCGTCCCCCAAGGCTCGTCGTCCACCAGAATCCGCGCCCCCATGTAGGCCTCGAGGCGGAACTGGCGGAAGCAGGGATGGCACTCCCATTCCGACCCCGTCGCCCGGTCGAAGCCGACGGGCTTCTGCGACGCCAGGGTGGCGGCGCAATAGGTCTGGCTCAGCGGGAAGCGGGTTCCCGGCCGGCAGGCAGCGGTCGCCGGCGACGTGGCAACGATCTCGAAATCGGCGTCGACGACGCGGGCGACGCAGCCACGCTCCAGATCGAAGGCCTGGCAGCCGAGATCGAGGAGAGCAAGATACTTATCGTAAAGCGAGGCATGGTGATCGGCCGTGATTGCGAGGAGCGCGTTGATGCGCGCGTAGGCAAGAGCATGACTCATGAAAAGCGAATCCCTGCATATTTATTTTTTCATCCGGTTGGGGCCGTGATTTTTTTGCGGCGCGATTTTATCCGCAGCATCGCACCGCCAAAAAATGATCGGCGGCAGCGGGCGCAGGAATCCGCGATTTGTGGCTCCCGGGCGACAAGCAGGTGCTTTCCATCCGGACCGCCCGCACTGCGCCCTGCGACAATCTGTCGCGCGGCAACGTGTCGCATTCCTCTGCGACGGACGCACCTCTAGGATGCACGGTTTCCCCGGAGGAAACCGTGCGCAAGACCCCGTTCTCCGCAGCCCTCGCTGCACTCCCGCTTATTCTCTGCATCCCCCTCGCCCGCGCCGGCGACACCCTGCTGCCGGAAGTGACGGTGCGCGACCGGGCCGAGGTGACCCCGGCTCGACTGCCCGCCCTCAGCGACAGCGCCGCCCTGTTAGCCGACACGCCGGGGGTCAGTCTCTATGGTGCCGGCGGCGTCTCCAGCCTGCCGGCGATCCACGGCATGGCGGACGATCGGGTGCGCATCAAGGTGGAAGGCATGGACCTGATCTCCTCCTGCCCCAATCACATGAATTCGCCGCTGTCCTACATCGACCCGAGCGCCATCGGCAGCGTCAAGGTCTATGCCGGCATCGCGCCGGTGAGCGTCGGCGGCGACAGCATCGGCGGCTCCATCATCGTAGACTCGCCAATGCCGGTTTTCGCCGCACCCGGCCAGGGCGCCCTCGTCAAGGGCGAAGCCGGCGCGTTCTATCGCAGCAACGGCAATGCAAAAGGCGCCAATCTCGCCGCCACCTATGCCACCGAATCATTCAACCTGAGTTACACCGGGGCCGCTACAGAAGCGGGCAACCACAAAGCCGCCCAGGCCTTCAAGACATTTGCAGCGACCGGCCGCGCCGGGCAGGCACTTCCACTTGACGAAGTCGGCTCGACCGCTTTCCAGACGCGGAACCACACGTTGGGACTCGCCATGAAAGGCGGCGACCACCTGGTCGAAATCAAGCTCGGCTATCAGGACATCCCGTACGAGTTGTATCCCAACCAGCGCATGGACATGCTCGGCAACACCCAGCACAGTTTCAATCTGCGCTATCTCGGCCAGCTCGGCTGGGGCCTGCTAGAGGTGCGCGCCTATCGCCAAAACGTAGAGCACTCCATGGATTTTGGCGCCGACAAGCAGCTCCTGTACGGAGGACTGTCCGGCATGCCGATGAATACCGAGGGGAAAACTACGGGCGCCGCAGTCAACGCCAGCATCGATCTGGGCAAGCAGAATCTTTTGCGTATTGGCGGCGAATATCAACGCCATGAACTCGATGACAGGTGGCCGCCGGTCGTCGGCAGCATGGCGATGGGGCCGAACACGTTCCTGAATATCAACGCCGGCAGTCGCCGCCGCGCGGCGTTGTTCGGCGAGTGGGAAAACCGCCTGGGGCCACAATGGCTGACGCTGCTCGGCTTTCGCCATGAGCGGGTGAATACCCGTGCCGATGGCGTTCACGGCTACAACCAGGCGACGTTCCCAAGCGCACCGCCCATGATGGACATGATGAACCAGGGCAGGGATGCCGCAAATTTCAACCCTGCGGAACGCAAAAAAACCGACAACAATTGGGACCTGACCGCATTGGCGCGTTATGCAGCGAACGCCAATAACGACATCGAATTCGGCTTTGCCCGCAAGGTACGCTCGCCAAATCTATATGAACGCTACACCTGGTCCACCGCGGGGATGATGGCGATCATGAATAACTTCGTTGGCGACGGCAACGGCTATGTCGGCAACATCGACCTCAAGCCAGAAAAGGCGCACACGCTCTCCGCCACGTTCGACTGGCATGCCGCCGACCGCGAATGGGAGTTCAAGGTCACGCCCTACTACACGCGGGTGACCGACTACATCGACGCCATCGGGGCGGCGACTTTCGCCGCCAACAAATTCAACGTCCTGCAATACGCCAACCAGTCGGCCCGGCTCTATGGCCTCGATCTCTCCGGCGGTATGCCGCTGGCCAGGAACGGCATAGGCGCGATCGGGCTGAAGGGCTTGCTCAATTACACCAACGGCAAGAACCGCGACACGGGCGACGGGCTCTACAACATCATGCCGCTCAACGCCAAGCTCACCCTGACGCAAGAACTGGGCGGCTGGGACAACGCCGTCGAACTCGTGATGGTCGACGCCAAGAGCACGGTTTCCGACACCCGCAACGAAATCGGGACACCGGGCTACAGCCTCGTCAATCTGCGCGGCAGCTATTCCTGGCAAAAGGCGCGCGTCGACTTCGGCGTCGAAAATCTATTCGACAAATTTTATTCTCTGCCGCTCGGCGGCGCCTATACCGGCCAGGGCACGACCATGGGGATCAACAGCATCCCCTGGGGTATCGCGGTCCCCGGCCCGGCCCGTTCGATCTACACCGGTATCAACGTCAAGTTCTGAACCGTCATGAAATACTCCAGGGGCGCCGCCGACTACACGGAGTGCAAGACGGCCGCGATCTGATCTGAGTCGAAGGCATCCGCAGGCGTACGACGGCGGGCCTTCCTCGATCTCGGTGCTCCGACTGCGACATCTTGTCGCAGTCGGAGCACCGCTGTCGTAGCGTAGCATCCGGCCTCTCCCGCAAACCACGGCCAGTTCGGCGATTTGCCGATGCGCGGCCGGTCCGGATCCGGCACACAGGACACGACGTGAACGCAAAACCGATCAAACCGCTGGCCGCCGCCGTTGCTGCTGCCCTTTCCTGCCCCGCCCTCGCCGCACAGCCTGACGCCAAGGTACTCGACACGGTGGTCGTCGCCGCCAGCCGCAGCGCGACCCAGGTCGAGGAGATGCCGCTGCACACCACCGTCGTCTCGCGCGAGGACATCGACAAATCGCCGGCGCAGACCCTCGATCAACTGCTGCGCAACGTTCCCGGCATGAACTTCGCCGGCATCCCCGCCGCCATCACCGATCCCACCGGCCACCAGACGCGGATGCGCGGCCTCGGCAACGCCAAGGTGCTGGTGCTGCTCGACGGCGTGCCGATCCACGATCCGTTCTACCTGACCACGCAATGGTTCAAGGTACCGCTGTCCAACATCGAGCGGGTGGAAATCGTCCGCGGCGGCAATTCCAGCCTGTGGGGAAACATGGCCGCCGCCGGGGTGGTGAACATCGTCTCCCGCCGCCCGCGCGACAACGGCGGAGAAGTGACGCTCGGCGTCGGAACCCAGGGAACGACGACCCTGGCGCTGAGCAAGAATTTCGTCGCCGCCGAAGCGCTCACCTTCAATCTGTCGGTGGACAACTACCGCACCGACGGCTACCAGACCACGCTGACGGAATACCGCTGGCGCAGCCCGCAGAAGAGTGCCGCCACGGCCGACGACAGCAACATCCAGCTTGCCGCCTTCTTCAAGCCGGGCGCCGACATCGACGGCTACCTGCGCCTCGGCTACCACATCCAGGATCAGGATCTCGGCTATCGGCGCAGCAACAACCTGCAAAGAAACCCGGACATCGCCGGTGCGCTGACCCGGCGTTTCGACGACGGCAGCAGCCTCGCCGCCAATGCCTGGGCACAGTACGTGCGATTCGAGAAATACAACGGCAGCAGCTGCTATCTGGTCGCCGCCAACGACTGCCGCAACAGCAACAGCAGCACGCTGGTGGCTGCCAACGCCGCCAAACCCGTAGTCCAGTTCTACAGCCAGTACGGTGCGTTGCGCTATCGCGAGCAGGGCGGCTCGCTGGTCTACGCCGCGACCTTCGCCTCGCGCTGGACCGGCTATCAGCTCGGCGTCGACTATCGCCATCTGTCGGCCACCGATGCGGAGCAGTTCTATTCCAACCCCGGATCGGCCGCCAGCCCGCAGGGCAAGTTCAACAGCAGCAGTTGGGGCGAGGCGCAGCAGACGTTCGCCGGCCTTTTCGTACAAACCAGGATCATGCCGATCGATTCCCTGGAACTGACTTTCAGCGGCCGCTACGACTCGTGGCGCAACGCGGATCGCGTCGGCACTCGCACCACGGCGGCCGGCGTCACCGCCGGCGGCGCGGTTCCGAATTCGGACAAATCCTCGTTCAACCCGAGCCTTGCCGCCCGCTATGAACTGAACGCAGAGACCGCACTGCGCGCCGTGGCCTATAAAGCCTTCCGCGCACCCGGCTTCAACAACACAACGCGTACCTTCGGCACCTTCACCAGCACGACCATCGCCAATCCCGACCTTGGGCCGGAACGGCTGACGGGCTGGGAAATCGGCGCCGACTATCGCGGCCGCGACCTTGCCCTCAGTGCCACCGGGTTCATCTACCGCATCAAGGACATGATCGCCACCTACACGGTCAACGCCAACGCCGCGGCGCCGGCCTTGGTCCAGACCCTCTGCGGGCCGGTCGTCGTCGCCAAGTTCTCCAACTGCAGCAACGCCTCCAGCGTCAAGTACTACACCAACGACCAGGACGGACAATCGCACGGCATCGAACTGACCGGCCGCTGGAGGTACCGCGACGACCTGTCCTTCGACGTTGCCTATACCCATACCGAAAGCTACCTCACCCGCCGCGGCGCGCTGGTGACCGATCCGCTCGGCGTACAGATCGTCGGCCTGCCCAAGGACGTCGCCTCGCTGGGCGCCACCTGGCGGCCCGTGGCCCGCCTGCGCACCTATGCCGAGTTGCGCTACATCGGCCCGCTGATGGTCGACACCACCAGCCTCGGCAGCGCCCTGCGCGCCCGCCAGGGCGGCAACACCGTGGTCAACGTCAGTGTCAGTTATGCGTGGGATGCGGCGACCGACGTGTTCCTCAGCGCGAGCAACCTGTTGGACCACCGCTATTCGGAAAACGGCTACATCTACAACCAGCCTTACAATCGCACCCTTTCGAGTCCGCTGGCGGTGGTTGCCGGCCTCAAGCTGCGTTTCTAGGATGCCGAAACTTTCCCGCCGGACTGCCCTTTTCGCCCTCGCCCTGGCGCTTGGCATCGGTGCGGGCTTCGCTCATGAGAACGGCAACGGCCACGCCGCCCCTCCGGGTGCGGCCGGCAAGAAGCGCTCCGCGCTCGCCGTTTCCGCCGCCATCTCGCCCGCGGGCGCGCTGTGGCTGATCGGCCTCGATGCAAGCGGACAGCTCTACACGCAGACCAGCGACGACCTCGGCCACCACTGGCAGGCGCCGCGCACGCTCGACATCGGCGGCGACACGGTCTCGGCCGAAGGCGAGAACCGGCCCAAGATCGCCTTCGGCGCCGACGGCAACGTCGTGATCGCCTACACCAGGCCGCTGTCCAGGCCGTACACCGGCGAGATACGGATGCTGCGCTCGGTCGATGGCGGCGAGCGTTTCTCCGCTCCGGCAACCGTGCATCGCGACAGACAGCTCATCACCCATCGCTTCGAGTCCATCGCGTTCGACCGCCGCGGCGTGCTGCACACGGTCTGGATCGACAAGCGCGATCAGGCCGCGGCCGGCAAGGCCGGGTATCGCGGCGCAGCGATCTATCGCAACGAATCCCGCGACGGCGGCGCCAGCTTCGGCCCCGACATCAAGCTCGCCGACCACAGTTGCGAGTGCTGCCGCATCGCCCTCGCACCGGCGCCCGGCGGCGGCATGGCGGCATTCTGGCGCCACGTCTTCGCACCGGAAATCCGCGATCACGCCTTTGCCGTTCTCGGCACCGAAGCGGCGGCGCCGGTGCGCGCCACGGAGGACGACTGGACGCTGGCCGCCTGCCCCCATCACGGTCCGGCCATCGCCGTTGCCGAACGGGGCGGCTATCACGCCGTCTGGTTCGGTGAACGCGCCGGCCAGGCGGCCGTGCGCTACGGCCGCCTCGGCAACGACGGGCGGCCTGCCGGCGCGCCGCTCGACATCCCCGATGCGTATGCCGAGCACGCCGACATTGCGGCCCGCGACGGCATGCTGGTGATCGCCTGGCGCAGCTTCGACGGTATGCAGACCCGCCTGCGGGCCTGGGTTTCGAACGACGACGGCGCCCACTTCCGGCTGCGCGACCTGGCAAGCAGCGCGGAAGAAAACGACTATCCGCGGCTGCTGTCCACTCCGGCCGGCATCCGCGTCCTGTGGCGGACGACAAGCGCGACCCATGTTCTCGATCCGGCTTCCTGAACGCCGCCCGCAGGTCGCTGCGGCCCTGGCGGGTGCCTGCCTGATGCTGGCGACGAGCCTCGCGGCGCGGGCCGCCGGCGGCCCGCAGAACTTCGACACGACGACCTGGGCCGCCATGAAGCAGTCCCTGCCGCGTCCGGCAGCGGTCGTGTTCGCGACCACCGACTGCGCCCATTGCCCGGCCGCCATCGACGGGCTGGCCGCCGGCATGCGGCGGACCCGCGGCAAAGGCACGCTGGCGGTCGTCATCATGGATGGCGCCACCGTACCGGATCTGCGGCACCATCCCCACTTCGCCAAAGCCGACAGGCTCTACGTCTTCGACGGCAACGAAATGGCCATCCGCCATTCGGTCAATCCCGATTGGCGCGGTCTGACGCCTTTCATTGCACTGCTGCCGCACTCTGGCGAACCGCGCTTCCACACCGGGCCGCTGTCGACAACTGAACGGCGCCGGTTTTTTCGCTGAAGTCGCAAGAAATATAGAGTTGTCATTCTACTCGCCGCCAGATAGCGCGATTAGAATCCCGTACGACATGCTTGCGCACATCAATCAAAGCGACGTTACCGGTACCGTCGATCTGTCCAATCCAACGGCCGTCGCCGACGCCGTATGCGAGATATTCGCCCGACGCTATCCCGGTTTCGATGCCAGCCCGATCCGGCAGGGCTTCGTGGACATCGAGGATGCCTTCTGGGGGCGCTATCCGGGGCTGCTCCCCTGCGACACGCCCTACCACGACCTGCGCCATTCGCTCGGCACCGCACTGCTCATGGCCCGCATGGTCGACGGCTTCGAAGCCGCGCATGACGCCCAGGCCGCTGCGCTCGGCGTCGACGAAGGCCGTCTCGCCGTTCTGCTCGCGCTGTTTCACGACATCGGCTTCCTCCGTCGCGAAAGCGAATCAGCCATCAACGGTGCCTGCCTGATCAAAGACCACGAACAGCGCGGCGTCGACTTCATGCGCGGCTATCTAGCCCGGGGGCCGTTCGCCCGCTTTGCCGACCAGGCCGCACTGATCCAGGCAACGAACTTCGCCCAGCCGATCGACAAAACCCTCGCCGGCCTGCCGGACAAACTGATCGTGATCGGGCAAATGCTCGGTACGGCGGATCTGGAGAGTCAAATATCAGGCCGCTACTACCTGGAGCGCTGCCGCGATTTCCTGTTCCGCGAATTCGTCATCGCCGGCGTGGACCGGACGGTATCTCCCGAGGGCGAAACCGTAGTGCTCTACGCCAGCCCGGAGGATCTGCTACGCAAGACCCCAGGGTTTTATGAGCATTTGGTGAAAAACCGTCTGGAAAACGATTTCGCCCGGGTATACCGCTTCGTCGCAGCGCACTTCGACGGCCGCGATCCCTATGCCGAGGCGATGGAACGCAACCTCGCCTACCTGAAACGCCTCATCGCACGCAACGACTTCTCCAGCCTGCGCCGCAAGCCGGTACCGTTGATGCCACCGGCGTTGCACTAGCCCGGCGCGATCTGAGGAGATCAATCGGCCAGCCGGCAGACTCGGTTGCCGCCGGCCTGTTTTGCGCGGTACATCGCCTTGTCGGCGACCTCCAACAAGGTGTCGATATCGCGGCCGTCGTCCGGATAGAGACTGATGCCGATGCTGGCGGTGACTTGCAGCGATTCGGCGCCGTCACCGACCTGCAAGGGAAACACCCCGCGCAGTTTCTCTGCGACCAGAAGCACATCGTCTGCGCGTCCGACGCGCTCGACCAGCACGACAAACTCGTCGCCGCCCAGGCGCGCCACCGTGTCTTCCTCACGCAACGCACTTTCGAGCAGCGGCGCGATCCGGCACAGCGTCTCGTCGCCCACCTTGTGGCCAAGGCGGTCGTTGATCGGCTTGAAATTGTCGAGATCGATGAACAACACCGCGAGACGACTGGACTCCCGCGCACAACGTTCCATGCTGTGCTCGGCGCGCGCGCCGAACAGCAACCGATTGGGCAAATCGGTGAGTGCGTCGTGGTGGGCGAGGTGTTTCAGATGGTCGCGGGAGGTACGCAACGGCGTGATGTCGGTCAGAACCCCAACCAAGCGCAGAATCGTGCCGTCTTCGCCAAGCACGCGGCTGATGGAAAGCCAGACGGGAAACAGCTCGCCGTTTTTGCGCCGGTTGACCACTTCGCCCTTCCACTCTCCGCCATTCAGAACCGACGCCCACATGTCGCGATAGAAGCTCGTGTCGTGGAAATCCGAGCGCAACACGCTGGCCGAGGCGCCGATAGCTTCATCGGCGGTGTAACCGGTGATCGCCGTAAACGCCGGGTTGATGGCTTCTATCCGCCCCGACGGGTCGGTAATCATGATGGCCTCGGTCGCATGCTCGAAAACCTGCGCCGACACGCGCAGGCTGGCCTCGTTGCGGCGGCGTTCGGTAATGTCGAAGAGCGTGCAGATATGGCCGAGAAAATTGCCCTCGCCATCGAAAAACGGCTGTCCGACGTGATGCACCCAGCTCAATCCGCCCTCAGCATTCTCGATCCGGTAATCCATGGCGAAGGACATCCTGTCCCTCACGCATTTTTCCCACGCGGCAACGAACTGGCTGCGCTCCTCGCCATGCACGGCGCGAATCCAGCCGTAACCGTAGGCGTCGTCCAGCATCTGCCCGGTGAAAGTCAACCAGGTACGGTTGAACCAGTCGAACCGACCATCCTCGGCGGAACGAAACACGGGGGTCGGAAAGTCGATCAGCAGGGTCAGGTAGTAGTTGCGCGCATCGGTTACCCGATCGTTCTGCTGGTTGAGCATTTCCACCAGGCGGCCGAACGCATGCAGCACCGGGGCCACCGGCGGCGTTCCCCACGAAGTGGAGCGCACCGACTCGGAAACGAAGACATAGCGATCCTCGTCGACCAGGTCTTCCATCAGACAGTGGGTAATTTCCGCCAGTACTTTCAGCGATTGTTCCTTCGGCGATTGCTCCAACTCGTCGAAAAGCCCGTCCAGCAACTGGACCGACTCCCTGTGATGCGCGATGTGCTCATTGAGCAGGTGCAACGGAATACTCAGCCGGCGCAGCACCTCCTCTTCAAACACGAAGTGCTTGCGCAATGCCTCCGAGAACAATCTGAACAACGGTGCGTGATGCTCGCCGCCGGTGTCCAGATCGGCCGAAAAGCGGTTCAGCAGCTCGACCAGCTCCCGATGCTGCGCATCGATCTGCGGATGGCCGGTATTGAACCGGGTGTGCCATTTGATGAGCGGCGGATTCTGGGCGGAGGCAGAGGACATTGCGTGCAATGTGGAACAGATGTCGGTTTACTATGCTAGTCGATTTCCAGAAGCAAGTCCTTCGGTTCGACGCGATCACCCGGAGCGACGAGGACTTTCGCCACAACGCCGTCGCGTTCGGCGCCGATCACGGTCTCCATTTTCATCGCCTCGATCGATACCAGGGGACTGCCGCGGCCGACCTTCTGGCCGGGCACAACGGAGACGGTAACCACCGCACCCGGCATCGGCGCGGCGATGTGCCGCGTATTGCCGTCCTCGGCTTTCGGCCGCGCCTTGCGCACGCCTTCCATGCCGGCCTTGGGCACCCGCATCGGGCGCGGCTGGCCGTTGAGCTCGAAGAACAGGCGTACGTCGCCGTCCTCGTCGGCCTGGGTGCTGCCGGTCAGGCGGACCACCAGCGTCTTGCCGCGGTCGATCTCGACCGCCATCTCGTCGCGTTCGTGCAGGCCGTAGAAGAACACCGGCGTCGGCAGGACCGAGACGTCGCCGTAGCGGCTGCGATGCTCGGCGTAGTCGAGGAAAACCTTCGGGTACATCAGGTAGGAAGCGAGGTTCGCATCGTCGATGCGATGGCCGCTCGCCTTCTCGGCCGCGGCCCGCGCGGCTTCGAGGTCGACCGCCGCGATGTGGGCGCCGGCGCGGCCCTCGATGGCAGCGCGGCCCTTGAGGATCTTCTGCTGCAAGGCCTGCGGAAAGCCGTCGGCCGGATAGCCAAGCTCACCGCGCATCATCGAGACCACCGACTCGGGGAAGGAGATCTCCCGTGCCGGGTCGGCCACATCCTCCGGCGTAAGGCCGTTGGCGACCATGAACAGGGCCAGGTCGCCGACCACCTTGGACGACGGCGTGACCTTGATGATGTCGCCGAACAGCCGGTTGACGTCGGCATACGCCTGGGCGACCTCGTCCCAGCGTCCGTCGAGCCCCATCGAGCGGGCCTGTTCGCGCAGGTTGGTGTATTGGCCGCCGGGCATTTCGTGGCGGAACACGTCGGAGGTACCGGAGCGCAGGTCGGCCTCGAACGGCGCGTAATAGCGGCGCACCCCTTCCCAATAGCGAGCGAACGGCGCAATGCGCCGGTAGTCGATGCCGGGGTCGCGCTCGCCGTGCTCCAGCGCGGCGACGATGGCGCCGAGGCTGGGCTGCGAAGTCAGTCCGCTCATCGAGTCCATCGCCCCGTCCACCGCGTCGACGCCGGCTTCGATCGCCGCCAGCACGCTGGCCACGGCGCCGCCGCTGGTATCGTGGGTGTGGAAGTGCAGCGGCAGGCCAACTTCCTCGCGCAGCGCCTTGACCAGCGCGCGCGCCGAAGCGGGGCGGCAAACGCCGGCCATGTCCTTGATGCCGATGACGTGGGCGCCGGCCTTCTCCAGCTGCTTCGCCATGTCCACGTAGTATTTGAGGTTGTACTTCGGCCGCGACGAATCGAACAAGTCGCCGCTGTAGCAGATCGCCGCCTCGCATACTGCGCCGCTCTCGATCACCGCATCCATGGCGACGCGCATGTTGTCCACCCAGTTCAGCGAATCGAAGACGCGGAACACGTCGATGCCGCCGCGCCCATCAATCCCTTGGGCCGCCTGGCGGACGAAGTAGCGCACCACGTTGTCGGCGTAGTTGGTATAGCCGACCGCGTTCGAGGCGCGCAGCAGCATCTGGAACAGGATGTTGGGCACCGCCTCGCGCAGGCGGGCGAGGCGTTCCCACGGGTCTTCCTTGAGGAAACGCAGCGCCACGTCGAAGGTGGCGCCGCCCCAGCACTCGAGCGAGAACAGCTCGGGCAGCAGGCGTGCGTAATGCGGCGCCACGGCCACCATGTCGGCGGTGCGCATGCGCGTGGCGAACAGCGACTGGTGGGCGTCGCGCAGCGTGGTGTCGGTGAGCAGCACGCGCTTTTGCTCGCGCATCCAGGCGGCGAAGCGCGACGGGCCGAGCTGCTTCAGCAGGTCGCGGCTGCCCGGCTGCGGCGCGGCACACGGATCGATTGCGGGCAGCACCGGCAGCGCCAGCGGCAGATGCGGCAGCGGCCGGCCCTTCATCTCCGGGTTGCCGTTCACCACCACGTCGCCGACAAACTTGAGCAGGCGGGTGGCGCGGTCGCGGCGCGGCTTGAAGGTGAACAGCTCCGGCGTGGTGTCGATGAAGCGCGTGGTGCACTCGCCCGACTTGAACAACGGATGGGCGATGACGTTTTCGAGGAAAGCCAGATTGGTGGACACGCCGCGGATGCGGAACTCGCGCAGCGCCCGGTCCATGCGGCGGATGGCTTCCTCCGGATCATGGCCACGGGCGGTGACCTTGACCAGCAGCGAGTCGTAGAACGGGGTGATGACAGCGCCGGTATAGGCGGTGCCGGCATCGAGACGGATGCCGGCACCGGCGGCGCTGCGGTAGGCGGCGAGCTTGCCGTAGTCCGGCGTGAAGCTCTTCTCGGGGTCTTCGGTGGTGACGCGGCATTGCAGGGCATGGCCGTGGAGCCGGATGCCGGGCTGGGCCGGCAGGTAGTCGTCCTCGCCGATGCGCGCGCCTTCGCTGATCCGGATCTGCGCCTTGACGATGTCCATGCCGGTAACTTCCTCGGTCACTGTGTGCTCGACCTGGATGCGCGGATTCACCTCGATGAAGTAGAAGCGGCCGCTGTCCACATCCATCAGGAATTCGACCGTACCGGCGTGGGTGTAGTTGACGCCGTCGGCCAGCTTGAGTGCATCAGCGCACAGCTCGGCGCGCTGTGCCTCGCTCAGATAGGGCGCTGGCGCGCGTTCGACCACTTTCTGGTTGCGCCGCTGCACCGAGCAGTCGCGCTCGAACAGATGCACCCGATTGCCGTGGCGATCGCCCAGCACCTGTACCTCGACGTGGCGGGCGCGCACCACCATTTTTTCCAGATACACCTCGTCGTTGCCGAAGGCGGCAGCGGCTTCGCGCCGCGCCACCTCGATCGCACCCGCCAGCTCGGCCTCGCTGGCGATCGCCCGCATGCCGCGACCGCCGCCGCCCCAACTGGCTTTCAGCATCAGCGGATAGCCGATGGCGGCAGCCAGCCGGCGGCATTCGTCGAGGTCTTCGGGCAATGCGCCGGTCGCCGGCACCACCGCGACGCCGACGCGCTCGGCGAGCGCCCGCGCCGCCACCTTGTTGCCCAATTCGCGCATCACGGCGGGCTGCGGGCCGATGAAGACGATGCCCGCCGCGGCACAGGCCTCGGCGAAATTTGGATTCTCGGAAAGAAAGCCATAGCCGGGATGGATCGCATCCACCCGCGCGTGACGCGCGACGCGGATGATGTCGTCGATGTCCAGATAGGCCTGGATCGGTTTCCTGCCCTCGCCGACGCGGTAGCTTTCGTCTGCCTTGAAACGGTGCAGGGCAAAACGGTCCTCGTTGGAATAGATGCCGACGGTGCGGATGCCCAGCTCGCTGGCCGCCCGCATGACGCGGATGGCGATTTCGCTGCGGTTGGCGACGAGAATGCTGCGGATGGTTTTCATGGCTGCTTACCAGGGAAACTAAGTTCAATCGAGCGTGGCGCGTTCGAGTCCGTTGGCGCCGATGCGGATCAGGAAGGGGCCCGTCGGCGCCTCCGGGAGGGCGCGGTGTGCTTCGCACGCAGCGGTGAGGCGCCGGTGCAGTTCGGGGGCAAACGGAACCACGCGCCGGGTATTCGCATCGACGCTGATGATCAGACCTTCCCCGGTGGCGGCAAGATAGCCCTCGCGCTCATTGAATATCTCGTACCAAAGGTGCATGCGTTTGTCGTCGAGGCCGAGCATGCGCACCGTGGCGAGAATCGAATCGCCCAGATTCAGTTCGCGCAAATAGCGGGCGTGCATTTCCAGAATGAACGTGGTCTGCTGCGTACGCAAACGATAATCGAGCCCAAAATCCCAGTATCCAGCGGCGTGCCAGCCGGCCTCGTTCATGATCACATGGTAGTAAGCGACGCCCATGTGCTGGTTGGGGTCGATCCAGGCCGGCAGAACTTCCGTGCGGTAACCGGGCAGCGAACGCAGCCGATCGGCGGCGGGAATCGGGGATTTTGGAATTGGGTACATTGCTGAAGACGGTCTGTTTTTTGGCCCGCCATTATGCCGCGGCAGGCCATACCAACTGCAATTGACCCGCTACCGCCAAGGCTATTCGGCCGGCCGGGAAGGCAGTCGATCCCCTACAATACTGCCTTTAATAGTCGGCAGAAATCGCATGACCGCCCGCCTGCGCGAAATCCCCTACAACTACACCTCGTTTTCCGACCGCGAAATCGTCATCCGCCTGCTCGGCACCGACGCCTGGAAGGTGCTCTTCGAGCTGCGCAGCCAGCGCGTCACCGGCCGTTCGGCACGGATGCTCTACGAGGTGCTGGGGGATATCTGGGTCGTGCAGCGCAACCCCTATCTGGAAGACGATCTGCTCGCCAATCCCGGCCGGCGTGCCGCGCTGGTCGGCGCGCTGCGCCACCGCCTCAACGAAATCGAGAAGCGCCGCGGCGGCAACGCCGCCGTCGCCCAGTTGCTGGCGGCAGCGGGCGAAGCCGTGGCCGGCTTCGAGCGCCATTTCGAGGAAACCGCGCACCTGCGCAGGCAGGCCCTACGCGTGCTGTCGAAATTCACCCGCCGCGACAACATCTGCTTCGACGGCCTGGCCCGCGTTTCCCACGTCACCGATGCCACCGACTGGCGCGTCGAATACCCCTTTGTCGTGCTCACGCCCGACACCGAGGCCGAGATCGCCCCGCTGGTACGCGGCTGCATCGAACTTGGCCTGACCATCATCCCGCGCGGCGGCGGCACCGGCTACACCGGCGGCGCCGTGCCGCTGACGGCAAAGTCGGTGGTCATCAATACCGAAAAGCTGATCGATCTGGGCCGCGTCGAACAGACCGTATTGCCGGACGTGGCCACGCCCTATGCCACGGTGCGCACCGGCGCCGGCCTGGTCACCCGCCGCGTCATGGATGCGGCGGAAGAGGCCGGACTGGTGTTCGCCTGCGACCCGACCTCGGCCGACGCGTCGTGCATCGGCGGCAACATTGCGATGAATGCCGGCGGCAAAAAGGCCGTGCTGTGGGGCACGGCGCTGGACAACCTGGCTTCCTGGCGGATGGTGACGCCGGACGGCAACTGGCTCGACGTCGAGCGCCTGAACCACAACCTGGGCAAGATCCACGACCAGGACAGCGTCAGCTTTCGCCTGCGCTACTCCGCTGCCGACGGCAGCAGGCTGCTGCGCGAGGAGACCCTGACCCTGCCCGGCCGGCTGTTCCGCAAGGCCGGCCTCGGCAAGGACGTCACCGACAAGTTCCTCGGCGGCCTGCCCGGTGTGCAGAAGGAGGGCACCGACGGCATCATCACGTCCGCGGTGTGGATCCTGCACAAGATGCCGCCGGTGACGCGCACCGTCTGCCTCGAATTCTTCGGTCAGGTGCGTGAATCGGTGCCCAGCATCGTCGAGATCACCGACTACCTGAAGGCGCGTCCGGGCGGCGCCGTGCTGGCCGGCCTGGAGCATCTGGACGAGCGCTACGTGCGCGCCGTCGGCTACGCCACCAAGGCCAAGCGCCACGGCCGGCCGAAGATGGTGCTAATCGGCGACATCGTCGGCGACGACGAAACCGCGGTGATGGCCGCCGCCTCCGAGGTCGTGCGCATGGCCAATGTCCGCGGCGGCGAGGGCTTCATCGCCGTCACGGCGGAGACGCGCAAGAAGTTCTGGCTCGACCGTTCGCGCACCGCCGCCATCTCGCGCCACACCAACGCCTTCAAGGTGAACGAGGACGTGGTGATCCCGCTGCCGCGCATGGGCGACTACTGCGACGGCATCGAACGCATCAACATCGAACTCTCGATCCGCAACAAGCTCGAACTGTGCAAGCAATTGCGCGAGTTCCTCGGCGGCGACCTGCCGGTGCAGGCGGGCGACGCCAACCTCGACAAGGACATCCTGATCGGCGACCGCCGCGAACAGGCGCTGGCCGCCGTGGCCGAGGCAGAAGAGCGCTGGCAGTGGATTTTCGACCAGCTCGACCTGCCGCTGGCGGCGGCCGAAGCGCAATTTTCAGCACGCGGAATCGAGGCCGGAGCGCTGACCAACAGCGCCGCCAACCCGGCGCTGTTCCACCGCCTGCAAGACCATTCGGTGCGCGTTTCATGGAAGAAGGAACTCCGCCCGGCGCTGCAAAGCATCTTCGACGGCGAAACCTGCCGGCCGATCCTCGAACGCATCAATGCCCTGCACAAGGAGGTGCTGCGCGGCCGCGTTTTCGTAGCCCTGCACATGCATGCCGGCGACGGCAACGTGCACACCAACATCCCGGTGAATTCCGACCACTACGCCATGCTGCAAACGGCGAACGCCGCCGTAGCGCGCATCATGACGCTGGCAAAATCGCTCGACGGCGTCATCTCCGGCGAGCACGGCATCGGCATCACCAAGCTGGAATTCCTCAGCGAGGACGAAATCCGGCCGTTCCGCGAATACAAGCAGCGCGTCGACCCCAACGGCCACTTCAACAAGGGCAAGCTGATGGCCGGCGGCGACCTGGCCAACGCCTACACGCCGTCGTTCGCCCTGCTCGGCGTCGAATCGCTGATCATGGAGCAGTCGGAAATCGGCCGCATTTCCGACTCGATTAAGAACTGCCTGCGTTGCGGAAAATGCAAGCCGGTCTGCTCGACCCATGTGCCGCGCGCCAACCTGCTCTACAGCCCGCGCAACAAGATCCTCGGTACCGGCCTGCTGGTCGAGGCCTTCCTTTACGAGGAGCAGACCCGCAGAGGAATATCGTTGCGCCACTTCGACGAATTCAACGACGTCGCCGACCACTGCACGGTCTGTCACCGCTGCGAGAAGCCCTGCCCGGTGGACATCGACTTCGGCGACGTTTCGGTGGCGATGCGCAACTTCCTGCGCCAGCAGGGGAAGAAGCGTTTCGTCCCGGCCAACGCGCTGACCATGGCCTTCCTCACCGCCAAAGACCCGGCCACCATCAAGGCAATGCGGGTCGGCATCACCGGTATCGGCTTCACGCTACAGCGCGCCGCACACCGTATCGGCAAATCGCTTGGGCTGATACAAGAGTCAGTGACACGCCCCGCCGCCACGCTGGGTTCGCCGACGATGAAGGCGCAGGTCATCCACTTCATCAACAAACCACTGCCGCGCGGTGTGCCCGCGCGCACCTCGCGCGGCATGCTCGACATCGAGGACGACAAGATCATTCCGGTGATCCGCGATTCGCGGAAGGCCAACGAAGACTCGGATGCGGTGTTCTACTTCCCCGGCTGCGGCTCGGAACGACTGTTCTCCCAGGTCGGCCTGGCCACCCAGGCGATGCTCTACGAAGTCGGCGCCATCACCGTGCTGCCGCCGGGTTACCTCTGCTGCGGCTACCCGCAGACCGCCGGTGGCGAGGAAGACAAGGGACAGCAGATCACCACCGACAACAGGGTGCTGTTCCACCGCGTCGCGAACACCCTGAACTACCTCGACATCAAGACGGTGATCGTTTCCTGTGGCACCTGTATGGACCAGTTGCAGAAGTACCAGTTCGAGAAGATATTTCCCGGCTGCCGCCTGCTCGACATTCACGAATACCTGATGGAAAAGGGCCTCAAGCTTGAGAGTGTGAGCGGAACAAAATACATGTACCACGACCCCTGCCACACCCCGATGAAGACTCACGCGCCGCTCAAGGTGGCCAACGCCCTGCTCGGCGGCAGTGTCGAATTGAACGACCGCTGCTGCGGCGAATCCGGCACGTTGGCGGTCAAGCGACCGGACATCTCCACCCAAGTACGCTTTCGCAAGCAGGAGGAACTGGAAAAGGGCACCGCCAGCCTGCGCAGCGGCGGCTTCGGCGGCGAGGTGAAGATCCTCACCTCCTGCCCATCGTGCCTACAGGGACTCAGCCGCTACGAACACGATGCCGGAGGACTGGAGGCCGACTACATAGTGGTCGAAATGGCCAAGCGCCTACTCGGTGCTGACTGGATGCGGAACTACATCGAGTCCGCCAACAACGGAGGCATCGAGCGGGTGTTGGTGTAGCTGCGCGCCAAGACCGGCGCCCCTCTCCGTAGCTGGGAAGGCAGGGATCTCGTGCAACATGGCTTTCTTTCGTGAACGGGCTGGCCGAATAGCCTTGCCCGTATCGGGCCGTCAGACTCCAGGCGAAACAATTGGTTACCAAATGCAGGCTTCCCGACATCCGTAGGGAACCTTTCGCGCCTAAAGTGGCTCCACTGCAAGACACCCGATGTTGAAAGAGGAGCCTGCCATGAGTCCTGCCCACGCCATACATCCGCGTATCCAGCTCGCGACCCTCAAGGCCGCCGCTTGGCTGTTGAGCATCACCCTCGGGCTGACTGCCCAGGCGGCAACCGACCGCCCCGAAGCCATTGAATGTGAGCATCGCCCGTCGATCGGACAAAGCCTCGGCCGGCTACACAAGGATCTGGCCCTTGACGCAACGCAGGATGCGCAGTGGAAAAGCGCGATCGCCGCCACCGAAACCTTGCGCCACGAAATGCGGGATGCCCACCGCAGCACGCACGAACAGCTCAAGACCGAGCTCAAGGCCCCGGCGCCGGATCTGCGCGCCGTTGCCGCACGTCTCGACAAGCAACACGAGGAACAGCTGAAAAAACGCCAGCAGGCGCGGGAAACCTGGCTCGCCTTCTATGACGGACTGAAGCCCGAGCAGAAGGAAAAGGCCAGCCATTTTCTTCTGCACCAAATCACCCTGCTCGGCGAGTTCGCTCCCGGTATGATGCAGGCTCGGCAGAGCGACCGTCGCCGCAAGCCAGCAGAGGCCTCCGGTACTCCGCTCCACTAAAGACTCCCTCGTCCTCACAAGGACTTGGGGATGCCGAATCGGCATCCCCTTTTTTCGTTATCGACGGCCATGAAGAAAAAGACCTCGCGCTCCGCCCACCTGCCCCATTGCAGCATGCTGGCCTTCATCCTGCTCGCTGGCTGCGCCGACCGCCCGACCGTTCCGTCGCCGGCACCCGACCCGCAGCTGCAACAATTCGCCGCCAAAGGGTACATGAGCAACGATCAATTCTCGCTCAACACCCAGCCCATCAGTTGGAACGCCGGCAAGTACAGTTTCGATTTTCTGCTCAGCGTCCCGGTCCGGGCCGAGCGCTATCCGCTCGTCATCTACCTGCCTGGCCTGGGTGAATCGCGCAGCGCCGGAGAATTGTGGCGCAACGCCTGGGGCCAGGCGGGCTATGCCGTGCTCTCGATCCAGCTGCTGGCCGACGATGCGCAGATATGGCAATCCCGCGAAGCGCGCAGCGGCGACTTCAAGTCGCTGGCACGGCAACGCCACTCGACAGCAGCAATGGAGGAACGCCTCGGTGCACTCCACGCCCTGCTCGATGAATTACGCAAGCGCACCAACGATGGGGCGCTGAAAAACGTCGACCTCTCGCGCATCGTCCTTGCCGGTTACGACATCGGCGCCTATACGGCGATGGTAGCCGCGGGGGAAAAACTCGCCAATCCAAAGGTACCGTCCCGTAGCGAGCAATTCGCCGCAATCATCGCCCTGAGCCCGTTTGCCGAGTTTTCCGGGCCGGCCTTCGAAAGCCGCTACGCCGCAATCACTATGCCGGTGCTGTCGATCACCGGCCGCGGCGACGTCGATGCCTATGGCTGGGTGACCTCGGAGACCTTGCGCCAAGCACCGTTCAAGCACATGCCCGCCGGCGGAAAATCGCTGCTGATGCTGGAGGACTGTTCGCACGAACTACTTGGTGGCAGCCCTCTGATTGCGCAAGTCAGCCAGATCGCCAGCAGCAAGCGCAGCCCCGAGGCGGACACGCCCGCCAGTCGAACCGATCGCGGCGAAGGCCCCGGTACGCGCCGCGTGGACATCTCCCGCACCGTCGTCGAACAGGTGGCACCCAGCGGCGCCTGGGCGTTTGCGCGCTCAGCCATCGGCGCCGTGAGTACCGCCTATCTCGATGCCCACGTCAAGCACGACAGCTTCGCCCAGGAGTGGCTCGGGCGCGACGCCCGCCGCTGGCTGCGCGAGACGGCGAGTCTGAGCGTGAAATAAGCGGGGCAAAGCCTCTCGCAGAGAACCCGCGGCTGACGCAGGAGCCAACGGACGCCCCTCTATAATGGGCCGATAATCCACAGCCGGAGGAAAGCAAGATGATCAAGGTCACAGCGATGTACCCGTATGGCGAAGGCAAGAAGTTCGACCTCGACTATTACTGCAACGTCCATATCCCGATGGTGCAGACGACCCTCGGCACCGCTTGCAAAGGAATCAGCGTCGACGCCGGCTTGGGCGGTGGCGCACCGGGATCGAAGCCGGCCTTCGTAGCGATGGCCCATTTGCTGTTCGACTCGATCGAAGCCTTCCAGGGATCGTTCGTTCCCCATGCCGGGAAGTTTGCGAGCGACGGCCCCAACTACACCGACATAACGCCTGTAGTGCAGATCAGCGAAGTCAAGCTCTAAGTTGCCGCACGGAGGCTGCGCTCAGCCCGCTACGGGCTCGGCTTCCAGCAATTCGGTATCGCCATGACTGTAGGCCGGGCTACAGCAGCACAGCATGCGCAGTTCCATCTCGCCGGCTTCGATGCAATGGGCGGCACCCGGCGGAATCAATATCGTATCGCCCACTTCGACGGCAAAGCGCCGCTCGCCCAGCGTCATCGTGCCGCACCCGGCGGTGATGTGATAAAGCTCTTCGGTAAACCAGTGGCGGTGGAGCAGAGTACGCTGTCCGGGTTGCACGGTGGCTTCGGCGAGGCTTTGATTCCGCGCTCCGTGGTGATCGGGATGCAGCAACTCACGGATCTGTGAGCCGTCGCGGGTGATATAGGCTGCTATCTCGACGTAGCGGGTTTTCATGGTCAAACCATTATCCGACACACCCCAGCTTCCCGCCAGCCCGACCCGACCAACTAGCGCAAAGGAACGAACATGAGCGAAATACGGCAGGAACGCGACACCATGGGATCCATTGAGGTGCCAGCGGACAGGCTGTGGGGAGCCCAGACCCAACGCTCCCTGGAACATTTCCGCATCTCGACCGAACGCATGCCGCGCGCACTGATCCTGGCCCTGGCGGCTACCAAGCGGGCATGCGCGACAGTTAATCACGATCTCGGCCTGCTGCCGGCGGACAAGGCCGGCGCCATAGTCGCCGCAGCCAACGAGGTACTGGCCGGACAGCACGACGACGAGTTTCCGCTTTCCGTGTGGCAGACAGGCTCAGGCACGCAGAGCAATATGAACATCAATGAGGTGCTGGCCAATCGCGCCTCGGAGTTGCTCGGTGGTGAGCGCGGCGAGCACCGCCTGGTGCATCCCAATGACGACGTCAACCTCGGCCAGTCGTCCAACGACATTTTCCCCACCGCCATGCATGTAGCGGCGCTGGACGGCATCATCGGCGACCTGCTGCCGGCGCTGAGCGTGCTGCGGGCGACGCTGGCGGCCAAGGCCGCAGCATTCGCCGACATCGTCAAGATCGGCCGCACCCATTTACAGGATGCGACGCCGTTGACCCTCGGCCAGGAGTTCTCCGGCTATGTGGCACAACTGGACCATGCCGAAGCCGCTATCGAGGCCACGCTGCCGGCCATCTATGCCCTGGCTGCCGGCGGTACCGCAGTGGGTACGGGGCTCAACGCCCATGCCGAATTCGGCGCCCGGGTAGCGGCCGAACTGGCGCGCGGCAGCGGCCTCCCCCTGGTCAGCGCCGGCAACAAGTTCGCCGCGTTGGCCGCCCACGACGCGCTGTTGTTCGCTCACGGCGCCTTAAAAACCCTCGCGGCGGCGCTGATAAAAATTGCCAATGACGTCCGCTGGCTAGCCTCTGGGCCACGCTCAGGACTGGGCGAGCTGAGCATTCCGGAGAACGAGCCGGGCAGTTCGATCATGCCCGGCAAGGTCAACCCGACCCAGTGCGAAGCGCTGAGCATGGCCTGTTGTCAGGTATTCGGCAATGACGTGGCAATCAATTTCGGCGGCGCATCGGGCAACTTTGAACTCAACGTCTACAAGCCCCTGATCGTCCACAATTTCCTCCAAAGCCTGCGGCTGCTGGCGGACGGCATGCGCAGCTTCGAGGAGCATTGCGTCCGCGGCGTCGAACCGAACAGCGCGCGCATCGCCGAGCTCCTCGACCGCTCGCTGATGCTGGTGACGGCACTGACTCCTCACATCGGCTATGACCAGGCCGCCCAGATCGCCAAGCACGCCCACCGCAAAGGCAGCACGCTGAAGGAAGCCGCGCTGGCCCTCGGTTACGTCAGCGCGGAGGACTTCGATCGCTGGGTACAGCCGCGGGACATGGTTTGACCGGTGAGCAGACAATATCGCAGCGCCCTCAGGCCGGCGGGTACTTCTCCCCCGCCATGATGGGAAAAGGCAGGCGGTTCTCCGGCGCCGGCAGCGGGCAAGTAGCGTACGGGGTGAATACACAGGGCGGGTTGATGGCGCGGTTGAAATCCAGCACCAGAGGGCCTTTCTGCGGCGCATCGGCATAGAGGAAGCGTCCGCCGCCGTAAGTCTCGCGACCGTTGGTGGCATCGCCGAAGACGCAGTGCAGCCGAGGCGTGCGGCAATCCTGAGGATGCAGCAAATGGCTTTGTCCGGCATGATCGAAGCGAACGCACTCGCCGTCCCAGACCGCCTCGATCCGCCAAGCCGGATCGTAAACAAAGCAATCGATGCCAGCAAAGCGCTTGCGCGCTGCCGCTTCTCGGTCGCGAATGCGCAGGGCGAGGCGGCCGTCGCGTTCTATGACGAAGAATTCAATGCTGCCACAGCGAATCACGGACGGCGCGCCGCCCGCATCGCTTTGCAGCGCCTGAGTCGAAGCACCCGCCGGTCTCCATTCGGCGCTGCAACCGGCGACGAAGACTTCGCCCAACCGTTCCGGCCCGGAGGGCAGCACCGCCGCATTACCGGTAGCGCAGCCAACCGTGTTGGCGCCGGGCTCCAGCCAGACGAGCCCGACGATGCTGAGCCAGCCGTCGGGAGCGGTCAGATCGATTCGGCGCTGGCTACGCCATTGACTGTAATCGTCGGGCAGGGAGGGCATCGAATAGCGCGGAGAAACGGGCGGTAGCCGAATGGTAGCAGCCGCCTTCGCCTCGTATCATTGCCCCATGCCCTGCCCTGCCCAACTCCCTGCTTGGTTATCCGCCCTGCTCACCCGGCGCATGCTGATCTGCGTGTTCACCGGCTTCAGTTCCGGCTTGCCGCTGTATCTGCTGCTCAATCTATTGCCGGCGTGGCTGTTCAGCGAGGGCGTCAGCCTGCGCGAGATCGGCGCCATGACTCTGATCCAGTTGCCATACACATGGAAATTCCTCTGGTCGCCGCTGCTCGACCGCTACAGCATCCAGAGCCTGGGGCGCCGTCGCGGCTGGATGTTGGGGACGCAGGGTGGCCTGCTGTGCGTGATCGCCGGCTTTGGCCTGCTCTCGCCGCGCCTCGACCTGGGCCCAATCATCGCCCTGGCGCTGGCGCTGGCGTTGCTATCGGCCACGCAGGACATCGCACTGGATGCCTTTCGCCGCGAAATCCTGAGCGACAGGGAACTCGGGCTGGGCAACGCCGTACACGTCAACGCCTACCGCATCGCAGGGCTGGTCCCCGGCGCCCTGTCGCTGATCCTGGCCGACCACTTGCCCTGGTCCGGGGTCTTTGCCGTCACCGCGCTGTTTATGTTCCCCGGGATAGCGATGGCGCTGTGGGTGCGCGAACCCGAAATCGCGGTCGCCGCACCGGCGACCTTGCGCGAAGCGGTCGAGGAGCCCTTCCGCGAATTCATCGGCCGCGCCGGCATCAAGGAAGCGCTGCTGATCCTCGCTTTCATCTTTTTCTACAAGCTGGGCGACAGCCTGTGCACGGCGCTCGCCACCCCTTTCTATTTGAGCATGGGCTACAGCAAGACGCAGATCGGTCTGGTGGCGAAGAACGCCGGGCTCTGGCCGGCCGTGATCGGCGGACTGATCGGCGGCCTGTGGATGGTCAAACTGGGCATCAACCGTGCGCTCTGGCTATTCGGGCTGGTGCAGCTGTTTTCCATTTTCGGCTTCGCCTGGCTCGCCGGCATCGGCCCGCAGGTGTCCGTCAGCAGCGTCGAACTGGCCCGGCTGGCGCTGGTCATCGGCGCAGAGGCACTCGGCGTTGGGCTTGGAACGGCCGCCTTCGTCGCCTTCATCGCCCGCGCCACACACCCGCTCTACACCGCAACGCAGTTCGCGTTGTTCACTAGCCTCGCCGCCGTGCCACGGGCGTTCATCAACGCAGCCGCCGGCTGGTTGGTAGATCTGTTCGGCTGGCGCGATTTCTTTTTGCTCTGCGCCGCATTGGCCTTACCCGGCATGCTGCTGCTGCTGTGGGTTGCACCGTGGCGGGCGCGCAACAGTGCCGAACGCTAGCGTGAAATAGTTATGCGAACCTGTAATAAACCCGTAGCTATACTCGAAGCATCCGGTTGGCATAGCGCCCAGGCCGGAGCTAACGAAAGCGCAGATCATGAATACGGGCAGAGTAATTGCGGACGAATTCGGCTCCTTCGAGGATGAGGTGCTAAACGCCGGTTGGCTGCCACCCCCGGCGGGTGCAATCGAAACGGCGGCACCTGCCGGTCGGGCCCGAAGCACGGCGGAGAACTGCGAACTGGATACCGAAGCGTTCCTGCGGCAGATTTACGCCAGCCAGGAATAAGGTTAGGTTCGCCGCATCCGGCGTCGCGCTGGCCGGAGGCGATGCATTGGCCAAGGTCTGACCGGCCCGCGCCGAAGGCGTTCTTCCCAGTATCCCAACCGTAGGCTATAAAGATAACGGACAGCATGTTCGTGCGGATCTTCATGGCCGATCTAGGTATTTCGCTCCAGTCCTCGCTCTATTCGGTGGGTATTTCCCAGGCGAAGGGGGTTGATTTGGTCATGGCCCGCGACCAGCTAAACGGAACCCTACCGACGCCGGACCAAGAAACGGCAACGAACCGGGATCAAACCCAAAGGACTACCGCCGCGACCGCTACCGACAAAAAAGGGCAGCTAACTACCGCCGAACAACGCGAAGTGGCCGTTCTACAAGCCATAGACAGCGCCGTTCGGGCTCACGAGCAAGCGCATATTGCCGCCGGCCGAGGCGTCGTTACGAGCGGGCCGAACTACACCTACACCTATGGTCCCGACGGCAAATCCTACGCAACCGGCGGTGAAGTGGGTATCGATACCTCGGCCGAAAAGAAGCCCGAGGCCAATATCGACAAGGGCGCGCGTATCCAAGCCGCCGCGCTGGCCCCCAAAGACCCGTCACCGCAAGACTACCGCGTGGCGAGCATCGGCAGCCAGCTTGAAGCGCGCGGGCGGGCGGATCTAGCCAGGGAACGCATTGAGGCCACATCACCGGCGGCCGCTGCGGAAACAACCCGCCAGGTAGAGCTCGCCTATGGGCCGCCGCGTGAAGAAAGCGGCGGATTCAATCTGTTCGCTTAGTCCAGATAGCTGCGCGCCTCTTCGAACCGCGCGGCAAACCACGTGTTACGCAGGCTTTCGGTACGCACTCGCCCCTTGCTGCTGGGCGCATGGACGAAACGGCCGTCGCCGATATAGATACCGACGTGCGAATGGGATCGCCGCAAGGTGTTGAAAAACACCAGATCGCCGGGCTTGAGCTGATCAGGAGCAATCGTCCGCCCCAGGCGGGCGATGTCGGCAGCGGAACCGGATAATTTGAATCCTGCGGCCTGGTTGAAAACGTAGCTCACCATTCCGCTGCAATCCAACCCCGCCTCGGGATTCTTGCCGCCAAAACGATAGCCGGTTTCAACCAGACTGAGCGCAAAAATCGCCACGTCCTGCCCTCGCGCCTCCGCCGCGTTGCGTAGCGCGACCGCCGCAGGCGTACCGGAAGGCGCGCTTGCACACCCGGCAAGCACGAGGACAGCAACGATCAGTAGCCGCTGAAAAATGGTCCGGAGCGCATCCATGGAACAGAATGCTAGCGATATTCTCCGATCGAAGCATTGCAAATAACGCAAAAAAAGCGCCAAACGTCAAACACACAAACGGAATCAAGTAGCGATTTCCACGTCGTCATCGCGCCGGGAGCGGCGGCGGTCCAGCCACCATGCCAGGATCGGCAGCAGCAGAAAGGATCCCGGCAGGGCAAGAATTGTCAGATAGGGGAACATATGAGTGAGCGCACACAACTGCTGGCGCAGCAGCAGCCGGTCGGAATGCGTCCACTGCTCACCATTGCGGTGCTTCATCAGCAACGGCATCAACCCCTTGATTTGGCCGAATTCGCTGACGATCCGGCTCCGCTCGCGCCCTTGTGCGGCGAGCATATGTCGCCAAGAGAGAATCTTGACGGAGTCGCGCCAGCCAGAACCCGCCTTCACTGCGGCTAGCGTTCAGCCGACCAGTCGCGCAGCCGGCGCCAGGTTTGCCAAGTAAAGAAACCGCGGCGCGTCCAGCGCCACAACCAATGCGGCCGCGTCACCAGCAGCAACGCCGCCACACCGGCAACCCACTGCGGCCGATCCCTTATCCAGCGCACACCGGATACCACGCTATCGCCCGCCCTGAACAGCGGCGCCAGTCCTGCGACATCGGCCTGGAGCTTCTGCCGCAGGGCGGCGCTTTGAAACTGTAGGCGTTGCTTTTTCAGCGCCAGTTCCAGCAGGCGGGCGCTCATGGCGAAAGATGCCCTTTCAAGGCTGCCTTGTCGCGAGCCAGTTCGTCCCGGCTGGCACCCAGCAGTTTTGAAGTGCGCCGCGTCTGGCGCGAAGCGCCGACCAGGGAAGCGAAACCGGCAATAAAAAAGAATCCCGCGAGCAGGCCCAGCGTCAGCAGGCGATGCTCCTCCCAGAACAGTACGGTCAGAAAGATCGCCAGGAACACGACGCCAGCGCTGAGCAGAAAGACGGCGGCAGCGCCCAGGGCGAGGGTCCGCAACAGGCGTTCCTTCTCCTCCTCGATCTCGGTGAGCATCAATTCGACGCGGTTCTGCAACACCTCGACCGCGTGAACCGCGAGGCCGCGCAGTGAACCGAGCAGGCCGCCGGAGGACTCGCTCATCGGTGGATTAGCGACGGCCGATCAGTAGCCCGATAACGAGTCCGACGCCAGCGGCGATACCGACCGAGCGCCAGGGATTGTCATGCACGTACTCGTCTGCGGCGCGTCCGGCAACCTTGGCTTTTTCGACCACAGCGGCCTGTGCGTCGGCGAGGCTGGCCTTGGCGACGGCGAGGTTTGCCTGCGCCTTGCTGCGCAGCTCGGCAACCTTGTCGCCAGCTTGGCCGGCAGTGGCTTTCAGCAACTCTTCGGCATCGGCGACAACAACCTTGAAGTCGGCGACGAGTTTTTCCTTGGTTACGGCATCAGTCATGTTCATCTCCTTTCGGGAATACGGGTTTAAGGTAATGGAAGAAGGCTACCGGGTTTGCCAAAGGTGCGCAATGTCATGGATCAACAGCCGGTGGTTTAACTTAAGCAGCGGCACCGGCTAGCCCGCAATCCGCGCGGCAGCCATTTCATCTCCACCACGTCGGGCAGCGGCCACCATGGCTGAAGCACGTTCGGCGATCATGATCACCGGGGCATTGGTGTTCCCGCCTACGATGCTCGGCATCACCGACGCATCCACGACGCGCAATCCGTCGAGACCGTGCACCCGCAAGCGCAGATCAACGACCGCCAGCGTGTCGGTGCCCATGCGGCACGTGCCTACCGGATGGTAGATCGTGTCGGCACGGTCGCGGATGAGGCGCTCAATCTCCACTTCGGAATGCGGTTCTGCCAAAGGCATGCGCTCCCTGCCTCCAAGTCGGGAAAGCGCCGGCTGGCCCAGCAGATTGCGCATCAGTATGAATCCGCGCATCAGACGCGCGACATCGTCGGCATCGCCAAGAAAATTCGGGTCGATGCGCGGCGCGGAGCGCGGGTCGGCATCGGCCAGTGTCAGGCTGCCGCGGCTCCTCGGGCGAAGCAGGCATACATGGCACGAATAACCGTGTCCCAAAACCATCTGGCGGCCGTGATCGACAAGTTTACCGACCACGAAATGCAGTTGCAGATCGGGAATGGGTTCTTCCGGACGACTTCGGATAAAGCCTCCTGCCTCGGCAAAATTCGAGGTCAGCAGGCCGGACCGGTGTCGATGCCACGTTGCCATCGCGCGCAGCACACGCAATATGCCGCCCGGCGAAATCCCGAAGAGGTCTTTCAGCCCCGGGGTCTCCACGACCTGCACGACATCAACATGGTCGTGCAGGTTGCGGCCCACGCCGTCGAGGCGATGATGCACAGGAAGGCCGTGGCGCATCAGCTCATTCGGTGCGCCAATCCCGGAGAGCATCAGCAACTGCGGCGACTGTAGCGCGCCCGCCGCCAGCAACACTTCATGTCGCGCCCGCACCGTCAGGCGCTCGCCATCGCGCACGCCCTCCACGCCAGTTGCGCGGCGCCCCTCCAGCACGATGCGCGAGGCGTGGAACCCCGTGACCACGGTGAGGTTGGGGCGTGTCGAATTGGAGGCAAGGTAAGCCTTGGCGGCGCTGAACCGTTCGCCGTTGCGTTGGGTAACCTGGTACGGCCCAATGCCCTCCTGGTCTGCCCCGTTGAAATCCTCATTGAACGGCCAGCCTGCCTGTAGTCCCGCCGCCACAAAAGCCGAGACGATCGGGTTTGGGCTGCGCAGATCCATCACATTGAGCAATCCTCCGGCCCCATGGAACGCATTCGCGCCGCGTTCGTTATTTTCCGAATGCTTGAACCAGGGCAGCACATCGTCCCAACCCCAGCCGTCATTGCCCTCTGCGGCCCACCGCTCATAGTCGCTTCGGTGGCCCCGGATATAGACCATCGCGTTAACCGAGCTTGATCCGCCCAACACTTTGCCGCGTGGCTGATAACCGCGCCGCCCGTTCAGTCCCGGCTGAGGAATGGTCTCGAATCCCCAGTTGGCACCGCCATTCATAGCAAGGACGGCCAGCCCCGCAGGGCAGTGAATCAATACGCTCTTGTCGATAGGCCCCGCTTCGAGCAAAGCCACGGAGACCGACGGGTCCTCGCTGAGGCGCGCCGCCAGGACGCAACCCGCGCTGCCGCCGCCAACGATGACATAGTCGAACAGCATTGCATTCATGGGTTGCCTCCGCGGGAGAATGTCGGAGCCTCGTCGATCACGTCTGGATGTCGTAATCGATCGTCAGAGGCGCGTGATCGCTGAACCACGATGCCTTGTATATCGAAGCAGCCCGGGCCCGTTGCGCGATACCCGGGGTCGCGATCTGGTAATCGATGCGCCAACCGACGTTCTTCGCCCGCGCCTGGCCGCGATTGCTCCACCACGTATAAGCCTCGCCCTCCGCCGCGGGGTAGAGCCGGCGATACACGTCGGCCCAGCCCAGTTCGTCGAATACCCGCGTCAGCCAGGCCCGTTCCTCCGGCAGAAAGCCGCTGTTCTTCAGGTTGCCCTTCCAGTTCTTCAGGTCGATTTCCTTGTGAGCGATGTTCCAGTCGCCGCAGATGACGATTTCCTGGCCTTCCGCACGCAGTTCGGCGAGCACCGGAAAGAACTCGTCCATGAACAGAAATTTCATCTCCTGTCGCTCGGGCGAACTGGAACCGGACGGAACGTACAGCGAAATAACGGAAAGATTGCCGAAATCGGCCCGGATATAGCGCCCTTCGGCATCAAAGGCAGGATGGCCGATGCCTTCGATGACCCGATCCGGCGCCTTGCGGGCGTAGATGCCGACGCCGCTGTAGCCTTTCTTTTCGGCGCAATGAAACCAACCCCGATAACCCTCGGGAGCACGCATTTGCGCACTCATATCCGGCATCTGCGCCTTAAGTTCCTGGAGACAGACGATATCCGCACCGTGTCCGGCGAGCCAATCGAACACACCCTTGTTGGCGGCAGAGCGGATTCCGTTGAGGTTAAACGACACGATTCTGAGCATGTAGAATGGCCCGGCTATGACATCCAAGGATTTTAGCCGCGAGTTCATCGCCTTCGCCTGTGTACGTGGCGTACTGCGCTTTGGCGAGTTCACCACCAAAGCCGGGCGTCTGTCCCCCTACTTTTTCAACGCCGGCCTGTTCAACGACGGCGAGTCGCTGGCCAAGTTGTGCGAGTTCTACGCCCGGGCAATCGTCGATTCCGGCCTCAAGTTCGACGTGCTCTTCGGCCCGGCCTACAAGGGCATCCCCCTCGTCGCCGGCATCGCCATCAGCCTCGCCCGGCTCGGCATCAACCTGCCCTACGCCTACAACCGCAAGGAAGCCAAGGACCACGGCGAAGGCGGTACGCTGGTTGGAGCCCCGCTTGCCGGCCGGGTGCTGATTGTCGACGACGTCATCTCCGCCGGCACCTCGGTGCGCGAATCGGTGGAGTTGATCCGTGCCGCAGGCGCCGTTCCGGCAGGCGTCGTGATCGCACTGGATCGGCAGGAACGCGGCAGCGGCACCCTTTCCGCGGTCCAGGAAGTGCAGCAGAATTACGCCATGCCGGTGCTGGCGGTGGCGGGGCTGACCGATTTGATCGCCTATCTGGGCGACAATCCCGACTTGCAGCGCAATCTGGAGGCGGTTATCCGCTATCGCGAACAATACGGAATCCTGGAGGCTGAGTCATGCTGAAATCCCTGACCGCGATCTTGCTCGCGACCCTTTTGCTCTCCGCACCTGCGGCCTATGCCGCACGCAGCTTCTGCTGCGTGGACGACCAAGGTGCCCGTTACTGTAGTGACGTATTGCCGGAAAAATGCCGCACCCGCGCCTATACCGAATTCAACGAACGCGGAGTCAAGGTTCGCAATGTCGAGGCGCCGCTGACTGAAGCCCAGCAAGCGGTACGCGATGCGGAACTGAAGAAGCAGCGCGAGGCCGACCGGCTGGCGCAGGAGCAGAAACGCCGCGACGTGGCGCTGATGACCACCTACGCTACAGAACAGGATCTCGACGTGGCGCGCGATCGCCAAGTTAAGGAAGTGGAGCGGAGCATCGTTCAGGCCCAAGACAAACTGGCCGCCGCGCAGAAGGCCAAACTGAAACTGGGCAAGGACAAGGAGTTCTACAAGAACAATGCGCTGCCCGAGGATCTGAAGGACTCGATCAAGCGTAACGAAGCCGATATCCAGGCCCATGGTGCCGCCGTCGAGGCGAAGAAGAAGGAAATCGAAGACATCAAAGGCCGCTTCGAAACCGACCGACAGCGCCTGCGCGAACTGCGCAACGAGAAGGACAAGGCACCCTAAACCTTAAGGGATTCCTGGGAAACCGTAACGAAGAAGGCCGCGACCGCGGCCTTCTTTTTTCAGGCGCCGAGTTTGGCGCGCAACAGATCATTGACCTGTTGCGGATTGGCCTTGCCCTTGGTCGCCTTCATGGCTTGGCCGACCAGCGCGTTGAAGGCTTTTTCCTTGCCGGCACGGAACTCCTCCACCGACTTCTGATTGGCTGCCAACACCTCGTCAATGATCTTTTCGATGGCGCCGCTGTCGGTGATCTGCTTCAGGCCTTTGGCCTCGATGACACCGTCGGCATCAGTGCCTTCGCCGTTCCAAAGGGCCTCGAACACGTCGCGGGCGATCTTGTTGGAGATGGTGTTGTCGACGATACGCACGACCACGCCGCCCAACTGCCGCGGGCTCACCGGCGAAGCGGTGATATCCAGCCCCTCCTTGTTCAGCCGCGCAGCAACCTCGCCCATCACCCAGTTGGCGCACGGCTTGGCGCTGCCCGTCCCGGCAACGGCAACGGTCTGCTCGAAGTAGCGCGCAGTATCCAGAGTGGCGGTAAGCGCCACCGCATCGTAGGCGGAGAGGCCGTAATCCGCTTCGAAGCGAGCCTTCATGGCTTCCGGCAGTTCCGGCATGCCGGCCTTTACCTCGGCGATCCAATCCGCCTTGATCTCCAGCGGCAACAGATCGGGATCGGGGAAGTAGCGATAATCTTGTGCATCCTCCTTGCTGCGCATGGAACGGGTTTCGCCCGTATCCGGGTCGAACAGCACGGTCGCCTGCTGGATCGTGCGGCCCTCCTCGATTTCGTTGATCTGCCACTGGATCTCGTAATCGATGGCCTGCTGCATGAAACGGAAGGAGTTCAGGTTCTTGATTTCGCGCCGCGTGCCCAGCGGTTCGCCGGGACGGCGTACGGAGACGTTGGCGTCGCAGCGGAACGAGCCTTCCTGCATATTGCCGTCGCAGATACCGATCCACTGCACCAGCGCGTGCAGCGCCTTGGCATAGGCCACCGCCTCGGCGGAGGAACGCATGTCCGGCTCGGAAACGATCTCCAGCAACGGCGTACCGGCGCGGTTGAGGTCGATGCCGGTCTTGCCGTGGAAGTCTTCGTGCAGCGACTTACCGGCATCCTCTTCGAGATGGGCGCGGGTCAGGTTTACGTACTTCTCGACGCTGCGGTCACCCTGGCCGATCTGAATTCTCAAACCACCACCGGAGACTACGGGAATCTCGAACTGGCTGATCTGGTAGCCCTTGGGCAGGTCGGGATAGAAATAGTTCTTGCGCGCGAAGATCGAGCGCGGGGCAATCTGTGCGCCGACGGCCAGCCCGAACTTGATCGCACAAACCACCGCCTCGCGGTTGAGCACCGGCAGCACGCCGGGCAAGGCGATGTCCACGGCGCACGCCTGCCCGTTCGGCGCGGCGCCGAATGCGGTGGGCGCGCCGGAGAATATTTTCGATTGGGTTCGGAGCTGGGCGTGGGTTTCCAACCCGATCACCACCTCCCACTGTGCTTCCCTATGCATGTCAGATCCGATAATGTTCGCGTTCAGTTGGCGGCCGCAGGGCACATCACCGTGGCTTCGCCCTCTATGATCACCTTGTCACCGATGGTGCACACGGTCGTCAAAACGGCGCGATTTTTTTCCACCATCACCTCCTTCACCGTCACCGTGGCTTTCACCGTATCGCCGGGGTGTACCGGACCCTTGAATTTCAGGGTCTGGCCAAGATAAACGGTGCCCGGGCCGGGCAGCTGATTGGCCAATACGGCCGAAATCAGGCCGGAGGTCAGCATGCCGTGGGCGATGCGGCCGTGGAAGATGGTCTGCTTGGCATATTCCTCGTCGATATGCATTGGATTCATGTCCGTCGAAACAGCGGCGAACATCAAAATGTCTGCGTCGGTAATGGTCTTCGCGACGCTGGCGCTCATCCCCGGCTTCAATTGCGCGGCGGTATAGCTGTTGGTCATACGGACTCCCCTTGTCGAGCGTCATCCGGCATTCGCAGATGCCAGTCGGTTTGTTGTTGGTATTGATGTGCGACGTTGAGAATCCTCCCTTCGCCAAGCCAATCACCGATCAACTGCAACCCGACCGGCATGCCGCCCCGGCCGAAGCCGCAGGGTAGCGACATCCCAGGCAGGCCGGCGAGGTTGGTAGAGATGGTGTAGATGTCCGACAGATACATCTGTACAGGATCCGCGCTCTTCTCGCCAAAGCGGAAGGCCACCGACGGCGAGGCCGGGCCGGCGATCACGTCGCAACGCTTGAAGGCCTCGACGAAATCGTTGGCGATCAGGCGCCGGACTTTCTGCGCCTTCAGATAATAGGCGTCGTAGTAGCCGTGCGACAGCACATAAGTGCCGATCAGGATGCGGCGCTTGACCTCGGCGCCGAAGCCTTCGGCGCGGCTCTTGCAATACATGTCGTTGAGGTCGGCATATTCGGCCGCCCGATGACCATAGCGCACGCCATCGAAGCGCGACAGGTTCGAACTGGCCTCGGCCGGTGCAATCACGTAGTAGGCCGGTACCGACAGCGCTGAATTGGGCAGACTGATGTCGACCGTAACGGCGCCAAGCTTGCGGTATTCGGCCAGCGCGGCATCGACCGCAGTACGCACATCGTCGCCCATGCCGGGGCCGAAGAACTCCTGCGGCAAGCCGATGCGCAGACCGGTGAGCGGTTTGGCCAAATCGCGGGTGTAGTCCTCGGCCTCGCGTTGCAACGAAGTCGAATCGCGTTCGTCGAAACCAGCCATCGCATTGAGCAGCAACGCGCAGTCCTCGGCCGATTTGGCCATCGGGCCAGCCTGGTCGAGCGACGACGCGAAGGCGATCATGCCGTAGCGGCTGACCACACCGTAGGTCGGTTTAAGGCCGGTAAGGCCGCACAGGCTCGCCGGCTGGCGAATCGAACCGCCGGTATCGGTACCCGTCACCGCCGGCGCCAGGCGGGCGGCGACGGCCGCCGCCGAACCACCGGAAGAGCCGCCGGGAACTCGGTTCGCGTCCCACGGGTTCTTCACCGGGCCGAAATGCGACGTCTCGTTGGACGAGCCCATGGCGAACTCGTCCATGTTGAGCTTGCCCAGCATCACCGCACCGGCCTGTTTGAAGCGGGCGACGACGGTGGCATCGTAAGGGCTGATGAAATTGGCGAGCATCTTCGAGCCGCAAGTGGTCAGCCACCCTTCGGTGCAGAAAATATCCTTGTGTCCGAGAGGAATGCCCAGCAGCGGCCCGCTCTCTCCGGCCGCGCGCCGGGCGTCGGCATCCGCGGCCTGTGCCAGGGTTCTGGTCCGATCAAGCGTAATGAAGGCGTTGTAGGTGGGGTTGAACCTCTCGATCCGATCGAGAAACAGCGTTGCCAGCTCGACCGCCGACACCCGCTTCGCCGCCAATGCGGCGGCAAGCTCCTTGAGCGAGGCGTTGATCAGGTTCGCGCTCATTCGATGACTTTCGGAACCAGATACAAGCCGGCCTCGGTTTCCGGAGCGATGGCCTGGAACGCGCTACGCCGATCGGTTTCGGTCACGGCGTCGGTACGCAAACGCTGTACCACATCGACGGCATGCGCCATCGGCGCGATGCCGTCGGTATCCACCGACTGGAGCTGTTCGATGAAACCGAAGATTCCGTTGAGCTGATCGCGGTTTTTTTCGGCTTCGGCGCCGGAGATTTCAATGCGGGCCAACCGGGCGATGCGGCGAACCTCGTCTAAATTCAATGGCATGCGGGAAAGTGGCGTCTATTCGGGGGTAATCGCCGGGGCACCCGGCAGACGCCTTAGGGTATCATAAGCGCCGTTCTCCGCCGCCCGTCCGGGCAGCCATCCAACTGATCGGAAACATATCAATGTTCGGCCCTCTGCGCTCTTATTTCTCCAACGACCTGGCCATCGACCTCGGCACCGCCAATACCCTAATCTACGTTCGCGGCAGGGGCATCGTGCTCGACGAACCCTCCGTCGTGGCGATCCGCACCGAAGGTGGCCCCAACGCCAAAAAGACCATCCAGGCCGTTGGCCTAGCCGCCAAGCAGATGCTGGGCAAGACGCCCGGCAACATCACCGCCATCCGCCCGATGAAGGACGGCGTGATCGCCGACTTCACTGTCACCGAGCAGATGCTCAAGCAGTTCATCAAGCGGGTCCACGACTCCCGCCTGTTTTCCCCCAGCCCCCGCATCATCATCTGCGTACCCTGCGGCTCGACCCAGGTGGAACGTCGTGCAATCCGCGAATCCGCCATCGGCGCCGGCGCCAGCCAGGTCTACCTGATCGAGGAACCCATGGCCGCAGCCATCGGCGCCGGCATGCCGGTCTCGGATGCCACCGGCTCGATGGTGGTAGACATCGGCGGTGGCACCACCGAAGTCGGCGTCATCTCGCTGGGAGGGATGGTTTATGCCGGCTCGGTGCGCGTCGGCGGCGACAAGTTCGATGAAGCCATCATCAATTACATCCGCCGCAACTACGGCATGCTGATCGGCGAAACCACCGCCGAACTGATCAAGAAGGAAATCGGCTCCGCCTTCCCCGGCTCCGAAGTCAAGGAACTCGAAGTCAAGGGCCGCAACTTGGCCGAGGGCATCCCGCGCTCCTTCACCATATCGTCCAACGAAATCCTCGAAGCACTGACCGACCCGCTGAACCAGATCGTCGGCGCAGTGAAAGTCGCCCTTGAGCAGACCCCACCCGAACTCGGCGCCGACATCGCCGAGAAAGGCATGGTCCTCACCGGCGGCGGCGCCCTGTTGCGCGATCTCGACCGTCTGCTGATGGAAGAGACCGGCCTGCCGGTGCTGGTCGCCGACGATCCGCTGACCTGCGTGGTGCGCGGTTCCGGTATCGCATTGGAAAAGATGGACAAACTCGGCAGTATTTTCGCCAACGAGTAGGCATCCCCCCGGTTAGTGTTCGAGGCGGCGCGATGGATGTGCCGCCTTTGCCTATTGACCGGGGAGATGCTCCGCCTTGATGAATGTCGTCGGCCATTCCCCTCCACCGTTTTTCAAACGCGGCCCGGCCCCGCTGGCCAAACTCGTATTTTTTCTCGCGCTCTCGATCCTTGCGCTGGTGGCCGACCTGCGCTTCCACACCCTTGAATGGCTGCGTCTCGGCATCGCCACCGTCGCCTGGCCGCTGCAACGACTCGCCTATCTACCGCTAGAGGCTGGCAGCGACCTCGGCCTCTACCTGACCCGACTATCCACGCTGCAAAACGAGAATGCCGAACTACGCCGGCGCCAGTTGTCCAGTGCCAGCCAATTGCTGCGTCAGGAACATCTGGAGGACGAAAACAAACGCCTGCGTGCGCTGCTCGACATGAAGGCGCGACAGCCGGTACCCGGCGTGGTCGCCGACATCCTTTACACCGCGCGCGACCCGTTCGCGCGGCGGGTGATCCTCGACAAGGGCATGCAACAGGATGTGGTGGACGGCCAAGTGGTGATCGACGAACTCGGCGTAATCGGCCAAGTAACGCGGGTTTTCCCGCTGACCAGCGAAGTCACGTTGATCAGCGACAAAAACCAGTCGGTGCCGGTCCAAGTGCAGCGCAACGGCCTGCGCGCGATTCTCTCCGGTAGCGGAACCGGCATGCTTGAACTGCGCTTCCTCGCTACCAATGCCGACGTGCAGATCGGTGACGTACTGGTGACCTCCGGTCTTGACGGCGTCTATCTGCACGGCCTGCCGGTGGCAAAGGTGCGCCATGTAGACCGCAACAACGCTTTTGCCTTCGCCAGCATCCTCTGCGAACCGGCCGCCGGTGTCGAACGCCACGGTCAAGTCCTGGTGCTCGGCACTCGCACCGAACTGGCGCCGCGCCCCGAAGATCTGCCGACTGTCGACGACAAGCCGAGCAAAGGCCAGCGGGTGAAAAGGAGATGATGGAAATGGGGAGGGAGAAGAGTGAAGGGAGAAGGGTAAAGCCGCTCGCAGCAGCGAATCCCCAGGGCTTGATTGCGGCGCTTCCTTTGGCAGACCATCCCGCACGGGACAACGCCCCCCTTTCCTTTTCCCCTTTCCCTCTTCCCCGCAATTAGCCATGCAGCCGACCCATTCCTCACGCCGCATCCTGCTGCCGGTACATCACTGGTTTATCTGGCTATCGTTGAGCCTGGCACTGCTGCTGAACATGATCCCGGTCGGACACTTTCCGTTGATGCCCGACTGGGTGGCGCTGACCTTGATCTTCTGGTGTATCCACCAGCCGCTCAAGGTCAGCATGGGAACCGCCTTCGTCCTCGGTTTGGCGATGGACGTCGCCAACGCCAGCGTAATGGGCCAGCACGCTTTTTCCTATGTCGCGATGTCCTTCGCCGCCGGCGGCCTGTCACGGCGCATCCTCTGGTTCCCGCTGTCGCAGCAAGCCATCCATGTACTACCGCTGCTGCTCGGCACCCAGGTGCTGATGCTGCTGGCCCGCATGATCAGCGGCAGCGCCTTCCCCGGCTTCGCCTGGTTTCTCGGCAGTGCCGTCGCCGCGCTGCTCTGGCATCCGCTGACTTATTTGCTGCTGATGCCACAGTACAGACCGGTCGACCGAGACGAGAACAGGCCGATATGAGCAAAGCTCGTGTCGGCCTGCGGCCCGCTGGACAGCGATTCCCCCCACCCCCGTCCCCAGGGAAGGGGGTGACTTTCGTGGGCGCTACAGGCGCCACATATCGTCACCTCCCCCTCCGTGCGGGGAAGGCAGGGAGGGAATGCCAATACGGCGCTCCCGGTCTTCCTGGGGATTTGTAAATGGAATTTACGAATCCCCAGGAAGGGCTCGAAAAGTTTCGTCGCCGCCTCAGTGTCGCCGCGGGATTCGTCCTGTTCTGCTTTTTCGTCTTGTTCGCGCGCTTCGTCTGGCTACAGGTATTCCAGTATCAGTACTACAAGACCCGGGCCGAGGACAACCGCATCTCGCTGGTTCCCATCGTCCCCAATCGCGGCCTGATCGTCGATCGCAACGGCACCGTGCTGGCCCGCAACTACTCGGCCTACACGCTGGAAATCACGCCGTCGCGGGTACCCCATATGGAAGCCACCATCGATGCGCTGGCGCAGATCGTCGACATCCAGGCCAAGGACCGCAAGCGTTTCAAGCGCCTGCTGGAAGAGTCGAAGAATTTCGAATCGCTGCCGATCCTCAATCGGCTGAGCGACGAGGAAGTAGCGCGCTTCATCGCCCACCGCTACCGCTTTCCCGGTGTCGACATCAAGGCCCGCCTGTTCCGCCAGTATCCTTACGGAGAATTCGCCGCCCATCTGCTGGGCTACATCGGCCGCGTCAACGATCGGGATCTGGAGAAAATAGGTGAGCGGGAGCTGGACGACAACTACCGCGGCACAGAACATTTTGGCAAGACCGGGCTGGAACAGCACTACGAGTTCGATCTGCACGGCGTAACCGGATTCGAGCAGGTGGAGGTGGACGCCGGTGGCCACGCCGTGCGAACCCTTGCGCGGACACCGGCCATCCCCGGCAACAACCTCAACCTGACAATCGACGCCAAGCTGCAAGAAGTCAGCGAAAAGGCCTTCGGCAAGCGCCGCGGCTCGCTGGTGGCGATCGATCCGACCAGCGGCGGTATCCTGGCTTTCGTCTCGATGCCCAATTACGACCCCAACCTGTTCGTCGACGGCATCGATTTCGAAAGCTGGCAGGAGCTCAACACCTCGCCCGACAAACCAATGGTGAACCGCGCAGTCAACGGCGCCTATCCGCCGGGATCCACCTTCAAGCCCTACATGGCACTGGCCGCCCTCGAACTAGGCAAACGACGGCCTGAGCAAGGCATCAGCGACCCGGGCTATTACATGTTCGGCGGCCACCAGTTCCGCGACGACAAGAAGGGCGGCCACGGCTTCGTCAATATGTACACCTCCATCGTCCAGTCGTGCGACACCTACTATTACCTGCTCGCCAACGATCTGGGCATCGACAACATCTCGGCCTTCATGGGCCAGTTTGGGCTCGGCAGCCGAACCGGCGTCGACACCGAAGGCGAATCGGAGGGCGTGCTACCGTCACAGGCGTGGAAGAAAAAACGCTTCAGACGTCCCGAGCAGCAGAAATGGTATGCCGGGGAAACCATCTCGATCGGCATCGGCCAGGGCTACAACGCCTACACCCCGATCCAGCTCGCCCAGGCCATGGCCACCCTGGCCAACAACGGCGTGATGTTCCGCCCGCATTTGGTCCACTACATCACCGACACACGCACCGGCACGAAAACCTTCGTCGAACCGCAACCCATCCGCACTATCCCGCTGAAACCCGAAAACGTTGAGGTCATCCGACAGGCGATGATCGGGGTAAACAAGGAGGGCACCGGCGCCCGTGCGTTTGCCGGGGCCGAATACGTATCGGCGGGCAAGACCGGTACCGCCCAGGTGTTCTCCCTGAAAGGCGAGAAATATTCCGAGCACGGCACTAAGGAGCATCTGCGCGACCACGCACTGTTCATCGCCTTCGCACCCGCCGACAAGCCGACCATCGCCCTCGCCGTGCTGGTGGAGAACGGCGGCTTCGGTGCCCAGGCGGCAGCGCCCATCGCGCGCCAGGTGCTCGACTACTACCTCCTCGGTAAGCTGCCCAAGGAAGCCGCTCCCGAGATCGAGGCAGGAGGCGACTGATGATGATGCGCAGACTCTGGTTCCGGCTGGCAGACCCCATCGATACGCCGCTGATGGGCATCGCCGCGCTGCTGGTGCTCATCGCCATGCTGCTGCTCGGCAGCGCATCGCCGGAACGTCTACCGACGCAGTGCGGCAATGTGCTGGTGGCGTTGATCGCAATGCGCATTGCCGCCGAGGTACCGCCGCAGCGCCTGATGTACCTCGCCGGACCGATCTACGCCCTGGGCATCCTGCTGCTGATCGCAGTGGCGCTGGCCGGCGACGTCTCCAAGGGGGCGCGGCGTTGGCTCGATCTCGGGGTGATGCGCATCCAGCCTTCGGAACTGATGAAGGTGGCCATGCCGCTGATGCTGGCCTGGTATTTTCAGAAGCGCGAGAACGCCATTCGCTTCGCCGACTATGGCGTAGCCGCCGCCCTGCTGCTACTGCCGGTGGTGCTGATCGCCAAACAGCCCGATTTGGGCACCGCGATCCTGGTGCTGGCGGCCGGTTTCTACGTAATTTTCTTCGCCGGCCTGTCGTGGAAACTGATGCTGGGTCTCCTGATTGCCGCCGCCGCCGCCGCACCGTTTGCCTGGGGGCACCTGCACGACTATCAGCGCGCGCGCATCATCACCCTGCTCAACCCCGAGTCGGACCCGCTGGGTAAGGGCTTCCACATCATCCAGTCCACCATCGCCATCGGCTCCGGCGGTATCTTTGGCAAAGGCTGGGGACAGGGTACCCAGGCGCAGCTGGAGTTCATTCCCGAGCGCCACACCGACTTCATCTTCGCCGTCATGTCGGAGGAATTCGGCCTGTTCGGCAACCTCCTGCTGCTGGTGGTGTACTCGATGCTGATCGCCCGCGGACTGATGATCGCCGCCAACGCCCCGACCTTGTTCACCCGCCTGCTGGCCGGCGCCGTGACGCTGATCTTCTTCACCTATGCCTTCGTCAATATGGGCATGGTCAGCGGCATCCTGCCCGTGGTAGGCGTCCCGCTGCCTTTCATCAGCTACGGCGGCACCGCGCTGGTGACCCTGTTCTGCGGCATCGGGATATTGATGAGCATCCACAAGAACCGGATGCTGGTGCAGAAATGACACCCGTCCACCCCACCCCTCCTTCGCGGGAGAAAGCCCGCCGGCCGGCCTCGGCAAGGGTGCCGCTGCACAAGGGATTGCGATGGGTTTTACCGCTCACTTCGCGCTCCTCGCTCCTCACCGCGTCGCTGCTGCTTGCAGCGGCGTGCACCACCCAGCCTCCGCGGCCGGTAGAGGGCGGAGGGGAGGGGCACGCCGCAGTGCCCGAAAAAAAGCCGGCGGCCAAACCGCCCGCCGCGGCCCCGTATGCATTGAAAAAGGGCGGCGGCTTTTACATGGACGACGGGCCGGGCGAAGCGCCGCCGGAAGAGGAAATGGAGGCGATTCCCGATGCGGTGCCGCGCTTCGAACCCTTGCACAGGTTCGCCAACAATCCCTATTCGGTGCTGGGCCGCGACTACGTGCCACTGCGCACCGCCGAAGGCTACAAGGTCCGTGGCATCGCCAGTTGGTACGGGCGCAAGTTCCACGGCCAGAAGACCTCCTCCGGCGAGCTCTACAACATGTACGGCATGACCGCCGCGCACACCACGCTGCCAATCCCGTCCTATGTCCGCGTCAGCAATCCGGCCAACGGCAAATCCGTTGTGCTGCGGGTCAACGATCGCGGCCCGTTCCATGCCGACCGCGTCATCGATCTTTCCTACACCGCGGCGTGGAAGCTCGGTCTCGTCAGCAACGGCTCGGGCTTAGTAACGGTGGAAAGCCTAAGGCCCGGCGAGGGCACATCGCTGCCGAAGGAAGAGGACCCCATCGAACAGCTTGCTCTCCAGCCGGAGGCCGCTCGCCCTGTGACCTCTGCCGCCCCGCCTGTCGTCGCCGCGGCCGACGCCAAGGGCACCTTCATCCAACTCGGCGCCTTCGGCAATCCAGACAATGCCGAGAGCTTCCGCAACCATATGGCACGCGAACTGGACGCGCGGGCGGATCGGTTGCGGACGGAAGTCGCCGGCAAGCTCTACCGCGTACAACTCGGACCCTTCACCAGCCGCGGGGAAGCGGAAGCCGCGGTAGCGCGCATTGCCGCCAGCCTAGGGGTCAAGCCGACCATCGTTGTACGCTGAGTCGCTCGCCCCCAATCCCTTCGGCGGTATCATTGTGTGCGCAGCGAACAATCAATACCTAATGGAGAGCGCCTTGAATACCCGAAACCAATTGTGGTGCGTCTGGAGCGGCGTGATTTTCCTGGTCCTGTTCGGCCTCGGCTGGGGTCTCATCGCCCGCTTCGTACCGCCGCCGGCACCTGCGCTCGGCGCCGGCGAGATCGCCGACTTCTACCGGCAGAACACGCAGATGATCCGCCTCGGCCTGGTCGTCACCCAAATCAGCTGCATCTTCCTGCCGCCCTGGGTCGCCGCGCTGTCGGTGCAGATGAAGCGCGTCGAAGGCAGCGCCCCGGTACTTGCCTACACCCAACTGATCTGCGGTCTCGCCGCAATGCTGGTGATCCTCGGTTCGACGCTGATCTGGGGTACCGTCGCCTTCCGCCCGGAGCGCGACCCCGAGCTGCTGCAACTGATCAACGATCTCGGCTGGCTGATCTTCACTATGACCTTCGCACCGTTCTCCACCCAGGGCATTGCAGTTGCCCTGGCGATCTTTTCCGACAAGGGTGCGGAGCCGATGTTTCCGCGCTGGGTCGCCTACTTCAATCTCTGGACGGCAACCATATTCCTTCCCACCGGCCTGATCCTGTTCTTCAAGACGGGCCCTTTCGCCTGGAACGGACTGATCGGTTTCTGGCTGCCGGTAGGCGAATTTGGCCTATGGTTCGCGGTGATGACGGTGCTGATGCTGAAGGCGATCAAGCGGCAGGCGGGGTAAGCACTTTCGGTATGGGGTGCTTCGTGCCACTATCCGCTCCGTCGGCGCAGCATCACGCGTAGCGCGACACGACCGATTCGACAAGGATGAAGAGGACATGATCGATCTACATTACGTGGCCACCGCCAACGGGCTGAAGATAGTCATAGCGCTGGAGGAGATGGACCTGCCCTACACGGTGACCGACTACCCGCTGTTCGAAGGCAAGCACCTGACGCGCGAATTCCGCCAGCTCAATCCGAACAACAAGCTGCCGGTGATTGTCGATACCGAGCCGGCGTTCGGCGGCGGGCCGCTGCCGGTGTTCGAGACTGGGGCGATCCTGATCTATCTGGCCGAAAAGAGCGGAAAATTCCTCCCCGCCGACCCACGCCAACGCATGGTCGCGCTGCAATGGCTGGTCTGGCAGGTAGCGGGCCACGGGCCGATGAACGGCCAAGCGCACCACTTTATCCGCTATGCGCCGGAAGGGCAGGACTACGGCATCCAGCGCTATCGCAAGGAGGTGCTGCGGCTGCTCAACGTGCTGGAGTACCGGCTGTCGGAGAGCGAGTACCTGACGTCCGAGTACTCGGTGGCGGACATGGCGGTGTGGCCCTGGGTGCAGGGCTCGTCGCTGATCGACGTGGATGTCGCCGCCTTCCCAGCCGTCAACCGCTGGTCGGAGACGATCCTGCAACGTCCCGCGGTGATCCGCGCGATCAGCGGCGAAAAGACGGCCGTGCCCGACCACTACATGCAGAAGCGGGCGAAGCTGACGCCCGAGCAGTGGTCGAACACCTTCGGCGACAAGATGCACGGCGCCGCGACGTTGAAGTAGGCGATGGCCATCGAAGAAAACATTCCACTGCTGGAAGAAATCCTGGGCGGCTGGAAAGCCGCGCTGGGCGAGGACTACCTGGGCTACCGCAACCACGTGTATCGGATGGTGCATTTCTGTCTTGCGCTGCGCGTGTGCGGCGCCGAGGAGAAGCAAAAAATCCTCGTCGCCGCCGCTTTTCACGATCTCGGCATCTGGTCGGACCATACCGTCGACTACCTGCCGCCGTCGATCGCGTTGGCCAAAGCCTATTTGCTGGAGCACGACCTTGCATCGTGGAGCGAGGAGATTGCGCTGATGATCGACGAGCACCATAAGCTGAGGCCGTCCCGCAACCCGCGCTACCCGCTGGTCGAAGTGTTCCGTCGCGGCGACCTGGTGGATTTCTCGCTGGGAACCGTGAAATGGGGATTGCCCGGCGCCTACGTCGCCCGCGTCAAGGCTACGTTCCCCAACGCCGGCTTCCACAAGCGTCTGCTCCAGCTGGCGGGCAGCTGGTTCGCCGAGCATCCATTAAGCCCGCCGCCATTCGTCAAGTGGTAACGGGGCGGCGCGGTATACTGCGCCGCCTCATGCCAACGTTCCTGCGCCCCCTCGGTTTCATTCTGGCGCTGCTGCCCCTGCTGGCCGCCGCCCAGTTCCAAGCACCCGCCCCCTCCATCGCTGCCAGCGCCTGGTTGCTGATTGACCACGGCAGCGGCCAGACACTGGCGGCTGCCAACCCCGACCAGCGGATCGAGCCCGCCTCGCTGACCAAGCTGATGACCGCCTACCTGACCTTCGCTGCACTGAAGCAGGGGACGCTCAAGCCCGATCAGGTCGTCCCTGTCTCGGAAAAAGCCTGGCGCGCCTCGGGCTCCCGGATGTTCATCGAGCCGAAGCGGCCAGTGAAGGTGGATGAACTGATCAAGGGCATGATTGTCCAGTCCGGCAACGACGCTTGCGTGGCGTTGGCCGAGGCCATCGCCGGATCCGAGGCCACCTTCGTCGAATCGATGAACCGCGAAGCGCAGCGCATGGGACTGACGGCGACCCGCTACGCCAACTCCACCGGCATGCCGGATGCACAGCACTACTCGACCGCACGTGATCTGGCACGGCTGACCCAGGCTCTGATCCGCGACTTCCCCGGCTACTATCCGATCTATTCGACCCGCGAATTCCGCTACAACGCGATCACCCAGCCCAACCGCAACCGCCTGCTGTGGCTCGACCCAACGGTCGACGGCGTCAAGACCGGGCATACCGAGAGCGCCGGCTACTGCCTGATAGCTTCAGCCAAGCGCGGCCCGCGGCGGTTGATTTCGGTGGTGCTCGGCACCGATTCGGACGCCACCCGCGCCCAGGAATCGCTCAGACTGATCAACCACGGCTTCCTCAATTTCGATGCCTACAAGCTTTACGACAAGGCCCGGCCGATTTCCCGACTGAAGGTCTTCAAGGGTGCCGAGAACACCGTCGCGGCGGGCTTTCCCAGCGACTTCCTGCTCTCGCTGCCGAAGGGCGTCGCACCGTCGCGGATCAAGATCAAGCTGGCTAGCCGGCAGCCGCTGCTGGCACCGGTGCAGCGCGGTGCGATGGTGGCCACGCTGAGCGTATTCCTCGACGAACAGCACCTCGGCGATTATCCCGTCGAGGCGCTGGAGGATGTCGCCGTCGCCGGCTTCGTCGGCCGCAGTTGGGACACGCTGAAACTCTGGTTCGAATGAACACACCCTACATACACCTCAACGGCCGCCTGTTGCCGCTCGACCAGGCCTGCATCCCGGTGATGGATCGCGGCTTCCTGTTCGGCGACGGCGTGTATGAAGTGATCCCCGTGTATTCGCGACGACCGTTCCGCCTCGTCGAACATCTGGCACGCTTGCAGCGCAGCCTCGACGCGGTGCGCATCGCCAACCCACACGACGCAGCGGCCTGGGCGGCGCTGATCGACGAACTGGTCGCCAGCGGCGTAAGCGACGACCAGTCGGTCTATATACAGGTCACGCGCGGCGCGGCGGCAGTGCGCAACCATGCTTTCCCGAAGGAGGTGCGGCCGACCGTGTTCGCCATGAGCGAGGCGCTGAGCACGCCGCCGGCATCGCAGCGCGAGCGGGGCGTAGCCACGGTCTCCGCCGCCGACAACCGCTGGCACCGCTGCGACATCAAGGCCATTTCGCTGCTCGCCAACTGTCTGCTGCGGCAGCAAGCCGTGGATTCCGGCGCCGCGGAGACGGTGCTGTTCCGCGACGGCATTCTCACCGAAGGCGCGGCGGCGAATATTTTTGCGGTCAAGAACGGCGTCCTGCTCGCGCCGCAGAAGAACCATCTGATGCTGCCCGGCATCACCTACGACGTGGTGCTCGAACTCGCCGCACAGCACGGCCTGAAATACGTGGTGCGCGACATCCTCGAAGCCGAAGTGCGCGCTGCCGACGAACTCTGGCTGACCTCTTCGACCAAGGAAGTGCTGCCCATCGTCAGCCTCGACGGCCTTGCGGTCGGCAGTGGCCGACCCGGGCCGATCTACGCGGAAATGTACACCTGGTACCAGGCATTCAAGCAGACGGTGATGCGCGGTGGCGAGTAGTGCACTGTCCTCTCCCGGCCAGGGGCCGGGACTGAATAGTCACCTCCCCCTCCGTGAGGGGGAGGTTGGGAGGGGGTGCCCTTCAGTTCACGCAAGGGTTTCATTGGACATGAAAGATTGCTTTCATGTCCAATGAAACGCTGATAGAGTTTCCCTGCGATTTTCCAGTGAAGATCATGGGCCTGCGCCGTGACGATTTCGCCCAGTCGATCCTCGATGTAGTGATCCGTCACGCGCCGGACTTCGACCCGGCGAGCATGGAAATGCGTCCCTCGCGGGCCGGCAACTACCTCTCGCTGACGTGCACCGTACGCGCCACTTCCAAAGCACAGCTCGATGCGCTGTACCAGGATCTCAGCAGCCATCCACTGGTCAAAGTGGTGCTATGAATGAATTCCGCGTGTGCCGCCTCGGCCGCACCGACTACGAACCCACTTGGCGCGCGATGCAGGACTTCACCGCCGCACGCGCTGCCGATACCGCCGACGAGATCTGGCTCACCGAGCATCCGCCGGTGTTCACCCAGGGGCTGGCCGGCAAGGCCGAGCATGTGCTGAGCGACATCGGCATCCCAGTCGTGCAGATCGATCGCGGTGGACAGGTGACCTATCACGGACCGGGACAGCTGGTGGTCTATCTGCTGCTCGACCTGCGTCGCCGTCGCTACAAGGTGCGCGAACTGGTGACGCGTATCGAGCAGGCGGTGATCGACCTGCTCGCCGACTATGGCGTACACGGCGAACGGCACTCCGGCGCACCCGGTGTATATGTGGCCGCGGCAAAGGTCTCCGCCCTCGGCCTGCGGGTGAAGAACGGCTGCACCTACCATGGCCTGGCGCTGAACGTGGACATGGACCTCGCCCCCTACGCGGCGATAAACCCTTGCGGCTATGCGGGCTTGGCTGTTACGCAGTTGCACGATCTGTGCGGACAAGGCAATCTGGCGGAGGTCGGCGAAGCGCTGCTCCGCCACCTGCAACGACACCTGGAAGATTCCGATGAGTGACCCCGGCGAAAAACAGCGCGGCGAACAGAAAACCGCGCGCATCCCGATCAAGATCGTACCGGTCGAAACCGCGCTCAAGAAGCCGTCGTGGATTCGCGTCCGCGCCAGCTACGACGCCGCCCGCTACAACGACGTCAAGCAAATCCTGCGCAGCCACGACCTGCATACCGTCTGCGAGGAGGCCTCCTGCCCGAACATCGGCGAGTGCTTCGGCAACGGCACAGCCAGCTTCATGATCCTCGGCGCCATCTGCACCCGCCGCTGCCCGTTCTGCGACGTCGGCCACGGCAAGCCGCTGCCGCCCGACGCGGACGAGCCGGAAAAGCTGGCGCGCACCATCGCCGCGCTGAAACTGGGCTACGTGGTGATCACCAGCGTCGACCGTGACGACCTGCGCGACGGCGGCGCGCAGCATTTCGTCGACTGCATCCGCGCCCTGCGCCAGCATGCGCCGCAGACCAGGATCGAAGTGCTGGTGCCGGATTTCCGCGGCCGCATCGACGCGGCACTGGAAATCTTCGCCGCCGCACCGCCCGACGTGATGAACCACAATCTGGAAACCGTGCCGCGCCTCTACAAGCAGGCCCGACCCGGCGCCGACTATGCCCATTCGCTGCAACTGCTCAAGCAGTTCAAGGCGCGCCATCCGGACATCCCCACCAAGTCGGGGCTGATGGTCGGCCTCGGCGAAACCGACGAGGAAATCGTCGAGGTGATGCGCGATCTGCGCGCCCATGACGTGAACATGCTCACCATCGGCCAGTATCTGGCGCCCTCGACCCATCACCTGCCGGTGCTGCGCTACGTTCGCCCGGAAATCTTCGCCCACTTCGAGGCGGAAGCCGAGGCGCTCGGCTTCACCCATGCCGCCTGTGCGCCGATGGTGCGCAGTTCCTATCACGCTGACCTGCAGGCGCACGCCGCGGGGATGAGTAGTAAGTAATCAAGAGGAGTCACCATGAGTACCGCCACCGCCCCACGCCCCATCGCCTTGCTCGAAGGGGCGCGCAACTTCCGCGACGTCGGCGGCCCGTCGAGTCGCGACGGCCGTCACGTGCGCAAGGGGCTGGTGTTCCGCTCGGAGCACCTCGCCCACCTGACCCACAGCGACATGGAAACTTTCCAGCGCCTGCACATCAAGCTGATCTTCGATCTGCGCAGCCATCGCGAGCGCATCCGCCTGCCCAGCCGGCTGCCGCAGGAGCCGGCGCCGGAAATCATCGAGATGTCGATCCATCAGGATGTGAATGCGGCGCACGAGACCTTCCGCACCCTGATTCGCCGTGACCCGAGTCCGGAAGGCGCGGTGCACACGATGATGGAAATCTATCGCGGCCACCCAAAGGCCTTCGACGGCAAGCTGACCAAATTCTTCGATCGGCTGATCAATGGCCAGTTCGCCGCGGTGGTGCATTGCCACGCAGGCAAGGACCGCACCGGCTTCGCCAGTGCGATGCTGCTGCTGGCGCTCGACGTGCCGCTGGAAGCCGTGTTCGAGGATTATCTGGCGACCATGCATCACCTCGACCCGACCCGCTCGGCCGAGGCGCTGAAGCCGGTGCTCGCCGAAATGCTCGACAAGCCGCTGGGCACTGCCGCGCTGATGGAGATCATGTCGGTGCGCCGTGAATACCTGCAAACCGCGCTGGACTCCATCGACAAGGATTACGGCTCGATCGACGCCTACCTCGAACGCGCCGCCGGGCTGACGCCGGATCGGCGCCGGGCCTTGCAGGCGCTGATGCTCGAATAGCCGTCAGACTACGGGCGGTTCTCCTTCATGTCGGCAAAACTCAACGTCCCCCAGCGGGAGGCGGTGCATTACCTCGACGGCCCGCTGCTGGTGCTCGCCGGCGCCGGCAGCGGCAAGACGCGGGTGATCACGCAGAAGATCGCCTGGATGATCGAAGGCTGCGGCTACCCGCCGCACAAGATCGCCGCCATCACCTTCACCAACAAGGCAGCGAAGGAAATGAAGGAGCGCGCCGACGACCTGCTGAAGAACCGTTCCGCCGAGGGTCTCAGCGTCAGCACCTTCCATTCGCTCGGTGCGCGCCTCCTGCGTCAGGAGGCGAAGCACCTCGGCCTCAAGCCGGGCTTCTCGATCTTCGATGCCGCGGACACCGTCGGCCTTTTCCAGGAATTGCTGAAAACGGCCGACAAGGCCCATCTGCGCCGCGTGCAAAACCGCATCTCGCTGTGGAAGAACGGCCTGCTCGACCCAGAGCAGGCCGCCGCCGCCGCGGCCGACGAATTCGAGGGCGCCGCCGCCGCCACCTACGCCGCCTATGAAAAAACCCTGCGTGCCTACCAGGCGGTGGATTTCGACGACCTGATCCGTCTACCGGTAAATCTGCTGGAATCCAACGACGACGTCCTGGCACGCTGGCAGAGCCGCATCTGGCATCTGCTGGTAGACGAATACCAGGACACCAACCGCTGCCAATACCGCCTGATGCGCCTGCTCGCCGGGCCGAAGGCGGCGTTCACTGCGGTGGGCGACGACGACCAGTCGATCTACGCCTGGCGCGGCGCCGACATCGGCAACATCCACCTGCTACAGGAGGATTTCCCGCGTCTCAAGATCATCAAGCTGGAGCAGAACTACCGCTCGACGACGCGCATCTTGCAGGCCGCGAATGCGGTGATCGCCAACAACCCGAAGATATTCGAGAAGAAGCTCTGGTCGGAACACGGCCACGGCGATGCGGTGCATGTGCAGCTCTGCCGCGACGACGGCCACGAGGCCGAATGGATCGCCGCGCGGCTGGAAGCGCATCGCTTCCAGCATCGCGGCAAATGGGCCGACTACGCCGTGCTTTATCGCGGCAACCATCAGGCGCGGGCGATCGAACAGCAGTTGCGGCAGCAGAAGATTCCCTACATGCTGTCCGGCGGCCAATCGTTTTTCGAAAAAGCCGAGATCAAGGACATCACCAGCTATCTGCGCCTGCTGGCCAACCCAGACGATGATCCGGCCTTCATCCGCGCGATCACCACACCCAAGCGCGGCATCGGCGGAGCGACGCTGGAGGCGCTCGGCCGCCACGCCGGCAATCGTCATGTCAGCCTGTTCACCGCCGCAGTGGAAGTGGGCATCGAGCAGCATCTGAGCGAAAAGCAGTTGAAGGCGGTACGCGAATTCTGCCAGTTCATCGTGCGCCTCGAACTGCGCGCCGCACGCGAACCGGCGCGGCAGGTGCTGGACGACCTGCTGCGCGCCATCGCCTACGAGGCGGCGCTGTTCGAAACCCTGGAACCGCGCGAGGCCGAAAGCAAATGGAGCAACGTGCGCGACTTCACCGAATGGCTGGCAAAGAAAGGCGACGAAGAGAACAAGAACCTGCTCGAACTGACCCAGACCGTGGCGCTAATTTCGATGCTCGACAAGAACGACCCGAATCAGGATGCGGTGCAACTCGCCACGCTGCACGCCGCCAAGGGCCTGGAATTCCGCCACGTCTTCCTGGTCGGCGTCGAGGAGGGCATCCTGCCCCACCGCGACTCGCTGGAGCCAGGCAAGCTGGAGGAGGAGCGCCGGCTGATGTACGTCGGCATCACCCGCGCACGCATGAGCCTGCACGTCAGCCATTGCAAGAAGCGCAAGACCGGGCGCGAATACCGCCCCTGCGAACCGTCGCGCTTCATCGAGGAAATGGGCGCCGAACTCAAGCGCAGCGGCGGCGACGAAGCGCCGCAAGAGGAAGACAAGGTCGCCGGCCGCGCCCGCTTTGCTCAGTTCAAGGCGCTACTCAACAAGAGCGAGGGGCAATAAAACGCTCCCGGGCGAAGTGCCCGACAACTTGACTCACTGTGCCAGCCCGGCGAGAATCCGCCCGCCGTTCGGTTCGACGAAACGGAACACGGTTTGAATCCGTGGCGGGCCCGCCGCTGTATCCGGGGACGGACGCTGCAAGGTTGAAACAACCAGCCACTGGCGGGGCTCACCCCGGCGGGAAGGTGCAGCGATCCGGCTGATCCGGGAGCCAGAAGACGTGTTGAACCGATGCGGAGTCCAGGCAAGGGCTCCGGCTGACTGCATGCGCAAGCGTGCCGTCAGCCGGAGCCCTTTTCTTTTTTGTATTTCCCGAGGAGTGGACCATGACGCAAACCGTACAGACCCAGCAGCCGCAGCAAAACGCCACCGAAGCGCTGACACAGACCGCCGCCCCGACCATCGCCGTGCGCAAGAGCTGCAACCCGGACGGCATCGGCCTGTCGCACTATGTGCTGATGGACAAGAAAGCGGCCAAATGACCGCAGCCGCTTTGAACCGGGCCGCTGCCGGCCCGGCGTTGATTCCCGTGGACATCGGCCACGCGGTTTACGCCGCGCTCACCGACCCGGCGACCGCCTTCTGGGCATTGGTCGACAAGAGCCGCATCGCGGAAGAACTCGCCGGTGGCCCGCTGTTGGAGAGCTACCGCGAAAAAGCCGGAAGTTTCGCCAACGAGCTCCATGCGCTGCGTTTCGCGCTGACACCGTCCGGTGTCTATCTCAATCCGACCGAGCGCTGCAATCTCGACTGCACCTACTGCTACCTGCCCGGCGAGCAACGCAGCGGCGGCAGCCACATGGCGGAAGAAAAGCTGATCGCCTCGCTCGCCAAGCTGCGCGACTATTTCCGTTCGGTGATGCCGGCGGGTCGCAAGCCGCGCGCCATTTTCCACGGTGCCGAGCCGTTGATGAACAAGGCTACCGTATTCGCCGCCATCGATGCGTTCGCCGACGACTTCATCTTCGGCCTGCAAACTAACGGCACGCTGCTCGACGACGCCGCGGTGGACTTCCTCACTGCGCGCAACGTCAGCATCGGCCTGTCGCTCGACGGCCCAATCGCCGCCATCACCGACGCGACGCGCCAGACCTGGGGCGGCAAGAGCGTGCACCACAAGGTGCTGGCGGCGATGGACAAGCTCAAGGGCTACGGTTCGTGGAGCGTGATCACCACCTGCACCAGCGCAAACCTGCCGTATCTGACGCAGATGGTCGAACTCTTCCACGCCAAGGAGGTGCCGACGTGCATGCTCAACACCGTGCGCTGCACCCTGCCCGGTGCACGTGGCGTGAAGCCGGCCGATGGCGACATGGCGAAAGCGCTCTTCGCGGCGCTGGATCGTACCCACACGCTGTACCGCGAAACCGGCCGCAAGCTGCTGGTCGCCAACTTCGCCAACATCCTGATCGGCATTCTCGCGCCGACGGCGCGGCGGCTGATGTGCGACATCTCGCCCTGCGGCGGCGGTCGCGCCTTCTTCGCCCTGGCGGCAGACGGCGGCCTCTATCCCTGTAGCGAGTTCATCGGCCTGCCGCGCTTCAATGGCGGCAATCTGCTGGCTGAAGGCGGCGTCGAGGCGGCGCTGACTTCCGCTGCGTTCCGCACGGTGACCGTACGCGACGTAGATACGTTCAGCCCCTGCGGCGACTGCGCGATCCGTCATTTCTGCGGCTCGCCCTGCCCGGCCGAAGCGCACGAGATGAACGGCGGCATGGAGAAGATCGGCGCCTTCTGCGAGTTCTACAAGGAGCAGGTCAATTACGCCTTGCGCTTGATCGCCGACGGCAAGGCCGATGACTATCTGTGGGAGGACTGGGACGAAGGTACCGAAACCACCTTCCGCATGGCCTGAGCGGCGGAGCGAAAATTCAATAAGCCGGCGGCGCCGCAGGCGGTGGCCGCATACAGCCGCCCCGCGGGCAGCGGGCCGGGAGCGAATTCGCGAATGTCGCGGCGGCGGGCGATCACGTCGTAAATCGCGCGCCGATCGCCGCGTCGTCGTAGCGCTGGGTCGTCATGGCATAAACAGTGCGAGCACTACGGCGATCAGGCCTTGGCGGCGAAGGAAAGCGGACATCGGAATTCTCCTGAAGATGGATCAGGCGGGTACGAACCAGCGCCGCCCCTCGTCGTCGAGGGCTTTCAGCGAATGGCCGTAGAGCTGCGAGAGCCTTGCGGCGGTGAGCAACGCATCGGCGCTGCCAAGCTCGCTACGACCGTCACCGTGCAGCAGCAGGGCGCGGTCGCAGTAACGGTGGGCCAGGCCCGGATCGTGCAGCACCATCGCCACGCCGGCGCCGCAATCGCGCGCCGCCGCGGCGAACAGGTCGAGCACGGCGATCTGATGGTTGAGATCGAGGTGGGCCAGCGGTTCGTCGAGCACGAACAGCGCCGGGCGCTGGGTCAGCAGCGCGGCCAGCGCGACGCGCTGGCGCTCGCCGCCGGAGAGCGTCTGTACCTGGCGCTGTTCAAGACCGGCAAGCCCCAGGGCGGCCAGCGCTTCGCGGGCGATGCGCGCATCGTCGGCGGACTCCCAGGCCCAACGGCCGAGGTGCGGGTGGCGTCCGGCGAGCACGGTTTCCAGCACCGTGGACGCGAACGGGTCGATCTGCACCTGGCCAAGCCAGGCGCGCTGCCGTGCTGCCTCGCGCGCGGGCAACGCGGCATACGACGTGCCCGCCAGCAACACTTCGCCGTCCGCCGGCGGACGCAGGCCGGCCAGGGTCGCCAGCAGCGTGGACTTGCCGGCGCCGTTGCGGCCGAGGATCGCCAGCCGCTCGCCGCGCTTCAGCTCCAGATCGAGTGCAGTCACTACCGTGCGCCCTGGCACATCGACGCGCAGGCGACGGGTTTCGAGCAGGGGCGCACTCACTTCGACTGCCTCGCCAGCAGGAACAGGAACACCGGTACGCCGATCAGCGCGGTGAGCACGCCCACCGGCAATTGCTGAGGCGCGATCAGCGTCCGCGCCGCCGTATCGGCCAGCACCAGCAAACTGCCGCCGGCCAGCGCAGCGGCGGGCAGCAACAGGCGCTGGTCGTTGCCGACGGCGAGGCGTACCAGGTGCGGCACAACGAGGCCGACGAAACCGATCGAGCCGGCGGTGGTGACGGCTACAGCAGTCGCCAGCGAGGCGAGCAGATAGATCAGCCGCCGTACCCGTGTCACCGCCACGCCCAGCGCCTGCGCCTGCATCTGTCCCCGGGCCAGCAGGTTGAGTTCGCGGGCGAACGGCAGCGAAAGGGCCAACAGCAGCCCCAGCGCAACAAGCGCCAGCGTCGGTTCGATGGCCTGCGACAGATCGCCCATCAGCCAGAACAGCATGCCGCGCAGCTTGCTTTCCGGAGCCACCGAAAGGATCAGCGCCACCAGTGCGCCGCACCCGGCGGCGACAATGACGCCAGTCAGCAGCAGACGGGTCTGGGTCCAGCTGCCGTCGCCGTGGGCCAGGCCGAACACCAGCAGCATCGCGCCGATGGCGCCGGCGAAGGCCAACCCGTTGATGCCGAGCAACGGCAGGCCGAGCAGCAGCGCCACCATTGCGCCGACCCCGGCACCGCCAGAGATGCCGAGTACATACGGATCGGCGAGCGGGTTGCGCAACAGCACCTGCATCAGCCCGCCGGCCAGCGCCAGCAAGCCGCCGCAAGCGAACGCGCCGAGCACGCGCGGCAGACGCAGACCACGAATCACCTCGACGCCGACCCCACTACCCTCGCCAAAACCAAGCGCCGCCAGCATGTCGGCCGACGACACCTGCAGACTGCCCGCCGTCATGGCCAAACCCATGCTGAGCAGGGCCAGCAGGCCGAGCAAGGCAAGGATCAGGTAGGCGCGACGGCGGCTGGGCATCTTTTATTTGAAGTCGTAGCGGGCGCTGAGAAACAAACTCCTGCCGTCGGCCGGGTAGTAGTAGTAACCCGGAAGGAAGACGGAATAGCCGGCGAACGGAGCATAGCGCTGGTCGAAGGCGTTGAGTACCCGTGCGGTGATCAACCAGGGCTTCAGATTCCAGTCGGCGCGCAGGTCCATCGTCGTGTAGCCGGCGAGATGGCCGCGCACGTTGGCGAAGTCGCCGCTGTAATAGCGGTCGCCGATGTAGTGCGCCGCAGCGGCGTAGCGTCCGATGTTGCCGCCGTCCCAGCTCAGTTGCAGCGAGGCGTTTTCGCGCGGCACCAGCGGCAGGGTCTTGCCGGCATTGGCACCGTCGCTGAACTTGGCTTCCGTGTACGCGTAGGCGGCGGTGAGCTTGAAGGCTCTGTCGAGCTGCCATTCGAATTCGCTTTCCAATCCGTTGCGGCGGGTCGGTGCGAAATTCGTGTTGGCGAACGTGACGTTGTCGAAACCGATCTCGTCACGCAGCTCCATGCGATAGAGCGCGGCGCGGGCGATCAGCCGATCGCCGCAATAGGTGCCGCCAATTTCACGCACCGTGCCATGCTGGGGCTTCAGGTCGCCGGCGAAAACCGGGTTGCCGGTAAACGGATCGTAGCCGAACAGTTCGTCGGTGTTGGCAAAGCGGAAAGTGGTGCCAGTCTTGCCATAGGCGCGCCAGTTGCCCTCGGTATAGGCCAGGCCGAGGTCGAAAGCGTGGCGAGTGCGCACCGAGCTGCCGACGAAGGCCGGCATAAAAAACGGCGGATAGGCTTCCTGGCGAGCCTTCTGGTTCATGCGCTGGCCGCGGGCACCGGCGGTAACCGACCAATACTCATTGAAGAGGGTAGTGTTCTGTGCGTACAACGCGTTGCTGCTCTGCTTAGCATACTGCGAGGCGAAGCTGGTGGAGTTGGAGTCGATATCGCCGGCATAGTAGTCGAGGCCGACAACCGTCTGGCTCGATAAGTGGCCGAGTCCGTGATCCCAACGCAGCCGCGGCGTGAACGATACGGTGTCGCGACGACGGTTGTAGACCGAACCGAACGAAACGTTGTCGGCACGATAACTTTCGTGGTCCGTCGTCAGCTCGGCCTCCAGTTTCAATGTCTTGGAAATGTCCCAGGTCAGGCCGGGGCGAACGAGGTAGCCGTCACGCTGCTGGTTGTCCTTCGGCGTACGCGCGAGACGCGGGTTCCTGGCGTAGTTGACGACGGTGGCATAGCCCGGCAGGCCGTTTGAATCCTTGTACACGAGGTAGTCGACAAAACCCTGGCGGCCGTCGCCAAAATTCATGCCGCCACGGCCGCTGATCGATTGCTGCTCGGCTTGGCTGTTGCGCCGCCAGCCGTCGGTCTCAGCGTAGTGGCCGCTGATGGTCAGATACGCGTCGCCGCCAGAAAAACCGCTGTTCGCATCGATGCCGGCATAGCCATTGCTGCCGGTAGTGGCGGAGACGGACGTGGCCGGAACCGACGACTTGTCGGTAACGATATTGATCACCCCACCCGTCGCCCGATCGCCATAGAGCACGGTGCCGCCGCCGCGGATGATCTCGACACGCTCGACGTTACCGAGCGGAATCGACGACCAGCTGACGCCGCTGGAATCGATCGGGTTGAGGCGACGGCCGTCGAGCAGGATCAACACATTACTGCCGCTGGCATCGCCGAAGCCGCGCAGGTCGACCGCGGCATCGATGCCCATCGCGCCATAGAGCGGACGCACGTCGATACCGGCGCGGGATTTGAGCAGATCGGGCAGGCCGAGCGACGGGCTCGCTGCAATTTCCTCGCTGCCGATGACGCTGATGTTGGCCGGGATGCGCGGGTCAGCTTCGGCAAAGCGGGTGGCGGTTACAACGACCGGGGGCAACTGGGTTTCGGCGGCAATGGCCTGGCTGGCGGCAATAAACGCGACGGCCATGGCCGCGCGGGATGCTTGAAAATGCATGACGACTCCTTCTTCCAGCGAGCGTCCCCGCAAGCCGGTGCATTGAGAAAAGATGGCGCGTGCAGGAATAAGGAGTCGGACGATGCCGGCCACCGCTTCCCCGCAGTGATCCATCACGATTCGTCCGAGGCCGGTCTCCGGGCTTGCAAGTCTTGGCGCATCGCCTTCCCAGGATGGAGTCCCAGTGGCCGATTGATGCGCCCGCACTTGCTTACCGTTGCGGGGGCAGCACAGGCATTTCACCTGTTTCCCGTTTGATCCCCTGGCCGAATGGCGTCAGGGAACCGCGGACGAGGGGGCGGAGTGTAGCCCACTCACGGCAACGCGGCAAACCGCGCCATGGTCGCGGCGCCGCGACGGCAATGTGGATTCACCTTCACATTTACCGCTTACTACTTGACCTGAAAGGACTATTACCACACACTTCACCCCATGAACCAAGAACTGGACGGGCTAGAAGAGAAAGTCGATCAGGTGCTGGCGCTCAACGCCCGCGTGGTCGTCGAGAACCTTGCACTGCGCGCTCGGCTCGCCGCACTGGAAACGGAAAAACAGGCGCTGGCGGAGCGGATGGAAACCGCACGGGTACGCATCGAAACCCTGATGGCCGGGCTGCCCGAGGAGTGAGCGCATGAGCAACGCCGGAACTCTGGACATACGCATTCGCGACAAGGATTACCAGGTCGCCTGCAGCGACGAGGAACGCGCGACGCTGGAAGCGGCAGTGCTGCTGCTCAACCAGCGCATGGACGAAATCGCCGACAAGACGCGCAGCAACGGCGAACGCCTGGCCGTGATGACGGCCCTCAATCTGGCCTACGACGTTCTCGCCCTGCAGGCCGGAAAGCCGCCTGCACAGCGGCCCATTGGCGACGTTGACGCTCCTTCGATCAAGCGTAGAATCGCGACCATCGAGGCCAAGCTGGATGCAACGCTGGCGGCGCAGAAGCAGGACGATCTGTTCCAGTCATAAGGCACGGCCTCCCCGGTTTCCCCTGCGGTGTTCGCCAAGGCCGTAAGTTCCTTGAACCAATGTCCTCGTGACATGGCCGCCGACCATAAACGCCGCCGTTGCGATCGCCCCATTGTCGGGCGAACCTGAAGCGGCAGGAACGTGGCCTCCCTGAACCCAGGTTCAGGACACTCGGTCTGACGGCACAGGCGGGGGAACCCAATATCGTCCCGACAGGGACGATATTGGGTTCCCCCGCTACGCGGGACAGGACATCCGCCCCCGCCCTTCCTCCCCCTCTCGGGGGAGGCGATTGAGTTGACTCGCTGCGCCCGATAAAAGGCGGGTGCATTGTTGCAGCAAGCGCTGAATGGCCTTCAGCGCTTTTTTCTTGTTGGAGACCGAGATGCCGCGCTACTGGCTGATGAAAACCGAGCCTTCCGTCGTCGGCATCGACCATGTGCTGGCGATGCCCAAGCAGACCGTGGATTGGTGGGGCGTGCGCAACTACCAGGCACGCAATTTCATGCGCGACCAGATGAGCGTCGGCGACAAGGTTTTCTTCTATCACTCGAATTGCGCCGAGCCGGGCATCGCCGGGCTAGCCGAGGTAACGAAGCGCGCCTATCCCGACCGCACCCAATTCGACCCCGCGAGCCACTACTACGATCCAAAGTCGACGCCGGAAAATCCGCGCTGGGTAAATGTCGATGTACGAGTGACGAAAAAGACGCGACTAGTAAGCTTGGCCGAGCTGCGCCGCCATCCCGAGCTGGCGCACCTGCGCGTGCTGGCACGCGGCAACCGTCTGTCGATCACGCCGGTGGATCCGGCGGAGTGGACGTTCATCGTCGAGCACCTGATGAAATGATCGCCGCGCCATGACTGTCTGGCTGCTGGCCTATCTAGGCCTCGGCGCGCTGACCGGTTTTTTCGCCGGCCTGCTCGGCGTAGGCGGCGGCGCGATTCTGGTGCCGCTGCTCACGGTGCTCTTCGCCGCACAGAACTTCCCGCCCGTGCATTTGGTTCATCTGGCGCTCGGCACCTCGATGGCGGCGATCGCCTTTACCTCGCTGTCCAGCCTGCGCACGCATCATGCTCACGGCGCGGTACTCTGGCCGGTGGTGAAAACCATCGCCCCCGGCATCGTCGTCGGCACCCTGGCCGGCTCGCAGTTCGCCGCGACGCTGCCGTCGCGCCCACTGGGCATCTTCTTCGTCGTTCTGATGAGTTATGTGGTGGTGCAGATGCTGGCCAACTTCCGCCCCAAGCCGAGCCGTGTGCTGCCCGGGCCACTCGGCCTGGTCGCCGTCGGCGCCGGTATTGGCGGCATCTCGGCGCTGGCAGCGATCGGCGGCGGCGCTCTGTCGGTCCCGTTCATGACTTGGTGCAACGTGAAGGTGCATCAGGCCATCGGCACCTCGTCGGCGATCGGCTTCCCCATCGCCGTCTCCGGCGCACTGGGTTATCTGTTCGCCGGCTGGGGCGTTGCCGGGTTATCGGAGGGCAGCCTTGGCTTCATCTATCTTCCCGCACTGGCCGGCTGCGTCGCCAGCAGCATAGTCGCCGCGCCGTTCGGCGCCCGCTTGGCGCATCGCTTGCCGGTGCCGCTGCTGCGCAGGATTTTCGCCGCGATGCTGATCGTCCTGCTGGCGAAAATGCTGCATACGCTGTTCGGCTGAACACGGACGGAGCACAACCGGTGCCGGAGATTCATCTGTTTCTGTTGGCTTCGGCATTGCTGACGCTGGCGCCCGGACCGGACAATCTACAGGTGCTCGCCCGCGGCATCGCAGAAGGACGCCGGGCGGCACTGGCGGCGGCCTGCGGCTTCGCCTCCGGGGTCCTGTTCCACACCGCGCTGGCGGTGGCAGGCATCGCCTTACTGATCCGCTCCTCACCTACGCTGTTCGCCGCGCTCAAATACGCTGGGGCGGCCTATCTGGCCTACCTTGGCGTACTCGCCCTGACCCGCCGCGAGACCGGCCCCGCCTCCCGCGAGACCGCCGCCACACTGGCGCGGATCTACCGCCAGAGCGTGCTCGGCAACCTGCTGAATCCGAAGGTGAGCCTGTTCTTCATCGCCTTCCTGCCCCAGTTCATCCGGCCGTCCGAGGGACGCATCGGATTGCAGATGCTGCTGCTCGGTCTGCTGTTCATGACGCAGACGCTGGTCATCTTCGGCACCATCGGCTGGTTCGCCGGGAGCATCGGCGCCTGGCTGCAAAACAGCGCAGGCGCGGGTCGGAAACTCAACTTGATCGCGGCGCTGGTCTTCTTCGCCATTGCCCTGCGGCTGGCGCTGCCCGAATGAAACCTGCTAGCCGCGGGTGATCCGGTACACCGCCAGGCTACCGAGAAAATTGTGCTCCTCGGTGATCTCGCGACCGGCATCGAAGACCTTGCGTTCGCGTATCACGATGTTGCGCTTGGTGCAGAAATCGTCGAAATCGGCGACGGTACAAAGGTGAATATTGGGCGTGTCGTACCACTGGTAGGGCAGGCGGTCGGACACGGGCATATGGCCGTTGAGGATGTCCAGACGATGCTGCCAATAGCCGAAATTGGGGAAGCTGACCACCGCTTCGCGACCGACGCGCAACATTTCCAGCACGATATCCTCTGTGTGGCGCATGGCTTGCAGCGTCTGCGACAGGATCACATGCTCGAAGGCGCCGTCTTCGAAACCGGCAAGGCCCTGTTCCAGATCGCTCTGGATCACGTTGACGCCATTGGCAACGGCGGCCAGCACCTTGGCATCGTCGATTTCAACGCCCCAGCCACGGGCGCCGCGCTCGGCCAGCAGCTTGAGCAGCGAGCCGTCGTCGCAACCCAGGTCGAGCACCCGTTCGCCGGGTTTCACCCAGGCGGCAATCAGCTTGAAGTCGGGACGTTCGAGGATTGCGTTCATAGCGTCACTCGTCCCAGGTAAGCTTTCACCAGTGCGTGATAGTGCGGATCGTCCATGAGGAAGGAATCGTGGCCGGCGGGGTAGTCGACGTTGGCATAGGCCACGTCCTGTCCGTTCTTCAGCAGGGCATTGACGATCTCCCGCGAGCGGGCCGGTGAGAAGCGCCAGTCGGTGGTGAACGAGACGACCAGAAATCGCGCCTTGGCCAGCGCCAGCGTCGCCGCCAGATCGCCGGCGCGCTCCCGCGCAGGATCGAAATAGTCCAGCGCCTTGGTCATCAGCAGGTAGGTGTTGGCGTCGAAGTAGCTGGCAAACTTGTCGCCCTGGTAGCGCAGATAGGACTCGACTTCGAACTCCACGTCGTAGCCGAAGGACAGGCTGTCGTTGCGCAGCTTGCGGCCGAAGCGTTCCGCCATCTGGTCGCCGGAAAGATAGGTGATGTGGCCGAGCATGCGCGCCAGGCGCAGGCCGCGTACCGGCTTGACGTTGTGTTCGTAGTAATGACCACCGTGGAAATCCGGATCGGTGAGGATGGCCTGTCGCGCCACTTCGTTGAAGGCGATGTTCTCCGCCGACAGCCGGGGCGAGGAGGCGATGACGATGGCGTTGCGCACGCGCTGCGGATAGGTCACCGCCCAGCGCAGGGCCTGCATACCGCCGAGACTGCCGCCGATCACCGCGGCCCAGCTGTCGATACCGAGCAGGTCGGCGAGACGGGCCTGGGTATGCACCCAATCCACCACGGCAACCATCGGGAAATCGGCGCCCCAGGGTTTGCCGGTGGCCGGATTGGGACTGGAAGGTCCGGTGGAGCCGTGGCAGCCACCGAGATTGTTCACCCCGACGACGAAGAATTTTTCTGTATCGAGCGGTCGGCCGGGACCGACGATGTTGTCCCACCAACCGAGGCTGTCGGGATCACCGGCATAGTGTCCGGCCACATGGTGGTGCCCGGAAAGGGCGTGGCAGACCAGGATGGCGTTGGATTTGGCGGCATTGAGCCGGCCGTAGGTTTCATACACCAGCTCATAGGCCGGCAGTACGGCGCCGCTGCGCAGTTTGATCGGCGTGTCGAAATGCGCTCGCTGGGGCGACACCTGTCCGACGCTGTGATTTGTTCTGGTCATAAATGCAAAACCCGGTCGGCTGGCGGCGGACCGGGTTGTTTTCCCTGTCTCGCTTTAGCCGGATTTATCAAGCGCCCGCAAGCGGAGTCAACTCGGCGCATAGGGACGGAAGGCTACCGGTCTCGCCCTGCCCTGTCAATGCGCGGCGGCGTTGAGGCGCGCCAGTTGCTCGCGAATGCGGTCAGGTTCTTCATAGCGCAGCAGCCGCGTGACCTTGGCGGTCAGCAGTGCAGTATCCGCCCCCAGTACCGCCTGCTTGACGGAAAATAGCTGTGTCGGGTGCATGGAGAAGCTGCGCAGCCCCATGCCGATCAACAAGCGGGTCAGCTGCGGGTCGCCGGCCATTTCGCCGCAGACCGACACCGGCAGCCCGGCGCGCTGTCCAGCCTGGATGGTCTGCGCGATCAACCTCAGCACCGCCGGATGCAGCGGATCGTAGAGATGGGCTACGGCCTCGTCGCTACGATCGATGGCCAGGGTGTACTGGATCAGATCGTTGGTGCCGATGGAAAGAAAATTCAGCCGGCTCAGAAAGGGGCCCAGCGCCAGAGCGGCGGCGGGAATTTCGATCATGCCGCCGATTTCGATCTGCTCGTCGAAGCGCTGCCGGGCTTCGCGCAACTGGCCCTTCGCCATCTGGATCATTGCCAGCGCCTGCTCGATCTCGGTAACGTGGGCGAGCATCGGAATCAGCAGGCGGATGCGGCCGTAATGACTGGCGCGCAGGATGGCGCGCAACTGGGCGAGGAAGATTTGCGGTTCCGCCAGACAATAGCGGATCGCACGCAACCCGAGCGCCGGGTTCGGCCCTGAATTGCCCGCGCCGCGCAGCGAGCGGGCCTGCTTGTCGGCGCCGATATCCAGGGTGCGGATGGTGACGCTACGGCCGGGCAGCGCCTTGGCCACCGCACGATAGGCTTCGAACTGCTCGTCCTCGTTGGGCAGTTCGTCGCGGTTCATGAAAAGGAATTCGGTACGGAACAGGCCGACACCATCAGCATCCACCGCTTTCACTCCGTCCACATCCTGGGGCAGTTCGATGTTCGCCTGTAGCGAGATGTCGACGCCATCGAGGGTCGCTGCACGCGCCGTCTTCAACCGCTTGAGCTTGGATCGCTCAAGCTCAAGCGTGCCCTGACGCAGGCGATATTCCTCCAGCACCCGCGGATCGGGGTCGACGATCAGCACGCCGCGCGCGCCATCGACAATCAGCAGGTCGTCATCCTGGATCAGCGGCCGCGCGTGATGCATGCCGACCACCGCGGGGATCGCCAGACTGCGGGCAACGATAGCGGTATGCGAGGTGGCACCGCCGAGGTCAGTAACAAAACCGCCGATGCGCAGGTTCTTGAACTGGATGGTGTCAGCAGGCGAGAGATCGTGCGCTATTACGATCACCAGTTCGTCCTTATCCCGCGCCCGTTTGGAAATCTTGCGCGGCTTGCCGAGCAGCACCTTGATGACCCGCTCCACGGCCTGGACGATGTCCTGACGGCGTTCGCGCAGATAGGCATCGTCGATTTCGTCGAACTGGGCGACCAACTGTTCCATCTGCTGAACCAGCGCCCACTCGGCGTTGCAACGTCGCTCCGCGATCAATTCGCGGGAAGCGTCCACCAACATCGGATCGGCGAGGATCAGAACGTTGAGATCGAGAAACGCCTCCAGTTCGGCGGGTGAACCGGGAGCGGTGGCCTCGTCGCGCAAGGCTTCCAATTCGGCCCGCACCGTATCGAAGGCAGCATCGAGCCGCTCCTGCTCGGCCGCGATATCACGTTCGCGCAACTGGTATTGCGCCACCTCCAGCGTGGCATGCGAGACCAGCTGCGCCCGTCCGATGGCGATGCCGGGAGATACGGCCAGTCCGAAAATGGAAAAGGTCATCGATGCCCGCTTTCAGCGTTGCAACTTCATTCGCTTTCGCCGAATTTGTCGGCAATCAGTTGCAGGATGGCGCTCAACGCCTCGTCGGCACGCTCTCCTGCGCAATCGATACTGACCGTCGAACCCTTGCCCGCCGCCAGCATCATCACACCCATGATGCTCTTGGCGTTGATGCGGCGGCCATTGCGTTCCATCCATATCTCGCCGGGAAAGCTGCCGGCAAGTTGCGTCAGTTTGGCCGACGCGCGCGCGTGCAGGCCCAGTTTGTTGACTATCTCGGCGTCCGCTCTTGCCAATTCAATCCCCCTTGCACCATCGAAAGGTATCGCCACCCCTTCTTCATATCGAGGCGCCGCTCACGCTGAATTTTGCCTGATGCCGCAAGAATATGCACGCCGCCCGCCGCGGGAATCCTGGCGACCGGACACGACCGGTCAGCCCGATTCCTTCACAGGAAGGCGGGCACTAGGTTTAATCGGGAAATACAGCGCGGTGGAATGTGCCTGAACAGCGCCATGCTGTAGCGAGCGAACTCCGATGCCAGCCGAGCGGCCGACATCGGAGCGCGAGAAGCGATTTACTTGCCCAGCTCTTCGGTCAGTTCGGGAACCAGCTTGAACAAATCGCCGACGATCCCGTAATCGGCCACCTGGAAGATCGGCGCCTCTTCGTCCTTGTTGATGGCGACGATGATCTTCGAGTCCTTCATGCCGGCCAGATGCTGAATGGCGCCGGAAATACCGACCGCCACGTAGAGCTCGGGAGCGACGATCTTGCCGGTCTGGCCGACCTGATAGTCGTTGGGTACAAAACCAGCATCGACCGCGGCGCGCGAAGCGCCGACGGCGGCGCCCAGTTTGTCCGCCAGTGCATCGAGGATCTTGAAGTTGTCGCCGTTGCCCATGCCGCGGCCGCCGGACACGACGACACGCGCCGCCGTCAGTTCGGGGCGCTCCGACTTGGCCACTTCCTGGCTGACAAAACGGGCAATCTCGCTGCCGGCTGGCGCATCAGTGCTCTCAATCGCGGCGTTACCGCCTTCGCCGGGGGCATCAAAGGCTGTGGTGCGCACGGTGATGACCTTGATCGCATCCTGCGACTGTACTGTCGCCAGTGCGTTGCCGGCGTAGATGGTACGAACGAAAGTGTCGGCGGATTCGACGCCGACGATCTCTGAAATCTGCGCCACATCGAGTTGCGCGGCCACCCGCGGCAGGACATTCTTGCCGGTGGTAGTAGCCGGGGCGAGCACATGGCTGTAGCCGGCAGCCAATTTGGCCAGCAACGGAGCGACGGTTTCCGCCACCGGATGCTCCAGTGCAGGCGCGTCGGCCAGCAGCACCTTGGTCACGCCGACGATGCGCGCGGCGGCTTCAGCCGCGGGACGGGCCTGATGACCCGCCACGAGGACGTGGATGTCGCCACCGATCTTGGTAGCCGCCGCCACGGCACGGGCCGTCGCTTGGTTCAGCACGGCATTGGAATGTTCGGCAAATACCAGAATGGCCATCAGATCACCCTCGCTTCGTTCTTCAGTTTGTCCACCAGCTCGCCGATGGTCTTGACCTTGATCCCGCCCTTGCGCTTCGGCGGTTCGGTTACCTTCAACGTCTTCAGGCGCGGTGTGACGTCGACACCCAGCGCTTCAGGAGTCACGGCGTCGAGCGGCTTTTTCTTCGCTTTCATGATGTTGGGCAGGGTGGCGTAACGCGGCTCGTTGAGGCGCAGGTCGGTGGTAACGATGGCCGGAAGCTTGAGCGCCACGGTTTGCAGGCCGCCGTCGACTTCGCGGATGACCGAGATGTCGCTGCCGGAGATTTCCACCTTCGAGGCGAACGTACCTTGCGACCAGCCCGCCAGCGCGGCCAACATCTGGCCCGTCTGGTTGCAGTCGTCGTCGATGGCTTGTTTGCCAAGGATCACCAGTTGCGGCTGTTCCTTGTCGCAGATGGCCTTCAGCAACTTGGCCACGGCCAGGGGCTGCAGTTCGGCGTCCGACTGAACATGGATCGCCCGGTCGGCGCCCATGGCCAGCGCGGTGCGCAGGGTTTCCTGGCACTGGGCAACGCCCATGGAGACAGCGATCACTTCGGTGGCAACGCCCTTTTCTTTCAGGCGCACCGCCTCTTCGATGGCAATTTCATCGAACGGGTTCATCGAAAACTTCACATCGGCAATGTCTACACCGCTCTGGTCCGCCTTGACGCGTACCTTGACGTTGTAGTCCACCACCCTCTTCACGGCGACCAGGACTTTCAAGGGACTCTCCGATAGCTCAAAATAAAGTAGTATTCTACCATACCATTAATCGACAAATCGATTAAACCAATTACTTCATATAGTTACCCGGCGCACGCAGCACGCGATCAGCAGGGTAGTACCGACTCTGCCACAAACAGCTCCGCCACCGTCTCCCGGCGCCGTACCTGATGAGCTGCCGCACCGTCCACCATGACTTCAGCGGCGCGCGGCCGGCTATTGTAATTCGAACTCATCGCCATACCGTAGGCTCCGGCCGACATGACTGCCAGCAGATCGCCTTCGGCAAGCGCAAGTTCGCGGTCATGGCCAAGGAAATCGCCTGATTCACATACCGGACCGACCACCTCGTAGCGACAGCCGGGTACGTTACGCGGAGCAACGGGAAGGATATCGTGCCAGGCGTCGTACAACGCGGGGCGCGCAAGGTCGTTCATCGCCGCATCGACCACGGCGAAATTCTTCTCCACGCCGGGTTTCAGCACCTCCACCCGAGTCAACAGCAATCCCGCATTGCCCACCAACGAACGTCCCGGTTCGAACAAAAGCCGCTCCTTGCGTCCCGCCATCACTTTCAACAACGGCGCGAGATACTGATCCGGGGTAAGCGGTGCTTCGTCGCGGTAACGAATACCCATGCCACCACCCAGATCAATATGCTCGATGGCAATACCTTCACTCTTCAGCCCATCCACCAACGCCAATACTTTATCTGCGGCTTCTGCCGCCGGAGCCGGGTCCAGAAGTTGCGAGCCAATGTGGCAATCAATGCCTTTAACCTCCAGATGGGACAGCTCCGCCGCTTGGCGATAGAGACTGCGCGCTTCTTCATAAGCGACGCCGAACTTGGCACTGCGCAGCCCGGTTGAAATATAGGGGTGGGTTTTCGGGTCGACATCCGGGTTGACCCGCAGCGAAATCGGTGCGCACATTCCGACGACGGCGGCAACTTCGTTGAGCTGCTTCAGTTCGGAGGCCGATTCGACATTGAAGCAAAGGATACCGGCCTCGAGCGCTACGCGCATTTCTTCGCGCCGCTTGCCCACGCCCGAAAATACGACCTTCGCCGGATCGCCGCCGGCCGCAAGCACGCGCTGTAGTTCGCCGACCGAAACAATGTCGAAACCAGCCCCCAGCCGCGCGAACAGGTTCAGGACTGCGAGGTTGGAGTTGGCCTTGACGGCATAACAAATCAGCGCGTTGCGACCTTCCAAGGCCTCGGTATATCCGGCATAGGCTGCGCTCAGCGCTGCGCGAGAATACACGTAGCAGGGCGTATCGAAGCGGGCCGCGATCTCGGTCAGCGCTACATCCTCGACATGCAGACTGCCATCATGCAAGCGCGCCAGGGTCACCGCTTCTGCTCCGTCGCATTCTTGCTATCATCGGCTGCTGCGGCTGGTTGTGGTAGCGGAGCAGATTTGGGCAGGTACAGAGGCCCCCTGGAACCGCAAGCAGCAAGTGTTAACAGCGCTGCCGACAGAAGTATGAATCGACGCATAGTGATCAGGCTGATCAGTGGAAAGCGGGGAATGGTAGCACGCGATGAATGAACAGGATTTCAACACTCTGGCAGATGCAATGCTGGAGGAAATGGAGCAAGCGCTGGACCGTTGCGCAGCGGATTTCGATTACGAATCCAAACCCGGCGGCGTGCTCGAACTCGAGTTCGCCGACGGCAGTAAGATCATCGTCAATCGCCACAGCGCCGCGCGTGAGATCTGGATCGCTGCACGTTCCGGTGGATTTCATTTTAAATTTGATGAAGGCCGCTGGATTGGCACCCGGGACGGCACGGAGTTGATGCAGTCGCTCGCGCGCTGCATGTCGGAGCAGTCTGGCACAAAGATCAAGCTCGATTAATTCTTATGTTCCACCGGCTTGGGCCGGGCATCGGAGACCGGCACAGGGGGCTGGGTTGGTATCGCCTCCGCAGGGGCGTCGCCCACATCCGGGAGACTCTCTTTGTAGATCAGTTCGCGCACCGGCTTGTGCCCCTCGGGATCGGTGGCGCTGATCGGCGTAAGCCCCTCCGGCGCGTCCATGTAGGCCTCAGGCACGCCCTTCAGCGTCTGCTGCATGTAGCCTATCCAAATAGGTAGCGCAGCACCGCCGCCGGTTTCGCCGTTGCCGAGGGTGCGCGGCTGATCAAAACCGATCCAGGCGATGCCAACAACGGTCGGATGGTAGCCGCAGAACCAGGCGTCGACATAATCGTTGGTAGTGCCCGTTTTGCCGGCGATGTCGTACCGCTTCAGTACTTGCGGCGCACGCGCCGCCGTACCGCGCCGGGTGACGTCATGCATCATGCTGTCCATGATGTAGGCGTTGCGCGCGTCAATCGCGCGCAGATTTTCGTCGCCGGCAACCGGCGGATCAAACTGCGCCAGAACATTGCCTTTGGCATCGAGAATCTGCTTAACCACATAGGGTTGGATGCGGTAGCCTCCATTGGCAAAGACTGCATAGGCAACCAGCTGCTGCCAGGGCGTCACCGAGCCAGCCCCGAGGGCCATGGTCAAGTAGGGTGGATGTTTGTCCGCGTCGAAGCCAAAACGGGTTATGTATTCCTGCGCGTAGGTTGTGCCAATCGCTCTCAGCAGGCGGATTGACACCATATTCTTAGATTTTGTCAATGCCGTGCGCAGCGTCATCGGCCCCTCGTATTTGCCATCGTAGTTCTTCGGCTCCCAGGCCTGACTGCCGGTTTCCGCTGCGGGTATGACAATCGGTTCATCCGCAACAATCGATGCTGCGGTATAGCCTTTTTCCATCGCCGCCGAATAGATGAACGGCTTGAAGCTGGAGCCGGGCTGACGCCATGCTTGAGTGACGTGATTGAATTTGTTGCGGTTGAAATCGAAACCACCCACCAGCGCCCGAACAGCGCCATCGACCGGACTCGCCGCAACGAAGGAAGACTCGACCTGCGGCAACTGGGCAATCTGCCACTGCCCTCTGTCGTCGCGAACCAAGCGCACCAGCGCGCCACGCCTCAGACGCTTGCCCGGTGGAGCCTTGTCCTCCAGCATTCTGGCCGGAAATTTGAGCCCATCACCGGTCAACGTGACAATTTCGCCACCGCGCAGGTAAGCACGTACCCTGCCCGACGACGCTTCGAGTACCACGGCCGGAAGAAGATCGTTAACGTCCTCGAAGTCGGACAGCAGCTCTTCAAACCCGTCATCCTGGTCGGACTTGATGGCGCCCATGTCGACAAAGGTTTCGGCACCCCGATAGCCGTGGCGCCGATCATAATCAAGCACCCCACGCCGCACGGACTCGAATGCCGCCCGCTGCTCACTGCCTACGACGGTAGTAATTACGCGCAGCCCTTGGGAATAGGCTTCGTCGCCATATCGTTCGACGGCTATCTGCCGCGCCATTTCAGCGACGTACTCGGCATGGATGCCGAAATCGTTGCTGTCGTGCTTTACGTGCAGCGGTTCGGTTTGCGCCTGCTTGTAGGTTTTGTCGTCGAGGAACTGCAATTCGCGCATGCGGCGCAGCACATAAAGCTGACGCAAGCGGGCCCGCTTCGGGTTGGCAACCGGGTTGTAGGCCGACGGCGCCTTCGGCAGGCCCGCCATCATCGCCGCTTCCGCCGGCGTCAAATCACGGAGGGCTTTGCCGAAATAAATCTGCGCCGCTGAGGCAAAACCATATGCCCGCTGGCCCAGATAAATCTGGTTAATATAAAGTTGGAGAATTTCATCCTTCGAAAGGTTGTGCTCTATCTTGAACGCTAACAGAGCCTCGTAGACTTTGCGCGTGAGCGTCTTTTCGCTGGAGAGAAAGAAGTTGCGCGCCACCTGCATGGTTATGGTCGAGGCGCCCTGGCGCTTGCCTCCACTGATCAGGTTTGAATATCCGGCACGCAATATTCCCATCGTATCGACCCCGGGGTGCTGATAGAAGCGTTCGTCTTCCGCAGCCAAGATGGCCTGCCTCATAACATCAGGTACATCCTTGATGCGAACGACTTCACGGCGTTCCTCTCCGAACTCACCAATCAATTTTCCGTCGGACGAATAAATGCGCAGAGGAACCTTGGGGCGATAGTCGGTCAAGGCATCAAGCGACGGTAGTTGCGGATAGGCCAGAACTACCACGATGCCGACAAGGGCGGCACAAGCAGCCAACAAACCCGCCACCGCCAGCAGCAGGTAGAGAATCCAACGCAGAATGGAAGGCAAGAGGAAACCGGCAGGCGGTGATGAAAATGGTAGAAAGTAAATTATACAAGGGTGAAACTGGAGGCCTGTTCAAGGTCAAGGAGAGCAAAATATCGACGCCACAAAAGCATCATCTCCTTAAAGTTTTTGCTTTACAGCCGATATAGTTGCTGCTAGCATCTGATGTAAATTATCAGTATTGTCTGTAACGTACTATTTTTAAAAGGAAATCCCGTTGCAGATCGACCTCTCGATCTTTAATCCAAGCAAGCGCCCCTTGATCGGGCTGGACATCAGTTCGTCCTCGGTCAAGATGCTGGAGCTTGCTCCGGGCGAGAAAGGCAAATGCCGCGTAGAGCGTTACGCGATCGAACCCTTGCCCCGTGACGCGGTGGTGGATGGCAAGATCGTCAACATCGATGGAATTGCCGAAGCGATTGGCCGTGCGTGGAAACGCATGGGGGCGGGCACAAAGTACGTTGCAATGGCGCTACCTGCTGCAGCCGTCATCACAAAAAAAATTATCCTGCCCGCCAACCTGCGCGAACAGGAAATGGAAATCCAGGTCGAATCGGAAGCCAACCAGTACATTCCGTTTGCCTTGGAAGAAGTCAATCTTGATTTCCAAGTCATGGGGCCGGCGCCGTCCAGCCCGGATGAGGTGGAAGTACTGCTAGCTGCCAGTCGCAAGGAAATGGTTGAGGACCGGGTGTCATGCGCAGAGGGCGTCGGCCTCAAACCGATGGTCATGGACATGGAATCCTATGCTGCCCAGGCCGCTTTCGAGTTAATTGAGCAGCAATTACCGGATAGCGGCCACGACCGCACCATAGGGCTGATGGACATAGGCGCCAACGTCATGAACGTTACTATGATGCGCAACAATCAGCCGGTATATTCGCGCGAGCAGGCCTTCGGTGGATCGCAGTTGACCCAAGAGATCATGCGAGCTTACGGAATGAGCGTCGAAGAGGCGGAAAGAGCCAAGCGTGAGGGCTCGCTGCCCGATAACTACGAAGCCGAAATCCTCGCTCCATTCCTTGAAAATCTGGCGCTCGAAGCAGCACGTGCCATTCAGTTTTTTTTCAGCGCTACGCCTTTTACGCAAGTCGACCACATCGTGCTCTCTGGTGGATGCGCAGTGCTTCCCGGAGTACAGGAAGCCGTTTTTCAACATACCCAAATCGACTCAATCATCGCCAACCCATTTGTTGGCATGGAGATCTCAGCTAAGGTTCGCGCGAAAAGCCTACTCGCGGACGCCCCGGCCCTGATGGTGGCTTGCGGCCTTGCGTTGCGGAGATTCGACCAGTGATTCGCATCAATCTGCTTCCGCACCGAGAGGAAAAGCGCAAGGCCCGGCGCGAGCAGTTTTTCGCGCTGATCGGCTTGGTTGTGGTTCTAGCCGGAGCAATCTGGTTTCTCGGATTTACCGCGATAAACCGCTACATCACGGTACAGGAAACCAAAAACGCCTATATAGAACGTGAGATCGAAAGCCTCAAAAAGGAAATTGCGGCGATTGCCAAACTTAAAGAAGAAACGGATGCTCTTCTTAAACGCAAGCAGGTAATCGAAACTCTACAAGGCAGTCGCGCTGAAACAACGCGCATGTTTGACGAGCTACTGCGTCGAGTGCCGGACGGTATCAGGCTGGTCAACTTTGTCCAAAACGGAATGCAATTCGATCTGAGCGGAGAATCGGTTTCGGAAGCGCGCGTGTCCTCCCTGATGCGTAGTCTTGAGGAATCCCCGCTGTTCCAACAGGTGAATATGCTCGAAATCAGGGCCGCCAACGCCCTAAATGGCCGCCCGATCTATACGTTCCTAATGAGAATGGCCATCGAAAGAGCCGCGCCTGCCGCCGCAGACACAAAAAATCCCGCAAAAAAATCGGCGGGAGACAAACCATGAAAATGAAGGCTCCGGCTTTGCCGAAAGTAAAACTGCCTGCCATCAATTTTCAACGTCTGGTTGAGGATTTCCGTACGCTGGATCCCAAAGACCCTGGGCTATGGCCCCTTGGGCCGCGGCTAGTAATGCTGACAGGGCTCTTCGTGGGATTACTCGCTGTAGCTTGGTTTCTAGGCTGGAGTTCGCAGTTGGAAGACTTGGACCTGAAGCAGAAAAAGGAAATCGAACTCAAGGAAGACTGGCTGAACAAAAAACGCCAAGCAGTCAATCTCGATGCCTATCGCAAGCAGCAGGACGAAATAAATCTTGCGTTTGGCGAACTCTTGAAACAATTGCCCAACAAGGCCGAAATGGACGCGATGATCGTCGATATCAGCCAAGCAGCACTTTCTCGCGGTCTAAAAATAGAACTATTTAAACCCGGTGGTGAAGCGAGGAAGGATTTTTATGCAGAGGTTCCCATCAGCGTCTTGATGACCGGCAGCTACAACGATCTCGCCAGCTTTGCCAGCGACATTGCCCGGCTACCGCGCATCGTCACGCTAAATAATGTCAAGCTAAAGCCGAAGGATGCAAAATCGGCCAACGTGCTCACGATGGATGCCACCGTGATGACATACCGCTACCTCGACTCCAACGAATTGGCGGCGCAGAAAAAACAGGCCAAACCCGGGGGCCGTAAATGAGCCGCATAGCTGGCCACTGTGGGCGCGCCGCAATGACCTTTGCCATGGCTCTCGCCTTGGCCGCATGCAGCCAGGGCGAGCCCGAGGACGTGCGCGCTTGGATGCAGGAAAGCGCCAAGGACATGAAAGGCAAAATACCGGGCGTCCCTGAAATAAAACCGCTACCGGTAATCACCTTTGAGCCCAACGATAGGGCTGCCCCGTTCTCGCTAGACAAACTTTTTGCCGAGGCCGCGCGCGCGCGCGCGGCCTCGGGGTCTGGGCCGAAACCGGTTAATCCAGACGCCTACCCGTTTGCCCGCGTCCCGCTCGAATCCATAAGATTGCTCGGAACGATGACAATCGGAAATCAACCAGTAGCCGTTGTCGCCAGTGATCGAGATACGCCTAGGCAGGTTCGGGTTGGCGATTATCTTGGGCAGAATCACGGTCGCATTGTCTCCATCAGGGCCAATACGGAAAGCAACGACGGAGAAATCGTGATCAAGGAGCAGGTGCTCGAAAAGGGCGTCTGGGTAGAGCGGGAAAGTCGGGTGACGCTGCCTGGACAAGGAGAAAAGAAATGAACCGAATTTTGCATTCACTCTACAGATCAGCATTCTTGTCTCTGCTTGCTGTTTCTGCCCTCAGCGCTTTTGCCGGAAACACGATCGAAAAGGTCGAGTTTTCGCAACTGTCGGACAAAGTGCTAGTCAAGATTTCCATGCGCGAGGCCCTTAGTGCCGTTCCTTCATCGTTCTCCGTCGTCGCTCCGCCGCGCATCGCTTTCGATTTTCCCGACACAGATAACGCAACAGGTAGCGGCGTAATCAACGCCGGAGTCGGCGCGCTCAAAGGCATCAATATCGTTCAGGCGGGGCCGCGTACGCGGCTGGTCATCAACCTGGCCAATCCCAGCCAATACGAACCCAGAGTAGAAGGAAACGTCCTTTTCATAAGCCTTGGCAGTTCGGCTGCAAAAGCACCGACTCAAACGTCGGCCGCAGTTGCGCCGGTATCGCAGTCGCCCAACTCGGCGCAAACGTCAATTTCAAACGTCGACTTTCAAGCCAGCGGGACCGACTTGGCCACGGTGAAAATCGACTTGAGCGATACCAACGTTTCGCTCGACGTACAGAAACAGGGCAACAACGGTCTGGCCTTGGTGTTTCCCGGGACGGCCGTACCTGCACGCCTCGAACGCAAGCTTGATGTGCGGGATTTCGGTTCTCCGATCAGCACCGTATCCACAATGAAGTTGGGCAAGGGATCGCAGATCCTGCTCAGCAACCGTGGCGAATGGGATTACAGCGTGCGCCAGATCGATGCCTCAGTTGTCGTCGAGGTACGCCGAGTTCAAACCGACCCCAACAGCGTAACCGGTGCAAAGGAACTCCAGGGTAAGGTCATCAGCTTCAACTTCGCCCAGCCTATTCCGGTCAGCCAGATGATCGGGATATTCCAAGACATAACCGGGCTGAACTTTGTAGTCATGCCTGGCGTTGCGGGCGAGATTCAATCGCTGAAAATGGACAATACCCCGGTAAATGTGGCCATCGACGTAATCTCGCGCATGTATGGGCTAGGTTTCCGCCGTTACGGCGGTATCGTGGTGGTTGGGAAAGCGGATGATCTTGCGAAATACGACAAAGACGAACGCGAACGCGCTGCAGCGCTTGAAAAGCTTGAGCCTATCGAGCAGGACTCCTTCAAAGTCCGTTATCGTTCCGCGGCAGAAATCGTTCAGGCCCTAACCGGAGCATCCTCGGGAGCCGCCGCGGGTGGCGCGCCAGCAGCAGGCGCAAACCCGTCTGCGACGCCAGGGGCACCTGCCAGTCCTACCGCGGGCAGCAACCAACAGGGACAATTGTCCGGTGCTAGCAAATCAATGATTTCCGACCGCGGAACAGTTTCTTTCGACTCGGTCACCAACACCATATTCGTCGAAGAAACACGGGGCCAGCTGGAGAAAATCCGCCAGCGGGTTCAAGTGCTTGATCGTCCGATCAAACAAGTAATGATCGAGGCCCGCATTGTCAGCGTCAAGGATAGTTTCAGCAAGAGCCTGGGGGCGAAACTCAGTTTTCTCCGATCGAACAACAACGCCCCGATTTCAGGCAGCATAGACTTGCTCAGTTCGAAGCTTCCTTCAGGTACGGCGGTTACCCGCGGCACCGGGCAGCAAATGCGTGTCAGCGGGGGCTACAACGCCGCCGCCGGAGGTACCGATTTGGCATTTTCATTATTCAATTCGAACCAAACCCGCCTGCTCAATCTTGAACTCGCTGCCGATGAAAGCGACGGCAAGAGCAAGAGCATCGCCACGCCGAAGGTAATTACACAGGATGGCCGACAAGCAACTATCACCTCCGGACAGAACATCTGCTTCCAATTAAGTACGACGACAACCACGACGACGCAATGTATCGATGCAGCGACAAAACTGGACGTAACGCCGCAGATCAATCCTGATGGGCGCATCCAGATGAAGGTGTATGTGAATAAGGGCAAGCCTTCAACAAATGCCGGAACGGTCGCCGTGGTATCGACGGAAAAGAACGAAATAACCACCAACGTCGTCGTCGAGAATGGCGGCACGCTAATGCTGGGTGGGTTATTCACCGATGACAGTAGCAACAACGTAGATCGGATACCGTTTCTAGGAGACCTGCCCTACGTAGGATTCCTGTTCAAACAGACAACCCAGACCCGGGACAAAAACGAGTTGCTGGTGTTCATCACCCCGCGCATTGTCGGTGAAGATCTGAACCTGCTCCAGTAAGCCACAAGCAACGGCAGCCGGTTTGGGCTCGATTTTCCTCGTCGGCCTCATGGGGGCCGGCAAAACAACCGTCGGCAGAATGCTGGCACGCCGGCTGGGAGCTTGTTTCGTCGACGCCGACCATGAGATAGAAGCGCGCACCGGTGTCAGCGTTGCGGCTATCTTCGAGATCGAGGGCGAAGCCGGATTCCGCCGCCGCGAGGCACAGGTCATTGAGGAAATGACGCGGGAAACCCACCTCGTCCTCGCTACCGGCGGCGGTGCGGTGCTCGACCCCGCCAATCGCAAGGCACTCTCCGAACGTGGTTTCGTGGTCTATCTATCCGCTACCCCAGAAATTCTCTTCCAGCGAACGAAGTCCGACCGGGGACGCCCATTGCTACAAGTGGAAGATCGTCTGGCAAAATTGCAGTCCTTATACGCACAGCGCGACCCGCTCTACCGAGAGATCGCCCACTTGGTGGTCGAAGTCGGCAGATCCCAGGCGCCCCAGGTCGTACGCCGTATCCTGCAAGCATTGCCCAACCCATGCGCCAATTGACTGTCGCCCTCGGCGAACGCAGCTACCCTATCCTCATCGGACCAGGCCTAATCGCTGCCGAGCACATCCTTCGTCATCTGAGTGGCCCGCGCGTGGCCATCGTCACCAATGAAACGGTGGGCCCGCTCTATCTCGAAGGCCTTGCCGACGGGCTGCGTGCCGCCGGCATCGGGATCATTAAAATCGTCCTGCCCGATGGCGAGGCCTATAAAAACGGCGCCACGCTCGATCTGATCTACGACGCGATGCTGCGCCAGCGTTGCGACCGCACGACGACGGTGATCGCACTCGGCGGCGGCGTGATAGGCGACCTGGCGGGTTATGCCGCCGCCACCTATCAGCGCGGCGTCCCGTTCATCCAGGTACCGACGACCGTACTTTCCCAGGTTGACTCGTCAGTCGGAGGGAAAACCGGCATCAACCACCCGTTAGGCAAAAACATGATTGGCGCCTTCTGGCAGCCGCAATTGGTGCTGGCGGACACCAATGCGCTCAACACCCTGCCAGAACGCGAACTCTCTGCGGGGCTTGCTGAAATCGTCAAATACGGACTGATTCGCGATCTGCCGTTCCTTGCCTGGCTCGAAGCCAACGTGGAGCGCCTCCGAGCCCGCGACCCCGACGCGCTTGCTTACGCCATCGAGTGCTCCTGCGCCAACAAGGCTGAAGTCGTTGCCGGAGACGAACGCGAGACGGCAAAGGAAGGCGGCCGTGCACTGCTCAATCTGGGGCACACCTTCGGCCATGCGATTGAAGCGGGACTCGGTTTCGGCGCATGGCTTCATGGAGAGGCAGTGGCGGCCGGAATGCTGATGGCGGCCGAACTTTCCCGTCGGCTGAGCTGGATTACCGAGGCTGACGTTGCGCGGGTAAGAAGCCTGCTACAGCGCGCAGGACTACCCACCGTCGGACCAGCTCTGGGCATAGAACGTTATCTGGATTTGATGGGCCACGACAAGAAGGTTCTTGCTGGCCAACTGCGGCTCGTGCTGCTGCGCCAAATCGGCGATGCGGTCGTCTGCGACAGCGCAAGTCGCGACGACATCCTGGCTGCCATCGCCACCTGCTGCCATGCGTGAGCGGGCACCCTACGCCGTCTCGGAAACGAACAGCAAAGGACGGCGCCAAACGGAGCCGCCGCCGCAGGCGCGCAGCGAATTCCAGCGCGACCGCGATCGGATCGTTCATTCCACAGCATTCCGCCGCCTCGAATACAAGACCCAGGTTTTCGTCAACCATGAAGGCGATCTATTCCGCACCCGCCTCACGCATTCGATCGAAGTTGCACAGTTGGCGCGCACCATCGCCCGCGCCCTGGACCTCAACGATGATCTGACCGAAGCGATCGCCCTGGCGCACGATCTCGGCCATACGCCGTTTGGGCACGCTGGGCAGGATGCGCTCAACGCGTGCATGTGTGCCTTCGGCGGCTTCGAGCACAATCTACAGTCACTGCGCACCGTGGATCGGCTCGAAGAGCGATACGCGGCCTTCGACGGCCTTAACCTGATGTTCGAGACCCGCGAAGGCATCCTCAAACATTGCTCGCCGGACAACGCCCGCCACCTCGATATCCTCGGCCGACGCTTTCTCGACAACCAGCGCCCGTCGCTGGAGGCGCAGATCTGCAACCTTGCCGACGAAGTGGCTTACAACAATCACGACATCGACGATGGCTTGCGTTCCGGGTTGATCCAGATCGAACAACTCGATGAAGTCGACCTGTTCGCACGGCACGCTGCCCAGGCGCGCGCGGAGTATCCCCTGCTCGGCGGTCGCCGCTTGATCCATGAAACCATCCGCCGCATGATCGGTGCCCAGGTCTCCGACCTGCTGACCGCCAGTCGCCGGCGCATCGCCGACGCGGCCCCAAAGACGCTCCGCGACATCCATCATGCGCAAACATTGATAGGCTTTTCTCCCGCCATGGCTGCCGAAAACCGCCAGTTGAAAAACTTTCTGCACGAAAACCTGTACCGCCATTACGAAGTGGTGCGAATGACCAACAAGGCCCGCCGGGTGATCGACGAACTTTTCCAGACCTTCATGAACGACATTCGCCTGCTTCCGCCGCAATACCAGCAGATGGCGCAGGGAGAATCGGACGACCCGCTGATCCCCGATGCCCGGGCCAGGTCGGTTGCCGACTACATTGCCGGGATGACTGATCGCTACGCAATGAAAGAGCACCGCCGCCTGTTCGCCATCGGGGAAATATGACATTCCGCGGCTCCCCCATTGTTGCGTCGCAACGTATTGAGTTTGCAGGCGTTCGCGGGTATATTTCAACGTTCGCTCAGAATTGATTAACAAAGCCGGGGAGACGCTTTTGTGCGCCCCGGCTTTTTTGCCGGTTGCGCCCGCAACCGCCCCCCTTTCAAGGACAGACGAGATGCACCTGCCCAGTAGACAGGGTCTTTACGACCCCGCCAACGAGCGCGACGCTTGCGGCGTCGGCTTTGTCGCACACATCAAGAACCACAAAAGCCATGCCATCATTGAGCAAGGCCTGACCATTCTTGAGAATCTCGAGCATCGCGGCGCCACAGGCTACGACCCCAAACTGGGCGATGGCGCGGGCATCCTGCTGCAATTGCCCGACGCCTTCCTTAAAGAAGAAGCCGCCAAGCTCGGCATTAGGTTGCCGGTCGCCGGAAACTACGCCTGCGGCATGGTTTTCCTGCCCCAGTCGGCCAACGGCCGTACCGCCTGCGAATCGGCCATCGCCCGCATCGTCGGCGAAGAGGGGCAGGCATTTCTCGGCTGGCGCGACGTACCCCGTGACAACAGCGGGTTGGCTGAAGCCGCGCGTAACATCGAACCCGTGGTGCGCCAGGTGTTCATCGGTCGCGGTGAATCCTGCTCCGACCAGAACGCTTTTGAGCGCAAGCTGTTTGTGATCCGCAAGCGCGTTGAGCACGAAGTGCGCAGGCTGAACATCGCCGACAAGAAAACGTTCTACATTCCGTCCCTGTCGTCGCGCACGATCGTCTACAAAGGCATGCTGCTGTCGTGGCAGGTGGGGGAGTATTTTCTCGACCTCAAGGACACGCGCATGGTTTCGGCGCTGGCCCTGGTGCACCAACGCTTCTCCACCAACACCTTCCCCACCTGGGATCTGGCCCATCCCTTCCGCATGATCGCCCATAACGGCGAGATCAACACCGTTCGCGGCAACGTGAACTGGATGGCCGCGCGGCAAAAGGCCATGGCCTCCAACCTGCTCGGCGACGATCTGAACAAACTCTGGCCGTTGATCAGCGAAGGCCAATCCGACTCGGCCTGTTTCGACAATGCGCTGGAGCTTCTGGTCGCAGGCGGCTACTCTCTGGCCCACGCCATGATGATGCTGATCCCGGAAGCCTGGGCCGGCAATCCGTTGATGGATGAAGAGCGCCGCGCGTTCTACGAATTCCACGCTCCGGTGATGGAGCCGTGGGACGGCCCCGCCGCGGTGGCCTTCACCGACGGTCGCCAGATCGGCGCCACCCTCGACCGCAACGGACTGCGCCCCGCGCGCTATCTGATCACCGAGGACGACATCGTCATGATGGCCTCGGAAATGGGTGTACTCACTTTCCCCGAAGCGAAGATCGTCAAAAAGTGGCGGCTACAGCCGGGCAAGATGTTCATGATCGATCTGGAGCAGGGTCGCATCATCGACGACGCCGAGTTGAAGACCAAGATCGCCACCGCGGAACCCTATCGCGAGTGGACCGCCGAATCTCGCATTTTCCTCTCCGACCTGCCCACCGCGAAATCGGTGGCCGCGGGCAGGCGCGAATCGCTGCTCGACACCCAGCAGGCGTTCGGCTACACGCAGGAAGACCTCAAGTTCATTCTCGAACCGATGGCGGCAGCCGGTGAAGAAGCCACCGGTTCGATGGGTAACGATTCCGCCCTGCCGGTGCTGTCGTCGAAGAACAAACCGCTCTACGTCTATTTCAAGCAGTTGTTCGCCCAGGTGACCAATCCGCCGATCGACCCGATCCGCGAAGAAATCGTCATGTCGCTGACCAGTTTCCTCGGACCGCGCCCCAATCTGCTCGGCGTAGCCAACGTAGACGAACCGCTGACGCCGCGCCTGGAAGTGCACCAGCCGGTGCTGCTGGAGGACGACATCGCCCGCCTGCGCAACATCGACAGGCTCACCGGCGGCAAGTTCAAGTCGCTGGTGCTGGACATCACCTATCCGGTCGCCAACGGGGCCGAAGGTTGCGAAGCGGCGCTTGCGCGGCTCAGCACGGCGGCCGAGCAATCGGTGGCCGACGGCTACAACTTGCTGATCCTTTCGGACCGCAACGTCAGCCGTGAGCAAATCGCCATTCCGGCGCTGCTCGCCACTTCGGGCGTGCATCACCACCTGACCCGCAAGGGGCTGCGCACCAGCACCGGCCTGGTGATCGACTCCGGCTCCGTGCGCGAAGTACATCACTTCGCCTTGCTCGCCGGTTACGGTGCCGAGGCCGTGTGTCCCTGGCTGACGCTGGAAACGATCAAGGACTTTGCCGGCAAAGATTACAAGGACGCACAGAAGCGCTTCATCAAGGCCGTCGGCAAGGGTCTCAACAAAGTCATGTCCAAGATGGGCATTTCCACCTATCAGTCCTACTGCGGCGCACAGATTTTCGAAGCCATCGGTCTCAACAGCGCCTTCGTCGCGCGGTATTTCACCGGAACCGCCACCCAGGTCGAAGGCATCGGCCTCAGGGAAGTGGCGGAAGAAGCCGTGCGTACCCATCTGGCGGCCTTCTCCACCGACCCGGTGCTTGCCGACGCCCTCGATGCCGGCGGCGAATACGCCTACCGCATCCGCGGCGAAGAGCACATGTGGACCCCCGACTCCATCGCCAAGCTTCAACACGCCACGCGCTCCGGCAAGTACGAGACCTACAAGGAATACGCCAAGCTGATCAACGACCAGGTCCGCCGTCACATGACGTTGCGCGGACTGTTCGAACTGAAGCCGAGCGGCCCCGCAGTTCCGCTCGATGAAGTGGAATCAGCCAAAGAAATCGTCAAGCGTTTCGCCACGGGCGCCATGTCCCTCGGTTCGATCTCAACCGAAGCGCACACGACGCTGGCAATCGCCATGAACCGCATCGGCGGCAAGTCGAATACCGGAGAAGGCGGCGAAGATCCGATGCGTTTCAAGCCGGTAGGCCCGGGCCAGACCCTCGCCGGAATCATCGGCAAGAGCCGTATCGAGCGCGACATTCCGCTCAATGAAGGCGACTCGCTGCGCTCGGCGATCAAACAAGTCGCTTCCGGCCGCTTCGGCGTCACCGCCGAATATCTGGCCAACGCCGACCAGATCCAGATCAAGATGGCGCAGGGCGCCAAGCCCGGCGAAGGCGGCCAACTGCCCGGTCACAAGGTCTCAGAGTACATCGGGTTCCTCCGCCACTCGGTGCCCGGCGTCGGCCTGATTTCGCCGCCGCCGCACCATGACATCTATTCGATCGAGGATCTGGCGCAACTGATCCACGACTTGAAGAACGCCAACCCGCAGTCCAGCGTCTCGGTCAAGCTCGTTTCCGAAGTCGGTGTCGGTACCGTCGCCGCCGGCGTTTCTAAGGCCAAAGCCGACCACGTGGTGATCGCCGGGCACGACGGCGGCACCGGCGCCTCGCCGATCTCGTCGGTCAAGCACGCTGGCACGCCGTGGGAACTCGGCCTCGCCGAAACCCAACAGACCCTAGTGTTGAACCGCTTGCGCGGCCGCATCCGTGTACAGGCCGACGGCCAGATGAAAACCGGCCGTGACGTAGTGATCGGTGCTCTGCTTGGTGCCGACGAGTTCGGTTTCGCCACCGCCCCGTTGGTGGTGGAAGGCTGCATCATGATGCGCAAGTGCCACCTCAACACCTGCCCGGTCGGCGTCGCCACCCAGGATCCCGTGTTGCGTCAGCGCTTTAGCGGTGAACCGGAGCACGTGGTGAACTATTTCTTCTTCGTCGCCGAAGAAGTGCGCGAGTACATGGCGCAGTTGGGCATACGCAAGTTCGATGACCTGATCGGCCGCGCCGATCTGCTCGATACGCGCAAAGGTATCGAGCACTGGAAGGCCAAGGGGCTAGACTTCAGCCGCATTTTCTACATGCCGCCAGTCCCCGAGGGCGTGGCGCATCATCACACTGAAGTACAGGACCACAACCTCAAGGTCGCGCTCGATCACAAGCTGATCGCCAAAGCCAAGGCGGCCATTGAAAAACGGGAACGCGTGGTCATCGAGAGCCCGATCAGCAACGTCAACCGCACCGTCGGCACCATGCTGTCCCACGAAGTGGCCAAGCGTTACGGTTCGGCCGGGCTGCCCGACGATACTCTCCACGTCAAGCTGACCGGCACGGCAGGGCAGAGTTTCGGCGCATTCCTCGCCAAGGGCATCACCCTCGAACTCACCGGCGAAGGCAACGACTACGTCGGCAAGGGCCTCTCCGGCGGTCGCATCGTCGTCAAACCGCCACAGGACTTCCGCGGTGCACCGGCCGAAAACATCATCGTCGGCAATACGGTACTTTATGGCGCAACCGAGGGTGAAGCCTTCCTTCGCGGGGTCGCCGGCGAGCGCTTCTGCGTCCGCAACTCCGGCGCCACGGCGGTAGTGGAAGGTACCGGCGACCACGGCTGCGAATACATGACCGGCGGCACCGTCGTCGTACTCGGCCAGACCGGGCGCAACTTTGCGGCGGGCATGAGCGGCGGCGTCGCCTACGTGCTCGACGAAGACGGTAACTTCGAAAAACGTTGCAACCTGTCCATGGTTGCGCTGGAACCGGTACCCGAGGAAATAGCCCACTCCGAAACCGGCGAACTGGAAAGCCATGGCCGTGTCGACGTCCGCCACCTCGGCCGCGCCGACGAGGAACTGCTCAAGACGCTGATCGCACGCCATGCCGAGCACACCGACAGCGAACGCGCCAAGAACATCCTCGCCCACTGGACCAAGTATCGCAGCCGGTTCGTCAAAGTAATGCCCCACGAATATCGCCGCGCCCTCAAGGAGATGGCGCAGGCCCAAGCAGCCGAGCCGCAGAAGGAGGCGGCGTAATGGCGACCATCCCCGCAGCTCCCTTCCCGAGGAAGGGGGTGACGCAAGCGCGGCCGCTTTCGCGGCTTTCATCCAACGACTCGCTGCCTCGTTGGGGCGGCCCTGCGGAGGCAGCAAATGGGTAAACCCACAGGATTCCTCGAATTTCAGCGCCAATCCGAGACCTATGAACCAGTCGACAAGCGGCTCAAAGATTACCGCGAGTTCGTCCATCACCTCAACGATGCGGAAGCCAAGATTCAGGGCGCACGCTGCATGGATTGCGGCATCCCGTTCTGCAACAACGGCTGTCCGGTCAACAACATCATTCCCGACTGGAACGACCTGGTCTATCGGGGCAAGTGGCGCGCAGCCATCGAGGTACTGCATTCGACCAACAACTTCCCGGAGTTCACCAGCCGTATCTGTCCGGCGCCCTGCGAGGCGGCCTGCACGCTGAACATCCCGCAAACGCCGGTCGGCATCAAGTCCATTGAGCGCGCCATCATCGACAAGGCCGGCGAAAACGGATGGGTTTTGCCGCAACCGCCCACACGCAAGACCGGCAAGAAAGTCGCCGTGGTCGGCTCCGGCCCGGCCGGCCTCGCCGCCGCCCAGCAACTCGCGCGTACCGGCCACGACGTAACCGTGTTCGAGAAAAACGAGCGCATCGGCGGTCTGCTGCGTTATGGCATTCCCGACTTCAAGCTGGACAAGCGCCTGATCGACTGGCGCATGGCGCAGATGAAGGCCGAAGGCGTGCACTTCGTCACCAACACCCTGGTTACCAAAACAGCGCTGCCCAAGGGCATTGCCAACGACGCAAAGAAAGTCGTCACCCCAGCCGAGCTGAACAAGCAGTTCGATGCCGTGATACTCAGTGGCGGAGCGGAACATCCACGCGACCTGCCAGTTCCGGGACGTGAGCTTGACGGCGTGCACTTCGCGTTGGAGTTCCTCATTCCGCAGAACAAGGAAGTGCATGGCGGGAAGAAGAACCCGATCTCGGCCAAAGGCAAGCACGTGCTGGTCATCGGTGGTGGCGACACCGGCTCCGACTGCGTGGGCACCTCCAACCGCCACGGAGCGGCCAGCGTCACCCAAATCGAACTGATGCCGCGCCCGCCCGAGCAGGAAAACGGCGCGTTGACCTGGCCCTATTGGCCGCTCAAACTGCGCACCTCCTCCTCGCACGAGGAAGGTGCGGCGCGCGATTGGTCGATCGGCACCAAAGCCTTCATCGGCGAGAACGGCACGCTGAAGGCGGTCAAGGCCGTGCGTCTGGAATGGAAGGACGGCAAGATGACGGAGGTACCCGGTTCCGAATTCGAAATTCGGGCCGATCTGGTATTCCTTGCGATGGGCTTCGTCAGCCCGGTCGGCGGCATTCTGGACGCCTTCGGCGTCGACAAGGATGGCCGCGGCAACGTCAAGGCCGACACCGAAAGCGCGCAAGCCTACGCCACCAACGTGCCCAAGGTATTCGCCGCCGGCGACATGCGCCGTGGCCAGTCGCTGGTGGTCTGGGCCATTCGCGAAGGCCGTCAGGCAGCCCGTGCGGTCGATGAATTTCTCATGGGAAGCAGCACGCTGCCGCGCTAACCGCCAGCAGCAGACAGCACGCAAAAGGCGTGGCGGGAACTACAATCCCGCCACGCCTTTTTCTTTCATCGATCATGACCGCCACCCCGATCAACGTCGTCATCCTCGCCGCTGGCAAAGGCAAGCGGATGCGTTCCGAACTACCCAAGGTACTGCACCCCATCGCCGGTAAGGCGATGCTTTGCCACGTCATCGACACGGCGCGCGCGCTCGGCGCCGTACGCATCTGCGTGGTTTATGGCCACGGCGGCGAAATCGTGCCCCACACGCTGGCGGCGGACGATCTGCTCTGGGCGAAGCAGGAGCCTCAGCTAGGAACCGGCCATGCTGTGCTCCAGGCCCTGCCGCATCTCGATCCGGCGCTGCCTACGCTGGTGCTGTACGGCGACGTCCCGCTGATCCAGGTCGACACATTGCGCAAACTGGTGGCTCTCGCCGGCGACGATACCCTGGCCTTGCTCACCGTGGTGATGGACGACCCGCACGGCTATGGTCGCATCGTCCGCCTCCACGGCCAGATCGTTCGCATCGTCGAGGAAAAGGATGCAGATGACGCCGAGCGCGGCATCCGCGAGGTGAATACCGGCATCATCGTCGCACCGACCGGCGCGCTGCGCCGCTGGTTGCCGCAGCTGGGCAACCGCAACGCCCAGGGTGAGTATTACCTCACTGACACGACGGCGATAGCCGTCGCCGAAGGCATCGCCGTCAAAGCCGCACATCCGGCCAACGGCTGGGAAGTCGAAGGCATCAACAGCAAGATCCAGCTCGCTGCGTTGGAACGCATCCAACAGGGCAATGTTGCCCGGCGACTGCTCGACGACGGCGTCATGCTGGCCGACCCGGCGCGGATCGATGTCCGTGGCGAACTAACGTGCGGTCGGGACGTCAGCATCGACGTGAACAACGTATTCGAAGGCCGGGTGGATCTCGGCGACGGCGTCGCCATCGGCCCCAACTGCGTGTTGCGAAACGTCACCGTCGCGGCCGGCGCACGCATACAGGCCTTCTGCCATATCGAGGATGCCACCGTGGGCGCAAATAGCGTCGTCGGCCCCTATGCCCGCTTGCGCCCCGGCACCGAACTGGGCGAGGACGTCCATATCGGCAATTTCGTCGAAATCAAGAACAGCCGCATCGCCGCCCACTCCAAGGCCAATCACCTCGCCTACATCGGCGACGCCACCATAGGCAGCCGGGTCAACGTCGGCGCCGGCACCATCACCTGCAATTACGATGGCGCCAACAAGCACCGCACGGTGATCGAGGACGACGTCTTCATCGGTTCCGATACCCAGCTTGTGGCGCCAGTCACCGTCGGCCGCGGCGCAACGCTCGGTGCCGGCACCACCCTGACGCGGGATGCGCCGGCCGACCAGCTCACCGTATCGCGCGCTCGGCAAGTTTCAGTCGCGGGTTGGAAGCGGCCGGTAAAAACGAAAAAATAACCCGCGCTTCAACCTTACGGTATCAATTCTTTTTGTCTCCGGACGGTGGAACGGCCGCCTCTGGCGGCGTCATGAAGCCCCACGGCCAAAGCCCTTGGTTTCCGCCTGTCGTGCCTTCTGCCGTGGCTGACTCGCCCATCGCCTTCATCGCCGCCAATGTAGCGCGCTGCATTTCGAGGGCCTGAATGCTCATTTGCAGTACGTTGAGATTCATCTTCAGCCACCCTTCGACGGCCTTCATGTCGGTAATCCGTTTGTCCAACTCGTCAATATCGAGAACCGGTGCCACCAGCCCAGGCGGAATGCCGAAGCTGCCCCATAGATTTTTGAGAAAATCGGCGGCGTCCTTCGGCGTTTCGTTTTTATCGCTCATCGCATTCTCCTTGCTTGCCAAGGAAGGACCCTTCCCTGCTTGCGCTCATTGTGACATCAGTTTGAGGTTAGACTAGAGCCTATCGTTTGTCATGGACACAGGTAGCGATTGTGCTGAAACTGCTTGTTATCGAAGATCACGCGCTGGTTCGCGAAGGACTGCTGCAAACGGTGTGTGAACTGGAACCCGATACCCAGGCCATCGGCGCCAGTGAGGCCGGCACAGCCTTAAGCCTGCTGGAAGCGAACAACGACGTCGACCTGATCCTGCTCGACCTAATGCTGCCACACCTCAACGGCATGGCTTTGCTTACCGTATTGCGCAAGCGCTTTCCAGACGTGCCGGTCGTCATCCTGTCGGCCATGGAGGACAACGAAACCGTGCGCAGGGCCATCGGCCGGGGCGCCTCGGGCTTCGTCCCCAAATCGAGCACCAGCGCGGCGCTGCTTTCCGCCCTGCGCCAAGTGCTGGCCGGTGAAATCTATCTGCCGCCGCAATATCAGGAAGGCGTCCCCGGCCGCCGCCGCCGTGGGCTGGCTGAACGCTTCGGGCTCACCAAAAGCCAGATGTCGGTACTCGAGTTGATGGTCGAGGGCAAAACGAACCGGCAGATTGCCGAACTGTTGGGATTGACCGAGGGCACGGTAAAAATCCACGTCTCGGCGATTTTCAAAGTTCTTAACGTCACCAATCGCCCGCAAGCCCTGCTTGCTGTCGGCAAGCTGCAACTTCGCGGCTAATCTGCGGCACCGTCCAGCAAATGCTGTAACAACGCCCTCAGCCGCGCCGGCCGTACCGGCTTGGCTAGGCGACTCAAGCGCTGCTGCCGCGGCGGTGCGCAACGGGTCGGCAGTTCGCCGAGGGCGACAACCGGCACCGCATCGGACAACGCATCCAGACCTCCGCTTCCCTGGCACTCCAGACAAAACGCCTCATCGCAAATAACCAGCGCCGGCTGAGCAGACTCCAGCGCTTCCGCAATGTCCTCTGCGCTCCCCGCCTCGGCCACACGGCAACCCCAGCCACGAAGTAATGCAGCCAGACTGGAGCGTTCCGGACCGGCCGCGGAGATGAGCAACAGCGGCACGTCGAAACGTCCCCCAGGCGACGGCTCGGCAAGCTGTTCGTCGCTCGCCCCCGGCTCAGCCCGCGGCAGGGTGACGGAAAACACCGATCCTTGCCCGGGGCGGGAGCGTACTGCTATGGGGTGGCCGAGAAGACTTGCCAGCCGGTCGACGATCGACAGCCCGAGCCCGAGCCCCTTGGCGGTATCGCGCTCGGCATTGGCCACCTGATAGAACTCCTCGAAGATATGCGGCAGGTGCTGCTCGGAAATGCCGATACCGCTGTCCCAAACTTCGATTCGCACGCTCTCCTGCGCGCGCCTTACGCCGACCAGGACTCCTCCACTATGCGTGTAGCGTACCGCGTTGGCGACCAGATTGCCGACAATACGTGTCAGATACTGCGGGTCGGAACAGGCCCAAAGCTGCGTCGGTCGCAACGACAATTTCACCCGCTTGGCCTCCGCACTGCACCGCTGCCCCTGGATTGCCGTTTCGAGCAACGGGCCGAGAGCGAGCGGCTGCAACTGCGGCTCCAGTGCCGCAATATCGAGGCGGGAGACATCGAGCATCGCATCGAGAAGTTCGCTCAGTGCGCCGACCGCGGTGTTGATCTGCCCGGCCACCCGGCGTTGATCCAAAGTGGTTACGCGCATTTCCATTTCCGCGCCGAACAAGCTCAAGGCATGCAGCGGCTGCCGCAGATCGTGGCTGGCGGCAGCGAGAAAACGCGATTTTGCCCGATTCGCCCGCTCCGCCTCGTCACGCTGACGCTGCAATTCGATGTTGGCTTCGGCAAGCCTCTGCGCATCGAACCGGCGTTGAGTGACATCCAGGATCACGGCGACCAGACGCGGAAACTCCGATTCGCCGCGCATCGGCATCAACACCACGTCGAGCAACCGGCGTTCGCCATCCTTGCGTGCGATGGTCACTTCGGCACGCTCGCCCGCCCAGCCGGCCCGGTGTGAATTTTCCAGCAAAGCGTAAAGCCGCGAGATATCCTGCTCGACGGTATGCTGGGAGAATTCGTCCATCGCCAGCATTTCATTGCGGCTGTAGCCATGAATCGCCACCACCGCATCATTGACATACACCAAGCGCGTACCCTCGATGATGGCCACACCGATTCCCGCATCGGACTGGGCCTGTAGCAAGGCATCGGCGAAGTCGTATTGCTTGCGCAGTGCCGCCTCGCTGCTAGCAAGCGCCGCCGCGGAACGGTTATGGGCGAGCTCCAGAACTTCGGCCATCGCATTCACGCCCTCTTCGAGGGCACGCAGGGTTTGCGCCGGATGGATGGCGACGCGGGTCGCCAATTGCCCTTCGCGGATTCGATTAACTGCCTCGCGCAGCGCGACGATCGGTTCCGTCAGGCTGCGCCCTAGGCGCCGCGCGATCAGTGCCGCGCCCAACATCAGCGCCGCCATCGAGAGCAGCGTAAAAACGAACATTTCCCGCTTGCGCTGCACCAGACGATCGCGGGTCATTTCCACGGTCAGACTGCCGAGTTGCAGCACCGCACCCGACCCGGCCCGGGGGTCGGCGTAGGCGTCGTCGAAATCGCGCGCCGCGCGCCCCACTTTGGCGTGGAAATACAGCGTCGAACCATCCTCGCTGTGGCCGACCCAGCCATTTGGCGTACTCACCGGATCGACGGTGTTGCGCACCTTGCCGGCCGAGGCGAGAAAAACACCGCGGCCATCGAAGAAAATCACCGCGGCGACATCGGATTCGCGCGTGCAGGCTTGCGCCAATCGGTTGAGTTCGGCAAGGTTGCCCGAAAACATCCCGTATTCTGCCGCCGGAGCCAACTGGCGGGCCAGCGCAGCGCCGCGCTGAACTAACGCCTCTTCGACGTCGCCATAGCGCAGCAGAGTGAAATACAGGGTCAGCGCCAGAGCGACGACCGCCATCGGCACCAGGGCGATCAGGAGTACGCGCTGATGTATGCCGAGGTTTCTCAAACGGTGTTTCCTCCCGGGGCAGAATTGTCGGGTGCGGCGACAAAGGCCGCAAGCGGTTCGTCAGGAACGGTAGCGCGTGGGGTCGGCGATGCCGGCTGCGACAAAGCCGGCGCGGCGCAGTCGGCAGGAGTCGCAGAGGCCGCAGGCCAAACCGCCGCCATCGGCCTGATAACACGACACGGTAAGCGCATAGTCGACGCCGAGTGCGGTGCCGCGGCGAATGATGTCGGCCTTGCTCAGCTCGATCAGCGGCGCGTGCAACTGTAGCCGCTGGCCTTCGACGGCCGACTTGGTGGCCAGGTTGGCCATGGCCTCGAAAGCGCGGATGAATTCCGGACGGCAATCCGGGTAACCGGAATAATCGATTGCGTTGACGCCGACGAAAATGTCGTTGGCGCCGATCACCTCAGCCCAACCCAACGCCAGCGAAAGCATGATGGTGTTCCGCGCCGGCACGTAGGTGACGGGGATCCCCGGCTCGACACCCGCGGTGGGAACAGCAATCGAACGGTCGGTCAATGCGGAACCGCCGAACTGGTTGATATCCAGATGAACCACCCGGTGCTCGACCGCCCCGAGCGCATCGGCGACGCGGCTGGCAGCGTTGAGTTCGGCAACATGACGCTGGCCGTAGTCCACCGACAGACAATGGCAGGCATGGCCTTCCGCGCGGGCAATCGCCAGTACGGTGGCGGAATCGAGCCCGCCGGAAAGCAGGATGACCGCAGATTTCACGTTCGTAACCGAATTCATCGGCCTTGGCTGTTGCCCCACAGCACCTTGTGCAGCTGGAGCTGGAAACGCACCGGCAGGCGGTCGCGCAACACCCATTCGGCAAGTTGCGCCGGATCAAGCCGCCCCTGCACCGGGGAAAAAAGCACCGGACAGATGCGTTCCAGACGACGCTCGCGCAATTGTGCGACGGCCCAGTCGTAATCGGCCGACGACGACAGCACGAGCTTGAGTTCGTCGCGCGCGTTGAGCCGCTCCAGATTCGCCCAGAAATTGCGCTCCGCCTCACCCGAGTCCGGCGCCTTGATATCCATGATCCGGGAAACGCGCGGATCGACCTCGCCGATGTCGAGTGCGCCGCTGGTTTCCAGCGACACCGAATAACCGGCATCGCACAACGCCGTCAGCAGATCGAGGCAGCCTGGCTGCGCCAGCGGCTCACCGCCGGTGACACAAACGGTGGCGCAGTCCAAGCCGCGCACCCGTTCAAGGATCTCCGCAACCTGTGTGATTTCTCCGCCGCTAAAAGCATAGGCCGTGTCGCACCAATCGCAGCGCAACGGGCAACCGGTCAGACGGACGAAAACGGTAGGCAGGCCGACCCGGCTCGACTCACCCTGAATCGAATGGAAGATTTCAGTAATCCGCAGTTTTGCGCTCAGGTTGGCGGCCATGATTGGGGTTCTCGGCAGCCCGGTCACAGCCGGACGGCCGAATCACTTCTTGCGCGACGGGCGCAGCGCTTTTGCGGCGTCCGAATCGGGATATCGCTCGCGCAAGGCTTCCTGCGCCTGCTTGGCGCCGGTCTTGTCGCCGGCAGCCTCCAGCGCAGTGGCCTGGGCCGCCAGCGCATCGGCTGCGCGCACGTCGTTGGGCCAGGTTGCGGCGAGCCGGCCATACATCTCGGCGGCCTTCGCCGGCTCCTTGGTCTGGGTAAAACAATACCCAGACCAGAAATGCGCGCTGGCGAGCATGCCGCTCGACGGGTAGGCCTTGATGAAGGCGGCAAAACCGGCCTGCGCTTCCTTGAAACGAGACGCCTTGAGGGCAGCCAGCGCCGCCTCGTAATCGCGCGTCTCCTGCGCCGGATCGACCGCCGGTTTGGCGTCTGCCTGCGCCGTCGCCACCTGGACCTGTTCGATCTTGCGCAGACGATTGTCGAGGTCAACGTAGAAATCGCGCTGCCGCTTTTCCGCTGCTTCGAGCCGGTAGCTCAATTCCTCAAGCTGGCCGCGCACCTTGGCAAGCTCGGTCTTGATCGTCTCGGCCTGGTTGGCGAACTCAACCTGATTGCGGGTTGCCAGTTCGGTCTGCTGGGTCAGCGCATCGATCGACCCTTGCAGCCGCTCGATGCGCTGCCGCGCCACCTCGTCGTCGAACAGCCCGGCACGCGCCGGAAGGGCACATGCCAGTAGCAACAGCGCGATCAGCCGGCGCAACATCGATCAGAACTCGCCGCTGTAGAGTATGTCGTCGCGACGATTCTTCGCCCAGCACTCCTCGGTCTGCTCGGTGCAGCGCGGCTTTTCCTCGCCCAGGCTGACCGACTCGATCTGATCCTCGCGTGCGCCAAGCAGCGTCAGCGCCTTCTTCACCGCCTCGGCACGCTTCTGCCCCAGGGCCAGGTTGTATTCACGGCTGCCGCGTTCGTCGGCATTGCCCTGGATCAGCATCTTGAACTTCGGGTTGGCGATCAGGAACTTGGCATGGGCGGCAATCAGCGGCTTGAACTCATCCTTGATGACGTACTCGTCGAAATCGAAAAAGACTTCGCGCTTGGAGAGAATGCTCTTCGGATCCTTGAGCGCAGCGACGCTGTAAGGGTCGAGGGTTTCCTGGCTCACCGGCGCGGTGCTCGATACCGTGCTGGGTTGGCGATCCTCGACGCCCGACGGGCGCTGTTCGGGCGCCGGCGGTTGCGAACTGCATGCGGCAAGGAGGGAAAGGGCGAGAGCGGCAAGTAGGGCGCGGTACATGATTGATCTCCGTGATCGTGGCTAAAAGGTTATTTGACGAAAGGACCCCAAGCGGGTTCCCTGACATCGGCGGCCTGGATGGACAACCGCTGTTTGACGCTGCCGTCGCTGGAAACCGCAGCGAGAACGCCGCGGCCGCCGGATTCGGAGGCGTACAGAATCATACGGCCATTGGGCGCGAAGCTGGGCGACTCGTCCTTGACGGAATCGGTCAGGATCTGCGTCTGGCGGCTGGACAGATCCATCAATGTCAGTTGGAAACGGCCGCCCTCGCGGGAAATAAAAGCCAGGCTCTTGCCGTCCGGCGACGGCCTCGGCGTCACGTTATAACTGCCGTTGAAGGTGATTCGCTCGGCAGCGCCGCCGCTAGCGGGAATGCGGTAGATCTGCGGACTGCCGCCGCGGTCGGACGTGAAATAGATCCATGCGCCGTCGGGCGAATAGCGCGGTTCGGTGTCGATGCCTGGCGATGAGGCCAGCCGCGTCGCGCCGCTGCCGTCCACCCTGACGGTATAGATCTGGGAACTGCCGTCCTTGGTCAGCACTACGGCCAGCGCCTTGCCGTCCGGCGACCAGGCCGGGGCGGAGTTGGAACCCTTGAAATTGGCGGCGACATGGCGTCGCCCACTGGCCAGATCGTGTACCCAGACGACCGGCTTCTTCGCTTCGAAGGACACGTAGGCCAGTTTGTTGCCATCGGGCGACCAGGTCGGCGAGATGATCGGCTCGCGCGAAGCCAGCGCCGCCTGCGGATTGGCGCCATCGGCATCGGCGATCTGTAGTTCGTAGCGTCCGGTGCTCTTCACTACGTAGGCAATGCGGGTGGAAAACACCCCGGGCTCGCCGGTGAGTTTCTCGTAGATCGTGTCGGCCATGCGATGGGCCGTTGCGCGCAACTGGTAGGGTGTGGACGCATGGGCCAAACCCTGGGCCACCAGCAACGCCTGCTTCGGCACGTCGTGCAGACGGAAACGCGTGTCGTAGCGGCCTTCGGCCAGCGGCAGCACGCTGCCGACGACGACCCCATCGACGGTCCGGCTACGCCAATCGCCGTAGTTCAACGCGACCGTCTCGCCGAGCGGAGCGGCGCCCGGTTCGATCAGGCGGAATACGCCGCTGCGCTCAAGGTCGGCGCGCACCACGGAGACGAGGGCCTGCGAGACGATGCGCTCGCCTTCGAAATTGGCGATGGCAATCGGAATCCGGTTGGCGCCGGCACCGGTGATTTCGACCGACAACTGGGCCGACGCGGATGCGCTGACTGCGGCCAGCGCAAGGGTTGCAAGGAAGCGGATACGGGTCATGGCGCGTAATTATACGGCTCAGTCCTCGAGCGGTCTGAAGGTCAGGTTGAGAACACGCTGAAACACTCGTGGGTCATCGGGCTTGGGCAACGGACTGGATTGCAGGATCGCGCGCTCGATGCTCGCATCGAGCGCGGCATTGCCGGTGGATTTCTTCCTCTTCGGCTCGCCCAGCACGCTGCCATCGGGCAGCAGCGTCACTTCGTAAACCGCCTCGGGATTGCCGCTGACGCCGGGCACGCGCACGATCCGCGGCTTGATCGCCGCGTTGATGCGGTCCGCCCATTTCGCGCTCGCCCGCCCCATGGCGGCGGCGGCCTGGCCGGCGCGGAGTTGTGCCTGCTCTCGCTCGATGGCCTGGGTCATCTTGTGCTGGTCGAGGCTGGCCTGCTCTCGCGCCAGTTCCTTGTTGAGCATGCTTTGCAGCGGATCGGCCGGCTTGGGTGGCGGTTCCTTGGCTTCCGGCCGGGGCTTTGCCTTCGGTTTTTCCTTAATGACGATGTCCGGCTTGAGCGGTGGCTTGGGCTCGATTTTAGGCTCCGGACGCGGCTCGACTTTCGGCTCTGGACGCGGCTCGGGCGCAGCCCGCGGCGGCGTAGCGGACTCGGGAAGGGCGCGCACCAGACTGACCTCGACGGCCGCCGGCGCAGAGCTCTGCCAGCGAATACCGTAGATCAGGAAAACCGCCAACGCCAAGTGCATTGCCAGGGCCAACACGATGGAGATCGTCCGTCCCGGCGCCTCGCGCGGCGCATAAGGCTCCAGGGCCACGTCCATGGTCACTTCGCCGGCTGCACCAGCAGGCCGATCTTGGCCACGTTCTGGCGTTGCAACTGGTCCATCACATCCAACACCAGTTCATAGCGCACGCTCTTGTCGGCAGCGATCAGCACCGCCTGCTGCGGATTCGCCTGCTGCGCAGCGTGCAGCCGCCCGGGAAGGTCGCTGCGGCTCACCTCCTCCTCCGCGCCGCCTTTGGCCCGGTCGCGCAGGGCCACGCTACGGTCGGCGCGGATGATCACCTCCAGCGGTCCCACCGCCGGCTGCGCGCTCTTGCCGACGCTGGGCAGGTCGACGCTGCCGGTCTGGATCATCGGTGCGGTAACCATGAAAATCACCAGCAAGACCAGCATCACGTCGATGTAAGGCACGACGTTGATCTGGTTCATCAGCCTGCGTTGTCTCATCTCAAGCCACTCCCCGTCCGCTTCAGGTAATGCGCCTTGAGCCGCTCGTAAATGCAGAGGGGCTCGTACGCCGCATCCTTATCGAAAAAATTCCTGCGCAGCATCTCGTTGTAAAAGTGGATGGCATAGGCGTCGGACGGCAGGGTATGCATGCCGGACAACAATTTGGTGAAATCCCAGCAGGCCACGGGGCAGATCACATTGGGTTTGAGCACCGAGTCCCCGAGGCGACGACGGGAAACCACATCGGCCACCAGCTTTGCTCCGGTAGCGCCCCATTCCGCGCTCCCCACGTCGGTCGCCAACGCGCGTTCGTAGCATTCACGCATCGCTTCGCTGCCGCGCGGGGCCTTGAGGAAACAACTAGCCACCTTCGCCGTCATGCGCTTCTTCTCGCCGTCTTCGATCCAGTATTCGCTGGCGAACCAGTAATCCTGTCCCGACAGGAAGCCGAGCGGCTTGAGCAGCACGATATCGCTGTCGCACCAGATGCCGCCACGTTCGTAGAGCAGTTTGTAGCGGAAGCGGTTGGAGAACGGCGCGACGCTGCCGAACCCGTCAGCTTGGCTCAGGCTGAACCGTTCGGACGGAGCGACGATCTCACCGGCATCCATCAACGTCGTGCCGCGCGGCACCTCGCCGTCGATTCCGTAGGTATAGAGATGGACTGCGTAGCCATGCGCCAGGAACGAAGCGATCGACAACCGTTCCAGCTGCGATAGCGGACCCTCGACCCACAACATCTGCACGGCAGGAAGCGCACTCGCCATGGCTTACTTCAGCTGCCGCTGGAGGATGTTGGCGAACTCCTCCATGAAGCTCTCGAAACGCACCGAAAGCCGGTCCACATCGTGGGCGAAACTATTGTAGGCGAGCACCGCGGGAATCGCCGCGAACAGGCCGATGGCCGTCGCCACCAAGGCCTCGGCAATACCCGGAGCGACTGCAGAGAGAGTGGCCGAAGCAACGTTGGCGAGGCCGCGGAACGCATGCATGATGCCCCACACGGTACCGAACAGCCCGACGTACGGCGACACCGAGCCGACCGAGGCGAGAAAGGACAGGTGCGCATCGAGATCGTCCAGTTCGCGCTGGTAGGTGGCCCGCATGGCGCGGCGAATGCCGTCCACCACCGCCGACGGATCGAGTGACTTCTGCCCGCGCAGCTTGGTGAACTCGCGATAGCCGGCTTCGAAGATGCGCTCCAGCGCACCGGCGCTGTGGCGGTCGTTAACCGCGCTCTGGAACAGGGCGTTGAGGTCGCCGCCGCTCCAGAAGTCGCGTTCGAATTCCTCCGTGCGCGCCCGCGCATCGCGGATCGCGAACCACTTGCGGAAGATCCAGTACCAAGACATCACGGAAACGCCAATGAGGAGGCCCATCACCAGCTTGACTGCAAAGCTGGCCTGGATAAACAGATCGATGATCGACAGGTCTTGGGAAAGATTCATTTTGTCTGCGCCGCGCCGCGCCAGGGCGGCAAGAAAGGAAATGAAAAATAGGTTCTCATATAAAAGCCTTGAGTTTCTCGTGAAGTTCGCGGGGCATCGGCGCCGCCTTGCCCCGAGCCAGTTCAAAACAAGCGACGCGCACACGGGCTTCCAGCAACAGGTCACCGCCGCGTAACACGCGCTGGCCGAATCCAACCTGGGCACGCCCGAGGCTTTCGATGCTACAGGTCACCACAAGTTCATCGTCGAGCCGCGCCGGCAGCAAATATTCCGCTGAAATGGAACGCACAGCAAACGCCAGGCCGGTAGTCTGTGCCAGATCCGCTTGTCCATAGCCAAGCCGCCGCAAAAACTCCGTGCGTGCCCGCTCGAGGAAGCGCAGATAGTTGGCGTAGTAAACCACGCCGCCGGCGTCGGTGTCCTCGTAATACACACGAACCGCGAGCGCATGGCGGTCTTCTCCCGGCGGCTTCGGCCCGTATTCAGCAGTTTGGCGCATAGCGGAAACAACCCATCGCGCTACTCACTGACCAGCGCCGCATCGGGAAGCACGGCAGGCAGACAATCTCTCCGCACATAGACCACGAGTCCGCGGTGCGGCGAATGGATAGCTGCGCGCCACAGGGTATGTGTCGGTTGCAGCAGATCGTCGATGACGCGGCGGTCGCCTTCCGAATGAAACTCGATATAAAACAGCCGAACCCGGCTCAGCCACGACTCCAACCCTCTCAGTACCGGGATCTCGCAGCCTTCGGTGTCAATCTTGACGATGTCGACGCTGTCCGGCAAAGACAGCGCGGAAAAAACACGGCCGGAGGCTTTGAGCTCCACCGAAATCGCGTTCGTCGACGAATATTCGTGTTGGCAGATCGAATTGTTCGCCGCGCCCTCACGCCCGAGAAACAAATTCACCCGACGATCGCACGCGTACAAGCCCCAGGAATGCGCGACGCAGCGACCGATGCGTTCTGCATTCGCCGCAAAGATCGCAAAGGTCTCGGGAGCCGGTTCGAAACCGTGGATCAGGGCATCCGGATAACATGCCCGGAAGTAGGCCGCCGCAAGACCGACATTCGCTCCGATATCGATGACGCTTGCCACATCAGTCACGCAAGGGACCGGAGCATAGCAACGGCCGGAATAAATTTCGTTGATCAGGTAATCCGTCGGCTGGTCGTCGGGAATCGTCAATGCGATCGCAGGCAACCCGCCGCGCGGGATCGTCAATTGTCTCATCGACTTTGGCGGGCGGCGTTCAGATGCACTCGACATCGCTGGGCGCAATACCTGGATTGGCAACCCGCCCCTTTACCCGAACGGTATACGTTATGGTGCGTTGCAATTCTGCAATTTCGATCATTCCATTTTGCGGCGGCGAGCCAATCAGTGCGGCCGGCAGCACCACGGAAACCGAATCCTGCGCCGCCCCCTTACCGCCGGCATTGGCGAACGTCCGCTGAATTTCGCCAAACAGTGCGTTTGCCTCGCCGCTTTCAAGGCGGGTCCCACGTATCCGATAGAGATCCAGTTTTGCCTGCAAGTACACTTGGTTGATGCGGCTTTGCAGCCAACGATCCTGAATCTCGCAGAACCGCGTGCGCTGCTCATCGGAGTGGGCAATTTCGCTCAACAACTCCGCCGGGAATCCCATTTGCCGGCGTCCGAGGAGGGAAAGGAAGGTGATCAGATCATCGTCCTCACCGCCCCAACCGGTATAGGCCTCGTCGTAACCGCCTACGAGCGCAAAGTCGTTGCGATGGCAGATCAACGAACCCCAGGTCTGATAGGTCACCGGATTCGCCCGATAGAAATTTCCTGCCGCCAGTGCAGGAACCACCCGAGTCGAGAACGACGTACTGAGCAGAACATCCGCATCGAAAAATCCAAACCACGGCGAACTCGCGGCCGCTGCACCAAGATTGCGCGCAATCGATGCATTGAAGCCGCTCGTCGGGCCGCTGCGCACGACTTTGACGCTAGGGAAATTAGCCTCGACCCAATCGCCGCAAGCCTCGGGGCATCCGTAATCGACAACGATGGGCTCAAGAGCAGGCTGCTCCACGATGCGCGGCAAGGATTCCCGCAGATGCGAGAGACGCCCCTTGCAGCTTGTGATGTAGGCGAGCGTCGGCGTTGCTTGGTCAATCGCCATGCGGATTTATCCTTGCACCGGCGCCATCGTCATCAGCGCCCGGAAATATTCGATGGTCTGGAGCAAACCGTCGGCCCGGCCAATCCTTGGCTCCCATCCCAGTTTCGCACGGGCGAGACCGATGTCAGGGCAGCGCTGTAGCGGATCGTCGGCGGGCAGCGGCCTGCATACGATCTCTGCCGACGATCCGGACAGGGCAATTATTTCCCGCGCCAACGCGGCAATAGTGACTTCCTCCGGATTTCCCAGGTTGACCGGCCCGCAAAATTCGTCATCGCTATCCATCAGCGCAATCAGCGCCGACACCATGTCGTCCACATGGCAGAAGGCACGGGTTTGCGAGCCGTCGCCATAGAGAGTGATCGGATTTCCGAGTAGCGCTTGAACGATGAAGTTGGAAACCACCCTTCCGTCGTTGCTCAGCATTCGCGGACCGTAGGTATTGAAGATGCGCGCGACCTTTATGCGCAGCCCATGTTGCCTGCGATAGTCGAAAAACAGGGTTTCAGCGCAACGCTTTCCTTCGTCGTAGCACGAACGGATACCGATCGGATTGACGTTTCCCCAATACGTCTCGACCTGCGGGTGCATCGTCGGATCGCCGTAGACCTCGCTGGTCGAGGCCTGGAGAATTTTCGCCCTTACCCGTTTCGCCAGCCCGAGCATATTGATGGCGCCATGAACGCTTGTCTTGGTCGTTTGGACCGGGTCGAACTGGTAATGCACGGGCGAGGCCGGGCAGGCCAGGTTATAGATTTCGTCCACCTCCACGTAAAGCGGAAAAGTTACGTCGTGCCTCAGCAACTCGAAACGCGGATTCGGCAAAAGAGGCTCGATGTTTCTTTTTGTCCCGGTGAAGAAATTGTCGACACAAAGGACTTCATGCCCCGCATCGAGTAGCCGCTCGCACAAATGCGAGCCCAGAAAGCCGGCACCGCCGGTAACCAGAATCCGCTTGCGACTGTCGAAGAACTCCGCCATCAGGTTCCGGCCCCGATCATTCGGTAAACAAATTGGGCTGGCCGGCGGGCAACGGGCTTTCCAGACCGAAATGCCGCCAGATGCTGGCCGTGGCGACACGGCCACGCGGCGTACGTTGCAGATAGCCCTGCTGGATCAAATACGGTTCGAGCACATCCTCGATGGTGTCGCGGGCTTCGCCGATGGCGGCCGCCAGGTTGTCCACACCGACGGGGCCGCCGCCGAACTTCTCCAGCATCGCGCCGAGCAGCTTGCGGTCCATGACGTCAAGGCCCAGGTGATCGACGTCGAGCATGGTCAGCGCGGCATCCGCCACCGGGCGGGTGATATGGCCCTCGGCCTTCACCTCGGCATAGTCGCGCACACGGCGCAGCAGGCGGTTGGCGATCCGCGGCGTACCGCGCGACCGTTTGGCGATCTCCACCGCGCCGTCGTCGGCGATGGCGCACTTCAGGAGTTGCGCGGAACGCCGCACGATCGATGACAACTCGTCCGGCGTGTAGAACTCGAGCCGCGAGACGATGCCAAAGCGGTCGCGCAGCGGGTTGGTCAGCATCCCGGCGCGGGTGGTAGCGCCGATCAGGGTAAACGGCGGCAGGTCGAGCTTCACCGAGCGCGCCGCCGGCCCCTCACCGATCATGATGTCGATCTGAAAATCTTCCAGCGCCGGGTAGAGGATTTCCTCCACAACCGGCGAGAGCCGATGGATCTCGTCGATGAACAGCACATCATGCGGTTCCAGGTTGGTCAGGATCGCCGCCAGATCGCCGGCGCGCTCCAGCACCGGGCCGGAAGTCTGGCGCAGATTGACGCCCATCTCATGGGCGACGATATGCGCCAAAGTTGTTTTGCCGAGTCCCGGCGGGCCGAACAGCAGCACGTGGTCGAGCGCTTCGCCGCGCCCCCGCGCCGCCTCGATGAAAATTTCCAACTGCTCACGGATTTTCTGCTGGCCGACGTACTCGGCCAGCTTCTTCGGCCGCAGCGCCCGCTCCAGCACGTCCTCCAGGGGCGACTCGCGTCCCGCCGCAAGCAGGCGCTCGCTATCGTTGAAGTTATCGGTTTGAACCGTCATGGGCGCAGTTTACTTCAGCCTTTGGAGAGCAGTTTCAGCGCCTGACGAATGCCATCGGAGACGGTCGCTCCCGGTGTCAGGTGTTTCATCGCCGAAAGCGCCTCGCGCTCGTTGTAGCCGAGTGCCAGCAACGCGTTGAGGATATCGCTGCCGGCGTCGGGCACGGGCGCGGCAACCGTGGTTGTCCCGCCAGCGATTACCTTCGGCAGCTTATCGCGCAACTCCAGCAGCAGACGTTCGGCGGTCTTCTTGCCGATACCGGGAATTTTCACCAGCCGCCCCGCTTCCTGCAAAGCGACCGCCTGCGCCAGCTCGTTCACCGAGAGCCCGGAGAGTACCGACAGCGCGGTGCGCGCGCCGATGCCGGAAATTTTCAGCAGCTGGCGGAAGGCCGCACGTTCGCTCTCGCTGAGAAAGCCATAGAGAAAGTGGCCGTCCTCGCGAATCGCCAGATGGGTCTGCAGGCTTACCCGCTCGCCGATATTGGGCAGGTTGTAGAAGGTGCTCATCGGTACGTCGATCTCGTAGCCGATGCCTTGCACGTCCACCGTTATCAGCGGCGGATTCTTCTCCAACAGCAGGCCGGTGATTTTTCCGATCATGGGATGTCCTTATCCGAAAACACAAGCGGCGGCCAGCAGCAGGCCGAACAGGTGAACCGCCGCCAGCGTGGCAAAAATCGCCGGGCGCAGCTTTGCCGGCCGCTCGGCATCGGCGAGCAACCGGCGATAGGCGGCGCTCCCTGGCAACAGCGCCAACAGTGCGGCCAGCGCAAGCGGCGGGAGCAGGCCGAGGGCGACCCCGAGCAGCAGAGCGAACACCGCACCCAGCGCGATCAGCGCGTAGCCGCCGACGGCGCGGTGGCGACCGAGGCGGGCGACCAGCGTCATCTTGCCGGCGCGCGCATCCGCTACCGCATCGGGAAACTGATTGATGTAGAGCAGGTTGGCGACCATCAGGCCGTAGCCGAGTCCGGCCAGCAGCGGCCCCGGCTCGAATGCGCCGCGCTGGACGAAATCGCTGCCCGCCACCACCAGCCCCCAGCCCGCCGCCACCGCCGCTTCGCCGAGACCGCGCGCGGCCAGCTTCAGCGGCGGTGCCGAGTAAGCCCAGCCGACCAGCAGTCCGGCGAGACCGATGACCAGCAGACCGGGCGCGCTGCGCTGGACCAGCCACATCCCGGCGGGGATCACGCTGAGCAACAGCGCATAACCGAATCGACCAGTGGCTGCACGCGACAGCACGCCGTTCTGGATGAAACGGCTGCCACCGGTAAACGGGAACAACCGTTCGCTGTTGCCGGCGTCGCCCTCGGCATCGTGGTAGTCGTTGATCACGTTCGCCGCGGCATGGGCCACCAGCGCGAACAGCAGCGTCACCGCCGCCCCGGCCGCATCGAGCGGTACACCGGCCTGCCGTGCGCAGGCCAGCCCGAGCAGCGCGCCGAGCAGGGTAACGCTGAGAAACGCCGGCCGGGTCGCCATGAAATAGCGGGCCATCGGGTTACCGCAGCGTTCGCGGCTGGGTTCGCCGGGGGCCATGGCAACGCCGCTCACGGTGTGCCTTGTCCTGCGCACAGCGTTTCGATGCGCTTCACCAGATTGGCAATCACCGTGTCCTGCCCGAAGGCGGCGTATTTCGCGGCAAAGATCCGCGCATTTTCGGTAAACGCCGGTTGCTCAAGCAGCGTATGCAGCGCCGGGCGCAAATCGCCGGCCGGCTGCTCGGGATTGACCGCAATCCCGGCGCCCATCGCCGCGACGCGGCGAGCCAGCAGAAATTGTTCAAGATGGGAAGGCAGCAACAGCAGCGGCTTGCCTTCGAGCAGCACCGCCGTCGTGGTGGCCAGGCTGGAATAGGTGATCGCCGCATCGGCACTGCGCGCGGCTGCGGCGATATCGACCGGCTCGGCGACGAAGACCAGATGCGGCGACTGCCAGCGTTGCCGTGCCTCCGGACTCAACCCCGGCAGGTAGACCACCGTCGGCTGCGAGAGTGCCTGCAAGGCGCTCAATACCGCCTCGACATGCGGAGTTTCCGGTCGCAGGTAGGCGAACAGACGCTTCCCTGGCCTGTCTGGCCAGGGCGGCGCGGCGCCGATCGCCGCATTGGGCAGACTGCCCCAGTAGCGCGCCGGCCCACGTTGCTCATAGTGATCGAGCTCCGGGTAGGTGATCAGCGCCTCCTCGGCCACGTCGAACAGCTTCCACAGGGCATCCAGCGGAGCCTGGCCGAAGTGCGCCAGCACCGTATTCACCGAGGCCAGGGCCGCATCTTCGAGCGCCAGCAACTGCGCCTCGGCGAGCGCCGTCCAGGGCCGCATGTTGGGCAGCGGACGCTGCCGCGGCGGCACGGTGAAACCGTTGGAGAACAGCATCACCGGCAAACCGAGCGTGCGCGCCGCCAGCACAGCCGTCGGCGCGTGATCGGTGAGCACCAGCCGCGTACCCGAGAGACGCATCAGCTCGCGCCAAGCCACCACCAACCCACGCAGATCGTCGGCGTCGGCATAGCCGAAGCGCAACAGGATGTCGGCATAGGTCAGCGGCGGCCCCGACCGCGGCCGCTCGGTAGCCAGCGGCGCCTGCAACCAGGTGAAGCCCTCGCGCTCCAGCAGGCGCGCGGCCGGCGCTGTCTGGGCAACCGTCCAATGCACCTGGTGTCCGCTATCGCGCAGTGCACGGCCGAGCGGCAGGAAGGCACCGATGTGGCCAAAGTTGGCACCGAATTCCCAGGCGTAAAGAAGCGAATTCATCGATCCATTACCCCATCAGCTACATCAACCACGGGGGACACGGGAAGCACAGGGAAAGCGCAAAACAGAGACGCGGATTGCCAGTCCATTGTCGTCCCTGTGCTCCCCGTGTCCCCCGTGGTTCATCCGGCTTGTCCAGATCACACCAGCCTCCCGTTCTTGACGCGAAAATTCGTCGTCGCCAGTGCACCCAGCCCCTGTCCGCCGTGGGCGTGGCAGATCGCGCAGGCGAGTGCATCGGCGGCGTCCGGCGAGGGTTCGCCGGGCAGCGCCAGCAGGCGGCGCACCATATGCTGCACCTGCTCCTTGGTCGCCTTGCCGTGCCCCACTACCGCCTGCTTGACTTGCAACGCCGTGTATTCGGCCACCGGCAGACCGGCGCCGACCAGGGCCGCGATCGCTGCGCCGCGGGCCTGGCCGAGCAACAGCGTGGATTGCGGATTGACGTTGACGAACACTTTTTCCACCGCAGCCTGTGCCGGGCCATGGGCCGCCACCACCTCGGCGATGCCGTCGAGGATGGTCTTGATGCGCTCGGGCAGCGACAGGATGCTGTCGGTGCGCACACAGCCGCTGGAAACGTAGCCGAGTTTGTTGCCGGTCTTGTCGATGACGCCAAAGCCGGTGATGCGCAGGCCGGGGTCGATACCGAGGATGCGGACGGAATCGTTCATGGACCGCAAGATACACGGCAGCGGCGGCTACCGCCACGCCGATGAGGGCGGGGAATCCCGCCCTCATCGGCGCTGACCGTCAACGCAGCGCCGCGTTCAGCTTGTCCAGCGCCGCGCTGCCGGGACACAGGCGATCAGCGCCGAGAGTGTTCAGCGGCTGCGCCACGGTGTTCAGATGTTCGTGCAGATCGGAGGCCTGCGGATCGACGTAGAGCAGGCCGGTGACGATCTCGCCGCGCTCGGCATGGGCCTGAAGATGGCTCATCGCGCCGACGCGGTCGTTGGGCTCGTAATCCTCTGCCAGCTTGCGCAGGCGCAGCGTCGAGCCGTCGTGCTGGCGGATCTCGCTGACGCTGCCGGGAGGGTAGTCGGCGGTGATCGCCTGCCGCGGCATCAACACGTCGAGGCGGTTGAGCACCTCGTTGTGCTCGCGCACGTAATCGTAGCTCTTGGTCGAGCCGGCGTGGTTATTGAAGGTCACGCACGGGCTGATGACGTCGATGAAGGCCGCGCCGCGATGCAGCAGGGCGCCCTTGATCAGCGGCACCAGTTGCGCCTTGTCGCCGGAAAAGCTGCGCGCGACATAGGTGGCGCCGAGCTGTAGCGCAAGGGCTACCAAATCGACCGGACTGTCGGTGTTCTCTACCCCGCGCTTGCTCTTCGATCCCTTGTCGGCGGTGGCCGAGAACTGTCCCTTGGTGAGGCCATAGACGCCGTTGTTCTCGACGATGTAGGTCATGTTCACGCCGCGGCGCATGACGTGGGCGAACTGGCCGATGCCGATCGAGGCCGAATCGCCGTCGCCGGAGATGCCGAGGTAGATCAGGTCGCGATTGGCCAGCGCCGCGCCTGTCAGCACCGAGGGCATGCGGCCGTGCACGCTATTGAAGCCGTGCGAAGCGCCGAGGAAATAGTCCGGCGTCTTCGATGAGCAGCCGATACCGGAAAGCTTGGCGACGCGGTGCGGCTGGATATCGAGATCGAAACAAGCCTGCACCACGGCGGCACTGATCGAGTCGTGACCGCAGCCGGCGCACAACGTGGAGATGGCTCCTTCGTAATCGCGGCGGGTGTAGCCGAGAGCATTGACCGGCGTATCCGGGCGCAACAGTTTGGGTTTGGCGAGATAGGTCATGACACCACCTTGCGAATGGGGATGATCTTGCGGTCGGAAAGGGCGTCGGCGATGCGGCCGGCGATGAAACGCGCGGTGATCGGCGTGCCGTCGTAGTGCAGCACCTTGACCAGCTTTTTCGGGTCGATCTCGCCCTCGTTGATCAGCAGCTGGCGCAACTGGGCGCTTTCGTTCTGTTCGACGACGAAGACGTGATCGTGGGCAGCGACAAAATCGAGCACCGCTTTGGCGAAGGGAAAGGCACGCACACGCAGAATGTCGAGCTGGATGTCCTCGGCTTCCAGAGCGGCGATCGCCTCGTCCATCGCCGGCGCGGTCGATCCATAGTAGATCGCGCCGATGCGGGTGGCTTCCTTAGCCGTGCGCAGGATCGGCGCCGGTGCCATTTCGGCGGCGGTATCGAGTTTGCGGCGCAGCCGTTCCATGTTGTAGATGTAGTCGGCGCCGGTCTCGCTGTATTTGGCGTAGGGATTGCGCGTGGTACCGCGGGTGAAGAAGGCACCTTTGCTCGGATGGGTGCCGGGAATCGTGCGCCAGGGAATACCGTCGCCGTCCACATCCTTGTAGCGGCCGAAATCCTTGCCGGCATCGAGATCGGCAGCGCTCATCACCTTGCCGCGATCGTATTCGCGGGAATCGTCCCAGGCAAACGGGCGGGTCAGGCGCTCGTTCATGCCGATGTCGAGATCGAGCATGACAAATACCGGCGTCTGCAAACGTTCGGCCAGGTCGAAGGCGCTGGCGCCGAACTCGAAGCACTCATACGGATCTTCCGGCAGCAGCATGACGTGCCGGGTGTCGCCGTGCGACGCATAGGCGGCTGAGATCAGGTCGGACTGCTGGGTGCGCGTCGGCATGCCGGTGGACGGGCCGCCGCGCTGCACGTCGAAGACCACCGCCGGGATTTCGGCGAAGTAGGCAAGGCCAAAAAACTCCTGCATCAACGAAATTCCCGGACCGGAAGTGGCTGTAAAGGCTCGGGCGCCGTTCCAGCCAGCGCCGATCACCATACCGATCGAGGCGAGTTCGTCCTCAGCCTGCACGATGGCCACGCTGGATTCGCCGGTCTCGGCATCAGTGCGGTATTTCTTGGCGTATTTGGTGAAGGCCTCGACCACCGAGGTCGACGGTGTGATCGGATACCAACCGCAGACCGTGGCGCCACCGAATACGGCACCCAACCCAGCGGCGCTGTTGCCGTCGATGAAGATGCGCTCGCCTACCGCATCGGCGCGCGCTATGCGCAGGCCGATCGGGCACTTGAATCTGGCTTGGGCATGGTCGTAGCCGAACTTCAGCGCATGCACGTTGGGCGCAATCAGCTTGTCCTTGCCGGCGTACTGCTCGCCGATCAGCTTTTCCACCTCGGCAATGTCCAGCCCGAGCAGGGCGGTCAGCGCACCGACGTACATGATGTTTTTGAACAGCTGGCGCTGCCGCGCATCGCTGTAGATGCCGTTGCACATCTCGGTCAGCGGAATGCCGAACACCGTAATGTCGTCGCGGAACTTCGACGACGGCAAGGTCTTGGTCGAATCGTAGAACAGATAGCCGCCGGGTTCGATTTCGGCGATATCCCTATCCCAGGTCTGCGGATTCATCGCCACCATCATGTCGCAGCCGCCGCGCCGGCCGAGCCAGCCGGAGGCGGAAACGCGCATCTCGTACCAGGTCGGCATGCCCTGGATGTTGGATGGGAAGATGTTGCGCGGCGACACGGTTACGCCCATGCGCAGGATGGCGCGGGCGAACAGTTCGTTGGCCGAAGCCGAACCGGAGCCGTTGACGTTGGCGAACTTGATGACGAATTCGTTGGTTTTCTGGATGGGTTTCATGCGGCGCTCCCGGTCACTTGCGCGGTTTCGAGGAGGAATCTCTGCATATCCCAGGCCCCGGTGGGACAGCGCTCCGCGCACATTCCGCAATGCAGGCAGACATCCTCGTCCTTGACCATCACGCGGCTGGTCTTCAGTGCCTCCGAGACGTAGAGGTCCTGGTCGATATTGCGCGAAGGCGCCTTAAGCCGTCCGCGCAGATCGTCCTCCTCGCCATTGGCGGTAAAGGTAATGCATTCGGTGGGACAGATGTCGACGCAAGCATCGCACTCGATGCAGTTCTTGCCGATGAACACCGTCTCGACGTCACAGTTGAGGCAGCGCTCGGCTTCCTGATAGGCCAGCTTCGGATCGAAACCCAACTCCAGTTCGGTACGCAGATCCTTCAACGCCAGTTCCAGAGGACGCATCGGCACACGGTGGCGATCCTCCTCCGAAACCTGGTTGTCGTAGCTCCACTCGTGGATGCCCATCTTCTGACTCACCAGAGTCACCATCGGCGCCGGCCGCCGCGCGACGTCCTTACCTTGGCAGAACAGATCGATGGAGATTGCCGCATCGTGCCCCTGAGCCACCGCGGTGATGATGTTCTTCGGCCCCAGCGCCGAATCGCCGCCGAAAAACACCCGCGGCTGCGTCGATTGCAGGGTCGTCGCATCGAGCACCGGCATGCCCCATTTATCGAACTCGATGCCGATGTCGCGCTCGATCCAGGGAAAGCTGTTTTCCTGGCCGATGGCGACCAGCACTTCGTCGCATTCCATCACCACGTCCGGCTCACCGGTGGGCACAAGATTGCGGCGGCCTTTCGCATCGTATTCGGCGCGCACTTTTTCGAAACTCACCGCCGAGAGTTTGCCGCCGTTGTGCAGGAACGCTTTCGGCACCAGAAAATTGTGGATCTCGATGCCCTCGTGCAGCGCGTCTTCTTTTTCCCACGGCGAGGCTTTCATTTCCTCGAAACCGGAACGTACCACCACTTTCACATCGATGCCGCCCAGGCGCTTGGCGGTACGGCAGCAGTCCATCGCCGTGTTGCCGCCGCCGAGCACGATCACCCGCGGGGCGATCGATTTGACGTGGCCAAAGGCCACGCTGGCCAGCCATTCGATACCGACATGAATATGGCTGGCGGCTTCGAGACGGCCCGGCACGTCGGCATCGCGGCCGCGCGGTGCGCCGGTGCCGACGAAAATGGCGTCCCAGCTCTCGGCCAGCACATCCTTCAGGCTGTTCACCCAGTGATCGTTTTTCAGCTCGACGCCGAGCTTGAGGATGTAATCGACTTCCTCATCGATCACCGCCTCCGGCAGACGGAACTTGGGAATCTGGCTGCGCATCATGCCGCCGGCCGATTTGGCATTGTCGAACACCGTAACCTGATAGCCGGCAACCGCGAGATCGCGGGCCACCGTGAGCGAGGCCGGACCGCCGCCGATACAGGCAATGCGCTTGCCGTTGTTCTGCGGAGGAGCGACCGGCAGGCGATCGCGGATGTCTTCCTTGAAATCGGCGGCGACGCGCTTCAGGCGGCAGATCGCCACCGGTTCCTCGTCGATTCGGCCGCGACGGCAGGCCGGTTCGCACGGGCGGTCGCAAACGCGGCCGAGGATTCCGGGGAAAACGTTGGAGCGCCAGTTGACCAGATAGGCATCGCCGTAACGGCCGGCGGCGATCAGGCGGATATATTGCGGAACGGGGGTGTGGGCCGGGCAGGCCCACTGGCAATCCACGACCTTGTGAAAATAGTCGGGGTTGGCGACGTCACTGGGTTTCACTACTTCTCCTCGTGCTTTTCATGGAAGCACCCGGCGAAGAAGCAGACCCGACGCCAGGCACATCTGCGAATATCTCGCACATTAGACCACCCTACGCTTGATTCAGGTCAAAACAGGTGGTGTTGTATTGGGCCCGGATACCCTCATAGCCGCCTCAGATATTGCGCAAAACAGACGGGCGGGCGGAGAAAACCGCCCTGACAGCGCAAGCCAACTACGATTCGAGCACCGCCGAGGTGTAGACCTCCTGCACGTCATCGAGATTCTCCAGCGCATCGAGCAGCTTCTGCATCTTCAGCGAATCCTCGCCGGCGAGTTCGGATTCGTTGAGCGGCTTTTGCAACACGTCGGCAAACTCCGGCTTGAAGCCGGCCGCCTCGAGCGACTCCTTGACGGCCGAGAAATCGTTGGGGCCGGTGATGACCTCGATCGACCCATCGTCATTGGTCACCACATCCTCGGCGCCCGCCTCGATCGCTGCATCCATCAGCGCCGTCTCGTCGACCCCCGGCGCGAACATCATCTGACCGCAGTGCTTGAACTGGAACGCCACCGAACCTTCAGCCCCCATGTTGCCGCCATTTTTGGCGAAGGCATGGCGCACCTCGGCCACGGTGCGGGTCTTGTTGTCGGTCAGGCAATCCACCATCACCGCCGCGCCGCCGATGCCGTAGCCCTCGTAGCGCACCTCTTCGTAGATCACGCCTTCGAGCTGGCCGGTGCCGCGCTTGATCGCATTGTCGATATTGTCCTTGGGCAGCGATTGCGCCTTGGCCTTTTCCACCGCCAGGCGCAGACGCGGATTGGCTCCCGCATCGCCCCCGCCCATCTTGGCGGCGACGGTGATTTCCTTGATCAGCTTGGTGAATATCTTGCCCCGCTTGGCGTCCTGGCGGCCCTTGCGATGCTGGATATTGGCCCATTTGGAATGTCCGGCCATGCTTAATTTCCTTTGTATGCGCGTTGCTAGAATGAGCCGCGAAGTTTACTCGACCCTGACTGCCATGACCCAGCCACTTTCCATCGCCCGCGCCGGTGACATCGAACTTGCCCTGCTGCCCGCCCTCGCCAACCGCCACGGCCTGATCGCGGGCGCCACCGGCACAGGCAAGACCGTCACCCTGCAACGGCTGGCGGAGCAGTTCTCGCGCAGCGGCGTGCCGGTGTTCATGGCCGATGTGAAGGGGGACCTGTCGGGCCTCGGTGCCGCGGGTGCGGCCTCAGACAAGCTGAAGGCGCGACTGGAACAGCTCAAGGTCGACGACTGGGCGCCCGCCGCCTGCCCCGTCGTGTTCTGGGACATTTACGGCGAGCAGGGCCATCCGGTGCGCGCGACCATCTCGGATATGGGCCCGCTGCTGCTCGGCCGCCTGCTCAATCTGAACGACACCCAGGCCGGCGTGCTGCAGCTGGTGTTCAAGATCGCCGACGACCAGGGCCTGCTGCTGCTCGATCTGAAGGATCTGCGCGCCATGGTGCAGCATGTCGGCGAGCATGCGGCCGAATTCAAGACCGAATACGGCAACGTTTCCGCCGCGTCGATCGGCGCCATTCAGCGCGGCCTGCTGGAGATCGAGCAGCAGGGCGGCGAAAACTTTTTCGGTGAGCCGATGCTGGATATCGCCGACCTGATGCAGACCGATGCCAGGGCCCACGGCGTCATCAACATCCTCGCCGGCGAAAAGCTGATGAACGCGCCGCGCCTGTACTCCACCTTCCTGCTCTGGCTGCTGGCCGAACTGTTCGAGCAGCTGCCGGAAGCCGGCGATCTGGACAAGCCCAAGCTGGTGTTCTTCTTCGACGAAGCCCACCTGCTGTTCAACGAAGCGCCGCCCGCGCTGCTGGAAAAAGTGGAACAGGTGGTACGCCTGATCCGCTCCAAGGGTGTCGGCATCTACTTCGTCACGCAGAACCCGCTCGATGTCCCCGACAGCGTGCTGGGCCAGCTCGGCAACCGCGTGCAGCATGCGTTGCGCGCCTTCACCCCGCGCGATCAGAAGGCGGTGAAGACCGCCGCGCAAACCCTGCGTCCCAACCCGAAGCTGGATGTGGAAGCCGCCATCACCGAACTCGGCGTCGGCGAGGCACTGGTGTCCTTCCTCGATGCCAAGGGCACGCCGACGGTCGTCGAGCGCGCCTGGGTGCTGCCTCCGTCTACACGGATCGGGCCGATGATCGCAGCCGAACGCGAAGCCGCGATCAAGGGCTCGCTGCTCTACGGCCATTACGAACAGGCGCTGGATCGGGAATCGGCCTACGAAAAGCTGAAAGGCAAAGCGACCGTCGCACCCGCGCCGACGGCCAGCGGCCTGGGCGACGTCCTCGGCGATCTTTTCGGCGGCAGCACCGCGGGCCGCGGCCGCCGCGCCGACACGATGCTGCAGACCGTGGCGAAAAGCGCCGCCCGCACCATCGGTTCACAGCTCGGCCGCGAAATCATCCGCGGCGTGCTCGGTTCGATCCTCGGCGGCCGCGGCCGGCGCTGAATCGGCCGCCTCACCCACGCACGGGGCGTTTGGCCAGCTTGCGCTGCAAGGTGCGGCGGTGCATTTTCAACGCCCGCGCAGTGGCGCTGATGTTGCCGTCGTTATCGGCCAGCACGCGCTGGATGTGTTCCCATTCCAGTCGCTCGACGGACAGCGGGTCGCCCCCCACGGGAACCTGCGCATCGCCCTCGGTGCGGTGCAGCGCGGCCAGCACTTGATCGGCATCCACCGGTTTGGCCAGGTAATGGGTGGCGCCGAGCTTGATGGCTTCCACGGCGGTGGCCACGCTGGCATAGCCGGTGAGCATCAGGATGCGGGTTTCCGGATCAAGATCGAGCAGTTGGCGGATCAAGGGCAAACCCGACTCGTGCTCCAGCTTCAGATCGAGCACCGCATACTCCGGCGGATTGGCGGCCGCCAAGGCAAGCGCGGCGGCGACATCGGCGGCTTCGCTGACTGCATAGCCGCGGCGACCGAGAGCGCGAGCCAGTACGCCGCGGAACACCGCATCGTCGTCGACCAGCAGAAGCGAGGGCGCAGCGGCAAGGTCGTTCGCGCTCACGGGGCTCTCCTCCCCTCGCCGCCCCCGGCACAGGGCAACACGACGCGAGTGCGCGCGCCGCCGCCCGCGCGGGCGAACAGTTCGACGCGGCCGCCGAGATTTTCCACAGTGGCATTGGTGAGGAACAGGCCGAGGCCCATGCCGCCGGCTTCGCGCTTGGTGCTGACAAAGGGCTCGCCGATCCGCTCGGCGACGCTGCGGTCGATGCCGGGACCGCGGTCGAGGATGTCAATGCGACATTCCCGGGCATCCCATGACGCATCGATTTCGATCCCGGCGGGCGAAGCGTCTGCGGCGTTGTCGAGCAGGTTGAGCAGCGCCTGGTCGAGCGTGCGCGCGGCGAACACGCGCGGCGACGGGCCGGCCTGCATCCGCACGCTCAAGGTGCAGGCCGGGCGCAACAAGCGCCACTCGTCGGCCACACGGGCTAGCAACGCCGCCGCGGTGAGCGGGCTGCCGGCATCGGCATCGGCCGCGTCGGCCACCAACTGCTTGAGAATGGCCTTGCAGCGGTCGACCTGTTCGCGCAGCAGCGCCAGATCCTGGTTCAGCGGCGCGGACGCGGCGTGATCGAGTTCGAGATCGCGCACCAGCACCGCCATCGTGGACAGCGGCGTACCGAGTTGATGCGCAGCGCCTGCGGCCAGCGTGCCGAGGGCCAGTATCTGCTCCTGGCGCAGGGTTCGTTCGCGCGCCCGCGCCAGCTCGCGCTCCCGCTCGCGCAGCGTGGCGGCCAGCCGCGCGACGAAAACGGCAACAATGAGTACGCTGACCGCAAAATTGATCCACATGCCGATCAGATGAAAGGCGAAGCCGCCGTCATGGCTCAGATGTACCCGATCGACCCCAGTCACCGCCGAGACCAGCGCATCGAGCCCCTGTAGCGAAGCCAGTGACGGCGGCAGCGGCAGATTCCAGCGCAGCAGCAGACTGTAGGCGGCAAAGGTGAGCAACGCCAGCGCACCGACCCAAATGCCCGACAGCATCGTCGCCGCAATGGTCAGCGGCAACAGCAGCAGCGAAACGAAGGGGTTGGCCGAGCCGCCGCTGAAGTAGAGCAGCACCGCCAGCGCCACCATGTCGATACAGATCTGGGCGAACAATTCACCGCTAGTCACCGGAAAGCTCAGTTGCTGCCGCCAGTGGGTCGCCGCATTGACCGCGCCGAGCAGCAGGCAGACTGCGATCATGCCTTCCAGCGGCAGCGCGACTCGCAGCCCATAAACGCTCACGAAGATGACGATCAGCTGGCCGACGACGAGGAACCAGCGCAGCAGGGCAAGCCGGTGCAGTTGCAGCGCGGCGGAGTGCAGAGGCGGGAACATCGGCAGAATTTTACGCCCGCCGGTGCGCGCTCTGCCGGGTGCGGCAAATTGCCGCGGGCCTTCGCGGAATCTGCGGCCGATCGCCGCAGACGCTAAACTTGGCGGCAAGCTCGACATCTCGCCGCTTCTTCCGGCGCCGCACAGGCGCTATGCCCGATAAAGGATTCCGTCGTGAAAAAACTGCTCCCTGCCCTGCTCGCGCTTTGCGCCTCCGTCGCGTTCGCCGCCGAGGTGGAGGTGACGGCACCCTGGGTACGCGGCACGGTAACCGGGCAGAACGCCACCGCGGCCTACATGACGCTGACCAGCAAGCGCGACTTCACGCTGATCGGCGCCACCACCCCGGCCGCCGGCGCAGCGCATGTCCACAGCATGAAAATCGAAGGCGGGGTGATGAAAATGCGCGCCGTCGACGGCGTCGACCTGCCTGCCGGCAAGGCCGTGTCCTTCGCCCCCGGCGGTTACCACATCATGCTGACCGAGTTGAAAAAGCCGCTTGCCGCCGGCGACAGTGTCGCCCTCACGCTCAGGCTGCAGGACCGCAGCGGCAAGGTCGAGACCCTCGACGTCAAGGCCGCTGTGCGCAGCCCGTCGGGCGAACCGACGCACGATATGCAGCACGCGCATCGCCATTAGGTGCGCGGAGCCTGCGCAAACGCTCAGAGAATCTGCGCGACTTCGCTGAAGTCCAGGCGCGGGCCGCGCGGATGCACCTTGGCCGGATCGCCGTAACCGAGGTTGCAGAGGAAGTTGGCACGGAAACGGCCGTCGGGGAAGAACTCGGCATTCACCTTGCCGGCATCGAAGCCCGACATCGGGCCGCAACCGAGGCCCAGCGCTCGCGCGGCAAGAATCAGATAGGCGCCTTGTAGACTGCTGTTGCGGAAGGCGGTCTCCGTAGCCAGCGCCGGATTCGACTCGAACATCGCCCTGGCGTCGAAGGCCGTGAACTGGCGGGATAAATGCTCATGGAAGCGCGTGTCTTCGGCCACGATCACAGTCACCGGAGCGGCCAGGGTTTTCTCCAGATTGCCGGCCGCCAACGCCGCTGCCAGACGCTGCTTGGCGGCCGGCGAACGGACGAAGACGTAGCGGGCCGGCTGACAGTTGACCGAGGTCGGCCCCCACTTGAGCAGTTCGTAGAGTGCCTTGAGCGTTTCGTCGCTCAGCGCATCGGATGTGAAGCCGCTAAAGGTGCGCGCTGTGCGGAAGAGCTGGTCGAGGGCCGCCGCCGAAAGTGCAGTCGTCACGGTAATTCCTTTCTCCGGAACTTAAATAAAAAAACCTGCGTTCGCCGCCGCAGCGCTTCGACCCTAGGTCAGGACGAAGCCAAGGTCGCGAAACAGGCGAACGCAACTCTCCACCGCGGCGCGGTCGAGACTGCGCTCGCTGCTGCGGGCAATCTCCTCCAGCGCCGCATCGATGCCCAGCGCCGCGCGATAGGGGCGATGCGACATCATCGCTTCGACGACGTCTGCAACAGCAAGAATCCGCGCTTCGAGCAGAATCTCGTCGCCCTTGAGACCATGGGGATAGCCGCTGCCGTCGATGCGCTCATGGTGCTGCAAGATCATATCCGCCACCGGCCAAGGAAAGTCCACGTCCTTGATGATCTGATAGCCTACCTCGGGATGGGTCTTGATCAGGCTGAATTCGATGGCGCTCAAACGCCCAGGGCGATTGAGAATTTCCGACGGGATATAGATCTTGCCGATATCGTGGATTTCGGCGCCGCGCTGCAAGCCCGCCAAGCGGTCCTTCGACAGCCCCATTTCGCTGCCGATGGCGACGGCAAGCCGGCTAACCAGTTTCTGGTGGCCGGCCGTATACGGGTCGCGGGCCTCGATCGTAGTGGCGATCGCCTGTACGGTGGCCTCCAGGCTCTTCTCCAGCTTGCGCGTGCTTTCCGCCTGTTTCACCCGGGCGCGCAGCGTCGCGATACCGAACGCCATGTCGCCCGCCAGTTCGGTCAGCGGGGCGATCTCGTCGCCGGAAAAGGTGCCGACCTCGGCGGAATAAATGACCAGGCCGCCGAGCAATTGACCCTCCACCTGCAACGGCAGGGCGATAACCGAACGGATGCCGCAATCGATGGCCAGTTCGCGCCAAGCCGCCGGAACCGGGGCCGCTGCGGTGTCGTCGAGGGTCTGCATGATTCCGCTGCGCGCCAGCCGTCCAATCGGCCCCTGGCCCCGCGCGTCCTCGGCCCAGGTCAGATCCAGCGCCGACAGGAAACGCTCGGCATTGGCGCCCGATTTCGCCACCACGCGAATGGACTTCCTCGGGTCATGCTCTACGTAACCGACCCAGGCGGCTGAAAATCCGCCCTCCTCCACGACCACCCGACACATGTCCTGCAACAGGGCCGTCTCGTTTTCCGCGTGCACCAGGGTTTCATTGCAGCGGCTGAGTGTCTTGAGAAAACGATTGGTCTGGCGCAGAGTCCTTTCGGCAGCCTTGCGCTCGGTAATGTCACGGATGATGCCGATGGCCGTCCATTGGCCCTTAACCTGGGCGGCGGAGATCGACAGCTCGACCGGAAATTCCTCGCCGCCCTGCTTCATGCCGACCATCTCGGTGACACGACCGACGATCTGGCCTTCGCCGCTGCGGCGGAAGGCCGGCCAGCCCTGGTGATATGCCGCATGATAGCGTTGCGGAACGATCAGATTGTGCAGGTTGCGGCCGACGATCGCTTCCTGTAGATAGCCGAACATGCGCTCGGCGGCCGGGTTCCAGTAGGTCACCTGACCATCCTGGTCGACAACAACAATGCCGTCCTGCGCCGACTCGGCCATGTTGCGGAACTTCTCCTCGCTCTCCATCAGATCGAGTTCGGCCTCTTTGCGTCGCCGCTGTTCGCCGGCCATCAGCAAGGCGCGATTCACGGCCGGCGCCAGCTTGCTCAGATGGTTCTTGAGGACATAATCGGCAGCGCCCTGGTGCAGCGTCTCGATGGCGAATTCCTCGCCCATGGTGCCGGAGACGAAAATGAAGGGGATGCCAAGCGATTGCTCGCGCGCAATGGTCAACGCTTCGAGGCCGCTGAAGCCTGGCAGCTTGTAGTCGGCCAACACCAGATCGGGATGGAATTCGCCCAAGGCTCGGATAAAGGGCTCGCGCTGGTCTACGCGGCGGGCGACGAAATCGATTCCGGCCTTGCGCAGTTCCCGCTCGATAAGCTCTGCATCGACCGGTTCGTCTTCCAGCAGCAGCACCTGCAACGACTTTGTCATTTTCGGCTAGCCGCCTGGCACCTTGTTGACCAGCAGCCAATAGAGGCCGAGTTCGCCGACAACCCGAGCGAATTCGTCGAACTCGACGGGTTTGGTTATATAGCTGTTAACGCCGAGGGCATAGCACGCGGCGAGATCGATATCCTCCCGCGAGGACGTCAGCACCACCACCGGAATGGCCCGCGTTCGCGCATCGCCTTTGATCCGGCGCAATACTTCGACGCCGCTGACCTTGGGTAAGCGCAGATCGAGCAGGATCACCTTGGGGCTGTTCTGGATATCCCTGCCGGCGTATGCGCCGGTGGCGAAAATGAAATCCAGCGCCTCCGCGCCGTCCTTGACCCAGACCAGATGATTGGCCAGGTTGCGCTTGTGCAAAGCACGGGTAGTCAATTCGGCATCCGCTGCGGTGTCTTCCACCAGCAGGATTTCCACTGCGCTATCTTCCTGACTCACTTTGCTTCCCTTTCCCCGGCAGGCTGAAGCTGATTGCAGCGCCCTCGCCGATCTTGCCTTCCGCCCAGACCCGCCCGCCATGGCGACCGACAACGCGCTTGACAACGGCGAGGCCGATAGCCGTACCTTCGAACTCGCCCGGTGCATGGACCCGCTCGAAGACCTTGAACAGCTTGGACTGATACTTCATGTCGAAACCGACACCATTATCCCTTACGCAGTAAAGGCTTTCTCCGGCATCGGCGCGGCCGTTGATTTCAATCAAAGCTTCTGCGCGCGGCCGGGTGAACTTGATCGCATTGGACAACAGATTTTCCAGCGCCCGGCGAATCATCGCCGGATCGCCCCACGCCGGCGGCAACTCGCCGACCGTCAACCGCACGGTGCGTTCGGGCACCGCGGCTACCCGCTGTGCAAACACCTCCCGCGCCATCGCGCCGACATCGATCGTCTGGCATTCCATCCGGCAACGTCCCAGGCGCAGGAATTCGATAATGCCGTCGATCAACTGCCCCATGAACACGGTATTGTCGTGCACCACCCCCAACAATCGCCGGCCCTCGGGATCGAGCCGGGCGCCGTGTTCGTCGAGCAGTATCCGCGCAAAGCCGGCCACGGCACGCAGCGGTGTGCGCATGTCGTGGGAAATCGAATAGGAAAACTCCTCCAATTCCCGGTTCGCGGCTTCGAGCTGCTCCGTGCGGTTTGATACCCGCTGCTCCAGTTCGGCGTTCAGCTGGCGCAGCGCGTGCATCTGCGCATCCACCTGCTGCTGTAGATCTCGATTCAACCGCCGCAGATCCTCTTCAGCCTCCAGCTGACGCATGCGCGTAAGACCGGTTTCCGCCAGCATCTGCGCCAGTTGCACCTGGAACGCCATGATTTCGCCGATGCGCTCCTTAGGAAGGATGCGAACCTTCGCCAGCGCTTCGAGATAGTCATCTTCGTCGAAGCCGTAACGTCTTGCCTGCTGGCGGAACGCCTCGATGTCGGGCGGTTCGTGCAACAGCTGCCCGGTGAAGATATTCGCCACGTGCTCGCCTTCGATGACCACCGGCGTGGCGTAATCGACCAGCCCCTGAGGGCAACGGTAACCGACGTAGGCCCCGTCGCCGAGATGATCCTTGATATACCGGTCGCTCTCTTGACAACGGGCGCAGGTCTCGGCGTTGACGCGATGGAATTTGGTGCAGATGTCCTGCCAGCCGACGGCGGTATGCACCACGCTGTCGTTGTCGATCAAGGCGTGATTGATGCCGGTCGCCTGATACAGCGTGTCCATCAACTGCTGTAGTCGCGGCAGATCGATCAACGCCGGCAGCGGATATTTCATGGCTGTCCGGCCCCGGCCGCGTGCGGCAGGGTGAAATGGATCGTCGCGCCTTCGCCCACCTTGCCCTCCGCCCAGACCCGTCCACCGTGGCGAACGACGACGCGCTTGACGATGGCCAGGCCGATCCCCGTCCCCTCGAATTCCTCGCGCGTATGCAGGCGCTCGAAGACCCCGAACAACTTGTGCACATAGTTCATGTCGAAGCCGGCGCCGTTGTCCTGCACGCTGTAATGGTCTTCATCGCCCTCACTGTAGCCCGCGAGGACGATCACGGCCTCCGCTTTCGCCGCGGTGAATTTGATCGCGTTCGACAGCAGGTTCACCAGAACCTGCCGTAACAGCGAGCGGTCTCCCCAGGCAACGGGCAGTTCGCCGACCTCCAGGCGAATCGCGCGCTGCGGCAGAAACGTCTTCTGTTCCGCAAAAATCTCCTGGGCCAGCTTGGCCAGATCGACGGGGGTCTTTTCCATCTCCAGACGATTGGTGCGCGACAGATCGAGGATGTCGCCGATCAACTGCCCCATGCGTTGTGCGTTTTCGCGCACCACCGCCAGCAGGTGGGCGGCATCGGCGTCAAGCTTTTCGCCATACTCGTCGCTGAGTATTTTGGAAAAACCGTCCACAGCGCGCAGCGGCGCCCGCAGATCGTGCGACACCGAATAGGCGAAGGCCTCCAGCTCCTTGTTGGCCGCTTCCAATTGGGAAGTCCGCTGGGCAACCCGCTGTTCAAGCTCGGCATTGAGCTTCCTGATTTCATCCTCCGCCCGCTTGCTTTCCGTGATGTCGTGGGCCGTAGCGTAGGTAACGCCCGTGTTTTTGTCGAAGTAGGCCGTCCACGACAGCAGAATGGTCGTTCCATCCTTGCGCAGATAACGGTTCACGAAGTTCATCGACGGACGAACCGTCACCTGCTTTTCCATTTCCTCGACCGTTCGCTGGCGATCCTCGGGAACGACGAATTCCAGAAAGGGTTTCGCCACCAGTTCGCTTGCCTCAAAGCCGGTAAGCTGCGTCAGCGCCGGATTGACTTTCAAAAAGCAGCCGAACGGATCGGCAATGCACATGGGATTGGTCGAGAGCATGAAGAAACTGAAATACTGTTCCCGCTCCCGCTCCACCTGCTTGCGTTCGGAGATGTCGTACATGGTCGATCGGCTCATCAGGAACGCGCCCGCCTCGTCCCTAACGGCGGTAGCGCTGACGATCACCGGCCTCAGCGAACCATCTTTGCACCGCAGATCGAACTCCAAACCGCTGACGTATCCTTCCCTCATAAACCTCGGGAAGTTCTCGCGAAAGGTGGCTATCCCGGTTTCACTGACGACATCTTCGAAACGCAACCGACCGACGACGTCCTCGCGCCGGTAGCCCAGCCAGTCCAGTTCGGTCTGGTTGATGCGGACGAAGACGCCGTTCGCATCGAGAGAGTGGTAACCGCAGGGCGCATGATCGTAAAGGTCTTCGATTTCGGCGCTCGCCTTGAGTCGCGCCGCCTGCGCCGCCAGTGCATCGGCCTCGTTGCGGCGGCGCAGGCGTGCAACGAAACCGATGCCGGCAAGACCCAGCAGCCAGATCGAGCCGTGGCCGATGGACAGGTCGCGCCGGGTAACCTCGGCTGCCCTGGTGAAGGGATCCAGTGAGAGCGTCACGGCAATGCCGCCGCGAACGTCGCCCAGCGTGTAGCCCTGCTGGGCATGGCATTTGAGACAACCCTTCTCGATGATGAAGGCCCGCATCATGCGCAGGTGCGGCTTGCCGTCGACCTCGCTGATTTCCCAGATTTCACGCTCCCCCCGCTCGAAGCGCCGCAGCACACTGCGCTCCCACGCATCCGGAGCATTGCCCGGATTGAGCGGCTTGAGACTGGTGATGTGGCCCTTCTCGCCGAAACCGCTACCGAAATAGGTCTGCACTTCGCGCAACATGTAGGCCGGGTTCATCAGGGTCAGTTTTTTCCCCGAGGTGGTTTCCACGTCCCGATCCGGCACATTGGCGAGATACGGGTTCGGCGGCGTCCGCTCGCTCGGCGGCACATAGACGCCGCCGTGGGAAGTCGCCCAACTGCGAAACGCTATATCCTTGCCCAGATAGGCCTTCGCTTCGTGGCGGGCAAGGTCCAGCGTCTGCTGGCGGTTGCTGAGCAGAGCCCAGCCCAGCGATCCGGCCAGAACCAGCGTCCACAGTGCTGCGGCAAACCAGGCGGAAGAGAAGAAACGGTTATTGTTATTCATGATGAATCGCGCACATTGCCTGTACCGTTAACCATACCCCAACGGACTCCCGGCCGGTACGCGCCTTATAATCCGCACCCCGCGCCATGCGCCGTGCAGCCGCATCAACCCCATGAATAAAAAGGTTTTCATCCGCACCTTCGGGTGCCAGATGAATGAATACGATTCCGACAAGATGCTCGACGTCCTCGCCGCCGGCGAGGGCACGGTGCAGACAGACAACCCCGAGGAAGCCGACATCATCCTGTTCAACACCTGCTCGGTGCGCGAAAAGGCGCAAGAGAAGGTGTTCCACGACCTGGGCAGGATCAAGCACCTGAAACAGCAGAATCCCAATCTGGTGATTGGTGTCGGCGGCTGCGTCGCCAGCCAGGAGGGTGCGGCCATCGTCGAGCGAGCGCCCTACGTCGACCTGGTATTCGGCCCGCAAACCCTGCACCGACTGCCCGGGCTGATCGCCGCGCACCGCGAAACGGGCAAGTCGCAGGTGGATATCTCCTTCCCCGAAATCGAAAAATTCGACCACCTGCCACCGGCACGCGTTGAGGGAACCTCGGCTTTCGTCTCGATCATGGAAGGCTGCTCGAAGTTCTGCACCTTTTGCATTGTGCCCTACACCCGTGGCGAGGAAGTCTCGCGGCCACTGGAAGACATCCTCACCGAAATCGCCGGGCTCACCGCGCAAGGGGTCAAGGAAGTCACTCTGCTCGGCCAGAACGTGAATGCCTACCGCGGCCACATCGAAGATGCCGATACAGACGCCGACCTCGCCTTCCTGATCGAGACCGTCGCCGAAATGCCGGGCATCGAACGCATCCGCTACACCACATCGCATCCGCGCGAAATGACGCAGCGGCTGATCGACACCTATGCCCGGGTACCCAAGCTGGTGTCGCATCTGCACCTGCCGGTGCAGTCGGGTTCCGACCGCATCCTCGCGGCAATGAAGCGCGGCTACACGGCGCTGGAGTACAAATCCATCGTGCGCAGACTGCGCGCGGCGCGACCCGATCTGTCGCTGTCTTCCGATTTCATCATCGGGTTTCCCGGCGAGACCGAGGACGATTTCGAGAAAACCATGAAGTTGATCGAGGACGTCGGCTTCGACAACAGTTTCTTTTTTATCTACAGCGCCCGCCCCGGTACACCGGCCGCCGAACTGGCCGACGACACGCCGGAACCGTTGAAGACGCAGCGCCTGATCCGCCTACAGCGGCGCATCGAGGACATGGCCTTCGAAATCTCCAAGACCATGGTCGGCAGCGTGCAGCGGGTGCTGGTGGAAGGCCACGCGAAAAAGGACGCCCGCGAACTGGCCGGCCGCACCGACAACAACCGGGTGGTGAATTTCGCCGGACCGGCACGGCTGGTCGGCCAATTCATCGATGTCGCCATCACCGCAGCGCTACCGCACAGCCTGCGCGGCGAGGCGGTGGTTGGCGATTAGGCGTCGCGCCGCCGCATGGCGGACTTTCAGTCCGCCGCCACCACGACCGTCACCAGATTCTCCGCCTTCACATGGCGGGCGAACGCTTCCCGCACCTGTGCGGCGGTGACCGCCTTCACACGCGCCGGGTAGTCATCGAGATAGCTTAGCGGCAGATCGTAGAAACCGATCACCGCCAGATAGCCGAGCAGCTTGGCGTTGCTGTCGATGCGCAGCGCCAGTCCGTCGGCCAGGTTCTGCTTGGCTGCCTTGAGCTCGGCCGCAGTGGGACCGCTGCGGAGAAAGCCGGCCAGCACTTCGTTCACCACCTTCAGCGCCGCGTCGGCCTGGTCGCGGCGCGTCTGTAGTCCGATCTGGAACGGCCCTTCGAGCTTGCGCGGCGAAAAATAGGAATGCACGTCGTAAACCAGGCCGCGCTTCTCGCGCACCTCGTTCATCAGGCGTGAGACGAAGCCGCCGCCGCCCAGTGTGTAATTGCCCACCAACAGCGGGAAGAAGTCGGGATCGCCACGGCGTATCGCCGGCATGCCGACGAGGATGTGGCTCTGCGCCGCCGGGTGCGGCAGCTTGACGGTCTCGGCCTTGGGCAGGGTTACCGCCGGCAGCGGTGCGTCACCACGGCCGGCAGGCAGGCCGCCGCTCAGACGCTGGGCGATGGCCTCCGCGTCGGCGCGACTGACGTCGCCAATGATCGAAATTACCGCGCGGCGGGCAGTATAGAAGCGCTGGTGATACTCGACCAGATCGTCTCGGCCGATGCGGCCGACCGATTCCACGCTGGCGCTCACGCCGTAGGGGTGCCCCGGATAGATGGCGGCGGCGAAACGCTTGCCGGCAATATGGTCCGGCCGCGTGTCGGCCTCCTGGATCGCCGCGATCGACCGGGCGCGTTCGCGCGCCAGCACAGCCTCGGGGAACAGCGGCCGGGTGAGGATGGTCTGCAGCAGTTCCAGTGCGCCATCGCGCTCAATGCGCGAGGAGAGGGTACGCAGCGTCAGGCTGGCGCGATCATCGTCCACCGAACCGCCGATGCGCGCGCCGAGATCGACCTGGCGCTCGGCAATCTGGTCCTCCGACCAGTCGCCGGCACCGGCGTCGAGCAGGCCATGGGTCAGGCCGGCGACGCCGGCCTTGTCCGCCGGGGCATGGATCGAACCGGCGGCAAAATCGATGTTTACATCGAGTATCGGTAGGTCGTGGCTTTCCACGAACAGGACTTTCGCGCCGGACGGCGCAATCCACTGCTGGATTTTCACACCGGCCTGCGCGGAGCAGGCAACGCAGGCGGCAAGCAGAAGCAAGAAACGCATTTTCATCAGTCTCGGGATCATCGGGGTCACCTCAACGCGCATGCCGCTGCACGACCGGCTTCTTCGGCTTGCTGCCGTCGATCGGCTGGGGATCGAGGACGGCCACCGTCAGGTGGTCGTCGCGGAAATATTTCTTCGCCACCGCCTGCACTTCCTCAGCAGTCACGCCGCGAATTTTTTCCAGTACCTTGTCGATGTTGCGCCAGCCCAATCCGGTCATTTCGGAATGGCCGATCTCCATCGCCTGGGCCATCATCGAATCGCGCTTGTATACCTGGGCGGCGACGGTCTGGGTCTTCACCCGCGCCAGCTCCTCGGCAGAAACGCCCTCGTCCTGTACCCGCTTCAGCTCGCCGCGCAGCGCGGTTTCGAGCTCGGCCACGGTCTTGCCTTCCGCAGGCTGGCCGTCGAACATGAATAGGGCTTCGCCGCGCACCGTGCCGTCGTAGCCGGCGCCCGCCGACTGCGCCACCTGCTGTTCGCGCACCAGGTGCTTGGAGAACCGGGCCGCATCGTGTCCGTCGAACACCGTCGCCAGCACTTCCAGCGCGTAATAGTCGCGATCCTTGTCCACATCCTCCAGCCGCGGCGCCTTCCATGCCATCAGCAGGTAGGGCAGCTTCGACGGCGCCTTCACCGTGACCCGCTTGATACCGGCCTGCTCCGGCTCGCGCTGCGGCTTGCGCTCGGGCAGCGCGCGCGGCGCGTAGCCACCGTAGTGTTTTTCGGCGAGACGGAAAACCTCGTTGTGATCGACATCGCCGACGATTACCGCCACCGCATTGTTGGGCGCGTACCAGGAGCGATACCAATCCCGCGCATCCTTCCAGTTCATGTGTTCCAGATCGTTCATCCAGCCGATCACCGGGCGACGGTAGGGATGGGCCTGGAAGGCGACGGCGCGCAGCGCCTCGCCGACCAACGCGCGCGGCTCGTCTTCGGTGCGCATGCGGCGCTCCTCCATCACCACCTTGATCTCCGAGGAGAATTCCTTCTCGGTCAGCGCCAGGCGACCCATGCGGTCGGCTTCCAGCGCCATGATTTCGGCCAGCCGGGCCTTTGGAATCATCTGGAAATAGGCCGTGTAATCGGTCGAAGTGAAGGCGTTTTCGCGGCCGCCGGCGGCCGCGACGCGACGCGAGAACTCGCCCGGACCGACCTTTTGCGTACCCTTGAACATCATGTGCTCCAGCACATGGGCGACGCCCGAGGTACCGTCCTTTTCATCAACGGCGCCGGCCTTATACCAGACCATCTGGATCGCCGTCGGCGCGCGATGGTCTTCCTTGACGATGACGCGCAGGCCGTTGGCCAGCTGTTTTTCGTAGGGGTTGGCCACGGCTGTGCCGCCGGTCGCGGCAAGCGCGACGCACAGGGCCGGATAGAGCAGAGTTCTTTTCATCATGAGCGAACGAGGCGCTTTATTAACGTGAAAAAACACAAATCGAAAGATGGGTACTTACCGAGCGCAGCGAGCAAGCAATCACCGTCCCCGCGAGGGGAGGCCGGGTGGGCGCGGGCCTTCTTCCTTTATGCCCGCGCTGTTCATGGCACGGAGGTGATGCTGGCGATCATGCGCGTTAGACTACGGGCCTTGCTTAATCCAAGGGCCGAGCATCATAGCGCGGCCTAGCTCTGACCGGTCTTCCCCATGTTTGGTTTCCTGAAAAAGAAAGACGGCACAGCGCCCGCGGCCGCCGAAGCAAACAAACCCTCCTGGAGCGAGCGCCTCAAGGCCGGTCTGGCGCGGACCCGCAACGCCCTCGGCGGCGGACTCGGCGGTCTGTTCGGCGGCGCGAAGATCGATGCGGAGCTACTCGACGAACTGGAAACCACCCTGCTGATGGCCGACTGCGGGGTCGAGGCCACGCAATGGCTGCTCGGCGAACTGAAGGCCCGAGTCAAGCGCGAGCGCATGGAGTCGCCGGCCCAGCTCCGCGCCGCACTGATCGAAGTGTTGCAGGAACTGCTCACCCCCCTCGAACAACCGCTTGACGTCGCCAACCACAGCCCCTTCATCGTCATGATCGCCGGGGTCAACGGCGCCGGCAAGACCACCTCCATCGGCAAGCTGGCGAAGCACTTCCAGAGCCAGGGGCACAAGGTGCTGCTGGCAGCGGGCGACACCTTCCGCGCCGCGGCGCGCGAGCAGCTGGTCGAATGGGGCCGGCGCAACGACGTGACAGTGATCGCCCAGGAAGGCGGCGATCCGGCGGCCGTGGTGTTCGACGCCATTTCCGCCGCCAAGGCACGCGGCATCGACGTGGTGCTGGCCGACACCGCCGGACGCCTGCCGACCCAGCTGAACCTGATGGAAGAGATCGCCAAGGTGCGCCGGGTGATCCAGAAAGCAGAGCCCAGCGGTCCCCATGAAGTCATCCTGGTGCTCGACGCCAACATCGGCCAGAACGCGATCCAGCAGGTCAAGGCCTTCGACAAGGCGATCGGCGTCAGCGGCCTGGTGCTGACCAAGCTCGACGGCACCGCCAAGGGCGGCGTCCTCGCCGCCATCGCCCGCCAGTGCCCGAAGCCGGTACGCTTTATCGGCGTCGGCGAGGGCATCGACGATCTACAGCCGTTCCGTGTAGAGGAGTTCGTCGCCGCACTGTTCGACGACGCGACCGCATGATCCGCTTCGAGCACGCCAGCAAACGCTATCCAGGCAGCATTGCCGCGCTCAGCGACGTCAGCTTCGAGGTCGCCCGCGGCGAGCTGGTACTGGTGGGTGGTCACTCGGGGGCGGGGAAGTCCACGCTGCTGAAGCTGGTCGCCGCCATCGAGCGACCGAGTGGAGGCACGGTGCTGGTCAACGGACAGAACGTCGGCGCCCTGCGCCCGCGGGCGATCCCCTATCTGCGGCGCAATCTCGGCCTGGTGTTCCAAGACCAGAAGCTGCTCTTCGACCGCAGTGCGCTCGACAACGTGGTGCTGCCGCTGGCCATCGCCGGCCTGCCGCCGCGCGAGGCAGCGAAACGGGCACGCGCGGCGCTGGACAAGGTAGGCCTGCTGGCGCGCGAAAAAGCCATGCCGATCGCCCTCTCCGGCGGTGAGCAGCAGCGTCTGTCGATCGCTCGGGCGGTGGTAAACCGACCCAACCTGCTGCTGGCAGACGAGCCTACCGCACACCTCGATGCAGAGACCGCGCGCGATGTGGCGGACATCTTTCTCGATTTTCATCGCGTCGGGGTGACGGTGTTCATCGCCACTTACGACGACCACTATTTCGAAGCGGCCGCACCGCGCAAGCTGGTGCTCAGCCACGGCCAGCTGCAATGAAAACCTGGCTGACCCAACACCGGGCTGCACTGACGCTGGCGCTACGGCGACTGCGGGCTGCGCCGCTGAACAGCCTGCTGTCGATCCTGGCAATCGGAATCGCCCTGGCGCTGCCGAGCGGTGGCTACCTGCTGCTGTCGAATCTACAAAGGCTGGCGCAAAAAGCCGCGCCGACGCCGCGCCTTTCGCTGTTTCTCAGCATCGACAGCGACCGCCGGACCGCCTCCGAACTGGGGGTACGTCTGAAAGCCCACGCCGGAATCAGTAGCTACATCTTCCTGCCGCGCGAGCAAACGCTGGCGCGGATGAAGAAAAACGAGGGGTTGGGCGACGTCATCGACGCTCTAGGCCACAATCCGTTCCCTGACGCCTACGCCATCACCCCGGCCTCCAGCGCACCCGAGGCGATGGAAGCGCTGGCCGCCGAACTTCGCGGCTGGCCGAAGGTCGAGCACATCCAGATCGATTCGGCCTGGGTGCGGCGCCTCGACGCCCTGCTCAATCTCGGCCGCAGCGGCCTCGCCCTGCTCGCCGCGCTGCTCGGCGGCGGGCTGGTGGCGATCACCTTCAACACTATCCGTCTACAGGTGCTGACTCAACGCGCCGAAATCGAGGTCAGCCGCCTGCTCGGCGCCACCGACGCCTTCATCCGTCGCCCATTCCATTATTTCGGCGCCCTCCTGGGCCTGGCCGGTGGCCTGGCGGCCTGGCTGATCGTGAGCCTGGCTACGTTGGCGCTGCGCGGCCCGGTCAATCAACTCGGCCAACTCTACGCACTCAACTTCGACCTTGCCACGCTCGGCCCGGTTGAGGCATGCTGGTTACTCTTCGCCGCCACCCTGCTTGGACTGGGCGGCGCCGCAATTTCCCTACGGCAACACCTAAAACAACACTGAAGGAGACCCAAATGTTCACTCGCCCCCTGCTCACCGCCGTCGCCCTGACGATCCTGGCCTCAGGCCCCGCCTGGGCTGAAGAGGAAAATGCCGCAGACGTATCGGCCAGTCTGCCTGCCGAGTTGCCTGCCGCACCCAGCCTCAACGCCTGCAAGCTGCTGGCCGCCGACGCCCTGGCGGCCTGGGGATTCGGCGCCGAACCCGCAGCGCGCGCAGACAGCCGCGTCATTGACAAGGATCATGTAGCCAGCCCGGGCAACGTCCGCGCCGATATCTGCTCGTTCGATAATGACAAAGAAAAGCTGCCCGCTAGGGCCTTTCTTGTCGTCGAAAGCTTTACCGACGACGTGACCGGGGACGCTGTCGCCGGTTGGCTCAAAACCGTATCGGACAAGATCAAACCGGCCGACAAGCTGGGGGAAACACGGATCGGCGACGCGACCTGCGAAACCGGCAACTATCCGGTAGCCACCAAGGCGGGCGAAGACCCGGTGACCCTCCACTTCGTCGCCTGCGACCGGCAGGCAGGGCGCCGCCACGTCAGCTTCAATTTTGAATGGCCGGGTGCCGACCCCAAGCTGCCGTCAACCAACGAGACCAAGGCGCTGCTTGATCAGGCCATCGCCAGCCTGCCGACCGCACCGTAATGCAAGACCACCGTATCCCCGTCACAATCCTGACGGGGTTTCTCGGCGCGGGCAAGACCACTCTGCTCAACGATTGGGTACAGCAGCCGGCGATGAAGGACGTGGCGCTGCTGATCAACGAATTCGGCGAAGTCGGCATCGACCACCTGCTGGTGGAGAAAGTGGCCGACGACATGGTGCTGCTGGATTCGGGCTGCATCTGCTGCACGGTGCGCGGCGACCTGACGCGAACGCTGACCGAGTTGCTCAAGCGACGCCAGAATGAACAAATTCGCGCCCTGTCGAGGGTGGTGATCGAAACCACCGGACTCGCCGACCCGGCACCGGTGGTGCACGCCATCAAGGAGGAGTTCTGCATCCGCTACCGCCTTGATGGGGTAGTGACGGCGGCCGATGCGACCCATATCGACCGCCAGCTCGCCGACCATTTCGAGGCAGTGAAGCAGGTGGCGATGGCCGACCGGTTGCTGCTGACCAAATGCGATCTCGCCAGCCCGGAGCAGATCGAGCAGACCAGCGCTATGCTTGCCCGGATCAATCCGGGCGCACAACAGATCCAGGTCCGTGGTGGAAAGTGCAGTGTCGAACAGGTACTCGGGCTGGGCAGCTACGACGTCGCCGGCAAACCCGAACTCGTCGCCCGTTGGCTCGGCGAGGAAGCCTTGCGCACAACGCATCATGCAGGACATCGCCACGATGTCAATCGCCACGACGCCAATGTCGAAGCCCATGTGTTGCGCTTCACGCAGCCCTTCAAATGGAGCGAATTCGCCAAGGCCGTCGATAGCCTGCAACTGGCCCATGGCGATCAAATCCTCCGCATCAAGGGCATCGTCTGCGTGCACAAGGATCCGCGGCCGGTGATCGTCCAAGGGGTCGGCTTTACCCGCTATCCGATCGCCTTCCTCGACCAATGGCCCGACGACGACCGTTCCTCACGTGTAGTTTTCATCGTCAGCCGGCTGGAGCGAAAGGCGATTGAGGATGCATTCAGGATCTACTGCAAGGTACAGGCCACGAAAATAGCCGTCGTCTGAGCCTGGCGGCGGCCAAATCCGCATCGAAGGAACTCGCGCACCGGTTTAGCACTCTATGGCCGAGAGTGCTAATATTATGTTCAAGGAGGTGCCCTTATGAGCCAAGCCCTGAGTTTGAAACAGTTTCCCGTTCCGTCCGCGGGCGGTAGCCTTGAGTCGTACATTCAGGCTGCGAACCGTATTCCGATGCTCTCGGAAAGCGAAGAGTTGGAATTGGCGCGGCGTCTGCACGATCATCAGGATCTCGATGCCGCCCGCCAGTTGGTGATGTCCCATTTGCGGTTGGTGATTTCGATCGCCCGCGGCTACCTAGGCTACGGGTTGCCGCATGCCGACCTGATTCAGGAGGGCAATATCGGCCTGATGAAGGCGGTGAAACGCTTCGACCCGGAGCGAGGGGTGCGGCTGGTGTCGTTCGCCATGCACTGGATCAAGGCGGAGATCCATGAATACGTTTTGAAGAACTGGCGCCTGGTGAAGGTCGCTACCACCAAGGCACAGCGCAAGCTGTTCTTCAACCTGCGCAGCATGAAGCCCGGCTCGGCTGCCCTCGGCCACGAGGACGTAAAGGCGGTAGCCACCAAGTTGGGCGTCAAGGCCGACGATGTGGTGGAGATGGAAATTCGCCTTGGCGGCAGCGACATAGCCCTGGAAAGCGGCAGCGACGACGAGGACGAGCGCTTCGCGCCGATTGCCTACCTCGCCGCCGATCACAGCAGCGAACCGACCGCCCAGTTGGAGCGTCGCGAATACGACCGGCTGCAAAGCGAAGGCCTGCAAGCTGCACTATCCAGCCTCGACGACCGCAGCCGCGCCATCGTTCAGCGCCGCTGGCTGCTGGATGACGACGAAGACGCGGCAACCCTGCACGAACTCGCCGCCGAATATGGCGTCTCGGCGGAACGCATTCGCCAGATCGAAGCCAAGGCGCTGCAAAAAATGAAAGGACACCTGGCCGCCGCGGCCTGAGTACCCTGCCAATGGATTACGGGCGACAGCGGAATCCGCTGTCGCCCGTTTTTATTGAGTAGATCGGACCCTACGCCAGCGCCGTTGGACTACCCGCCTGATTACGCCCGATTGGGCACCGGCTCAGAGCAGCAGGATGCTGAAGTAATGGTCCAGCAGCAATGCGGCAAACAAAAGGGAAAGATAGACGATCGACCAGCGGAAAGACGCCCGCGCTACATCGTCGCTGTAATGCCGCCACACCCGCCAGGCGTGCTTGAGGAAGACGGCGTTGAGTATCAGCGCCGCCGCCAGATACAGCGCTCCGCACATGCCGATCACCACCGGCAGCAGGGTCGCCAACGCCAGCCCGACGGTATAGAGGAAGACGTGGCGACGGGTGTACTCCGCGCCGTGAGTCACCGGCAGCATGGGCAGGCCGGCGGCTTCGTATTCCTTGGCCCGATAGAGCGCCAGGGACCAGAAGTGCGGCGGCGTCCACACGAAGATGATGAGAAACAGCAACCACGCCTCGGCCGGCGCCGAACCGGTGACGGCGGCCCAGCCGAGTACCGGCGGCATGGCGCCGGAAGCGCCGCCGAGGACGATGTTCTGCGACGTATTGGGCTTGAGGAACAGCGTGTAGATCACCGCATAGCCGACGAAGGTGGCCAGGGTCAACCACATGGTGAACGGATTCACCAGGCGATAGAGCATGGACAGCCCTACACCGCCGAGCATGCCCGAGAAAAAGAAGGTTTCGAACGGGCTGATTTCGCCGCGTGCCGTCGGCCGCGCCCGGGTGCGCGCCATCACGGCATCGGTTTTCTGCTCGACCAGACAATTCACTGCCGCCGCCGCACCGGCCACAAACGCGATCCCCACCGTGGCGGCCACTAGCACCTGCGGCGGAATCATGCCGGGTGCGGCGAGGAACATGCCGATCACGGCGCAGAACACGATCAGCGACACCACACGCGGCTTGGTGAGCTGGAAATACTGATCCAGTCGGTGGGTGACACCCTGGAAAACGAGGGTCGCGGTTCTCATTGGGAGCGGGGAAATCCAGTCGATATTTCAGGCTTGAAACTTTGACGTCAGTTTAACACGCGCTTCAAACGCATATACTGCGGGCTCCGCAGCTGCGTGCGGCGGAGCCTCATTCATCAGCCTGTCGTCCCGTCGTGAATCCCATCGTTTCCCTCCTGAATCCTCCGCCCGGCCCACCGCGGCAACTCGCGCGTGCCTGGCTCTGGCTGGGTATTGCCGCCCTCACCCTCGCTGGCCTGCTGGCCATCCTGCTCGGCCTGTCGCGCACCCCATCGATCCAGAACGTATTTCCATTGCGCGACTTCTTCAAGGCGGCGCTGGTCGTCCATGTCGACCTCTCGGTACTGATCTGGTTCATGGCCGCCGCCGGCGTACTTTGGAGCCTGGGCGGCGACCACCGGTTGCCCCGCCTCGGCTGGAGCGGCTTCGTCCTGGCAGCGGCAGGAACAGGACTGATAGCGGTCTCGCCGTTTTTCCCGCAGGCCGAGCCGCTGCTCAACAACTACATCCCGGTATTGCAACAACCGGTATTCTTCGCCGGTCTGCTGCTTGCGATGTGCGGCTTTGTCCTGACAACACTGCGGGCCTTGCTGACCTGCTGGCCGGAACGGATAGCCGACTGCGCCGATTCGGCATTGCGGTTCGGCATATTCCTCTCGGCGATTGCAGGGATCCTCGCGTTTGCTGCCTTTTTCGCCTCCTGGCTGGATACGCCTGAATTTCAGGGTCAGCATTACTTCGAAGCCCTGTTCTGGGGCGGCGGACATACCCTACAGTTCCAGCATACGCTGCTGATGACGGTCGCTTGGCTGCTGCTGGCATTGCATCTGGAAAGCGACATGCCGCTGCGGCCGCACGTTCTCGCCGGCTGCTTCGGCTTGGCCGCGCTGCCGCTGCTCGCGGTGCCACTGCTCTACGCGATGTGGCCGGCCGGTTCGCCGTATCACATTGCCTACTTTGCTCGCCTTATGGAAAGCGGGCATTTGTTCATGCTGCCGCTGCTCGCGGTGGCGGCAAAGCTGCTCTGGCAGATACGCTGTATCGGAGCAGCGGCCAAATCGGCCTTGCTCGCCTCCTTCCTGCTGTTCGCGGCCGGCGGCATTCTGGCATTCATGATCCACGGCGTGAATGTCGTCATTCCCGCCCACTATCACGGCTCCATTGTCGGCGTCACCCTGGCCTTCATGGGGCTGGCCTACGTTCTACTGCCGCGTCTCGGTTTTGCCGCCCCTGGTCCGCTGGCCCGCTGGCAGCCCTACGTCTATGGAATAGGGCAACTGACACACATTACCGGGCTGGCGATCGCCGGCGGCTATGGCGTACAGCGCAAGGTGGCCGGCGCCGAGCAGGTGCTGGTATCGTTGCCGCAGAAGATCGGCATGGGTCTGATGGGCCTTGGCATGGGCATCGCCGTAATAGGCGGCGCCATGTTCGTGGTGATCTGCCTGCGCGCGATGCTGCGGCGAGCTAACGACTGATCAGGCTCAGATAGTCCTGCGTCATTCGCTCCACCTGCTGCGGCGGCGAGAAAACCGCCTTGAGGCGACCGGCCGGGTCGATCAGGTAAATGGCAGCCGAGTGGTCCACCGTGTAATTGCGCGGATCGCCGCTGGCGGAATTGCGTTGGAAAAACACACCGAGATGTTTGGTTAGCGGCGCCAGGGCTTCGTCGCTTCCGGTCACGCCGACAAAAGCCGGGTCGAACGCCGGAACATACTGTCCCAGCAGCGCAGGTGTGTCGCGTAACGCATCCACCGAGACGAAGACCACCTGGGGCAACGGTGTGCCGCCGCTGGCGAGACGCCGACGTAACTCCTTCAACAGCGTCATCGCCGTCGGGCAGACATCCGGGCAATGGGTATAGCCGAAGAAAATCAGCGTCCATTTCCCCGTCAAGTCGGCCTGTGTAAAGATTCCCTGCGGCTTTTGCAGCGCGAAATCCGGCACCGGCCGCTCGTCGTCGAGCAAGGTGAATGCGCGCGGCGGAGCCCCCGCCGGCAGTGGACCACGCGTCAAGGCGCGCGACGCAAGATAGCCGCCGGCCGCAGCAAGCGCCAAGCCGACCAGCAACAGCAGGGTTCCGAGACGACCTTTCATATGCGGCTCTCCAAAAGCAACGAGGCGCCGTCAGGACGCCTCGTTTGATGCTACCGCTTTTTCGCCGCTTATTTCTTTGCGGCGCCGTACGGATACCAGTCGGCACCGACCGACGGCGGGACCGGCCAGTTGCCATGCGGCGGCGGCGAGACGGTGGACCATTCGAGCGAATTCGAGTTCCACGGATTGTCCGGCGCCTTTGGGCCCCTCGCTGCACCGATGATCCAGTTCAGCACCGCGATCACGAAACCAACGCCGAGGATCACCGCCCCCAGCGTCATCAACTGATGGGCCCCCTCGAACTGCGAAAAATGCGAATAGTCGTAATAGCGGCGCGGCATGCCTTTCACGCCAATATCCATCATCGTCCAGAACACCAGGTTAGTGCCGATGAAGGTGATCCAGAAACCGACCTTGCCCCAGAACTCGTTGTACATGCGGCCGGTGACCTTGGGGAACCAGTAGTACACCCCGGCGAAGATGGCAAACGTACCGGCCACGGCCATGACGTAGTGGAAATGGCCGACCACATAATAAGTCCGCGCCAGATGCACAGTGAGCGAGGTAACCGCCAGCGGGATGCCCGTCAGGCCGCCGATGAGAAACAGGAACAGCACGCCGAGGGCGTAGAGCATCGGCGTCTCGAAACTAATCGAACCTTTGTACAGCGTTCCGACCAGACCGATCACCAGCAGGCCAACCGGCACCGAGATCATCAGCGTCGTAATCATCTGGCCGATGCGCAGCCAATCGGCCATACCCGACACATAGAGGTGGTGCACCCAGACCTCTCCAGAAAGGGCGACTACGCCGAAGACGCCGCCGTAGACCACCATCTTGTAATTGAACACGCGGTTGCGCGAGAAGGTAGCGACGATCTCATAGATCACCCCGATGAAAGGCAGGAAGATTACGTAGACCGCAGGGTGCGAATAGAACCAGAACAGATTCTGGTAAGTCAGCACGTCGCCGCCCTGGGTCGGATCGAAGAAATGCGTTCCCAAATACTTGTCGAGACTGATCAGAGTGACCGCAGTGCCCAGCACCGGGACGAAGATCAGCTGTAGTACAAAGGCACCGAGAGTGCACCAGACGAAGATGTTGAGCTTGTTCCAGGTCAGCCCCGGTGCGCGCATGTAGGCGACAGTGGTGAGAAAATTGACGCCACCGATGATGGAGGCGAACCCCAGAATCAATACCGTGAAGGTATACATCGCCGTATTGCCGGTGGTGATCGTCGAATACGGCGGATAACCGGTCCACATCACGTCAGGTGGATCGGGCATGACGAAAGTCAGCAGTGCCAGGATGATGCCGACGTAGAACAGCCATACCGAGAGGGCGTTGACGCGCGGAAAGGCCACGTCCTTGGCGCCGATCATCAGCGGAATGCAGTAGTTGGCGAAGAAACCTGTCAGCGCCGGAATCTGGAAGCCGAGAATCATCATCGCGCCGTGGCCGTAGAGCCAGACGTTGTAGTTCGTTGGATTGGCGGTGATGGTCGGGCCGACAGTGGACAACTCGGCGCGCATTAACAGCGCGAGGATGCCGGCAACAGCGAAGGCGGCGATGGAGCCGATCAGGTAGAGCACCCCGACGCGCTTGTGGTCGGTAGTGAAAATCCATTCTTTTAGGTTCATGCGGGTTCTCCCTTCAGCTCTTGCTGGCCGTCGCGGCCTTGTTCTCGGCGACAGTCTTGATGCTGCCGCCCTGCTTGGAGCCTTCCTGGTCATACCAGGCCCGGAACTCCTCGGGCGCAAGGACGACGATCTTGCTCGCCATGTACGAATGCATCACGCCGCAGTATGAAGCACAGGTCACCACGTGCTCCTTACCCACCTCCTTGGGCAGGAACCAGAGATAGGTCACACGCCCCGGCATCGAATCTTCCTTGACGCGAAAGTCTGGAATGAAATGGTTATGCAACGTATCGCGGCTGGTCATGCGCAGCAGCACCGGCTTGCCCGCAGGCACCTTGAGTTCGTTTTGAGTACGGACGCCGTTGGGATAGGTGTAATCGAAGCTGTACATGCCCGTTTCAAGCTGGATCTCCAGACGGTCGGCCGGCACTTCGCGGTAGTTGTTCCATAGCTGCCAGCCGTTGGCCGCCACATAGAGGTCGTCAGAAAGGAAAACGAAGGTCGGAATCACCACCCAGGCCACCGCCGCGGCGGCAGAGAGCTTTGGGCCGTTGCCGACCTCGTTGCCGGGGCGGCGCCGATATTTCCAGATGAAATAAGCGGTCATCAATGCGAATAAGATGCCGATGATGGTGATGTCGATGATCACCTCGCGCCAAAGATGATCCCATCCTGCGGCAGGGTCCTTTATCACGCTACCGCTGGCGGTCTTTTCCGCCCAGGCCGCGGTAGCGGCCAGCATGCCCGCCAGTATCAGCGGGATGCGTTTCGTGGTCTTATGCATGCGTCGTTCTCCCCAATTTCCTTCGATAAACCCAGGCCCCCAGCCCGATCAACGTCAGCCCCAACAGCAGCGACCCGATCCCGGCCAGCAGCGAATAGTTCAGTTGGTACCTGCCTTCAGCGTAGTTGTAACTGAAGCAGGCACCGGTCAACATGTCGAACACCGCCGTCGACTCGGCAATGCGTTCCCAGTCGGCATCCACCAGTGCCAACTGCACAGTCTGCGCATCCATCCGCGTACCGTAGATGTAGCGTGCCACCCGCCCCTGCGGGGTGAGGAAGATCAGCACGTTCGGATGCATGAAGGCCGCCGCCGCATCCGACCAGAAATAGCGAAAGCCCAGACTGCCGGCGAACTCATCCGGCGAGCGGCTTTTCAGCACCACGTGGCGCCAGCCGTCACGCATCGCCCCAGGCACCGCCCCGGTCTTGCCGAGAAACGTGGCAGCCGTCTGTGCAGTGTCACGCGGATCGAACGAAACGGTAAGCACCCGGTAATCGCGGCCGAGTTGGAAGCGCTCGACCTTGCTCAGCACACGCGCGAGTTCCCCGCCCATGGTCGGACAGGTACCATCGCAGCCGTAATAGGAGAGCAGCAGGATGACCGGCTTGCCCAGCATCTGCGAAAGCTGAAACTCACGCCCCTGCTCGTCCGTCAGCACCGTATCGCCGCGCACGGGACTACCCAGAAAGCGGGGTTCGTCAATCTGCATCACCGACGCGTCCGGCGTACTGTTCTCGGTAGGTGCGGTCACTGCCTGAGCCAGGCCGGCGACCGCTACCAGTAATAGACCTGCGAAACGACGAAAAACCAAATGATGTCCACAAAGTGCCAATAGAGCCCGGCAGTCCGGGCGAAACCTTCATCCACATTGCCGCGCAGGGCTGAAACCAGACCGGCCAGAAAGATGGCAAGACCGACCACCACGTGGGAACCGTGCAAGCCGGTGATGGAGAAGAATACGGTGCCGAGCAGATTGGTACCGATGTTGAAACCCTCGTGCATCAGGTGGCTCCACTCGTAAGCGGACATGCCGAGAAAGCAGAAGCCGAGAACGATTGTGGCCATCAGCCAGTTCACATAGCCGCCGCGATTGCCCTGATGCAACAGGTGCTCGGCATAGTGAATGGTGAGCGACGAAGAGACCAACACGAAGGTCATCATCAACGGCATCGCCTTGGGCAAGTCGACGCTGCCGGCGGGAGGCCAGACGTCGGTATTGAGGCGCAGGTACCAGTAGGTGACGAACATGGCGACGAAGATCATCGCTTCCGCCAGAATGAACCAGCCCATCGCCGAATAGGACATACCGTCGCCCTTGCCCATGGCTTCGCTGGTCCAGCCTGCAACGCCTGAAACGATCATGATCAGGCCCAGCCCAAGGGTCAGCACCGAGGCAAAATCCTGGTGGTAGACGAAGTGCAACGAAAAGGCGATGACCAGCGCCAGAATGCCGAAGCTGATGACAAAGGGCCAAACGCTGGTATCCCAATGCGCGTGGCCGTCCGCCACTCCGTGAGCCCCTTCGTGATGCGCCATGAATTCCCCCTTAGAAATAACCGACCCGGACGTGCGACACTGACACCGTTGCTGTTGTTGCATGTGCTTCAGGAATCAAACATAATGCCGCGACAATTTGTCGCATCATTATTTCAATACTAAGCGAATTAAGCAACGCTTGACGCGCATTTCTTAAGGGGCACCATGACGAAGAAACCGCAACTGCTCGCCGCCATCCTGCTCGGTGCGGCGTGCCTCGTCTCACATGCAGCCGGCAATGTGGAAGCCGGTAAACAAAAGGCAGCCGCCTGCATGGGATGCCACGGACCCGACGGCAACACCGTACCAGAAATGTTTGCCGCATTGAAGGCTCCCAAGCTTGCCGGCCAGTTGCCGGAGTACCTCGAAAAGCAGTTGCGCGATTTCAAGACGGGACGCCGTAGCAACGAACAAATGTCTCCGCAAGCGCAGGCGGTCGCCGAAGCCGACATTCCTGATATCGCCGCCTATTTTGCCAGCCAGCCGGCCAGGCCCAATCCGGCAACGAAAAAGGACCAGTTGGCTGTAGGCGAAAAAATCTTCAATAAAGGCAAGAATCGCCCCGAAGTAGTTGCCGCCTGCCTCGGTTGCCATGGTCCTGCGGGCGCCGGCAATACGAACTGGAGCAAAATGATGGCTAAACAGCCTGCCATACTGGCGCCCGCCATCGGCGGACAACATGCCGGTTACATCGCGTCGCAACTGCTGGCCTATCGCGAAGGCAAACGCAGCAACGATGCCGCACACGTGATGCGCGATGTCGCGAACCGGTTGGATGCAAAGGATATCGAGGCCGTAGCGGAATACGTTTCGACGCTCAGCCGCTAAGGCTGCGCGAAACAACAGACGGAGGGGGAGACAGGGACGGCCCGCGGGAGGAATCCTGCGGGCCGAGCTCGTTTACCGCGACAGAAATGAAGCCGCTCAGGCAGAGCGGATCGATCAATGGCCGGCGAGCGCCTTGAGCAATTGGGCATGTACGCCGCCAAAGCCTCCATTACTCATCACCAGAATATGATCGCCGTTGTCCGCCGCCGCGACAACGGCCGCTACCAACTGGCCCAGATCCTCGAAACTGCGCGCCTTGTCACCGAGTCCGGCCAACGCCTCAGATGGATTCCAGTCCAAGCCGTGCGCGTAACAGAAAACCCGATCGGCATCCACTAGGCTGCCCGCAAGCTGGGCTTTCATGATGCCTAGCTTCATGGTGTTGGAGCGCGGCTCCAGCACGGCCAGAATCCTCTGCCCGCCGACCCGGCTGCGCAGCCCGGCGACGGTGGCGGCAATCGCCGTCGGATGGTGGGCGAAATCGTCATATACAGTTACCCCGCGTACCGTTCCCTTCACTTCCAGCCGCCGCTTGACGCCCTTGAACTCCGCCAGCGCGCTGAAGCCGATCTCCAGCGGCACACCCACATGACGTGCCGCCACCAGCGCAGCGAGGGCGTTGGCTCGGTTGTGCGCGCCGGGCAGCGCCAGCCGGGTATGGCCAAGCACACGGGTGGCACAGGAAACTTCGAACCCATCACCTTCGACGGCATCCGCCGTCCAGCCCTCCTCCGAGTTGAACCATTCCACCGGCGTCCAGCAACCGCGACCGAGTACTCGCCGCAGCGACTCTTCGGCAGCATTCGCGACGATCAGCCCCTGGCTCGGCAACGTGCGAACCAGATGATGGAATTGCGTCTCGATGGCCTGAAGATCAGCGAAGATATCGGCATGATCGAATTCGAGGTTGTTCAGAATGGCGGTTCGCGGACGATAGTGAACGAACTTCGATCGCTTGTCGCAAAACGCCGTGTCGTACTCGTCGGCTTCAATGACAAAAAACGGCGAGTCCGTCAAGCGTGCCGAAACGCCGAAATCTTCCGGCACACCGCCGACGAGAAAGCCCGGATTGAGACCCGCGTATTCGAGTATCCAGGCCAACAGCGACGTTGTGGTGGTCTTGCCATGGGTGCCTGCCACGCCCAACACCCATTTGCCGCACAGAATGTTGTCGGCCAGCCATTGCGGACCGGAGACATAGGGCAAATTGCGGTCAAGGATGGCTTCGAGGAGCGAATTGCCGCGCGAAATGGCATTGCCGACGACGAAAATGTCGGGCGCAAGGGCCACTTGCTCGGCGCCGTAACCCTCGGTCAGCGCGACTCCCTGCTCTTTGAGCTGGATGCTCATCGGCGGATAGACGTTCGCGTCGCAGCCGGTTACCGTGTGACCCGCCGCTCTTGCCAGAAGAGCGATGCCACCCATGAAAGTACCGCAAATGCCGAGTATGTGGATATGCATTGGGAAAGAGGGGGGTAATCGCCAATAGCGCTCTGGGGTGACGCGTACAATGGTGCCGAATTCTACCTTGCCGCCGGAACACCATGCCCCGCCACAAGCCCGTACAGCGCGCCCACGACACCTTCGCCCGACGCGCTGTTGCCAGTCTGGCCGCCCGACTGATGGCGGAAGAGGGGATCGGCGACTACGGCTACGCCAAACGCAAGGCGGCAAAAAGCCTGGGGCTGGCAGAAGGCGAAACCTTGCCAAGCAACGATGAAGTCGAGGCCGAACTTCGTATCTACCAATCGCTCTATCAGGAAGACGAACAACGTGATCGCCTCAAGGAAATGCGTTGTGCCGCACTCGATCTGATGCAACTGCTGGACGAATTCCATCCCTATCTGACCGGCGGCGTGCTGGACGGTACCGCAGGCCGTTACGCCTCGGTGGAACTCGACCTATTTGCCGACAGCGCAAAGGACGTGGAGATTTCCCTGCTCGCTCGCAACATCGCCTACGACACCTTCGATCCACGCCGCCACGGCCCCGATACCCCGGAAACGCAGCTTCGACTGGAGTGGGAAGATGTGCCGATGACGCTCTCGATCTATCCGCTCAACCTCGAACGACAACAGCGGCGTAACCCGCATTCCGGAAGCCGTCCGCAGCGCGCCAAAGCAACTGCCGTCGCGGCCCTGCTCGACCCGAAATGAACGGCGCGAGAATAGCTCTAGCGGCGTTCGCGGTCGCTGCAATCGCCGCATGGGCCGGCTACTGGATCAACCAAAGCAACACCCGGGCAATGCCGGCATCCGATCCGGCATTGCTCCGCCTGAGCAACGCGCCGCTGAAAACCCTCGACGGGAGGCCACGTTCACTCGCCGACTGGCGCGGCAAGGTTCTGGTGGTGAATTTCTGGGCGACCTGGTGCCCGCCCTGCCGTGCCGAGATGCCCGGTTTTTCGCGGATCAGCGAGCAATATGCAAGCAAGGGCGTGCAATTCCTCGGTATCGCCATCGACGACGAAGCCCCGGTGCAAGCCTATTCCCGCCACGCTCCGGTCAGCTACCCGCTACTGCTCGGCGACGGAACAACACTGGATCTGACAGCCCAGCTCGGCAACGCAACACAAGGCCTGCCGTTCACCGCCATCATCGACAGTGAAGGGCGTTTGACAGCCACCAAGGTTGGGATTCTGGGCGAAGCCGAGTTGCAGGCCCGGCTCGACGCCATCCTCGCCCGGCAATAACAAAACTGGACAAACTGTAGTCAATTGCGGCAAACTAGCTGCCATGACGAAGCCAACTCGCGGCCGCAGAGCCGACAAAAAAAGCGCCTCCGATACCGATCTACCGGTTCGAATCCTGGTTCTTCACGGTCCCAACCTGAATTTGCTGGGCAGCCGGGAACCCGAGATTTACGGCACCACCACCCTTTCCGACATCCACGGCGCCATGGAATCCCGCGCCCGCGTTGCCGGGGTACAAATCGAAAGCTTTCAAAGCAACCATGAAGGCGAATTGATCGACCGGGTTCAATCGGCCCGCAGCGAAGGCATTGAATTCATCATCATCAATCCCGGCGCCTATAGCCACACCAGCATCGCCATTCCCGATGCCTTGCGCGGTGTCGGCATCCCGTTCATCGAAGTTCACATCTCGAACATCCATGCCCGCGAAACGTTCCGCCACCACTCGCATTTTTCCGCCGCCGCTGTCGGCGTAATCTGCGGACTCGGCGTGCAGGGCTACGATCTGGCGCTCGACGCCGCCTTGGCGCGTCTGCGCCAAGCGCCGCAATCCTGATTCATATACCGGGGTGCCATTGCATCCCGGTTTTCTTTGTAGGGAGTCTCCATGGACCTAAGAAAACTTAAAACGCTGATCGACCTCGTCCAGAATTCGGGTATTTCCGAGCTGGAAATCAGCGAGGGCGAGGAAAAAATCCGCATTGCCAAACACGTTGCGGCACCGGCACCGACCACCGTGATGATGAGCGCCCCGGCCGCCGCCCATGCCCCAGCCCCGGCTCTACCCGCCGAACCGATTGGCAACGGCCTGCCCGAAGGCCATGTGGTTACCGCGCCGATGGTCGGCACCTTCTACCGCGCCGGCAGCCCCGGAGCACCGGCTTTCGTCGAAGTCGGTACCGCCGTCAAGCAGGGTGCGACGCTGTGCATCCTTGAAGCCATGAAGCTGATGAACGAGATCGAGGCCGATGTATCCGGCACGGTCAAGGCCATCCTGGTCGAAAACGGCCAGCCGGTGGAATTCGGCCAGCCCCTCTTCGTCATCGGTTGAGCGCGATGTTCGAGAAGGTTCTCATCGCCAACCGCGGAGAGATCGCCCTGCGCGTCCTGCGCGCCTGTCGCGAACTGGGTATTAAGACGGTCGCCGTGCACTCCACGGCCGACACCGAAGCCAAGTACGTCAAGCTGGCCGACGAATCGGTCTGCATAGGACCGCCCGCCTCGGCACAGAGCTACCTTAATATTCCGGCCATCATCTCCGCCGCGGAAGTCACCGACGCTCAGGCGATCCATCCCGGCTACGGTTTTCTCTCCGAAAACGCCGACTTTGCCGAGCGTGTCGAAACGTCCGGCTTCGTCTTCATCGGCCCGCGCGCCGAAACCATCCGCCTGATGGGCGACAAGGTCAGCGCCAAGAACTCCATGAAGGAAGCCAGCGTACCTTGTGTGCCCGGCTCGGAAGGGGCCCTGCCGGAAGACCCGAAGGAGATCGTCAAGATCGCCCGTGCGGTCGGCTATCCGATCATCATCAAAGCTGCCGGCGGCGGCGGCGGGCGCGGCATGCGCGTGGTGCATACCGAGGCTGCCCTGCTCAATGCCGTCGCTATGACCCGCAGCGAAGCCGGTGCCGCCTTCGGCAATCCGACGGTATACATGGAGAAATTCCTCGAAAACCCGCGCCACATCGAAATCCAGGTTCTCGCCGACCAGCACGGCAACGCCGTCTATCTGGGCGAGCGCGACTGCTCGATGCAACGCCGGCACCAGAAAGTAATCGAGGAAGCGCCCGCCCCCGACATTCCCCGTCGCCTGATCGTCAAGGTCGGCGAAGCCTGTGCCGCCGCCTGCCGACGCATCAACTACCGCGGTGCCGGCACCTTCGAGTTTCTTTACGAAAACGGTGAGTTCTATTTCATCGAGATGAACACCCGGGTGCAGGTTGAGCATCCGGTGACCGAACAGGTGACCGGGGTCGATATCGTCCAGGCGCAGATTCGCATCGCCGCCGGCGAGAAGCTCTGGCTTAAGCAGCGCGACGTTGCGCTCAAGGGCCACGCCATCGAGTGCCGCATCAATGCCGAGGATCCGTTCAAGTTCACGCCGTCGCCGGGCAAGATCACCACCTGGCACGCGCCCGGCGGCCCGGGGATACGCGTCGACTCGCATGCCTATTCCGGCTACAACGTGCCGCCCAATTACGACTCGATGATTGGCAAGGTCATCGCCACCGGCGACACCCGCGAACAGGCGATCCGCCGCATGCGCATCGCCCTGTCGGAAATGATGGTCACCGGCATCAAAACCAACATCCCGCTGCACCAGGAAATGATGCTGGACGAACGCTTCGTTCTGGGCGGAACCAGCATTCATTATCTTGAAGAAAAACTAGCCGCCAAAGGAAAATAGCCGCGTGTGGGTCAATGTCTCGCTGCTCACCGACGCGACCCATGCGGACGCCCTTTCCGAGGCCCTGATGGACCACGGCGCGCTTTCGGTCAGCGTCGAGGACGCGCAGGCCGGTACTGAAGCGGAAACGCCGCAGTTCGGCGAGCCGGGCAGCGCGGCCACGCCATTGTGGCAGCAGAGCCGGGTGGTCGCGCTGTTCGAACCCGGCGACGACCTCCCCGGCCGTGTCGCAGCGGCCTGCCAGGCCATCGGCCTCGACGATCTGCCCGACTTCGAACTGTCGGAAGTTGCAGAGCAAAACTGGGTGCAGCTCACCCAGTCCCAATTCGATCCGATCCGCATCAACGACCGGCTGTGGATCGTACCCTCCTGGCATGTCGCTCCCGACGCGCAGGCGATCAATATCGAGCTCGACCCCGGTCTCGCCTTCGGTACCGGCTCGCATCCGACCACTTACCTCTGCCTGCAATGGCTTTGCGAAACGGTGCGCAGCGGCCCGCTTGGGAATCCGAGCGTACTCGACTACGGCTGCGGCTCGGGGATTCTCGCCATCGCCGCGGCAAAGCTCGGCGCAGCGTCGGTGCTCGGCGTAGACATCGACGACAGGGCGCTCGAATCGGCGCGCTACAACGCCGAGCGCAACCGCGTCGAGCTCTCGCTGCGCCATTCGCAGCAGGCGTTGAACGAGACCTTCGATCTGGTCGTCGCCAATATCCTCACCAATCCGCTCTGTGTTCTCGCGCCCCTGCTCGCCGGCCGCGTCGCCGCAGGCGGACGCCTGGCGCTGTCGGGCGTGCTGGAGAGTCAGGCGCAACAGGTCATCGCCGCCTACGCGCCCTACATCGCCCTCGCCGTCGGCGCCACTCATGAGGGCTGGTGCCGTCTGGAAGGCCGGAGCTAGTTTTGCTCACCCGTTGCCCCGCCTGCGCCACGACGTTCCGCGTCACCCCGGAGCAATTGAAGATCCGCCTCGGGCGGGTGCGTTGCGGCGCCTGCAACACCGTGTTCAACGCGCTCGATGCGCTGGTCGAGGAAGTCGTCGTGCCGCTTCCGGAACAGAGCGAAGCGGCCACCCCGGGGAACGTCTATGCAGATGGCGAATTGGCGGCACCGCTTCCGGCGCAAGTGCCGGAAGCGCAAATCGCGCCGGTGCCCGAGCCTGTCATGGATGATCGACACCCGACACTGATCACCGCCGACGAGGTGGCGCTGGCATTGCCCGACCCACCCGCCACCGAACAGGCAGAGTCCAGCGAAACAGATCCGCCGCCCGCCGCCGTCACCGAGCCAGAATCTGCGACGGAACCGGAAACGCTCGCCGATGCCGAAGACACCGTTGCGCCGCCCGCTTTCGAGCCCACCCTGCACGAACCACGTTCACCGCGACGCTGGCCATGGCTGGTCGGCTCACTGTTTGCACTGCTGGCCCTCACAGCACAGGCGCTGATGCACTTCCGCAGCGAAATTTCGGTGCTCCAGCCCGACCTCAAGCCCCTATTGCAAGCGGCGTGCGCGGCCGTCGGCTGCCAAGTACCGCTGCCGCAGAAGATCGATCAGCTCGGCATCGAAACCTCCGATCTGCAACCCACGGACGGGCAGAAAGGCCGGCTGCAACTCACAGCGACCCTGCACAACCGTGCACCATTTGCCCAAGAATACCCGCTGCTCGAATTGACCCTGACCGATGTCGCCGACAAGCCGCTGATCGTCAAATCGTTGCAGCCGGCCGAATACCTGCCTACACCCTTAAACGCAACAGCAGGTTTCGCCGCCGGTGGAACACTGCCGATCAGCCTGCTGCTTGATGCCGGCGATACGCCGGCCGCCGGCTACCGTCTCTACCTTTACTATCCATAGGCGAGCAGGGATACCGTCCCCCTCGCCAATCCTCGACCGACTTTTGCCATCACTTAGCGAAACGTTTATGAAAACCTTGATCTGCGGTTCCATGGCCTACGACAACATCATGGTGTTCCATGATCGATTCAAAAATCACATCCTGCCGGAACAGATTCACATCCTCAACGTCTCCTTCCTGGTACCGGACATGCGCCGCGAATTCGGCGGCTGTGCCGGTAACATCGCCTACAACCTCAAGCTACTCGGCGGCGAGCCGCTGATCATGGCCACCCTGGGTGAGGATTCGACGCCCTATCTGCACCGCCTCAAGCAGCTCGGCCTGGATGCCCGCCATGTCCGCGAAGTGGCGGGCAGCTATACCGCGCAGGCATTCATCACCACCGACCTCGACGACAACCAGATCACCGCCTTCCACCCCGGAGCGATGAACCATTCTCACCAGAACAAGGTCGCCGATGCCGAAGGCGTTCGCGTCGGCATCGTCTCCCCCGACGGTCGCGACGGCATGCTGGAACATGCGCGCCAGTTCCGCGCCGCGGGAATCCCCTTCATTTTCGATCCGGGCCAGGGTCTACCGATGTTCAACGGCGAGGAATTGCTGGAATTCCTGAAACTCGCGAACTACTGTACGGTCAATGATTACGAAGCGAAGCTGATCGCCGACCGCACCGGCCGCAGCATCGAGTCCCTGGCAGGCGAAGTGGAGGCGCTGATCGTCACGCTCGGCGGCGAAGGATCGCAGATTCATGTCGGCGGCAAGCGAATCGACATTCCCGGCGTCAAGCCGGACTCGCTCACCGACCCGACCGGTTGCGGCGACGCTTATCGTTCCGGGCTGCTCTACGGCCTCGCCAACAGCTGGGAATGGGAGAAAACCGGGCGTCTTGCGTCGCTGATGGGAGCGATCAAGATCGCCCATCGCGGCGGACAGAACCACAAACCGTCGCGGGATGAAATCGCCCGCCGTTATCTGGCCGCTTTCGGCCACGCACTTTGGTAAGGAGATCGAAATGAACGCACGCACTCTTTCACTCGTCACGGTAGCCCTGCTGGCACTGCTGGCCGGGTGCACAACCAGTTCCTCCGGCTCGGTTTACGAACGCGGTCAGGCCCAGCGCGAAATGTCGGTACGTACCGGCGTGGTGGATAGCGTCCGCCGCGTCACCATTGCCGGCAACAAGTCGATCCTCGGCGCCGGTGCCGGCGCAATCGTCGGCGGCGCCGCCGGCTCCAAGGTCGGCCAGGGCCGGGGTTCAGACGTCGGCGCCGTGCTTGGCGCCGTTGCCGGCGGGATTGCCGGCTCCGCCATCGAGCAGGCGACGACCAAGAGCGACGGGGTGGAAATCACCGTACGGCTGGACAACGGCAGCGGCCTCGTGGCAATCACCCAGGAAGCCGACGAAGAGTTCCGACCCGGCGACCGGGTGCGCCTGATCAGCAGCGGCAGCACCACCCGCGTCGCACACTGACGCGCCAGTCATCAAACTGAAACCGCGCCGACGCAAAATCGGCGCGTGATTTCAGCTCTCCTCAGCGCCCACCTCAACGTCCGTGCCGCCTTCCGTCTGGCACGCACGGGCCTGCATCTGTTTTGGGGCTGCGTCACCGTGGCACTGGTATTTCCGTTCGTCGGCCTGCCGCGACGGCGAGCGCTGAAGCAGCGCTGGTCGCAGCAACTGATGGATGTGCTCGGCATTCGCGTGGTCATCGAGAGTAACGGCCAGCTGACCGGGCTGCTGGTGGCGAACCACATTTCCTTTCTCGACATCTACGTCATCAATGCCCTCGAACCCGCCGCCTTTGTTTCCAAGGACGAGGTCGCGGACTGGCCGCTGATCGGCTGGCTCTGCCGCCATACCGAAACCATCTTTCTCGCTCGCGGCAACCGTCGGGCCGCACAGCGCACCAGCGCAACAATGACGGCGCAATTACGCAGCGGCGCCTGCATCGCGGTGTTCCCCGAAGGCACGTCCAGTCGCGGCGATGCGGTACTGCCGTTTCACAGCGCGTTGTTCCAGCCAGCGGTGGATGCCGGAACGACGGTAACGCCGGTCGCCCTGCGCTATGAGGATCGCACGGGCCGTCTCCACGCGGCACCGGCCTACGTGGACGACATCACGCTGCTAGAGTGTCTGTGGTCGATCGCTTGCGCCACCGGGCTGGTCGTCCGCGTCGCCATTCTGCCGGCGCTGGATCCGGCCGCGGCCGAGCGGCGGCACCTGTCGGCGGCGGCCCATCAGGCAATCAGTGAGCGCCTTAATCCCAGCCGCCCGGCGCCACCTGACGTTCGCAGGGGAGTTGAAATACCTCGCGATCTTCCAACCGCACGGCCGTCAACGCTCCGCCCCAGAGACAACCTGAGTCCAACGCCATCAGATTCGTTTCCAGCCTGAGGCCGAGCGCCGACCAATGGCCGCAGACGATGGTGTGGCCGGCACTGGCGCGACCGGGTACGCGGAACCAGGGCAGAACATCCGGTGCAGCATGTTCCGGCGGCCCCTTACTGCGGAAATCCATCACTCCCTGCGCGGTGCAGAAGCGCATCCGCGTCATGGCATTGACCACCACGCGCAGACGATCCCAACCGTACAACGCATCATCCCATTGCATCGGCTGGCTGCCCCACATGTGGGCCAGAAAGTCGCGATAGTTTGCGCCCGTCAGCGCGGCGCGGACCTCGTCGGACAGCGCCGCCGCCTGGGCGATGGACCAGGACGGGAGCAGGCCGGCATGCACCATTGCATGCTCGCCTTCGGCATGGAACAGCGGCCGGCTGCGCAGCCAGGCCAGCAGTTCTGCGCGATCCGGCGCCGCCAGCACCGACGCCAGCGTGTCCTCCGTACTGGCGCGGCCATGGCCTTCGGCCTGCATCACCAGATGTAGATCGTGATTGCCCAGCACGACTACCGCACGCTCACCCAAACCCATGACGAAGCGCAGAACTTCCAGCGACTGCGGGCCGCGATTCACCAGATCGCCAACCAGCCAGAGCCGGTCGCGAACGGCGTCGAAATCGATCCGCTGCAACAGTTGCACCAGCGCCTGGTAGCAACCCTGGATGTCGCCAATCGCGTAGGTCGCCATCAATGCTCCACCGGGCGGTATTCCGGCACCCACTGCCGCAGCCCGGCCTTGACCTCGGCCTCGTCGCGCACTGGCACGGCCAGCCAGCGTTCCAGCGCCGCCAGCCAGGCCGCATCGGGGGCGCCGTCGGCCTTGGCGATGCGCAGCTTGGGGTGCGGCGTCGGCAGCGTGGTTTCGCTGTCGGCGAGCAGTTCCTCATAGAGTTTCTCGCCCGGCCGCAGGCCGGCAAACTCGATGCCGATCTCCTCTTCGGTGTAACCGGAGAGCCGGATCATGTCGCGCGCCAGATCGACGATTTTCACCGGCTCGCCCATATCGAGCACCAACAGCTCGCCGCCGCGCCCCATCAGACCGGCCTGCAGCACGAGCTGCGCGGCCTCCGGGATCAGCATGAAATAGCGCACGATGTCCGGATGCGTCACCGTCATCGGGCCGCCAGCGGCGATCTGTTCGCGGAACTTGGGAATCACGCTACCGCTCGAGCCGAGCACGTTGCCGAAGCGCACCGTGACAAAGCGCGTCGCACCAGCCCCCGCCTGCAAGGCGCGGCACACCTGCTCGGCGAGGCGCTTGCTGGCGCCCATCACATTGGTCGGATTGACCGCCTTGTCGGTCGAAACCAGAACGCACTCCTCCGCGCCGTTGGCGATGGCTACTTGCGCCACGCGATAGGTACCGAGCACGTTGTTGCGGACCGCCTGCCAGGCATTCTCCTGCTCCATCAGCGGCACGTGCTTGTAGGCGGCGGCATGGAACACCAACTGCGGCCGATGCGCGGCAAACACCTGCGTCAGCCGGGTTTCGTCGCGCACGTCGCCGACCGCATAGCATGTCGCAAGATCGGGCAGGCGGACGGCGAATTCCTCGCCAATTTTGTAGAGCGCGTACTCCGACTGATCGAAGCAGATCAGTCGCGCCGGACCGAAACGGGCAACCTGCCGGCAGAGTTCGGAGCCGATCGAGCCACCCGCCCCGGTAACCAACACCACCTTGCCGCCGAGTAGGCCGTGCAGGCCGGCATCGTCGAGTTGTACCGCTTCGCGGCCGAGCAGATCCTCGAGCTCGACCTGGCGCACCTCGGAGACCGACACCTTACCCGACAGCACATCGCCCAGCGCCGGCACCGTCAGCGCCTGCAAGCCGGCACCCACGGCAATTTCGATCGCATGGCGGCGCACGCCGACACCGACGCCGGGCATGGCGACGATAGCGTGCTGCACATTCAGCCGCCGTGCATGCACGGGCAAATCCTCCAGTCGGCCAAGTACGTTAGCGCCGTGGATCTGCCGCCCGACCTTGCCTTCGTCGTCGTCGAGCAGGCCCATCACCTGCCAGCGCGGGTTGCGCGCCAGATCACGCAGCAGCGCCGCCGCCGCCTCTCCGGCGCCCAGCACCAATACCGGCATAGCATCGAGCTGGCGCGGCGAAAACAGGTGGCCGTCCTTCCATGCGCGATAGACGAAACGCCCGCCGCCCATCATCAACACCAGCAGCAGGGGATCGAGCACCAGCGCCGAGCGCGGCACTTCATGCAGACGGTTGACCATGAACAGCGCGACCGGCGTCGCCAGTGCCGCCGTGCCTGAAGCAACGGCGATGCGGCGCAGGTCGGGAATGCTGGCGAAGCGCCAGATGCCCCGATAGAGGCCGAAGGAATAGAAGATCAACCCCTGTAGCGGGAGCACCACCCACAGGCTTGAGCGCATGCTCTCGGCGAAAAGCGGCGGAATGTCGAAGTTGAAGCGCAACCAGTAAGCGCAGCTCCAGGCCGCCAGCGCCGCGGCAATGTCGTAGGCCGTGGCGGCGAGAATCCGCCAGTTCCAGTTCACGGACGGCCTCCGTTCGTGTGATTACGCCAGCGCCGATCGATTACCCACATCAATGCACACAACACGCCCAACCAAGCCGCCAGGCCAGCCCATTGCACGACGTCCGGCGTCGTTTGCAATGCCAGCGCCGACGCGCCGAGCGCCGCCATCAGCGCATATTCGTGCAACGCCAGACGGCGGTGGCTCCAGCCCATGCGCACCAGCCGCTGGTAGTAGTGCTCGCGATGCGCCTGCCAGACGCGTTCGCCACGCAGGCCGCGGCGCACCAGCGTCACGCTGGCATCGACGACGAAAGGGGCGAACACCAGCAGCGGAAACCATGCCGGCCACAACGCCTGCGTCCACCCAGCAAGACCGATGGCGCCGGCGAGAAAACCAAGCGGGATCGAGCCCACGTCGCCCATGAAAACACGCGCCGGATGAAAGTTGAACAGCAGGAAACCGGCGGCGGCGGCGGCAACGCCGAAGCTGATGAATGCGAGGCTCTCGTTACCGGGCAGTGCGGCCAGGCCATAGACGCCAAAACCGAAGACGGCCATTCCGCCGGCCAGGCCGTTGGCGCCGTCCATGAAGTTGTAGAGATTGGTCAGCCAGGCCAGTGCCAGCGTCGTCATCAATAAGCCTGTCCATCCCGGGTTCGCCACCAAACCCGCATAGGCGGCGGCGACCAGCGTATGCGCAGCAAAACGCAGCACAACCGGCATGCCCCAATGATCGTCGGCATACGAAACCACGGCGAGAACGGCAACCGCCGGCAGCAACCCTTGCGGCGGAGCCATCGCAACCGTCCAGACGGCAAGCAACGCCAGAACGATGACCAGCCCGCCGATGCGCGGCACCTTGCCGGTATGCAGCGAGCGGTGGTTGGGCTCATCGACGGCCAGCCGCCACGCCAAGCCGCTACGCAGCAGCAGGAAAAGCGTTGCAGCGACGAGCGGCAAGGGCAACAGGAAAAGCAATGAATTCGGAATATGCATTTTGGCAGGGGCGGGAACGCTCAGATTATAGTCGCGCAGCCCCGCCATCCCGGCGTGACAGTCCTCAACCGCCCGCGCGATAAGCGTCGACGGCAAACTTGACAGCAGCCTCGAAATCAAGCGGAGGTTGCCATTGCAGAAGGCTGCGGATTCGCGCCGAATCGATCGCCAGCGAACCGAGCAGGCGATCCGCCTCCGCCCCGCGCCCGATCGATGCCGCCAAGCCTCGCAGCAACGCCGGGGGAAAAGGGAACAAGCGGCACGGCCGACCCATCGCCGCAGCGATGACACGAATCAATTCCGGGGTCGATACATCGCGCCCGTCGGAAACGAGGAAGGTCTGTCCGACAGCGGCCGGATGAGTAAGACAGCAATCGATGGCATCGCAAAGATTGCCCAACGCCAGCATGCTGCGGCGATTGTGCAGCGAAGCCAGAGGCAACGGCCAGCCAGCCTCCACCAGTCTGATCAGGCGCAGAAAATTGGCGCCGACGCCGGGACCATAGATCAGTGGCGGGCGCAGGATCACGTACTCCATTCCAGCTCGCTCGGCCAGGTCGGCCAGCGCACGTTCTGCTTCCCACTTGGAAATGCCGTAGGGATCGACGGGCGCCGGCGGAGATGCTTCGTCGAAGGCAACGGAGCCCGTCGCTTCGCCATTGACTTTGATCGAGCTGAGAAAAACGAAGCGCCGGACACCGGCATCCGCCGCCGCCCGAACAAGCGACACGGTGCCGGCAACATTGACGCGACGGTAGGCTGCCAGCGGATCGGCAGCCGATTCCTGCATCACATGTACCCGCGACGCCACATGGACAATCGCGTCTGCGCCCGCTAACTGCGCTGACGTTACCGGATCAGTGCCAATATCGCCCAGAACGCAACTGGGTATGCCCACGAAAGCGCCGCCGGGTACCTGCTTCCGTACCCCGGCCAGAACGTCATGGCCGCACAAGGCAAGCGCCGGGCACAGCGCTCTGCCGACAAATCCCGTGGCACCGGTAACGAGTACTCGCATCCGAACCCCATAAAAACTCCGCACGCATGCATGCATGCGCAATCGCCGCGGTTCCGTTGGCGCAGGCTGCCCACAGAAACTTGCGTTAGCCTCCGGGAACCCGGTTCGCCATCAGTTCGCGGTAAACCGCCATCGTATTGGCGACAACTTTTTCCTCTGAAAATTCTTCCAACACGCGCGATCTGCCACGCTCGCCCATTTTCTTGCGCCGGACGGGATCAGCCAACAACTCTCCAATCGCAGCAGCAAGTGCCTCGAAATCCCGCGCCGGTACCAGCAGGCCATTCGCTTTATCGGCAACGATTTCACGGCATCCCGGCACGTCGGTAGCGACAAGAGCTCGCCCACAAGCAGCGGCCTCGAGCAATACCTTTGGCAAGCCCTCCCGATACGAAGGCAGGCAAACCAGAGTTGCCTTCACTAGAACGTCGGGCATATCGTCACGACGGCCCCACCATTCAACAACGCCCTCTTTGCGCCATGCCTCCAACTGGGAGGTTGGCACGGCGGCCGGATTTTCGCGATCCGTATCGCCAACAAGGACAAATCGCGCCACAACGTTGGCCCGCCGCAGCAAACGGGCGGCATCCACGAACTCGGCGATACCCTTATCCCACAGCATTCGCGATGCGAGCACAACCAGCGGCGGGCCTGGTGGTTCGGGCACTGGGGAAAATCGCTGCGGATCGACGCCCGAACCACGAATGAGTCGTATCCGATCCGGAGAGATTGCACCGGCCGCGATCAGCAGCTTCTGATCATCGGGGTTCTGTAGGATCAGCAGCCGATCCCGCCCGCCCAGCAGCATGCGATAAGCGCGAACCACGATCGGTCTGAGTACGCGGGCGAGGCGCGCGCCGGAAGAAAATACAAAACCCATGCCGGCGATGGCATTCACGACGCGGAGACGATGATGCATTAGACAAGCGGCAATGCTTCCGTATAGAACCGGTTTAAGCGCCACCTGATGGACAATATCCGGCCTTTCCAGACGATAGAGCGCCACCAGGCGCGCCAGCACGACCAACTCGCGAAACGGATTCATGCCGCGGCGCGACCACTCAAAGGGCACGAGTCGCAGACCTGCGGCGCGAATCGCATCGCCATGATCGCTTACCCGAGTCACTACCGTCACTTCAAATCCGGCATCCCGTGCCGCTATCGCAAGCGGCAGTCGATGCGAAATGAAATACCAGTCCTCGGTAACCAGGAAAAGGATTCGCCCGTTAGTCACCCTGAGCCTCTAGCCAGGACTGAAAAGTCAGAACGTTCCACAGCCAGTATTGCCAGTTGCGCCTTCCGGACAAGTGTTCACTCCATCGCTGCCTGATCGGCACAGGATCGAGATAGCCCTCTCGGCGTATTCTTTCGCCGTCCAGCAATGATTCAGCCCATTCTCGCAACGGGCCACGTAGCCAGCAGTCGAGCGGAATGCCGAAACCCTGTTTGGGCCTTTCTATCAACTGTCGCGGTACGTGTTTGTAAAGCAGCTGGCGCAGCAACCATTTACTTTGACCATCGCGCATCTTCATCGATTGCGGCACACGCCAGGCAAACTCGACAAGTTCGTGGTCGAGCAGGGGGATGCGGGATTCGAGACTCACGCCCATCGAGGCACGATCGACCTTGGTCAGAATATCGCCTGGCAGATAGGCCAGAAAATCGTGACACATCATGCGTTCGGTAAAGTCCTCCAGATTCGCGGCCAGTAATTGTCGATCTGCCCAGGTCGGGAATTCGGAGCCACCGACCACTACCGCACACGGATCCTGCTGTTGCGACAACAATCGTCGATACAGCGCATCCGGAGTCTGCGCATCAAGGATCGACGCAAGTTTGTGAACCCGGTCGCCGGGCTGGAGCATGCGCAGCCTTGATGGCAGAACAGGGTATGCCGCCTGCGCCAACGAGTCCCATCGTTGCGGAGACAAACTCAGGGCGACGCGCGCCGCCACATGGCGCATGCCGACCGGCAAGAACCCGATTCGTCGCCAGACGGTGTGGCCCCACACGTAGCGGTTGTACCCGCCGAACAGCTCGTCGCCACCATCGCCCGATAACACGACAGTCACATGCTTGCGCGCCAGTTGCGCTACGAGATACGTCGGTATTTGCGAGGAGTCGGCGAATGGCTCGTCGTACAACACAGGCAATCGCGAGATGACTGCTAGAGCCTCTTCCGGCGTCACATAAAGTTCCGTATGGTCGGTGCCGAGATGCCGCGCCACTGCCTTGGCATGCTCAGCCTCGTTAAATCCAGCCTCATGAAAACCGATGGTGAAGGTGCGCACCGGTACTCGTGACTGTGCCTGCATTAACGCGACAACCAGCGACGAATCCACACCACCGGAGAGAAACGCGCCCAAGGGAACATCGGCAATGCTCTGGCGCAAAATAACACTGTTGAGCCGTTGTTCAAGTTCGGCCAGCGCCGTGGGCGGGTCCGTAACCCGATTCCGTACTCCCTCGTTCGCCACGGCCGAAGCTGCCCAGTAGGCACACGGTTCGGGGTGGCAGCCCCCCACCGCGTCCGCGTTCAACTCCAACCAGCAGCCGGGCGGTAACTTGTAGATGCCGCGATAGATCGACCACGGCTCGGGAACGTAGCCAAAGCGCATGAAAAGTGTCAGCGCATCGCGGCTTACCTCCGGCCTGAACGCCGGATGGGCGGCCAGCGCCTTGAGTTCGGAGCCGAAGAGAAAGATGCCCTGCTGCCAGCCGTAATAGAGGGGTTTCTCACCGGCCCGATCCCGTGCCAGCACGAGCTTCACCGCCCGTCTGTCCCACAGGGCGAAGGCGAACATCCCGGAGAACCGCTTCACTGCAGTCTCCATCCCCCAGGCACTGATGCACGCCAGCAGGGTCTCCGTGTCCGAATGTCCGCGCCACTGGGGAGCGATACCCTCGCTCTGCAAAAGCAAGCGCAGATCGAGGTGATTGTAGATCTCACCGTTGAAGGCAACGACATACTGCCCGCAATGGGAAATCATCGGCTGATGTCCGGTGGGCGAAAGGTCGAGCACCGCAAGCCGACGGTGCGCGAGCCCAATGCCTGCTTCCGGATCCAGCCAGATGCCCGAATCATCGGGGCCGCGGTGGCGAATGCGTTCCGCCATCCGACCCAGCACGCCGGCCTCCGCCAGTGGGAAACCGAGACAGCCCGTCAGGCCGCACACGGCAAGCCCCTCACGCCTTTCGCGCCACGGCGCACCAATGCGGCGCGCGGGGCGAGAACGCAATGTCGGTCAACCCGCAGTCCTTGAGCATTGCCGTAATCTCGTTGCGGGAAAAACGCTTCTCCAGACGCGTACCGAAACGATCCAGGGCATCGGTGCGCATGACGTAAAAGGACTTGTCACGGTAATAACTCAGTGGAAGGTGCGCCACCGACATCCCTGTTTTTTCCTGCAGCGCCGAAAATTTTGCCAGCGGCCAGTAAACGCCAGCGGCGATAAGGTCGCAAATGGGGAAGCGCAACCTCGACGGCAGGCGACTGATCAAACCGCGCGCGGCATTGGAGGCCCGCCACATCAATCTGAACCATAAGGGCCGGTTGTCGAGTGCGTAGTAAAGGTAAACCAGAAAGATTCCGCCGGGCTTGAGGCAGCGAACAATCTCGGCAATGGCGCGTCCGGTATCCGGAACGTGATGGAGTACACCGAGGGAATACGCGAAGTCCAGTTCGGCATCGGCAAAGGGAAGACTTCCGACATCCGCGACATGGAAGTCCACATTGCTCGCGCCCATCAGGTTTCGTCTCGCGACATCCAGAGCTTGCGGACTGGCATCAATGCACGCCAGATGTCCGACCTTGTCGGCAACGACAGCGGCCCAGCGCCCACTGCCGCAGCCGATATCCGCACCGCGCGGTGCCTCCGGTAATAACGACCATGGGAAAATGGCGAAATAATCCGCGAAGATCGCGGCGCGCTCCGAGGCGACGAGTGACTGCTGGGAAAATCGCGCCCATTCCTCTCCAAAAGCCTGCACGACTTTTGAATCCCGGTTGTCCGCTGAGTGTAGGTTCATTTTTTTCTGCCGCTCGGTTGTCAGGAGATGAACGATCGCTGTGGATCGAAACATGCGAGAAAACTCCTGACAAAGTTCGATTCCGAGCAGTTTTCATTCACCCATCTGAGGCCTGCGTCACCGGTTTCCCGCGCCTTCGCTTCGTCGTGCGTCAGCGCGTAAAGATGGTCGGCGATCGCAGGCGGATCGTTTGAATCGAAAACCGGTACACCACCAGCGTAGAAAGGAACGTCCGCCGAATGGGCGTGCGTATAGCCCGACACAGACGGCGTTCCGAAAGCCAGGGGCTCAAGCGCGGTGTAGGTCAGTACGGGGGTGGCAAACTGGCCCAGACAGGCACTGGCCGCCAGATAGTGATCTCCAAGTTCTTCACGGCCCACTTCGGCTACCCAGATCACCCGGTCTTGCAGCCCCAGTTGGCGCACCAAGTCGATTGACGCGCCGACGTCCGGGCCCTTGCGCACAAGAACCAGCCTGTCGTCTTCGGTTCCAGGCCGAGCGGAATAGAGCGAAAACGCACGTAGGACAACATCGTTGCCCTTGTTGTTGCCATCGGCCATGTCGTTACCACCGTAGTAACGCCAGAAGTGTCGGGTCGAGGAGAAGAAGAAATGTCTGGCGGCGTAGCGTCGAGTGAGGACTTCTCTGGCCCGCTTCTTTTTCAGCGCGATGTCTTCCGGGGCAACGGCTTTCAGCATGTGCGGCAGGAAAAAAAGTGGCTTGCCTGGAATCAGTTCATGAAGGATCGGCCACTGATAGGGCGCAATCTGCACCGCATCTGCGGCGGCAATCGACTTGAGCACGCGGCGCCGGTCCAACAGTTGCCGTGCCTTTCCGGCCCACTCACGTGGGCGCAGGGGATTGTGCGGCAGCTTGCCTAGGCGCGGTATCTGGCACACGTCACCGCCGTAGCTCCAGTAGTTGTACCGGTAACCCGCCGCGGCAAGAAGGAAGGATTGGCTGCCGGTAGCAAAGCAATGCGTAATGCCGAATTCCCTGCGGAGGCCTTCGAGTACGGCGATCAATCGCGCCGGCGAAATGAATGTGCCGGCGAATCTGTCCGTGAGATCCCAGTCCGGACGCGCCCCACCGAAATGGAAAGCGCTCGAATCGTGTCCGCGGGCCCAGCGATCAATGGACACGTAGCGCACGGGCACGCCATGACGGCTGAGGACGTCGCTCATCATGTACGGAAATCCGCCAACTTCGAACGAACAGAAAATCAGATAGCTCATGGGTGCCGATATCAGGGGGTCAGAGGAGACTACTGCGGCCCGCTGTAAGGAATTCTGCGCTGACGGAATCCAGCCATTTCCGCGCGGAAGTCTGGCCTGAAAATACGCCAGAGCCAGCGGCCGGAGAGAATTCGCAACATTGAAAATACCAAACCGAAACCCAACAGGGTCGTCATGGCGGTCGCTGCGGCGGCGCCGATGGCCTGATAAGAAGGCACCAGCCATAAATTGATGGCGACGCTGATCAGGCCCAGCAATATGGCTGTTGCCGCCGCGAGGCGAAACGCCCCGTGTTTCACATAATAAGGTGCCACCAGGGACGACATGGAGAGGAACCATGCCGAGAGAATCATCAGACGCAGGATGGGGGCTGCATCGACGAAGGCCGCGCCACCATACGCCATAAGAATCTGCTTGGCGAAAAGCATTGCGCCGAGGCAGAGCAGGCCACCGGAATAGAACGCAATTCGCAGGGTACGCACGGTCACTTCGAGATCGTCGGCAAAATGGATGGTCCGTGGATACAGCGCAAGCTGCAGAGCACTGAATCCGCCGAAAATCCAGAATGCCAGTGTCAGCGCCGCGGCGAACATACCTGCCTGTGCCTCACCGGCGTAGTTGAACACCAGAAGCTGATTCACCTTCGTGTAGGCAAAGGTCGAGATCGTTGCCACATGCTGCTTCAGCCCGGAAAGCAAAAACTCGCCGACAAGTTTCCGGTCGAGGCGACCAACGGGGACGACTCCACTTCGCCTGAATGCGAGAACAACCGCGGCAATGCCGAACATCTGTGCCAACACCGTCGCCATGAGGACGTAATCGAGGTCAAGCCTATGGACGAAAAAGGCCGGTATTATCAGGCCCAGCGCCGTCGCTGCCTGGATGGAGGACGTAAGCGCGACGGTTCTGACGTTGCCTGTCGCCTGCGCCAGCGTCTGGAGATTGGTGAAGAACAGGGTGGATAGGAGCAGTGCCACCAAGAGGGGCAGCGCGCCTCTGGCCGATGGCGACAGCACGCCAGGAAATGCGGCCACCAGCGCCGCAAAGAAAAGAACGGCGATCAGCGCCGCCCCGAGACTGGTTGCAAGAACGGTGGTCAATCTCTCGGAGTCCGACAGCACATAGCGCTGGCGATTCGCGAAATGGTAAATCGCCGTATCGAGACTGAAGCCGAATATCACGGCAAAAGCCGCCGCCCAGGTCTGGATCTCGGCAAGGAAGCCTCTCCCGGCGGGCGCCAGTGCACGGTTGACCAGCGCGGCGGTGATGACTCCGCCCAGGAGCAGGGCTGCCTTTCCCAGCAGCGTCCAGGCAAAACTTTTCCCGAGTCCGATTTTCACGGCAGACGGTCAGGCGGGGCCAGTCGGACAGCCATCTACGCGTCCCCAGATCACCTGAGCTCCGCCACGAGCCTGGACAAGACCTCGCTTACGTACACAACGTCCGCCTCGGCCATCGTCGGGAAAAAGGGCAGGGACAAGGTGGCATCGCCAATCGATTCAGCGATCGGAAAATCGCCGCTCCGATAGCGGAGCGTGTCGGAAAAGTAGGTCAGCAGGTGAATCGGGCGATAGTTCACCACAACGCCAATACTTGCATCGTGCAGCCCGGCGACGACAGCATCGCGAATTCCGCCGTCGACCCAGACCGGAAACAGATGTCTTGCATGCGTCGTCGCAGCACGACTGGCCGGCAACCTGATGCCCGGAATATCCTCCAGCTTGGCGGTATAGAGCTTCGCCAGCGCCTCGCGTTTCAGCAGCTTGTCGCCGAGGCGCTTCATCTGCGGCAACAACAGCGCGGCCTGGATGTTGTCCATATTGTATTTCCAGCCCAGCTCTACCATGTCCCAATGCTTATAGCCCTCCCGCTGGCGGTCGGCGGCGGTCTTGGTCATGCCGTGCAGGCGGAGTAATTTCAGCTTGTCCACAAGATCGCTGCGATCGGTGACCAGCGCTCCACCTTCGCCACAGGTCAGATTCTTGGTTGCATAAAAGCTGAAGCAGGCCGCATCGGAAAGTTGTCCGGGTTTGATGCCGTCCCTTTCGCCCTCTACGCAGTGGGCGCAATCCTCCACCACATTCAGACCATGGGCATCCGCCACCGCACGGACTTTTCGCATGTCGCACATCAGTCCGTAGAGATGTACCGGAAGGATGGCCTTGGTTCGGGGCGTGATGGCCGCCTCTATCCTGGCGGCGTCGAGATTTCCGGTGTCCGGTTCGACGTCGACAAAAACGGGGGTGGCCCCCGCTTCCATGATCGCAGTCGACGTGGCGATGAAAGTCATCGGGGTTGTTATGACTTCATCACCTGGGCCGATCCCGAGGGAGAGCAAAGACATGTGCAACGCACCGGTGCAACTGGTAACGCCAAGGGCATGCTTCCTGCCGAGAAATTTGGCAAACAGGCTCTCGAACGTCGCCACAGTATCACCCGTGGTCAGGATCGGCCCGGCCAGGACGGCAGCGACTGCATCAACCTCCTCTTGACCGAGGTCATGCAGATAGAAGGGTATATTCCGCTTCAATGGAGTTCCCTCTTGCCGTCGGCGGTGACGATGGGGATATGCCGCATCCAGCGCTGCGGCTGCCACCACACCTCGTTGGCAACATACCAGTCGATGGTCTGGCGGAGGCCTTCCTCGAAGGATAGTTTCGGGGTCCAATCCAGCAATCGGCTGGCTTTTGCAGCGTCGCAGGTATGCCTGAACACCTGCCCCGGCCGATTGCCGATGAACTGCAGTTCGCTCAACCTGTCTGCCATCAGGCGCTTGACCGCCTGTGCAATTTCGAGAACGCTGACATCTGCCCGCGTCCCCAGATTGAGAACCTGGCCGATCACCTTGCTTCGCTCCACATGCATGATCCGATCCAAAGCCTCGCAGTGATCGGCGACATGGAGAAAATCGCGGCGTGCTGATCCATCGCCATGCACCGTGAGAGGTTCGCCTAGGATACAGCTGGTGATGAAGCGGGGAACCACCTTTTCGAGATGCTGATAGGGGCCGAAGTTGTTGAATGGCCGCACGATCACGGCAGGCAGCTGGTAAGTCTGCCAGTACGAATAAACCAGCCGGTCCGCGCCGCATTTGGCGGCGGCATAGGGGCTCATCGGATTCAACGGATGCGTTTCATCCATCAGGTCGGACTCGGCCGTACCATAGACTTCCGATGTGGAGATATGCACGAACAGTTCAACACGATCACGATTGCGCAACACGGCGTTGGACACCACCTGGGTGCCCAGCACGTCCGTTTCGAAAAAGAGCCGGTTGTCGAAGATCGAGCGGGTGACGTGGGACTCCGCGGCGAAATGAAACACAAGGTCCGATCTCGACACCAGGGAATCGACCAGGTCCGCGTTGAGCACGTTGCCGTACCAGAACTCGAACCGGTCAGAATCGAAGCTACCCTGCGGCAGGTTCTGAACGCTGCCCGCGTAGGTCAGGGCATCCAGAACGATGATCCGGTAGCCCGGATAGCGTTCGTAGAGATGGCGCACGAAATTACTGCCGATGAATCCGGCACCGCCGGTAATAAGGATTGTTTTCACATCTTTCCTTCCAAAATATTCAGGCTCTCCGGCCCCATGTTCAGCACCAAGTCCAGCGCCGACAGATAGGGCGCAAACTCGCCGTGGAGCTGGCGATAGACGGGATGCACATACGATTGCCACTCTACCCGGAGGCCGCCGGCCGCAAACAGATCCAGATCAAGGTAGTTCCTCGCCGAATCCCCGGTCAGATAGGTGTCAGCCCCAAAGTGTCGGCATATGTCCAGCAGCCGCTGACTCCGTTCACCGCCGACATTGAGTTGTGAGGCGCGTCTTACGGTTCGACGAATGCCCATCCACTCACACATCAGCTCCACCACGGCGATATCGAGTTCGGCCAAGCGCTCCCACGGCCGGTGCAGTATCTCCTCCAGCTGCGGCAAGTAGCGTTTCAGGTAAGGTGCTGCGGCGTAGTTATGGGCTATGGTGGTGACGTGCTTGCGCGCCCAGGGCTGGCGATTGTCGATGACCACGTCGATGATCGGCTGTCCCAATCGTCCGCTATTCAATACCGGGACCGTCAGCCAGGTCGGCCCGGCCGGGGACTTGATGCGGTTGCGGTTGCGCCAGCCGTGTTTGTCGTACTGCACATCGTCATAGTATACAAACACGTCGCTGCGCAACATCTGATCAAAAAACCCGAGCCAAGGAAGATAGCCGGGCTGAAGAATCACCAGCGTGCTCATATGCCACCTGCGTGTCCCGATACTCCGGGCCGATATTCCGACGCCAGCATCGACATCGCGATGGAATCGACAAACTTTTCTTCTTGCCGGGTGTCCTGTCGAAAGACACCCTCCTCGACGAAGCCTCGCCGAAGGTAGAAATCTCGTGCCCGGGGATTCGAAGCGACAACGCGGAGATATATACGATTGAGCCCCAGCTCGAGAAACGCGAACGATAATAGCCGGTCGACGGCCGCCACACCATATCCGCGTCCATGACTATCCCCCAGATAGATCCACAGCTGGGCTTTTCCTCTTGCACCATCGATGTCGCATAAACCGCAATTGCCAACGTGCCTACCGTCGCCAAGAATGATGGCAAAGTCCCTTCTGTTGTCCATCTCCCACCGACTCCGCCAATAGGCAGCGTTGCCTGCTTCGGTGGGGGGGTGAAGGCAATCCACCTGCTTTCTCAACTCGCCCGATTGCACGAGCCAGCGCAACGTTGCGGAGAGATGCTCGTCCCCCATCGCCACCAGTCGCGCCGGGGCGGCCGCATTAAACATAGCGTTCCCACCAGTGCTGAAACATCAGCAGATTCCAGATGCGCGGCCCGTTGTTCGCTTTTCTGGCGTAGTGATCGTCAAGGAGCGTTCGCACCGCCTTGTATTGCAGCAATCCGTGCCGGTCCAGCCTTTCCGGTGCCAACAACGCCTCGACATAGTCCCACATGTCATTGAGCAGCCAGGTGTCGATGGGTAGAACAAAACCCTCCTTGGGACGATCGATCACTGCATCCGGAATCAGGCCGCGTACGGCCTCCTTGAGTATGTGCTTTACCCGACCATTGCTGATTTTCATCACGCCCGGTAGCGAAGCGGCGAACTCCATCAGCCGGTAATCCAGAAACGGCGGCCGCACTTCCACGGAATGGGCCATCGACAGCCGATCCACGAAGGCCAGCACTTGATCCGGCAGCAGCGTCTGGAAATCGCAATTCAGGGCGCGATTGAGCGGATCGCTCGTGTCGCAGGTGGAATAGAGCTCGCGAATCAGGCTTTCCGTTTTTTCGTCGGCACAAAGGGCAAGCATTTTCTCGCTCAGAAGCGCCTGCTTTCCTTGATCGTCCCATAGATAAAGTGCCGAGCGCCGCTTCGCCTCATCTCCTGTCGCCAACATGCCAGACAGGTAGTCTGGCTGGTCGAGATACGGCTGGAGCATGTCTTTCTCGGCGACGGAGAGGTCGCCCAGTCTTGCTCGCAGTTGCGGAAAATGATGCAGCGGCCGCGCCAGTCGATGGGGAAGATAGCTACCGAAAAGTTCGTCCGCCCCATCTCCCGAAAGCGCGACCTTGACATGCTTGGCGATGAGCCGGGTAACGAAATAGGTCGACGTGACCCCGGAGAATGGCTCATCGAAAGCGGCAACCACGGCATCGATACTGTCCCGGACATCCGTGTGCGTGAGCACGTATTCGTGATGGTCGGTGTCGTACAGCTTCGCTACCTGCCGGGCATACGCCTGGTCGGCGGCCTTGTGTCTGAAGTCGTCGGCATAAACGAGCGAAAACGTCTGGACGCGACGGCCGCCGATACGGCTCATTAATGCAACAACGCTCGAACTGTCGAGTCCGCCCGACAGATAAGCTCCGAAAGGAACATCGGCCCGCATGCGCAGGCGAACGCTGTCCTCCAGCAAGGCCCGAATGCGCTCTGCAGCGCTACCTTCATCAAGCGACGTGTCTTCCTGAAAGCGGAGGGACCACCAGCGGTCGCGCTTCAATTCACCGTTTTCAAAAATAGCCCGCTCGCCGGGTCGCAATTGTTCGATCCCGGCGAAGGCGCTCATCGGCGCCGGAATGTTCTTGAAACTGAAGTAGTGATAGAGCGCCCGGAAATTCGGGCTGGCGCTTGCCGTAGGATGCGCCAGAATCGACTTGATTTCCGAGGCGAAAAGTAGTCGACCCTGGAAGCGCCCGAAATACAGCGGTTTGATCCCCGCACGATCACGCGCCAGCAGAAGCCTCTGCCGCCTTGAATCCCACAGCGCTATGGCAAACATGCCGTTGAGGCGATGCAGGAAATCGTCCCCGTATTCCTCATACAGATGAACCAGCACCTCGGTATCGGAATGATGGGTCTGGAACCGATGTCCGACCGCCTCCAGTTCGCTACGCAGTTCCGGGTGATTGTAGATTTCGCCGTTGAAGACGACACCAATGCTGCCGTCCTCGTTGAATACAGGTTGCTGGCCGGTTTCAAGATCGACGATGGACAATCGGCGCATGGCCAACGAGATATCGGCCCTCTCCCAGAATCCGACGTCGTCGGGCCCGCGGTGGACGATCGCCTGCGTCATTCGATTCAGGGAGAGGTGGTCGGGTGACCCGGTGAAGCCGCAGATTCCGCACATCGGAGAGTTGGGAGAAATTTATACTGAAAAACCGACCGGCGACAGCTCAATCACTGTGCCGGCCGGGGGCCAAACCTGACGGGCTAATTACCTTCCGCAGTATCCACGGCTACCGACTGGAAATCATCGTCGAGCCCCAAGCGCTGGAATGTCGCCTCCCGTTGTAGCTCCGCGCCCTTCACCACCTTCCAGTAATTGTGGTTCCAGGAACGATACTTCCAGTCGGGACAACTTGCGCACATTGAAATCTCGCTGCCTCGGTTCGAAAGATGCATGTCACGATAGTGGCTAAACCCCTCGCCATGCCAGATATCGCTGATGCTCTGCTGTCCGACCATTCCCATGCTGGTGTTGGCCGCGATGTCGTATCCGCAAACCATCACATTGCCCCGGCTATCGATGTTGAGGCGCTCGAAAATAAAGGGACAGGGAGTGTCTTCAATATCCAGATACGGTGCCGGGTCTGCCGAACCGGAGGGATCGATGGAGGTGTTGAGGCCCCAGGTAAGAAATTTACGCTTGATAAAATTGTCGACCCCGATTTCATCGCGCCAGAATTTTTCCACCGCATCTATGTCTACGCCTTGCTGGTTAATTCCCGAAGCAACAATCTTGGACGTGCTGCCGATGCGGTTGCGGATTTCAATCATGCGGCGGGCATTGCGCAGCAGGTGCTTCCACTTCAGACCCTTGCGTACGATGGCATAGGTCTCCGGATCACACGCATCGACCGAAAATTCGATCATGTCGACCCCGGCCCTCAGCAGTGCGATGGATTTTCTTTCAGTAAAGGCCGAACCATTGGTGATCAGGCCGATCTTGCAGCCCACTTTTTTAGCGTAGCAGAGGAGCTCCACCGCTTTCGGGTGCAGCATCGGCTCACCGCCTCCGGAAATACGCAAATAAGCGCCATGGGGGCCGGCCTCGTCCGCAATTTTCTTGAAGATATCTTCGGACATGAACGGAGCGTCCTTGTAGCTATCCCGAATATTGGAATTCGTATAGGGGCAGTTGGGGCACTCTGCGTTACACGGATAGACGAATGACAGAACCAGCATCATCGGGAATTCGGCAGCCTCCGGCCGCAATCCGTAAACGGCTTCCGTTGGCGCACTGCGCGATGGCAGGCTAGGAGAAAATCGGATCGGTTTGGTCAGCACATCAGACACTTTGGGTCTCCTTGGCGACGCTTTGTACATGGATCGGCGTGACCTTGAAATCCGTTGTTTCCGGGTCGTACCAGAATGGGCGGGTACCTGGCATATTCTTTCTTTCATATTCCGCGCCAGCTGTCTGCCAGTCGCGGCATCCCTTGCAGACATCAGGCAATTCACCCCACCGGTGACAGCGGTGCACCTTGCGCAAGCGTTCGCCGAGGGCGGACCATAATTCGAGGAGGGATTTTTCCGATGCATTTCCCGCCTTGAATCGGCCTTCGTAATCAACGGCGCAAGCGACAACGCTGCCGTCTTGGTGAATGGCCATCGTGTTGTTGCCCCAGGGGCAAGCGATGCGGAACTCGGTTTCATGATCGATCCGGTCGGATCGGATCGATCCGGTCGCCGTCCATTCAAGTTTTGGACGAACCTTTACTTCGGCACCACGCTCCTGCCAGTAATGCCTGAAATCTTCGACTTCATGTTCGTTTTCCTCCATCAGGGAAAACTGGCAGATGATCGCCGGATATGTCTGGCCGCTCGCGGCCTTTCGCCTCAGCAATTCCTCGACACCCGGATACGTTACATCCCACTTGCCGCGAAAACGAATTTTTTCGTAGGTCTCCGGGGTAAAACCGTCAATGCTGAGAATAAATCGCTTCAACGGCGAAGCAAGGATGCGATCAATATGATTCTTTCCCGACAACAGTCCACCGTTGGAATTAAGGACCAGATTCGTACAGCCCACTTTCGCGGCATAGTCAATGCGATCCCAAATTTCCCCCCCCATGACCAGGGCCTCGCCATAAAAAGTGGGCCAGATTTCCGTATCAGGGGACTCGCGTGCGACTTCCTCGACGATCTTGTTCCAGAGTTCGCGCCGCATATGCTTTTTCGGGCGGATCAACTCCTTGTGGGAGCAATGCACGCACTGCTGATCGCACGCGGACGTATTTTCAACGACCAACTGTGGCGGAAAGCGGTGTTCCTTGAGGTTGGCCTCGATTGCGAGCAGCTTGTCCTCGACGGTTTTTTCCACGGGGTACTCCTTGGTTGTCCGGCTAACAGCACCGACAGCTGGCGCCGTGGGAAACCGGAATTCGGTTCAACATATTTTATCTTTGGAGCAGAGTCGCCAACACTGGGGTTGAAACCTTTTTTCAGGGGGGCTCTATCACCGAATACGGCTCACTTTATCGGGGATGTTGACGCGCGCCGACACCGTGGCTATTTGATTCCAGGCCGTGCCTACGCTATGTAAATCAAAAATTGATGCCGAGGAAGGTTTCCATTTTCCCGGCCAGGAAATCGAGCATCGCTTCGTCGAGGCCAGGATAGACGCCAACCCAGAATGTATTGTTCATAACCACATCGGTGTTCGCAAGCAATCCACTTGTTCGGAAGCCCCGCCCGATCATGTAAGGCTGGCGGGTCAGGTTGCCGGCAAACAACAGACGGGTACCGACTTTGTTCTGGTCGAGATAATTGAGCAAATCGACCCGGCCGGTAGGCGCGCTTTCTTTCAGCGTAATAGGGAAACCAAACCACGACGGCTCCGAATTCTCGGTCGCCTCGGGCAGGACAAGAAATTCCTCGCACGATTTCAGACGTTCTTTCAGCCAGACGAAATTGTTCTTTCGGGCCTGGACGAAATGATCGAGTCTGTCCATCTGCGCCAAGGCGCACGCCGCCTGCATATCGCTGATCTTGAGGTTGTAGCCGAGATGGCTATAGGTGTATTTGTGGTCGTAGCCTTGGGGCAGTTCACCCAGCTTCCAGCCAAAGCGCTTGCCGCAGGTGTTGTCCCTGCCGGGAGGGCAGTAGCAATCCCGTCCCCAGTCGCGAAAGGATTCTGCGATCCGCTTGAGTTCGTCATTGTTTGTAAAGACGGCACCGCCCTCGCCCATGGTGATGTGATGGGCAGGATAGAAACTCAGCGTACCAATGTCGCCAAAGCTGCCCACGCGTTTGCCATCATAGGTCGAGCCCAGGGCGTCGCAGCAATCTTCGATCAGCCAGAGGTCATGCTTTCGGACGATGCGGACCACTTCGGCGAGGTTGTAGGGATTGCCCAAGGTGTGGGCAAGCATGATGGCCTTGGTTCTTGAACTGATCGCGGCTTCGAGCTGGGCGACGTCGATGTTATAGGTGGGAATGTCGACGTCGACGAATACCGGCACGGCGCCGAATTGCAGAATCGGATTGACTGTCGTTGGAAAACCGGCCGCAACGCCGATGACCTCGTCGCCCGGCCTGATCGCCCGCTCGCCAAGCTTCGGACTGGTGAGCGCGGAAAAAGCCACCAGGTTTGCCGAAGATCCCGAGTTGACGGTAAGAACATGCTTTACCCCAAGATAGTCGGCCAAGCGCCGCTCGAACGCATCGTTGAAGCGTCCGGTCGTCAGCCAGCCGTCGAGCGAGGCCTCGACCATGTTTCTGAGTTCCGGCGCACCGATGACTTTGCCGGATATGGGCACCGGGGTAACGCCTGGAATAAAGGACTTCGGGAAAAAAGCGAGCGAAGCATACTCCTCAACAAGATTCACGATTTGCTGGCGCAGCCGTTCGGTTTCTTCCATGGTCGCTCACGCGTACTTCGACTCATATGCCACGATTTGGGAAAGCGTGACGGCTTTCATGTCGGCATGGCCGAGAAACGCTTTGTGCCACGCCACGATACTTTCCAGGGTCTCGGTCAGCGACCATCTTGGACGCCAATCCAGCCGCAGTCTGGCTTTCGCGCAGTCGAGCTTGAGGTAGTGCGCTTCGTGCGGTTGAGGGTCGCTATCCAGTCGCCAGGTTGCGCCATCATTCCAGGATTGCGTCAGGCGTTCGACGATCCAATGCACTGGCTTCGCATCTTCCTCGGCTGGGCCGAAATTCCATGCCTCCGCATACGCAGCACCATTGCCATAAAGTTTCTCGGCCAGGTCGAGATAGCCACTAAGCGGTTCGAGAACGTGTTGCCAGGGGCGAATGGCCTGAGGGCTACGGATATTGACGGGCTGCCCGGCTTCGATGGCGCGCAGGATATCGGGAATCAGGCGGTCTTGAGCCCAATCGCCGCCACCGATGACATTTCCGGCGCGGGCCGTTGCAATCGCGACCCCGTGTTCACTGTATTTGGCAGGATTGAAAAAGGAACTGCGATAAGCCGCGGTAACGAGCTCCGCACACCCCTTGCTGTTGCTATACGGATCGTAACCGCCGAGGGGTTCGTTCTCGCGGTAACCCCAGGGCCACTCCCTGTTCTCGTAGCACTTGTCGCTGGTGACATTGATCACGGCGCGTACGCTTTCCGCATGTCGCACCGCCTCGAGCAAATGGACGGCCCCCATGACATTGGTGGCATAGGTTTCCACCGGGGCCTGATAGGAGTAGCGCACCAGCGGCTGTGCCGCCATGTGAATGACAATATCTGGCCGGGCTTCGCCTACGGCCTTGGCCAGCATTTCGGCGTCGCGGACGTCGGCCACGATGGAATGCATCTCCTTGCCGACACCGGCGACGACGAACAGGCTGGGGTCGGTCGGCGGAGCAAGCGCGTACCCGGTCACCGCGGCGCCGAGGCGCTGTAGCCAGAGGGAAAGCCAGCCGCCTTTGAAGCCGCTATGCCCGGTGATGAAGACGCGCTTGCCATGCCAGAAGCGGGGATTCATTCCCAGATCTTCCATGGGGCTTTGCCGCTGGCCCAAAGATCTTCGAGGAAATTTTTGTCGCGCAAGGTATCCATCGGCTGCCAAAAGCCTTCGTGCGCATAGGCTTTGAGCTGGTTGGACTCGGCAAGCTTTTCGAGCGGCTCGCGCTCCCAGATGACCTGATCGTGTGAAACGAGGTCAATCACCTTGGGTGACAGCACAAAAAATCCGCCGTTGATGAGGCCGCCGTCGCCTTTGGGCTTTTCCTTTATGGAAGCAACGCTTTGATCGCGCCGAACGTCAAGCGCCCCAAAGCGTCCTGGGGGGTAAGTCGCTGTGACGGTCGCCTGTAGGCCATGAGCGCGATGGAATTCGATGAGCCGAGCGATATTGACGTCGCCTACGCCGTCGCCATAGGTAAAACAAAAAGCTTCCTCATCCTTCAGATAAGGCGCAATCCGCTTGAGACGGCCACCGGTCATGGTGTCGTCGCCGGTATCCACCAGCGTCACGCGCCAAGGTTCGGCGTAGCGCTGGTGAACTTCCATCTTGTTCTGCTTCATGTCGAAAGTGACATCCGACATGTGCAGAAAATAGTTGGCGAAATACTCCTTGATGACGTAACCCTTGTAACCGCAGCAGATGATGAAATCGTTGATCCCGTAATGGGAATAGATTTTCATGATGTGCCACAAAATCGGCTTGCCACCGATTTCGACCATCGGCTTCGGCTTGAGGTTGGTTTCTTCGGAAATGCGGGTTCCGAGTCCGCCGGCGAGGAGAACGGCTTTCATGATGTCAAAGCCCTCGTGAATGGCGCCTGCCGATCAACAGGCTTGCAATCCGTAATAGCTCCCGTACCACGCCACGAAGCGCGCGATGCCGTCTTCCACTGCGGTACCAGGAGAGAAGCCGGTAATGTGTTCCAGGCTGGACGTATCGGCGCTGGTCACCGGCACATCGCCGTCCTGGAGCGGCAGAAACACTTTTTCTGCGTTGCGCCCCAGCGCTTTCTCCAGCGTCTCGATGTACGTCATCAGTTCCACCGGCCGGTGGTTGCCGATATTGAACACGCGGTAAGGCGCCCAGCTGGCGGCGGGATCGGGTTCATTCTTGTCGAAAGCGGTATCGGCGGTCGGCGGTCGGTCGAGGACGCGGAGAATGCCCTCGACGATATCGTCGATGTAGGTGAAGTCGCGCTGCATCCGGCCGTGGTTGAACACCTCGATCGGCCGGCCTTCGAGGATGGCCTTGGTGAACAGGAACAGCGCCATGTCGGGGCGGCCCCACGGCCCATACACGGTAAAGAAACGCAGCCCGGTCGTCGGCAACCCGAAGAGGTGGCTGTAGGTATGCGCCATCAATTCGTTGGCCTTCTTGGTGGCGGCATAGAGGCTGACCGGATGATCGACGTTGTCGTGCTCGGAAAACGGCAATCGGGTATTGCCGCCATAGACGCTGGAACTGCTGGCATACGCCAGATGCTCGACACCGGCGTGGCGGCAGCCTTCGAGAATGTTGACGAAGCCGACCAGATTGCTGTCGACGTAAGCATGCGGGTTCTTCAGCGAATAGCGCACCCCGGCCTGGGCTGCAAGGTGTACCACGCGCTGCGGTTTTTCGCGCTCAAACAGGGCGGCCATGCCTGGCCGGTCGGCGACGTCCAACGTGTGGAAACGGAAGCCCGGCGACGGCATCAGACGCGCCAGACGCGCCTCTTTGAGGGAGACGTCGTAATAGTCGTTGAGGTTGTCGAGGCCGACGACCCCGTCGCCGCGGGCCAGCAGGCGCTCGCAGACATGCATGCCGATGAAGCCGGCGGCGCCGGTTACAAGAATTTTCACTGCCGGTTTTTTGCTGAAGTTGCCTGTAGGGCCAGCATTTTCGCATACTTGGCAAAGCTGTTCTGGCAGCCGATGAGGATGTGCACCAGTCCCGGCAAGCCATCGAGAAAGCCGCGCCGTAGAAAATAGAACTTAATGAAGCGGAACAGTGGGGAGAGCAGCAGTTTGCCGGCCGTTGCCCTTCGGCCCTGCTTTAGCGCCGCTTCAGCCGCCAGCGTGGTGTAGCGGTTCTGCTTGCCCAAGTAACTGTCGAGCGATTCGGCCGAATCATGCAGCAGGTCGCCGCACAGATCGCCGACCACGACTTCGGTCAGCACTTTTTCATGCACCGCATCGTCCGACCAGCGCGCCCGGTCGCGGCGAAAAAGCCGCAGGCTCCAATCTGGATAGCCCTCGCCATGGCGCAGGTAGCGGCCCATGAAGCGGTTGCAGCGGGGGAAACGATAGGCGCCGCAGGTCGGCGCCGCCAGTGCAGCAGCGATGGCCGCCGCCAGTTGCGGGCTGACCCGCTCGTCGGCATCGACGCAAAGCACCCAGTCGTTGCGCGCTTGGCTGACCGCAAACTGCTTTTGCAGACCAAAGCCGCGCCATTCGCTCTCCACCACCCGCGCACCAAGTTGTTCGGCAAGCTCCGCGGTACCATCGCCGCTGCCCGAATCGACCACCACGATCTCGTCGCAGAAGGCGAGACTGCGCAGGCAATCGGCCAACTGCGAAGCGGCATTGAGGGTAATCAGGACGGCGGAAAGCGGAACTCGGGCGTTGGGCATGATCGCTATAATCCGGGACTCCCCGATTCTACCCAAGCGCCCCATTGGGCTATGCGCATTCTCCTGGTTAAAACCTCCTCGCTGGGCGATGTGGTGCACAACCTCCCGGTGGTCGGCGACCTGCATCGCCACCTGCCGCAGGCACGCATCGACTGGGTGGTCGAAGAGGCCTTTGCCGACATTCCGCGCCTGCATCCCGACGTACGCAACGTCATTCCGGTGGCGGTCCGCCACTGGCGGCGAAACATTCTGCGGCGACGAACCTGCCAGGAAATAAGGAAATTTCGTGAGAACCTGCGCGCCGAGGCCTACGACCTGGTGATCGATACTCAGGGCTTGCTGAAAAGTGCGCTGATCGCGGCCCAAAGCCGGCTCGTTGTCGCCGGCCGACGCTGCGGACTCGACCGCGCATCTGTACGGGAACCGATCGCAGCATGCTTTTATGACAACAGCTATGCGGTCGCGCGCGATCTCCATGCCGTGGAACGCAATCGTGCGCTGGCCGCCGCGGCCGCCGGTTATACCCTCGATACACCACCCGATTACGGCCTCTCCGCCACGCCGTTGATGGCCGACTGGCTACCGACCCGCCCTTACGCCGTATTGCTGACCGCCACTTCGCGCGCCGACAAGCTGTGGCCGGAAGCGGACTGGATCGCCCTCGGCCGCGAGCTGGCAGCGCGCGGTCAGCTCGCAGTGTTGCCGGCCGGCAGCCGCGAAGAGCGGGAGAGAGCCCAGCGCATCGCCGGCCAAATCCCTCACGCCATCGTCGCGCCGCCGCTCGGCATCACACCCCTCGCTGGACTGCTTGCCGGAGCATGGCGTGTGATCGGCGTCGACACCGGGCTGACCCATCTGGCTGCGGCCCTTGGCCGCCCCTGTGTGGCATTGTTCTGTGCCTCCGAACCTGGTCTCACCGGAGTACACGCCGGCAGCACCGCGGTCAACCTCGGCCACCGTGGCCGCGCCCCTGATATCGGCAGCGTGCTCACGGCGTGCGGCGACTAAGCATGGCGCGAGGACTGTACACGCTGCTGCTCTGGCTACTACTGCCTTGGGTGCTGCTGCATCTGCGGCTGCGCGGCAAGCGCCAGCCGGAGTATCGGCTGCACTGGGGAGAGCGCTTCGGTTTTTACGGCAAGCGCAGCGCCGGCCCGTTGATCTGGCTACATGCCGTCTCGGTCGGCGAAACGCGGGCCGCGCAACCCTTGGTCGCCGCACTGCGGCAGCGTTTTCCCGATCACCGCATCCTGCTCACCCACATGACGCCAACCGGACGGCAAACCGGCGCGGAGCTTTTCGGCAGCGACGTCGAGCAAGCCTACCTGGCCTACGACTATCCCGCCGCCATAGCCCGCTTTCTCGCACACTGGCAACCGCGCTTCGGCATCGTGATGGAGACCGAACTGTGGCCGAACCTCGCCGCCGCTTGCAAAACGCAGGGGATCCCGTTGTTCCTCGCCAATGCCCGACTCTCCGAACGCTCAATGCGACGCTATAGGCGCTTTGCTGCATTGGTCAGGGAAACGCTGCAAAACCTGGCCGGCCTCGCCGCCCAATCGCCCGCCGACGCACAACGGTTTGGCGCACTGGGTGCCGAACACGTAGAAACGTTCGGCAATCTGAAATTCGACCTCGCAGTACCGGCCGACAAGGTGGCGCTTGGCCAGACTTTCCGCTCGTCCATCGGACCGCGCCCGGTTTTTCTCTGCGCCAGCACGCGCGAAGGCGAGGAAGCGCTGCTGCTCGACGCTTGGGTAAACGCGCCGCGCGGCAATGCGCTACTGATCGTGGTACCGCGACATCCGCAGCGCTTCGCCGCCGTCGCCGCGTTGATCGCCTCACGGGGGCTGCGCATGCAAAAACGCTCCGACAGCGGGGTGATCGACGCCACGACTGATGTCTGGCTGGGCGACAGTCTGGGGGAGATGTTCGCCTACTACGCCGCCAGCGACCTCGCCTTCATCGGCGGTAGCCTAGCCGATTTCGGCAGCCAGAACCTGATCGAGGCCTGCGCCGTGGGCTGCCCGGTGCTGCTCGGGCAATCGACCTACAATTTCGCCCAGGCGACCGAGGATGCCCTGGCCGCTGGCGCCGCACTACAGCGGGGAACGGCGGCGGAGCTTGTGGCGACCGCCCTGACGCTACTGGCCGACAAGGACGACAGAAAGACCATGGCCAACGCCGGGCTGGATTTTGCGGAACGCCACCGTGGCGCCACCGCGCGCACCGTCGAATGGTTGGAGCGTTGCCTCAGTCGAGCAGGCCGTTGACGGCCGCGATGTCGCCGTCACCCAGGCTGCCCGCCGCCGCCTTCAACTTGAGCAATGCGCTCAACGTGTCGAGGCGCGCCTTCACCAGATTCTGCCGCGTCGTGTAGTACTGGCTCTGCGCATTAAGTACCTCGATGTTGGTACGCACGCCGACCTCAAACCCCAGCTTGTTCGAATCCAGCGCCGATTGCGACGACACCAGCGCTGCCTCCAATGCCTTGACCTGGGCCAGCCCAGAGGCGACACCCAGATAGGCTTGGCGCGCCTGTAGCGCCGCCGTGCGACGGACATTGTCCAGATCGGACTGGGCCTTGTTCTTCAGTGCCACCGCTTGGTCCACCGCAGAACTCACCGCGCCGCCGGCGAACAGCGGCACAGTCAGTTGCAGGCCAACCACGGTGGTATTGGTGTCGGTACCGGCACCGCCGGCAACGGCGTTGAAATCCTGCCCGGCACGGCCGCGGCTGGCCACCAGATCGAGTGCCGGCAGATGCCCGGCGCGCTGCCTGGAAATCTCCTCGTCCGCTACTGCCAATTGGGCTTGCGCCGTCTGTACGCCAAAATAACCCTGCTCGGCGCTTTCCGCCCACTTGTCCATGTTGTCCGGCTGCGGCCAGGGTAGCGCCACACCCGACTTGAGATTTTTCAGGCTTTCGTAATCCTTGCCGGTCAGCTGGCGCAACTGCTGGCGCTTTACGTTCAGGTCGTTGCGGGCAACGATCTCCTGCGCGCTGGCCAGATCGAAACGGGCCTGGGCATCATGCACCTCGACCACGGTCTTGGTACCGACCTCGAATGCACGCTTGGCTTCTTCGAGTTGTTCCGAAATCGCCTTCTTGCTCGCCTCGGCGGCGGAAAGCGACTCGTCCGCCTGTAGCGCATCGAAGTAGGCCTGGGAAACACGTAGGATCAGATCCTGGCGCGCCAGCTCGAACTGCGCTTCCGACGCGGCGACGCGGGCTTCGCCCTGGTTGTAGCCGGCCCAGCGATCCCAGCGGAATAGCGGCTGAGTTAGGCTGACGGTCCAACCGTCGCTGTCGTAACGCTTGCCGCTACGGACACCGTTACGAATAGTGAAGTCGAGATCGTTGTTCATTCGATTGGCCGACAGCACAATCGTCGGCAGCAATCCAGCGCGGCCCTGGGCCAGCGCTTCGCGACCCGCCGCCTGTGCCGCCTGTGCCGAAGCGAACTGGGCATCATAGCGGTGGGCATCCTGATAGACCGCCAGCAGATCGGCGCCTTGGGCAACTGCGGCAAAACCGGAAAGAACGCCGAAAGCAGCCGGCAACAAGGTACGCAGCGTCGGGACAAGGGACATGACCATTTCTCCGCAAGCAGTGATCGGTAATCAGTAGGTAGGCATGGCTGGGTCGACATCCCGCGCCCAGGCCGCGACACCGCCGGCCAAGTTGTGCAGGCGGGTAAAGCCCTGCTGCTCGAGAAACATCGCCACCTGGAAACTGCGCGCGCCATGGTGGCAGATGGTCACAATCTCGGCATCGCGGTCCAGTTCGGCGAAGCGCACCGGAATGCTGCGCATCGACATCGGCCGTGCGTTGGCGATACGGCAGACGTCGAACTCCCAAGGCTCGCGCACGTCGAGCAGAAGCGGGGCCGGCCGGGCAGTGTCGTCGAGCCAGGCCTTGAGCTGGGATGGAGTGATCTGATCCACGCTCAGAAGACGAACGTGCGGTGGCCGGCCGCGTTGCGCAACCCGGCGGTGCAAGTTTCGAACAGCGTGCGCGCGCTGTAGTTATGCTCGTCGATGCGGGTCACCAACTGCGCTGCCATCGTCGGCGCTTCGCCGACGATGGCGAACAGGCGGCCCTTGATCTTGAGCTGGGCAAGCAGTGCCGCGGGCACTTCGGGAAGCGCACCGGAAATCACAATCACATCGTAAGGCGAGTGACCCGGCAGGCCCTTGAGTCCGTCACCGGTTTCAACCGAGACGTTGCCGATGCCGGCGCGGCCAAGATTGACACGGGCCGTCTCGGCCAGCACCGGCTCGATCTCGATCGACCACACCTGCTCCGCCTGGGCTGCAAGCAGAGCGGCCATATAGCCGGAGCCGGTGCCCACTTCCAGGACCTTCTCGTGCTTCTTCACCTGCACGGCCTGTAACACACGGGCCTCGATCAGCGGCATCAACATGGTGGCGCCGCGCCCGAGCGGAATTTCGCAATCGGCAAATGCCATGTCGCAATAGGCCGGCGGAACAAAGGTTTCGCGCGGGATGGCAAGCAGCAGGTCAAGCGAACCCTTGTCCAGAACATTCGCCGGACGGATTTGCTGCTCGATCATGTTGAAACGGGCTTGTTCGTGGTTCATTGCGACTCCAGTTAGAATATTAGTATAAGCTAATTTAATGTATGGGCGCTACAGGGCGTGCTCGATTTTAGTCCGGCCGGCGCACCCTGAACCAGGCGGCATATAGCGCGGGCAGGAACAGGCAGGTCAGGACCGTGGCAACAATCAGCCCGCCCATGATGGCAACCGCCATCGGTCCCCAAAAGGCCTGCTGGGTCAATGGCAACATTGCCAGAATCGCAGCGGCACCGGTAAGCACGATCGGGCGGAAGCGCCGTACCGTAGCGCCGACGATCGACTCCCACTGGCTTTTGCCGGATTTCTCGTCCTGCTCGATCTGATCCACCAGAATCACGGCATTGCGCATGATCATGCCCGCCAGCGCAATCACCCCGAGCGTGGCGACGAAGCCGAAGGGGACGCGGAAAATCAACAGCGCCAGCGCGACGCCGATCAGCCCGAGCGGCGCGCTGAGGATCACCAGAATCGAGCGGCTGATATTCTGCAACTGGATCATCAGCAGGGTAATGACGCCCACCGCCATCAGCGGCATCACCGCGGCGATGGAGCCTTCGCTGCGAGCGGACTCCTCGATGCTGCCACCGGTCTCGATGCGATAGCCGGCCGGGAGCGCAGCGCGGATGGTGGCCAATTCGGCTTCGACTTCAACCGAAATATCCTGCGGCTGCACGTCTTCGGAGGCATCGGCCCGCACCGAGATGGTCGGCAGGCGATCGCGACGCCAGATCACACCCTCCTCCAACACCGGCTTGAGCCGCGCGACCTGCGCCACCGGAACGTGGCGCCCCGTGGCTGTGACGATGTCGAGGTCCGGCAGGCGGTCGAGGGAATTTCGATCGGCGTCCGGGGCGCGCATCACAACGTCGATCAGCTGGTCGCCCTCGCGAAACTGGGTCATCGGGATACCCTGCTGCCAACCATGCAACGCCTGCGTCACGTCCTGCGTAGTGACTCCGATCTGGCGCGCCCGATCCTGATCGATTTCGACGCGGACGGCTTTGACCTGCTCGTTCCAGTCCAGACTCACGTCGCGCAAATGCGGATTGCTGCGCATCACCGCAGCGACTTGGGAAGCAATGTCACGCAGCGTCGCAATATCCTCGCCCATCACCCTGAACAGCACCGGATAGCCCACCGGCGGTCCATTTTCCAGGCGCATCACACGCAGCCGCAGATGCGAAAACTCCCCGTCGGCAGCGGTAAAGCGCGCGCGCAGACGATTCTTCAGGTTCTCCCGCTCCTCAGGGCTGCGCGTCGCGATCACGATTTCAGCAAAATTGTTGGCGAACAGCTGCTGATCGAGCGGCAGATAAAAGCGCGGCGCGCCGTTGCCGATATACGAGGAAAAGCTTTCCACCGCCGGATCGTTTTTAAGAATACCCTCGATCCTGCCGACCTCGGCTTCGGTCGCCTTAAGCGATGCGTTTTGCGGCAGCCAGACATTCACCAGCAGATCCAGCCGGTCGGACGCCGGGAAAAACTGCTTCGGCACGCCGACCTTGAACGCCACCACAGAGACGGCAAATGCCGCTACGGTCAGCGCAATCACCAACCAGCGGAAATCCAGGCACCACTCCAGCACCCGGCCGAAGCGGCGATAGAACGGCGTGTCGTAGATATTGTCACCGTGGGCCTTGGCCTGTGCCATCAGCTTTTCCGGGTCGAGCAGGCGATAGCCGAGGTAGGGCGTAAACACCACGGCGACCACCCAGGACGAGAGCAGCGCGATGGCCACCACGGCGAACATCGAAAAACAGTATTCACCGGCGCCCGACTGGGCGAAGCCCACCGGGGTAAATCCGGCCGCGGTGATCAGCGTCCCGGTCAACATCGGGAAGGCGGTTGAAGTGTAGGCGAAGGTGGCGGCGCGGAAACGATCCCAGCCCTGCTCCATTTTCACCACCATCATTTCCGCGGCGATGATCGCGTCGTCGACCAGCAGGCCGAGGGATATCACCAACGCGCCGAGCGAAATCCGGTGCAGATCGAGGCCGAACATTTTCATCAGCGCAAACGTAATCGCCAACACCAGCGGAATCGACAGCGCCACCACGGTCCCGGTGCGCCAGCCCAGGCTGATGAACGATACCACCAGCACGATGGCAATCGCCTCGCCCAGCGTTTCGACAAATAAGTGCAAGGAATCCTGCACCTTCTTCGGTTGGTCGGCCACCGAGTGCACTTCGATTCCCGCCGGCAGCTCGGCGCTCAACTTCTTTACGGCATCGCGCAAGTGGTTGCCGAGACCGATAACGTCGCCGCCCTTGGCCATCACCACACCGATGCCGATGGCCGGCTGGCCGCTGAAGCGCATCCGCGGACTGGGAGGATCGGCATAGCCGCGCGCCACCTCGGCGATATCGCCGAGGCGGAAATGCCGCCCGCCGATCGACAGACCGGTCTCGCGCACCCGTTCCACGCTTTCGAAGGAGCCGGTCACGCGCAGATGCAGGCGGTCGGATGCGGTTTCGACGAACCCCGCGTCATTGACCGCGTTCTGCTTTTGCAGCGCTTCCGCTACATCCCTTGCAGTTATTCCCAGCGCAGAGAGGCGTTCCGGTGAAATGGAAATGAAGATTTTTTCGTCCTGAACCCCTACCAGCTCGACCCGTTTGACATCGGCCACACGCCGCAGCTCGCGCGCCATGGCGTCAGCCCGGCGGCGCAGCTCCGCCAAATCGTAGCCGTCTCCTGTCAGCGCAAAGATGTTAACCATCACGTCGCCGAACTCTTCATTGGGGAATGGCCCGATCGTACCCTGAGGCAGGGTCAGGCGCATGTCGTCGAGCTTTCTGCGCACCAGACGCCAGGATTCGGGAACTTCCGACTTCGGCGTGTAATCCTTCAATACGACGAAAATCAGCGACTCACCGGGGCGCGATGCGGAGCGCAATACGTCCACCCAAGGCAGTTCGTAAAGCTTCTTTTCCACACGCTCGGTCAATTCGGTTTCCACTTCCCGCGCCGACGCACCGGGCCACAGGGTGCGGACCACCATCACCTTGAAGGTAAAGTCGGGATCTTCCGCCCGACCCAGTTTGAAATAGGAAATCACCCCAGTGACCATCAGCACGATCATCAAATAGACGACCATCTGCGGATGACGCACGGCCCAAGCGGAAAGATTCCAGCGGTCGCTCATTGTTTGCGCTGCCTTTTATTTTTCAGCCGCGGCGGGTGCGGCGAGGCGCACTTTCTCCCCCGCGACCAGTTTGTGCACGCCCGCCTCCACGTAGCGCTCACCCGACGCGATGCCAGCGCCGAGCACCGCTCCGCTGTCGCTGTAGCGCTGCACGACGACCGGACGCAGGCGGACGGTGCTGTCCGCGGCAACAACCCATAGCGCAGGCTTGCCGTCCTTCTGGAACACTGCAGAAAGGGGCACCGTCAGCCCTTCATTGATGGCCTTGGTGACAAAAGCCACCGCTGCGGTCTGCCCCACCGGCAACCGGGTGTCTGTAGTTTCTAGAGTCACACGCGCCGCGTAGGTGCGTGTGGCCGGATCCGCGGCAGCGGCAATCTCGCGCAAACGCCCGGCCAGCGGTTTGCCTTCGCCCGCCCAGAACGTGATCTGCGCCAAGTCGCCTACCTTGTGATTCGCCATGTCGGTCTCCGGAATGGAGATCGCGATTTCACGGTCGCCATCGGGAACCAGACGAAATACCGGTTGTCCTGCGGCCAGCACTTGGCCGGTCTCAGCCAGCACGGCGGCGACCACACCGGGGCGATCGGCGTTTAACGTCATATAGCCGGACTGGTTCCGCGCCAGACCAGCCTGCGCGGCGGCGGATTTGTAAGCGGCCTCGCGCGCGTCGAGCGCGGATTGGCTGATGAAGTTCTTCGCCCGCAACTCACGGTAGCGCATCAGCTCGGCTTCTGCCAATCCGCGCTGCACTTCGGCCTGAGCGGACTGTAACACTGCGTCGGTCGCATCCAGTCGCGCCAGTGGCTGGCCGGATTTCACCGCCGCACCGCTATCCACCATGCGCTGCATCAGCTTGCCCGGAACGCGAAACGCCAGCACGGTTTCGTAACGGCCGCGGACTTCGCCGCTGTAGCGCCGTGCGGCGGCGGCCTCGCCATCGCCCGCCAGCCGCGTGCGGACAATCTTGTCGGGCTGCGGCGGCACGGGGGACGGTGGCGAGCACGCCGCCGTCAGAAGGATCAGCGTGGCAAGTGCCAAAGAGCTGCGCTGCTTGGACATTGCAGGGCCTTTCATGTCTTCAGTCCATTAAGTGTCAGATCGAACGAGAAATCCATGAAGTGCGCGGGATCGATGTTTTGACCGCAACAGGCGCCGATCGAGTAGCGCCAGATGATCAGCATCATGGCCGGAGAAAAAATGGCGTGGAACGCCATCTCATGGTCTACACGGCGAAATTCGCCGCGCGCAATGCCCAGGTCCAGCACTTGGGAAACCAGCCGCTTCGCGCGTTCCACCACAGCTTCGTTGTAATAAACAGCGACATCGGGAAAGTTCCGTGCCTCCGTCACCATCAGCTTGAGCACGCCGCCCGCCTCGGTTTCGCCGACCAGCGACCACCAGTCGAGAAGCAGTCCGCGCAGCAACTCGGCCGCGGTGCCGTCATGGTGAGCCACGCTGTCCTCGGCGCGGGCGATCAACGGCAGGATGTTCTGCTCGATCACCGCCCGAAACAGCGTTTCCTTGCTGTCGAAGTAGAGATAGAGCGTGCCCTTGGTCACGCCGGCGGCAGAGGCGACGTCGTCGAGACGGGTCGCAGCGAAACCATGCTCAACAAACAGTTTCAGCGCCGCGGCGATCAGCTCGGCAGGGCGCGCCTCTTTACGACGGCGATGGGCACGGGAGGGGGATTCCATGCCGCAGATACTAACTAACCGGTCAGTTAATTGTCAATGCGCCGTTCAGTTGGCAACAGCGGAGGACATCGGTTCTTAGCGCGACTCTTTGATCAACCGTCCATTGAGCGGCTGGATCGGTCGCGCGTTGTTCTTGTAGAGGCGGGAAAAAATCGCCACCTGCTCGGCAGACAGGGCAACCGGCTGCTTGAGTACCATCCACAACACGTTCTCGGTGCACGGCGGCGTCGTCAGCGATCCCATATAAGTGTAGTAGGTCTGCTTCTCGGGCAGGAGCTTGGCCGGATCGATGGCGGCGGCGGGCATCAAGCTCATTCCCGCTTCCAGCGGCATGTTGTTCCACAGCGTCTGTATCTGGGAATGCTCGGCCCCGCCCTTTTCCAATTGAACCGCCACCACGGCAAGATTGCCCTCGTCGTCCCTGTGCACCAGATGCGCCACCATGTCGAAACGTTTGCCGTCGATCTTCTCTTCGCCCGGACGGTGGAAGTGGAGTTGTTTCAATTCGTAGCGTCGGCCCATGACCGTGAGACTGCCGCCGTCTGCAAGCGAAGCCTGGATCGTATGGCCGGTGTCTTCGATACGGAAGGTCGACGCCTTGTACTCGAACCTGATCGGCTCGAGGTCGACGCGGATGCTGTCGGCAATTTCGATCGGCGACTGCCGTTTACCCGATGCGCACAGGGCATTTCTCGCGTCCAGGCGCGACCAGTTGGCCGGGCCGCCATCGCCTTCGTAACCCCAATGCAGTTCGCCATGCGTCGGTTCGACCGCAAACTCCGGCTTTTTGCGCGCCGCCCGCCGCAGCCCCGAGGTCGCCAGTGCCAGTTCCCGGCTGTGCCGGTCCGCTACGGGTAGCGGCGGCGGCTCGGCGCCCTTTGCGCCCTTGGCGTCCGCCTTGGAATCGGGCTTGGCTTCGGCGCGCGGATCGTCTTTCGGGTATTCCAGTTGCGATTTGTCGATCTTCGGCAATTCCAGCAGCCGTTTCGGCGCCTCCGCCTTGGCGGCCGCGTCGACCGGCTTCTCCGTACCTTTGGCCTCCGCCGGTTTTTCCGCCGGCGCCTTGTCGGCCACAGACATCGTACGGTTGCGCTGATCGGTGCCCGGGTTGGTGCCGCCGGTCACCATCTCGGCATGCATCACGCCGAATTTGCTCTCACCGGCCGCCTTTTCGGCCGGATCGCTCCGCCGCACCTGCTGTACGGGGCGACTGGCGCATACCTGGGACAGCAGGGCCGCGTCGATACCGCCCTGGCCAACGGCCATTTCGCGCGGCGACAATACCGGCTCCACCCGTACCAGCTTTTCGCCCTGCATGTACAGACGCTTGAGAGTAGCAAAGCGGGCATTGGCGCAATCGTAGCTGTTGAGGGCTTCGACCGCCGTATAGCGGGCGCCGCTCTCGGCATCGGTCGCTTCCTGCTTCAGCAACAGCCGGCTCCAGGCCAGCATGCGCCCATCCTGCGCACTGCTGATGCGTGCGCCATCGATTTCCATCTTTTCACCGCGGCCGACGGCAATCTTCTGCCAATCGGCCGCATGCGCGAAGGTAGCGGCCGCCGACATGGCCGCGAGCCACGGTATGAAAACTCTGCAATGCATGAAAACCCCCTGATGCAAGGCGGGCAATTCCCGCTTCTTCCCCGATGCCGCCACCCGCTCCCGTCGATGGAGCACCTGATCGGCCTATACGCATTTACGGTCCGCCGCCCCGGTACTTTAGCCTTTCCGCAGCGATGGTTGCATTGGTCGTACCTTTCCAGTAGCTTGCCCGTCTCGGGTTCTGCGAGGCCCGACCCCCTAGGAACAACCACAATGAATGCCAAAGACAAATTCATCGCCAACGAAGCGCATGTCGACGCTGCCGCGATACAGCCGCTCCCCCGTTCGAGAAAAACCCACGTCGCCGGATCCCGTCCGGACATCCGCGTACCGATGCGCGAGATCAGCCAGTCGGACACGCCGAGCCACGGCACCGGCCGTGGCGAAATCAACCCGCCGATTTATGTATACGACTGTTCCGGCCCCTACACCGACCCGGCCGCCCGCATCGACGTCCGTTCCGGTCTGCCGGCGCTGCGTCGCCAATGGATCGAGGAGCGCGGCGACACGCTGCTGCTGACCGACCTCTCCAGCGCCTACGGCCGCGCCCGTGCCGCCGATGCAAATACCGCGCACCTGCGCTTTTCCGCCCTGCATCGCCAGCCGCGCCGCGCCAAGCCGGGTTGCAACGTAAGCCAGATGCACTACGCGCGCCGCGGTATCGTCACGCCGGAAATGGAATTCGTCGCCATCCGCGAGAACCTCCAGCGCAAGCAGTACATCGAATCGCTACGCGCTTCCGGCCCGGGCGGGGAAAAGATGGCGCGCATGCTCGGCCGCCAGCACCCGGGCGAGCGTTTCGGCGCATCCATCCCCGAGGAAATCACCCCCGAATTCGTTCGCGCCGAAGTGGCGCGCGGCCGTGCGGTGATTCCGGCCAACATCAACCACCCGGAATCCGAGCCGATGATCATCGGTCGCAATTTCCTGGTCAAGATCAACGCCAACATCGGCAACTCCGCCGTCACCTCGTCCATCGGCGAGGAAGTCGACAAGATGACTTGGGCCATCCGCTGGGGCGGCGACACGGTGATGGACCTATCCACCGGCAGCCACATCCACGAAACCCGTGAATGGATCGTTCGCAACTCGCCGGTCCCGATCGGCACCGTGCCGATCTACCAGGCGCTGGAAAAGGTGGACGGCAAGGCCGAGGAGCTGACCTGGGAGATCATGCGCGACACGCTGATCGAACAGGCCGAGCAGGGCGTGGACTACTTCACCCTGCATGCCGGCGTGCTGCTGCGCTACATCCCGCTGACTGCCGAGCGCATGACCGGCATCGTCAGCCGCGGCGGTTCGATCATGGCCAAGTGGTGCCTCGCCCATCACAAGGAAAACTTCCTCTACACCCACTTCGAAGAACTTTGCGAAATCATGCAGGCCTATGACGTGGCCTTCAGCCTCGGCGACGGCCTGCGTCCCGGTTCGATCCACGACGCCAACGATGACGCCCAGCTGGGTGAACTCAAGACCCTCGGCGAACTGACCCAGGTGGCCTGGAAGCACGATGTGCAGGTGATGATCGAAGGGCCGGGTCATATCCCGATGCACCTGATCAAGGAAAACATGGACAAGCAGCTGGAGTGGTGCGACGAAGCCCCCTTCTACACCCTCGGCCCGCTCACCACCGACATCGCTCCCGGCTACGACCACATCACCAGCGCCATCGGTGCGGCACAGATCGGCTGGTATGGCACCGCCATGCTCTGCTACGTGACACCGAAGGAGCACCTCGGTCTGCCCAACAAGCAGGATGTCAAGGAAGGGATCATCACCTACAAGCTCGCCGCCCACGCCGCCGACCTGGCCAAGGGCCACCCCGGCGCGCAGATCCGCGACAACGCGCTGTCCAAGGCGCGCTTCGAGTTCCGCTGGGAAGACCAGTTCAACCTCGGCCTCGACCCGGACAAGGCGCGCGAATTCCACGACGAGACACTGCCGCAGCAGGGCGCCAAGCTGGCTCACTTCTGCTCCATGTGCGGGCCTCACTTCTGCTCGATGAAGATCACCCAGGACGTGCGCGACTTCGCCGCCGCCCAGGGCGTCGCCGAAGCCGAAGCGCTGAACAAGGGCATGGCAGCGAAGTCGCTGGAATTCGTCAGGGCCGGCGCCGAGATCTACCGTAAAACCTAAGGAGAGACTACAGATGCGTAGATGGCTTTTCGTCGCCGGCCTGTCGTTGGCATCGGCCGCTCAAGCGGGCGGTTTCACGATGCAAAGCGCCGATGTCGGCGCGGCCACGCCAATTGCCGGCAAGCATGTGTTCAAGGGCTTCGGCTGCGAGGGCGACAATGTCTCGCCCATGCTGCGCTGGGAAAACCCGCCCAAGGACGTCAAAAGCTTTGCGCTCACCGTCTACGATCCCGACGCCCCCACCGGCAGCGGTTGGTGGCACTGGGTGGTGCTCAACCTTCCGGCCGACACCCGTGAAATTCCGCAGGGCGCCGGCGATCCTGCCGCCGCCAAGCTGCCCAAGGGCGCGTCGCAAATCCGCACCGACTTCGGCAAACCCGGCTGGGGCGGCCCCTGCCCGCCGGTCGGCGACAAACCGCATCGCTATGTGTTCACCCTGCACGCACTGAAGGTGGACCGGATCGATCTGGCCGAAGATGCGCCGGCAGCGATGGCCGGCTACATGATCAACGCCAACAGCATTGGCAAGGCAAGCTTCACCGCCCGCTACGGTCGCCGCAAATAATTGCCGCGGCCTTGAGCTAGACTTCGTTTATCAGACGGCAAAAAATTCGGGGCCGCACGCAGCGGCCCCGCCCAGCGGAGACATAACGTGGCGCTTTCGCTCGCGCACTCGGACCCGACGCAAACCGTCGACCTGCAAAGCCCCCAGGCCGTACTTCAGGCGATCGATGGCATTTTGCGTCGGCGCTATGGCCCCGATTACGGTTTCCCGGTGCTGGAACAGGCCGTCGCCGACCTGACACGGGCGTTCCGCGGCGACTACCCCGGCCTGCTGCGTTGCGACACCCACTACCATGACCTGCGCCACGCCCTTGACGCCGGCCTGGCGATGGCCCGGCTGATCGACGGCCACTGCCAATCGGTGGCCGTCGACGACGCCGAGCGTCTCGATGCCGAACACGCGCTGCTCGGCTTATTGCTCACGCTGTATCACGACATCGGCCTGTTGCGCCGGCCCGACGAGGCAGATCTGGAGGGCGCATCGCTCACTCCGATCCACGAACGCCGCGGCGTCCACTTCATGGAAACCTACCTCCGGCAAACGCCGCTGGCCCACCGCGCGAAACAGTCCGAGCTGATCATGATCACCCGCCTCGACTACAAGATGCGCCCCGAATGGCAGGGCCCGAACCGCACCATCGCGCGACTGATGGGCGCCGCCGATCTGATGAGCCAACTCTCCGATCGCTGCTATCTGGAGAAATGCCGCGACTTCCTGTTCATCGAATTTTCCGCCATCGGCCTCACCGGCCCCGGCAATCCGTATCCGGACCAGCAAACCCTGCTGCGCAAGACCCCGGCCTTCTACACCGGCCTGCTGCGGCGGCGCCTGCACGACGAATACGACGACTCGGACCGTTACATGGCCGCGCATTTCGGCGGCGAATGCCCCTACACCACCGCCATCGAGCGCAATTTCGGCTATCTGCAGGGCCTCCTCGATTCGGAGGATTTCGGCCAGTTGCGCCGCACGCCGCAACGCGTGATCGACGCCACCTGTTGATGGAGTGCCGCCCCGGCTGCGGCGCCTGCTGCATTTCGCCCTCCATCAGCTCGCTCGGCAAACCCGCCGACGTACCCTGCCGCCACCTCGCAGCCGACTTGCGCTGCACGATTTTCGGGCAACCGCAGCGCCCCGCCTGCTGCTCCGGGCTACAACCCGCCGTAGACATCTGCGGGGCCGACCGGGCGCAAGCCCTGCGGCGACTCGCGCGCATGGAGCGCTACACCGCACCGGCGCCTCCGGAAGCCTGATCGTTTAGCATAGGCACCCGTACACCTGATCGGAACCAACCATGAACGACACCGCCCACGCTTGGCGATTCTTCCGCGCCGGTGGCTTCGACCAAGTTCGCATCGACAGCGCCGACGACCTTCTCGCATTGAAACACCTCGACCAGAAACTCTGGGTTGCCCTGGCCTGCCCCACCGGCGGCATCGAATTCGACCCGCGCACCCTGGCATTGATCGACGCCGACGGCGACGGCCGCATCCGTGCGCCGGAACTACTCGCCGCCATCGACTGGGCCGCCGCCCGGCTATCCCAGCCGCAGGCGCTCGGCGCGGGACTGTCCGGCGTGCCGCTCGACGCCATCCGCGACGACGATGATGCCGGTCGCCTGCTGGCCGCCGCTGCCCGCACGCTCGCCGACGAACGGGGCAAGGGCGCTGCTGAAGTTATCAGCGTCGAGGAAGCCGGGGCCGCCGAGGAACATTGCCGGGCCCGACTGCACGCGGCTTGGGAGGCGGCCGGTCTCCAGGCACAGGCCGCAGGCTCGGCCACCGAGGCGGCCCATGCCGCACTGGAAGCGGTGCGCAGCAAGATCGACGACTTTTTCGCCCGCTGCCGCCTGGCGGCTTTCGATTCCCGCGCGGCCGAGCCGCTCAACGCCGACATCGAAGCCCTCCGTGCCCTGGCCGCAACGCCACTGCACCAACAGGCTGAGGCGATTGCCGCGCTGCCGCTGGCACAGATTGGCGCCGACCGCACACTGCCGCTGGCCGCCGGCGCCAACCCGGCATGGGCCGAACGCCTGGCGGCGTTCGCCGAGAACACGGTCAAGCCGCTGCTGGGCGAGCGCGACCGCCTTTCGGAGAGCGACTGGCGAACCCTGCTGGAAAAACTTGCGCCCTATACCGCATGGCTGGCGGCACGTCCCAGCGAGACCGATGTGCCGCCCGAACTGGTCGCTGCGCGCGATCTGGAACGACTGGCGCGCTACGTCCGCGACCTGCTGCCGCTGGCCAACAACTTCGTCGCCTTCCGCAATTTTTATACGCGTCAGGGCAAGGCGACCTTCCAGATCGGTACGCTCTATCTCGACGGACGCAGCGCCGAACTCTGCGTCGCAGTCGGCGATGCCGCCAAGCACGCGGCGCTGGCTTCGCTCGCGCGCATGTGCCTGGTGTATTGCGACTGCGTCCGCGACGGCGCAAGGATGAGCATTGCCGCCGCCTTCACCGCTGGCGATTCCGACCAGTTGATGGCGGGTCGCAACGGCGTCTTCTATGATCGCCAGGGACGCGACTGGGATGCCACCATCACCCGCATCGTCGATCACCCGATCAGTCTGCGGCAGGCCTTCTGGTCGCCCTACAAGCGTCTCGGTCGGCTGATCGGCGAGCAGGTACAGAAGCTGGCGGCGAACCGGGCCAAGAGCGTCGAAGACCGCATGGCGGTGGCTGCCGTCGAAGGCGTGAAGAAAACCGAAGCCAGCGCCAAGCCTGTGCCGCCGCCGGCCTTCGACGTCGGCAAGTTTGCCGGCATCTTCGCCGCCATCGGCCTCGCCGTCGGCGCCCTGGGCACCGCGCTGGCCTCGGTGTTGACCGGCATGCTGGCGTTGAAATGGTGGCAGATGCCGCTTGCCATAACCGGGCTGATGCTAGCCGTTTCCGGGCCGGCGATGGCCATGGCCTGGTTCAAACTGCGCTCGCGCAATCTCGGCCCGCTGCTCGACGCCAACGGTTGGGCGGTGAATGCACGGGCGCGCATCAACATTCCCTTCGGCACCTCACTCACCGCCCTGGCCGAACTCCCGCCGGGTGCCGAGCGGGCCCTGACCGACCCCTACGCCGACAAGAAAGCGCCCTGGGGCCTCTACCTATTCGTCGTCGCACTGCTTGCCGGCGGCGCTTTTGCACTCTGGAAATTCACTCAATGAAATACAAGGTCATCCCCGTCACCCCATTCCAACAAAACTGCACGCTGCTGGTCTGCGGTACCACCCAGCGCGCCGCAATCATAGACCCCGGCGGCGACATCGAGCGCATTCTCGCCGTGATCGACAAGGCCGGCGTAAAGACGGAGAAAGTGCTGCTCACCCACGGCCACCTGGACCATGCCGCCGCCTCAGGGAAGCTGGCACAGCAACTGGGAATCCCGATCGAAGGCCCGCACGAGGGCGATCGTTTTCTCATCGAACAGCTTTCGGAGCAGAGCCGGATGTATGGGTTTCCGGTCTACCCCGCCTTCGAGCCGGATCGCTGGCTGAAGGACGGGGACACGGTCGGCTTCGGCGAGGAAACCCTCGAAGTGCTGCACTGCCCCGGCCATACCCCCGGCCACGTGGTTTTCTTCCATCGCAAGGGAGGCTTGGCGGTGGTCGGCGACGTACTCTTCGCCGGCTCGATCGGACGCACCGATTTTTCCCATGAAGGCAAACCCTACGGTGATTTCGATACCCTGGCGCAGTCGATCCGCGGCAAGCTCTACCCGCTCGGCGACGATGTCGAGTTCATTTGCGGTCACGGCCCCAACTCCACGTTCGGCCGCGAGCGCCGGACCAATCCCTTCGTCTCCGACTGAACCGCGCATTCCATGAGCCATCGCAACGACCGGGCGCTGACCCATCTGTTCGCCAACAACCAGGCCTGGGCCGCGCAGATGCAGGCCGAGGACCCGGCTTTCTTCTCCAAGCTCGCCCACCTGCAAACGCCGGAGTACCTCTGGATCGGCTGTTCCGATTCGCGCGTCCCGGCCAACGAGATCACCGGCCTCCTGCCGGGGGAAATCTTCGTCCATCGCAACATCGCCAACGTGGTGGTGCATACCGACCTCAACTGTCTCTCGGTGCTGCAATTCGCCATCGACGTGCTCAAGGTGCGCCACATCATGGTGGTCGGCCACTACGGCTGCGGTGGCGTGCGGGCCGCCCTGGAGGACATGCGGCTGGGGCTGGCCGACAACTGGCTGCGCCACATCCAGGACGTGCGCGACAAACACCGCGAACTGCTCGCCAGCGTCGCCGCCGACAAGCGCATCGACAAGCTCTGCGAATTGAACGCGGTGGAACAGGCGATGAACATCGGCCAGACCACGCTGGTTCGCGACGCCTGGGCGCGCGGCCAGGCACTAACCATCCACGCCTGGGTGTATGGCCTGTCCGACGGACTGGTGCGCGACCTTGGCCTGTCCGCAGAATCGGTCGCCGAGATGGAAAGCGACTACCGCCGCGCCATCGAATTGATTGCCAGCGGAGCCTGCTAATGCGGTTGGGCGTCGATCTCGGCGGCAGCAAGATCGAGATCGTCGCCCTTGCCGCCGATGGGCGCGAAATGCAGCGCCGCCGGGTCGCCACACCACGGGGTGATTACCACGCCACGGTCGCCGCGATTGCATCGCTGGTCGAACAGGTCGAGCACGAACTGGGACAGCGCGGCAGCGTCGGCATCGGCATCCCCGGCACCGAATCGGCGGCGACGGGACGGATCAAGAATGCCAACTCCACCTGGTTGATCGGCCAGCCGCTGCGCCGCGACCTACAGACCCTGTTGTTACGCGAAGTACGCATCGCCAACGACGCCAACTGTTTCGCCCTTTCCGAAGCCGCCGACGGTGCGGCCGCGGGCGCTGACGTCGTGTTCGGCGTCATCCTCGGCACCGGCGTCGGCGGCGGCATCGTCGTCCACAACAAGGCGCTGACGGGAGCCAACGGCATTGCCGGCGAATGGGGACATAACGCAATGCCCCGCGGCGCGGGCATTGCGTTATGTCCCCTGCGGGGAATGAACGACCATCCCCCCGCCCCCCTTCCCGAGGAAGGGGGTGACCATACCAGTTCGCTACGCGAACCTGATTGTTACTGCGGCCGCCGCGGCTGTATCGAGACCTACCTCTCAGGTCCAGGGCTGGCCGCCGACCATCTGCGTGCGACGGGAACGCCGCTGACGGCCGAACAGATTGCGCGAGCGGCCGCCGCCGGCGACAGCGATTGCGAAGCGACGCTGCAACGCTACGAGGTGCGTCTTGCGCGTGCCTTGGCCCAGGTTATCAATGTGCTCGATCCGGACGTCATCGTGCTCGGCGGCGGACTTTCCAACCTGGATCGGCTCTACGTATCGGTGCCGCAGCAGTGGGCGGCGCATATATTTTCCGACAGCGTGCTCACCCGCCTGCTCAAGCACCGCCACGGCGACTCCTCCGGGGTGCGCGGCGCCGCGGCGCTGTGGCCCTGAACCATCCCGGCGTCAAAGCTCGATCGGATCGACGTCCAGATGCCAGCGCGAGGTGCGCGGCGTCTTGAGTCCGCCGAGCCGTTCGCTCCAGCGCCCGAGGAACTGCTGCAACGCCGGCCGGCTGGACGACTCGACCAGCAATTGGGCGCGTTCCAGATTGTTCATGCGGTACATCCGCATCGGCACCGGATCGTAGAGCATCACCGCATCGCCGAGCAGGGGCGCGGCCGCGGCCGCGGCGTTCTGTAGAAACGCCAGCGCCACCTCCACATGCGGCGCCTCGGCACGCAGCAGCGCCTGGAACGCAAACGGCGGGAAACCGGCCTGCTCGCGTTCGGCAAGCTGGGCAATGGCAAAACGCAGGTAATCGTGATCGGTCAGCGCGAGATACAACGGGTGATCCGGGTATTCGGTCTGAATCAGCACTTCCCCGGCCAGATCGGCCCGCCCGCTGCGGCCACCAACCTGCATCAGCTGGGCGAACAGGCGTTCCGGTGCACGAAAGTCGGCGGCGAACAGCGCCGCATCGGCCCCGACCGCGCCGACCAGGGTCAGGCGGGGGAAATCGTGCCCCTTGGCAAGCATCTGGGTGCCGATCAGGATATCCACCTCGCCGGCGTGGATCTGTTGCAACAGCGCCTGCCATTTCGTCGGCGTCGAGGCCGAGTCGCGATCGATGCGCAGCACCCGCGCCTGCGGGAAACGTTCTTGCAACGCCGCTTCGAGCCGTTGCGTACCGCGGCCGAAAGGCTGGATGTCGAGGTTGCCGCAGTCCGGGCAAGCGTGGGGAATGCCGGCTTCGAGCCCGCAGTGATGGCAGCGCAGGCGCTTGTCGGCAAGGTGCACCACCCGATTGGCGGCGCAGCGGCAGCAACGCGAAATCCAGCCGCAGGCGGCGCAGGCCAGCACCGGCGCAAAACCGCGGCGGTTGAGGAAGACCAAGCTCTGCTCGCCGCGTGCCAGACGCAGACCGAGCGCTTCGAGCAGCGCCGCGCTCAGGCCATCCTGTAGTTTTTCGCGCCGCGTATCGACGGTGCGCACTGTCGGCATGGCTTCAGCGACGGCGCGCTGGTTAAGCGACAGCAAACGGTAGCGGCCGCTGCGCGCGTGGTGAAAGGATTCCAGCGACGGGGTGGCCGAGCCGAGGACGATCGGTACGTTCATCTGCTTGGCGCGAAATACGGCAACGTCGCGGGCCGAATAGCGCAGGCCGTCCTGCTGCTTGAACGAAGCGTCGTGCTCCTCGTCGACCACGATCAGACCCAGCCGCGGCAGCGGCATGAACACGGCAAGGCGGGTGCCGAGCACGATGTCGGCGCGGCCTTCGAGGGCGTCGAGAAAGGCGCGCGCGCGCGCCGCATCGGCGACGCCGCTGTGCGCCGAAACAATGCGCGCACCGGGAAAACGCGCCGCGACCCGGCCTTCAAGCTGCGGCGTGAGGGCAATCTCGGGCACCAGCATCAGCGCTTGGCGGCCACGCGCCAACTGGGCCTCGATTGCGCGCAGATAGACCTCGGTCTTGCCGCTGCCGGTGACGCCATGCAGCAGATAGGTTTCGAAGCCCTCGCCGGCACCGATCGCCGCCACCGCCGTAGCCTGCTCGGGGAGCAGCAGCGGCACCGCAGGCGGGTTCGCGTTGATCGGCGCAAGGGCTTTGCGCCGCGGCAATTTTCCGCGGCGCAACAAGGGCGGCAACGCGAAACTCATCACCGCGCCAAGCGGATGCTGGTAGTAACGGGCACAGAATTCGCACAGCGCGATCCATTCCGCCGGCAACGGCAGCATGTCGCGCAGAATCGCCGTCACCGGCTTGAGCTTGTCGGCGGATTGCTCACTCTGCGCCGGGATTGCGACGATGACACCGATCTTCTCTCCAGTACCGAAGGGGACTCTGGCGCGACAACCTATATCTTCAATACTAACGTCGTCGGCCAAGTAATCGAACAGGCGTGGCAGAGGTACATCGAGGGCGACGCGGATCATGCCCATTTCATCTCATGGCCTTGCCGGCACATTCTCGATTTCACTTCGCCTAAACCCCTTAACTCCCTGCTCGATAACGAAAAACGGGTTCCCCACAAATTTTGTGGATAACTTTGTGAATATTGCTCTGCGACATTCGCTAAGTGCTGGCGCCAGAAGGCGATTTTTTTACTTGCGTAACAATGCAGCAACAATAAATCCGTTATAAATCAATGCCTTGAAATTGACGCACGGTAAATGGCCGGGTTCTGGCGGGAGTTTGGCCGACGAGCCCAACTTCTGTGCATAAGTCAATATGTCCCCCGCCCTGTCGCTGAGCCGGAATCGGCCTTGTCAAGAGCTTTGGCGCGAATTTTTCCGGCTATGGTTATGCACCGTATCGACCAAAGTCGTGACGTTCTCGGGGGGGGTAAATTGGTTGATTCCGTGACCCAGATTGAACACATGCCCGCTACCGCCACCGAAGCTGTCGACGATCCGCCGGGCTTCGGCGGCGACCTTGTCGGGCGAAGCGAACAGAGCCATCGGATCGAAATTGCCTTGCAATGCCACCTTGTCGCCGATCCGGCGCCGGGCGTCGCCGATGTCCGTGGTCCAGTCGAGGCCGACCGCATCGCAGCCGATCGAGGCGATGGCCTCCAGCCACTGGCCGCCCCCCTTGGTGAACACGATGCAGGGAATTCGCTCGCCGTTGTGCGTCTTCTTCAATCCCTGAACCACCTTTTGCAGGTAGTTGAGCGAGAACTCATTGTAGGCGGCGGCCGACAGCGCGCCGCCCCAGGTGTCGAACAACTGCACGGCCTGGGCACCGCATTCGATCTGGGCATTGAGGTAGTCGGTCACCGCCTGGGCGTTAACTTCGAGAATACGGTGCAGCAAATCCGGCCGGTCATACAGCATCGTCTTCAGTGTGCGGAAGTCGGCCGAGCCACCGCCTTCGACCATATAGCAGGCCAGCGTAAACGGACTGCCGGAGAAACCGATCAGCGGCACCGAATCGGCCAGCGCACGGCGAATCTCGGCCACCGCATCCATCACGTAGCGCAGATGGACGTTGGGGTCTGGCGCCTGTAGGTCACGGATCGCCCATTCCTCGCGCAGCGGCCGCTCGAACTTGGGCCCCTCGCCCTCGGCGAAATAGAGCCCGAGGCCCATCGCATCCGGCACGGTGAGGATGTCGGAAAACAGGATCGCGGCGTCGAGATCGTAGCGGGCCAGCGGTTGCAGGGTCACTTCGCAGGCCAGGCTCGGCGACTTGCACAGGCTTAGGAAGTCGCCGGCGCGGCGGCGCGTTTCGCAGTATTCGGGCAGATAGCGCCCGGCCTGGCGCATCAGCCAGACGGGAGTGCAGTCGACGGGTTCGCGGAGCAGGGCGCGGAGAAAGCGGTCGTTCTTGGGGCGCATAGTGGTCGGTCCAAAGTCCAGAGGGTTCGTTCAAAGCCGCGGCTCGGCCGCAGCGAGCACGCCGGGCCTTGAACGTGCGAGCTTAAGCGCGGGATTTTAAGTCAGCGCAGGCCCAAATCCTTGAGCTTGCGATATAGGTGGGTGCGTTCGAGACCGGTTTTCTCGGCCAACCGGGTCATATTGCCCCCGTCCAGAGCGAGGTGGTACTCGAAATACAGGCGTTCGAAGATTTCCCGCGCCTCGCGCAGCGGCAGCATTAGCATTTCGCTGGTCAGCCCGCCGCAGTCGGGCTGACCGCCGCGCGCCGGTACCACCAGCCGATTCACGTCTTCAGCCTCGATTTCCGCCGACAACGCCGCCTGGGCGAGCGAACGCAGCGCCGTCTTTAGCTCTGCGTAGCCGCCCGGCCAATGATACTGGCGCAGGGCGTTGAGCGCCGCGGTAGCCAGCCGGCGCGGCGCAATCTCGCGCGACTCGACCAGCTGCGCCAGCACATGCTGGGCCATGTCGGGAATCTCTTCGCGCAGTTCGGCAAGCGCGGGCAGGCCGATGCGGCCGGAAAAGACGCGGGCGAGCAGCGACTCATCCCAACCCAATGCCGCAAGCTGTCCGCTTTCGATCTCGGTGCCGACCACCAGGTACATGCGGTGGTAGTCCAGGCGCTCGGCAGCAAACAGCAGGTTCTTCTGTTGTAGGCGCGTCAGCCGGGTCAGCTCCTCGGCGAACAACACCCCGCCGGCCGCCGCCTGCAACGTCTCCAGGCTGAGCGGATTGGAATCGACAGCCAAGTCGATCCAGGCCTTGCCCGCGGCCTGCAGGGTGCGTGCCGCCAACTCGACGATGCCGCCCGGCGCCGAGCGCAGCAGCACCGCGCGATTGCCCGCGGCGATTTGTTCCAGACGCTTTTTCAGATCGCGCAGCACCGCCGAACGGCCGAAGGCCGCCAGCGAAAGCGCCGGCGCCGGACGCCGCCCCTGATCGAGCGCCTGCCGGACCGAGGCCAGCAGCTTCTGCATACCGATCGGCTTTTCCAGAAACCCCTGCGCGCCGATGCGCGTCGCCTCCACAGCGGTATCGATGGTGGCATGGCCGGACATCATCAGCACCGGCATGGTCAGTTGCCCGGACGCGGCCCATTCCTTGAGCAGGGTGACGCCGTCCATATCCGGCATCCAGATATCGAGCAGGACCAGATCCGGACGCTCGTTCTCGCGCACCACCCGCGCCGAAGTGGCGTTCTCCGCCAGCACGACATCGTGGCCCTCGTCGCGGAGGATCTCCGAGAGCAGTTCGCGAATGCCTACTTCGTCATCGACTACGAGAATCTTGCTCATATCCATTTCACCCCAAAAAACCTTCGCCCCGCCGATGCGGCGCAACAAAACGCTCTGCCGCCGTGTCGCAATTCATTCCCTATCCGCCAGCGGCAAGCGGATCGCCACCTCAGCGCCACCGCCATCGCGATTCACCAGGCGCACCTCGCCGCGATGTTCGTCGACGATCTTCTTCACAATGGCCAAGCCGAGCCCGGTGCCCTTCGCCTTGGTCGTCACATACGGCTCGAACGCCCGCGCCAGAGTCTGCGGCGGAAAGCCGGGGCCGTTGTCGCTTATACCAAGCAAGGCATAAGCGCCGTCGCTCAGCGACGTGATCCAGATCCTCGGTTCGGCAATCTCGACCAGGGCATCCTCGGCGTTGGCGAGCAGGTTGTGGATCACCTGGCGCAACTGGTTGGCGTCTGCCAGCACGGCCGGCAGATCGTTCGAAAAATCGGTTTCGATCGCCACCCGGCTGCTCTCATAGAGGCCGAGAACGTCACGCACCAGCCCGTTGAGGTCAACCGCATCCAGCGCCGGCGGCGGCAGGCGCGCATAGTCGCGGAAATCGTTGACCATGTTCTTCATCGCCTCCACCTGATTGACGATGGTGCGGGTGGAGCGTTCGAGAATCTCCCGATCGGCGCCTTCGAGACGCTGCGCCAGCTTCATCTGCAATCGTTCGGCGGAAAGCTGGATCGGCGTCAGCGGGTTCTTTATCTCGTGCGCCAAGCGCCGCGCCACCTCGCCCCAGGCCGCGGAACGCTGAGCGGCGATCAACTGGCTGATGTCGTCGAAAACCACCACATAGCCGCCGTGGGCGGGCAGCACCGATCCGCGCACCAGCAACATCTTCGGCGCGCCCTGCGGCGGTTCGATCTCCAGTTCGCGCTGCCACTCCACCGCGCCGGCGGCGAAGCCTTCCATCACCGCCCGGGCGAAGGCCTGCCGCCGCGGCCATTCGATCAGCACCGTTTCCTCGAAGTGATCGAGGTCGTCGCCGAGTATCTGCAATGCCCCGCGATTCGCCGCGCGCAAGCGAAAATCGGCATCGAAGGCCAGCACCCCGGCGGAGAGATTGGCCAACACGCTTTCCAGATAGGCCCGCGCGGCCTCCAGTGCGGCGCGATTGCGCTCGGTCTCGCGCCGAGCGTCGTCGAGCTGCCGGGTCATCTGGTTGAAGGAACGCGTCAGCACGCCGAGTTCGTCCGGAGTTTCGAGAATCGCCCGCGGCGTAAAGTCACCCGCGGCCACCGCCCGGGTACCCTCAGCAAGGATCAGCAGCGGTTGCGCCAGGCGCTTGGCAAGGAAAAAAGCCAACGCAACGGCAGCAAACAGCGCCAGCAGCAGGGTCAACGTCAGCGTCAGCGTGTAGATCCGCTTCAGCCCCTCGCGCCCGAGTTGCAGCCCCTGATAATCGCGGTAGGCCGACTCGACGCTCTCGGCGCTGCGCGCAATCGATTCCGGCACCGGCTGGGTGAGCTGTAGATAACGCTCGCCCTCCAGCCCCGAAACCAGCGGCACCAGTACACGCAGCAGCAAGCCGTTCTCGGCATCGCCGTCGACCCATGAAAAGGCCCGCGTGGCGCGCGCCTGACGCAGTTGCGCAAGACTCGGCAGCGGCGGAAACAGCAGCGCGGTATCCGCCGAAGCGCTGTATATCTCAAGCTGGCCGCCCGCGTTGACGATCGCCGCGCTCTGCACGCCGGTCTGATCGCGCAGGCGGTTGAGCTGCGGCAGCTCGGGCACGGCCTCGCCGAGATCGAGCGCGATACCGCGCGCCTTGCCGCGCAGATCGGCCTGCAAGCTGGCCAGTACGTTGCGGCCGAGTTCCAGGCCGCCGTCCAGCGCACTGTCCACCCGCACGTCGAACCAGGAATCGATGCTGCGCACGGCGAACTGCATCGACACGGCATACAGCAGAACGCCGGGCAGCACGGCCATCAGCGCCAGCGTCCACAGCAGGCGCAGCTTGATCCGCGACCCGAACACGCGATTGCGCACATCGCGCCACAGATGGCGCAGCTGGACGCCCACCAGTGCCAGCAGGATCAGCGCGACGGCGCCGTTCGCCGCCAGCAGCAGCGGATAGTTGCGGGCGAACAGGTCGGTGTTCGAGGTCGCCGTGGTGAGCAGGAACAACAGCGCAACCCCCGACAACGTGGCGGCAATCACGGCGGCGTACCTCATTTCGCCTCCCCGATCTGCGGTTGCCAGGTCAGCGTCCGCGCGGCGATCTGCCAGTCCTTGTTGGCCAGTGCATCGAGCTGGAAGGGCTTCGGCAACTGGTTGCGGTCCAGCGACAACCGCACTGCCGCGTGGTAAATCTCGCCGGCCTTGAGCTGGCTCTTGTCCGCCACGGGCAGAGCGCCGACGCGGCCCATCGCGCGCACGGCCTCGGCCAGCGTCTCGAAGCTGCGATAGAGCGAACCGGTGCCGAGCCGGTACTGACGCGTCAGCGGGTTGTAGCTGAGGCGGTAATTGAGGGTGCGGCCGGCAACGTGCTCGTTGGACCAATACCAGCGCGAACGGGTCAGTTCGAATTCGAGATTGAAATACAGCGCGATGCCGTGGGTCACCGCCTCCTCGACGCGCGCGCCGAGGTCGATGGAAAACTCCGCCGACAGCGCATAGCCATCGTCGGTGGGCAACAGGGATGCGCCGACCGGCTCGATGCTGCCGGCGCGCGCGAACCCCAGCGCGCACAGCAGCAGGACCGCGAGCAGTCGCCTAAGCGGACTTGCCCAGCAGCGCGTAAAAGAAACCGTCATGTTCGGCGCAAGGTGTCAGATGCAGTTCGTTGTCCGGTCCGCCGGTGGCCAGCCGCCGGACGTCGGGATGACGCGAGGCAAAGGCCGCCACCTGTTGCGCGTTTTCTTCGGGAAAGAGGGAACAGGTGCAGTAGAGCATTTTGCCACCCGGGGCGAGCAGCGGCCAAAGTGCATCGAGAATTTCGCGTTGGGTGGCGGCAAATCGCGACACATCGTCGGCGCGACGCAGCCACTTGACATCGGGATGGCGGCGCACCACGCCGGAAGCCGAGCAGGGAACGTCGGCGAGGATGCGCTCGAACGGCCGACCGTCCCACCAGGCCGCGACGTCGCGGCAATCGGCCACCTTCACCGCGGCGCGCAGATGCAGCCGCCCCAGGTTGTCCTCGATGCGCTGAGCCCTCGCCGCCTCGGCGTCCAGCGCCAGCAATTCCAGCGCCGGCACCGTCTCCAGCAGATGGGCGGTTTTGCCGCCGGGAGCGGCGCAGGCGTCGAGCACCCGCATACCGGACTGTGCGTCGAGCAGGGGTGCGGCGTGCTGGGCGCCCCAGTCCTGAATCGAACAGTCGCCATCGAAAAAACCCGGCAGGCGGCCCACCGCCACTGCCCGCTCCAGCAGCAGGGCCCGGTCGCCGAGCCAGCGCGTCTCAATACCGGCAGCGCGCAAGCGGTCCTGATACGCCGCCACGTCGCTGCGCCGAGCGTTGACACGGAGCGTCATCGGCGGATGCGTGTTGCCGGCCGTGAGGATCGCCTGCCAGCGCTGCGGATAGGCGCGTTGCAGCGCATCGATCCACCATGCCGGATGCTGCCAAAGGGCAGTTGGATGGTCGGCGACGGCGGCGAGCAGCGCATCGCGGCGGCGCTGGAAATTGCGCAGCACCGCATTCACTAACCCCTTGAAGCGCCCGCCGCCCCAGACGGCGGCGGCGGCGACCGCCTGATCGACCGTGGTGTGAACGTCGTCAGGGCGCGCTTCAACGCGGTAGAGGGCCGCCAGCAGCAGGCCGCGCACTCGCGCATCGGCGAGCGGCCGCGCCAGCAAGCTGTCGAGAAACAGGTCGCCGCGGCCGTAGCGGCGCAGGGTCGCATACGCCAGATCCATCACCAGCGGCCGCTCCGCCGGTGCCACTTTTTCCGCCGCCAGCGCAACATCGAGATTGCGCCCGCCGATCACCGCCGCGATCACCCGGGCGACGTGGCGCAGCGCATGGGCGAGCGAGTCGGCAGCGAGCGGCGGGCGCGGGCTGCTCACCGCAACGGGCCGCTGACCATGGGGAAGTTGTAGAGCCTGCATTCGAGGTTGCCGTTGAACAGCGGCGTACGCCGTTTGGCCTTGAGGCCGATCAGCTTCGGCAACCGCACGTCGGCCGAGAGAAACCAGCAGTCCCAGCCGGCGAAGCGTTTTTTCAGCGCATCGCCGAGCAGCGGATAGAACGCCGCCAGCGCCGCGTCGTCGGCCAGTCGCTCGCCATAGGGCGGGTTGGCAATCAGCACGCCGCCGCCCGGCGGCGGTTCGACGGTCAGCAGGTCACCCTGGCGCAGTTCGACCAGATCGTCGTAGCCGGCGTGGGCGAGATTCTGCCGCGCTCGGGCCACCGCATCGGCAGAAATGTCGGAACCCCGGATCGACAGTTTCCCGGCCATGATGCGGTCGTCTGCAGCTTCGCGGCGGAGGCGCTTCCATAGACCGGCATCGAAATTCTTCAAGCGCTCGAAGCCGAACTGGCCCGGTTCGCGCGACAGGCCCGGCGCGTCGCCGAGACTCATCTGCACCGCCTCGATGAGGAAGGTGCCGCTGCCGCACATCGGGTCGAACAACGGCGTGCCCGGCTTCCAGCCGGCCAGCCGGAGGATGCCGGCGGCGAGATTTTCCTTCAGCGGCGCCTCGACCTTGGCGACCTTGTGGCCGCGCATGTAGAGCGGTTCGCCCGAGGTGTCGAGATACAGCGTGGCCTGGTCGGCGGTGAGGAACAGGTGGATGCGGATGTCCGGATTGCGCGTATCGACGCTGGGGCGACGCCCGCTCTCGTCGCGGAAGCGGTCGCAGACCGCATCCTTGACGCGCAGGGTGATGAATTCGAGGCTCTTCAGCGGTGAGCGCTGGGCGGTGACATAGACGCGCAGCGTCTGCCCGGCCGAGAACAGCTGCGGCCAGGGCACGCCCTGGGCCAGGCGGTAGACGTCGTCCTCGTTGCGATAGCTGCCGAGGGCCAGCCGCCACATCACGCGGGTGGCGATACGCGATTCGAGGTTGGTACGATAGCAAACCTCCCAGTCGCCGCGGAAGGACACGCCTCCCGGCACCTGGGCGACATTACGCGCACCGACGGCGGCGACATCTTCCGCCAGCAGGGCTTCGAGCCCACGCGGGCAGGGGGAAAAGAAGTTTTCAACAGTCATGGCGAGAGCGGTAGCCGCCCTGCCGCCGGGGCGCGATGGAGCCCCGTGCGGAAGGCGAACGGGCGCTTATCATACGCGGCTCGTCATTCCAGCCCCCCCGCCATGGAGAGGATCAAGTCCCTGCGCCTACTCGCCTGCGCTGCCGTGGCCGGTGCGCTGGCAGTCGCCGGTTTCGCCCCGTTACAGATGTTTCCGCTACCGTTGCTGAGTCTGGCGGTGTTGTTCGCGCTCTGGCGGCGGGCGGCGGACGCGGGGCAGGCGGCTGCCCTCGGTTACGCCTGGGGCCTCGGCTTCTTCCTCGCCGGCGTCTCCTGGGTCTATGTCAGCCTGCACGACGTCGGCGGCATGGCGGCGCCCGTCGCCGCCGCCGCAACGCTGTTGTTCTGCGCCTATCTGGCGCTGTTCCCGGCGCTGGTCGGCGCCAGCTACCGCCACCTGCGCAGCGAACGCAGCTGGATCGACGCGCTGCTGATCGCCGCGCTGTGGACCGGCGCCGAACTGGTGCGCGGCGGGCTGTTCACCGGCTTTCCCTGGCTGGCGCTGGGCTACTCGCAGACGCCACCCAGTCCGCTGGCCGGCTATGCACCGCTGCTCGGCAGCTACGGCGTCGGCTTCGTTGCAACGCTGGCCACCGCCGCCGCGCTGTTCGCCGGCCGCCGACCGATCGCCTGGCTGCTGCCGCTCGCTCTGCTCGTCGGCGGCGCGGCACTGCGACCGCTGGTCTGGAGCGAAGCAGCTGGCGCGCCGATCCGGGTCAGCCTACTCCAGGGCAATATCCCGCAGAGTCTGAAATGGGATCCGCGCCGACTGGATCTGTCGATCCGCACCTATCTGCAATTGGCGCGCGAACATCCGGCGCAGCTGACGGTGTTGCCGGAAACCGCGATTCCGCTGTTTTTCGAACAGATTCCCCCGGAAATGCTCGCCGCGTTGCGCGGCGACGGCGAATTGCTGCTCGGCGCGGTAATGCGGCTGGGCGACGACGGCTATGCCAACGGCGCGGTGACGGTGGACCGCGACGGGCGCACGCAGCGCTATCTCAAGCGCCACCTGGTGCCCTTCGGCGAATTCGTGCCGCCAGGCTTCGCCTGGTTCTTCGGCCTGGTGAATATTCCGCTCACCGACTTCAGCCGCGGCGCGCAACAACAGCCGCCATTGCCGGTCGCCGGCCAACAGTTGATGCCCAATATCTGCTACGAAGACCTGTTCGGCGAGGAATTGATCGCCGCCGTCCCGACCGCCACGCTGCTGGTCAATCTGTCGAACACTGCCTGGTTCGGCGATTCGCTGGCCCAGCCACAGCACCTACAGATCGCCCGCATGCGTGCGCTGGAGACCGCGCGGCCCATGCTGCGCGCCACCAACACCGGCATGACCGCGGCGATCGGCCCCGACGGCCAACTGATCGCCGTGCTGCCCGCGTTCACCCGCGACGCCCTCAGCGTCGAGGTCCGCGGCTACCGCGGAATCACGCCCTACGTTCACTATGGCAACGCCGGCGTCTTGCTGTTGGCGCTGCTGGCCCTGCTGCCAGCGCTTGCCAAGCGGTGGTGGCGGCCGCGATAATGAGAGCAATTCTCAAGAAAGCCTGCCATGTCCCGCCCGCTGACCAGCCTCGCCCCCGGAGAGGAAGCCCAGATTTCCAAGATCCATGCGGCTGAAGCTCTCTACCATCGACTCACCGCGCTCGGTTTCCGCAGCGGCCGGCCGATCCGCCTGTTGCGCCGTGCCGCCTTCCGCGGCCCGCTGCACATCCGCATCGGCAGCACCGACGTGATCATCCGCGCCAGCGACGCACGCTGCATCGAGCTCGTTGCCATATGAAGCGCATCGCCCTGCTGGGCATGCCCAATACGGGCAAGTCGACGCTGTTCAATCGCCTCACCGGCGCCGCCGCCCGAGTCGGCAACTGGCCCGGCATCACGGTGGACCTGCTGGCGGCGAAGATCCCGCTCGGCGGCAACCTGGTGGAGCTGATCGATCTCCCGGGCATCTACGACCTGCACGGCTATTCCGACGACGAACGCGTGGTGCGGCATTTCCTCGAGGCCCAGCCGATCGATCTGCTGCTGGTTGCGGTGAACGCCGTGCAACTGGAACGCCAGCTGGTGCTGCCGATGCAGCTGGCCGAACTCGGCTTGCCGGTGGTGATGGCGGTCAACATGATCGACGAGGCGCGCAAGCTGGGCATGTCGGTCGACACCGAGCGCCTGGCCGCCGGACTCGGCCTGCCGGTGGTAGCGATCAGCGCCAAGTATGGCGAAGGCCAGGCGCAACTGCTCACCGCCACCGCCGAGACCCTCGGCGCAACACCGCCGCAGCGCGCCGAGGCTGAACTGGCCCGCGCGCGCCTCGCCGCCGACGACCAGATCGAGGCGCGCGCCGCAGCCCTGCTGGACAGCGCCGTGTCGATGCCGCGAGTGGTACCGGAACAAATTTCCGACCGACTCGACAAGCTGTTGATGCACAACGCCTGGGGCCTGCCGCTGTTCTTCCTCGCCATGCTCGGCGTGTTCGCCGGCGTGTTCTGGCTCGGGGCACCGATCCAGGACCTGATGAAGAACGGTTTCGGCTGGTTCGGTGCGGCTGCCCTGCAACCGGCGCTCGCCGGCACGCCGGAGCTGCTGCGCGGATTCATCGTCGAGGGTCTCTACGGGGGCATTTCCACGGTCGCCGCCTTCGTCCCGGTGATCGTCCTGTTCTTCTTTTTCATGGCCGTAGTCGAAGACTCCGGCTACCTCTCCCGCGCCGCCTACCTGATGGACGCGTTGATGTCGCGGATGGGACTGGACGGCCGCAGCTTCGTCATGCTGCTGATGGGCTTCGGCTGCAATGTGCCGGCGCTGATGGGTACGCGGGTGATGCGCAGCCGCGCGCTGCGCCTGTTGTCGATGATCGTGATCCCGTTTTCGCTCTGCTCGGCACGGCTACAGGTGTTCCTGTTCATCATCGGCGCACTGTTCGCGCCGGCCGTGGCACCGCTGGTGCTGATGTCGCTCTATTTGCTGAGTTTCGCCACCGCCTTCATCACCGCCGTACTGTTCCGCCGCAGCGAGGGTTTCCGCTCCGAAGAACCGTTCGTCATCGAGCTGCCGCCCTATCGCCTGCCCACCCTGCGCCAGGTATGGATGCGCGGCTGGCTGGAGGTGCGGCACTTCATGGCGCGGGCGAGCAAGATCATCGTCTCCGGCGTGGTCGTCGTCTGGCTGCTCACCCACCTGCCTTACGGCGTCGCCCCGGCCGGCGCGGAAAGCTACGCCGGGATACTCGGCCACTGGATGCAGCCGGTGCTCGGCCCACTCGGCATCGACGAGAAGCTGACCATCGCGCTGATCTTCGGCTTCGTCGCCAAGGAAGTGGTGATCGGCGCACTCGCCGTAATCTACGGTCTCGACGGCAATGCGCTGACCGCACATATCGCCGGCAGCCTGAACGGTGTTCAGGCCTACAGTTTCATGATTTTCTGCCTGATCTACACGCCCTGCCTGTCCACCATCGCCACGCTCAAGGCTGAGTCGCGCAGCCTGCGCTTCACCGCGCTAGCGCTGGCCTGGCCGCTGGCGCTGGCATGGACGGCGAGTTTTGCCTTCTACCAGACGGCCACCCGGCTGCTCGGAACATAGTCCGCTATGAGTCCGCTATGATTCGGACCTCCTTCTTCCGCCCTGACCGCCGCGAAACTCCATGAAAGGCACTTCGGAATTCCTCGTCGAAATCGACGACCTGCACTTCAGCTACAACCGGCTCAACGGCCGCAACGTGCTCAACGGTATCGATCTGAAGATTCCGCGCGGCAAGGTGGTGGCCATTCTCGGCGTCAGCGGCGCCGGCAAAAGCACGCTATTGCGCCAGATCGGCGGCCAGCTGCGGCCACAGCGCGGCCGGGTACGGGTCAACGACAAGATCGTGCACCAGATGAATGCCGCCGAGCTGTACGCGATGCGCCGGCAGATGGGCCTGATGTTCCAGGCCGGAGGTCTGTTCAGCGACATTTCGGTGTTCGAAAACGTCGCCTTTCCAATGCGCGAGCTGACCGACATGCCTGAGGAAGTGATCTACGATCTGGTGCTGATGAAGCTGCATGCGGTAGGACTGCGCGGCGCGGCGGAGTTGATGCCGAACGCGCTCTCCGGCGGGATGGCGCGGCGCGTCGCCCTGGCCCGGGCGATCGCTCTCGACCCGATGCTGGCGATGTACGACGAGCCTTTCGCCGGCCTCGACCCGATCTCCCTCAATCAGATCGCCGAACTGATCCGCAGCCTCAACGATTCGCTGGGGGTCACCTCCATCATCGTCACCTACGACATGTCGGAGTCCCTCAAGGTGGTGGATTACGCCTACTTCCTCCACCATGGCAAGGTGGTAGCCGCAGGCACCCCGGAAGAGATCTACGCATCCGACAACCCCTTCGTGCATCAGTTCGTCAATTCGGAACCCGACGGGCCGGTCGCTTTCCATGCCGAGGCCGTCGCCTACCCCAAGGATCTGGGAATCTGAACTGCCGCAACTGGGCGCTTGTTCGGTACCGCAGGCGGTCGGCGCTTAATGCAGGCCGCGCAGGTCGCGCCCGGGGAAACCGAACAGTTCGTTGCCGCGTCCCAGGCGCCTGACATAGGCAAGCACTTCCGGATCCTTGATGAAGTCGGCGGGCGAGGTCGCTGTCAGGATGTTTTCCAGCGGCTGCGGGCGGGCGATGACGAAGCCCTGAAGGTGATCGATACCGGCCTCCACCATCGCCTCCACGGTGGCCAAATCCTCGGCCCACTCGGCGATGCTCTGCATGCCGAAGTTGCGCGCCAAGTCTGAAATGGCGGCAACGATGGCCATGTTTGCCGGATGCCGGGTGGCGCCGAGCACGAACTGACCATCGATCTTGACCGCATCCGCAGGCAGTTGGCGCATATATGAAAACGACGTATAGCCGGCGCCGAAATCGTCCAGCGCGATGCGCGTACCGTAATTCTGCACCCGGTGCACAAAACGCAGCGAGTTGTCGATATCGGTCAACGCGACGCTTTCGGTAATCTCGATGCATAACCGCAGCGCGGCATTCGGATGCTGCGCCAGCATGGCGTAGATGTCCTCGACGAAACGCATGTCGTTGAGCGACGCGCCGCTCAGATTGACGTTGGCCACCCGTGTCCGCGACAGCGTTTCGTGGTGGGCTTCCAGCCACTCCAGCGCGTTGAGGAAAACCCAACGATCGATGACCGAAATCCGGCCCGACATCTCGGCCGTCTTGATGATCGGATAGGCCGAAGCGACGGCACCGCTGTCGGCGTCCTGCATGCGCAGCAGGAACTCGAAATTGAGCGATTCGAGCGGCGCCTTGAGCGACATGATCGGCTGGCCATAGAGCAGCAATCCGGCCGGTACGTCGCTGGTGCCGAGTTGCTTGATGATGCGCAATTCCTCGGCACGCTCGACGAACACCGGCGCATTGCGCAGGTAGGTGACAAGACCGTTGGGGCCACCGTCCTTGGCACTGCGACAGGCGCGGTCGGCCGCCGAGATGGCGTCGGTCAGCCGCGTGCCGGCCACTACCTCGATCAGCCCGATCGAGACATTCACTGTGAACGCCTTCGCTTCCATCTGAAACGGCTTGGCAAAGACGCTGTCGATGATGTTGCGGCACTGCCGCTCGGCGCCGGCGATGTCCGGCGAATTGAAGATGACGACGAACTCGTCGCCGCCGATGCGGCCGAAATGCACATCGCTGCCGGCGAGGATTCCCTCGATTTGGCGGCATAGTTTGATCAGGATGACATCGCCGGCGGCATGGCCGTAGAGGTCGTTGATCAGCTTGAAGCGGTCGAGATCGACATAGGCCAACCCGACGGTGGCCCGCGACAGGCGGCTGAACGCGATTTCAAGCCCGCGCCGGTTGAGGATGCCGGTCAACGGATCGTGGTCGGCCATCAGGCGCAACTGCTGAACAGCGACGGTGCGTTGCGTAACATCCTGTAGGGAACCCTCGATGTGGTCGTCGGTTCGCGTCGCCTTGACCAGATAGTGGCGCGTCGCGACGCCGTCCGTCACCGCCAGCTCCATTTCGCAGGTGGCCTGATCGCGTAGGCCGTCGCGCAGATCGGCCCACGCCTCGACACCGAAGCAATAGCTCCAGTTGCGCGCCGCGGCGCGGCTGCCCACCATCGCCTGCATCGCCGGATTGATGCGCAGCAGATCGCCCTTCAGATCGAGGGTAAACAAACCGATCGGGATGGCTTCGTAGGTGTTGTGCAGTTCGGCTTGCGCCCGTCGCCGTTCTATGCGCTCCTGGTGCAACTGTTCGGCAATGGCGAGCGCCGCCATCAGACTGGAGGCGAGGGCTGCGGTGACGCTGTTGAAAATGCCGAGCAGCGCCTTGACGCCGAGCGCCGCAGCGATCACTTCGTTGAAGTTGGCGCCCACCGTGATGGCGATCGAGATCGCATACCAGACCGCCACCGCGGAGTGCGTGACGATCAGGATGCGGCTCATCAGGAAGACGATCGTGCCGACCGAGAACACCGACAGCAGCCAGAACACCGGGAGAAACTGGCGATAAGGCAGCACCAGGGCGCACAGCAGCAGCGGCAGGCAGGACCACTGCATCCATTGGATCAGGCGCGGGAAACCGACCTGCTTGAGGTCGGCGGCAAACAGTCGGGTGAACAGGACGATGGTCAACACGCAATAGCTGGCCATCGACGTCCGCCTGATCAAGAACATCCAATCCGGCGGGATATGGTGTCCGAACCACAGCGTATCGAAGCCTGCCGACAGTGCAGCAATGCGCAGATTGCCGATCAGCCAGGCAGCAAACACCACATAAATCCACTCGCGGTTGATCAGCGCAGTGAGCAGGACGAAGACGGTCAGGATCAGCAGTCCGCCGTCGAGCAGCGCCGCGTCGCGATGGAACTTGTCCTCCGCATATTCCAGCGCGGCCGCTTCCCATTGCCGCAGGGTCAGCCGCGCCGGCCCGGAAAAATGGCCACGACAGAGCACCGGACCGCTTACGCCCGCGGGTATGTCCAGGGTGAAACCGCTATTCGCCCGCCTCAGCGCACCTTCGACGCTTGCACGGTCGGCCCGCCCCAGCAGAGCGGCACTGTCGGCTGCCCAGCAGGCGAGATCGAGCGCATGGCGCGAGGGCAGTTCGACGATCGGCCGCGGCGCACCGATGCCGGAAGGTGCGACAGTGAACAGGAACCAGAACGGCTGTTCCGACAGGTGCGTATCCAGGTAGGCGACCGGAATCCGGCTTTCCAGGTTCTGCCTGACTTGGGCCAACGCGGGTTCGCCGGCGGCGGCATCAAACTCGGCGGCCCTGAAATGCAGCGACACACCGCCGCCGCCGGGATATTCCGGCGGCCAGATGGTGACGGCAGTCAACGTCGCCAGCGCAATAACGATCGGCACGACGAATACCGAAAATCCAAACAGCAGGCGTTCGATAGCAGAAACCCCGAAGCGAGCGGGTCCACGTGTGAACAGGCTGCGCAACCGCGCAGGGAACGCCTGACGTGGCATGTATTGCTATTCCTAAAGTTATATAAGATGACGAGACCAATTTAACAGCAAATCGCCCCTTTCAGCCGTTAATAGTTGCGCCTCGGCGACAAAAATAGCAGCGCAAAAAAAATGGAATCCGCATATTCGCCGCGACGCTGGGGCGAATATGCGGATGCCCGGCAGGCATCAGACAGCCGCGTAAAGGCCGCGGATCACTGTCGCCGGCGGCACGAAGGCTGGGATTTCCTGAGCTGGATCGGGTTGGCCACCGATCTGAATGTCGGGATGCTCGGTGTCGAAGAACAACTCATAGAGCGGATGCGCCGCCGCCTTCCAGTGTTCCGCCACCGTATCGACGCGAATCGCCATGACGCGATGCGGAATGTTGCCGACATGCGCCATCGGCACATAGCCTTTTTCCGGCAGGATGTCCTCGAAAGTGAACGCCTCGTACATCTTGTCGAGCGGGCGCCGCGCAGTAATCACGATCCATTCGACGCCGATGTTGTGGCAATGGGCGAGCACCGCCTTGAACAGCAGGCTTTTCACTAGGCTGCCGCGGTCCGGCTGGACGACGCCGAGCCGCGTTGCCTCGACCAGATAGGCGCCCTGCAACCAATCGGGAAGATTCACCGAATGCTCAACGCTCAACCGGCGCCCAACGTTTGACTGGATGCGCATCGAGCCGATAGGCGAGCCGTCGAACTTGGATTCGGCAAGGAAGACCGTCGTGGTCTTGTCGTAGTCGGTCGCCTCCGGTTCGCGCAGGGTCTGCGCAAATTCGGGAACATGCCGATCATAGGCGGCATGGCGAATCGCGACGGCCTTACGGATATCGGCCTCCTTGCGGGCAATTCGGATCGTGAACGGCAGACGCTCCTGCTTGGTTTGACGGACATTGACGGCATTCAGGCGTTGAAATTCCATGATCTATCCTCCGAAAATTGGTTTTTTATGCGGCAAATGGGAACTACATGATGAGAAAAGCCTGCAAAAACAGCGCAGGCCGCGCTCACTTAACTGCTTGCGCGTCAGGTAGTCAACCTTTATCGGCATGAGAATCGATACCTGAAACACCCGCGCGAAATTCCGCGCAACGCGCGATTCGCCTTTCCACAGCCCGGTTTTCCTCAACGACGGCGGGTAGGGCAGGGCGGTGATTCCCGGTAAAATCGCCGCTTTGCGGCCGCCAGCCGCCCCGTCAGTACATCCCATGAGCCAGAGCAAACCCTCGTTCCAGGAACTGATCCTGCGCCTGCAAACCTATTGGGCACATCAGGGCTGCGCCCTGTTGCAGCCATACGACATGGAGGTCGGCGCCGGCACCAGCCATACCGCCACCTTCCTCCGCGCCCTCGGCCCCGAGCCGTGGAAGGCCGGCTACGTGCAACCCAGCCGCCGCCCGAAGGACGGCCGCTACGGCGAGAACCCCAACCGCCTACAGCACTACTACCAATACCAGGTCGTGCTGAAGCCGGCGCCGGAAAACATCCTTGAGCTGTATCTCGGCTCGCTCGCAGCCCTCGGCTTCGATCTCAAACAGAACGACATCCGCTTCGTCGAGGACGACTGGGAAAACCCCACCCTCGGCGCCTGGGGCCTGGGCTGGGAGGTCTGGCTGAACGGCATGGAAGTCACCCAGTTCACCTACTTCCAGCAAGTGGGCGGCATCGACTGCAAGCCGATCACCGGCGAAATCACCTACGGCCTGGAACGGCTGGCGATGTACCTGCAAGGCGTCGAAAACGTTTACGACCTGGTGTGGACGCCGGGCCTGAGTTATGGCGATGTCTATCACCAGAACGAAGTCGAGCAATCCACCTACAACTTCGAGCACAGCGATGCCGACTTCCTGTTCACCGCTTTCGCCGCCTACGAAAAGCAGGCCCAGCACCTGATGGGCGAGGCGCTGTCGCTGCCCGCCTACGAGCAGGTGCTGAAAGCCGCGCACACCTTCAATCTGCTCGATGCGCGCGGCGCGATTTCGGTCACCGAGCGCGCCGCCTACATCGGCCGCATCCGCAACCTGGCCCGCGCCGTGGCCCAGGCCTATCTGGAAAGCCGCGCCCGCCTCGGCTTCCCGATGGCACCCACGGCGCATGCCGAGGAAGTGTTGGCGCAACTTGCAGCGAAGAAGGCGGCCTGACCATGTCTGAAACCAAGAACCTGCTCGTCGAATTGTTCGTCGAGGAACTACCGCCCAAGGCGCTGAAAAAACTCGGTGAAGTGTTTGCGCAAACCCTGCTGCAATCCCTCAAGGGGCAGAGCCTAGCGGGCGAGGCCTCCGCCGTCACCGCCTACGCGTCGCCGCGCCGCCTGGCGGCCCAGGTGAGCGCCGTAGCCGCCCAGGCCGCGGACAAACAGGTGATGCAGAAGCTGATGCCCGTGGCCGTGGGCCTCGATGCCAGCGGTCACGCCACACCGGCGCTGCTGAAAAAGCTGAGCGCCTTGGGGACGGATGCGTCCGTCGTGCCGCAACTGCGCCGTGAGAACGATGGCAAGGCCGACGTGCTGTTCTTCGACAGCACGGCCAAGGGTGCCACCCTGACCGAGGGGCTGCAAAAGGCTATCGAGGCGGCCTTGGCGGCTTTACCCATCCCCAAGGTGATGACCTACCAACTGGCCGACGGCTGGAGCACGGTGAACTTCGTCCGTCCTGCCCACGGCCTGGTGGCGCTGCATGGCGCCGACGTGGTGCCGGTGTCCATGCTCGGCCTCCAGGCCGGCCGCGACACCCACGGCCACCGCTTCGAAGCCAGCGTCGATCCGGTGGCGATCAAGGACGCCGACAGCTACGCTGCGCAACTGGAAAGCGCAGGCGCCGTGATCGCCAGCTTCGCCACCCGCCGCGCCGAGATCGAACGCCAGCTCAAAGCCGCAGCGGCCGTCGCCGGCGGCACGCCCATAGACGACGATGCGCTGCTCGACGAAGTCACCGCTCTTGTAGAGCGCCCCAATGTGCTGGTCGGTCAGTTCGAGGAGGCTTTCCTCGCCGTGCCGCAGGAATGCCTGATCCTGACCATGAAGGCGAACCAGAAGTACTTCCCGCTGCTCGATGCCGCGGGCAAACTCACCAACAAGTTCCTCATCGTCAGCAACATCCGTCCCAGCGACCCGAGCAACGTGATCGGCGGCAACGAGCGCGTGGTGCGCCCGCGCCTCGCCGACGCCAAGTTCTTCTTCGATCAGGACCGCAAAAAATCGCTCGCAGATCGCATTCCCGCCCTGGCGAAAGTCGTCTATCACAACAAGCTCGGCACCCAGGGCGAACGTACGCAGCGCGTGGCAGCAATCGCCAGTGCCGTCGGCCGCCAGCTCGGTGGTGACGAACTGGCGCACCAGGCCGACCAGGCCGCGCTGCTAGCCAAGGCCGATTTGCTGACCGACATGGTCGGCGAATTCCCGGAGTTGCAAGGCATCATGGGCCGCTACTACGCGCTGCATGATGGGCTGCCTGCCGAGATCGCCGACGCCGTCGAGGATCACTACAAACCCCGCTTCGCCGGCGACAGCCTGCCGCGCGGCAAAGTCGGCACCGTGGTGGCGCTGGCGGACAAGCTGGAGACGCTGGTCGGCCTGTTCGGCATCGGCCAGATTCCGACCGGTGACAAGGATCCATTTGCGCTGCGTCGCCATGCGCTGGGTGTCGTTCGAATGCTGATCGAACAACAGATCGCGATTCCTCTAAACGCACTCGTGGACGCTGCCTTCGCCGCGTTCCCCCATGGCATGCTTGGCGATGCCCACACCGACCTGGAAACCTTCATCTTCGACAGACTGGCAGGTCTCCTGCGCGATCAGGGGTATTCGTCGCAAGAGATCGACTCGGTGCTTTGCATGCGCCCGGTTCGCATCGACGTCATTCCGAAGCAACTCGCCGCCGTCCGCGCCTTTGCCGCGCTTCCGGAAGCCGCCGCTCTCGCCGCCGCCAACAAGCGCGTCGGCAACATCCTGAAGAAGGTGGATGGCGAAGTCGCGACGAAGATCGACCCGGCCCTGCTCCGGGAAGCCGCCGAAACCGCGCTGAGCAAAGCCCTCGACGAGGTAAAGCCCAAGGCCGACGCCGCATTCGCCGCCGGCGACTACACCGCTTCGCTGCAAGCCCTGGCCGCGCTGCGCGGCCCGGTGGATACCTTCTTCACAGACGTGATGGTGAATGCCGAAGACGAAAAGCTGCGCGCCAACCGCCTCGGCTTGCTGGCCACCCTGCACGCAGCGATGAACCGGATCGCCGACCTGTCGAAACTATCGACTTGAGCCTTCAGCGAGATGCACGGGGGAAATCCGGCTTTGTTTTCCCCGTGCCCCCCGTGCTCCCCGTGGTTAGATTGAACCCATGAAACTGATCATCCTCGACCGCGACGGCGTCATCAACCACGACTCCGACCAATACATCAAGTCGCCGGAAGAATGGAAGCCGATCGCCGGCAGTCCGGAGGCCATCGCCCGCCTCAACCAATGGGGCTACCGCGTGGTGGTGGCGACCAACCAGTCGGGCATCGGCCGCGGACTGTTCGAAATGGATACGCTCAACGCCATCCACGAAAAAATGCTGCGCGCCGTGAGCCACGTCGGCGGCAAGGTCGACGCGATCTTCTTCTGCCCGCATACCAACGGCGACGACTGCGATTGCCGCAAGCCCAAACCCGGCATGCTGGAAGAGATCGCCACCCGCTACAACATCGATCTGAGCGAAGTGCCGGTGGTCGGCGATTCGTTGCGCGACCTGCAAGCGGCGGTGGCCGTCGGCGCACAACCCATTCTGGTACTCACCGGCAAAGGCCCCAAAACCCATGCCGATCCGGCCCTGCCGGTGCATGCGCTGATCTTCGAAGACCTGGCCGCAGTAGCGGCCCACCTGACCAAATGAGCGTGCTGCGTTCGCTGCTGTTCCTGTTGCTGATGGTGGTGTTCACGCCAATCTACATCACCGGCCTGCTCTGCCTGTTCTGGCTGCCGCTGTGGCATCGCCACCTGCTGTCGCGGCCGTGGGTGAGGGTCACGCTGTGGCTGGTGGAGCATGTGCTGGGCATTGGTTACCGCGTCGTCGGGGCGGAGAACATCCCCCCCGGCGCCTGCATCGTGTTGTGCAAGCACCAATCGGCCTGGGAAACGCTGGCATTGCAGAAAATCTTCCTTGGCGCAGTATTCGTGATGAAACGCGAACTGCACTGGATTCCGTTCTTCGGCTGGGGGCTGGCGCTGAACCCGATGATCGCCATCGACCGAGCAGCCGGCAAGGATGCGTTGCGCCAAGTGACCGAACAAGGCACGCAGCGCCTGCAAGCCGGCTACCGGGTGGTGGTGTTTCCCGAAGGCACCCGCGTCGCGCCGGGAGGCAAACGCCGCTACAAGCCGGGTGGCGCCATGCTGGCGGTGAAGTCGGGCTTCCCGGTGGTTCCCGTCGCGCTCAACTCGGGCGAGGTCTGGGGCCGCAACGCGCTGTTCAAGCAACCGGGGTGCGTCACCGTGCATATCGGTCCGCCCATCGATCCCGCCGGGCTTGCCGCAGAAGAGGTACTCCATCGAGTCGAAGCCTGGATCGAAGGCGAAATGCGCATCATCAGCCCGGATCTCTACCATGAAGAAAATTCGCCCGCCACAACTCGCGCTGCGGCTTGAGGCTGAAACCCCCGATGACGCCGAGCGCTGGTGCGACGGCGCTACGCTGGCCTATCTCGGCGGCAGCCTGCACCTCCAGCTCGATACCGACCGCAAGACCGCCGGCCTCGAAGCCAATGTGCTGCACCTGCCGCTGCCGCCCGAAGCCACGCCGCGACAGATTCGCGACGCCGCCGGCGCATGGCTGCGGCGCGAAGCGCAACGCCTGCTCGGCACGGCCATCGCCCGCCATGCAGCCCGGCTGGGCATCGCCGCCCCGCGCCTGACGCTGTCCTTTGCCGCGCGCGGCAGCTGGGTGGAAGCCGAACCGGGCTGCCTGCGCTGCAACTGGCGGCTGATCGAGCAGAACGAAAAAATCATCGAGCAGACTCTTGCCCGCGCCATCACCCACCTGCCTGCCACCCCAGCGGCCACACAGGATCTTTTCGGCGCGTTCGCGTGAGCCTTCCGGAACAGCTTTCCCTCTTCCGTCTGCCGCCGCCGTCGCCTTCGCCGAAGACGCGGCACGTGCAGATCGGCAACCGGATCGTCAGCTACACCCTAGACAGCGGCCGGCGGCGGCTGGTCATGCACGTCGACGAACGCGGCTTGCGCATCGCCGCGCCGCGCGGCCTCGGGCTGGCGGCAATCGAGGCGTTCGTCCTCGAACACAGCGCATGGGTGCTGGAGAAACTCGATGAATTCACCGCCCGCCAGGTTCGCCGCCAGCTCGCTGTCCGCGACGGCCAGCGCCTGCCGCTGCTGGGCGGCGAAGTGACCGTGGCAGTCGGCCGTGGCGGCAACCGCTTTCGCTGGTTCGATACGGTGCTGGAGCTCGCCGCTCGGCCCAATGCCGATCTCGACGCGCTGGCCAGACGCGCTCTGCAACACAAGGCAGCGGAGGTCTTCGCCGAACGGTTGGGGTATTACGCCGGCCGTGCCGGCTGCACCCCGCCGCCGCTCAGCCTCAGCTCGGCGCGCACGCGCTGGGGTTCGTGCAGCGCCAGCGGTATCCGCCTCAACTGGCGGTTGGTCCATCTGCCGCTGGAGCTGCTGGATTATGTGGTGACGCACGAGTTGGCCCACCTCAAGGAGATGAACCACAGCCCTCAGTTCTGGGCCGAAGTGGAGCGCCTCTGTCCGGACTGGAAAACCCGCCGCAGCGAACTGAAACGCCGCGGCGGCGAAATTCCGCTGATCTGATCCGGTTGCCTCGCCGTTCAGGCGAGCAGGCCGCGCTCGCGCGCCATGGTGATGGCGGCATCCTCGATCATGTCTTCCTGACCGCCGACCATGCCGCGGCGGCCCAGCTCCATGAGGATTTCGCGCGCCGGAATTTTGTACTTGGCTTCGGCGCGCTTGGCAAAGAGCAGGAACGACGAATACACCCCGGCATAGCCGAGGGTCAACGAATCACGGTCGATGCGGATCGGGTGGTCCATCAGTGGCACAACGATGTCCTCGGCAACGTCTTCGATCTTGAACAGGTCCACGCCGGTTTCGATGCCCATGCGATTGCACACGGCGATCAGCACTTCCATCGGCGTGTTACCGGCACCGGCGCCGAGACCTGCGGCCGCCGCGTCGATCCGGGTAGCGCCAACTTCGACCGCCGCGATCGAGTTGGAGACGCCCATCGACATGTTGTGATGGCCGTGGAAACCGAGTTCGGTCTCCGCCTTGAGTGCGGCGCGCACGGCACCGAGGCTGGTCCTGACATCCTCTGGCAGCATGTAGCCGGCCGAGTCGGTGACGTAGATGCAGTTGGCGCCGTAGGATTCCATCAGCTTGGCCTGCGTCACCAGCCCCTGCGGCGTGTTGCGGTGGGCCATCATCAGGAAGCCGACGGTATCCATCTCCAGCTTGCGCGCCAGGCTGATGTGCTGCTCCGAAACGTCGGCCTCGGTGCAATGGGTGGCGACCCGAATGGTGTGCACACCGAGATCCTTGGCCATGCGCAGGTGATCGACGGTGCCGATGCCGGGCAGCAGCAGTGCGGAAACCTTGGCCTGCTTCATCAGCGGAATCACCGTAGACAAATACTCCTCGTCGCTGTGCGCCGGGAAACCGTAGTTCACCGACGAACCGCCGAGTCCGTCGCCGTGGGTGACTTCGATCAGCGGTACGCCCGCCTCGTCGAGCCCCTTGGCGACCGCCTTCATCTGCTCCAGGGTCATCTGGTGGCGCTTGGGGTGCATACCGTCGCGCAGGGTCATGTCATGCACGGTGATCTTCTTGCCTTTGACGCTCATGTTCGTTTCTCCGTTCGCAGCCACGCTGCTTGAACTCAATTCCTGTCAGCCGCTTGCGGCTGACCCGTTATCGTCACCCCCTTCCCCGGGAAGGGGCCGGGGGGATGGGGGCGTAACTTGTCAGACGGCGGCGGTCGGCCGAAGTGTGATCCGTCCGGCAATGATCTCCTCCGCAAACATCTCCGCCGTCCGCGCCGCCGCCGCCGTCATGATGTCCAGGTTGCCTGAGTATTTCGGTAGAAAGTCGCCCAGGCCCTCGACTTCGAGGTAGATCGAGACGCGGTTGCCGTCAAACACGGGACCGTTGACCCGCTTGTAGCCGGGAACGTACTTCTGCACTTCCTTGATCATCTCCGCCACCGAGGCGGTGATCGCGGCCTGATCGGGTTCGCCTTCGGTCAGGCAATGCACGGTGTCGCGCATGATCAACGGCGGCTCGGCCGGATTGATGATGATGATGGCCTTGCCTTGCTTCGCGCCACCGACCCGCTCGATGGCGGCAGAGGTGGTGCGGGTGAATTCGTCGATGTTCTTGCGTGTGCCCGGACCGGCGCTCTTCGAGCTGATGGTGGCGACGATCTCGCCGTACTTGACCGGCTGCACCTGCGAGATCGCGGCGATCATCGGGATCGTCGCCTGGCCGCCGCAAGTGACCATATTGACATTCATCTCGCGCTTGCCGACGTGTTGCTTGAGGTTCACCGGCGGCACGCAGAAGGGGCCGATCGCGGCCGGCGTGAGGTCGATCATCATCACGCCCAGGGCCGTCAGCTTGTCGGAGTTTTCCTTGTGCACGTAGGCCGAGGTGGCATCGAAGGCAATCTGCACGTTGTCGGCGGCGACATACGGCAGCAGGCCGTCCACGCCCTGGTCGGTGGTCTTCAGCCCCATCTCGCGGGCGCGCTTGAGGCCTTCGGACGTCGGGTCGACGCCGACCATCCACACCGGCTCCAGTACCGGACTGCGCTTGAGTTTGTAGAGAAGGTCGGTGCCGATGTTGCCGGGACCGATCAGGGCGCAACGAATTTTTTTGGTCATTGGGAAATTCTCCGCAGGGGGTTGCGAGGGGAACGAGGAGGGCGCGCTCAGGCGAAGCGCACCGAGCAGCCGCCGATGCCGCCGATGGCGACGCGCAGGTTGTCGCCGGCCTTGACCGGCACCATCGCGCCGAGGGCGCCGGAGAGGACGATCTCGCCGGCCTTCAGCGGCACGCCGAGGCGGCCGAGCGTATTGGCCAGCCAGGCAACGGCGTTGGCGGGGGAATTCATGGTCGCCGCACCGGCGCCGCAGACGACAACTTCGCCGTTTTTTTCCAGCACCATGCCGCAGGTGATGAGATCGACGTCGCGCACGTCCACCAACCGGCTGCCGAGCACGAAAACGCCGCAGGAGGCATTGTCGGCCACGGTGTCCTGGATCTTGATCTTCCAGTCGCGGATGCGCGAATCGACGATCTCGAAACAGGCCATCACGCCCTCGGTCGCGGCCAGCACGTCGGCCGCGCTGATGCCGGGGCCAAGCAGATCCTTCTTCAGCACGAAGGCGATCTCGCCTTCGGCCTTGGGCTGGACCAGCGCGGACATCGGGATCGCCTCGCCTTCGTTCACGATCATGCCGTCAAGCATGTAGCCGAAATCGGGCTGGCCAACGCCGAGCATGTTCATCACCGCCTTGCTGGTGACGCCGATCTTCTTGCCGACGACATGCTCGCCTTTGGCGATGCGCCTCTCGATCATGCGCTGCTGGATGGCGTAGGCGTTTTCGATGCTGATATCGGGGTGGCGATCAGTCAGCGGATCGATCATGCGGCAATTCACCAGCGCGTCGTAGAGTTCGTCGCCGAGCTGGGTTATCTGATTATTATTGAGCGGCATTTGAAAATCCTGTCGAGGGTGGGCAAGCACGGTAAGCAGACGGAATGCCCTGGCTCGGCCTTTTTGAGTGCGTCTTATGGGCCAGCGAACGCGCCTGCCGGGCATCGGGCGAATGGTAAACTTCCGTCGAACCGCGATTTTACATTTACAGACCATTCTGTCTACTTCCGGGCATTATCCGCCATGCGCCCCGGGATGTGAATCGTTCCCGTCAGAACCGGATGCCGCGTCGGCCAGAATCCGCCCGCAGCCGCCAATTTCAGGAGTCACCCATGATTCAGGGATCCATCGTCGCCCTCGTCACCCCCATGCAGGAAGACGGCAGCCTCGACTACGCCGCACTCGACCGCCTGGTGGACTGGCACGTTGCCGAGGGCACCGACGCCATCGTGGTGGTCGGCACCACCGGCGAATCGCCGACGGTGGATGTGGAGGAGCATTGCGCGCTGATCGCCGCGGTGGTGAAGCGCGCCGCCGGCCGCGTCCCGGTGATTGCCGGCACCGGCGCCAACTCGACGCGGGAGGCCGTCGAATTGGCGGAGTTCGCGCGGAAAGCCGGTGCCGACGCCCATCTTTCGGTAGTGCCTTACTACAACAAGCCCACACAGGAAGGCCAGTACCTGCATTTCCGTACCATCGCCGAGGCAGTGGAACTCCCGATGATCCTCTACAACGTGCCCGGCCGTACCGTCGCCGACCTGTCCAACGATACCGCGATCCGTCTCGCCGACGTGCCCAACATCATCGGCATCAAGGACGCCACCGGCGACATCAATCGCGGCACCGATCTGCTGCTGCGGGCACCGGTCGAATTCGCCGTGTATAGCGGTGACGACCCCACCGCCGCCGCGCTGATGCTGTTCGGCGGCAAAGGCTGCATCTCCATCAGCGCCAACCTGGCGCCCAGGCTGATGCACGAAATGTGCGCGGCCGCCATCGCCCGTGAGGTGGACAAGGCCGTGCAGCTCAACTACAAGCTACTGCCGCTGCACCGCGCCGTGCTGGTGGAACCGAACCCGATCCCGGCCAAATGGGCGCTCAGCAAGATGGGCAAGATCCCCGCCGGCATCCGTCTGCCTCTGGTGCCGATGACCGACGCCAGCGTCGGCAAGGTCACCGAAGCCCTGACCCACGCCGGCATCGTGCTTTAAAAAGAAGTCACCTCCGTCCAGGCTAAGCGTGTAGAAGCCCTTGTCCAGAATAGGAACGGCCCGCTTCGGCGGGCCGTTTTGCAGTTGTCGTACGGCAATGCGTAGCTGATAGCCACCCATTGAATGACACGCCGCGGTCACCCGATCAAGGCAAACAGCATAAACCTGGAAATTCAACCGCTCGCTGCGCGCCCGGCCCGCCGACCCCTCGATTCCATCTGCGTGAAACTCGTCACTGTCATTCGCCGAGAAACGGTTCTATAGTGGGCCCAGTGCGACAAAAAGCACCTAATCGTAAGGCAGGGACAGGGCCATGGAAAAATATCCCGAACTACACACGCCGGATCAGGTTCACCACTTCGTCGAACATGAAGTCGAGGAACAGGAAAAGGCTTGGCACGAGAACTATGACCATATCCTTCGCGCCAAAAATGCCATTTGGCTTCTATTGCTGGTAGTTGCCTTTCTGGAGTTCCATCTGATCGACGTGATGGTGGAAGTCGGCAAGCTGGAAGTATCCCAAAACAATGTCTTCCGCGTCCAGAATATAAGCTGCCGGCCGATGACGACACGGATGTGATCGATCCCGCGTCACCGAAGCGCGGTTAATCTCGCCGTACAGTTTCGTTTCCGCCCCCTCCTTCAATCGTTATGCGTCGGCGATTGAGGGTAAGCTAGCGCGTTTCGACAGTCACATTTCCAGCGAAGGGAACGACATATGCCGCAGATCGACACCCACGCCATCGGACTACTGCTCGGTCCGTTCTTCCTTTGGTTTTTCTTCATCTTCGGCCTGATCGGTTTTGCCGTCGGCACCAGTCTGGTCGTATGCGGAAGCGGGATGACCAAATTCTCCGACCTGATGAACCGCTGGGTATCGACGCGAAGCAAACTCGGCCGGCGTTGGATTGGTGCCCTCTTCATCGCAGGCGGTGCCTATCCGTTGTTCAAGCTCGCCGGCGGACTGCACAGCGGCAGCCTTGGCCTGATTGGCACGGGCGGCACCTTCCAGGGCCGGATCCTCGCCTCGGGCATCGAGGCGGCATGGTGGTTCCTGACGGTCGGGAACCTGTTCGCCATTGCCTTTGGCATGCTTCTATTGCTTGCCCCCCGCGTACTGGATTCCCTGGCCACAAAAATCGAAAAAGGGACTCTGGTGCCCAAGGCTGAAGGCGGCGAGGGGCGGATGTATCTGACCCTCGACCACCTGGTCGGAACCCATCCGCGCCTAGCGGGCAGCCTCGTCGCAGCCGGCGCGTTCGTCGTGGTGCTGCAATTCGGTTCGGCTCTGTTCGGCGCAAACCGGTAACGCATTCCGCAACACGCGGCCCGACCCGTAGTCGCCGATTCCCGCCCCCAGCTACAGCAAACGGCCCCGGGAAGGTCATTCGGATCGCGACGGCCGCGATCTTTTTAGTCCTTGCGTTTTTTTGTCCCGCGTTTTTTCTTGCCCTTCTCCGTACCCGGCCGCGGCGCCGGCACGGGCAGGGCCTGGTAGTCGAGGTTGGGCGAATCCCAAGCGTGCAGGGCGCGTAGCAAGGTGCGTTTCTTGGCCTGATGCGCCTGCATGCGTTTGAGGATGTCGTCGAGGGTACGTATTGCATCGACGATGTGCGGGCCCTTGTTCAGCATCACGCATTCCGCGCGCTCACCCATCGCCGCATCGGTGATTTCGGCGCGCGACGGCAACCCTGTCTTGGCCAACGTCTCCAGCACCTGAGTGGCCCAGATCACCGGCATGTGGGCGGCCTCGGTGGCCCAGAGGATTTCTTCCTGCACTTCCGCCAGGCGCTCGTAGCCGCATTCCACCGCCAGATCGCCGCGGGCGATCATCACCCCGGCGGCACGATTGGCCATCGCCGCAAAGAGAATCTGCGGCAAGTTCTCGAAGCCGCGCCGGGTTTCGATTTTCACCACCACGCCGAGCTGCGGCACACCAAGCCGACTGAGGTGGCCGCGCAGGGCCATCACGTCCTCACCCCGTTGCGCAAAGGACAGGCCCACCAGATCTGCCTTGCGCACCGCCAGCGCAAGGTCCTGTAGATCCTTCGGCGTGAGGGCGGGCAGATCCAGCTGGCTGTCAGGCAGGTTGATGCCCTTGTCGCCGGCCAGACACTCACCCCCGTCGCGGGCATTGGTGATTTCGACCTCGATCCAGTCGGCATGTATGCGACGGATGCTGCCGCCGATACGGCCGTCGTCGAACCAGACGCGCTCGCCTTTGCGCACCTGGACGAAGATTTCCGGCAGCGTGCAGGCGATGCTCGCCGGATGTGCCGGGTTTCCCGGCTGACCGAGGCCGCCGCGGGTGAGGCGCAGAATGTTGCCGCGGAACAGGCACAGCACGCCGGGCTTTTGCGGCAGATCGCCAAGGCGGCTGTGGCGCGGTGCATGGCCGCGCTTGGGCGCTGTGAAGCGGGTCTCGGCGATCAGGTAAGCGGTCTGCGCGCATTCCGCCAGCACCCCATCGCCATCGCGACCGACCACCTTGAGACGACGGTTGGCGCCGCGCGCATCGGTAAAGCCAATCACGTCGTCGATTTCCAGCGCCGCCAGCCAGGTGCCATCCACGCTCGCCTGGACCTCGGCGCCGCTTACCGCATCGGGGCTACCGGCCGCGCGCAGGCCGATGCGGGCAGGGGCCAGACGCCGCCCGAGGGCATCGCGGCGCGGCTTCAGCTTCAACACCGCCGGTCCGGAAACGATGTCGCCGGTACGCAGCTTAGGTCCGCCCAGATCCATCAGAATCTTCACTGGCCGCCCGACGCCGTGGGCGGCGCGGCGCACCTGGGCAGCCATGGCTTCCCACTCTACGGCGGTGTCGTGGGCGCAGTTGATGCGGGCGATGTCCATGCCCGCCAGCACCAGTTTTTTCACCAATCCGAAGTCGCCGGCGGCTTCGGACGGCAGAGTCACCATGATGCGCGCAGCGCGTCCGGCCGGCGCCGCGCCAAACAGGGCAGCGGTGTGCTGCAGCAACAGGGAACGGCTGCCCTTAATCCCGGCCGGCTCGTCGGCGGAGTGCGGCGTCCATTCGCGCCCGGCGAGGTGGTGAAGGATGCCCAGCACCTTGTCCAAATTGGCCAACACGTTCGACTCCGCGCGCCCCAGCGAAGACACGCCGATCCCGGCCAGCCGCTCCTGCAAAGGCCGGATGTCGCGACGACGCAGCGCCAGATAGTGGGTGAAATTGCGTGCACTGGCCAGATACTCGGCATCCACTCCGGCCAGCCAGGGCGCCAGTTCGGACTCGCACGCCAGCATGTCGGCGCGCAGCGCCCAGAGCTGCTCGATCAGCTGTTCGCAAACCTGCGCATCCCACCCCGAGACCTTCTTCTCTTTGCTGCCGCGCCTCATGCCGCCTCCCGCGTGCGTGTCGTTGCGCGCAGCTTAGTCCGAAAGACCGGCGCGCGGCGCCCGGTTATAAATCGAGCGCGGCGAGCCGATTGATCACCTCCCCCGCGAGGGAAGGCGGGAAGGGGCGGGCAACAATTTGCCCACCGGGCTTTTGTGGAGAATAGACGCTATCTATTTCTCCACAAAAGCCCGTTCGATCACATAGTCACCGGGGACGCCGATGCGCGGCGAGATTTCGAAGCCGCGCGCGTCAAGCAGCTTGCAGCTGTCTTCCAGCATCGCCGGACTGCCGCAGATCATCACCCGATCATGGGCCGGGTCGAGCGCAGGCAGGCCGATATCGGCAAACAGTTTGCCATTGTCGATCAGCTCGGTCAGCCGGCCCCGATTACGATAGGGTTCGCGCGTCACCGTCGGGTAATAAATCAGCTTCTGCATTGCCTCCTCGCCGAAGAACTCGTTTTCCACCAGCTCGTTCTCGATGAAGTCGGCGTAGGCCAGTTCGCTCACGGTGCGCACGCCGTGGATCAGCACGATCTTTTCGAAGCGCGCATAGGCGTCCGGGTCCTGGATCACGCTCATGAACGGCGCCAGCCCGGTACCGGTGGCGAACAGGTAGAGATGCTTTCCCGGACGCAGGTCGTGCAGCACCAACGTTCCCGTCGGCTTGCGGCTGACCTTGATCTGCTGGCCCGGTTGCAGATGCTGTAGCCGCGACGTCAGCGGGCCGTCGGGCACCTTGATGCTGAAGAATTCGAGGTGATCGGCGTAGTTCGCGCTGGCGATACTGTAGGCACGCAGCAACGGCCGGCCTTCGACTTCAAGGCCGATCATCACGAACTGGCCGTTCTCGAAGCGCAAACCGGGATCGCGCGTGGTGCGGAAGCTGAACAGGCTTTCGTTCCAGTGGTGGACGCTGAGTACGGTTTCGGTGTTGAGGTTGCTCATGGCGGACTCCTTGCTCGATGCGTGGATTCTAGGAAGCCGCGCCATATGAGTAAAATGGATTTATCCGATTACATCATTCGGTATTTCCTATATGAGATTCAGCCTACGCCAGACCGAAGTGTTCGTCGCCGTCGCCCGCCGCGGCAGCGTCTCCGCCGCCGCTGAGCAGCTTGCGCTGTCGCAGTCGGCCGCCAGCACGTCGCTCTCGGACATGGAGCGGCAGTTCGACTGCCAGCTGTTCGACCGCATCGGCAAAGCGCTGCGCCTGAATACCCTCGGCGAGCAGTTGCTGCCGAAGGCCGTGGAGCTGCTCGACCGCGCGCGCGAGATCGAAGACCTGCTCGCCGGCCGCGCCGGGCTCGGCCCGCTGCGCATCGGTGCAACGCTCACCATCGGCAACTACCTGGCCACGCTGATCGTCGCCGGCATGCTGCAAAAGCATGGCGAGGCCCGGATTCAGCTCAATGTGCACAACACCGCAACCATCGTCGAGCAGGTCGCCGGCTTCGATCTGGACGTCGGCATGATCGAAGGCGCCTGTCACCATCCCGATCTGCATGTCGAGCCGTGGCTGGAGGACGAGCTGGTGGTGTTCTGCCCGCCCGACCATCCGCTGGCGCGCAAGCGTGCGCTGAGCATGGAGCGGCTGATGCAGGAACCCTGGATCCTGCGCGAGCGCGGTTCGGGCACGCGCGAGGTATTCGATCAGGCGGTGCATCGCGCGGGCCTGGAGCCGCGAGTCCGCCTCGAACTGGAGCACACCGAAGCCATCAAACGCGCGGTCGAATCCGGGCTCGGCATCGGCTGCATCTCGCGCCTAGCGTTGCGCGAGGCCTTCCGGCGTGGCAGCCTGGTCGCGCTGAAGACGCCGCCGCTCGATCTGCGGCGGCGCTTCCAGTTCCTCTGGCATACCGACAAATACCACACGGCGGCGATGCGCGAATTTCTCGCCGCCTGCCATGCGCTGTCGGCCGGCGCCACGCGCAGCGACCAGATCGAACTCCCGTACATACCGTGAACGACTGCACTTATCAGTTGCTGATCGACGTACCACGCACGCTCCGCATCGCCGTCGGCGCCTTGGGCGTTTGCGAATTTCCCGCTGGGCGCTACGTTTACACCGGTTCGGCGCGGCGCAACTTCGAAGCGCGCATCGCCCGCCATCGGGCGCAGAAGAAGCGGCTGCACTGGCATATCGACTATCTGCTGGCCGCACCGGGCGTGCGGATCACCGAGGTGGTCCGCAGTACCGTCGCCGAGTGTCTACTGAACCGCGCGACCGCCGGCGCCATTCCGGTTCCCGGCTTCGGCGCCAGCGACTGTTGCGCAGGATGCGGCAGCCATCTGAAACGGCAGGCATAATTCAGCCATGACCCTCACCGAACTGCGCTACATCGTCGCCCTCGCCCGCGAGCGGCACTTCGGCCGCGCCGCCGAGCGCTGCTATGTCTCACAGCCGACGCTTTCGGTGGCAGTAAAAAAGCTCGAGGAAGAACTCGGCGTGATCCTCTTCGAGCGGGCGCCCAACGAAGTGCGCGTCACCGACATCGGCGCCCGCGTCGTCGCCCAGGCCGAATGCGTGCTGGCGGAAACCGCCAAGGTCGGCGAAATCGCCGCGGCGGGAAGGAATCCGCTGGCCGGCACGTTGCGGCTCGGCTGCATCTACACCATCGCCCCCTATCTGCTGCCGCGGCTGGTACCCAAGCTCAAGGAAGGGGCGCCGGAGATGCCCTTGGTGATCGAGGAAAATTTCACCGTGCGCCTGCTGGAAAAGATCAAGAACAGCGAACTCGACATCGCCATCCTCGCCCTGCCCGTCGAAGAGCCTGGGCTGGTGGTGCAATCGGTGTATGACGAACAATTTCGCGTGCTGCTGCCCGTCGCCAGCCCGCTCGCCAAGTACAAGGCCATCGCCCCGGCCGACCTGCTCGACGCCCCGCTGCTGATGCTCGGAGCCGGCAACTGTTTCCGCGATCAGGTGCTGGATCTCTGCGCCCGCGCCGAGGCCGGCGTGTCGCCGCATATCCTCGAAGGCAGCTCACTGGAAACCATACGCCATATGGTCGCCAGCGGCCTCGGCCTGACCGTTATGCCGGCCTCGGCGGTCGACGGCATCGGCGCCAAGGATCCGCTGCTGCGCGTGCGGCCGTTCGTCGAGCCGCAGCCGACGCGCCGCGTCGGCCTGGTCTGGCGCGCCAGCTTCCCCCGCCACCAGGCTGTCGATCTGGTACGCAAGGCGGTGCTGGAGAGTCGTCTGCCGGGCACCCATCCGGTGACCCGCTGAGCGCCCGCCCTATCGCCCTACCTACGGCCAATAGCAATTAACAATCTATCGATTACAAATAATCGATTGGATTAGACAATCTATTCTCCCTAAGCTGCAAAGCGTCACTCATCAACCGACGCTTTAAAGGAGATCGATCATGGCAACGCAGACAGAATCCATCACCCTCAAGAACATCGAATCCGCCTTCGCCGGCGAATCGATGGCCCACATCAAGTACCGCTACTTCGCCAAGCTCTGCCGGGCCGCCGGCGACGAAGCCACGGCAAGGGCATTCGAGGAAACCGCCGACCAGGAAGTGCAACACGCTTTCGGCCACCTCGACCTGCTCTATCCGGCGGCGGACATGAACCCCGCACGCTGTCTCGAAATGGCCATCGCCGGCGAAACCTACGAGTACACCGAGATGTACCCGTCGTTCCGCCACGCCGCCGAAGCCGAGGGCCGCAGCGACGCGGTAAAGGAAATCGACGCGCAGATCGCCGAATCGAAGGAGCATGCGGCGCTGTTCTCCGCCACCCTCGCCAAGGCCGCCAAGCGTTTCGCCGCGTTGGCCAAGGTCGAGGAGCGCCATGCCAACCACTACAAGGACCAGTTGGCCAGGATCGCCAGCTGAACACTGCAAACCATTCAAGAAAGGAAACGAATCATGAAAACCTGGAAATGCATCGTATGCGGCTATACCTACGACGAAGCGGCGGGCGATCCCGAACACGGCATCGCTCCCGGAACGCCCTGGGCCGTCGTCCCCGACGACTGGGCCTGCCCGGACTGCGGCGTCGCCAAGGGCGACTTCGAGATGGTCGAGATCTGAAGCCATGATTGCCCCCATCGTCATCGTCGGCAGCGGCCTCGCCGGCGTAACCCTGGCCCGGGAGCTGCGCAAGCTGGATACCGCCGTTCCCGTGGTCCTGATCGCCGCCGACACGGCGGACTTCTATTCCAAGCCGATGCTCTCCAACGGGCTCGCCAGCGGCAAGACCCCGGCACAACTGGTCAGCGCGCCGCGGGAGGCCCTCGCCGCCCAGCTCGGCATCGAAATCCGTGCCGGCGTAACCGTGGATGCCATCGTGCCCACCGCTCGGCGCATCGAAACCAGCGCCGGCCCGGTGAGCTACGCGCAGCTGGTGCTGGCCCTCGGCGCCCAGCCGATCCGCCTGCCGATCGACGGCGACGGCGCCGGGGAGGTGCTGTCGGTCAACACGCTTGCCGACTATGCGCGCTGGCGCGATCGGCTACTGGGTGCGCGGCATGTTGCTTTGCTCGGCGCCGGCCTGATCGGCTGCGAATTCGCCAACGACCTGAGTGCGGCCGGGATCGGCGTCGACGTCTACGACATCGCCCCGCAACCGCTCGGCCGTTTGCTGCCGCCGGGCGCCGCGGCGGCGTTTCGGACAGCGCTGGAAGGTGCCGGCATCGCGTTCCATTTCGGCGTCGGCATCGCCCGCGTCGAACGGATGGGGCAGGGCTATCGAATAACCGACAGTAGCGGCAGCGTCCGCAAGGCCGACCTTGTCCTCTCCGCAGTGGGACTGCGGCCGAAAACCGCGCTCGCCCAGGGGGCCGGCTTGCGGGTTGGCCGCGGCATCGGCGTCGATCGCCTGCTGGCGACTTCGGCGGCGGATATTTACGCGCTTGGCGATTGCGCCGAAGTCGAAGGCCATCTGCTGCCCTTCGTCATGCCGATCATGCAGCAAGCGCGGGCGCTGGCGAAAACGCTGGCCGGCACGCCGACGGCGGTGCATTACCCGGCGATGCCGGTGGTGGTGAAGACACCGGCCTGCCCCACCGTGGTCTGTCCGCCGCCGCCCGGCAGTGTTGGCGAGTGGCGCGAGGAGGCATGCATCGACGGGGTCCGCGCAATCTTCGCCGACAGAACGGGCAAAACGCTGGGTTTCGCGCTGGTCGGCGCCATAGCCGCCAAGGAGCGCCAGACGTGGGCGAGGCAAGTTCCGCCGCTGCTTGCCGCCTGAGGGAGTGCGGCGAGGGAGTCCGCGGCATTCTCAGGAAGTCGTGGTCTTTTGCAGCGCAACATGCTACAGTCGCGGCTCTCTTTGGCCGAGCGACAGTCCGCCGGCCGTCCCTGACAAGCGAATCTCCGCTTCTCCGGTAGTACCCCCCACGGAATTCCTGCCCAGACTGGCCTGCGTTTGCGTAGGTGGCCGGCTCCAGGAGAAACACATGCAATTCACCGACCTCGGCCTTTCGGCCGGGATTCTGCGCGCCATTGTCGAACAGGGTTACGACACCCCCACGCCGATCCAGCGCGAAGCCATTCCCCACGTCCTCGCCGGCAGCGACCTCGAAGCCATGGCCCAGACCGGCACCGGGAAAACCGCCGCCTTCGTCCTGCCCATTCTGCAAAGGCTGACCAACCAGGGCGACAGCCCGCTGGAGCGGGTTTCGCGCAATCGTCCGCGCGCCCTGATCCTCGTCCCCACTCGCGAACTCGCGGCCCAGGTGCAGGAAAGCATCCGCACCTACGGCAAGCATGTGCCGATACGCAGCCTCGCCGTCTTCGGCGGCGTCGGTATGCAACCCCAGGTACAGGTTCTGCGTCGCGGCGTCGATATCGTCGTCGCCACGCCGGGCCGGCTGCTCGACCACCTGACCCAGCGCACCATCGATCTGGGTGCCGTCGCCACCCTGGTGCTCGACGAAGCCGATCGCATGCTCGACATGGGTTTCATCCGCGACATCCGCAAAATCATCGAGCGGCTGCCCAAGCAACGCCAGAACCTGATGTTCTCCGCCACCTTCGCCTCCGAAGTACGCGAGCTGGCGCATACAGTGCTGCGAAATCCGGTGATGGTGGAAGTGGCCCGCCGCAACAGCCCAACCGAACTGGTCACCCAGTCGGTGATCCGCGTGGACAAGGAACGCAAGCGCGACGCCCTGCTGCACCTGTTCGAGAACCACGGCTGGCATCAAACGCTGGTATTCACCCGCACCAAGCACGGCGCCGACGCCCTGGCGCGCAAGCTCGACCAAGCCGGCGTCCGTTCGGCAGCCATCCATGGCGACAAGACGCAGGGTGCGCGAACCCGCGCCTTGGCCGACTTCAAGGCCGGCAAACTGGCCGCGCTGGTAGCCACCGACATCGCCGCGCGCGGCATCGACATCGACCAGCTGCCGCGGGTGGTGAACTACGAACTGCCCAACGTGCCCGAGGACTATGTACACCGCATCGGCCGCACAGGCCGCGCCGGCTCCGAAGGGGAAGCACTCTCGCTGGTCAGCCACGACGAACGTATCCAATTGCGCGACATCGAACGGCTCATCAAGCGCGATCTACAGACCAGCATCCTGCCGGGATTCGAACCCAGCGCCAATCCGGTCTCCGCATCGGCCCCGTCGCGCGGCAAGCCGCAGCCAAGGCGCACCGAAGGGCGCTCCTCCACACCAAGCCGCGGCGGACCGCCGCGGCCGGCGGGAAAGAGCCCCTCGGCCAGCCATCACAGCGGCCAGCGGCATCGCTGAAAACAGCGCAAACGCTAAATGAATCAGGGGACCCGCGGGTCCCCTGATTCATTTCCCGGCCTTGTTATTTCTTGGCCTTGGTCACACGTTTTTTCGCTACGGCCTTGGCCGGCTTTTCCTCGGCGGCCTCACTCTTGTCGGTCGCCGCCTTGGTCTTGGCACCGGCCTTGGGTGCAGCCGCCTTACGCACCTCGAACTCGAAGCTCACCTTGCCGTCGGCGCCGCGCACCAGATAGGCGGAGAATTTCTTCCGCGTGCGGTTGGAAATGAAACCCTTGAGCAAACTGGTCTTGCCGCCTTCCAGCAGCCTATGCATTTCCTCGCGGCCGATCTCCTGTTGCAGGATCACCTTACCGGAGCGGAAGTCGCAACTCTTGCCCGGCCCGACGGACTTTTCGCAAACGTAGCTCATGCCGTGATCGAACACCGCGGCACCGCACTTGGGACACGGGCCGAGCGTCTCCTGACCGGAGAAGTCGACGGCCTCTCCCTCACCGTCGGCATCGGTCTGGCCGAAATCGAACTCCGGCATCTTCTCTGCGTTGAGCTTGACGATCGCCGCGAAGGCGCGCCCCATCTTGCTACGGAAGCCCTGCACCGGGCCGATCTGGCCCTTGGAGAGCAGTTCGTCCATTTCCTCCGGGGCCCATTGGCGGCTGGCCACCACTTTCCACAACTTGTAGTCGCAGCCCTGGCACTCGAACTTCTTGTAACCCTCGCGGATCTGGCCACCGCAGCGCGGACAGGACGTCTTCAGCGTTCCGAACGCCTCGTCGGGCAGCTCGCCGGTCTTGATCCGTTCCACCATCTCCTGCGTCTTGCCGGTGATGTGGTTCATGAATTCGTCGCGGCCGAGCTTGCCGAGCTCCATCTGCTTCAGCTTGTATTCCCACTCCCCGGTCAGTTCGGGCGAGCGGATTTCGTCCACGCCGAGCTTTTCCAGCGCGAACAGCAGCGAGAACGCTTTCGGCGTGGGTTGCAGTTCGCGGCCGTTGCGGTGCAGGTATTCCTCGGCGAGCAGGCCTTCGATGGTGGCGGCGCGGGTCGCCGGCGTACCGAGGCCGCGCTCCGACATGGCTTCGCGCAACTCCTCGTCCTCGATCAGCTTGCCGGCGCCTTCCATGGCCGAGAGCAGCGTCGCTTCCGAGAAGCGCGGCGGCGGCTGGGTAGCCTTGCCCTTCACCTCGACATCGTTGGCCCAGACCCGTTCTTTGGGTTCCAGCGGCGGCAGGTTGGGCGTTTCCTCTTCCTCGTTCTGCGCTTCGCGGCCATAGACCGCCAGCCAGCCGGCGTTGACCAGCACCTTGCCCTCGGTCTTAAAGGCTTCGCCTTCGACGCGGGTGATGCGAGTGGTGATGTTGTATTCCGCCGAGGGGAAGAAGATGGCCAGGAAGCGCTTGGTGACCAGATCGTAGAGCTTCTGTTCGGGTTCCGACAGGTTCTTCGGGACCACCCCGGTGGGAATGATGGCGAAGTGGTCCGAGACCTTGGCGTTGTTGAAGATGCGCTTGTTGGGATGCACCCAGCCATTCTTCAGGATCTGCGCGGAAAACACCTTGTACTGGGTTTCGCCAAGGCTGGCGAGCGTGTCCTTGACCGTGCCGACATAGTCCTCGGGCAGGTGGCGCGAGTCGGTCCGCGGATAGGTCAGCGCCTTGTGTTTTTCGTACAGCGCCTGCGCCAGTCCGAGGGTGTTCTTGGCCGAAAAACCGAAGCGGCCGTTGGCTTCGCGCTGTAGCGAAGTGAGGTCGTAGAGCATCGGACAGGCCTCGGTCTTGGGCTTGCTCTCCTCCTCGACCTCGCCGTGCTTGCCGAGGCATTTTTTGCGCACGGCCTCGGCCCTGGATTGCTCCCAGAACCGTTCGGCCCGGGCGTGCTCGTCGTCGGCCTTTTTGAACTTTTCGTCGAACCAGCGTCCGCGGTAGAGACCGGAAACGCACTTGAATTCGGCCTCGACTTCCCAATAGTCGCGGGAGACGAAGCTCCTGATGCGGTTTTCCCGCTCCACCAGGATCGCCAGCGTCGGCGTCTGCACGCGGCCGACCGGGGTCTTGTAGAAACCACCCTCGGCCGAATTGAAGGCCGTCATCGCACGGGTGCCGTTGATGCCGATCAGCCAGTCGGCTTCCGAGCGGCAACGCGCGGCGTCAGCCAAGGGACGCAATTCCTCGTCGGAGCGCAGATGGGCGAAGCCCTCGCGAATCGCGTTCGGCGTCATCGATTGAAGCCAGAGACGGCGGATCGGCTTGTTGAGTTTTTCGCCCATCGCGTGTTGCGCCACGTAGCGGAAAATCAGTTCGCCCTCGCGTCCCGCGTCGCAAGCGTTGATCAGACCGACAACGTCCTTGCGCTTGATCAGCCGGGTCAGCAGCTTGAGCCGATCGGCCGTCCGCTCGATCGGATTCAGCGCGAATCGGGGCGGGATCACCGGCAGATGGGTGAAACTCCATTTGCCGCGCTTGACCTCGTATTCCTCGGGCACCGTCAGTTCGAGAAGGTGGCCGATGGCCGACGAGAGCACGTAATCCTCGCTCTCGAAATAGTCCCCCTCGCGGGTGAAACCGCCCAGCACCCGGGCGATGTCCTGGGCGACGGAGGGTTTTTCGGCAATGATGAGCTGCTTACTCATGGCGGGTAGGTACAAAAAACAAGCGGCGCATGATAAGCGCCGCCCGCGGTTGGATGCAAACCGGGTTCAGTGGCAGAGACGCTCGCCGTCCTCGTCCTCGTGGAGCAATTCTTCCAGGACCAGAGCGTCGAACTCGTGCTGGCGGCGCCAGAGTACGGCCAGAACGATGACCTTCAGCTTGCCGACGGAAATCTCCCCGTCGGTGAGCGCCAGTGCACGTTCCACCACCAATTCGCGCAGTTCCGGATCGAGGGTGCCGGCCTGCTCGAGAAACGTCAGAAAACCGCGGCATTCCAGCGGAAGACGGCTGGTTTCCTCGGCGTCGTAAATACGGATCGCGTCGCCCTGGGGACGCAAATGCAGCAATACCGCTTCGCTACGATCCAGCCCATCGAGCCAATCGAGGGCTTCGGAGATTTCGTCCTGTTCGAACCCTGCGGCGGTCAACTTGCGCGCCAGAATGGCGGGTTCGGGGCAGGCGTCGGGCAGGTAATTTTCAAACAAATATACAAGAATATCAATCATTTGTCTGCCCTTTCACTTGATTTGCTGATAAAGGCCCCCCGGCAGTTGCGCCACGCGACCATCCAGTTCCAGCACCAACAGCATCGCAAGAAGGGTGTCTGCCGTCAAGCCGGTTCGGTCTACCAGCCCATCCAGAGTGCACGGATCGTAGCCCAGCGCAGCAAGCACATTTTGCCCGCCATCCCCGTCCAGAGCGGGGTCCGCCCAGCCGCAGGCAACCTCCGCCGGCGTTCCCAGGCCGGAATTGGCAGGGGTCCACCCCAGTTCTTCAAGGATATCCTCGGCCGACTCGACCAGTTTCGCCCCCTGTTTGATCAACGCGTGGCAGCCCTTCGACAGCGGCGAATGGATCGAGCCGGGGATGGCGAATACCTCGCGTCCAGCCTCCGCCGCCAGCCGGGCGGTGATCAGGGAGCCGCTGCGAGGGGCGGCCTCGACGACCAAGCAGCCTTTCGCCAGGCCGGCAATGATGCGGTTGCGGCGCGGAAAGTTGGCCGCCAGCGGCGGCGTGCCGAGGGCAAATTCGCTGACGATCACTCCACGCTCGGCAATCTCGCGGGTCAGGGCTTCGTTGCGAGCAGGATAAATGCGGTCGACCCCGGTGCCGATCACCGCGATCGTTCCGCCCGCGCCGCGCAGAGCCCCACGATGGGCGGCGGCATCGATACCCAAAGCCAGCCCGCTGACCACCGCCAAGCCGGAACGGGAAAGCGCTTCGGCGAACGCCTCGGCATTCTGTTCGCCCTGGCGACTGGCGTTGCGGCTGCCCACCACGGCCAGCGCCGGTTGCCGCAGCAACTCGACGCGCCCTTTGGCGTAGAGCAGCGGCGGCGGATCGTCGCTGTCGAGCAACGGCGCCGGGTAGTCGGCGTCGGCCAGGGTAAGGATGCGATTACCCGGCAGATCGGCCCACGTCAGCGCCGTCTCCACCTCGACGGCGGCATCGTAGGAGAGCAGGCGCAATGCCACCTGCTCTCCTACGATGGCGGCGAGCGCAGTATGCGTGGCGGCGAAAATCGCTTCGGGAAGCCCGCAGGCCTTGAGCAGGCGGCGTTGCGTCTCGCCGCCGACACCGGGCACCGCGGCCAGCCTCAGCCAAGCCGAAAGCCCGGCGTTACCGCGCATCAACCCGCCTCAAGGGGTACGGACAACGTCGCCCTGGCCGGCCGGCCGATCGGACTCCATGATCAGCGCGTAGGAAATCCGGTCGAAGACACGAAATACATAGATCAGCCCGAACCGCTCTTCCGGCGTCGCCAAGTCGCGCACCACACCCTTGTGACGGTCGGTCATGGTTTCCCCGGGACGATACAAGGCCAACACGTCGCCCAATTCGACGCCGTCGGCGCGGCCGCGCGAAATCAGGATCACCGAATAGCGCCCGGCGTTCGGCGCATCGCCCGCGATGCCGACGATACGCGCCGAAATCGGTTTCTTCGGTGGGTGCAGCGGGTAGCTGAAAATATCCGATTTCGGCTCCGGCGCCAGTTGATCGCCCTTGCCGATCTCGTTCTTCGAAGCGGTAATGCGCAGCGCCGCCGGGTCGCCCTCGCGCAGCAGGACCGCGCTACCCACCACTTCCGCACTGTAGCCGAGGACTTCGCCAGTATCGGGATCCTTCAAGGCTACGCCGGGACGGTAGATCTGCCATTTCTTGCCGCCGGCCTTATCCAGATTGACCGCATAGATGGTATCGCCGTTGCCGGCCAGTACGCGACCGTCCTGCACGGCGACGATGCGCGGCGCAGTATCGACGGCCACTTCGTCAACCACCAGCGGACGGATCAGGAAGGGCTCAATGGCCTGCTGCGGAATGGCAGGAATCTGCTGCGCCAGAGACGTCTCGCGGATGCGCGGCGGCAGCTTTTCCATTGCAGGCTCGCCCTCGCCCTCGATGCGCAGGCGCGGCTGGGCGCCGCTGCGATCAAGCACGATCACCTGGCCGGGATAGATGCGGTGCGGATTCTTTATCTGGTCGGGATTGATCTGCCACAGTTCGTTCCAGCGGAACGGATCCTTGAGGAAGGTCCGGGCGATGCCCCACAGCGTATCGCCGGGAACCACCACATGACGATCCGGAGCGTTGGCGGCGACCTCCGGCGGCGCACCGGCCTCCACGCTGTTCGCAGCCAGCGCCGGCACCGACAGGCTTGAGATGGCAAGCAACAGCGCAGCTATAATTCGTTTCATTGGGCACCTCCTCAGGCAATTTCTTTGATTCTGCCCGCAAATCCTTATTGCATCAACAGTTATGGCCCTCCTGCCCATCCTCCGCTACCCCGATCCACGGCTGCATAAAAAAGCCGCGCCGGTGGCCGAGGTCGACCCGACGATCCGTAAGCTGGTGGCCGACATGGCCGAAACCATGTACGCCGCGCCGGGCATCGGCCTCGCCGCCACCCAGGTCGATCAGCACAAGCAAGTCATCGTCATCGACGTCAGCGAAGACAAGTCGCAGCTCTTGGTGTTCATCAACCCGGAAATCCTGAGCCGTTCCGGCGAGTGCGAAGGCGAGGAGGGATGCCTTTCGGTTCCGGGCATCTACGAAACCGTCAGGCGCGCAGCGCAGGTGCGGGTGCGTGCGCTCGACACTCAGGGCAAACGCTTCGAGATGGACGCCGACGGCCTGCTCGCCGTATGTATCCAGCACGAAATCGACCACTTACAGGGCAAAGTCTTCGTTGAATATCTATCCCAGCTCAAACAGGGACGGATCAAGAGCAAGCTTGCCAAGCAGGCGAGGATCACCGCGTAAGAAGGCGATCCTCGCCTGCGGCTGAAAAAACGCCCATCTCCTTCCATCCTTCCCTCGCGGGTGCAGGGACCGATCAGCAGCCTTCGGACATCATGAAAGTCATCTTCGCCGGTACGCCCGAATTTGCCGCCACCGCGCTGGAGGCCATCCTCGCCGCCGGCCATCAGGTGCCGCTGGTGCTGACCCAGCCCGACCGTCCATCGGGGCGCGGACAGAAGCTCCAGCCCAGCGCGGTAAAGCGCGTGGCGCTGGCCCACGGCATTCCGCTGCACCAGCCCGAACGCCTGAAGGATCCGACGACCCACCGGCCCATCGCCGATGCCGCAGCCGATGTGATGGTAGTTGCCGCGTATGGCCTGATCCTGCCCCAGGCGGTGCTCGACCTGCCGCGTCACGGCTGTCTCAACATCCATGCCTCGCTGCTACCGCGCTGGCGCGGCGCGGCGCCGATCCAGCGCGCCATTGAGGCCGGCGATGTCGAGACCGGCATCACCATCATGCAGATGGAAGCCGGTCTCGATACCGGCCCCATGCTGCTGCGCGAAGCCCTGCCGATCGCCGACGATACCGCCGCATCGCTCCACGACAAGCTCGCCGCGCAAGGTGCGCGGCTGATCGCCGAGGCCCTGGAACGGCTGACCGAACTGGTCGCCGAACCCCAGCCTGCCGCCGGCGTAACCTATGCGCAAAAGATCGACAAGAGCGAAGCGCGCATCGACTGGCGACTCCCCGCGCTACAGCTGGAACGGCGGATCCGCGCCTTCAATCCCTTCCCCGGTGCGGTTGCCGAATTCCGGCAGCAGCTTGTGAAAATCTGGCGTGCGGTTCCAGCGCCGGGCTGCGGCCGGCCTGGCGCCGTGCTCGCCGTCGATAACGACGGCATCCTCGTCGCCTGCGGCGATGGCGCGCTGCGTCTTGTAACACTGCAAAAACCCGGCAGCCGCAGCCTGTCCGCCGCCGACTTCCTGCGCGGTTTTGCCATCGCCGCTGGCGACACGTTCGAAGAGCGTTAAGCCTTAAACCGCCGGCACAAGCGCGGGGCTATCACTGCCCGGCGCAGCGGACACAGTTTTTCCCCGCCTGTTTGGCCTGATACATGGCTTGATCGGCAAGATCGAGCAGCGCTTCGCCGCCCGCCGCGTCGTCCGGAAACAGCGCACAGCCGACACTGGCCGAGATCACGAAGAGCATGCCGGCGAGGCTGAATGGCTGCTGCAATGTGGCGACGATTTTCTCGCCGATGCGCAGCATATCCTCGGCACTCGCCAGGTCATGCGCGAGCAACACGAACTCGTCGCCGCCCAAACGAGCAACCGTATCCTGCTCACGCACAGCATCGGTCAGGCGACGCGCCACCTCCACCAGCAGTTCGTCGCCCAATGCATGGCCGATACTGTCGTTGACGCTCTTGAATCCATCCAGGTCGAGGAAGATCACGCCGACCTTGCGCCCACTACGCCGCGCCTGCGCCAGCGCGCCTTCGAGCCGATCATGGCAGAGGTTGCGATTAGCCAGCCCGGTCAGCGCATCGAAATTGGCTTGACGCCAGATCAGGTCCTCGTGTGCCTTGCGCTCGGATTCCAGCCGCTTGCGTTCAGTAATGTCGATCAGGCTGAACTGCATCAGCTGACGCCCGCGATGCGACATTTTCATCAAACGCACTTCGGCGTCCCAGACCACCCCGTCGGGGCGCCGGTGCCGCCACTCGAATACGCAGACGCCGGCAGCCTCGGCGTTGGCGATCCTTTCCGCGGCGGCGCTCGACGACGGGCTTCCGTCATACTGAGTCGGAGCGGAAACGTCGAGCGGCGTTTTACCCAGCACGCTCTGCCGATCGGGGTAGCCGTAGATTGCAACCGCCGCATCGTTGCAATCTACGAAACGGCCGGTTACGGAATCCATGATGACCATCGGCATATAGGAATTCTCGAACAGCGCCTTGCTGTAGGCCTCACTTTCCGCCAGCGCCAGCTCGGCACGCTTATGCTCGGTGATGTCCATCACCATCCCGTGCCACAGCACCGAGCCGTCGCCCAGCCGCTGCGGCAACGCATTGGTGAGACACCAGCTGACCGCTCTTTCGCAGCCAACGATGCGGCACTCGTGCCGCCACGCCGTCAGTTGCTCGGCGGATTCCTCAATCGACGCATACAGCGCAGCGCGGTCGTCGGGATGCACCATCGCAAAGGCTTGCGCCGCATCCTCGCGCAACAGCGCGGGGTCAAGCCCATAAACCTGCTGGATCACATTACTGGCGAAGGGCATGCTGATTTTTCCGTCCGGATGCCGGCAAAACTGAAAAATAACCCCGGGTACCGCATTCATGATCGACTTCAGCAAGGCCTGCTGCTGCCTCAATTCGTCGGTCCTGGCCGCGACCGTACCTTCCAGCGTCTGATTGATCTCCTGCAGCCGGTGCGTCATCGTCGCGAACGCTTGCGACAGCCTGGCGATTTCGTCGCGGCCCCGATCCGTATCGGCATATTCGAGCACGCCGGTTTCCGCGACCTGCTGCGCCTGCCGGGTAATTGCCGACAAACGCCGCGTCAACCTCGGTACCAGATAGCGAACGAGGGCAAATACCGCCGCGACCAGCATGATCACCAAGGCTGTAAAAACAGCCGCCAGATTGCGCAGCGGGGCAACGATCCGATCGCTCGGTACGCCGAGGCTGAGGCTCAGCTTGAGACTGTCGAACGGCCCCGCAAGCGCCAGCTTTCGCTCGACATGAACGATATCTTCCCCGTGGCCGCGCAGGAGCAGGTCGCCGGCAGCACCTTTCAGGTGCAGGTGGGTGAACTGCTCCGCCGCGCCACCGAGCGCCTGAATGAAAATTTCGCTTAATTCGTATTCGGCGACGACAGCACCTTCGGCACGCCCCGTACCTTCATAGACCACCGGCTGGGCGATCTGCAACAACGGACGGAGGGGTTCCAGCATGACGATGTGCGCGCTGGCGCGATTGCTTTCGACCGCATCGACCACCCACGGCTGCCCGCTGTAGGAAGGCATCGGCTGGCGCGAGCAGCCGATGGATTTGCCCTTGTAATCGGTGACGCAGAGGTTGCGGGCGACCCGCCCAGCCGGTTTGAAGCGCAACAGCAGTGGATACAGATAGCTTTCCTGCCCAACGGAATCGAGTACCGCCGAAACGACGGTGGGATTGCGTGCCAGATTGTGCAGATCGTCATTGATGCCGGCCAGAACGGTCGAAACGTCGTTGACCGCATCCCGTGTTGACTCGTTCAAAGCGGCCCGTGTAGCGTCTCGTGTCAGCGAAAAGATGTAGACGAAATTGGCGATCCCGAGCAACAGAATGAAACCGAGGGTCAGGCTCAGCAGCGCCGCGCCGATACGGTTTCCCAGACTGGCATTCAGCCATGCCTTCACCCTGCCAATAAACCGCTCGGCAACGCGCATGGGACTCTTATTGGGACGACGGGACGAGGACGCCGTCGCTCCGCCAGCGCGCCATGAACAGCTGCTCCGGTCCCAGCGCCTCGTGGCGATCGCGGGAAAACGGCTGGTGGTAATGCTTCACCAGCCCCTCGTAGGGGCCAAGCTTTTCCAGCGCATCGCGCACCTTCTCGCGATCGGTCGTCCCGGCCTTGTCGATCGCCCGTGCAAGCAAATGGGTCAGATCGTAGGCGTGGGCGACACCCGGCGGCGACACCACGCCCCGGGGTTCGCTCACCTTCAATAGTGCCATCGCCGCCTCCAATACCCGTTTCGATCGCGGGGTCGGGTTGCGGATGAAGCTGAAGGTTTGCACGATGCTCAAGTCCACGTCGAAAATTCCGGGACCGGTCAGCGCAGGCAAGTTACCGGCCGCCGCACCCCAGTGGCTGAGGAGAGGACGCCATTGTGTGCGCGGCAGCGCCTTCATAGCGGTCACCAGCAAGGCCACCTCCGGCTCGTTGCCCACCACCAGCACAGCCTCCGCTCCGGCACGGAGCAGATCCAGATATTCGTCCGCAAGAGAAGTGTCGCTCCATTCGAAGCCGACGAATTTGACAACGAACGGACCGGGATTGGCTGCCAAATACTCTTCCACGGCCCGTCGATTGCTGCGGCCCCAGTCGCCGTTGGGCAACAGCACGCCGATCTTTTTGAAGCCGCGGCGCTGCGCCTCTTTCAGCAGAAACGGCATCGCCCAGCCGTCGCGCAGTGACAGGCGGAAGGTGTAGCTCGGCTTGTAACCGTGGTTGACGATGCCGTCGGCAGCGGCCCACGGATCGAGCAGCGGAACCCGCAGCTCGTGAGCAAGGGCGACCTGGGCGAGAAGCACAGCGCTGAACTTGCTGCCGAATACGGCCGTCATGTCCTTCAGAGATGCCAGCTCTCGCAGATTGTCCACGCCCCGCGCAGGAATCCCGCGGTTGTCGCGGATCACCAACTGTAGCGGCCGTCCGCCAAGCACGCCGCCGGAGCGATTGACCTCCTCGATCGCAATCTCGATCCCGGCTTGAATGGCGTCGTCCGCCGTACTGGTCTTGTTGCCGAATTCCGCATCGAGGCCCAGCAGCACCGGATTGCCTTGCGCCGCGACCGCCGGGGGAAAAACAATTGCCCAAACCAGAAGCCAACTCAGAATTACACCCCGCACAACCACCCCGTTCTTGTATTGGTTGCTTCGGATCGTACTGGTACGGAGATCGCCGACGTTTGCGCTATATCAATCCATCGGGAATCCAATTCCAGACTGTTTTTATCGACTAAACAATGTGTTAACAGCCTTCCATGGGTCGCCGCAGAAGCTCTGAAAATAAAACAGGCCCGTCCATGGACGGGCCTGTTTTGCGCAACGGATCTGGAGCGGGCGAAGGGAGTCGAACCCTCGTCATCAGCTTGGGAAGCTGAGGTAATGCCGTTATACGACGCCCGCGGATGAGGTGCGGATTGTAGGCGCTGGCCGTTACCTTGGCAACGCGACACGCGGCTGTCTGCCGGGCGGGCGCGTGTCGCCTGATAAAATCGCCTCATGATTGCGCTGACCGTCAACGGCGAGCCCCGCCGCTTCGATGCCCCGATGTCCATCGCCGCGCTGCTTGTCTCGCTGCAACTGCAAGGCAAGCGCGTCGCCGTCGAATGCAACGGCGAAATCGTGCCGCGCAGCCGGCACGGCGAAACCCCGCTCAACGACGGCGACCGGCTGGAAATCGTGGTCGCCGTCGGCGGCGGCTGAAACTCAACCCGGAAGAAAATCGTGACCCAGGACGCCCTGCAAATCGCCGGCAAGACCTACCGCTCCCGCCTGCTGGTCGGCACCGGCAAGTACAAGGATTTCGCCCAGACGCGGGAGGCGGTGCTGGCCTCGGGGGCAGAGATCGTCACTGTCGCCATCCGCCGCACCAATATCGGCCAGGACGCCGGCCAGCCCTCGCTGCTAGACGCGCTGCCGCCGGCCGAATTCACCTACCTGCCCAACACGGCCGGCTGCTACAGCGCCGACGAGGCGGTGCGCACGCTGCGTCTGGCGCGCGAACTGCTCGACGGCCACGATCTGGTGAAGCTGGAAGTGCTCGGCGACAGCCATACGCTGTTCCCCAACATGCCGGAAACCCTGAAGGCCGCGCAAACGCTGGTCAAGGACGGCTTCAAGGTGATGGTGTATTGCGCCGACGACCCGATTCAGGCGCGCATGCTGGAAGACATTGGCTGCGTCGCGATCATGCCGCTGGCCTCGCTGATCGGTTCCGGCATGGGCATCCTCAACCCGTGGAATTTGAAGCTGATCGTCGAACAGGCCAGGGTGCCGGTGCTGGTCGATGCCGGCGTCGGCACCGCATCGGACGCCGCCATCGCCATGGAGCTCGGCTGCGACGGCGTACTGATGAACACGGCGATCGCCCTGGCGCAGAACCCGGTGCTGATGGCCGGGGCGATGAAAAAGGCGGTCGAAGCCGGACGCGAAGCCTGGCTGGCAGGGCGGATGCCGAAAAAGTTCTACTCGGCCGCGCCCAGCTCGCCGACCGCGGGCCTCATCGGCTCCTGATGGCGCGGACGCTGCGGCAGCGCCTTGTCGCGCTGCTGTCGACCCTGCTCTGCCTCCCGCTGGCGCACGCCCAAGTCGAAGCGCCGCCGGTGCTGCCCGGCCGCTCCGGTTATGCCGTCGACTGGCCGGGCATCCTCGCACAGCAACGCATTTTCGGTCTGGCCCACGGCGTGCGCTTGCTCGCCGCAGCCTGCGAAACGCGCCAGGACGCGGCCGCCGCAGCCGCTTACGGGCAATGGCTGGCGATGCAAAAGGAGCCGATTGCAGCCGCCCACCGCGAACTGGCCGCCTATTACTTCGGTGCCGATGCGGCCGCCGTGGAAGAACGCGCCATCGCCTCCGCCATGCACCTGAAGCCGGTACTGGCCGGGCGCAGCGCCAGCGCACTCGCCGCCGCCTGTGCAAGCCTGCCCGAAGCCCTGGGCCAGCCGCGCTACGATCTCGGCCGGCTGATCGAGCTTCAGCGCCAGCTGATCGAATTTGGCGCAGCGACCGACATCGCCGCCCGCGGCGAAGTGTGTCTGGCGCAAAGCCCGCCGGCGCTGTTCGCCCGGCTTTCGCAGCAACTCGACGCCTGGCAGGCGCGCAACGCCGCCGCCCTCGAACACACCCGGGCAGCACTGGCGCAACGCTGGCAGGAGGCCAACGTCGAACTCACCCTGGCGGCCTGGACGGACGCCCGGAAGAAGCACGCCACCCGCGAAAAAACCGACTGCGCAAGATTCGCCGACTGGCTGGACACCCCGGCCGCCTCACCCGATTACGACTTCATCCGCCGACCATGACCGACTCCGCCTCCAACCACGGCCACATCCGCAGCTTCGTGCTGCGTCAGGGCCGCGTCTCCACCGCCCAGCAACGCTACTACGACGAGGGCATGCCGCGCTGGGGCCTGCCTTACACCCCGGCGGCCGCGGATTTCGACCGCGTGTTCGGCCGCCATGCGCCGCTGTTCCTGGAAATCGGTTGCGGCATGGGCGAAACCACCGCCACCATCGCCGCCGCCCATCCGCAGAACGACTACCTGGGTCTCGAAGTGCACACACCCGGCGTCGGCGCCCTGCTGAAGGAAATCGCGATACGCGAACTCGCCAACCTGCGCGTGATCCAGCACGATGCCGTCGAGGTGGTGCGCGACATGATCGCGCCGGCCTCGCTTTCCGGCATCCACATCTTTTTTCCCGACCCGTGGCCGAAGAAGCGCCATCACAAGCGCCGGCTGGTGCAGCCGCCGTTTGTCCATGCGCTGGCGAAACGCCTCGCCCCCGGCGGCTACCTGCACTGCGCCACCGACTGGGAGGAATACGCCGAACAGATGCTGGAGGTGCTGGGCGGCGAAGCGTTGCTGGAAAACACCGCGCCAGGTTTTGCGCCGCGCCCCGACTACCGGCCGCAGACCAAGTTCGAGACACGCGGCCTGCGCCTCGGCCACGGCGTGTGGGACGTGGTGTTCAGGCGTCGGGCAGAAACGTCCGCAGCAGCGCGTTGAGAAAGCGCCGGCCGCGGATCGTCGGCGCCATCCGTGCGGCGTCGAGATCGAGCAGGCCTTCGTCGCGCGCCTGGCGCAGCGGCGCCGCCAGCGCCGCCAGCGGCAGGCCGGTACGCTCGGTGTAGAGCCGCGTATCGAAGCCGTCGCACAGACGCAGTGCGTTCATCATGAATTCGAAGGGCAGTTCGTCGGCGCGGACCTCGCGGCGCTCCTGCACGAAATCGCCGCGCCCCGCCCCGTCGAGATAGTCGCGCGGATGCTTGCGCCGCATCTCGCGGACGATGCCGAAGGCGGAACTGATCTTGCCGTGGGCGCCGGCGCCGATGCCGAGGTAATCGCCAAAGGTCCAGTAGTTGAGGTTGTGCGCGCAGCGGCTGCCCGGGCGGGCATAGGCCGAGGTTTCGTAATGTTCGTAGCCCGCGCCGGCCAGCGTCTCCTCGACCATCTCCTGCATGTCGGCGGCCAGGTCGTCGTCGGGCAACGACGGTGGCGAATGCGCGAAGGGCGTGTTCGGTTCCAGCGTCAGGTGGTAGGCCGAGAGGTGCGGCGTGCCGAAGGCCGTCGCCGTTTCGAGATCGCGCCGCGCTTCCGCCAGCGTCTGCTGCGGCAAGGCGTACATCAGGTCGAGGTTCACCTGCCCGAAGTGCGTCAGCGCCAGCTCGATGGCGCGCCGCGCCTCGTCGGCGGAATGGATGCGGCCGAGGGCGGCAAGCTTGGCGTCGTCGAAACTCTGGATGCCGAGCGACACGCGGTTGACGCCGGCGGCACGGAAGCCGGCGAACTTCGCCGCCTCCACCGTGCCCGGATTGGCCTCCAGCGTGATCTCGGCGTCCGGCAGCAGCGGCAGGCGGGCACGAAAGGCGGCCAGCAGCGTATCGACGGCCTTCGCCGACAGCAGGCTGGGCGTGCCGCCGCCGAAGAACACGCTGTACACGGGACGGTTCCAGATCTGCGGCAGGGCGCTTTCGAGATCAGCGATCAGCGCCGCGACGTAAGCGTCCTCGGGAATGCCGCCCTTCGCTTCGTGCGAATTGAAATCGCAGTAGGGGCACTTGCGCACGCACCAGGGAAGGTGGACGTAGAGCGAAAGCGGCGGCGGTGCCGGCAGGCCGGAAGGCACGGCGGCGGCCGCGCTCGTCGTTGCGGCAACGATGGGAATGATGCGGCTCATTGCGCCCGCAAGCGCTCGATCAAACGGCGCACCGCAATGCCGCGATGGGAGCGGGCGTTCTTCTCCGCGGCGTCGAGTTCGGCCGAGCTGCATCCACGCTCGGGCACGAGGAACAGCGGATCGTAGCCGAAGCCGTTGGCGCCGCGCGGTGCGGCGAGGATCTCGCCATGCCATTCGCCCTCGACGACGATCGGCTGCGGATCGTCGGGGTGGCGTACCAGGGCCAGCACGGCGACATAGTGGGCGCGGCGGTCGGCAAGGCCGGCGAGATCGGCGAGCAGCTTTGCGTTGTTGCGCGCATCCGATTTCGGCTCGCCGGCATAACGCGCGGAGTACACCCCCGGCGCACCGCCCAGCGCCGCGACGCACAGACCGGAATCGTCGGCCAGCGCCGGCAATCCGGTGGTGCGGGCGCAATGGCGCGCCTTGGCCAGCGCGTTCTCGACGAAGGTGACGTGCGGCTCCGCCGCTTCCTCGACGCCGAACGCCGACTGCGGCAGCAGCTCGATGCCCAGCGGCGCCAGCAGCTGGGCGAACTCGCGCAGCTTGCCGGCATTGTTGGAGGCGAGAACGAGCTGCTTCACTGGATGTTCAGCGCCGCTTTCTGCGCCGCGACGATGCGCGCGATGCCGCTGTCGGCCAGCGCCAGCAGGGCGTTCAGCTCGGCGTGGCTGAAAGGTTCGCCTTCCGCCGTGCCCTGGATTTCGATGATGCCGCCGCTACCGGTCATCACCACGTTCATGTCGGTGTCGCAGGACGAATCCTCGGCATAGTCGAGGTCCAGCACCGGGGTGCCGCCGACGATGCCGACCGAGACGGCGGCGACGAAGCCGCGCAGCGGGCTGGCGGGCAGCGCACCCTTGGCCACCAGCGCGGAGAGCGCGTCGTGCAGCGCGACGCAGGCGCCGCTGATCGACGCGCAGCGGGTGCCGCCGTCGGCCTGGAGGACATCGCAGTCGATGGTGATCTGGCGCTCGCCGAGTGCCTTCAGGTCGGTCACCGCGCGTAGCGAGCGGCCGATCAGGCGCTGGATTTCCTGGGTGCGGCCGGACTGCTTGCCCTTCGCCGCCTCGCGGTCGGTGCGGGTGTGGGTAGAGCGCGGCAGCATGCCGTATTCGGCGGTGACCCAGCCCTGGCCCTTGCCGCGCAGGAAGCCCGGCACTTTTTCCTCGACGCTGGCAGTACACAACACCTTGGTGTTGCCGAATTCGACCAGCACGCTGCCTTCGGCATGCATCGTGTAGCGGCGGGTGATGCGCAGCTCGCGCAATTGGTCGGCCGGGCGGCCGCTGGGACGGGTCATGGGGGTTCCTTTATTTTTGCGAGGGGCGAATGATGCCCCGAATCTGGTCGATTGCGCGTTCCAGTTCCTCATCGCTGGGCGATTCGCCCGCCAGGCCTTCCTCCCAGCGCAGCGCGAGCAGGGACAGGTTGTCGCCGCCGCGGCCGGCGATGCGCTCGGCCTCGTCGAGCAACGCCGGTACGGCGTCGCCGGGGCGCGCGGCGGCGAGCGCCTGCGCCAGCCGGTCGTCGCCGAGCGGCCCCCAGACGCCGTCGCTGCACAGGGCGAGCACGTCCTGATCGTAGAGCGGCACCTTGCGCGAGAACTCGATCTGCGGCTCGACCGCTCCGCCAAGACAACTGAAGACGCGGTTGCGCTGCGGATGCTGGCGCGCCTCGTCGTCGTCGATCAATCCCTGTCGCAGCAGCAGCTGGACGCGCGAATGGTCCTGAGTGCAGGCGTGGATGCGGCCTTCGCGCAGCAGGTAGAGACGCGAATCGCCGGCGTGGGCCCAGTAGGCAATGCCGTCCTGGGCCACGCAGGCCACCAGCGTGGTCCGCGGCACCGCATCGAGTCCGCGGTGAGCGGCGACGCGACCGATCGCGGCATGGGCGCCGTTGAAGCATTCGGCAAGAAAGCTGAACGGCTCGTCGAGGCGCGGCCGGGCACGGTGCTCGAAGGCATCGACCAAGTGATCCACCGCCACCTGCGCCGCCAGCTCGCCGTGGGCGTAGCCGCCCATGCCGTCGGCCACCACCAGCAGCAGCGCGTCGCTGCTGTAGCGGTAGGCCAGCCGATCCTGGTTGTCCCGCCGCGGGCCGACACGGCTTTCCTGATAGACGCTGAATTTCATCGCTGTAGCAGCCCCCTGATGCGGCCGAGCAGGCCGCTGCCGCCGCGCTCGCTGCTCGCCAGCTGCTGCTGCAAGGCGAACACGCTCTGCGGCCGCCGCAGGTGGTCGAGCTGTAGGCAGGCATCCACGGTTTCCAGCAACTGGCGCGAATAGCGTGCGGCAAATGCCTTCGTCGCCGGCACCAGCGCGTCTTCCTCCAGTCGCTTGTCGGCCGCCAGCGGCGCCTGGCCGCCGAGGCTGGCATAGAGGCTGGCGCCGACGGCGTAGATGTCGGTCCACGGGCCGAAATCCTCCTGCCGGCCGTACTGCTCCGGCGCGGCGTAGCCGGGCGTGTGCATAGCCTTGAGCAGCGGCGCATCGAGGCCGATGACCTGGCGCGCGGCGCCAAAATCGAGCAGCACCGGATTGCCGTCGTTGCGCAGGTAGATGTTGGCCGGCTTGATGTCGAGGTGCAGCAGCTTCTGGCTATGCACCTCGCGCAGCCCGTTGAGCAGACGGCCGAAGATGCCCCGCACCTGATCCTCTTCCAGCGCCCCGCTGCGCTTCTGGATGTGTTCCAGCAGGGTCCGCCCGCGCTCGTACTGCATCACTAGATAGGCCGTGCCGTTGGCGCGGAAGAAGTTCACCACCCGCACCACATTGGCATGGTTGAGGCGGGCCAGGATGCTCCCCTCCTCGAAAAAGCAACGCAGGCCGTGGTTGAAGGCGGTGCGGTGGATTTCCGCCACCACCGGCTCGGGACTTTCGCCGGCCCGCAGCGCCAGCGCGTTGGGCAGATACTCCTTGATCGCCACCGGCATCTCGCGCGCATCGTGGGCGAGATAGACGATGGAAAACCCGCCCAGCGAAATCTGCCGCACGATACGGTACTGCTCAAGCATGAAGCCGGAGGGCAGCGGTTGGTTTGCCTGGGCGGGGGACATGAAGGTTAGGCGCTAGAATCGCTGCATTCTCTGTTGCCTGCTCCGCGCTGTAAAGCCGCGGAACGCCCCGACCATGATCTATAGCATGACCGGCTTCGCCGCCGGCAGCCGCGACCTCGGCTTCGCGCTGCTGAATATCGAACTGAAGAGCGTCAATTCGCGCTATCTCGATCTCACCTACCGCATCGGCGACGAACTGCGCTTTCTCGAAATGCCGATGCGCGAACTGATTGCCGCCAAGGTGCAGCGCGGCAAGCTGGAATGCCGGGTGTTCCTCCAGTCGCGTTCGGGTGCAGGCCGCGAATTGCAGCCGAACATGGCCCTGGTGGCACAGTTGGGGCGGTTGGCCGGCGAAGTGCGCGGCGCCGTCGCCGATGCCGCGCCGTTGACCGTGGCGGAAATCCTGCGCTGGCCCGGCGTCCTCGCCGATGAAGCGCTGGATGCGGACAAACTGCACGGCGAAGCCCTCGCGCTGCTCGCCGCGCTGCTCGCCGATTTCGTCGCCACACGCGGCCGCGAGGGCGCCCGCCTGGAGTCGATCCTGCGCGAAAAGCTGGTCCGCATGCGCGAAGGTGCGGCGGCGGTCGCGCCGCTGCTGCCGAAAGTGCTGACCGACTACCAGGATCGGCTCGCCGCGCGCCTGCGCGAAGCGGTGGCGAATCTCGACGAGGACCGCATCCGCCAGGAGCTCGGCGTGTTCGCCGCGCGCATCGACGTCGCCGAGGAACTGGCGCGGCTGACTACCCACATCGACGAAGTCGAGCGCGTGCTGGGCAAGGGCGGCGCGGTCGGCAAGCGGCTGGATTTCCTGATGCAGGAACTCAACCGCGAAGCCAACACGCTGGCCTCGAAATCGGTGTCGACCGAAATCACCGCCATCGCCATGGAACTCAAACTGCTGGTCGAGCAGATGCGCGAGCAGGTGCAGAATCTGGAATGACCAACGCACCGACGGCTTCTCTTCAACCCTCCATCGATCGGATCCGACCATGATGCCCGGTTCCCTGTTCATCGTCGCCGCACCTTCCGGCGCCGGCAAGACCACGCTGGTGAAGCTGCTGATGGAGCGCGACCCCAGCATCGTGCACTCGGTGTCCTTCACCACGCGGGCGCCGCGTCCGGGGGAACGCGGGGGGTGCGAATACCATTTCATCGACCTCGCCGCCTTCCATGCGATGCGCGAGCGCGGCGAGTTCCTCGAATGGGCCGAGGTTCACGGCAATTTCTACGGCACATCGCGGGTCTGGCTGGAGACACGGCTGGCCGCCGGCGACGACGTGCTGCTGGAAATCGACTGGCAGGGCGCGCAGCAGGTCAAGCGCCTGTTCCCCCACGCCGTGGGCGTTTTCATCCTGCCGCCGTCGATGGAGGAGCTGGGTCGCCGCCTGCGTACGCGCGGCCAGGACAGCGAAGACACCATCCAGCGCCGCCTGATGGGCGCACTGGGCGAAATGCGTCACGTGAGCGAGTTCGAATTTGTTATAATCAACAAAGACTTGCAGGTTGCCGTCGAGGACCTGCTGGCGGCAGTGCGTTCCTCTCGCCTGCGTTTCGTCCCGCAACGCGCCCGCCACCCGGACGTGTTCCGGTTTCTCGATTCCATTTGATTCCACCCGAGGATTACGCCATGGCCCGTGTCACCGTTGACGACTGCATGAAAAACATCACCAACCGCTTCCAGCTCACCCTGGCCGCCACCTACCGCGCCCGGCAGATCGCCATGGGCAGCACGCCGCAGGTCGATCCCGGCCGCGACAAGCCGACCGTGATCGCTCTGCGCGAAATGGCCGCCGGCAAGTACGGCCTGGAAATCCTCAATCGCGGTCAGGCATAAAGATGTAAAGGGGATGGGAGCACTTCTCCATGGCGGCTACTCTCCCATCCTCCATTGCCGCCTTTTCCAAGCCCCCGTTCTCCGGTCGCGCACCCAAGTCGACGCATGATCCGGCGCGCGATCTCGCGCTCTTCAAGGACCAGCTCGGCAACTATCTCGGCGCCGAAGACATCGCGCTGATCGAGGACGCCTACCGCTTCGGCGAGGCGGCCCACGAAGGTCAGTACCGCATCAGCGGCGACCCCTACATCTCCCATCCGCTGGCCGTCGCCGCCAGCATGGCACGCTGGCATCTCGACCCCCAGGCGCTGATCGCCGCGCTGCTGCACGATGTGATGGAAGACACCGAGATCACCAAGCAGCAGATTGCCGATCGCTTCGGCAAGACCGCGGCGGAACTGGTAGACGGCGTTTCCAAGCTCGATCGCATCGAGAACCAGACCTACGAGCAGGCCCAGGCGGAAAATTACCGCAAGATGCTGCTGGCCATGGCGCGCGACGTGCGCGTCATTCTCATCAAGCTGGCCGATCGCCTGCACAACATGCAGACCCTCGATGCGGTGCGGCCCGACAAGCGCCGCCGCATCGCGCGTGAGACGCTGGACATCTACGCCCCGATCGCCAACCGCCTCGGCCTCAACACGTTGTACCGCGAGCTACAGGAACTTTCCTTCAAGCACTGCTACCCGATGCGCTACCGGGTGCTGGAAAAAGCCATCAAGGCGGCGCGGCGCAACCGTCGCGAGGTGGTCAGCAAGATTCTCACCGCCCTGCAATCCTCATTGCCGGAAGCCGGCATCGAGGCCGAGGTGATGGGCCGCGAGAAGCACCTTTACGGCATCTACCGCAAGATGCGCGAAAAGCACCTCACCTTCTCGCAGGTGCTCGACATCTACGGCTTTCGCATCATCGTCAAGGACACCTCCACCTGCTACCTGACGCTGGGCGTGCTGCACGGCATGTACAAACCGGTGCCGGGCAAGTTCAAGGACTACATCGCGATCCCCAAGGCCAACGGCTACCAGTCGCTGCACACTACGCTGATCGGGCCCTACGGCACGCCGGTGGAGATGCAGGTACGCACCCGCGACATGCACCATGTCGCCGAATCCGGCGTCGCCTCGCACTGGCTGTACAAGGACGAGGAGGCGCTTTCCGAGCTGCAACGGCGCACCCACAAGTGGCTGCAGTCGCTACTTGAACTGCAATCGGCCTCCGGCGACTCGGCCGAGTTTCTCGAACACGTGAAAGTCGACCTGTTCTCGTCGGAGGTCTATGTATTCACCCCCAAAGGCAAGATCATCGGCCTGCCGCGCGGCGCCACCGCAGTGGATTTTGCCTATGCCGTGCACACTGACATCGGCAACCACTGCGTCGCCTGCCGCATCAATCTGGAGTTGATGCCGCTGCGCACCGAGCTGAAGAACGGCGACCGCGTCGAGATCATCACCGCGCCCAACGCCAGCCCGAATCCGGCGTGGCTATCCTATGTGCGCAGCAGCCGCGCCCGCTCGAAGATTCGCCACTTCCTCAAGACCCAGCAGCAGGAAGCTTCGGCCGCACTCGGCGAACGCCTGCTCGGCCAGGCGCTACGCAACTTCGACATTCCGCTGGCCGACGTCGACACCGCGCTGTGGGAGCGCTGCGTGCGCGACCTGGGAATCAAATCGCGCAACGATCTGCTTACCGACATCGGCCTCGGTAAGCGCCTGCCGGCCATCGTCGCGCGCAGCATCGCCGAGCTGCGCGGTAATGCCACACCCGAGGAACACAAGAGCCGCGGCCCGATCCTGATCCGCGGCACCGAAGGCGTCGCGGTGCAGCTCGCCTCCTGTTGCCGGCCAATCCCCGGCGACCCGATCCTCGGCCTGATCCGCAAAGGGCAGGGGCTGGTGGTGCATACCCACGACTGTCCGGCCATCGCCCGCCTGCGCGGCGACAAGGTGGAATGGGTGGACGTGGAATGGGAGTCGGGCATCGAGCGGCTGTTCGAGGTCAACGTGCGCGTCATGGTGGAAAACAAGCGCGGCGTGTTGGCCAAGCTCGCGCTGGCCATTTCCGACGCCCAGTCGAACATCATCGACGTCCGCATCGACGAAGACCATGGCGCCGCCACGTCGGTCTATTTCACCGTCGAGGTAGGCAACCGCGTGCACCTCGCTCGCGTCATCCGTGGCCTGCGTCACATCCCCGAGGTGGTACGCATCGTCCGCCTGAAAGATTCGATCCGCTAAAAGGAAAAACAAATGGCAATCTACGAATCCGAACACACCCAGTTCATGCGCGAATGGCTGAAAAACCATCCGGAAGAACTCCAGGAACAGAAGAAGGGCCGTGCCTTGTGGTGGGACAAGGCGCCGCGCGACCTGGATACCCAGCGCCGCGAAGCCGAGGCCCGCGTGCCGCAAAAGGCCTATTACTACGACGCGAACTGAACAATGCGCCTGAAAACCAGGCGCCAGTCCAATCGGTGATGGTTCAGACGTTGAACAGGAAGTTCAGCACGTCGCCGTCCTTGACCACATACTCCTTGCCTTCGGCGCGCATCCGGCCGGCTTCCTTGGCACCCTGCTCGCCCTTGTAGGCGATGAAGTCGTCGAAAGCGATGGTCTGGGCGCGGATGAAGCCGCGTTCGAAGTCGGTGTGGATCACGCCGGCGGCTTGGGGCGCCGTATCACCGACGTGGATGGTCCACGCGCGCACTTCCTTGACGCCGGCAGTGAAGTAGGTCTGCAATCCCAGCAGTGCGTAAGCGCCGCGGATCAGTCGGTTGAGACCGGGTTCTTCAAGGCCCAAGTCGGCAAGAAACATCTGCTTTTCGTCGTCCTCAAGGTCGGCGATCTCGGCCTCGATAGCAGCGCAGATGGCCACCACTTCCGCCTTCTCGGCGGCGGCGTGGGCGCGTACCGCGTCAAGGTGCGGATTGTTGTCGAAGCCGCCTTCCTTGACGTTGGCCACGTAGAGCACCGGCTTGGCAGTGATCAGACAGAACGGCTTCATGCTGGCCTTCTCTTCCTTCGAGAGGTCCAGGGCGCGCACCGGCTTGGCCTGGTTCAGTTGGGCGATGCATTTTTCCAGCACGGCGACGAGGATCTTCGCTTCCTTGTCGCCGGCGCTCGCCGGCTTCCTGTAGCGATTGAGCGCCTTCTCGACGGTGGCGAGGTCGGCCAGCGCGAGTTCGGTGTCGATCACCTCGATGTCGTTGAGCGGGTCCACCTTGCCGGCGACATGCACCACGTTGTCGTCGGCGAAACAGCGCACCACATGGACGACGGCATCGGTCTCACGGATGTTGGCGAGGAACTGGTTGCCCAGGCCTTCGCCCTTGCTGGCACCGGCCACCAGCCCGGCAATATCGACGAATTCGACGATGGCATGCTGGATCTTTTGCGGCTTGACGATCTTGGCCAGTTCTTCAAGGCGCGGATCGGGCACTTCGACAATGCCGACGTTCGGCTCGATAGTGCAGAAGGGGTAGTTCTCCGCCGCAATGCCGGACTTGGTCAGCGCGTTGAACAGGGTTGACTTGCCGACGTTGGGCAAGCCGACGATGCCGCATTTGAGGCTCATGGTGCTTCCTTTTTGGGTGCCGCCGGTTTGGCGTTGATTTTTCTCGTCGCCGCGTCCATAGCGCCCTGGGCAATGTCGGGCCAGGCGGCGAGGGCTCGGTCGATGGCGGCGTCGATCTCGTCCTGCTCTTCGCGGCGGGCCGGCTTCAGCACGTAGTTGACGACCTCGTTGCGGTCGCCGGGATGGCCGATGCCCAGGCGCAAGCGCCAGTAGTCCTGGGTGCCGAGATGGCCGGTGATGTCCTTGAGGCCGTTGTGCCCACCGAGACCGCCGCCGAACTTGAGGCGCATCTGTCCGGGCGGCAGGTCCAGTTCGTCGTGCACCACCAGCATTTCGGCCGGGGCGATGCGGTAGAAATGCGCCAGGGCCTGCACCGCCAGGCCTGAACGATTCATGAAGGTGGCCGGCATCAGCAGCCAGATACCGGCATCGCGTACGTTGGCGGCCCAGCCGTGGAAACGGCTTTCCTTGCCGAATGAGGCGCCGAGTTCGCGGGCCAGCCGCTCACAAAACCGAAACCCGGCGTTGTGCCGGGTTTCGGTGTATTCGGCCCCGGGGTTACCGAGGCCGACGATCAGTCGCAGCGGTGACGACAAGGGCTTATCGCTTATCGGTCTTCTCGGACTTCTTCGCAGGGGCGGCGGGGGTAGCAGCCACCACCGGAGCTTCCACGACCGGCTCTTCGTCGGCCTTGCTGCCACCCTTGATGAGGATGGTGGCGACGACCGGATCGCCTTCGCCGTGATGCACCACTTCCACACCCTTCGGCAGCGGCAGTTGCGAGATGTGGATCGAGTGGCCGGAGGACAGATCCTTCAGATCGACTTCGATGAAGGCCGGCAGGTCGCCCGGCAGGCACTTCACGTCAACTTCGGTCACCACGTGGGAGACGATGCCGCCCTGGGTCTTCACGCCCGGAGCTATGTCGGCATTGACGAAGTGCAGCGGCACCTTCTGGTGGATCTTGTGGGTCGCATCGACGCGCAGGAAGTCCACGTGAAGGATCACCGGCTTGTAGGCGTGGCGCTGCACGTCGCGCAGCAGAACGGTTTCCTTCTGGCCGGCGACATTCAGGCTGAGCACGGTTGAGTAGAAGGCTTCCTTGCGCAGCGCCTGGAACAATTCGTTGTGATCCAGGTCGATGGACTGGGGCTTGGCTGTGCCGCCGTATACGATGCCGGGAACCCGGCTGGCACGACGCAGGCGGCGGCTCGCACTCGTTCCCTGCGTATCGCGCGTGGTAGCGTTGATTTCAATGGTCATGACGACTCCTGATAAAGAACCCCATCCGCGACCAGACGGGGCGGGTTGAGCCCACTGCGGTTGCCCGCAACGGGCGAAAACTTATTCCATGAACAGCGACGACACCGACTCGTCGTTGCTGATGCGCATGATGGTCTCGGCCATCAGCCCGGCGATCGACACGGCACGGATGCGCTCACAGCCCTTGGCTTCCTCCGAGAGTGGAATGGTGTCGGTCACTACCAGCTCGTCCAGATCCGAATCGTTGATGCGGGCGATCGCCGTACCCGACAGCACAGGATGGGTGCAGTAGGCCATCACCCGCGACGCGCCGTGCTCCTTGAGCGCCTGCGCCGCCTTGCACAGCGTGCCGGCGGTATCGACTATGTCGTCCATGATGACGCAGGCGCGGCCCTGGACGTCGCCGATGATGTTCATGACTTCGGAGACGTTGGCCTTGGGGCGGCGCTTGTCGATGATCGCCAGATCGGTTTCCATCTGCTTGGCGAAGGCGCGCGCGCGGACCACGCCGCCGACGTCGGGCGAAACCACCAGCAGGTTCTCGTAGTTGCGCTTCCACAGGTCGTTGAGCAGCACCGGCGCAGCGTAGATATTGTCCACCGGCACATCGAAGAAGCCCTGGATCTGGTCGGCATGCAAGTCCACCGTCAGCACCCGGTCCACGCCGGCCGCCTGGAGCATGTTGGCCACCACCTTGGCTGTGATCGGCACCCGCGCCGAGCGCGGCCGGCGATCCTGCCGGGCGTAGCCGAAATACGGCACCGCAGCGGTGATCCGCGCCGCGGAGGCGCGCTTCAGCGCGTCGGTGAGGATCACCAACTCCATCAGGTTGTCGTTGGTCGGCGCGCAGGTCGGCTGGAGAATGAACACGTCGCGGCCGCGAACATGCTCGAGAATCTCGACATTGATCTCGCCGTCGGAAAAACGCGCCACGTTAGCCCGTCCGAGGGAGATGTTCAAACGCTTGACTACATCGGCCGCCAGCTTGGGGTTGGCATTGCCGGTGAAGACCATCAGGCTGTCATAAGCCATGGGCGCCTCTGGTAACAACGCTGCAAACGAAGCGGGCAGACCGCTGAGTTTCAGGGCCTGCCCGGTGGAATTTCTGGCAGGGGAGGAAGGATTCGAACCTTCGCATGCTGGAATCAAAATCCAGTGCCTTAACCAGCTTGGCGACTCCCCTACGTGCCGCCAAAGCCAAAGTGCTCAGCGACGAAAGGACGCGCATTTTCTGAGGTTTTCCGCTCTATGTCAAATCCAGCAGCGGATGAAAGGACAATCCTTGCGCGACGAACCCGCGCATATCCGCCGGCAGCGCCGTCAGGGCGGCCTCGGCCTCGCCTTTTGCGACGTACTCGGCAAAGCAGCAGGCGCCTGACCCACTCATCGCGCTGTGCCCGGCGGGCGCATGGCGGCGCAGCCAGTCGAGATGGCGCGCGACCTCCGGATAGAGGCGGCAGGCGACCGGCTCCAGGTCATTGCGGCCGACACCCGGCCGCCAATCGGCGGCGGCGATAAGCGGGGTGTCACGGCGCAGGTCGGGGGCGGTGAAAATTGCCGCCGTCGGTACCGCCACCGGCGGTACCAGCACCAGATACCACGCCGCCGGCAACGTTACGTCGGTGAAGCGTTCGCCGACGCCTTCGGCGAACGTGTTGCGGCCATGGATGAACACCGGCACATCGGCCCCCAGCGTCAGGCCGATGCGCTGTAGCTCCGCCGCCGACAGCCCGCAGTTCCACAAACGATTGAGAGCGATCAGGGTGGTCGCCGCGTCGGAACTGCCACCACCGAGTCCGCCGCCCATCGGCAGACGCTTGTCGACCCGAATGCCGGCGCCCTGCGTGCAGCCTGTGGCAACCTGTAGGGCGCGCGCGGCGCGAACGGTGAGGTCGGCATCGGGGGCGACCCCGGGCAGCGGCGTGGCAAGCTCGATACGGCCCTCGCTGCGCGGGGAGAAATGCAGCGTATCGCCGACGTCGATGAAACGAAACACGGTTTGCAGCAGATGGTAGCCGTCGGCGCGCCGGCCTACGATGTGGAGGAACAGGTTGAGCTTGGCCGGTGCCGGCCAGACGGCGTCCCAGCCGGAACTCAATCTGGATTGAGCAGCCATTCGTCAATCCTGATGCGTACCTCGATATCGTCGCGGCGCAGTTCCACCAGCACCGGCAAAGCGTCGGGGCGGGCCACTTCGTAGTCCAGATAGTCGATGTTCCAACCGGCTTCCTGCGCTTTCAGCGGCCGGCCCAGATCATCCCAGGCGGAGGCAGACGCTTCTCCGGCGATCCAGTGCGCCATACCGGAGAGTGGCAGGGGAACGCCCAGCAGTTCCTCGGCGAGCGCCGTCCAGTCGGCCGCCGTGGTGGTTTTGCGGTCGGCGGTTACCAGTTTGGCGCCACCCGCATTACGACTCAGTTCGGCGATGCCCTGGCCGAGGGGGCCAGTAATAAAAATTTCGTCGCTCGCCGGATCGTGGCGCCAAGCGATATGCGCCGCGTAAGGCCGCTCGCCCTGGCGCAGCGACAGCCGCCCCTCAATGCTGAAGGCAGCAATGGCACCGCGCTCCGGACGCTCTGGGACCGCGGTCGGACGCAATGTGCCGCAGGCAGTCAACAGCACCAGCAGCGCTCCGGCGAGAAACTTCCGCATGCCCGGGCGCTCAGGGAATGAAGCGCTTGATCGTCGCCGCCAGCGTGGCGTTTTCCGGTGCCTGCTTGGCGGCATCGGTCCACAACTGGCGAGCTTCGTCGCGCTTGTCGCGCAGCCAGAGCACTTCGCCGAGATGAGCGGCAATCTCCGGGTCAGGGCGCTTCTGGTAGGCCCGCCGCAGATAGTTCTCAGCCCCCTCCAGATTGCCGCGACGGAACAGCAGCCAGCCCTTGCTGTCGAGAATGAAGGGATCTTCGGGCGCAAGTGCCAGTCCCTTGTCGATCAACTGCGCCGCTTCGTCGAGGCGCAGATTGCGCTCCACCAGGGAATAGCCGAGTGCGTTGTAGGCCTGCGGATTGCCCGGGGTGAGCTTGATCAACTTGCGGAAATGGCCTTCCATGGCTTCGAATTTTTGCGCCCGCTCCTCCAACATGCCCAGTTCATAGAGCAGAACACCATCCTGCGGCTGCGCCTCCAGCGCCCGGCTCAGCAGCTCGATCGCCTCCCCGCCGCGGCCGGCTTCGGCAAGCAACTGGGCCTGCGCCACCAGCAGCGCGGAACGCATTTCCTTGTCGGCCTCGGCGGCCTTTCTCAGCCGCGTGAGCGCTTCTTCGAGTTGGCCTATGTTCTTCAGCAAAGATGCCGCGCGGGCCTGGGCAGCGGCATAGCGTGCGCTTTTCTCCGGGATCGCATCGTAGAGCCCCAGCGCTTCCTCGACGCGGCCGTTGTCCTCGGCAAGTTGCCCCAGGTAATAGCGCGCGTTGTCGGCCTCGGCGTAACCCATTGCCAGCAGCGGGCGCAGATGCTTCTCCGCCGCTGCGCCGTCGCCGAGCTGGAGCGCGAGCAGGCCGAGCGCGTAGAGCAGGTCGGCATTGTCCGGCTGCTCGGCGAGCAGCGCCGAAAACGCCTGTTGCGCCTCTTCGTAACGCTTCAGCTCGACCAGCAGTCGGGCGCGCATCTGCCGTAGATTCGCGTTGTCCCCGGTCGGCGCCGGCTGGCGCTTGAGGTAGGCGTCGAGGATGTCCAGCGCCTTTTCCGGCGTACGCAACAACAGTTGCGCCTTGAACATCACCCCCGGTGCCCAATCGGGCCGCAGCTTCATCAGCTCGTCGAGCTCGGCCATCGCGCGCATTTCGTCTTTCGCCGCGGCAGCGGCCTGGGCACGGGTGAAGCGTGCTTCCGGCAGCGACAGATAGGGCGTGGTCACTTTGTCGATTAGGCGCAGTACCATCGGCTTGTCCGGGCTGCGGCCGAGCAGACGGTTGAGCTGCAACAGCGCCGCCGCGATGTCGGGCTCGGCCTTCAGTGCACCGCTCAGGGTATCGGCCAGCTCATCGACCTTGCCGGTCGAGGCCAGCAAAGCCCATAGATACTGCCGCGCCTGGGGCGACTCCGGTTCAAGTTCAAGCCAGAGTCGCGCCGCCTCAAGCGCCGCCGTCGGAATGCGGGCGTGAAAGGCGACTTCCGCGGCGCGGCGGGCGATACGGGGATCCCGCGTGGTTTTCGCCAGGTCTACGTAGGCCGCGCTGGCGACGTCCATTTGTCCGCGTGCCGCCGCAATTTCCGCCAGCACGGTCTGGTAGAGCAGCTGCGGAGTCAGTTCCTGAGGGGGCAGCTTCGCCGTCGGCGCCGCCTCTTGCGCCACGGTCGCGCCGTTCAGGCAGACGAACAAAGAAACCATCAGTATGCGAAGCAACGGGAACATGGGTTGCGGCCGAGCCAAACTAGAATGCTGCGATGTTAGCAGTTTCGCCGCGGCCGGCCGTGCACTAAGCGCAAGCCGCTCCGCCAACCACCAGGCCTTGGTTCGATTCAATTACGCCCTCACCATGCCCGAATTGCCCGAAGTCGAAATTACCCGCCGCGGCATCGCCCCGGACCTGACGGGCGCGCGGCTGGCGCGGGTCGTGCTGCGCACGCCGACGCTGCGCTATCCGCTGCCGCAAGGATTGAACGATCTCCTGACGCAACGCACGCTGCGGTCCGTGGAGCGGCGTGGCAAATACCTGCTGCTCGACTTTGCGATCGGCCGAGTGCTGTTGCACCTGGGCATGTCGGGCAGCCTGCGACTCGTGCCGGCAAAGCAGCCGCCGGCAAAACACGATCATGTGGATATGGTGTTCGCCACTCACCCTGCCGAAACCGCACTGCGGCTGCGCGATCCGCGCCGCTTCGGCGCCCTGTTGTGGATCGAGGGCGACGCACAGCGGCATCCGTTGCTCGCGGTGCTTGGCATCGAGCCGCTGGCGGCCGAGTTCACACCGCGCTGGCTGTTCGAGCAGACGCGCGGCCTGAAGGCCGCCATCAAGCCGGTACTAATGGACAGCCATCGGGTGGTCGGCATCGGCAACATCTACGCTTCGGAAAGCCTGTTCCGCGCCGGGATCGACCCGCGCACATCGTCCGGGAAGATTTCTCTCCGGCGCTACGCGCGGCTGGTACCCGCCATCAAACAAACACTGCTGGAATCGATTGCGGCTGGCGGCAGCAGCCTGCGCGACTTCATCCACTCTGACGGCAGCAGCGGCTACTTTCAGCTACAGGCCCTGGTCTATGGCCGCGAAAGCGAACCCTGCCGCATCTGCTGTACGAAGATCAAAATGATCCGGCAGAGCCAGCGCGCAACGTTCTATTGCCCGCACTGCCAACGCTGACTACCGGCTACTTTGCGGCGGAAAGCTTAAGGAACTTGGCCATCAACTGATCGTTGTTCTCGACATGCGCGGGATCGTTGGGGATGCAGTCCACCGGACAGACTTCACGGCATTGCGGCGTATCGAAATGGCCTACGCACTCGGTGCATTTGTTCGGATCGATGACGTAAATCTCATCGCCCTGGGAGATGGCGTTATTTGGGCATTCCGGTTCGCAGACGTCGCAATTGATGCATTCGTCGGTGATGATCAGGGACATGGTATTTCCTTCCTCATTGCTTGAACTTGGCGTCCAGCCGGCTCTTGACCGCCGGGTGGACGAACTTGGAAACGTCGCCGCCGAAGCGCGCAATCTCGCGCACGATGGTGGCGGAAATGAAGGTGTACTGCTCGCCCGGGGTGAGGAATACGGTCTCCACCTCGGGATGCAGGTTGCGGTTCATTCCAGCCATCTGGAATTCATACTCGAAGTCGGACACCGCACGCAGACCGCGCAGGATGACGTTGGCGTTCTGCTGCTTGACGAAATTCATCAACAGACAATCGAAGCCGACTACCTCCACCTGTGGGTGCACACCCAGCACCTCGCGCGCCACAGCGATTCGCTCTTCGAGGGAAAACAGCGTTCCCTTGCGCTCGCTGGTTGCAATAGCCACGATGACCCGGTCGAACAGCTTGCAGGCCCGCCGCACCAAGTCTTCGTGACCCTTGGTGAGCGGGTCGAAAGTGCCGGGATATACGGCAATGCCATCGCTCATGAATTCTCCAGCAGATGAAAATGGACCTGGCCGGCGTGTCCGTGTCTGACGCAGCGCCACGCACCCAGTGCTTCGATCGGATACTCAGCCTCGGCATAAATCCGCGCGGCAGGTTGCGCAAGCTGCGGCAGTAGAGGCTCGATTTTTTCCAGCCAGCCCTGGCGATAGGGCGGATCGAGAAACAACAGGTCGAATCCTGGCGCCAGATTGGTGGCACATTTTAGCGCATCGCCGCACATCGGCTTGAGGCGGGGGTCCGCAAACATAGCGGCATTGCGCTTCAACTGGGCGAAAGCGCGCCGTTCGGATTCGATCAACACGACTTCGGCAGCGCCGCGCGATGCGGCTTCGAAACCGAGAATGCCGCTGCCGGCGAACAGATCGAGGCAACGCAAGCCGCCAAGGTCGTGGCCCAGCCAGTTGAACAGGGTCTCGCGCACCCGATCCGGCGTAGGCCGCAACCCGGGCCCGTCGATCACCTGGATCAGGCGGCTGCGCCATTCGCCGCCGGTGATACGGATGCGGCTCATCGCCTTTAAGCGCCGGATCTCAGGCCGACTGTAGCGTCAGCGCGCCGGACGGCCAGTTCGGGCGCCGCTGGAACATCCCGGTACTCTCGATTTCGGTGACGCAGACGTTATCCTGATTCATCACTTCCCAGCGCCAGCGGATGATGCCGACCTCCGGCCGGGTCGACGACGGTCGCGACTCAATCACCCGCGCACGGACATGCAGCGTATCGTCGGGCCGCACAGGAACCTTCCAGCGCACGTTCTCCACCCCCGGCGAACCCATGCCGGCCGTATTGAGCAGAAAGCCGTCGCAGATCATGCGCATGGTCATCGCGCAGATATGCCAGCCGCTGGCGATCAGCCCGCCGAACTGCGAAGGTACGGCGGCCGTTTCGTCGACGTGGAATTCCTGGGGGTCGAATTGGGTCGCGAAGGCGATGATCTCCTCGCGACTCACTTTTTTACCGCCGAACTCGAATTCGGCGCCGAGCGGGAAATCTTCCCAATAAAGCTTTTCGGTCGGAACCGTCGGTACGATCTTTAGCATTGGCGAATCTCGTTGGGGGTAATGCAGGAAAAGCAGGGGCACAACAGGAGCGCCGGCGGCGCGGACGCCATACGCCGAGCGGTGATCGCAGGTCCGGCGACAACTACAGGGCGTATTGTACGAAAGTCGGCCGACAAACGGTCGGCGTGGCTTTCGCCGGCAGTATCGCTACCGGGCGTACCAAAAAAGAGCGCCGGCAGAACTGCCGGCGCTCCACTTGCAACGAATCGTCCGCCGCTTACTTCAGCGGCCGCTTGCCTCCCGGCAAGCGCTCGACTTCGACCCGCGTATCGCGATCGAACTCGCCAGCCTGGGCGAACATCAGGCCGGCATCCAGATGTGGATGGTTACCCGCCAGTTCGGTCGGATTCAGCGGGGTTGGATTGGTGGCGTTCATATCTGCCTTGCCGTCCCCCCTGCCTGGGAACTGGTAGCTTTCCCAAGCGTGATAGACAACCGAATTCCCCGGCTGAATGCTCGGTGCCACCTTGGCCCGAATGCTGTATGAACCCGCATCGTTGAAGACCCGAATCCAGTCGCCGTCCTCGATGTTGCGCTTCTTGGCATCCTCTGGCGCGAGCAGCATGTAGGGATCGGGTCGGTGCAGGCGCAGCATGATCGGGCTGTCACGCCAGGTTGAATGAATACTCCAGCGCGTATGGCCGCCATTCACCATCAGCGGATAGTCGCCGCCGATCTTCGGCACCTCCTTGTGCTGCGGCAGCATCTCGTCCATTTCATCGTAGAGCACATGATCGACGTAGAACTGGATGCGCCGCGACGACGTCGGATACGGCATCTTGTCGCGCACGTGGAAGGTCAAGGGCACGACCGAGTCGTTTTCCGGAATCTCGCACATATTGCTCACCGAGATCGGATCTTCCGGTACTTTCTCGAAGCGCGTAAAGCCCTTTTTCTTGGTTTCCTCCCAGGTTTGCTTCTTGAAGGATGTACTCAACTCGTAGATGGCCTTGGCCACCTTTTCGCCGTCGCCTTCCTTGAACTGGCCATGCATGGTCAGGTCGTCGTACAGCGTGTTCAGCTTCACTTCCAGGCCTTCCGGACTCTTGGTTGAAGTGATGCCGCGGGCACGGGCGCGCTCCTGCACGTGCTTGGCAAACATGACGATGATGTCCCAGTCGCACTTCGACTCGCCCAGCGGCGGCGTCGCCTGGTCGGTGGTGGTGAGGTAGGGCGACAGCGTGGTGACCCACTTCAGATTGGTGTTCTCGTACCAGACGGCCGCCGGCAAGACGTAGTCGGCATGGCGGGCGGTGGTATTGATGCGCCAATCGATGACCACCACTTTTTGTAGCTTCGGCCACAGCTTTTCGATCAACTGCTTGCTGCTGCGCTTGCGCCGCAGCGGGTTGCTGACCAGGTGGAAGAGGATGCGCGGCGCCCGATCGGCCGGGGGATGCAACGGCTGCGATTTTCTCTTCAGCGACTCGTCGACATATTCGGCAATCGGACGCTTGACGCCCAGGTTCCAGCTATCGGCATTCTTCGACAGGCTGACCATTTCGCCGTGCACCTGCCAGAACAATTCGCCCGAGCCCCACAGCGGCAGACGCACCGGCGAGGTACCCGGCTTGAACATGGCGCGGCCAAAGGAGTTGACGATCATTTCGAAGGTATCGCCGTCCTCCATGCGCTTCTTGATCATCGGCTCGAAGACGGCGAAGGTCTTTTCCACCTCCTTCAGCGTCGGCGATACCGAAAATTTGTCGGCGCCGTCCGGCGTCAGCAACGGGAAGGCGACGAAGCCGGCGCCCTTGCGACCCATATTGCCGGTCAGGCAATACACCATGGCGATGCTGCGCTCCATCAGGTTGCCGTGGTAATACTTGTTCAGGCAGGACTGGGTGGTGCCGCAGACGGCCTTGGCGCTGACGATTTCCTTGACCAGGCGACGGATCATGGCCGGCGCAACGCCACACATCGTCGAGGCATTTTCCGGGGTGTACTTGGCCACCCGCTCGCGGAACATCGAGAATACGCTGCGCACCTCGACTTCCTTGCCGTCCTTGAGCTTCACCGTTTTAGTTACTTCCAGCTCGGGATCGAGGCCGTCCAGTGCCAAGCTGCGGAACGGAGCGACTTTCAAGCTTCCGCTCTTCGCGTCCCACAGCATCATGTGGTCGTCGCGGCCACCGGCCTGCACGTCGGCCTGCGTTAGGAACATCCGCGTGTCGGCGCGCACCAGCAGCGGCAGATCGGTCTGCTCCTTGACGAAGGCCTTGTCTACATGGCCGCCCTCGATGATTTCGCGGCAGACCGAAAGCGCCAAGGCGGCATCGGTACCCGGCTTGATCGGAATCCACAGGTCGGCCTTGATCGCCGAAGCGTTGTAGTCGGTACAGATCGAGATGATCTTGGTACCGCGATAGCGCGCCGAGGTATAGAAGTGCGCATTGGGAATCTGCGTATAGACCGGATTCCCCGCCCAGAACAGGATCAGGTCGGAATTGAAGTAGTCGTCGGCCGAACGCTCGAAGCTGATCTTGCCGAACATCTCCACCGCACCGCGATGGGAGTCGCCGATGTCGCTGTTCATGTCCAGCGAAACCGCCTGGGTCAGTCGGCTGAAGCGCTGCTGCGCGGCAATGCCGCTGCCCAGATCGACGCCCGGTCCCAAATCCCAAACGGTGCAATCGGTGCCCTCCTTGAGCGTGACATCGAGATAGGTATCGGCGATGTCGTCGAGGGCCTCCTTCCAGGTGACACGTTCCCACTTGCCGGAGCCGCGGGGGCCGACGCGGCGCAGCGGGTGGGTGATCCGCGTCGGGTCGTACATGCGTTCGCTGAAGCAGCCGCCTTTCTGGCAGCCGCGC
>JALNXH010000001.1 GCA_023230455.1 Rhodocyclaceae bacterium | reverse complement strand
GTTTCCATAGCGTGTCGCTCAGTCGCCAGTTGTCTTCTTTCGTCGCCAGTCCCATCGTCGTCTCCCTTCAGGATCGTGATGGAAGCTTTATCGGCAGAAATGCCATCTACTGAAATACGTTCTTAGTCTTCGCTGCGATGGCCCGCGTAGACAAGGTGCCACTAATAACGGAAGACAATGGCCTCCTGACTGCTACGCGAGCAATGGGTGCAATCGCATTCACCATAGTGGAGGCACATAATGAGTCGTTCAAAAACGCAGCGGCCTAACCGTCGCTCCAGGTGCGCTGCGCGATAAAGCCGCGCAGCGCACCTGAACTCAGACGTTGAACGGCTGCTTTCTCAAAGCTCGTACTTCCGCTTTAGGTCGAATCCGGACGTAAGGAAAAGAGCGGCAGGCACGCCGAGCGTACCTGCCGTTTTTTCCCGTCGCTCAGCGCTTCTGCCCTTTGCCGTGCCGCGTGCGGTAGGCCATCGACGAATTCTCCATGGCCATGCCGTGGCCGATTTTGCCGCCCATGGTCCAGCGCATCAGGCAAAGGCCGACGTCCACGCTGGGGTACACCGGCCACGGGCCGCCGGCGATGGTGGCGCCGGAGAGGGTGTATTTCCGGCCCATCTCGTCTTCGCATTCCCACAGGATGGCGGTGGGCTGGTAGGCGGAACGGGTGATGCGGAGCTTGCCGCTGACCAGGCCGCGCACTTTGCCGTTTTCGGTAACGTAGCCGTGGGCGAGCGGGGCGCAGATTTCCGAGTTGGCCGGGTCGGCGGGGAAGAAGGCGTGAATGGCGAAGTTGTCGCCGAAGTCGGCGCCGAGCCACATCATCGCGGCGAGGTCGACCTCGGTGCGCGGTCCCCAGCTGTGGTCCATGACCTGCACGCAATCGACGGGAATGGTTTCGCCGCGTACGGTGACCGTGCCGGTGACGCGGGCGCTCATGTCGAAATGGCCGTTGTAGGCCTCCGAGAAGGTCCAGCTTTCGTTCTTCGCCTTGCGCGTCACCGGGTCCATTTCCGGGTCGGCAATGTCGTAGGGTTCCATGATGCCGCGCACGTCGAAATGGATTTCCGTGTTTTCGATACCGACGTAGTCCACACGGTAGTCGCGCGGACTCAGGGCCTTGACGCTGAGGCCGTTGGCCAGCGTGTATTCGCGCAGGTTGCGCGGCTCGGGGATCGGCATGTGGAAGTGGTTGGCGATGTACCAGGTGTCGTCGGAACGCTCGACCAGCCCGCGCCAGACGCGTACATCGCTCATCACCACGCCAAGATTGGGGCGGAACAGGGCCTGTAGGTGGCCGCAAACCGCATGCTCGGCGTTCCAGAAGGCGAAGTAGTTGGTTTCGGCCCAATGAAAGCAGCTTGGGTCAGTGGGGTGGAAATCGAGATCCTTGTCGGTAATCATGGTCAGCCTCCTTGTCGTTGTGGGTGGTCGCCGTGCGGCGACTTTGGCCGGCAGGCTGGAGCGGAATTATGTCCAGCACCGGGACAAAGCACTACCCCCTCGAAAGGGCGGCTATACCAAAGGCTGGGATGGCCCGGCATTATCTGCGGCGCGATTGCAGATGCCGATGGCGAGCAGCAGCGCCAGGCCGGGAAACACGCTGATCCAGTATTTCCCCGAAAGCAGATAGGGGTAACCGTTGGCGATCAATCTTCCCAGCGAGGGTTCGGTGACCGGTGCGCCGAGACCGAGGAAGGAGAGCGTGGCTTCCAGCGTGATCGCCGCGGCGAGTTGCAACGGCAGCACCGCCAGCAGCGTCGGCAGACAGTTCGGCAGCAGATGACGCCAGACGATGCGCGTTCCGCGGACGCCGGCCAGCCGGGCCGCCGCCACGTAATCGCGCCCTGTTTCTATCAGCGCGGCGGCGCGCATGGTGCGGGCAAAGTAGGCCCATTGCGAGACGGCGAGCGCCGCGACCACCTTGCCGAGGCCGGGGCCGAGCAGGGCGAGCAGTACAAGAGCGACCAGCAGCGCGGGAAACGAGAGTTGCAGATCGGCCAGCCGCATCAGCAGCCGGTCGGTTGCTCCGCCCCGATACGCCGCCGCAAGGCCGGCGCTGCATCCGAGCAGCAGCGCCAGCAGCGTTCCACCGAGGCCGACGCCGAGGCTGATGCGCAGGCCGTAAAGAATTGCGGAGAGCAGATCGCGGCCCTGCTCGTCGCTGCCCAGTACGTAGATGATGTGTTGGCTGCCCGACGGGCTGCCCGGCGGCAGGCGGGCATCGAGGATGTCGAGGGCGGCCAGGTCGTATGGATTCTGCGGCGCCAGCCAAGGCGCGAGCAGTGCCGTCAATGCCAGCAGCGCCAACAGGCGGAGGCCTGGGTTCTGTAGTGTCGTTAGTTCCTTGAGGCGCAATTTTTGTGTGAGCGGAGTGGTTGCGAATCCCGGTGACGAATGGTGCGTGCCGGGAATGTGTCGGTTGCTGCGCGATTTCTTCGCGGCTTGTTGCATCCACCGCCGGCCGGGCGCGTGGCGCAATCCCGGCCGGCGGACAGAAATATACCCGTCGGGGCAAAACAACGAAGAAAAACGTTCCTCGGACGGGCGACATCCCGCCTACGAGGCGCTCATGCGCCATATTTGCCGTAAATACCGCGAAAGCGGTAGCCGCAATACCGGTCTGCCGGTATTCCAATTTCCAATTTGCATAGATACAGTCCACCGATGCTTCTTTATGGCATTTGTCATGGGTGGGCGGGTGCGCGGAGTGTCATTTGATCCGTTTAACGCGTTGTCGAATTGAGCGTATCGCTGTGCCGCCGCGGGCATGCAACCCGAAAAAGACAAATACCTTTCAATTGCCACGGCTCCGGTATCTGTTTGCAACGCGCGGGAGTGAGCTTTGGTTTTTCTTGGGGGAGAGGGTGGTGAACGCGAGTGTCTGTATCGAGAAGCCGAAAGATTCCGGATTTGGCACCCAATTACCGCAACAGTTCTACATCGACTGCCTCGCCGCGCTCGAAGGGGCAAATGGCGACGCGGCAATGGTGTTGGATGCGTGCGGCAATGTGGTGTTCTGTAACCGCGAAGGGGCCATGATCTTCGATCGCTCACCCGAAGAACTGATGGGGCGGCATGTGGGCGAGTTCGTTTCCGACACGTCCCTGCGCGCCTGGACGCCCGGCAACAATGTGGCATATGCCGCCTATACCGGGAAACGGAGTCAATGGCGGCAATATTGTGTGCTCGATGCCGATGGGTGGAGTTTTCCTGTGGAGCTTTTGCTGGACGTCCTGGTCGTCAATCTGCGCTATCTGATCCTCCTCTGGATTCGGGCGCCGGCAGGAAAAACTGTAGCAAAGTCGCACCCGGGGGCCTATCCGTCGCCCGGCAGAAGCATTTCGAATAGCGGTGTGTTCGGTGCGACTTGAGCGTATTGCCGGCATCGCTGCGGACAGGATCGAGGAGGCTGGCGATGATTCGACTATTGATTACCGACGACCACACGCTCCTGCGCGAGGCGCTGGGTTCCATGCTCGATCGGGAACCGGGGCTCTCCGTTGCGGGGCAGGCGCATGACTGCGATTCGACGCTGTCTCTGTACCGTGAATTGCGGCCGGACGTCGTGCTGATGGACGTTACCCTGCCCGAGATAAGCGGCATCGAGGTGACGCGGCGGCTTGTTTCGGAGATCCCTTCGGTGAGAGTGCTCGGGCTGTCTGCGCGACTTGAGCGGCATTACGTTTCAGGAATGCTGGATGCGGGAGCGATCGGCTATATCCACAAGTCGATCAATAAGGACGAACTGATCGAAGGAATTCATGCCGCGATGTCCGGCACCCCCTATCTTTCGCAGAATGTCGCGTTCATGCTTGCCCGCAGTCCAGTCTTCGATGAGGATGGCGATGCTCGACTGAGTTTGACCAAGCGGGAGTCCGAGGTGCTGCCGCTGATCGCCGATGGAAAATCGTCGGTGGAAATTGCCATGCAATTGCGTATCGCCGTTGGCACGGCGGAGGTGCATCGGCGGAACATCTTCCGCAAATTGGGCATGCACAATGTCGCCGACCTCATCAAGTATTCGATCCGCGAAGGTTTGATCTCGATCTAAGAAGCGCAGAACAAGTCGATACCGTTCGGGCTTGGCCTGTCAAAGCCTGCCCCGAGCAAGCCAAAGGGCTCAATGCGAACGGACTGAGTCGGCGTTTCTCCACCCCCTCCTATCGGGGTGCGTCACCCCGCTCTCCAGGAATTTCAGCTCCATTCAGTCCCATCGCGGCCTGTTGCGAGTGGCGTGAGAGACGGTTCGTCTCGCGCGTCGTCGAGTCCGCAATTCATCCGACTACCCTATTCCGGTATTTGAATATATGGCGATCCGTATATTTCAAATTATTCCGACAGCACGTAGATTGATGCCATCAGCAATTCAATAACATTCTTCGGGCGTCACAATAAATGCCAAAAATGATGGCGCAAAAAAACCAAACGCCATACCGCCAAGGCTTGTTGCGGGAATGCACTTGGCGTTTTCCCGGGGCGTCCGCACGGGATGAATCCACCGGCGCAACGGCAGGCAAAGCTCGCAGCGTCGAAGTCCGCCGCAGATGCGGCTCGACGCTATCCATCTGCGCATTTTCAGGAATGCTCCCATGAAATCCCGCTTCTCGCACATATTGGCCCAGGATGGGCATTGGCAACACGGTTCAGGAAATGACGGGGATGACTACACCCGGTTGATGACGGAAATCGATTTCCTGCTCGAAAACGAATTTCCCTTGGGCGTGGCGCTGATGGTGGGGGAAATGGATGAGCGCTTTCATCGGGAAGTCGGCCGCATTGTCGGCGACCACGCCAATGAGGTTTCCTGGGTCGTCTCAGGGCCTTTCATTGTCGTCATGTTTCATCAGCGGCTGTTTGGAAAATTGCAGTCGATCTGGCTGCTCATCGCCGACAGTGTCGATGCCGCGTGCGGAGTGGCTTTTTCCGATGGTTTCGGGAACCACACCGAGATCCTCCATGCGGCCCGCATCGCGTTGCAGCGCGCCATGGCCCAGAGCCTCAATCTGCTTGTGCTTCGGCCGGAAGAGGCCGCACTGGCCGTCGCCGACCATGCGATCGGCGCGACGATGAAAAAAAGCCTCGCGGCAGGCAGCGGCGATTTTCAAGCCTATTTCCAGCCTCAGGTGTTCATCAATTCTGGCCTCCCTTGCGGTGCCGAGGCGCTGGCGCGCTGGCGCCCGGACGACACAGATATCCCTCCATCCCGGTTCATACCGATTGCGGAGGAAGTCGGCCTGATCGGAGCGATTGGGGAGATGATGTTCGTCCGCTCTGCCCGTGCCATCAAGGTGATGCGCCGATCGGGCATCGAGATTCCCTATATCGCGGTCAACGTGTCGCCGCTACAACGGCGACAGGGCAACCTGATCAAATCGATTCTGGAAATATTGCGGGACGAAAAGCTCTCGCCTTCCGATATCGAAATCGAGATAACGGAATCGCTGGTCGGCAACGGTGGGGAGGAATTTCTACGTTGGCTCGCCGACCTTTCGTCCGCAGGTTTCCATATCGCCGTTGACGATTTCGGTACCGGGGCCTCGTCGCTTGCCCGGATCTGCGAAGTTCCGGCGCACAAAATCAAGCTCGACCGAAATTTCATCGGGTCGCTCCCGCATGACGTTTCCGCTCGCGCGGTATGTCGCAGCGCTTTGGACATGCTGCATTCGCTGGGAAAAAAATCGCTTGCGGAAGGCGTCGAACTGGCGGCGCAGGCCACGTACCTGGGCGCCCTCGACTGCGCGATGGGGCAGGGCTTCTACTGGGGAAGGCCGATGGCCGAAGGTGAACTGATCAATTGGTGGAAGGGCGCAAGGACCGAATGCGCCATCCTTGAAGCGGGGCTGACAACATGAGTACTCAAGCGTTTGCGGCAAGGCCGCCTTATGCTTCGCCCGATATGCAGCCTACGGCGGCACGGAAGGACGCGCATGGCCGGCACCTGTGGATCGCCATGCCGACGATCATGCTGGCCATGATAGGTGCCGCAGGCACTCTGGCAGCGGCGGGAATCGGGCCGTTGGCGCTGGCGTTTGCGGCGTTTACGCTTATCGCCGGTTTGCTCATCGCCTCACGCGTTGTCCGGCGCTGGGAGGGGGCGCTGCATCAGGCGCGGGCGGCCGTGGAGGGAGAACTTCGGCCGAATTGCTGCGTGCGCAAACCGTACTGCATCGCCGGACTGGAAACGCTGTGCAGCGGCGTGCTGCCCATCTGGTCGGGCCAGATCGAGATGGCTCGGACACATACCGAAAATTCCGTGACCGAATTGGTCAACCGGTTCGCCAACATCGATGCGCGGATCGCCGCCACCATGGCTTCGTCGCAAGGGGAATCCGGCAGCGGCCTGATCGCGCTGCTCAACGAGAATGAGGCGGAACTCAATTCCATCATCGCCACGTTGCGCTCGATTCTGGCCATGAAGGAGTCGATGCTCAGCGAGGTCACGTCCCTATCGCAGTTCACCATCGCGCTCAAACGCATGGCTCAGGATGTCGGCGATATCGCCAAGCAGACCAATCTTTTGGCGTTGAACGCGGCGATAGAGGCGGCACGTGCAGGCGACGTCGGCCGTGGCTTTGCCGTCGTCGCCGACGAGGTGCGCAAGCTTTCCACGCAGTCCGGCGAAACCGGCAGAAAGATCAGCGAGACGGTCGAGACGGTCAATCAGGCCATTGCGTCTGCGCTCCATATTTCCAGCCAGTACGCGCTGCAGGACGGGGAAATGGTCGGTAATTCCGAAAGGATTATCGAACACGTCGTTGGCCGCGTGCATTCGGCGGTTCAGGGGCTGATGGATGCGTCCGACGTTTTGCGCCGTGAGAACCAGGCCATCGGCGAGGACATCGCCGAAGTGCTGGTGGCGCTTCAATATCAGGATCGGGTCAGCCAGGTGCTCAGCCACGTCTGTAATGACATGGGCAAGCTGAAGGGGCGTATCGACCACCAGCATGCGCAGTTGGCCGATGGCGGCCCCTCCGGCGAGATGGATGCGACGACATGGCTGGATGAGCTATCCCATACATACACAGTGCCCGAACAGCATGTAGTGCATAGCGGCGGAAAACCGCAGGCGAACGAAGGTGCCGCCGAAGTTACCTTCTTTTGAACTAAGGAAACGCTGATCAAGTACTTCGCCGTTCGTCCCACAGGGACGTGTGCCCTTCAGGGTATTTCCTTCGGTTACGCTGAGTCCGAACGGACTTGTTCAGTGGTTCCCTGATTAAGAGAGAACTGTCATGGCAAAAAACATCATGATCGTGGACGATTCCGCTTCCTTGCGGCAGGTCGTCAGCATTACGCTCAAGGGCGCCGGCTATGACGTCATCGAAGCTTGCGACGGCCGGGACGCCCTCGGCAAGCTGGATGGGCGCAAGCTGCATCTCATCATCAGCGATGTGAATATGCCGAACATGGACGGCATTTCTTTCGTTAAAGCCGCCAAGGGACTGCCTGCCTACAAATTCACGCCGATCATCATGCTGACGACCGAGGCTGGCGAGAACAGAAAGCTCGAAGGCCAATCCGCCGGCGCCAAAGCCTGGGTGGTGAAGCCCTTTCAACCGGCACAGATGCTCACCGCTGTTTCCAAGCTGGTTCTTCCGTGAGGCGCACGCCATGACGAAAGAACGGAATGCGCTGCGTATCTCCCTTTTAGGCGAGCTGACCATCTTCACCGCTGCCGCCATCCGCGAGCAATTGCTCGCCGGCATCGCAGGCGCCGAGGAGATCGAGGTCGATCTTTCCCAGGTGACGGAGATCGATACCGCAGGCGTGCAACTGATGGTCGCCGCCAAGCGGGAGGCGGGGCTACAGAGAAAAGTCCTCAGCCTTACAGGACACACGCCCGAAGTGCTCGATACCCTGGACCTGTGCGAGCTTTCGGCCTATTTCGGCGATCCCGTGCTGATCCACTCGCGCGGCTGAGAAAGGGTGAAACCATGAATCTGGACGACGCCCTGCAAACCTTCATCATCGAAGCCCGCGAACTGCTGGAGCATATGGAAGAAGCGCTATTGCGCATCGAGCAGACGCCGGACGATCCCGACACGCTCAATGCCATCTTTCGTGCCGCACACACCATCAAGGGGTCTGCCGGCATTTTCGGTATCGATCACATCGTATCCTTTACGCATGTGGCGGAAAGCGTGCTCGACAAGGTCCGCGGCGCCGAGCTGCGCATCAATTCGGAACTGGTGGCTTTATTCCTCTCGGTTTGCGATCACCTCGGCGTTTTGATCGGCCATGTGGCTGAAGGCCGCACCCCGAATCCGGACGTTCACCAAGCCAGCAGTGAATTGGCGGACAAACTCCAGGCCTATCTTGGGCCGCTGTCTCATTGCGAGGCCATGGCGGGGCCGCCGGTCGAGCACGCAGGAAAAGCGGAACCTGTTGCCGCCGAAGCCGTTTCCGGCGGCGTGGACTCCGATAACTGGCATATCTCCCTGCGCTTCGATCGCGATGTCCTGAAGAACGGCATGGACCCGCTGGCCTTCATTCGCTACCTGACTACCTTCGGTAGCGTCGTTCACCTTGTCACGCTGGTCGACGGCGTGCCCGCGCTGTCCGAAATCGACCCGGAGGCATGTTATCTCGGCTTTGAAATCAGCTACCGCTCCGATGCAAACAAGGCCGCAATCGAAGGCGCGTTTGAATTCGTGCGCGACGATGCCACCATTCATATTCTTCCGCCGCACAGCCGTATTTCGGATTACCTCAGACTGATTGCAGACTTGCCGAAAGAGGAACTGCCCCTGGGGGAAATCCTGGTTCGTTGCGGCACCCTGACGCGGGCCGAGCTCGATTATGCGCGGCGCCAACAAGCCGCCGCGGCGGAGCAGCCGAGTCCGCCAATCGGAGAGGTTCTGGTCGAAAACCGCCTGGTGCGGGCGAATGTCGTCGCAGCGGCGCTCGACAAACAAAAGCAGGTCAAGGAGCACAAGGCCGCCGAAGGCAGCCTGATCCGCGTCAACGCCGAGAAACTCGACGAACATATCAACCTGATCGGCGAACTCATCATCGCCAGCGCCGGGACGGACCTGATCGCCCGGTGCGCCAACATTCCCGATCTATCAGAGGCGGCGGCGCGGCTTTCGCGCCTGGTCGAGGAGGTGCGCGACTCGGCGCTCACGTTACGCATGGTCCAGATCGGCGCCACCTTCAACAAGTTCCAGCGCGTGGTGCACGACATGAGTACCGAATTGCAGAAGGATATCCGCCTCGAAATTTCCGGTGCGGAAACCGAGCTCGACAAGACGGTGGTCGAGCGGATCGGCGATCCGCTCACCCATCTGGTACGCAACTCTCTCGATCACGGCATCGAGGCGGCCGAGGTTCGCGTCGCCTGCGGCAAGCCGGCTCAAGGCACGATCAGGCTTAACGCTTATCACGATTCGGGCAGCATCGTCATCGAAGTCGCCGACGACGGCGGCGGTCTCGACAAGCAGCGCATTCTCAATAAAGCCATCGAGCGAGGACTGGTCACGGCGGAGCAATCGCTCAGCGACGACGAGATTCAGAATCTGATTTTCGAACCTGGCTTTTCAACCGCGGAGCAGGTGAGCAATCTTTCCGGCCGCGGCGTCGGCATGGATGTGGTGCGGCGGAACATTACCGCGCTGCGCGGTTCGGTAGACATCGAAAGCGTTGCGGGTATCGGCACCACCATGCGCATTCGCCTGCCGCTGACGCTTGCAATCATCGATGGATTCCTGGTGGGCGTGGCGTCGTCGTCGTTCGTCGTGCCGCTTGATACGGTGGTCGAGTGCATAGAGCTTTCGGCCAGTGAAATTTTGGCTGCTCAGGGCCGCGACCAACTCGACCTGCGCGGCGAATTGCTGCCGTTCATCCGGCTCAAGGAGCTGTTCGACATCGCCGAGCCGCTCCCCATGGCAAACGATCCGGACGACGAGGAGTGCGCCGCCGACGTACGCTTGCCGTATGGCGCGCCAAAGACTGGCGTGACGCTAACGGCGGAAGGCATTGCGGCGTTGTCCGCCGACCCCGAACTGGCGTTCATCCTGAATCCGGTCATGCGCGAGAACGTCGTTGTCGTGCAGTACGCCGGTCATCGCGTCGGACTTGTCGTGGAAAGCCTGATGGGTGAATTCCAGACCGTCATTCGACCGCTCGGCGAGGTTTTTACCGGCATCGAGGGGATCAGCGGCTTCACCATTCTCGGCAGCGGCCATGTCGCGCTGATCCTCGATGTGCCCGGCCTGGTGCGCCGCGTGGTGGTTAGAGATCAGCAGCGGTATGTCGCCAAAGTTCCGGGTGCTGCCGAGCGGGGCGGCCGAATGCCTTCGATGATCGAGTGAGTTGCTGTGGATTCTAAAACTCGGCAGCCAATCCTGATGCGCTTGCGGAACGTCGATATTCCCAAGCGCGGGTGCGTTGAATTGTTTGATTTAATTTTTTGAGGAGCAGTCACATGTTCAAGAATCTGAAGATCGGTATGCGGCTCGGCCTCGGTTTTGCATCGGTGCTCGTCTTCCTCGTCGCAATATCGGTGATATCCGTTACGCGCACCGGCCAAATCGATCGCGATATAGACATATTGATAGAAGACAAATTTCCCAAGACTGTCTGGGCGAATTCCATCATCAACAACGTCAACATCGTCGCCCGCGCTTTGCGCAATGCCCTGCTGGTGAGCAAACCGGAGGAGATCGCCAGAGAATTCGACCGAATAGCCAAGGCGCGCGAGATCATCGGCGATAACATCAAAAAGCTGGAGAACACCGTGCGCTCGGAAGCCGGCAGAAAGGGCTTCGCAAAAGTTCTCGATACCCGCAAGGCTTACGTCGCCGACCTGGAAAAATCCTTCGAATTGATAAAGGCCGGGAAAAAGGCAGAAGCTACGGAACTGCTGCTCAACCAGATGAACAGGACGCAGGGCGATTATCTTGGCGCCATTCAGGAGTTGATCGACCATCAAGGCGCATCGATGGATCAATCCGGCCGGAAGGCCAGCGAAATTGCATCGCAGACCCAAGACCAGATAATGCTCCTGGCGATTGTGTCGCTACTGATCGCTGCGGGCATCGCCTGGTGGGTTACCCGCAGCATCACCCGGCCGATGGGCGCCGTCGTCGATGCGGCGAAGAAAATGACCGTAGGCGATTTCGACTTTGAACTCAAGAACGACGCCAAGGATGAGGTCGGCGATGTGGTGCGCGCGGTGGGCTCGGTTCAACTCGCGGTGCGGGCGATGATTGCCGACGCCGACGCGCTGGCCGCGGCGGCGGTGGACGGGCGGCTTGCCGATCGCGCCGATGCGTCCAAGCACTCGGGCGACTACCGCAAGATCATCGAGGGCGTGAATGCCACGCTCAACCGTTTGGTCGGGCTCTTCGACCAGATGCCGACGCCGGTCATGCTGGTCGACAAGCATTTGAACGTCCAGTACATGAACGAATTCGGTGCCAGGGTCGGCAACAAGACCCCCGCGCAAGTCGTGAATACCAAGTGCTACGACCATTTCAGGACCGCGGACTGCAAGACCGACAAGTGCGCATGCGTCCGGGCTATTCAGGACGGGAAGATTTCCGCCAGCGAGACCGATGCCCATCCGGGATCGCTCAATCTCGACATCGCCTATACCGGCATGCCCTTGCATAACGCGGCGGGAGAGGTGACTGGTGCGTTCGAGTTTGTGGTCGATCAGACGGCGGTGAAGAATGCCGCCCGCAGCATGCAGAAAATTTCTCATTACCAGCAATTGGAAACCGAGAAACTGATTTCCGGTCTGGACAAGCTGGCGGGCGGCGACCTTACGTTCACCCTTGCTCCCGAAGCGGCGGACAACGATACCGAAGCGGTAAAGCAGGTCTTCGATCGAATTGCGACGGCCGCGAACAACACCGTCGCCAAACTGTCCCAGACCATCACCGACGTGAATGAAACCGCCGAATCGCTGGCTTCTGCAACACAACAGGTTTCCTCGACCGCTCAGGCACTATCGCAAGCGTCGACCGAGCAGGCCGCGAGCGTTGAAGAAACCAGCGCCTCCGTCGAGCAGATGTCGGCCTCGATCAAGCAGAATACGGAGAACGCCAAGGTCGCCGACACCATGTCGGCCGAGGGGTCGAAGAAGGCCACCGAGGGCGGCCAGGCGGTGACCGAAACGGTCGGCGCGATGAAGCAGATTGCGAAGAAGATCGGCATCATCGACGATATTGCCTACCAGACCAACCTGTTGGCACTGAACGCAGCCATCGAGGCGGCCCGTGCCGGCGAGCACGGCAAGGGTTTCGCGGTGGTCGCTGCGGAAGTGCGGAAACTGGCCGAGCGCAGCCAGGTTGCGGCGCAGGAGATCGGTCAATTGGCCGGCAACAGCGTGGGACTTGCGGAGCGTGCAGGAAAGCTGCTGGACGAAATTGTTCCGGCCACCAAGAAAACTGCCGACCTGGTGCAGGAAATCACCGCGGCGTCGGAAGAGCAGACCATCGGCGTCGAGCAGGTGAATACGGCCATGTGCCAACTCAACGAGACGACGCAGCAGAATGCGGCTTCGTCGGAAGAACTGGCCGCCACGGCGGAGGAGATGAGCCGGCAGGCAGGCAATCTCAAGGAGCTCATGGCCTTCTTTAGCGTCGCCGAAGGCGAGAGCAAAGGACGCTCGGTTGCGGCCCGTCCGTCGGCGGCGGCAAAGCTCAAAGTGGCCACCAAGACTCAGGCCATGCCGCTTTCCGTTCCGCCGGGCGCGAAAAAAGGCAACGGCGCCGCCCATGTCAACGAAGCCGATTTTGCGCCGTTCTAGGCGGAGGCCACCATGCAAACGACGGAAACACGTATGGTGCAACACGCGGCGCGCGACGGTGCGATCCGGGAGTCGGCGCTCGAAACCGAACAACGGCAGTACCTGACGTTCCAATTGGGCGAAGAGATTTTTGCCATCGATATTTTGACGATTCGTGAAATCATCGAATACGGTTACCTCACCGAAGTGCCGATGACGCCGCCGTGCATCCGCGGCGTCATCAACCTCCGGGGTGCCGTGGTCCCGGTGGTGGATCTTGCGGTGCGCTTCGGCCGCCCGGTGAAGGGAAACAGCAAGCGCACGTGCATCGTCATTGTCGAAATCGAATCGGCCAAGGGCTGCCAGGAAATGGGCGTGGTCGTCGATGCGGTCAACGAAGTGTTGGGTATTCCCCAGGCCGACATCGAACCTGCGCCGGAGTTCGGCACCCGGATTCGCAGCGACTTCGTTCAAGAAATGGGCAAAATCAACGGCAAATTCGTTGTGATCCTTGACGTCAATCGCGTGCTGTCCCTGGATGAAATCGCCGTAGTGGAAACTATGAGTCGGGAGAGCGTGCCGCAACCTGCATGACCCACAGGGTTGCGGTTTGCGGTCCCACATCCGGATCAAGCGTCGCCTGACTCCCGTCGCAGGCGTGGGTCGAGCAAGCCGTAGCTTACGTCGATGAGTAGATTGACGGCGACGAACAGGGTCGTCGTCAGCAACAGATAGGCCACGATCAGGGGCCGGTCGAGGGTGCCGACGGCATCGATCAGCAGCTTACCCATGCCGGGCCAGCCGAAGACCGATTCGGTGACCACGGCGAAGGCGACGGTGGAGCCGAACTCCAGGCCGAGCAGGGTGATGATCGGAATCATCAGGTTGCGCAGCACGTGCACGCCGAGGATGTGCGCCGGGCCAAGACCGCGGCTGCGGGCGAAGCGCACGTAGTCGCGGCCGAGCGCGTCGGCCACACCGCTGCGGGTGACACGGATCAGCAGCGCGATGTTGAACAGCGCCAGGGTGGTTGCCGGCAGGAGCAGGTGGCGCCAGCCTTCGCGGCTCAGGCAGGAGAGTTCGATGCCGAACACTTCATAGGTCGGGCCGCGACCGCCGGGTGGCAGCCACTGCAGGTCGACGGCGAAAACCAGGATCAGCATCAACCCGATCCAGAAGGTCGGCAGCGAAAAACCGAGCAGGGCGAAACCCTCGATCAGGCGGCTTGCGCTATTGCGTTTGGTTCCGGCGTAGAGCCCCAACGGTAGACCGACCAGCACGGCGATGGCAAGGGCGGACAGCGCCAGTTCGAGCGTTGCCGGCAGCCGCGAAAGGATCAGCGGAATGGCCGGCGTGCCGTAGATGAAGGAATTGCCCAGATTGCCGCTGAGCGCACCCTTGAGGAACAGCAGGTATTGCAGCGGCAACGGGCGATCGAGGCCCAGCCCGCGGATCACGCGCTCACGGTCCGTCGCATCGGCGTTGGGGTCCACCAGCAGATCCACCGGGCTGCCGATGGCATACACCGCAGCGAACACCAGAAGCGACATGGCGAGCAGGACGATGCCGCCGTGCACCAGCCGCCGCAGCAGGAAATTCATCGCGCTCCCGATGCCGCGTTGCCGAACTGGTGGGCAAAGGTGTATTCGTCCACCCGCGGCAGGTAGCGCAGTTTCCTTTTCATCGCCCAGGTCGCGATCTGGTGGTGCAGCGGAATCAGCGCCTGATCCTTGAGTGCGAGCGCGATGGCGTCCTCGGCGAGCTGCCGACGCTTCTTCTCGTCGACGCTGGCGAGCGAGGAATGCAGCAGCGCGTCCACCTGCGGATTGTTGTAGCCGCCCCAGTTCCAGGTGCCCCAGCCGCTGGCCGGATCGGCTGTGCCGGCGAGATTGCGCAACGCGAAGTCGCCGGCCAGCGATCCCCAGCCGAGCAGTCCGATGCTGAACGAGGCGTTGCGTAAGCGGCCGAAATACACGGCCAAGGGCATTGCCTCGACTTTGGTCTTGACGCCGATGCGGCTGAAGAACTGGGCGACGGTTTGCAACACCTGGTCGTCGTTGATGTAGCGGTTGTTGGGTCCGTGCAGGGTGAGGCCGAAGCCCTCTGGATAGCCAGCTTCCCGCAACAGTTTTTTTGCGCCCTCGGGATCGTAGACCTCGGCTTTTAGGGTCTCACCGTGGCCCAAGATGCCGGGTGCGACAACGCTCGCCGCGGGGATGCCGAGACCTTCCAGTGTGCTGTTCACCAGCGCCTTGCGGTCGATGGACTTTGACAACGCTAGGCGCACGCGCGGGTCGCGCAGCGGGTTTTTGTCCAACGGTCGGCCGGCGGTATCGGTGACGTAAGGCGAACGCTCGCGGGCCTGGTCCAATTGCAGGAACAGCGTGCGCCAGGACACCCGCTGTTCGATGCGAAAGCGGGTGTCGCCCTTCAAGCGCAGGATGTCGCCCGGCGGCATGTTTTCGATTGCATCCACTTGCCCGGCGAGCAAAGCTGCCAGCCTCGGCGCATCGGCGCTGATGATGCGCAGGTCAACCTTCTCCCAGGCCGGCTTCGGCCCCCAGTAAGTCTCGTTGCGCGTCAGTTCGATGCTTTCGCCGCGGCGGAAGCGGACGAATTTGTAAGGGCCGCAGCCGATCAGCGCCTTGCCGGAATTGAAATCTTCGGTGGTGGCGCCGGCGGCGGCTTTTTTCGAGACGACGAAGATGGACGCCATGTCGAGCGGCAACGGGCCGTAAGGTTGCGCGGTGGTGAGGCGCAGGGTGTGGGCGTCGACCACCCGCTTTTCGACGATCAGTTTGGTGAACGGCGTGAATGGACCGGGGCTGTTGAGAATGGTCGCCGGCCGGTCGAGCGAGAACGCCACGTCCTCGGCCGTCAGTTCGCTGCCGTCGTGAAAACGGACCCCCTTGCGCAGGCGGAACTCCCAGATCGTCGGGCTGACGGCTTTCCAGGATTCGGCGAGACCCGGCGTGAGTTTGCCGTCGGCATCGATCTGCACCAGGGTGTCGAAGAGGTGGCTGGCGACCGCCACATTCGAGGCCACGTTCAGGTAATGGGGGTCGAGCGAGGAAACATCGGCGGCGAGTCCGATCGACAGGTCGGCGGCGCGCGCGGACAGCAGTCCGCCGGTAGCGCCGAGCAGCAGGACAAGCAGTGTGTGGCGGAATTTCATCGGGCGATGATAGCGGTAAATCGGCCCGGTTCGACGATGTGCATGGCACAGTCGGGGTGGGCAGGCTATGCTGCATCGATCAACCATCAAGGAAGCTGTCATGCGTTTCTTTCTCGCCCTGTTCGTCGGCCTATGTACCCTCCCGGCTGTTGCACTCGATTTCGCCGACCTGAGCCGCAAAGACGCCGTCGGCGGCCTGAAGGAGGCGTTGACCCGCGGCGCGGAACAGGCGGTCGGCCAGCTTGGCCGTGCCGATGGCTTCCTAGGCAACGATAGGGTCCGCATTCCGCTGCCGCCGTCGTTGCAGAAGGCCGAAAGCGTGATGCGCAAGTTTGGCGCCGAGAAATACGCCGATCGACTGACGGAAGCCATGAACCGGGCTGCCGAAGCCGCCGTGGTGGAAGCCAAGCCGCTGCTGGTCAAGGCGGTGAAGGAGATGAGCGTGGACGATGCGAAGGCGATCCTCTCTGGCGGTGACGATGCGGCGACCCGGTATTTCCGCAGCGAGACTGCGGAGCCGCTGGCGGCGAAGTTCTTGCCCGTGGTGCAGCGGGCGACGAAGAAGGTGAAGGTCGCGGAAAATTACGACGCGTTTGCCGGCAAGGCGGTGAGGTACAAATTGCTTGACGACAAGGATGCACACCTCGATCAGTACGTCACGGCGAAGACGCTGGACGGGCTCTACGCGATGATTGCGGAACAGGAAAAGCAGATTCGCAAGGATCCGGTCGGGACCGGCAGCGCCTTGCTGCAAAAGGTATTCGGCAGCCTCGGCGGCCGGTAGCGGCCGCCGTTTTGCTCCGCGCAGCCCGGCCGCCCGTGCCGGCTACAGCCCGAAATGCTCGCGCACCCGGGCTTCAAGCAGGGCGCGGGCTTCGCCTTCGTCGCAGGCGGCGAGGCGATCGTAAATTTCCCGCGCCATAGGGCGAAAGACGTCCATCACAGCGGGATCGAAATGGCTGCCGGTGTCCCTTTCCAGAATCGCCATCGAGTCGTCGAAACCCAGCGGCGCCTTGTAGGGGCGTTTGGAGCAGAGCGCATCGAAGACGTCGGCCACGGCGAAGATGCGAGCCGGGAGAGGAATCGTATCGCCCGCCAGACGGCGCGGATAGCCGCTGCCGTCCCATTTCTCGTGATGTCCCGCCACCACGGCGCTGGCGCCGTCGAGCCAGCCCATGCCGGTGACGATCTCCTCGCCTTGCGCGACATGGGTGCGCATGACGGAAAACTCGGCGTCGTCGAGCTTGCCGGGCTTGAGCAGGATCGCATCGGGAATGCCGATCTTGCCGACGTCGTGGAGGAAGCTGCCGGCGATCAGCGATTGGATGCCGTTGCCTTTCAGTCCGAGTTTTTCCGCGATGCGGGCCGCAATCCAGGCGACGCGGTAGTTGTGTGCGCCGGTATCCGAATCCCGTTTGGCGATGGCCCGGCCCAGCGCTTCCATCATCGAGATATGGGAGTCCAGCACTTCGCGGGCCTTGCGTTCGTTGTCGTCGGCGAGATACACCACCACCGGATACAGCGCGGCGCCACAGAGCAGCGAAGCGAGGCAGACCATCAGCGCCACGCTGAGGGAGTTGGCAATCAGTTGTTCTTTCTGCCAGGCGGGGACGACGCGCACGCCCTCGAAGTAACCGGTAATCGGTGCGGCGTTATCCGCCTCCGGACTGCGCAGTGGCACGAAGACGCGCAGCAGCCACTGGTCGTTCGCCAGGTGTACGCTTTCGTAGGAGGCTTTGGCGTAAGCGGGCTTGGCGTGCTTCGGCAATTGAGCCTCGATGGCGCCGCCTTCTGCCGTCATGGCTTCCGCCAGCCTGACGCCGTGCGCGTCGTAGATTTCGGCGATGTCGAACAATCCGCCGAGGATCGTTTTGGCTGCGTCGCCGGCATGACGGGCCGCATCCGGCCCGTCCAGCGCGATGGCATGGTTCTGGAGCAGGAGACCGCCCGATTCTTCGATGGCCAACGAGACGATGCTTTCCTCGGCCATTTCGCGGGCAACGAACCATGCGATGGGGCTGGCGATCGACGCTAGCAGGATGCTGACGGCGGCGATGCGGAGGGCGGCGCGTTTCTGAAAGATGTTCATCGATTCTTGTATCCGGTGGCTGCGGCAGTTTAGGCGCCGTCTGTGGATCGAAGCGTGATCCTGATCGCGGAGGCTTAAGAAAAGATTAAGGCGGCGTTTTCGGCAATGGCCGAGGCGGAGTTGGGTGTGCAGGCGGGACGTGGCAAGACCGGGCGGATCTTTGCAGTCCGCCCGGTTCGAGCGAGGCTTACACGGCGGCCAGCGCTTGCTCCAGGTCGGCCTTGAGATCGTCGATGTGCTCGATGCCGATGGAAAGTCGCACCGTATCCTCGGTGACGCCGGCCTTGACCATTTCCTCCGCCGAGAGCTGGCGGTGGGTGGTGGAGGCGGGATGACAGGCCAGCGATTTTGCGTCGCCGATATTCACCAACCGGGTGAATAGCTTCAGCGCATCCTGGAAGCGGGCGCCGCCAGCCGCGCCGCCAGCCGCGCCGCCTTCGACGCCGAAGGTGAGGATGCCGGAAGGGCGACCACCCATGTACTTCTGCGCCAGCATATGGTCGGGATGCTCGGGCAGACCGGCGTAGTTCACCCACTTCACTTTCTTGTGGCCCTTGAGGTGCTGGGCGATTTTGAGGGTGTTGTCGGTGATACGGTCCATGCGCAGGGCCAGCGTCTCGATGCCTTGCAGGATGAGGAAGGCGTTGAACGGGCTGATCGCCGCGCCCATGTTGCGCAGCGGGACCACCCGGGCGCGGCCGATGAAGGCGGCGGGGCCGAGGGCTTCGGTGTACACCACGCCATGGTAGGACACGTCGGGTTCGTTGAGACGACGGAATTTGGCTTTGTGTTCGGCCCAGGGAAACTTGCCGCTGTCGACGATGATGCCGCCGATGCTGTTGCCGTGGCCGCCAAGGTATTTTGTCAGCGAATGAACCACGATGTCGGCGCCGTATTCGATCGGGCGGCACAGATAGGGTGAGGGCACGGTGTTGTCCACGATCAGCGGGATGCCGCGAAGGTGGGCGATCGCAGCGAGCTTTTCGAAGTCGGTGATGTTGCCCAGCGGGTTGCCGATGGCTTCGCAGTAGATGGCCTTGGTCCTGTCGTCGATCAGCGCATCGAACGAGGCTGGGTCGCGGTGGTCGGCGAAGCGCACCTGGATGCCGAATTGGGGCAGCGTGTGGGCGAACAGGTTGTAGGTGCCGCCGTAGAGCGTGGCCGCGGAAACGATGTTGTCGCCGGCCTCGGCAATGGTCTGGATGGCGTAGGTGATCGCCGCCTGGCCGGAGGCAAGCGCCAGCCCGGCGATGCCGCCTTCAAGCTCGGCGACGCGCTTTTCCAGCACGTCCTGGGTCGGGTTCATTATGCGGGTGTAGATGTTGCCGGCCACCTTGAGGTCGAACAGGTCGGCCCCGTGCTGGGTGTTGTCGAAGGCGTAGGAGGTGGTCTGGTAGATTGGCACCGCTACCGCCTTGGTGGTCGGGTCAGGACTGTAGCCGCCGTGCACTGCGATGGTTTCGAGCTTCATATGGCCTCCCTGTGGCTTGAATGAGGAAAGCAGTATAGCCAGCAGGGGAAATGCGGCTACGAATCGATCAGCATATGCTTATGCCTGCCTGGCGAGGCAGCGGCGCACGATGTCGGCCGGGATGTCGAGCGGGCCGAAATCGTAGTTTTCCAGTTCCCCGCGGTCGAGGAGCAGGGCTTCGGCCAGTTCCTCGTTGATCGTCAGCGTGCCGGAGGCGCGTACCCAGTAGGCGAGCAGCAACTGGTTGCGGCTGAACAGCGAGTAGTGGTTAATGAACACGGCGTCCTCGCCGCGTAGCCCGAGTTCCTCGGCAACCTCGCGCAGCACGGCCTGGTCCGGCGTTTCGCCGCGTTCGAGAAACCCGGCGATGACCGAGAACATTCCCTGTGGCCACGCCGCATTGCGCGCCAGCACGAAGCGCTCGCCGATCTGCACCAGCGCCATCACTACCGGAGTCGGGTTGTCCCAGTGTACGAATGCACAGTCTTCGACGACACAGGCCTTACGTGGCACTTGATCGACGAGTCGTTCGCGCAGCGGGGCACCGCATTGTGGGCAGTAGTTCATGGCGCTCATTATGACTTGGACGTCAGGCGGTTGTGTCAAGCGCGTGTTCGAGTACTGCGGCCATCTCTGCCGAAAACGCCACCAGCAGAACCTCTTTCAGGGCTGGATTCTCTGCCAGCGCGATACGGCATTCGGTGACGGCGATGTCGGCGGCTGCCGGCCATGGATAGCCGTATACCCCGCAGGAGATCGCCGGGATCGCCAGTCGCGCCAGGGCATGACGGCGGGCCAGTTCGAATACGCTGCGATAGCAAGCGGTGAGCAGGGCTGGTTCGCCGGCGTTGCCGCCGCGCCAGATCGGACCGACGGTATGGATGATGTGGCGCGCCGGCAGGCGGAACCCTGGCGTCATCCGCGCTTCGCCGGTCGGGCAGCGGCAGCCGCGGCTAACTTCAGGGAGCGCTCTGCAATGGTCGAGCAACTCGGTGCCGGCGGCGCGATGGATGGCGCCATCGACACCGCCGCCGCCGAGCAGGGTTTCGTTGGCGGCATTGACGATGGCGTCTGTCGCCAAGCGCGTGATGTCGCCCCGGTACAGAGTGAGTCGGGATGCGGGTGGATTCATGATGATCCGGGTCAGGAAGTCCGGGACGGATTATGCAGCCCATGGTAGCCGTCGTGGCGAGGGCGAGCGACGGCTCTACCACAGCCTGCCGGATCTGGCCCGAAGGCGCTGGCGCCGTAAGGTTTGCCTAAGCTTGCGGTCGCCATAATTCGCCCGGTAAACCTATCGAGGAGCACGGAATGGCAAGCTATCAGGCGTTCTACCGGCAATCCATCGAAGCGCCGGATGCATTCTGGAGCGAACAGGCGAAACTGATCGACTGGCACAAGCCGTTTTCACGGATCTGCGATTATTCCCGCCCGCCGTTCGCCAAGTGGTTCGTCGGCGGCGAGACCAATCTTTGCTACAACGCGGTCGATCGCCATGCCGCACAGCGTCCCGATGCGGCGGCATTGATCTACGTTTCCAGCGAAACCGGCCAGGAGCGAAGCTACAGCTACGCCGAGCTCAAGGCAGAGGTGGTGCGCATGGCGGCCATCCTGCAAGGGCAGGGCATCGCCCGCGGCGATCGGGTGCTGATCTACATGCCGATGATTCCCGAAGCGGCTTTTGCGATGCTGGCCTGTGCCCGCATCGGCGCCGTGCATTCGGTGGTGTTCGGCGGCTTTGCCGCCGCCTCGCTGGCGACGCGGATCGACGATGCCGGGCCGAAACTGGTGGTTTCCGCCGAAGCCGGCATGCGCAACGGCAGGGAAGTGCCGTACAAGCATTTGCTCGACGAGGCGATCTGCCTCGCCAAGCGGCCGCCGGCCAAGGTACTGATGGTGGACCGCGGACTGCACAAGGACTGGGATCGCGTCGCAGGTCGCGATCTCGACTATGCGGCATTGCGCGCTGCGCATATGGACGCGGAGGTGCCCTGTACCTGGCTCGAATCGTCGGAGCCGTCGTACATCCTCTACACCTCCGGCACCACCGGTACGCCCAAGGGCGTGCAGCGCGACGTCGGCGGCTATGCGGTGGCCCTGGCATCGTCGATGAAGCACATTTTCTGCGGCAATGCCGGCGAGACCATGTTCTGCACTTCGGACATCGGTTGGGTGGTGGGCCATTCCTACATCGTCTACGGCCCGTTGATCGCCGGCATGACGACGCTCATGTACGAAGGTACGCCGCTGCGTCCCGACGCCGGCATCTGGTGGCGGCTGGCGGAGAAGTACAAGGCCAGCGTGATGTTCTCTTCGCCGACCGCGATTCGCGTGCTGAAGAAGCAGGATCCGTCCTGGCTCTCGAAATATGATCTGTCGGCGTTGAAGCACTTGTTCCTCGCTGGTGAGCCGCTGGACCAACCGACCCATGAGTGGATCATGGACGCGTTGAAAAAACCGGTGATCGACAACTATTGGCAGACTGAAACCGGCTGGCCGATTCTCGCCACCGTGCGTGGCATCGAGGACACGCCGATCAAGTTCGGCACGCCGGCATTCCCGGTGTTCGGCTATAACCTGAAAATTTTCCGCGAGGATGGCAGCGAGTGCGGCGCGAACGAGAAGGGCATTGTCGGCATCGTGCCGCCGCTGCCGCCCGGCTGCCTGTCGACGGTGTGGGGCGACGACGAGCGTTTCGTCCGCACCTACTTCAGCCTGTTCAAAGAACCGCTGGTGTATTCGTCCTTCGATTGGGGCATTCGCGACGATCAGGGCTATCACTTCATTCTCGGCCGCACCGACGACGTGATCAACGTCGCCGGCCATCGTCTGGGGACGCGGGAAATCGAGGAGGCGGTACAGTCCCATTCGGCCATCGCGGAAGTCGCCGTGGTCGGTGTGCAGGATGCGATCAAAGGCCAGATGCCGATCGCGTTTGCCGTGGTCAAGGATCCGGCGCGCGTCGCCACGCCCGAACTGGCGGCGGTGCTGGAGCGCGAGGTGATGGCGGCGGTGGACGCGAACCTTGGCGCCATCGGTCGCCCCGGTCGCGTACATTTCATTGCCGGTCTGCCCAAGACGCGCTCGGGCAAGCTGCTGCGACGCTCGATCCAGGCCCTTGCCGAAGGCCGCGATCCGGGCGATCTGACCACCATCGAAGATCCGGCTGCGCTGGAACAGATTCGCAAAGCGCTGGGTGTTTGGCGTTTTTGACACGGCGGGCGATTCGGGTACAAAGCGCGCGCTTTCAGCGTGCTTATCGTCAAATATTCAGCGCAAACGAGGCACACCGTCTCGGCACGATGGTGCTTCATGTTTATACAAGAACACGTCGCATGTCGGACAGCAGTTGCGCAAGATGGACATTGAAGCGCGCAGCTTCAGCCCCATTGATTACACGATGGTCCCAAGACAACGATAGGGGCAAAATCAATCGAGGCGTGAACGTGCTTCCGTCCCAGACCGGCTTCATCTGGGACTTGCAGACCCCGAGAATGGCCACCTCAGGCGCATTGATGATGGGTGTAAAGAAGGTGCCTCCAATACCGCCCAGGGATGAGATAGAGAAGCAGCCACCTTGCATCTGGTCGGGTTTGAGCGCGCCCTCGCGCGCAAGTCTAGCGAGTTCGGACATCTCGCGAGCGATATCGAAAATGCCCTTCTTGTCGACATCCCTTATGACAGGGACCATCAGACCGTTGGGAGTATCCGCTGCAAACCCGATGTTGAAATAGTCCTTTATGACGAGGTTGTCCCCGTCAAGCGACGCATTAAAGTTCGGGAACTTCTTCAGCACCGAGGCGCACGCTTTGATCAGGAAGGCGAGCATAGAAATCTTGACGTCGGATTTCTTGCCTTCCAAATTCAGCCGCTGACGAAAGGACTCAAGCTCGGTGATGTCTGCTTCGTCCTGATTGGTGACGTGAGGGATCATCGCCCAATTGCGCGACAGATTCGCGCCAGCGATTTTCTTTATCCGCGACAGCGGTTTCAAGTTGACCGGGCCGAATCTGGCGAAGTCAACTTTGGGCCATGGCAACAGATTCAATGTACCTGTTTCCGGAGTTGCGGTTGTTGGCGCCGGAGCGCTGCTCGTTTGCGTCGTCACTCCCTTTACGTAGGCAAGGATATCCTCGCGCTGGATGCGACCCCTTGGGCCGGTTGCGGGCACCTTCGCGATATCGATCCCTAGTTCCCGGGCAAATTTTCGCAACGAGGGACCTGCATGCGCGGAGCGGACTTCTGCGGAAGAGGGGACATTTTCTGGAGCGACTGGGGAACGCGGACGCTCGTCGGCCTGTACGAAGCTGGACGTCATCGTTTCTGATTTAGAACTCGATGCTTCCAGAGGAACTGCTTCTGCTTGTTTGCCGGGTTTCACTTCCGGTATATCCGGACTGCCGCTTTGACTGTCGGAGTCTTGGGGGATTTCAATCACCATCATTGGTGTGCCGGCGGAAACCGTATCCCCCATCTTGATGATGATCTCTCTGATGATTCCAGCAATAGGCGCAGGCACGTCGATTGTTGCCTTGTCAGATTCAAGTGTGACTAGTGCATCCTCTACCTTGATCTCGTCTCCAGGCTTAACCAGAATTTCGATTACTGGAACTTCCTTGAAGTCACCGATATCTGGAACAAGAATTGTCGTTTTGTTCGTCATGGTTGTAGGTCTTTGATTGGATAGGTCGCTTCCGCGAACTGGCGCAGGAGTAGCAAATGCGTCCTAGCAAATCCAGGATGCCAAACGGTCGGGATCCAGTTGGTAGAGTTTTATGGCCTCTCCTGGGACAGAGCGGGGGACTCCCCCTTGGCGCGCCAGGGTATCGAGGGCGGCCAGTACGATGTGATGCCGATCGATTTCGAAGAATCGCCGCAATGCCGATCGGGTATCGCTGCGTCCAAAGCCGTCGGTGCCAAGGGTGATAAATTTGGCGTCAACATAGGACGCAATCATTTGTGGGTAGGCTCGTACATAGTCCGAGGCTGCGATGATCGGTACATGTCCCGCGAGGGACTCCGCAACATGACTCGTTCGCTCCGCTTGGTCTGGATGAAGCCGGTTCCAGCGCTCCGTATCCCTGGCCTCGCGGGCTAGCTCGCTGAAACTGGTGACACTCCACACTTCGCTGGAGATTTTCCAGTCTTTGGCAAGCAGCTCGGCTGCGGCGATAACTTCACGCAATATCGTTCCCGAGCCCAGCAGCCGTACGTGGCCTCTAGGCGATTCGGCTTGCGTCGAGTTGAAGCAATACATGCCGCGGACGATCTGTTCTTCGATGCCGGCAGGCAGCGACGGTTGTGCGTAATTCTCGTTCATCACCGTGACGTAATAGAACTCGTCCTGACCGCGCTCCATCATCTGATGCATGCCGTGATCGATGATGACCGCCAGTTCGCCGGCAAAGGCCGGGTCGTAGGCGCGGCAGTTGGGAATGGTGGCCGCCATCACGTGACTGCTGCCGTCCTGGTGCTGCAAGCCCTCGCCGCCGAGAGTGGTGCGGCCGGCGGTGGCGCCGAGAAGGAAGCCCCGCGCCCGCTGGTCGGCCGCGGCCCAGATTAAGTCACCGACGCGCTGGAAGCCGAACATCGAGTAGTAGATGTAGAACGGTAGCATCGGTAGGTCATGAACGCTGTAGGAGGTTCCCGCAGCGATCCACGACGAAAGTGCGCCTGCCTCTGTGATGCCTTCCTCCAGCAACTGCCCCTCCCTAGCTTCACGGTAATAGAGCATCGAGCTCGCATCCTCGGGCTCGTAGAGCTGGCCGACCGGCGAGTAGATGCCGATTTGGCGAAACAGGTTCGCCATGCCGAAAGTGCGCGCCTCGTCGGCGACGATGGGCACGATTCGCGGCCCCAACTGCTTGTCCTTGAGCAGGCTACCCAGCATCCGCACCACGGCCATCGTGGTGGACATTTCCTTCCCTTCGGCGGCTAGGGCGAACTGGGCGTAGTCGCCGATATGCGGTATCGGTACCGGTCCGGCATGACGCCGGCGCAGCGGCAGGCTGCCGCCCAGCGCCGCGCGCTGTCCGCGCAGGTAGCGCATTTCGACGCTGTCGTCGTCGGGGCGATAGAAGCGCAACTGCGTGACGTCGTCGTCGGACAAGGGCAGGTCGAAGCGATCGCGAAACGCTTTCAAGGCATCGATGTCAAGCTTCTTCGCTTGGTGAGCCGTCATCCGCGATTCACCAGCCCCACCCATGCCGTAGCCCTTCTTGGTTTTCGCCAAGATGACAGTGGGGCGTTCTTTGTGCGCTTTGGCCGCGGCGAAGGCAGCGTGGAGCTTGCGGAAATCATGGCCACCGCGCTTGAGTGCATCGATTTCCGCATCGTTCATGTGCGATACCAATGCTTGCACTTCAGGATCCTGCTGGAAAAAGTGCAGCAGGTTGTAGGCCCCATCCTTGGCTCCCAGAGTCTGGTATTGACCGTCTACCGTTTGCGCAAAGCGGTGAAGCAGGGCGTGGTTGGTATCCCGTGCAAACAGCGGATCCCAGTCCGAGCCCCAGATGACCTTGATGACATTCCAGCCCGCGCCGGAGAACAGCGACTCAAGTTCCTGAATGATCCTGCCGTTGCCGCGCACCGGCCCGTCCAGGCGTTGCAGATTGCAATTGATGACAAAGGTCAGGTTGTCCAGATTTTCGCGAGCCGCGAGGGTGAGGCCCGCGATCGACTCGGGTTCGTCCATTTCTCCATCCCCGAAAACGCCCCAGACGTGTCGCTCGGCTGTAGTCGCCAATCCGCGATTCTCCAAATAGCGCATGAAACGTGCGTGGTAGATCGCCGTAATCGGCCCCAGCCCCATGGAGCCGGTCGGGAACTGCCAGAAGTCCGGCATCAGCCACGGGTGAGGGTAGGAGCAGAGCCCCTTGCCGCCCACTTCCTGACGGTAGTTGGCCAAGTGTTCCTCGGTCAGGCGCCCTTCAAGGAAAGCCCGTGCGTAAATGCCCGGGGCAGAATGCGGCTGGAAGAACACCAGATCGCCGCCGTGGGTCTGGTCGCGAGCCTGAAAGAAATGGTTGAAGCCGATTTCGAAGATTTCCGCCGCCGACGCGTAGCTTGCGATGTGGCCGCCGAGTTCGCCATAGGCTTGATTTGCACGAACGACCATCGCCAGCGCGTTCCAGCGAATGATAGAGGTAATCCGTTCTTCGACTGCAAGGTCGCCGGGGTATGGCCCCTGCTTGTCGATCGGAATCGTGTTCCGATAAGCCGAATACGGTTGCACATGGGCGATAAGGCCCATGTGCTGGGCTTGTTCTTCCAACTGGCGTAACAGAAACAGACCGCGCTCGGGGCCAGAATCGGCAACCACAGCCTCGAGTGACTGTAGCCATTCTTTTGTTTCCTGCGGATCGACATCAGTTGCCTTCAACGTATTGGTGTCTGATGCCGCACTCGAATTATTTTCCTGCCTGCCCATGACTGTTCTCCTAGAGAGCCGGATGCAGGTTACCGGTCAGCACGCAGCACGTGTATCCAAAATCGGATCAAATATGACAAAATTAGAAATATTATGCTGCTTAATGATTATTTAGAGGAATATCGTGCCGACTATGCCGCTTGACGCAATTGACCTGCGTATTCTCGATGAGTTGCAGGAGAACGCTCGCCTCACCAATGTAGAGCTTGCTGCGCGTGTGCACCTTTCGCCTTCGCCTTGCCTGGCGCGTGTCCGGGCGCTGGAAGAGTCCGGATTGATTCATCGCTATGTCACTTTGCTTGATCCGTTGCTACTCGGGCTTAGCGTGAGTGTGTTCATCCAGATTCGACTTGAGCGCCAGATCGAGCATGCCCTCGAGCAGTTTCAGAATGCGATCAGCGAGTATCCGGAGGTCATGGAATGTTATTTGATGACTGGAGATTCGGATTACCTGATTCGGGTGGTGGTGTCTGATATTCAGGCGCTCGAACGATTCATCGTGGACGAACTGTCGAAGATTCCCGGTGTGGCGAACATCCGCTCCAGCTTCGCGCTGAAGCAGGTGAAATACAAAACGGGATTGCCTTTGGTACATCCCAAACAACCCCGTGGAAAGGCAAAACGCAGGCTTCGATAGAGGCTGGTTCTGCGCGACTTCCTTAGCCGACGCGGGGCCCGCCCTTGAAGCGCTGTGCAAATGCGACGAAATACTCCAAGCTCTTCGGATTCGCCACCGCATCCAGGTTCACCACCCCTTCCAGCGCCTTTCCCAGCAACAATTTCTTTACCGGCAACTCCAGCTTCTTGCCAGTGAGGGTGTGCGGAATTTCGTCCACCTGGATGATTTCGTTGGGAACATGGCGTGACGAAAGCGCGTTCCGAATGCGGGCCACCAGTTGGGACTTGAGTTCGTCCGTCAGAATGTTTCCGGGGCGCAGTACGACGAACAGGGGCATGTAGGACTCGCGGCCAAGGTATTCAAGGTCGACCACCAGACTGTCGAGAATCTCCGGGAATGCTTCGACAGCACGGTAGAGTTCGCTGGTCCCCATGCGGATGCCGTGTCGGTTGATGGTGGCATCGGAGCGACCATAGATGATGGCCCCGCCGCGGGGAGTGATCTGGATCCAGTCACCGTGGCGCCAGATGCCGGGGAACATGTCGTAATAGCTGTCGCGGTAGCGCACACCATCAGGATCGTTCCAGAAATACAGGGGCATCGAGGGCATGGGTTGCGTGCAGACCAGTTCCCCCACCGCATTCACGATCGGCTTGCCGTCGTCGTCGAAGGCTTCGATCCTGGAGCCGAGACAGCGGCACTGCATTTCACCGACGAAGACGGGCAGCGTCGGGATGCCGCCGACAAAAGCACTGGCGATATCGGTACCGCCAGACATGGGCGCAAGAAAGACGTCGGCATTTACGTGATCGTAGATCCAGCGATAACCCTCTGGCGACAGCGGCGAGCCAGTAGAGCCCATGGCGCGCAGGGAAGATAGGTCGGCTAGAGCGGCGGGCGCGATGTCCGCCTTCATGCAACCGGCGTAGAAGGCTGCGCCGGCACCAAAGAATGTGAGCCGCGCATCTCCGGCAAAACGCCAGAGGGCGCCCAGGTCAGGCCAGCCTGGATTACCGTCATAAATGCAAACGGTAGTACCGACCAGGAGCCCGGCGACCTGAAGGTTCCACATGATCCAACCAGTTGTCGAATACCAATGATAGCGATCCTCGGGGCCGAGATCGTTGTGCAGTCCCATGATCTTGATTTGCTCTAGCACCACGCCGCCGTGGCCATGGACGATGGGCTTGGGTAGGCCGGTGGTCCCCGATGAATAGACGATCCATAGGGGGTGGTCGAAAGGCACCGGATTGGTTTTCAGGGCGACATTGTCTTCAATCAGGTCGGCCCAGCGCAGTATGTGGGTGACGTGCGGAAAGCGACTCTCAGCGCCGTTGTCGACCGCGTATGACAGGCAGGGCACCTCGATCAGCGTCTCTACAGTGGGTAGTTGTTCGAGAATAGAGGCTACGACGTCGCGGCGATCGAAGGTCTTGCCGCCGTAACGATAGCCGTCAACGGTTATCATGGCCTTTGGTTCGATTTGGCGGAAGCGGTCGAGCACGGCGAGTGCACCGATGTCCGGCGAACAGACCGACCAGATGGCGCCGAGAGAAGCTACGGCGAGAAAGGCAACCACGGTTTCAGGGATATTGGGCATGTAGGCGACCACCCGGTCACCCTCGCCAACGCCCTTCGTGCGGAGGGCGGCCGCGAGCGATGCCACCTGACGTTGCAGTTCATGCCAACCTAGCTCCTCAAGTCCGCCTGACTCATCGCGGAAAATGATGGCAGGCCGAGCGTCTGTGGCGTGGCGGAAAATCTGATCGACGTAATTGAGTCGGGTCCCGGGGAACCAGACCGTACCGGGCATGCGCTGGTCGCCGAGAACGGTGATGCCGGGCGTGGTGAACGCGATGCCGAAATAGTCGACGATCGATGACCAGAATCCTTCAAGGTCGTTTACCGACCATTGCCAGAGAGCGTCGTAGCTATCGAAAGTCTTGCCATGCGTCTGCCTCAGCCAGTCCGTGTACTGGGTGATACGGGCCTTGCGGATGACCGACTCGCTCGGTTGCCAGATTGCAGCAGTGTTTAAATCGCTCATCTTCGTTCATTATCCCCGCTTGTCAGAACCAATCAATTAGCAACCATTACGCTACCGCCAGCGCTCTGCCTGGACGAGCATGACTACAGAATCCTCGGTGCTGCCGAGCAATGCGTTGAAAGCTTCAGGGGCAGTCGCAACGCCATTCTCGAAAGCCATTTGAGTCGGCCACCATAACTCGCGCACGCCCTGATAGGGCGGCGTGTCGCCATGCACAGAACGGCGCGGCCAGCAGCGCACATGACGCAAGGCGCCGACCGCGCGACCCAACGCCTCGTCGTCGTCGGTTGCCCAGGGGGTCATGCGGCGGCTGTCAACAAAGTGGAGCAGCTTGATCGAGAACGGTCGATTGTCCGGTGACCACATCATGTCACCGTCACTCAGCCCCGTACCGGCCTTCGGCAAGGAATAGAGCACGTCCTCGTCAGCTACGACGAACTGAAGATTGGGCATGTCGATGAATTTTGGTTCATCTTCGAGGATGTACTTGATGATCACAGGATGTTCGCGAAAGCCCGTCGCATCCTTCTCGTTGTCGAACCATAGTTCGGCGACAGCGTCGAAGCGGGATTGTCCCGGCCCTAGGAGCCCCGTATCGATCTGATGGCTTTGCACATAACGGCGCATGGTCGTCATGTGGCTGCCCATCGTGCCGTGTGGATGGCGATAGTAATCGTGAAAATGCTCCCGCGTCAGATCTGGCCGGCGCGGAATCAATGCAAGTACTTTTACACCGCTCATGGGTCTCTCTTCTTGTATTGGTTATCGAAGCCGACGGTCAAGATGCATTGCCTGAAAGGCGGGCGAGCAGGCTGTAGCAATCCTGCGGAAATGCATTCCCACGCCAGGCGACGTGATGGTCTGCGCGCACCAGGACAAGATCCCGCTCGTAAATCCGCCGTGCATTGGCATCGTCGAGGCGCAACACTTTGAGCGGGATTCCTTTCGCCTTCGCTGCAGAATCAATTGCCGTCGTGTCAGTGCTGTTCAGGACAATCACCGTATACCATTTGCCGAGGTGATCGTAGACCGCAGTGCCGTCCGAAAGGAAGACGTTAGGCAGACGACTGCCCGGCCAAGTTGTCGGAATATAGACTTGCGAATCGAACTTTGGCGGATCGCCTGCTTCGTTTACGACTATAGGAGATTCGGCGTAGCGGTATCCGTGTTCCGTACCCCAGCCTTCGTTTTCGGCGTTGGTCAGATCGGCAATTTTTCTGCCCAGAGCCAGCCGTTTCGCATGGGCTTCCGGAGTGGCGCCCGACACGTTGCCTGCCTCGGCGTAAATCTCTGCAAGGGCGAACCGTACCTTCAGATGCGTTTCCGAAGTTGCCCATGACAGTTTAGCGACGGGGCGGCGCTCGGCGTGATATGAATCGAGCAATGCTTGCCCTCCCCAGCCATGAATCGCCGCCGCCAGTTTCCAGCTTAGGTTGCCGACTTCGGCAATGCCTGTGTTCATTCCGTAACCGCCGGTGGGCATGAACTGATGGCAGGCATCGCCTGCTAGGAAAACCCTGCCGTTGCTGTATTTCTGTGCCACCAAATAATGGGCTGACCACGGATTGGCAACGATGACTTCAAAATCGAATTTGCATCCCACCCATTCCTCCACGAGCGATCGGGGATCGAGTTTCGATTCGTCGCAGCCGGGTTCCAGGAACACGTGCAACGTCCAGAATTCCTTGTCGTCCTGAGCAACGATCACTCCCTTGCCTGTCTGGTAGTGCCACGCGATGCCGAAGCGTTGCAACACGTCCAGGGCCCGGGAGCGGAAGTGGATCATGAACAGCCGCGCCACATTGCTTTGTCCTTCATTCTCGATTCCAAGTTGCTTGCGTACCGTACTGCTGCCTCCGTCGCAGCCGACAAGAAATCTCGATCGGACCTGTTGTTCTTCGCCGGTCTGGGTGTTCTTGATCAGTGACGTTACCCCCTCGGCATCCTGGATGAACGATTCGAGACGCCACGAGAACCTTACATCGATGTTCGGGCTTTCGTCAGCCGCCTTCTTCAGGACCGGTTCGATGACAATCTGGCTGACTCTCAATGGTGCTTCGAGCGTCAGGCTGCCATCGTTATTCGTCCGTCTGCGCCAGTACTCGTCGTCTGCTGAAAGATAAGGAAAGCGCTGCAACTCGTGCCCGTTTTCACTCAGATCGGTAATCCAGGAAATATTGAAGTTGCTCTTCGGCGGCACACCAACCGCACGTAACTTATCGGCAAGTCCTGTTCTCCGGAACAGTTCCATCGAACGTCCATTGGTCAAATCCATCTTGGGATGGCTTGTCGTCGTCGGGTTGCGTTCGGCAACGAGAGACTTGATGCCGAAATGGGCAAGTTCCAACGACAAGGTTAGGCCTACGGGCCCGCCTCCTGCGATCAGTACGGGGACTTCAATCATGGTTTCTCCTCAGTATCAATTGTCTTTTCAGTGACTCAGAGATGGCCGGCAGGTCCGACCTGGCCGCCCCACAGGTAAATCGAATCCCAGCGTTTGAACACCCACTCATCTTCATTGCCGATCCGGGTTGCATTGACGCCATATTCGAAGGCAAAGCCGGAGGGTGATTGCGTGTAGAACGATGTCACCGGATCGTTGGCGTGCTGTCCTAGTTCGCGAACGATGGGAGCAGCTCCAGCCCTGGTCTTGTCCCAGGCCCTGCCGACGGTGGTAATGCTATCGACCTCCACAAATACGTGATCGGGCCCGGTTTTGCCCGGAATGGAAGCCAAAGCGATTACATGATGGCGACAGCCGCCATGAAGAAAATAGGCATCCACACCCTCGGTCACGACCACAACATCGCTTACCCGGAATCCGAGGACTGTGGTGTAGTAGTGAAGGGCAGCTTGTAAATCGGGAACGAGCATCAGGACATGTCCCAGGCCGGCTCCGCCAGTGACGAATTTCGCACCAGTGAGGGATGCGAAGGGTTCGGCGACAACCATTCCTCCGATGAAGAGTTCCAGGGGTGTGCCGTCCACGGCGATGGTTCGCACCAGGCGGCCGACGTTTCGCTTCTTTGCCAAAACACTATTTTCTTCTGCGTCATACCCTGCGGCCTTCACACGGGCCACAACCGCATCGAGACTTGCTGACGAGTCCAGTTCAATGCCCACGTAGGCAAGGCCTGGGTTTGGTCCAGGTTCAATAGAGAATCGCCAGGCGCGATCATCGACCCGCAGGCGCAACGCATCTCCATCGACGATGGGTTGCATGCCATAGAGGTCAGTGGCAAATGTGCGCCATTCGCTGACATTTCCGGTCACACCTACATATCCCAAAGCAAGTGACTCCTTCATTCCATCTTCTCCTCAACAACAAATTGAACTTTGCAAACGATTCCCGCAGGTGTGTTCTGGCGGCCCCGAATTTGGTGCTAAAGGGAAACTTCCAGCCACTTCCGGGCTTCGTCGAACTGGGTGGCCTCGAACCATTCGCGCAAGTAGGTGATCCTGCGCGCTGCTCACGGTGACCACCAGGCCGGCGTAGAGCTCGGGCACCGGTTGGCCATCGATGAAGGTGCCGCGGACTACGTGGTGCTGGGCGAAACCTTCGGAGGGCGGTAACTGGGTAACTTCATCGTAGCGGGCATTGCTCATCGGTCCGGGCACACTACGTAGCAGACAGGCGTTCTCCGCTTTGGTTTGGGTTTTTCTGGTGACTGCATGCCAGATGGTGGCATCGTCCGCGTACAGTCTTTCGAATATGCCCGCGTCGCGGTCGGCAGAGGCGCGGGCCAGCTCTGCGGTGACTCTCAGCGATTCCTCTGGGGTAGTCATAGTTAGTCTATGCCCGAGCCATGACGACGACCACCTTGTTGTCGAGCATAAAGCCTCCTGTTGAATTTGTGGTGCGGTTGCGCGAATCGAATCAATTCCTTGGCATTCCCAATGTGGGCGAGATTCTTTGCACAATCGTAGCGCGCTAAAAACTGACCAGATGGTTAAATACTAAAACATATAGTATTAAAGTTGTCAATAATCCTGACCAAGTGGTCAGTATGGTAAGGAGCGAACCTTGAGTAGGCCAATAGAGAAATCGAAGAATGATGGGCACGGAGTATTTTCTGGCGTATCGCGACCTTTTCGGCTTTGCGTCTGAGATTGGTAAATCTCGAAAAGCGCGACTGCCTGAAACGCTAGCACTGGCAAGGATTTGAAGGGGGTGTCTTGACTTTGTCCCCGGTGTCCTTATACTGCGCGCTCTTTTCTTTTGTAGGCGCGTAGCTCAGCTGGTTAGAGCACCACCTTGACATGGTGGGGGTCGTTGGTTCGAGTCCAATCGCGCCTACCAGAATTTCTCCGAAATTCTGGTAGTTCCAAGCTAAAGCCACCTCGCGGTGGCTTTTTTGCTTTCCGCCCCTCCAAATGGGGGGAGCCTTGCTCCCGTCCGCCTCGTAATCTCCCCGTCTTGAGCATCCACCAAGCGATGCCCGTTCGGCGGACCCGACTCAGTTCCAAGCCAGGATCAGGCGCGTGTGTTTGGTTTTCGTTGCGACAGACAAACGACAGACAGGAGGAGTGATGGCAAAAAGCGAAGGTAGGTTCAACGGCAAGGTGGCAATTGTCACGGGCGGTACCAGCGGCATTGGTGAGGCCCTGGTCCGGTTGTTGGTGGCAGAGGGCGCTCGCGTCGTCATAGCGGCACGCCGCGAAGAACTCGGGAATGCGCTGGTCAATGACCTGGGGGCCGACCGTGCGCTGTTCTGCAAATGCGACATGGGCGTGCGGGCGGATATCGAGGCGTTGTTTTCGGCAACTGTCAAAGCCTTCGGTGGCCTCGACATTCTGGTCAACAATGCTGCGCTTTCCAGCTTCGGTGCGACGCCGGATCTCGATCCGGCTACCTGGCACCAGGTGATTGCTGCCAACCTCGATGCCGTTTTCTACACTGCACGGGCGGCGATTCCCCTGTTCCGCCAGCGTGGCGGTGGCAATATCGTCAATGTTGCGTCAATCTCGGGTTTGTTCGGCGATTACGGCTTCACCGCCTACAACGCCTCCAAGGGCGGCGTGATCAACTACACCAAGTGCCTGGCCATCGACCATGCGCGGGAAAACATCCGTGTCAATGTGGTCTGTCCCGGCTTGGTCGAGACGCCGATGAGCGCAGTGATCGGGGAGATGGGTCTGCATGACACTTGGGTGGATACGATCCCTATGGGGAGGGGAGGAACGCCGGAGGAGATAGCCAAGATCGTTGCTTTCGTCGCTTCCGATGACGCCAGCTTCATGACCGGCAGTGTGATTGTCGCCGACGGTGGACTGACTGCCGCAAGTGGGCAGCCGAATCTGCCGAAGATTCTGGCGAAAATGAATCAAGGGGGGTGACAACAGGTGTGGCCAGACCTGTCGATGCGCTAAAATCACGGCAAACATGTACCGGGCAGGGCGAAAACGATGTCGTTGTCGCCCTGTTCGTGTTTTTGGAGCAAGCATAGATGCCCGTTATCACCCTTCCCGACGGTTCGAAAAGAGGATTCCCGCAGCCGGTTTCGGTTGCTGAAGTCGCTGCGTCGATTGGTGCTGGACTTGCCAAGGCCGCGCTGGCCGGGCGGGTCGATGGCCGTCTCGTGGACACCGCTTTCCGTATCGATAACGACGCAAACGTAGCCATCGTTACCGACAAGGATGGCGATGGGCTTGAAATCATCCGTCATTCCACTGCCCACCTATTGGCCTATGCGGTGAAAGATCTGTTTCCGGATGCTCAAGTCACCATCGGCCCGGTGATCGAGAACGGTTTCTACTACGACTTTGCCTACAAGCGCCCGTTTACGCCGGAAGATCTGGAAGCAATCGAAAAGCGTATGGCAGAGTTGGCCAAAAAGGATTTTCCGATTACGCGAGAAGTCATGTCGCGCCAGAACGCGATCGACTTCTTTTTGAACCTGGGTGAGCAGTACAAGGCAGAACTGATTGCTGCCATCCCGGAAGATCAGGAAATCGGTCTCTATCGCGAAGGCGATTTCATCGACCTTTGTCGTGGCCCGCACGTGCCCTCGACCGGCAAGCTGAAGACCTTCAAGCTGATGAAAGTGGCCGGCGCCTACTGGCGTGGCGATTCGAAGAACGCCCAGCTGCAGCGAATCTACGGTACCGCCTGGGCGAAGAAGGAAGAGCTGGACGTCTATCTGCACATGCTGGAGGAGGCGGAAAAACGGGATCACCGCAAGCTGGGCAAGCAACTCGATCTGTTTCATCTTCAGGAAGAGGCGCCGGGGCTGGTGTTCTGGCACCCGCACGGGTGGACCGTTTGGCAGGAGATCGAGCAGTACATGCGCGCCGTATATCGCGACAACGGCTACCAGGAAGTGCGTTGCCCGCAAATTCTCGACCGCACGCTGTGGGAAAAATCCGGGCATTGGGAGCATTACAAGGCGAACATGTTCACCACTGAATCGGAGAGCCGTGATTACGCGGTGAAACCGATGAACTGCCCGGGCCACGTGCAGATATTCAATGCCGGCCTGCGTTCCTACAAGGAACTGCCGCTACGGTACGGCGAGTTCGGCTCCTGCCATCGAAACGAACCGTCCGGGGCCCTGCATGGCGTGATGCGGGTACGCGGCTTTACGCAGGACGACGGCCATATTTTCTGTACCGAAGACCAGATCGAGGCCGAAGTGACGGCGTTCAACGCCCTGCTGCGCAAGGTCTATGCGGATTTCGGCTTTACCGATGTGGCGGTGAAGCTGGCGTTGCGCCCCGAAGGGCGTGTCGGTAGCGACGATGTCTGGGACAAGGCCGAAGCCGCACTGCGCTGCGGCCTGCGCGCCGGTGGCCTGGAATGGGAAGAGTTGCCTGGCGAGGGGGCCTTCTACGGCCCGAAGATCGAGTTTCACATCAAGGATGCCATCGGTCGCTCCTGGCAATGCGGTACCGTGCAGGTCGATTTCTCGATGCCGGGTCGTCTTGAGGCGGAATATGTCGGCGAGGACAACGCCCGGCACGTCCCCGTCATGCTGCATCGGGCGATCCTCGGTTCGCTCGAACGCTTTATCGGCATCCTGATTGAAAACCATGCCGGCGCATTGCCTTTGTGGCTGTCGCCGGTGCAGGCGGTGGTGCTGAACATTTCCGAAGGCCAGTCAGATTACGCCGAAAGCGTGGCACAAAAGCTGCGTGAAACAGGACTGCGCGTCGAATGCGATTTGCGGAGCGAGAAAATTACCTATAAAATCCGCGAACATAGTTTGTTGAAGCGGCCTTATCTGGTGGTGGTTGGTGATAAGGAAAAGGTCGCCGGGTTGGTCGCCGTCCGTGCCCGTGGAAATCAGGATCTCGGGCAAATGTCCCCTGATGCGTTGGTGGAACGCCTGCTGGCGGAGAAGCGCAGCCGGTCGTAGCGGCCTTGTTTTTTTGATTTTTGGAGATATGCACCATCGCCCAGGAAAAGACGCAACGCGTCAATGATGAAATCACTACTCCCGAGATTCGTTTGGTCGGGGAAGAAGGTGAGCAACTCGGTATCGTATCTGTGCGTCAGGCACTGGCTCTGGCAGAGGAAGCGGAACTGGATCTGGTTGAAATTGCACCCATGGCGCAACCGCCGGTGTGCAAGATCATGGACTTCGGCAAGTTCAAGTATCAGGAATCCAAACGCGCCCACGAAGCCAAGCTGAAACAGAAGCAGGTTCAGGTCAAGGAAGTCAAATTCCGCCCCGGCACCGACGAGAACGACTACCAGATCAAGCTGCGCAACGTCATCAAGTTTCTGGGAGAGGGCGACAAGGCCAAGATCACCTTGCGCTTCCGCGGTCGGGAAATGGCTCACCAGGAAATCGGCATGCGTATGCTGGAGAGGATCAAGGGGGATTTGTTGGAACAAGCCCAGGTCGAGCAATTTCCGAAAATGGAAGGCCGCCAGTTGATCATGGTGTTGGCGCCTTCGAAAAAGCTGGTGAAGTAAGGATTCTTCCGCTGGCCGGGATATGTCCGGACGACGGAGAAATGAGCGGGGCGGGTTATCAAGTGTCGTCGAGGCGACGACCACCTGGTTCCGTGTCAAAAGGAGATCTTCGATGCCGAAGATGAAGACCAAGAGCGGTGCAGCCAAGCGCTTCAAAGTGCGCGGCAGTGGCAGCATCAAGCGCTCACAGGCGTTCAAGCGCCACATCCTGACCAAGAAAACCACTAAGGCCAAGCGCCAGCTGCGCGGTTCGGCGGAGATGCACGCCTCCGACGTCCGGATGGTTCGCGCAATGCTGCCCTACGCTTAAGGAGAGCTAAATGCCTAGAGTCAAACGTGGTGTAACGGCGCGCGCGCGCCACAAGAAGGTTCTTGCTCTGGCCAAGGGTTACCGCGGCCGCCGCAGCACGGTCTATCGCATCGCCAAGGAAGCGGTGATGAAAGCGGGGCAGTATGCCTATCGCGACCGCCGTCAACGCAAGCGTCAGTTCCGTGCCCTGTGGATTGCCCGTATCAATGCGGGTGCCCGTGAGCTGGGCCTCAAATACAGCACCTTCATGAACGGCCTGAAGAAGGCCTCCATCGAGGTGGATCGCAAGGTCCTCGCTGATCTGGCAGTGTTCGACAAGCCGGCGTTTGCGGCCCTGGCGAACCAGGCCAAGGCCAAACTCGGCGCGTAAGCAGAACCGACGCGAACAAGAGGGAGGCCTCGGGCAACCGGGGGCCTCCCTTTTCTATTGAGTCTATGGAAAATCTCGAACAACTCGAACACTTGGTCGCTGCTGCGACGGCCGAGTTCGCCGCAGCGGTTGAACCGGCGAAGCTCGAAGAAGCCAAGGCCCGCTACCTGGGCAAGGACGGCTCGCTGACGGCTTTGCTCAAGGGCCTCGGCAAACTTGCTGCGGACGAACGTAAAAGCGCCGGCGCGGCCATCAATGTCGCCAAGGATCGCGTCGAAGCGGCGCTCGTTGCGCGCCGCGAAGCGCTGCGCGAAGCGGCGCTGCAAGCGCAGTTGGCGGCCGAAGCTCTCGACGTGACCCTGCCCGGACGTGGTAGCCCCGGTGGCGGGCTGCATCCGGTGGTGCGCAGTCTGGATCGGATCGAGCAACTGTTCCGTTCCATTGGTTTCGAAGTGGCCGATGGCCCGGAGATCGAAACGGACTGGCATAACTTCACTGCCCTGAACACGCCGGACAATCATCCGGCGCGTTCGATGCACGACACCTTCTATCTGCTCGACGAGGCCGGCAAGGTTCGCGAGGACGTGCTGCTGCGCACCCATACCAGCCCGGTACAGGTGCGCTACATGCAGGCTCACGTAGCTAAGTACGGCCACCTCGAACGCATGCCAGAAATTCGTATCATCGCGCCCGGCCGCGTTTATCGAGTCGACTCCGACGCCACCCATTCGCCGATGTTCCACCAGGTTGAGGGGCTGTGGGTTGGCGAGGGCGTCAGCTTCGCCGATCTGAAGGGTGTGGTCGCCGACTTCCTGAAGAACTTCTTTGAAAGCGATGATCTCAAGGTGCGCTTCCGTCCCTCCTTCTTCCCGTTTACCGAGCCGTCGGCGGAGATCGATGTGGCTTTCATGCGCGGGCCGCTGGAAGGTCGCTGGCTGGAGATCGCCGGTTGCGGCGTGGTTCATCCCAACGTCCTGCGCTTCGGCGGCATCGATGCGGAGAAATATACCGGCTTCGCTTTCGGCATGGGCCCCGATCGGCTCACCATGCTGCGTTACGGCATCAACGACCTGCGCCTCTTCTTTGAGGGCGATCTGCGTTTCCTCTCGCAGTTCAACTGAAAACTCGCGCGAGACCTAAGTCATGCAATTTTCGGAATCCTGGCTGCGCACCCTGGTAAACCCTTCGCTCGACAGCGAGGCGCTGGCCCACGCTTTGACCATGGCGGGGCTGGAAGTGGAACAACTCGATCCGGTCGCGCCGGCCTTCGATCAGGTGGTCGTGGCGCGCATCGTCAGCGCGGAAAAACATCCCAATGCCGACAGGCTGCGTCTTTGTCAAGTGGATGCCGGCGAACATGGCCTGCTACAGATCGTTTGCGGTGCGCCGAACGCAGCTGTCGATCTTCGCGTGCCTTGTGCCCTTGTCGGTGCGAAGCTGCCCGGAATCGAGATCAAGCAGGCCAAAGTGCGGGGTATCGAGAGTTTCGGCATGCTTTGCTCGGCAAGGGAATTGGGCCTTGCGGCGGATGCCGACGGCCTGTTGGTGCTGCCGGCCGATGCGCCGGTCGGCCGCAGCGTGCGCGAGTATCTCGATCTCGACGACCGCCTGATCACTCTGAAACTGACGCCCAATCGGGCCGACTGCCTTTCGCTGTCAGGCATCGCACGGGAGGTTGCGGCGTTGACCGGTGCCCCGCTCAAGCGGCCGACCCTCGACGCCGTCGCGGCGACTCATCAGGAAACCCGTGCGGTGGTGCTCGACGCGTCGGCGGTTTGCTCCCGCTACTGCGGTCGTTTGATCAAGGGCGTCAATGCGGCAGCGCCGACGCCGGCCTGGATGCGGCAGCGCCTGGAGCGCAGCGGCATTCGCAGTATTTCGGTGGTGGTCGATGTCACCAACTATGTGATGTTGGAATTGGGCCAGCCGATGCATGCCTTCGACAACGCCAAGTTGTCGGGCGTTATCCACGTGCGCTATCCGCGGCAAGGCGAACAACTCACCCTGCTCAACGGTCAGACCGTCACCCCGGATGCCGATCTGGCGCTAATTGCCGACGAGGCCGGCGCGCTGGCGCTGGCCGGGATCATGGGGGGCGATGCTTCCGCGGTGACGGCAGCGACGACCGACATCTTTCTCGAGGCGGCTTTTTTTGCACCCGATGCAATTGCCGGCAAAGCCCGCGCCCTCGGTTTTTCATCGGACTCTTCCTATCGTTTCGAACGTGGCGTGGATTTTCAGTTGCAGCGTAGCGCCATCGAGCGGGCGACCCGGCTGGTGCTCGAACTCTGCGGTGGTGCCGCCGGACCGGTCATTGAGGCGGTATCGGACGCTGATTTGCCAAAGCGGACACCGGTACGTCTGCGCACCGCACGTGTCGCCAAGGTCTTGGGCGTCGGTCTTGATGCTGAGCGCATTGCTGCCTTATTGAGCGGCCTCGGCTTGCCTTGCGAGCCGATCGGCGCCGATCATCTGGTGACGCCCCCTGCGCATCGCTTCGACATCCAGATCGAAGAGGATCTGATCGAGGAAGTTGGACGTCTCTATGGCTACGACAATATCCCAGCACGACCGCCTGTCGCCAAGATGGCGATGATGCCTCTGGATGAGTCCCGCCGTGGTGCAATGGCCCTGCGCCGCAGCGTTGCCGCGCTGGGCTATCAGGAGACGGTGAATTTCAGTTTTGTCGAAGCGGTATGGGAAGCAGATTTTTGCGGAAACGGTAAGCCCATTGTCCTGGCCAATCCGATTGCCAGTCAGATGGGCGTGATGCGCTCCAGCCTGATCGGCGGCTTGGTTGCGGTGCTGGTCACCAACCGCAAGCGCCAGCAGGACCGCGTGAAAGTGTTCGAAATCGGGCGCTGCTTCCTCACTGATGCAGCCGCTGAGCCGGTGAAGGGCTTTCGCCAGCCGCTGCGGCTGGCCGGGTTGGCAGCCGGCGCGGCGCAGCCGGAGCAGTGGGGAGTGCCGAAGCGTGCTGTCGATTTCTACGATCTCAAGGCGGATGTCGAGGCGCTTCTGGCTGGCCGTAGTCCGGTCTTTGAGCGCGTCGATCATCCTGCGCTGCATCCCGGCCGCTCCGCCAGGGTGTGCATTGATGGCAAAGACATAGGCATGCTCGGCGAACTGCATCCGCGCTGGATGCAAAAATACGAACTCGGTACCGCGGCCGTTGCCTTCGAGCTGGAGATGGATGCGCTGGTGCAACAGGGGATTCCGGCCTATCGGGAAGTCTCGCGCTTCCCGGCGGTGGTGCGTGATCTAGCGTTGATCGTCAATCACGCGACGCCTTGGCAAGGACTGTATGAAGCCCTTCGCCGTGCCGCGCCGGCGATTGTCACTGGCATAGAGTTGTTCGATCTATATCACGGGAAAGGTGTCGCCGAAGGGCGAAAAAGCCTTGCGTTTCGGGTAGTTATGCAAGATACTCAACGCACGCTGGAGGATGCAGAAGTGGATGCGGCGATGGCCTCTCTGATTGCCATGGCTGAACAGAAATTCGCCGCCGAGTTGCGGCGTTGAAGAATCAAAAAGGAATTCAGGGGAGTGCGATGACGCTGACCAAAGCGGAACTGGCCGACCTGCTGTTTGATAAGGTTGGCCTTAACAAACGTGAAGCCAAGGATATGGTCGAAAGTTTTTTTGAGGAAGTGCGCACTGCGCTCGAAACCGGCGATAGCGTAAAGCTCTCCGGTTTCGGTAACTTCCAACTGCGCGACAAGCCACAGCGTCCGGGCCGCAATCCCAAGACTGGGGAAGAAATTCCCATCACCGCGCGTCGTGTGGTTACCTTCCACGCCAGCCAGAAACTCAAGTCCACGGTAGACGCTACCCAGAATGGCAACGTCCGTTAATCGCGAGGAATTGCCGCCGATTCCCGCCAAGCGCTACTTCACCATCGGCGAGGTCAGCGAGTTGTGCGGAGTTAAACCCCATGTCTTGCGTTACTGGGAGCAGGAATTCAATCAATTGAAGCCGGTCAAGCGGCGAGGCAATCGGCGCTATTATCAGCACCATGAAGTGTTGTTGGTGCGCCGCATACGCCAGCTGCTTTACGAAGAAGGTTTCACCATTAGCGGGGCACGTAATCGTCTGGAAGACACTGCGGTTCGCGGTGAGAGTCGCGACACTCCAGTCAAGTCTTTTTCATTGCGTGCGGAGTTGGCGGCGATCGTTGAAATTCTGCGTGTTTGAGCCAACCGATCTCGCCCTTTACTATATAATCCGCGACCAGTCGGGGCGTAGCGCAGCCTGGTAGCGCACTTGCATGGGGTGCAAGGGGTCGCGAGTTCGAATCCCGCCGCCCCGACCAGTAGATTAAAAAAAGGCCAATCTTCGGATTGGCCTTTTTTCTGCGGAATCGTAATTTCCCCGACAAAGCGCTTCTCCCGATCCTGTTCATGGAGTTCGGCGCAGCCTCGGTAGCCGTAGGCTACTTGCGATCCTTCCTTTGCAGCAGCGATTTCAGATCGGCGAACGGTGAATGGGTGGCGATTTCGCCGCGGGTTGTCTGCATGGTGCTGCCCTGGGTGGCTTCGAGTTGCCGTTGATGCTCGTTGTCGTGGCAGTAAAGGCAGAGAAGCTCCCAGTTGCTGCCGTTCGGTGGATTGTTGTGATGATTGTGGTCGCGGTGATGAACGGTTAGTTCGCGGAGGTTTGTTCGAGTGAACTCCCTTGCGCAGCGCCCGCAGATCCACGGGTAAATTTTGAGCGCCTGTTCGCGGTAGTCGTTCTCCCTCGATTCGGCCGTACGCCGTGCCTCGGCGACTAGGCGATCAAGCTTTGCGGGATCGGGTGTTTTTTGCGTCGGCATTGTTGGCTTCGGCGCATGCGACATTCGGGGGCCGAAGCCCCCGAATGTCTATTACTTCTTCTTAGCAGCCTTCTTACCAGCGACAGCGGCTTTGAAGGTAGCACCAGCGGAGAACTTCGGCACGGTGGTTGCGGCGATCTTGAGGGTCGCGCCGGTCTTCGGGTTTTTACCTGTGCGGGCAGCACGCTTGGCAGGTTTGAAGGAGCCGAAGCCGATCAGGGCAACGGAGTCGCCCTTGGAGACGGCCTTGACGACTGCGCCGAGGACGGCGGACAGCGCCCGCTCTGCGGCAGCCTTGGTGAGTTCGGCTTCTGCAGCGACAACTTCGATAAGTTCCGACTTGTTCATGGTGTTGAGCCTTTCGTTGTTATGGATGGAAATAGACGACTGCAATCTTACGGCTGCTATTTTCTTGTCCCTCGGCAGCCGCTTGACAGCCAATTCGGCGCGCAAGGCTTCCGACCGCGAACCGACGGGGCGTAATGCTACCAAGTGCGAGGGCTTGTGGGAACGGGTATAGCGCGCACCTTTGCCAGAAATATGTTGTTGAAAGCGCCGTTCGACATCCGTGGCGATCCCGGTATAGAGAGAGCCATCGATGCATTCAATCAGATAGAGATGCCAAACAACACCCAAACCCCGTCCCTCGATAGATGCTTTTCGTATGAATTGCGGATGCATGGTACCTGCAAGGTGAGCTTTGACGTTGTCGACAAAGGTTGATTTTATGGCTTCCGACGCGATTGTCGTTCCCGTTTGTCCCTTGCATGCGGGAGAGTGGGCGAATCGGTGGCTTATCAGTCCGGCTGATTTGAGGGACCACAACGATGGCCTGCTCCCGGTCCTAAGCTAGCCGCTATAATGGCGCCCGCCTGGCCCGGTTTTCCGTCGTAGCGAGGCGTACTGCCTGACAAGAGCGGGCATCCGGTTAGGCCGATATGCCTAACCTGTAGAGACGCAGGGGAGGTTGTGGTCAGGATGGGAGCACCCGATACTCGCAGATGCTTGCCCCACCGTACGAGGGGTTCTTGGGGACGCGAGTTTGAGCCCAGCCGCCGCGGCCAATTTCCAAATCAGGATTTCTTAATCGATCGGAAAGTTCATTCGCCGTCATGCGCCTTCTTCTGAGCAACGACGACGGATATCTCGCCCCCGGTCTAGCCGCCTTGGCTGGCGCAGTCTCCGGACTCGCCGAGTTCACGGTCGTCGCTCCCGATCAGGATCGCACCGGGGCCAGCAATTCCCTCACGCTCGATCGCCCGTTGACTCTCCGTTCGGGGGCTAACGGTTTCCACTATGTCAACGGCACACCGACCGATTGCGTGCATCTGGCAGTTACAGGCATGGTTGAGCATCAGCCGGACATGGTGCTCTCGGGCATCAATCTGGGGGCGAACATGGGGGACGATACGTTGTATTCCGGAACGGTAGCGGCGGCGACGGAGGGGCATCTGCTCGGTGTGCCGTCGATTGCCTTTTCCCTTGTCGGCCATGAGGGGCGCCATTTCGATACGGCGACGCAAGTCGCCAGGGAAATCTTCCTGCGCTTTCAGAAGCGGGGGCTGGGCGGGCCGGTGCTGCTCAATGTGAATATTCCCGATATCCCGTATGCGGAGATCAGGGGGATGTGCGTGACCCGACTCGGCCGTCGCCACAAGGCGGAGCCCGTGGTCAGGCAGATCAATCCGCGCGGGCAGACCGTCTATTGGGTTGGTCCGGCGGGCGAGGCCGCCGATGCCGGAGAGGGTACCGATTTTCATGCCGTGGCCAACGGTTACGTCTCAATCACGCCGTTGCAGATCGACCTCACTCATACCCAGCAAATCGGGGCCGTGCGGGATTGGCTGCTGGCATGAACCTGCAAGGTATCGGCATGACTTCGCAGCGGATGCGGACGCGCATGGTCGAGCGCCTGCGCGCCGAAGGTATCCGCGACGAACGCGTGCTGGCGGCATTGGGGACGGTGCCGCGCCATGTCTTCGTCGAACCGGCGCTGGCTCACCGTGCCTACGAAGACACCGCGCTGCCGTTGATGCTGGGGCAGACCATCTCGCAACCCTTCGTCGTCGCCCGCATGATCGAGCTGCTCCTGGCCGGTCGTGCGGGCCTTGGCAAGGTGTTGGAGGTGGGTGCCGGCTGCGGCTATCAGGCGGCCGTACTGGCGATGCTGAGCAAGGATGTCTATGCCGTGGAGCGCATTGCGCCGCTGCTCGCCCGCGCCCGCGACAATTTGCGCCAGTTGCGCTTGACCGGGGTACGCCTGAAACATGCCGATGGCAATTTTGGGCTGCCGGAGGCAGCGCCGTTTGATACCATCACCCTCGCCGCGGCGGCACAGCGCGCGCCGCAGACCCTGCTTGATCAGCTGTCTGTCGGTGGCCGCCTGATTCTGCCGCTGGGAACCGACCGTAGTCAGGTATTGGCGCTGATCGAACGCGGTGCCGATGGATTTGTCGAAACCCGTTTCGACGCTGTTCGTTTCGTGCCGCTTTTGCCAGGAGTCGAATGAGTCTGCGTACGCTTTTTTCGGGAATGGTTGTTGCCGTCGCATTCGCTGGTTGCGCCAGCCATGCTCCGGCGCCTGTGGTCGATCGCGGCACGGACGTGGCCGCGCTACCTTCGTCGTCCGCGTCCGCGTCCGCGGACGTGGTCGAGGTTCCTCCTGGTCATTACCTGGTAAAGCGCGGCGACAATCTGCTGCGCATCTCGCTCGACCATGGACAGGATTATCGCGAAGTCGCGGCATGGAACAAACTTGACGACCCGAACAAGATTAATGCCGGCCAGTTGTTGCGCGTTGTGCCGCCTGAAGATGCGGCGGTCGCGGTGGTAAAGCCGGTAGCCCCGCCGCAAGCAATCGATACTGCTCCAGTGGCCGTCGGCATGCTCAAGCGCGAACCGAAAGCGGGCACCCAGCCCTACTCCGACGAGGCGCTGCTGCGGTTGCAACGCGGTGAAGGCATGCCCCAGCCGAGTCCGGCGAAGACCGGGAAGCTGTTGCCGGAAGAGCCGCCAGCTGAGGTGATGCCAGCGGCTCTGGAGTGGTCGTGGCCGAATGGCGGAAAATTGATCGCTCCCTTCACCGAGGCGAACAACAAGGGCATCGACCTGGCCGGCAACGCCGGCGATGCGGTGCTCGCGGCAGCCCCGGGCAAGGTGGTTTATGCGGGAAGCGGATTGCGCGGCTACGGCAAGCTGGTGATCGTCAAGCACGATGCCACTTTCCTCAGCGCCTACGCCCACAATAATTCGATCCTGGTCAAGGAAGGCCAGAGCGTCACCCGCGGACAGAAGATCGCCGAGGTCGGTAACACGGATGCCGACCAGATCAAGCTGCATTTCGAAATCCGCCGCCAGGGTAAGCCGGTGGATCCTCTGCAATATCTTCCTAAACGCTGAAAATCTATGTCTGAGGATTCATTGTCCAGCGAGGAAGGCGAAGCGCTGCCCGAACCCGCCACCGAAGAAGAGATCGTCGTTGCGGAAGACGCTGAGCTGGATTTCCTCGACGACATCACGCAGCTCTATCTCAACGAGATCGGCGCCAGTCCGCTGCTGACCGCCGATGAGGAAAAAACCCTGGCGCGTGCTGCGCTGAAAGGCGATTTCGCTGCGCGCCAGCGCATGATCGAATCCAATCTGCGCTTGGTGGTGAGCGTTGCGCGGCACTACCAGAACCGCGGTGTTCCGCTCGACGATCTGATCGAGGAGGGCAATCTGGGCTTGATCCATGCCCAGGAAAAATTCGATCCCGAGCGCGGTTTCCGCTTCTCCACCTATGCCACATGGTGGATACGGCAGAACATCGAGCGCGCCATCATGAACCAGTCACGCACCATCCGGTTGCCGGTTCATGTGGTGAAGGAGCTCAATCTGGTGTTGCGCACTCTGCGTCGTATCGACAACGGCGAAGAGGGACAGCGGCATGGTGCGGAGGAAGTGGCGCGTCTGCTCGACAAGCCGGTCGAGGAAATCCGCCATATTCTTGCGCTCTCCGAACGCACCGCCTCGCTGGATGCTCCGCTCGATTTCGATCCCGATCTTTCCATCGGCGATGCGATTGCCGATGAGAATATCGCTAGCCCGGAAACGCAGCTCGCCCAACATGAGATCGAAACCCGCATGGCGACGTGGATCGATGAACTTTCCGAGCGCCAGCGTCGGGTGCTGGAGCGACGCTATGGTTTCAACGGTGCCGAAGTGGCGACGCTGGAAACGATCGCCGCGGAAATGGGCGTTACCCGGGAACGGGTGCGACAGATCCAGATGGAGGCGCTACAGGCCCTGCGGCGGCGTCTTGCGCGTGAGGGCGTGCGTCGCGACGCGCTGCTATAGCGCGCCGCGCAAAGCCATGGCCAGGTCGGTTACTGCCGAGGCATAAAAGCTGCTGCGGTTGTAGCGTGTCAGTACATAGAAATTTCTATAGCCGAGCCGGTATTCGGTTGCGGCGCCCGGGGTGACCAGATCGATTAGGGCCGCGGGCTGATCCGGTGCACTACCGATATCGATCCCCATTTCACGCAATTCCTTAACACTGCGCCGCGGCTCGATGCCTTCCGCCAGCAGGTCTTTCGCCGTCGCCGTCCCCAGCCTGGCGACGGCGGCGATCGGTGCGCCGCGTTGCCAGCCGTGTTCGGCGAGGAATCGGGCGACGCTGCCGATGGCATCCGTTGCATCGGTTAGATCAACGCGCCCATCGCCGTTGAAATCCTCCGCATAGGTGCGCACGCTGCTCGGCAGAAACTGTGGCAGACCGAGTGCGCCGGCGTACGAGCCGCGATAGCTCTCCGGTGCTCGTCCTTCGTCGCGCGCCAACAGCAGCAGCGCTTCCAATTCGCGGCGGAACAGTTCCGCTCGCGGCGGGTAATCAAAGGCGAGCGTGGTCAGTGTCGAGAAGGTCTCGAAGCTGCCGGTATGGCTTCCGTAGATGGTTTCCACGCCGATGATGGCGGCGATGATTTCGGCGGGAACGCCATATTGCTTTTCAGCGCGCAGTAGCGTCGCTCGGTGGGCGTCGATAAATTTGACGCCGGCCTTTATCCGCTTCGATTCGACGAAGCGCGCGCGGTAGGTTTTCCAGGAGCGGATACCCGGGTCGGCCGGCGGCAGGATGGCCTTGATGACGGCGGGGAGAAAGCGGGCGTGATGAAATTGAACTAGCAACGTCGCTTCGTCGAAGCCATGCCGGTTTGCCATCGCGGCGGCAAACTCGCGGACCTCGTTGCGCGTCTCATAGTTCGCTGTGGGATCGGCATAGGCGCGGAAATTGGCGACGGCGAGAATCAGGACGAGCGTGCGTTTCAAGATGTGAAGGCGGCGATGCGACGTTTTAGTTCGGACAGTTGCTGCCGCCGGGTGACGGCACTTTCGATTAATTTACCGTAGCGCGCGGCCTGATAAATCGTGCAAATGGAGGCGATTTCGGCTTCACGTCTCGGCAGTGCTCGAACGAGTCGGGCAGCGTAATCGGCCGGGCCTTCCCACATTGCACGGCCGAGTCCGCGTTTCGCCAGCTTGCGCTCGAAGCGCTGCCAGAGCGCATGCAGGGGATCGGCTCGGCGGCGTTGATGCAGCGTCCACGCGGTCAGCGCCAGCATCAGGACACCGCCCGCCGTGGCGGTCAGCGCACCAAGGGCGCGCCAGTCCGGCGAAGGGATGCCGAGCAGGCGGAGCAGGGCGTATTGGCGCTGTTCGTCGTAGCCGAGCACCCATTGATTCCATGCATTGCTCGCGGCTTCCCAGCGGTAGCGCAGCTGCCGCAACCAGTTCAGCTCAGGGCGCGTCATCAGCGGCAATGCGTCGCTCTGTGGGATGGCCGCCGCAAGGTTCTGCTCGACCCGGTTGGGCGCGATTTCCGCTGTCGGATCGACCCGTTGCCAGCCGCGCTGCGGTAACCAGATTTCGGTCCAGGCGTGGGCATCAAGTTGACGCACCAGCAGGTAGCCGTCTACCGGGTTGACCTCGCCGCCTTGATAGCCGGTAACCACTCGCGCAGGAATGCCGGCTGCGCGCATGACGAAGACGAAGGCCGAAGCATAGTGTTCGCAAAAACCGCGGCGGGTATCGAAAAGGAATTCGTCCACGCTGTCGCGGCCGAGCAGCGGCGGCGACAGCGTGTAGACGAAGGTCTCTTTGCGAAAGCGAGCCAGCATGCGTGCGACTACCTCTGCATCGTTGCGACTGACGGCGCGCAGGCTGGCGGCCAGTGCGCGCGCACGCGGGTTGAAATCTGCCGGCAGTTGCAACGCTTCGCCCAGCGCGTCGGCCGATTCGTTGCGGCCGACGTGCGCATCCAGCACCGATTGCATCGCGTAGCGCAAGCGGCTGCGGACTGGGCGCTTGGCGACGACCTGGAAATTCTTCGTCAGCACTGCGTTGGGCGGCAGCCGGCTGGGATGGTCGAGGGCGAACAGCCATGGCTGATTGTGCGGCTCCAGTGTGATTTCATAGTCGACCGGTTGCGCCATCTGCGCCGCGGCTTCGCTGGCTAGTCCGCTCAGTCCAAGACGCCAGCTGCGGCCATCGTAGCGAGTGAGCACCGGGCCGCGCCAGTACAGCTGCACTTGGTCCGGCGGCGGTTCTGTAAAACGGGCGCGGAAGGCGATTGCGTCGGACAGCGACAGCCGGCTGATCGAGCCTGGGCTCATCGTATCGCTGAGGCCGGACAGCCCGCTGTAGGCGTCTGCCGGCAGGCCCCAGAGCGGCCCGGATACGCGAGGAAAAAAGAGGAACAGCAGCAGCATGAAGGGCAGCGCTTGGAGCAACATCGATCCGGCTAGGCGCACCGCCTGGAGTGGCGGCGTGCTGCTGCGCTGAAGCACGGCCAGTGTGGTGGTGACCAGCAGCGTTGTGGCGACCATGGCAACCGCGGTGACCATGCTCTGGGTGTAGAAGAACTGCGACAGGATGAGAAAAAAACCGAGCAATACCACGGCGAAGGCGTCGCGCGCGCTGCGCGTTTCGAATAGCTTGAGGGCGAGGAACAGCGTTAGCAGGGCTACTCCCGGATCCTTGCCGAGCAGGGTACGAAAATGGATCGCGACACCGATTGCGCCGACGACGGCCATCAGATTGACCAGCCAGCGCGGCGGTAGCGGTACGCGGCGCCAGAGCAGCCAGCCGCGCCAGAGAATGGCGACGGCGCAGAGCGCATCGAGCCACAGCGGCAGGTAAGGCGCGAGCGGCACGAGTACGCCGCAGGCCGAGGCCGCAAGCCAGACCGTCTGGCCCTGCGTCAGCGGCGGTGCGCCGGGCTTCCTAGGCTTGGCCATACAGGGCCAGGGTTTCAAGGCAGCGATGGAGATGCGCATCGCCGCGGTCGGGCGAAAATTCCCGCTGCGGCAGCCGCAGCCCCCAGGCAAGTCCCGCGCGTTCGGCTTCCAACGCCCAGTGCACAAGCAGCGCAAGGCGCGTTTCGGTATCCATCGTCGGAGGTAGCTCGGCCCAGTCGAGCCACAGCGCCTCGCTGTTTTCGCCGGCAAAATATTTGGTCTGTAGGTCGGCATCAGGCTGGCGGGCGGCACTTTTCCACGCCACATGATGCAGCGCGTCGCCGGTTTGATGGCGGCGCAGCCCGGCGAAATCGTCGCTGCCACGGCCTTGTCGGTGTCGTCCGTGGTGGTCGCCGCTACCAATCGGCAACGGCGGCGCCGCGTGCGCCGGCGTCGGGTAGACCAGGCAGCGCAAGGCCGGCTGGAGATAGCCCCAGGTTCGTACCAGACCAAGCGGCCAACGGGTTTCGATGGTGACGCGGGGCAGTTCGAGCCAGCCACGACGCTGCGTCGGCAGCGGAAGCTTGATTGCGACACTGGCGTTGGCGGGGATGTCGCAGTGCACCCAGTCGCCTTCGCCTGCGTGCAGCCTGAGATCGTAGCGTCCGGCGGCCCGGACGTTGTGCAGGATCAGGCCGAAGCATGCCGCCTCGCCGGCAAATACCGGCTCGCAGCGGCCGGTGGTAACGCGCAGATGCACCAAATTACGGAAGGTGGCAAGGATCGTTGCTATGCCCAGGCCAGCGAGTAGGAACACCAGTGCGTGGCCGAGGCTCAGGGTGTAATTGATGGCTCCCAGCATCATCACGATCAGCGCCAGCCCGAAGACCAGACCGGCGCGCGTTGGTAGCACATAGACGCGGCGCTGACTGAAGAAAATTGGTACGGGTTCCGGCGGGCGGCTACGCAATGCCCAGAGGTAGAAGCGTTGGCGCATGGCTTCGGGGTTCAGGTACTGGCCGAGCATACGTGTGAAGGCCGTCGGCCCGGGTTCAAGGCAACGCGACGGCCTCGATCAGTCGTCGCGCCAGGTTGCCATTGCCGGGACCCGCTGGCGCAAGCAGTCGATGGCCGATGACCGACGGCAGTACCGCCTGAATATCCTCCGGCAACGCATGGTCGCGCCCTTCCAGCAATGCCCAGGCACGCGCTGCGGCGAGCAGGCCGAGAGCGGCACGGGGCGAAAGTCCGGCGACGAAATCGGCCGACTGGCGCGTATGTTCGGCCAGCGCCTGGACATAGTCGAGCAGGGCAGGGGCCGCATGCACGTTGGCTACCTGGCGTTGCATCGCCAGCAACGCGGGTGGCGGCAGGCAGGGCGAAAGTTGCGCCACCAGTTCACGGCGGTCGGCACCGGCCAGCAGTTCGCGTTCCGCGGTGCGGTCGGGATAGCCCAACTCGATGCGCATGAGGAAACGATCCAGTTGCGATTCGGGGAGTGGGAAAGTCCCTATCTGGTGGGCCGGATTCTGCGTCGCAATGACGAAAAAAGGCTCGGGCAGTGGGCGCGTGCGCCCCTCGGTAGTGACCTGGCGTTCTTCCATCGCCTCGAGCAGGGCGCTTTGCGCCTTGGGTGTGGCACGATTGACTTCGTCGGCGAGGACAAGCTGGGCGAAGACCGGCCCGGGGTGGAAGCGGAAGGCGCCACTTTCGCGGTCGAAGACTGAAACTCCAAGGATGTCGGCCGGAAGCAGGTCGCTGGTGAACTGGATGCGCTGGAAATCGAGTCCGAGCAAACGCGCCAGTACATGGGCCAGCGTTGTTTTGCCGACGCCGGGAATGTCTTCGATCAGCAGATGGCCGCGTGCCAGCAGGCAGGCGAGGGCCAGGCGGATCTGCCTTTCCTTGCCGAGGATGACCCGGTTGGCGGCGTTCAGCAAGGCTTCGATATCGTGATCGGCAAGGGGCATGAGGTGGTCAGGGCGGCGTCAGCGAACTGAGCTATAGTGCGGGCTTCCGGCTCATTGTATGCCATCGTTGACGGACTCATGACTACCGCGTTCATCACCCATCGCGACTGTTGGTTGCACGATATGGGCGCCCACCATCCGGAATGCCCAGGACGCCTCGGGGCCATCCATGATCGACTGATCGCCGCGGGCCTCGATATTTACCTCCAATTCCATGATGCGCCCTTGGTCGAGGAGGCGCAGTTGCTGCGCGTTCACCCGGCCTCCTACATAGACAGTTTGCGTGCCATGTCGCCGCAGCATGGCGTAGTGCATCTGGACCCCGATACGGTAATGAACCCCGGTACGCTGCGAGCCGCGTACCGGGCGGCGGGGGCGGGCGTCCTCGGCGTGGATCTGGTCATGCGCCGGGAGGTGAAGACTGCTTTTTGCGCAGTGCGCCCGCCCGGCCATCATGCCGAACGCGCCAAGGCTATGGGCTTCTGCTTTTTCAACAACATCGCGGTGGCGGCGATGCACGCAATCGAGGCTTGGGGGCTAACACGGGTCGCCATCGTCGACTTCGACGTGCATCACGGCAATGGAACCGAACACATCCTTGCCGGTGATGAACGCGTATTGATGGTCGGCAGCTTCCAGCACCCCTTTTATCCTTATTCGGGCACCGAAAATCCGGCCTCGAACATGGTAAACATCCCGCTACCTGCCGGTACTCGGGGCGACGCTTTCCGCGAAATGGTCGATGGTTGCTGGTTGCCGCGGCTGCGCGCTTTCGAGCCCGAGTTGGTGTTGGTTTCGGCCGGGTTCGACGCCCATTACGAGGACGACATGGCCTCGCTAGGCCTCGTGGAAATGGATTATGTATGGGTGACCGAACAGTTGCGCCGCATCGCCAAAGGTCCGGCGCAGGGCCGTATCGTCTCGCTGCTGGAAGGCGGCTATGCCCTTTCGGCGCTTGGCCGCAGCGTCGTCGCCCACATCAAGGCGTTGGCCGATCTGTAGGTGGCTTTCGGGTAGAATCGCCGCTCGTTTCCCGTCCTGTCGGGCGGGTGCCCAACCACTCATCATTTAAGCGAGATTGCATGAAGCGCAAGGCATTGCTGCTCCCCGTCGTGCTGGGCTTGATCGTGTCCGGCTGCGGTTCCCTGCTCGAATCGAAGAAAATCGATTACAAGTCGGCGGGTAAATTGCCGCCGCTGGAGATTCCGCCCGATTTAACCGTGCCCAGCAAGGATGAGCGCTACAGCGTGCCGGACATCGGCGGCGCACGTGGCGGGGCAAGCTATTCCGTGTATTCCGCAGAACGCGCCGGTCAGGCACGGGCTTCGACGGCGCAGGACGTGCTGCCGCAAATCGAAAAGATGAGCGTCGAGAAGGATGGCAGCCAGCGCTGGCTGGTCGTTCCCCTCCCCCCCGACAAGTTGTGGTCGAACGTCAAAGAGTTCTGGCAGGACATCGGCTTCATCATCGATGTCGAACGGCCCGAGGCGGGCGTGATGGAAACCGACTGGGCGGAGAATCGCGCGAAGCTACCGAAGGACTTCATCCGCAGCGCCATCGGTACGGTGTTCGACGACGTTTATTCGACGGCCGAGCGCGACAAATTCCGAACTCGCCTGGAGCCGGGCGCGACGCCTGGAACCACGGAAATTTATATCAGTCATCGCGGCATGTACGAGGTGTACGTCACCGAGGGTAAGGATCAGACTCGCTGGCAACCGCGTACGCCGGACCCCGATCTGGAAGCTGAAATGCTGCGTCGCCTGATGGTGCGGCTGGGTGTCGAGGAAAGTCGTGCGACGACGATGCTGGCCACTGCGCCGTTGCCGGAGCGTGCCAAGCTGCTAGGCCAGGTGGCCGAAGGCAGTGCCGTGCTCGAAGTGCAGGAACCGTTCGACCGTGCCTGGCGGCGGGTCGGCTTGGCGCTGGACCGAATCGGCTTTACGGTGGAAGATCGCGATCGTTCCCAAGGTGTGTATTACGTTCGCTATGTTGATCCGGAAAACGACGTGGCGAAGAAGGGCGAGAAAGGATTCATCGACAAGCTGATGTTTTGGCGTGCCGACGGTCCCAAGATCGATTCCAACGCGCGCTACCGCATTCAAGTCAAGGCTGGCGGCGATAAGTCCACTTTGCAGGTGCTGACCCGCGAGGGCGGCAAGGATACGTCGGATACGGCCCGCAAGATTCTGACACTGCTACTCGCCCAATTGAAGTGATCCGGTTCGCCGCTCTTGGGAGCGGCAGCCGTGGTAATGCGTTGGTGGTGGAGGTGGGCGCCACCCGCGTATTGCTTGATTGCGGCTTCGGCCCACGAGAGTTGACCCGACGATTGGCACGCCTCGATCTGGAGCCTACGGATATAGATGCGGTTGTGCTTACTCATGAGCACAGCGATCATGTCGGTGGGGCTGCGGCGTGCAATCGGTGCTTTGCTGTGCCGATGTATCTGACCCACGGTACTTTTGCCGCGAGCTTGACTTGTAGCACAATGGACTCGGTCCATTTCATCGATAGCCATACGCCCTTTTCCATAGGCGATGTCCAGATTGCACCTTTTCCGGTGCCGCACGATGCGCGCGAACCAGTGCAGTTTGTGTTTTCCGATGGGGTGCGACGCCTTGGGGTACTGACCGATGTCGGAATCGCCACGCAACACATTGTGGAAATGCTGACTGGCTGCGAAGCGCTGGTGCTCGAGTGTAATCACGATGCCGCAATGCTTGCCGAGGGCGCCTATCCGCCGCAACTGAAGCGTCGCGTAGGTGGTCGTCTGGGACATCTCGACAATGCAGCGGCAGCGGAACTTCTGCGGTGCATTGGTGTCGGGCAATTGCAGCATCTTGTGGCCGCTCATCTGAGCGAACAGAACAATCGTCCCGGCTTAGTGCGCACGGCGCTGGCTGCGGTTGTAGGGTGCGACTCGGATTGGATCGGTGTGGCTACCCAGGAAGATGGATTCGACTGGCGAATGCTCTGATCCACAAAAAAAAGCCCAGCCGAAGCTGGGCTTTTTTGCGTGCGACCGAATTACTTCTTTTCGGCGGGGGCAGCAGCGGCCGGTGCAGCTTCGGCAGGCTTGGCGGCGGCGTCGGCGGCTGCCGGGGCAGCGGCGGGAGCAGCTGCTTCAGCGGGCTTCGGGGCTTCAGCGGCGGGAGCCGGAGCCGGAGCCGGGGCGGGGGCTTCTTCCTTCTTGCCGCAGGCGGTAACGGCGAGTGCAACGAGAGCAGCAACGAGGAGCGACTTGTTCATTTGGTTCCCTTTATCGATAAAGATGGTCAATTAAATCCCGATAATTCCGGGCAGCCGGTTTGGACGCCGGTCAGCCATGAAGTCTAGCACAGACTATTCTCCGTCAAAGCTCGGCTGGCACGGGTTCGAGGGGGTTCTGGCGATAAAAAATGCACAGTTGATTGAAGACATCGGGGTAGGTCGTGGCCAGCATTGCCGGGGCATCGAAGAACGCTTCGCTGGCTACGGCGAAGAACTCCGCAGGTTCTTCTGCGGCATACGGGTCGATTGCCGTGTCTTCGCCCAGGTCGAGTTGCCTCTGCAATTCTGCATAAGCGCGACCGAACGCGTCGCACCAGGTGCGGCGCGACATATCGCTATGCAGCGGAGGCATACCGTCGGAAGATCCGTTAAGCATATCAAGCTTGTGTGCGAATTCGTGGATGACCGGATTGACGTCCTGGGGGCAATCTGCTCCGTCGAACCAGGAGATGATTACGGGGCCACCTTGCCACGCCTCGCCAAGTGCCGGATCGTCGTATTCATGCACCACACCGACCTCATCGACGATTCGCCGTGGAATGGCGAAATCGCCTGGATAGACGATGATGCCGCTCCAGCCGCGATACCAGTCAAGCCCCAGGTTGAACACCAGCAGGCAGGCTTGAAGAGCGATGATCAATTGAATCTGCGGCGTCAGCACAAGTCCATTGGCGCTGCTCCACTGCTTTTCGGCAATGAACTCGATGGCGAGTTGCCGTAATCGCGTACGTTCTTCGCTGCTCCACCGAGACAGGATGGGCAATGCAGCTTCGGCCTTGGCCCACTGCTCTTCCGTAACGAGGACGCGTGCAACTCGACGTTCTCGCAACCAGTTAGAAATCTGCTTCAGCATTGCTACCGCACAAAAAAGGGGGCCTTAGCCCCCTTGCTTTGCTTGGTATTGCGAGTCTTATTCAACCTTGGACTTGCTGCGCAATTCTTGCACATGCTGGTCCACCAGTTGCCGTTGCAGGCTCTGGACAATTTGCGGTTTGAGTTCTTCCATTCCGACCGGGGTGAAGGCGCGAGCATCTTCGAGCAGAATGACATGCCAACCGAAGTCGCTCTTCACAGGGATTTCGGTATATTTTCCTTTTTCCAGCTTGGTCAATGCTTCGGCAAACGGCTTGACGTAATTCGAGGGAACCGACCAGTCCAGGTCGCCGCCCTTTTCGCGCGAACCTGGATCCTTGGACTGGCGAGCCAAATCCTCGAATTTTTCACCTTTCTTCAGTCGGGCGATGATGTCGCGCGCTTCGTCTTCCTTTTCCACAAGGATGTGGCGTGCCTTGTATTCCCGGTCGCCCATCGATGTTTTGTAGTTGTCATACTCTTTTTGAATCGTCTCGGCGGAGATCTGATGGGCGCGGACATATTCGCCCAGATAGGCGTTGATGAGAACATCCTGACGAGCCATATCCATCTGAGCGACTGTTTCCGGTTTCTTGTCTAGTCCCTTCTTCTGCGCTTCCTGAACAACGACCTCGAGCATGATCAGGCGTTCCCGGATGGCGTTACGCAGATCGTCGGAGTCGGGGCGCCCTTGGGCCTTTTGGGCAGCAACAAGCAGTTCGACGCGCGTTTTGGGGATGGCCTTGCCGTTGACTGTGGCGACGACGGCACCCTTGTCGGCGTCCTCCGCCTTCTTTTCAATCTTGGCGGCGAATGCTGGGGACGTGGCGATGATTGCTGCGATGAGGGGCGCGACATGCATCAGGTGGCGTTTCATGTGGTTTCCTAGCGTTGTCAGGTTTCTTCGGGAGCTTTCGCAATGATGCTCAGAGCATGAATTTCCCGCTTCATCAGCGGGCCGAGCGCATCATACACCAAGCGATGGCGCCTCATGACAGGTAGCCCGGCAAAGCCGGCGGCAACGATTTGAAGGCGGAAATGACCGCCGCCCGAAGCCGCTCCAGCATGACCGGCATGCTGTGCGCTCTGGTCTTCGATGTCGATTCTTTCCGGTTGCAGCACTTCGAGGCCTGCGCGCATGCGCGCAATCACGTCGTTCATTGCGGCAATACCTTGAGGAAGGGTTTGACGGCGACCGAGGCATAAACGCCGGCGGTGACAAATGGATCTTCAGCGGCCCATTGTTTGGCGGCTTCGAGCGATTCGAATTCGGCAACGATCACGCTGCCGCTGAAACCTGCGGGCCCCGGAGTTGGGCTGTCAATCGCTGGGCAGGGGCCGGCAAGGGTGAGGCGACCCTCCGCCTCAAGCTTTGCAAGTCGGGCAAGGTGCTGCGGTCGATTGTGGAGGCGACGCTCAAGGCTATTGGTCGCGTCTTCGGCCAGGATGGCGTAAAGCATGTTATTTGTTGTCTTCGGCGGGGTCGACATACTTAGCCAGTATCAGTCCTTGCAGTACTACGAATCCGAGCAGGAGTCCCATGCCGCCAAACAGCTTGAAATTGACCCAGATATCGGTGGAAAACGAAAAAGCCACGGCAAGGTTTACGCCTCCCATGAAAGCGAAGAATCCGGCCCAGGCCAGGTTGAGCTGCGTCCACACTTTATCGGGCAGCGTCAATTGTTCAGCCAACATTGAACGGATCAGGTTTTTCCCCGCGAATATCGCTGATCCGGCAAGCACCGAGGCAAAAATCCAATACAGCACGGTGGGCTTCCACTTGATGAACGTTTCGTCGTGCAACACCAGGGTTGCGCCGCCGAAAACGCCGACCAACGCCAGGCTGACCCAGAGCATGGTGTCCACCTTGCCGTGGCGCCACCAAACCCAGGCAATTTGACACACCGTGGCGCCAATGGCGGCGATGGTGGCTGCGTAGATGCCTGCAAACTTGAATGCAGCAAAGAAAACAATGACGGGAAATAGATCGAAGAGGAATTTCATGGGCGGATTATAAGCAGTCGTACGGTACGGGGGTCGGCAGGTCAGGTTTTCCCGGCAGGCGCGTCGCTTTTGAAATCCAGTGACGCCGAATTGATGCAGTAACGTAGTCCAGTTGGCGCCGGGCCGTCGTTGAAAACGTGGCCGAGATGGGCACCGCAGTGGCTACAGGTAACTTCGATGCGGCGCATGCCGTGGCTTAGGTCGGTGCGCTCGGCAACATTGGCGGCATCCCGCGGTAGCGAAAAACTCGGCCATCCGCAGCCGGCATCGAATTTGTCCTGCGAGAGGAAAAGCTCCGCCGCGCAACAAATACAGCGGTAAGCGCCTTCTTCCCAGTGATTCCAGAACTGTCCGCTGAAAGGTTGCTCGGTAGCCGCCTCCTGAGTGACCCGGTATTGGATTTCGCTGAGACGCTTTTTCAGGGTGGGTTTATCATCCGTATTCATGCTGACTCCTCCATTTGGCACGTTACCATAGCGTTCTATGGGACATGCAGCGCAGTCAAAGATTCCCTCGCAGAGGTACGTTTGATGCGGGTTGTGGTGATTGGGGCGGGGGTCGTCGGCGTGACTACGGCATGGTATTTGGCCGCCGCGGGCCATCAGGTAACGGTCGTGGATCGACAGCCCGAACCGGGTCGGGAGACCAGTTACGCCAATGGGGGGCAGATATCTGTTTGTCACGCCGAACCATGGGCCAATCCGGCGGCGCCACTCAATGCGCTCAAATGGCTGGGCAAAGAGGATGCTCCCCTGCTCTGGCGTTTGCGTGCGGATGCTGCGCAATGGCTTTGGGGGATGCGATTCCTCGTTGAATGCCTGCCTGGGCGTACCCGTGCCAATATCATCGCGCTGATCGGCCTTGGACTTTACAGTCGTGGGGCATTGCAGGCCTTGCGCCGTGAATTGGGGTTGGACTATGACCAGCTTGAAAAGGGCATTCTCCATATTTATACCGACCGGCGCGATTTCGATCAGGCGGTTCCGCGTGCAGCGATGATGACCGCTCTGGGCTGCGATCGGCGGGTGGTAGACGCTGATGGCTGCGTGACCATTGAGCCGGCGCTGGCCGATGCGCGCCAGATGCTTGTCGGCGGTACGTATACCGTGGCAGACGAGTCAGGCGATGCGAACGCCTTTACTCGTATCCTGGCCGCTTATTGTGCGGAGCGGGGGGTGTCGTTTCGCATGGGGGGCACGGTGCAGCGATTGCTCGGTGGCATGGACCGTATTGAAGGCATCCGGCTTGCCGATGGCGAGAGGATTCAAGCTGATGCCTTTGTCCTTGCTGCGGGCAGCTACACGCCGTTGTTGCTGCGTACTGTTGGTCTGGGGGCGAGAATGCCGATCTATCCGGCGAAGGGGTACTCGATTACGCTGGCACTCTCTGATTTAACCGAAGCACCTTCGGTGAGCCTGACCGACGATGGCCACAAACTGGTGATTTCGCGTTTGGGGAATCGTTTGCGAGTGGCAGGTACGGCGGAGTTCTGCGGCTACGACCTGACGCTCAATCGGGCACGGCTGGCGGCAATAGAGCGACGCGCAAGGCAGATTTTCCCCCGGCTGGGCGCCGATGCACTGGCCGAATGCTGGGCCGGGTTGCGTCCTGCGACTCCGGGTAATGTCCCAATGATCGGGGCTACCGCTTGCCCAAATCTGTATATCAACAGCGGCCATGGAACGCTCGGCTGGACACTGGCCTGCGGTTCCGGCCGATTGCTTGCCGATTTGGTTTCAGGGCGCCCTGCTGATATCGATCCGACGCCTTATCGAGCAGCTTAATGCAGATGCCTTGGTGTCGCCATGGTGTTGTCGTCCTCGGGTAATTCGGCATGTACCGGTTCGCCTTCGGGATTAGGGTAGAGCGGAGCGCCGCAGTCGTCACAAAACTCCATCGGAAATTGCTGATCAAGCAGCACAATGCGGCCGACGCCAATTTCGTTCAATACGGCTTCGATCTGGCCGGGTATGTCGGTACTTTCGTCCTCGGCCTCAAGTAGAGGCCAAATCGTGCCCTGGATCACCTGGCTCGAATTCGTCAGGGCGAGGCCGATACGGTATTCCTCGAGCCCGTGGTCATGGAATGGTGCCACGACCGCGGTGAGCTGTTCGGGGGGGATACCGAGTGCAGCATTCAGGAAGTCGGCGGCAGCGCGCAGCGCATAGGGTCTGGAAGCCCGGTCGGCTTCGCGATAAGCGGCATAGAACGCAAGCGGTAGCAGCGGTTCCGAAGCGCAGGCCGGCAGTAACATCCGCAAAGCTTCACCTCCTTGCGTCTGCCAGCGGCGCAGTGCTTCCGCGCGATCGCCGTCTTCCTCCTGCCAGCGGAAGATTGGTGCGCCATGGGGAACCGCGACTGCACAGAGCAGATAACGAGTGTCGGAGAGGAAATTCACAGTTTCCGGTAGTTGTTTCGGGTCGATGGCGGTATCGCGGTCTTGCAGTGCGGCTTTGCCCAGGCTGTCGGTGAGCGCAAAAACTTCGGAAAAGCCGCCAGGTAACTGATCCGGACTGAACAGCATGTTGGCTAGCCCTATACGGCAGCCTGCTGCCAAGATATGGGCTTGGAGTTGCACGCGCACGTTGGCGAGCACCGACGGCGGAACGGTGCCGGAAGGAATCGCGTAACGCGACCAGGCGAGTATGGGCAAGCTGATCAGCAGAATGTCGTTCTCCGCATCCGAAGTGCCGCGGCGCGATTCGCAACGCCCTTCGATCAGGTCGGCTAGGCTGTCGTAACCGCGCTCACTGCGCTGAAACAGTCCATCCAACGCCGCATTCAGCGTTTCGTCGTCGTCAGAGCTAAGCAAACCTTCAACCAGTGCGACGAGCCGGTGCTCCCAGAATTCGTCTTCGATGCGGCTAGAGGCTTCACCCAGAGCTTGACTCAACTGAATCAATGTCTCCAGATCGGGTGTAGGCCGGTTGCGGCGGGCGGTGCGGGATCGTTTCATGGAAGGTGCGTGAGCACTAGAGGGCCAACGCTGCATTCTATCAACTCGGGGAGGCCGACCCGCTGTTAAACTGCGCGCCGTTCCGTAGACAAGAAGGCGAGTCGATATGTTCTCCAAACTGATGCCCAGGGAGGGTAGGTTCTTCGAGAATTTCAATGCCCATGCCGAGTTGATTGTCGCTGGAGGCCGTCAGTTGCAGGCGCTGGTCGGGGATCTGGAACTTGGCGCCGAAGCCCTGGCCGAACATGCTCGACTGATCGACGAGATCGAAACGCGTGCCGACAAAATCACCCACGACACCGTGGCGCTGCTACATACGTCTTTCAATACCCCCCTGGATCGGGACGAAATCCATCAGTTGATCGTACGCATGGACGATATCCTGGACCTGACTCAGGACGTCGCTGAAACCATGCACCTCTATGATGTGCGCCGGCTGACCGAGGAAGCGCGGCGTCTGGCCGACATCTGTGTCTCCTGTTGCGAACGCGTCAAGACCGCGGTCGGGCTGTTGTCCAATATGGACAATGCGTCGGCGATTCTGCGTACCTGCGAGGAAATCGACCAATTGGAATCCGACGCCGACCGTGTGATGCGTCAGGGTATGGCAAAACTTTTCCGCGAGGAGAGCGATACGCGGCAGTTGATCAAGCTTAAGGGCGTGTATGAATTGCTGGAGTCGATTACAGACCGCTGCGAAGACGTGGCCAACATCATCGAGGGCATTGTTCTCGAAAACGCCTGAAAGACCACTCATCCATGGCTTCCCTCGATATCAGCCTCGGCGCTCTGATGCTCCTGGTGGCGCTGGCCCTGGCGTTCGATTTCATGAACGGCTTTCACGACGCGGCCAATTCCATCGCCACTGTGGTGTCGACGCGCGTCCTCAAGCCTCATCAGGCGGTGATCTGGGCTGCCGTATTCAACGTCATCGCGATTCTTGTTTTTCAGCTCAAAGTGGCGAGCACGATTGGCAAGGGCACCATCGATCCGACCATAGTGGATCAGTATGTGATCTTCGGTGCGCTGATCGGGGCCATTGCGTGGAACATCATCACTTGGTACTACGGTATTCCGTCGAGTTCCTCGCATGCCTTGATCGGTGGACTGGTGGGTTCGGCGATCGCCAAGGCGGGCTTCGGTGCGTTGGTTTGGGGGGGCGTGGGCAAGGCGGTGCTGTTCATTTTCCTGGCGCCGCTACTGGGGTTCGCCCTCGGCGGGACGATCATGGTAATTGTTGCCTGGGTCTGCCATAGGGTTCCGGCGGGCAGGGCGGATAACGTATTCAGACGGCTGCAATTAATTTCGGCTGCGATGTACAGTTTGGGTCATGGCGGTAACGATGCACAGAAAACCATCGGCATCATCTGGATGCTGCTGATCGCAGCAAACCTCTCCGATCCGTCGCTCGGGCGACCTGATACCTGGGTGATCGTCTCCTGCTATCTGTCGATGGGGCTCGGTACACTGTTCGGCGGATGGCGCATTGTTCGCACAATGGGGCAGCGCATTACCAAGCTTGACCAGCCGCGTGGCTTCAGTGCCAACTTCGGGGGGGCATTGACGCTGTTTATGGCCACCGGTCTGGGGATTCCCGTGTCGACCACGCACACTATCACTGGCGCGATTGCGGGTGTCGGTTCCACACGTGGGGCGAGAAATGTGCGTTGGGGTGTTGCCGGCGGCATTGTTTGGGCGTGGATACTGACCATTCCCGCATCGGCATTGATCTCCGCCGTTGCTTGGTGGGCAGCGCATTTTCTGATGTAGCCGCGACGCGCTTGAACGCAATTACCGCAGTTTCTTCAACGGCGCGGATGGGCTGCAACCTTCTGTTAGAATTCGCTGTGGCGGGTCTCCCCGCATTGCGGGGTGGTGAATCTGGTCAGGGCCGGAAGGCAGCAGCCACAGCCGTTTTCCGTAAGTGCCGGGGGTCAGGCTCGCCACACCTTCCCTCATTATTTCCGAATCCACTCGCCAAGCCATGAGCTATCAGGTTCTCGCGCGCAAGTGGCGCCCTAAATCGTTTTCCACTCTGGTGGGGCAAGAGCATGTCGTCAGGGCGTTGACCCATGCCCTGGAGCAGCAGCGTTTGCACCATGCCTACCTGTTTACCGGCACACGGGGCGTGGGTAAGACGACCATTGCGCGGATCATGGCAAAAGCGTTGAACTGCGAAAATGGAATTACCGCAACGCCGTGCGGAGTCTGTTCCTCCTGTAGTGAAATCGACGGCGGTCGGTTTGTGGACCTGATCGAGGTGGATGCGGCCACCAATACCCGTGTAGACGAAATGCGGCAGCTGCTCGAAAACGCCGTCTACGCGCCAACCCGCGGCCGTTTCAAGGTTTATGTGATCGACGAAGTTCACATGCTCTCCAATTCGGCTTTCAATGCCATGTTGAAAACCCTGGAAGAGCCGCCGGAACACATCAAATTCATTCTCGCAACCACCGACCCGCAGAAGATTCCGGTGACCGTGCTCTCCCGCTGTCTACAGTTCAATCTGAAGCAGATGCCGCAAGGGCATATCGTCGACCATCTGAGTCGAATCCTCGATGCGGAGCAGGTATCTTTCGAGGAGGCTGCGCTACGCCATCTGGCAAAGGCGGCCTCGGGAAGCATGCGCGACGCCCTGTCGCTGCTCGATCAGGCGATCGCCCATGGCGCAGGCAAGGTAGAGGAAGCAGGGGTGCGCGACATGCTTGGCACCGTCGGCGACGATTACCTGTATGGGCTGCTGGATGCGTTGGCGACGAATGAAGTACATGCCTTGCTGGCCATCGCCGATGCGATGGAGGGGCGCAGTCTGAGTTTTGAATCGGCATTGCAGGAAATGGCGACGCTGTTCCATCGAATCGCTTTGCTCCAGTTTGCTCCTGAAGCCCTTGCTGACATGGCCGAGCGGGCCCGACTACAGCCCTATGCAGAGGCCTTTGAGGCTGAATTTCTGCAACTTTGTTATCAGATTGCGGTGCATGGTCGCGACGATTTGGCGCTGGCACCAGACGAGTACGCTGGCTTCACCATGACGCTGCTCCGCCTGTTGGCCTTCAGGCCGGAAAGTGCGCCTTCCATAGCAGTTCGGCCGTTGGCACGCACGGAACTGCCGACAGAGGCGGCCATCCCGGCTCAGCGCCCAGTGGCGCGCCCCGTCGCGGCAGCGCCTGCCGTGCCGCCATCACCGGCGGATGACCACGACTGGCACGCTCTGCTGTCGCGATTGCCGCTGACCGGCATGGCCCGACAACTCGCAGCCCATTGTGAGCTGGCGGAAAACAGCGAGGAGCAAATTACGTTGCGATTGCCGCCGGCACATAAGCATCTGCTTGGTCGCGCGCAGCAGGAAAAGCTACAGGCGGAATTGCAGAGCCATTATGGTCGGCCCTTGAAACTGAATATCGTGCTGGAGGAAACCGCGGACGAAACGCCCGCGCAGCGCAGCCGAAATCAGCAGCGCGAGCGGCAAGGGCAGGCGATCGCCGCCATCGAGGGAGACAGCTTTGTGCGCGAGGTGGTGGATATGTTCGATGCCACCATCGATGAATCGACGATCAAACCCGTTTAAGGAGCAGTAAGCGATGAAAGGCGGTTTCGGCAATATCGGTGCCCTGATGAAACAGGCCCAGCAGATGCAGCAGAACATGCAAAAGGCTCAGGAAGAACTGGCGTCCATTGAGGTCGAGGGCCAGTCCGGGGCCGGCGCGGTCAAAGTGGTGATGACCTGCAAACACGATGTACGTCGCGTTTCCATTGATGCGTCGGTGATGGACGATAAGGAAATGCTGGAAGATCTGGTTGCAGCCGCCCTCAACGATGCTACGCGGAGGGTGGAGGCCATGACCCAGGAGCGGATGGGCGCGTTCACAGCAGGGCTTAACCTGCCTGCTGGAATGAAGCTGCCGTTCTGATGGCCTTGCCGGGTAGTCTCGATGCGTTGATCGAGGCCTTGCGTTGCCTGCCGGGCGTTGGGCCGAAGTCGGCCCAACGTATGGCCTATCATCTGCTACAGCATGATCCGCGCGGTGCGGAGCGACTGTCCGCAGCTTTATCCACGGCGCTGGATCGTCTGTGCCACTGTTCTCGCTGCAACAACTTCGCCGAATCTGAGGTCTGCGAGCGCTGTGCCTCGCCCAAGCGCGACGCAGCGCTGCTGTGTGTCGTCGAGATGCCGGCGGATCTGAATATCATGGAGCAGACTCATGCCTATAACGGACTTTACTATGTGCTGATGGGGCGCCTGTCGCCGCTCGACGGTATAGGTCCGCGTGAATTGGCCTTCGACCGCCTGCTGGCGCGGGCGGGTGATGGGGTCGTGCGAGAAGTGATTTTGGCGACAAACTTCACCAACGAGGGGGAGGCCACGGCACATTATTTGTCGGAAATGCTCCATGCACGAGGCATCAAAGTCAGCCGTATTGCCCGTGGCGTACCCGTCGGCGGAGAATTGGAATACGTCGATGCGGCAACGGTGGCGCAAGCGTTGATAGAGCGGCGCGACTACTCATGAGCGATCCCGCCGGATCGGCGCCGAAGCCGCTTGCAGGGGTTCGCGTGATCGAGTTCGGCACGCTGATCGCGGGGCCTTTCTGTACTCGCATTCTCGCCGAGTTTGGTGCCGAGGTCATCAAGATAGAAGCTCCCGGCGAAGGTGATCCCTTGCGCAAGTGGCGCAAGCTTTATCAAGGTACTTCGCTGTGGTGGTACGTGCAGTCGAGAAACAAGAAGTCGGTCACTGTCAATCTCAAGCATCCTGACGGCAAGGAAGTGATTCGCCGTTTGGTGAAGGATGCGGACATCGTGGTGGAGAATTTTCGCCCGGGCGTGCTGGAAAAGCTCGGCCTAGGATGGGAGCAACTTTCCGCGATCAATCCTGGCTTGGTAATGGTGCGGCTTTCTGGGTTCGGCCAGACCGGGCCGATGGCTGCGCAGCCAGGCTTCGGAGCGATCGGCGAATCAATGGGTGGATTGCGTTACGTAACGGGATTTCCAGACCGTCCGCCGGTGAAGACAGGTATCTCCATTGGCGACTCGATTGCGGCACTGTGGGGCGCGTTGGGCGCCCTTCTGGCGCTGCGTCATCGTGAGGTCGCTGGCGGCAGCGGGCAAGTGGTGGATGTCGCGCTCTACGAAGCCGTGTTTTCGATGATGGAAAGCCTTGTGCCTGAGTTCGACATATTCGGCTTCATCCGTGAACGCACCGGTAACGTCATGCCCGGGATCACTCCATCCAATACCTTCACTACCCAGGATGGCAAACATGTGGCCATCGGCGCTAACGGTGATGCGATTTTTCGGCGCTTCATGGCCGCCATTGGTCGCGACGACCTCGCGAACGACTCTTCGTTAGCGGACAACGCCGGTCGTGATTTGCGCTCCCGTGAGATTTATGGCGCAATTGGAGATTGGGTCTCGTCTCATGATGAGTGCGAGGTGTTGCAAGTCGCCGCGACTGCGGAAACGCCTGCCAGCCGCATCTATTCGGTTGCCGACATGTTTAGCGACCCACAGTTCATTGCCCGTGAAATGCTGGAAACAGTGAATTTGCCGGACGGGCAGCCGATGCGGATTCCAGGGATCGTGCCTAAGCTCTCAGCCACCCCGGGGGTTACCTGCTGGATCGGTCCTGCTTTGGGGCAGCACACCAAAGAAGTACTTGGCAGGATTGGGTATGGAATTCATGAGATTCATAAGTTAAGCGAAGATGGTGTAATTTAACTGACAAAACGCTCAATTTATGCATTTTTTTGAGTGAGTTTGTTGCGCCGCTTCCATTCACCAGGCTGATTTCGCTATAATCGACGGCTTTCGGGTCAGACCGACTCAAACACTTCCATTTTCAGGGATCCCACCAATATGAGTGACGAAAAAGTGGACTGTGGCCGACGGCGACTGCTTGTCGCTACTGCTGCGGCTGGCGGTGTTGCCGGCGTGGCTGCCGCTGTGCCGTTCCTGGCAAGCATGGCTCCGTCCGAGCGGGCCAAATCAGCCGGTGCTCCGGTTGAGGCTGACATCAGCAAATTGGCTCCAGGGCAGATGATGACTGTGGAGTGGCGCGGAAAGCCGGTGTGGATCATTCACCGTACTAAGGAAATGATCGATGGGTTGCGCAAGACCGACGATCAGGTCGCCGACCCAAAATCCGATCGCAAGCAATCTGAGTTTCAACCGCCCGAAGGTCTTGATCCGGAAACGCGTGCACTTAAACCCGAGTACATGGTCGTGGTAGGTATCTGTACGCACCTCGGTTGCTCGCCCTCGGATAAGTTCAAGACCGGTGCCGAATCTGGGGTGGCTGCCGATTGGCAGGGCGGATTCCTTTGCCCTTGCCACGGTTCGACCTTTGATCTTGCCGGCCGAGTGTTCAAGAGCAAGCCCGCGCCGGACAACCTGCCGATTCCGCCGCATGTATACCTTTCGGAATCGAAGATTCTGATTGGCGAAAACAAGAAGGGGGCGTAATCCATGGCCAGCAACGTCGAAAAGCACAAGTCGGACGGCACTCTGGTCGGCAACACCCTTGAGTGGGTCGATGCGCGTTTTCCGCTGATGTCGTTGTGGCGCGACCATCTGTCCGAATACTACGCGCCGAAGAACTTCAACTTCTGGTATTTTTTTGGTTCTCTCGCCCTGTTAGTGCTGGTGAACCAGATTGTGACCGGCATCTTCCTTACCATGCACTTCAAGCCGGATGCTGCACTGAATGCCGCCGGCGTGCCGGTGGCATTCGCCAGCGTCGAGTACATCATGCGCGATGTGCCATTGGGTTGGATTATTCGCTACATGCATTCGACCGGGGCTTCAGCCTTCTTCATCGTGGTGTATCTGCACATGTTCCGCGGTCTGCTCTACGGTTCCTATCGCAAGCCGCGCGAGTTGATCTGGGTATTCGGTCTGTTGATATTTCTGTGCCTGATGGGAGAGGCGTTCTTCGGCTATTTGTTGCCTTGGGGGCAAATGTCCTTCTGGGGTGCGCAGGTGATCGTTAATCTGTTCTCGGCGATTCCGTTGATCGGACCTGATTTGTCGCTGTTCATCCGTGGCGACTATGTGGTTTCCGACGCGACGCTAAACCGATTCTTTTCCTTCCATGTCATTGCTATTCCATTGGTTCTGGTCGGGCTCGTCGCAGCGCACATTATGGCGCTGCATGAGGTCGGCTCGAACAATCCGGATGGCGTCGAAATCAAGAAGTACAAGAATGACAAGGGGATTCCCCTTGACGGCATTCCCTTCCACCCGTACTACACGGTGAAGGACATCGTCGGCGTGGTGGTATTCCTGATGGTGTTTACCATCGTGCTCTGTTTCATGCCCGAGTTCGGCGGTTATTTCCTTGAATACAACAACTTCATTCCCGCCGACCCGCTGAAGACACCCCCGCACATTGCGCCGGTGTGGTATTTCACGCCGTACTATTCGGTCCTGCGCGCCGTTACGTTTCCGCTGTTCTGGATCGACGCGAAGTTTTGGGGGGTTGTGGCCATGGGCGCCGCGGTTGTGATTCTGGGCGCGCTTCCCTGGCTTGATCGTAGCCCGGCTAAGTCGATCCGCTATCGTGGCCCGATCTTTAAGACGCTGCTTTCTATCTGGGTATTCGGTTTCGTTATCCTCGGCATCCTTGGTACCAAGCCGCCGTCCTATGCCTTCTTCGGTGTGATTCCGGGCGCTCCCGTTGCCCAGATTTTCTCGGTCTATTACTTCCTCTTCTTCATCACCATGCCCTGGTGGTCAAAGATCGACAAGTGCAAACCCGAACCGGAAAGGGTGACTGGATAATGAAAAAGACGTTTCTTGTGCTGATCTTCGCACCTTTCCTGGCGTTCGCCAGTGGCGGCGAACTGCACCTTGACAAGGCGCCGGACCGCTCGGGCGACGATGCTGCCTTGCAGCGTGGTGCCAAGCTGTTTGTTAACTACTGTCTGAACTGCCATTCCGCCTCCTACATGCGCTACAACCGCTTGAAGGACATCGGTCTGACGGAGCAGCAGATCAAGGACGATCTCCTTTACACGGCGGAGAAGACCGGTGAATTGATGCGGATATCCATGCAGCGGGACGATGCCAAAGTGTGGTTCGGCGCCGCGCCGCCCGACCTGACCGTGATCGCACGCTCACGTGCCTCGGAAAATGGCACCGGCCCTGACTGGCTTTACACTTATCTTCGTGGTTTCTATCGTGATCAGAACCGTCCTACCGGATGGAACAACATTGCGTTCGAGAATGTCGGCATGCCGCATGTGCTCTGGGAACTCCAAGGTGAGCAGGTTGCTCACTTCGCTGAGAAGGCCGACGGCCATGGCAACATGGTTAAGCACTTTGAGAAATTCGAGCTCGTCAAGCCCGGCAAATTGAAGCCGGAAGAGTTCGACGATGCGGTGGCTGATCTGGTCGCGTATCTGCAATACATGGGTGAACCCATGGCCGGAACCCGCAAGACTCTTGGCATGTTCGTGCTGGCAGCGCTAGCGGTTCTTTTCGTCTTGGCCTACTCGCTGAAACGCGAGTTCTGGAAAGACATTCATTAACTTGAGCTTGATCGAACGCATATGGGGCATCGTGAAGTGAGCGCACCTCTCGTCCGCAAAGTGGTGCGCGATGCCGATTATTCCTGGGGTACGAGTACCATGATGAATCTGTACTCGGGCACAACGTGTCCATTTAGCCATCGCTGTCGCATCGTCCTGTACGAAAAGCAGATGGACTTCCAGGTGATCGATGTGGACCTCTTCAACAAACCAGAGGACATCGCCGTCATCAATCCGTACAACCGTGTTCCGGTGCTGGTGGATCGAGACCTCGTCCTCTACGAGTCGAACATCATCAACGAATACATCGACGAGCGCTTCCCGCATCCACAGTTGATGCCGCCCGATCCGCAAACGCGAGCGAAGGCAAGGCAGTTGTTGTTCACGATGGAGTACGAGTTGTTCAGCCATATAGATGGCTTGGAGAAAAATCTAAAGTCGGCTGATAAGTCGCGCGCTCACGTGCGTGATCGATTGTCCGAGCTTGCGCCGATTTTTGCCAAGCAAAAGCATCTGTTGGGGGAGGACTTCTCAATGCTCGACGTGGCTATCGCTCCTTTGTTGTGGCGTCTTGATCACTACGGCATTGAGTTGCCCAAGGCGGCGGCGCCGTTGATGAAATACGCCGAGCGCATTTTTTCGCGCCAGGGCTTCATCGATGCGCTGACTCCGTCTGAAAAGGTCATGCGTCGCTGATATATAGGCGAGCGGTCACGGGGGCTGAGCCTTTCCGGCCGCATTTAACCGATTAGATGACCTTTCCTTCGACCAAACCTTATCTGCTGCGCGCCATTTATGAATGGTGCGTTGACAATGGGTTCACCCCGTATCTACAGGTCAAGGTGGATGCGGCGACTCGCGTTCCTCGCGAACATATACGCGAAGGGCAGATTGTTCTGAATATCGGTACAGAAGCTACGCATCAATTGTCGCTTGGCAACGACGAGGTCAATTTTCAGGCACGCTTTGGTGGCAGCGCTTTCCCGGTGCGGGTTCCGGTAGGTGCGGTGGTAGCGATCTATGCGCGGGAAAACGGCCAGGGTATGGCGTTCGAGCCCGAATCCTCAGAGGCGCCGCCGCTGCCCCCAGCCCCGGATACGGCTGCGCCATCAGTCATTGAGCAAGACGCTACGGATGCGCCGCAACCTTCCCCTCCTGCTGCTGGTCGTTCGCATCTGACCCGCATCAAGTAGCGGAGATCCGCCTACTTGCTTTCCATTACCCAGACACCGTTCCAGTCGGTACCGGGGGAATGTTCCTCCAGATAACGGCAGCGCTCGATGTACAGGATGGCGGCCTTGTCTTGCGGATTCATCGCTATGACCGCTTCGAAGGCGGAGATGGCGTCGCCCCACTTTCCTTGGCGGTACTTGACCAAACCGGCCTTGAAGTGTTGCAGCGCGTCGATTAGGTTCGGATAACTTTCCTCGTCGTGATAGTCGAGCACCTCGTAGATGGCCACCGGCTGGGTCTTGCCTTTGACGACGACGATGTCGAGTTCGCGATTGAAGTAGGTCCCCCGCAGTTGCTTGTAGGTGAATTCGCTGATCAGGATGTGTGCGCCATATTGCTTGCAGGCTGACTCCAGCCGTGCGGCGAGATTGACGCCGTCGCCGATGATGGTGAAATCCATCCGTTTCTTCGATCCGATATTGCCGGAAACGACGGTATCCGTGTTGAGGCCTATGCCGATGTCGACGGGCAGCTTGCCTTCTGTGACTCGCTGGCGGTTCCATGCGCGCAACTCGCGCATCATGGCGATGGCCGCTCGTACGGCGCGATCGGCGTCGTCCTCGTGCCCCACCGGGATTCCGAAAGCCGCCATGATGGCGTCGCCGATGAACTTATCGAGCATTCCCTCTTCGCGCTGGATGCATTCAACCATCAGCGTGAAATATTCATTGAGCAGCGCCACCGTACCCTGGGCTCCGAGCTGTTCGGTGATTGTAGTGAAACTACGAACGTCGGAGAACAGCACAGTGGCGTTTACGCTTTGTCCGCCGAGCACTTCGGCGCCACTGGCAACCAGCTTGTCGGCAATACCCGGATCCATGTAGCGCGACATGGTGGACTTGAGCCGTTTCTCATTGGAAATGTCCTCGATCATCAGCATTGAGCCGATGCGTTTCTTTTCCGTCGAGTGGAGCGGCAGTGCCGTTAGATTAACTGAAAGTTTCTCTTCGCCTACCAGGAGCTCCGCGTCCATAGTTAGTTCCGGCGCATGCGTAGCCGTGACCCGCGCTAGTTTTTCAAGTATCCAGGCGTTGGCTCCGGCAAAGAATTCGGCAGCGGGTCGATTGAACAGTTGGGCGAAATGCGAGCGTAGGATGCGTTGCCCCGCGGCATTGCAAGTAACGATACGCTCTGCGTCGTCCAGCGTGATGACCCCATTGGACATCGATTCAAGCATCGCCTCGTTGTAGTTCTTCATGTTCTGCACGTCAGCGAACAGCTTGGCGTTTTCCAGTGCAATGGAAATCTGCGCAGTGAATGCGCGGAGGCGGGATTCGTCTTCGTTGGTGAAAGGTCCACCGCGTTTGTTAAGTACCTGCGTGACGCCGATGGTCCTGCCGTTCTTGTTGACGATGGGAACGCAGAGAATGGAACGGGTGAAATAGCCCGTGCGCTTGTCGACTGCCGGGTTAAAGCGCAGATCAGCATATGCGTAAGGAATGTTGATCGATTTCCCGGAGGAAAATACGGCGCCGGCAATGCCCGCATGGTTGGGCAGGCGTATCTGCATCGATTCCAGACCTTGTCCCACTTCGGACCACAATTCCTGGGTTTTGTCGTCGTTGAGGAACAGCGTCGAGCGCTCTGCATTAAGCAGGCGTGTAGCCTCACCCATCACTTTTTGCAGTAGCGATCCGAGTTTGATATCGGCGGTGACTTCCGAAACCACGTCGATGAACTCCATTTCCTGGCGGCGGATGGTTTTCATGCGCTCAATGAACTGGGCGCTCTGCAAAGCTAAGGTGCCCTGACTGGTCATTGCCTCTAGCAAATGCAGATCGTGCCGAGAGAACCGTCCGGTCCTCTTGTTGAGGGTTTGCGCGACGCCGACGACTTCTCCTTTCACCGTCCGTATCGGTACGCAGAGTATGTTGCGGGTGGTAAAGCCGGTCTGCTCGTCGATCGAACGGTTGAAACGCGAGTCGGAATAGGCGTCGTGGATGATGAGCGCCTCGCCCGTAGTGAACACGTAGCCTGCAATGCCGCTGTTGTTGAGCAGGCGAATTTCGCGTTGCACGTTTCCCTGGGCGACGCGTGAATACAATTCGTTGGTGTCGGGATCGTTGAGAAATAGAGAACCGCGCTCCGCATTCAGTTCGGCTGTGGTCATTTCCACCAGTGAGCGCAGCACATCGTCGAGGGTGTCGAACCCGGCCATGCGGCGGGTGATTTCCAACAGCAATTCGGCATGGCGCAAGCGCTTGCGCTGCGCCGCTCCGGGATCGGCTCTTTTGTCGGCGTTGTTTCGTTTTGGTTTGGGTGACTCGATGTCGGTCATGGGGCGGCTCCTACAGAGCTTTTTGTTCCAGGCGGTCGCGCAGTTCCCGAATCGTATGCTGAAGCTGCGCCGCTTCGTCGAGAAGCAGGGTGCGTTCTTGCCGTACGGCATTGTCTCGGTCGATCTTTGCCAGTTCCAGCGTTTCGCGTAAGGAAGTGATCGTGGCGTGCAATTGACCCATCTCGGCCTGCGCTCCGGTGTGGGCATGGCGCAAATCGGCCTCTTTTTCCAGGCGCTGGCGTTCAAGTTCTTCGCGCAGATGTCCTGCGGTAGCTTTCAGCTGAGCCATTTCCTGGCTGGCGGTGACCCGCTCCTGTTGCACGGCGCTCTGGTGCTCGATGCGTGCGCGCTCCAATTCGTCACGCAGCGCGCCGACAGTGATCTTGAGTTGCGCAATCTCTCCACTGGCGCTGGATATCGCCTGCCTTACCGATGCTTCACTTTCGTTGCGGGTCTGCTCCATCGCCTCGCGCAATGCGGCTACGGTGCGCTTGAGATCGCGCACTTCGGCTTGCAATAGCGCAATTTCCTGTTCCGGAGTTGCCGATTCCTCCGTCGTCACGATAAATTGTTCTCCCTTGGCTGCGCCCGGTAGGGCGCAGCGAATCTTAGCAATGAATCGGCGCCCTGTTTGCGCCGATCGGTCAGAGGGCATATCAATGAGCGATAGTACCTTGCAACTGCGGCAGCCTTCGTTGCTTAAGACAGCCAGTTATATTGACGGGCAATGGGGCGATGCAATAAGCGGGGCGCGTCACGCGGTCGTCAACCCTGCCAGCGGTGCAGTAGTGGCAATGGTGCCGTACTGCGGTAGTGACGAAGCGCGGCAGGCGATTGCTGCCGCAGCCCTGGCTTTGCCGGGATGGCGTTCAAAAACAGCTGCCGCACGTGCGCAGCTCTTGCGCTGTTGGTTCGATCTGATGGTGGCCAATAGCGACGATCTGGGGCGAATCATGACCGCCGAGCAGGGCAAACCGCTCACCGAAGCCAAAGGGGAGATCGCATACGCCGCATCTTTCGTGGAATGGTTCGCCGAGGAGGCGAAACGTGCCTATGGCGACGTAATCCCATCCCCGTTCGCCGACCGCCGGATTATGGTATTGCAGGAACCGGTCGGCGTTTGCGCCGCAATAACGCCATGGAATTTCCCTGCGGCAATGATTACTCGTAAAGTCGCTCCGGCACTGGCGGCGGGATGCACCATGGTTGTCAAGCCGGCGCTACAGACACCGCTGACGGCGCTCGCACTGGCTGAGCTGGCCCATCAGGCGGGAATCCCGGCTGGAGTGCTGAATCTAGTCACCGGCGATGCCGAGGCCATCGGTGGCGAGCTGACGTCCAACCCGCAGGTACGCAAGTTGAGCTTTACAGGCTCGACACCGGTCGGGCGACGATTGATGGCGCAATGTGCTCCGTCGGTAAAGAAAATCTCTTTGGAATTGGGCGGCAACGCTCCGTTCCTCATTTTTGAGGATGCCGACATCGAGGCGGCAGTTGCCGGCGCAATCGTTTCAAAATATCGCAATGCCGGACAGACCTGCATTTGTGCCAATCGACTGCTCGTCCACGCAAGCATCTTCGATGCGTTTTCGCAGCAATTGGTGGCGGCGGTGAGCGCGCTCAGGGTGGGTAACGGCCTTGAAGAGGGGGTGGAACAGGGGCCGCTGATCGACGAGGCCGCTTTGCTTAGAGTCGAGCGGTTGCTTGCCGAGGCAGTAGAACAGGGCGCACGGATTCTCTGCGGTGGGAAGCGGCACGTTCTGGGTCGGACCTTTTTCGAGCCGACCGTGTTAACCGGCGTTACGTCGGCGATGAGCATTTCGCGCGAGGAAATCTTCGGCCCGGTGGCAACACTTCAGCGTTTCCATAGCGAGGATGAAGTCGTGCGGCTGGCCAACGACACCGAATATGGGCTGGCGGCGTATTTTTATACCCGCGACCTTGGGCGCGTCATGCGTGTGGCCGCGGCGCTGGAATACGGCATGATAGGTATCAATACCGGCACAATCTCAACTGAAGTGGCGCCTTTCGGAGGCATCAAACAGTCCGGTACGGGGCGCGAAGGATCCAAATATGGTCTTCAGGAATACTTGCAAACGAAGTATCTGAATATCGCCGGCTAGCGCTGAGCGGCAAAATAGTGTGAAACGCTTAACAGATCTTCCTGACTGAGGCCGCGGTAGGCATCGTCCATCATGAAAGGAAATTTGCGCTTTCCGGAGATATAGGCGGATGTTTGTTGCAGTAGATAGTCGAGCGCCTGCCCGGCTATCAGCGGCGCATCGTGGTCGGAGTCTCTGCCACTGTCAACATGACACTTTTCACAGCGTTGCTGATAGACCTTGGTGGCTGCACTTACTCTGGTCGGGTCGGTAACTTGAGCTGGGCGCTGGGCTTTTTTCTGTGCGGCGTAGAACTTGGCCGTTGCGGCAAGATCTTTTTCCGTGAGGGCTATGCTGGTGTGTTGGGCTACCTCGGTTGGGCGGCTTGCCGATTTGAACGCTTCCATCGTGTCGGTAAGGTACGTCTGAAGCTGACCGTTGATGTGTGGCGTTCCAGGTGTCGCTGCTACGCCGTTTGATCCGTGGCATTCGGCGCATGCCGCTGCCGCTGCCGGCAGGGTCGGCGCTGCCGAGGCCGGTGCGGCAGTGAATAGTGCGAGGCTTACAAGGATCAGGCGGAGGTCCATCGGCTATCTCAGTGCAATGCGCGTTTTGCGCGGAGGGAAAGTAAAGCGACGTTTGATTTTACTCAGTTATCGTTGTTGCGTTGTTCGGCACAATGCGACTGCTTTTTTTATGGCTGGCGGGCATAGTGGAGAAAATCATGACGATCAAACATCACCTGAGAAAATCAGCCATTGGCGTGGCGGGACTCTTATTTCTGGCCGTCCCGCTTATGGCGTCTGCCGAAATATCGAAGTTCGAGGAGCATATTCGTTACCGGAAGGCGGTTATGACCATGCTCAAGTGGCATGCCGATAAAATCTCATCGGCATTAAAAAATCCACAAGCCTTCAATAGAGACGAGGTTCTAAACAATGCGACTGCTGTGGAAATGCTCGGCCGATTGTCGCTTGAAGGTTTTGTGCCGGGTTCTTCTGAAGGGGAAACCAAGGCGAAAGCGGATATTTGGACCGATTGGGGACGGTTCAAGGTGCTCGGCGAAAAATTTTCTACAGAAACTGTGAAGCTACGCGAACGTGCTAAGTCCGGCGATGCGGCGGCTTTAAAAGCACAGCTGCGTGAGGTGAACAAGGTATGCAAGAGTTGTCACGACGATTTCAAGTCGAGCAGCCCGTTCTGATGGCGGCCAGGCGAAATTATTGCGGTGCGACGATCATGTAGAAGGCTACTGCCACAAGGATGAGGAGCGCTAGAGCGGAAAGATTGGTGCGGTAAGGAGAAATATGGTGGTTTGTCGGCACCCGATCCCTTGCTACCGTCTTGCGGCCTGTAAACATCGGCCAGATCAGATTGTTCCGCTTCCAAATTAGGTGGTAGCCGACAATGGTTGTTACGTGACCTACCGCGAGGACGATGATGAGCCGGAAATTAAGCTTGTGGATATAGGTCAACAAGTCGCTGGTTTGCTTGCTGACCAAAGTGTATAGCGGCCCTTCGGCCATGATGTCGTCGTTGGCATAGAGCCCGCTGGCCGTCTGCACGGCCAGCGCTATAAGCATCAGCGCGATCATCCAACCCGCCAGCGGGGTGTGCCCGAGCAAACGTGGGGACTCGCCGCGCCAACTCTTTTTGCAGTAATCCAGTGTGGCCGGAATGTTGAAAAAAAAGCTGTCGAATCTGGCGTAGGTCGAGCCTAGGAAGCCCCATAGCAGGCGAAAGGCCACGAGTACAACGATCACGTAGCCAACCTGCATGTGAAGATCCATTGCGTCGCCGCCGATCAGGCCGGTGATCAGTGCTGTCAGTACTGAAACCGCCAGTCCCCAGTGAAACACGCGGACGGGGAGATCCCACACGATAACTTTGACGGGCATAGGCCGAGCTTCTTATCGATCCTTCGATCAATAGTGGTGGTAGTGGCGCCCCGAAGACGAATCGAACGTCCGACCTACCCCTTAGGAGGGGGTTGCTCTATCCACTGAGCTACCGGGGCCGCGCGGGGTGGTATTGTAGCCTTTGCCGCTTAGGTTTTTATTGGCTGGCCTTGGGCATCTAGGCCTAATTTGCGCATCAAGGTTTCCTGATTGATATGCAGTAGTTCGCAGATCGCCGTGTAATCGTCCGGCAATGCGGCATCGTTCCAGCCGTTGGCGGAGTGACGGGCAAGATCGCACGCCAGCGCGACATTCCGTACGCGCGGATCGTTGGCCTGACTTGGGTCGAGCAGGGTGGTGATGAGTTGTGGGAGATGCCACGCATGGGCGAGCGCTAAGCCCAGCTCGTTGAGCGTGAGGCCGTAAACGTCCTTTTGCGCAATGGACGTCCGCAGCGTGCGGTCGGCTTCCTGCGCATGTTTCACTTTGAGCGCCAGCGTGGGGGCGAAGCACCACATTAGCATCTCGGCGTCGTAGCGTAAAAGTGTAGCCACGGTGATTTCATCGACGTCCAGGTCGTGCCTAAATACGGCCCATTCACGCGCCCAGTGTGACGCACGGCGCGCTCGTCCGATGACTTTGAGCAAGCCCAGCAATGCCTGCGGATGGTTCTTGAGCGTATCTTCGATAAGCGGGGCGCCATCGATTTCGTCAAAAAATGGTCCGATGCCGGCCATCATTAATGCGCGCTCAATTGTGGTGATATCGGTAGATTGCCGCAGGCGGCGGCGAGACTCGATGAAATTGAGGACACGCAACGTCATCAGCGGGTCCTTCAGTATCAATGCAGACAGTACCCGGCCGTTGGCCGTCTCAGCTTGTTCGCGGACCCCGTTCAATGCCTCAGCCGTATGGCGCAGCACCGGGATTTCGGCGGCGCTCAGGTAGGCGACCCAGGATTCACTGCTTTCGAAAGGAGTGTCGATCATGCATGAAATCATAAGGCCTTTTTGTGCCGGGGATGCACCGTTAAGGGTTTCCCCTTAACTGGGCCTTCGCAACCAGTGCGCAACGGCAAAGTGCTTGTTTTTTTTGCTGTTGCCGCCTATACTCCCGCGCTTTTACACCCTTGCTCCACCCGTTCGCATGCGGGGGGGCTAACACTGAGCCATAAGGAGATTGCATGCGCCATTACGAAGTGGTTTTCATTGTTCACCCGGATCAGTCCGAGCAGGTTCCGGCCATGATCGAGCGTTACAAGACGCTGGTCACCAGCCGCAACGGTGCCATCCACCGTCTCGAAGACTGGGGCCGTCGCCAGATGGCCTATCCGATCCAGAAAATGCATAAGGCACATTACGTGCTGATGAACATCGAAGCCGATCAGGAAACGCTGGTTGAACTGGAACATGCTTTCAAGTTCAACGATGCCGTACTTCGCCACCTCACCATCAAGATGGACAAAGCAGTCACCGCGCCCTCGCCGATGATGAAAGAAGAGAAATCGCGTTCGCTGACGCCTCAGGCCGATACCAAGGTGGAGGCGCCCGCTGCCTGATGGCGATGCCGATGCCGGCGCCAACCTGAGCATATTGACGGGTTGTGTGCTGGAGCGCGGGGCTTTGCGCCATACGCCGGCCGGAATTGCAGTGATTGAGTTCCTGCTCTCCCACCAGTCGATGCAGGTCGAGGCGGGAAGCAAGCGGCGGGTAGCGTGCGAAATGCCTTGCGTGGCCCTCGGGCCATTGGCTCAGTTGATGGCCGGGAGCAAGCCTGGCGACGGCGTGAAAGTGAGTGGTTTTCTCGCTGCCCGCAGCCTCAAGGTCAGATCTCCGATACTGCATATAAACGAAATCGAATTTTTGGAAGGAACAGAAAATGGCTTTCAAACCGAAGAAGAGCGCGACTAACAAGCGCAAGGACGACAAGGGACGCAGTCTCTTCAAGCGTCGCAAGTTCTGCCGCTTCAGCGCGGAAAAAATCGAAGAAATCGACTACAAGGACGTAGAAATCCTCAAGGATTTCATTTCCGAAAACGGCAAGATCATGCCGGCACGCATCACCGGTACCAAGACCGGTTACCAGCGGCAGCTGTCCACGGCCATTAAGCGTGCCCGCTTCCTGGCCCTGATGCCGTATACCGACCTGCACAGCGCTTGATAGGGGACCACCATGCAAATCATTCTGATGGAAAAAGTGGTGAATCTCGGTAATCTCGGCGATGTGGTCAAGGTAAAGGACGGTTATGCTCGCAACTTCCTGATTCCCCAAGGCCTCGCTAAGCGCGCGACGGAAGCGAACCGCAAGGTGTTCGAGGCGCGTCGTGCCGAACTGGAAAAAACGCAAGCCGAGAAACTAGCTGCCGCTCAGTCGCTGGCTGAAAAGATCGAAGGCACGTTGGTCCAGATCAGCCGCAAGGCCGGTGTCGATGGTCGCTTGTTCGGCTCGGTCGGCAACGCCGATATCGCTGATGCATTGAAGGCGCTCGGTTTCGATATCGAGAAGGCTTTGGTTCGACTGCCTCTTGGCCCGTTCAAGCAAGTCGGCGACAACCCCGTCGAAGTTGCGCTGCATACCGATGTGGTAGCCAACATTACCGTGTCGGTGCTTGGCGAGCATTGATTGCTCAAGCAGTTGGTAAGCAAGGGCCGCAGCATGCGGCCCTTTTCATTTGGACAAACGCACGTCTACAATGCTCCGTTGCTACAGCAATAAAAAAAGCCCCGCGTGGCGGGGCTTTTCAGTTTTCTTTGATCGCGTTGTCTGGTGCCCAGGAGAGGACTCGAACCTCCACGGAGTTACCCGCTAGTACCTGAAACTAGTGCGTCTACCAATTCCGCCACCTGGGCCAAGGGCGAATCAAAGAGCGCCGGATTGTAAAGGAAAAGAGAAAATTGTCAAACAAGAAATCCAGGGTACCTAAGCTCTCCCGCATTCGCAGCGCCGACCCGCATTTGGAGCGGGAAATGGCCAAATACGATCACCCGTTGCCGAGTCGCGAATATGTTCTTGAGATGCTCGGCGCGGGCGATGCGGTGCCACAATCGTTCGACGATTTGTGCGCACTGCTCGACGTGCAGGAGTTTGAACGCGAAACCTTTCAGCGCCGGCTCGGTGCGATGGCCCGCGACGGTCAGCTACTACAAAATCGGCGTGGCGACTGGCTGATTCCGGATAAAGCCGATCTGATCCGCGGTCGTATACAAGGGCATCCCGACGGGTTCGGTTTTCTCGTGCCGGAGGAAGGCGGCGACGATGTCTTTCTCGGCTCGAAGGAGATGGACAAGGTCCTCCACGGCGACAAGGCCATCGTGCGCATCATCGGTATCGACCGCAAGGGACGCCCCGAAGGCAAGATTGTCGAGGTTACCGAGCGGGCCAACGTGCGCCTCGTCGGCCGCGTCTTTAACGAACATGGCGTCTGGTTCGTGGAAGCGGAGAATCGCCGCATCAGTCAGGACATTCTGATTGCTCCGCAACAAAAAGGTGATCGAAAGGCGCTCAAGCCGGAAGCCGGGCAAGTGGTGATGGTGGAGATTCTTGAGCAGCCGAGCCGTCAGTCGCAGCCGATCGGCAAGGTGGTTGAAATTCTCGGCAATTATGCCGATCCGGGCATGGAAATCGAGATTGCCTTGCGCAAGCACGATCTGCCTTTCGAGTTTTCGCGCGAAGCCGAGCTGCAAACGAAGAAACTGCCGGACGCGGTGCGCAAGTCAGATTGGAAAGGTCGTGAGGACATTACCGGCTTGCCTTTAGTCACTATCGACGGCGAAACTGCGCGGGATTTTGACGATGCGGTGTATTGCGAACCCCAGGGCAAGGGCTTTCGTCTGATTGTGGCGATCGCCGACGTTTCGCATTATGTCGGCGCCGGTTCCGCCCTTGATCAGGACGCCTACGATCGCGGAAATTCGGTGTACTTCCCGCGCCGAGTGATTCCGATGCTGCCGGAGAAACTCTCCAACGGCCTGTGTTCACTCAATCCGCAGGTCGAGCGACTGTGCATGGTCTGCGATATGTCTATTGCCGCAACCGGCGCGGTCAAACGCTATCGCTTCTATCCGGCGGTGATGTTCTCCCACGCCCGGCTGACTTATACCGAAGTGGCAGCGGCGATCTACGAGAACGATGCGGAAACGCGTAAAAAACTGGCGCCGCTGCTTCCCCAGTTGGAAAACCTCAATACTGTCTTTCGCCTCTTGCTCAAGGCGCGCGAAAAGCGCGGCGCTATCGATTTTGATACAGCCGAGACGCGCATGGTGTTCGACGACCATGGCAAGATCGAGCGCATCGAAGCCTACGAGCGCAACGACGCGCATCGTCTAATCGAGGAGTGCATGCTAGCAGCGAACGTTTGCGCCTCGGAGTTCCTGCATGAGCACGAGCATCCGACCCTGTACCGCGTGCATCCAGAGCCGAAGCCGAGCAAGGTGGAAAAACTGCGCGAATTTCTTGCCACCTTCGGCCTGCAACTGGCCGGTGGCGATTCGCCCAAGGCCAAGGACTACGCCAAGCTGCTGGAGAGTATCCAAGGCCGGCCAGACAAGGTACTGCTACAGACTGTGATGCTGCGCTCACTGCAACAGGCCGTTTATAGCCCTGACAATGTAGGCCACTTCGGGCTTGCCTACGAGAGCTATACCCATTTCACTTCGCCCATCCGCCGCTATCCCGATTTGCTCGTGCATCGTTCGATCAAGGCGGTGCTACAGCCAGAGCAGTATCAGCCCGGCGATTGGGACGAGATCGGCCTGCATTGCTCGGCCACCGAACGTCGGGCCGACGAGGCGACACGCGATGTCGAAGCATGGCTCAAGTGCTACTACATGCAGGACCGCATCGGCGAAGAATTCAGTGGCAGCATCTCGTCCGTGGTGCCGTTCGGCATTTTTGTGGCGCTTGACGATGTCTTCATCGAAGGGCTGATCCACATCTCCGATCTGGGACGCGACTATTTCCATTTTGATGAAGCCGCCCATGCTATCGTCGGCGAACGCACCGGCGTGCGCTATCGCCTTGCCGATCGGATACGGGTACAACTGGTTCGCGTCGATCTGGAACAGAACAAGATTGATTTTCGTCTGGTGACTGACCCGATGATCAAGGCCGTTGCCGAGGTGTCGTCACATGTTGAACGGCCCGGCAAGTACCGCAAGCAGGAAGGCAAGTCTGTCAAACACGGTATGAGGCACTGATTGCCGGACCTCAATCAGGCACTCGATAGAGCCGCTGCCCTCATCGAGCAGGCGGACGGTGTGCTTATCACGGCCGGCGCCGGCATGGGCGTCGATTCGGGGCTGCCCGATTTTCGCGGCACGCAGGGGTTCTGGCAGGCGTATCCGGCACTGGGGCGGGACGGCCTGCGTTTCGAGGAAATCGCTTCGCCCGACAGCTTTCACGCGGATCCGCGTCTTGGGTGGGGCTTTTACGGCCATCGTCTGACCCTCTACCGGCGCACTTTGCCGCATCAAGGGTTTCACATCCTGCGCCAGATAGGCACCCGGTTGGCAGGCGGAGCCGCCGTATTTACCAGCAATGTCGATGGCCAGTTTCAGCGCGCCGGCTTTGACGAGGCGCTGATTGCCGAGTGCCACGGCTCGATTCACCATCTGCAATGCCTGCAGCCCTGCGGTGAGCATTTGTGGTCGGCCGATGGAGTCGTGCCCGAGGTGGATGAGGAAAGTTGCCGGCTTCGCTCGGCACTGCCTTTGTGTCCAGTGTGTGGGAATGTGGCTCGGCCCAATATTCTGATGTTTGGCGACGGGTGCTGGATCTCCCGTTTAGCGAACAGCAGCAGCGCCTTCTGGATGCATGGTGTGCCAAGGCAGGGAGTCGACTGCTGACGATTGAGCTTGGCGCCGGCACGGTCATCCCGTCGGTGCGGCGCTATGGTGAATACCATTCGTCGGTGCTGATCCGCATCAATCCCCGCGAATCCACCGTCGCACGCTCACGTGACGTGAGTTTGCCGTTGCCGGCCGCAGCAGCTCTCGAAGCACTTCAGCAGCGGCTGATAAGCCGTGGGTTTCTGTCGGCTGCGATAGACTCTGCGGCCCCTTCCCTAAGATCGTCGCCATGTCCGATACCCGTCTGATCCACGGCTTCCATGCTGTCACCGCCAAGTTGCGCCACGCTGCTGAAGACGTGAAGGAGATTTATCTCGCCGAAGGCCGCCAGGACGGCCGCATGCGCGACCTGCTTAAGCTTGCCGAATCGCATGGGGTCCGCGTGATGCCGACCGATCCGGTGCGGCTCGATGGCATGGCTGGCGGCGCCCGACATCAGGGCGTGGTGGCGCGTGTCAGCGCGCAGCAGCGCTATCTGGCCCTCGACGACGTGCTGGACAATTTGTGCGAGCCGGCTCTGCTGTTAGTGCTGGACGGCGTGACCGATCCGCATAATCTTGGCGCCTGCCTGCGCGTAGCCGACGCGGCGGGTGCTCATGCGGTGATAGCACCAAAGGACAAGGCCGTCGGCCTCAACGCCACCGCCATCAAGGTGGCCAGCGGCGCGGCGGATACGGTGCCCTATGTCACGGTGACCAATCTGGCGCGCAGCCTGCGCGAAATGCAGGAGCGCGGCATCTGGGTGCTGGGCGCGGCCGGGGAGGCCGAAAAGGACATCTATGCGGTAGACCAGCGCGGCGCCGTGGCCTGGGTACTGGGTGCCGAAGGTGCCGGCCTGCGGCGGCTGACGCGGGAAACCTGCGACGAACTGGTGCGGATTCCGATGCACGGTAGCGTGGAGAGTCTCAACGTGTCGGTTGCCAGCGGCATTTGTCTGTTCGAAGCGCGTCGCCAGCGACGCGGCTGATCGGCCGCGTCGGCGCAGGCGGTTTACTCTTTGACGAAGTGACGCATGTAGCGCGGATTCAGGCGCGACATCGGCAGCAGCACCAGCAGGTCGGCCGTATTGAAATCCGGGTCCCATGCTGGTTCGCCGCAGATCCATGAGCCGGCCCGCAGATAGCCCTTGAGAAGCGGTGGAATCTCCACCTTCTGGTCGGTGGCCAGTCGCTCGAACGGCAACCGCGATCGCGGGAAGCCGCGGTACTCGATCGGCGAGAGGTGTTTGTCGAGTAGAGAGACGAAGAGGTTGGCGGCATTGTGGCCACCGTCAGCCATGCTGACCGAGGCACAGCCCATTAGGTATTCGTAGCCGTTTTGCGTCATGTATTCGGCAAGCTTCATCCAGAGCAGGGCGATTACGCTACCGCTGCGGTAGTCGGGGTCTATACAGGAGCGCCCGAGCTCGACCAACCGCGGCTTCAGATGCGCGAGCCGGGTTAAATCGAATTCGGTTTCGGTGTAATAGCCACCGACGCGTCGTGCGGCTTCCGGGGTCAAGATACGGTAGGTGCCGACGATGCGGCCCGCTGTTTCGTCGCGGACGATTAGGTGCTCGCAATAGGAGTCGAAAAAGTCGCTATCCACTCCAGGCTCGCGGCAGTTCAGGCGGGCGCCCATTTCTTCGGCGAAGACGCGGTAGCGCAGTTTTTGTGCTTCGCGGATTTCGCCGGTGCTGTGGGCCAGGCCGACATGGTAGTGGGGCGGGGTGAAATTTCTTTCTTCTAGGCGCTCGATGAGCATGTTTTTCTCCGGTCGATTCATCACGGCCGGCATGCTCCCGTAGCTGTGTTGCAGCGGTATTTCAGTCCTGTGAAGGCTTTGTTGCAGCCCGCTGCGAAGCAGCGGCGGCCGCAGTCATAAATGTAATAATTGTCACAATCGTGTAATGCGGTCTCCCTACACTGCGATGCGTGTCAATCACCCTCAGGAGAAAATCATGCAGCGCAAATTTCTGATGTCCCTCGCCGCAGGTACTGCGGTGCTGTTCTCCACTGCCCCTCAGGCGGCTGAAATTACCGGTGCCGGTGCAACTTTCCCCGCCCCGATCTATGCCAAGTGGGCGGATAGCTACCAAAAGGCTACAGGCAACAAAATCAATTACCAATCCATCGGTTCGGGGGGCGGCATTAAGCAGATCGTCGCCAAAACGGTGGACTTCGGCGCTTCCGATATGCCGCTGAAGCCCGAACAACTTGAAAAGGATGGTCTGATGCAGTTCCCCACCGTAATTGGCGGGGTAGTGCCGGTGTTGAACGTGCCGGGCATCAAACCGGGCGAACTCAAGCTGACCGGCCCGCTGCTGGCCGATATTTTTCTCGGCAAGATCGTCAAGTGGAACGACAAGGCGATCGCCGAACTCAATCCCAAAGTGCAACTCCCGGATTCGCCTATTGGCGTAGTGCGCCGGGCCGATGGTTCGGGAACGTCGTTCATCTTCACGAACTATTTGTCCAAGGTCAGTGAAGAGTGGAAGTCGAAAGTCGGTGAAGGCACGGCGGTGCAATGGCCGGTAGGCCTCGGCGGCAAGGGCAACGAAGGTGTTGCGGCCTTCGTTCAGCGTCTGCCCGGTTCGCTGGGATATGTGGAATATGCCTACGCCAAGCAGAACAAGATGACCTTTGCGCTGATGCAGAATGCGGCCGGGAACTTTGTTTCGCCCGATGACCTGACGTTCAAGGCGGCTGCATCGGGCGCAGATTGGAAGGGCGATTTTTATGAAATCCTGACTAACCAGAAAGGCAAGGATGCCTGGCCGATTTCCGGCGCCACTTTCATTCTGATGCAAAAAACCCAAAACAAGCCGGAGCAGGGTGCCGAGGCAATCAAATTCTTTGCCTGGGCCTACAAGAACGGCGGCAAGGAGGCGTTGGACCTCGACTATGTTCCGATGCCCGATGCCGTCGTCAAATTGGTCGGTACAGCCTGGGGTAATGTCAAGGATGCGTCCGGCAAGGCTGTCTGGAGCGGTAAGTAAGCGGTAGACTCGCCGTGCCATCCCGCTCGGGTGGCACGGTATTCTCTTCATTGCTGGCAAACCATCTTGAATCGACCGAAAGCCTCAGCTCGTAGTCGTCCTGTCGGCGACTGGATTTTTTTCAACTTGACGCGGTTTTTCGCGCTGGCGACCCTGTTGCTACTGGTGGGCATTCTCGTCTCACTGGTGGATGGGGCGATGCCGGCACTGGAAAAATTCGGTAGTGCCTTCCTTTGGACCGGAGACTGGAATCCTCCCGCAGAGCGTTTCGGCGCGCTGATTCCAATTTACGGAACGTTAGCGACTTCTTTGGTCGCTTTGGTGATTGCGGTGCCGGTGAGTTTTGGCATTGCCCTGTTTTTGACCGAACTGGCACCTCCATGGCTGCGGCGTCCGCTCGGTATCGCCATTGAATTGCTGGCAGGGATTCCAAGCATCGTTTATGGCATGTGGGGTCTGTTGGTTTTTGCGCCGATTTTTGCGGAATACGTGCAACCTGCGTTGGCCTCGTCGCTAGGCCAGGTACCGGTTTTGGGGGCGCTGTTCCAGGGGGCTCCGATGGGTATCGGCATCCTCAGCGCCGGGGTGATTCTGGCGGTGATGACGATTCCGTTTATTGCCTCGGTCATGCGCGATGTATTTGAGGTAACGCCGGCCATGCTCAAGGAATCGGCCTATGGACTCGGTGCCACGACTTGGGAAGTGGTATGGAACATTGTGCTCCCCTACACCAAGGTCGGCGTTGTCGGCGGCATCATGCTTGGCTTGGGGCGGGCACTTGGCGAGACCATGGCGGTGACGTTTCTCATCGGCAACATGAATTTCTTCAACGGCTTTTCATTGTTTCTGCCGGGCAACAGTATTGCCTCCGCCCTGGCCAATGAATTTGCCGAAGCCGAATCTCCGATCTATACAGCGTCCCTCATTGAGCTCGGCCTGATTCTGTTCTTCATCACGCTTGTCGTACTGACCCTTTCCAAACTCCTGCTGCTGAAATTGTCCGGGCGGGAGGGGCTGAAGACATGATGGATCTGCGCACCGAGCGTCGGCTAAAGAACCGGTTGGCCCTCGGCGTTTCGCTTCTGGCGATGGCCTTCGGTCTGTTCTGGCTGATCTGGATTCTTGCCACCACGCTGCATCTGGGACTGGCTGGTCTGTCACTACAACTCTTCACCCACATGACGCCTCCGCCAGGGTCGTCGGAAGGGGGCTTGGCCAATGCTATAGCCGGCAGTCTGATTCTGGTCGGAATGGCGACCGCCCTGGGAACCCCGGTGGGTATTATGGCCGGCATCTACCTTGCCGAGTTCGGGCGACATACCTGGCTTGGCCACACCACCCGTTTCGTCAACGATCTTCTGCTCTCGGCCCCTTCGATCATCGCGGGTCTGTTCATTTATGAAATTTATGTGGCCAAGGTGGGGCACTTCTCGGCCATCTCGGGGGTCTTTGCCCTGGCGCTGATTGTCGTGCCCGTAGTGGTGCGAACGACTGAAAATATGTTGCAGTTGGTGCCCAACACCATGCGCGAAGCGGCCTTTGCGCTTGGGGCTCCGAAGTGGGTGGTAATCGGGCGGGTAACCCTCAAGGCCTCCTTGGCCGGCGTCATGACGGGAATCATGCTGGCAGTCGCGCGTATTTCTGGAGAGACTGCACCTTTACTGTTTACTTCCCTTTCCAACCAGTTCTGGACCCTGGATCTGCAAAAGCCGATGGCAAGTCTGCCTGTGACTATTTTCAAGTTCGCCATGAGCCCGTTCCAGGACTGGCAGCAACTGGCGTGGGCCGGAGTCTTTCTCATTACCATGGGCGTCCTCGCCCTCAATATCCTGGCACGTGTGATGTTCCGGGAAAAACATAAACAGTAAGGGTCTTCGTGAAGATTGATAAGGAACTCATCATGCACGGTTCGCAGACCGACCAGGAAACGCAGATCGTATTGCGCGGCTTCAACTTCTACTACGGGAAGTACCATGCACTGCGCAATATCAACCTGGATATCTACAAGCGAAAAGTGACTGCATTCATCGGTCCTTCGGGTTGCGGGAAATCCACCCTGTTGCGGACCATGAATCGCATGTACGATCTTTACCCCGAGCAACGGGCGGAAGGTGAGTTGCTGCTGGGTGGCACAAATATTCTTGATCGTGGCATGGACATAAACTCGCTGCGCGCACGGGTGGGCATGGTATTCCAGAAGCCGACGCCATTTCCGATGTCGATTTTCGACAACATTGCCTTCGGTGTGAAGCTGCATGAGCGCTTGACGCGGGTGCAGATGGAAGAACGCGTCGAATGGTCGCTACGCAAGGCGGCATTGTGGACGGAGGTTTCCGACAAGCTGCATCAAAGCGGCATGAGCCTTTCTGGAGGGCAGCAGCAGCGGCTTTGTATCGCTCGCGGGATTGCCGTGAAGCCGGAAGTGCTGTTGCTCGATGAACCAACCTCGGCGCTGGATCCGATTTCCACCATGCGCATCGAGGAGCTGGTCAGCGAACTGAAGGACGAATTCACCATCGTCATCGTTACCCACAATATGCAGCAGGCGGCGCGGATATCTGACTATACGGCCTATATGTACCTCGGCGAGTTGATCGAGTATGGGCATACTGATGACATATTCATTAAGCCCAAAGACAAGCGGACCGAAGACTACATTACCGGTCGCTTTGGCTAACGGAAGGAGAAATAACATGGCGCTGGGCAGCGATCACGTTTCAAAAAAATTTGACGCCGAGTTGGAGAGTCTGCGTTCCCGGGTGATGCAGATGGGCGGCCTGGTGGAGACTCAGATCACCCATGCGATTGAGGCGTTTGTTCTGGGCGACATGGACAGGATGGAAAACGTCATCGCCGAAGATCACAAGGTCAATGGTCTTGAGGTCAGCATTGACGACGACTGCGCCCACATTATTGCCCGAAGGCAACCGACAGCGGGCGATCTGCGGATGGTCATGGCGGTCAGCAAGATCGTCACCGATCTAGAGCGGGTCGGTGATGAAGCGTCGAAGATAGCTCGTCAGGCGCGGGAGATCTATTTGCGCGACCGCTTGCAGATGCCGCGCCTGAGCGATGTGCGCAAGATTGGCAATATCGGCATCAAGATGCTGCGCGATGTGCTTGACGCCTTCGCTCGCCTCGACGCCGTGGAGGCCGCGCGCATCATTCGTGAGGATGCGACGTTGGACGATCACTTTCGCGGCATTCTGCGCCAGTTGATTACCTACATGATGGAAGATCCGCGCACCATCTCGACCGCACTGGACATTATTTTCATCGCCAAATCGATAGAGCGCATCGGCGACCATGCGAAAAACATTGCCGAAAGCCTGATCTACATTGTCAAGGGAACGGATGTTCGGCACATCGCCATTGAAGAACTCGAGCAGGAAGCCTTTGCTCCCAACCGTTAGGCGGTCGTTATGGAACCGACAGTGATCGTTATCGAGGATGACTCAGCCATTCAGGAAGTGCTGCGCTATACCTTGGTCCAGGCCGGATTTAGTGTTCGTCTGGTTGCATCGGCAGAGGAAGGTTTGTCCGCCGTTCGCCAAGTGCTTCCGGATGCCCTGCTGGTCGATCTAATGCTGCCAGGTATGTCCGGAACGACGCTGGTCAGACAAATCCGCCAGGATCTGCGAACACGGGACGTGCCGATCATCATGGTGACCGCTCGCGTCGAGGAGGCCGACAGAATAGGTGGGCTGGAGACCGGTGCCGACGATTACGTGACCAAGCCCTTTAGCCCGCGCGAACTGGTGGCGCGCATTCGTGCGGTGTTGCGCCGCCGTGCGCCCCAGCATAGTGGCGATGTGATCGAGATTGGGGCGCTGCGCCTGGATCCGATGGCACACAGCATCAGCTACGACGGCAAGCCTTTGGATCTGGGACCGACTGAGTTCAAGTTGCTGCAATATCTGTTGGCGCATCCGGGGCGGGTTTTCAGCCGCCAGCAGTTGCTCAACGCGGTCTGGGGCGATCACCGCTTCATAGAGGAGCGGACGGTGGACGTTTATGTGCGCCGTCTGCGTGCCGGACTCGGTGCCGACGCGGAAAGCCTGATAGAAACCATTCGCGGTGTGGGATATAAATTCTTGCCGCCCGCCGTCGTCCACTGAGCAAGCCTGCCCACGGTGTTTAAGTTTTGGCTCAGCGCTACGATGCGCCTATTGGCGATCGCGGTCCCAGCCGTCCTTGTCGGTGCGCTGATCGGCTGGACTTTCGGGCTTGCTGTGCTGTCCGGCTTATTGCTGATGGCATTGCTGTTCAATTGGCAGCAATTGTGGCGCCTGCGACAATGGCTGCTGGCTCCTGGATTGGATAACATCCCCGATGCCGCGGGTATCTGGGGCGATACCTTTGCCGCGGTGCATAGGCTTAACCGCGAACACGCGCGAGACCGTAGTCGCCTTGCCGCCGCGCTTGACCGGTTCCGCCTTGCTGCCAGCGTTTTCCCCGATGGGGTGGTGATTCTGGATCGCGAAAACCGGATCGAATGGTTCAACCAGATTGCGGCCGCGCAGTTCGGTTTCGATGCCGGGCGCGACGGTGGCATCCTGATTACCAATTTGATCCGTCAGCCCGAGCTGGCCGCTTACATGGCTGCGGCCGTGCCACGCGAGGCGCTGCTGGTCCGGGGTGGGCATGACGGTAGTGCCCGCTATTCGGTGGTTTTGATTCCGTTTGCCGACGACGGACGGTTGCTGATATCGAGGGATGTCACACAGATCGAACAGATCGAAACCATGCGCCGGGATTTTGTCGCCAATGTATCCCACGAACTGCGCACCCCGCTGACGGTGGTACTCGGCCTGCTGGAGCATCTGGTCGACGATGCGCAGTTGGATCCGGCGACGCGGCAGCGTTTCCTGGCCATGCTGCAGGAGCAGCTGTCGCGCATGAATCGGCTGGTGGACGATCTATTGACGTTGTCCAGGCTGGAATCTGGAGCGCAGCCGGTAGCAGACGAGGATGTCGATGTCGTGATGCTGGTCGAGGGGTTGATCGAAGAGGGGCGGGCGCTGAGCGGCGGACGTCACACCTTCGACGTCGATCTGGCGGCAATGCGCTTGCGTGCTAATGCGGCCGAATTGACCAGCGCCTTCGGCAATCTCATCAGCAACGCCGTGCGCTACTCGCCTGCGGGAGGTAGGATCGCGGTGCGCTGGGAGATTGACGGTACCCAGCCGGTATTTGAGGTAGTCGATTCGGGTATCGGCATTGCTGCCGAGCATATTCCGCGATTGACCGAGCGCTTCTATCGGGTCGACAAGGGGCGTTCTGCTAACACCGGCGGTACAGGGCTTGGGTTGGCTATCGTCAAGCACGTATTGCAGCGGCATCAAGCTACGTTGGAAATCGCTTCGAATGTCGGTGATGGCAGCTGCTTTCGTGCGGTATTTCCGGCTCGCCGCGTCGTGTCGGATTGACCGGCTGACGCCGGCACGGCTAGAATCCAAAGGTTATTCAACCCGGTTGCCCATTCGGGGTGGCTCTTAATCGTTTCCCACACCCATGCGCTCTATGCTTGTTATTGGAAATTGGAAAATGCACGGCAGTCTGGCCGAGAATCTGGGGCTGTTGCATGCCGTGCGTTCAGCAGCCTCCGGATTCAAGTCGGCCGCGGCTATCTGCGTGCCCTATCCCTACCTTGCGCAGGCCCGATCCGTGCTGGGGGAGAGCGCCATTTCGTGGGGGGCTCAGGATGTCTCGGAGCAAGCGATCGGTGCTTATACAGGAGAGGTCAGCGCGGCAATGCTGGTGGACTTCGGTTGTCGCTACGTGATCGTCGGCCACTCGGAGCGGCGGGCCTATTACGGCGATACCGATGCACTGGTGGCGGCCAAGGCCGCCGCTGCGCTCGCTGTTGGTCTGACTCCGGTCTTCTGTGTCGGCGAAACCCTTGCTGAGCGCGAAGCGGGTATTACCGGTGCGGTAGTCACGCGGCAGGTGGATGCGGTGCTGGCACGCATCGGTAGCGGTGGTCTTGCGCGTTCAGTCGTTGCTTATGAGCCGGTTTGGGCTATCGGTACCGGCATAACCGCGACGCCCGCTCAGGCCCAGGAAGTGCACGCGCTGATTCGTGCACGGCTAGCGCAAACCTCGGTCGAAGTGGTCAAGGGCGTGCAGATACTGTATGGCGGCAGCGTGAAGCCGGGGAATGCCGCCGAACTCTTCTCTCAACCCGATATCGACGGCGGCCTGATCGGCGGCGCGTCACTGGTGGCATCGGATTTCGCGGCAATTTGCGCTGTAGCCTGACTGGATATTCTGAAATGAATTTTGCATACTCGTTGATTCTTGTGTTTCATATCCTTGTTGGTCTGGGAGTGATCGGTCTGGTTCTGATTCAACACGGCAAGGGTGCCGATATGGGGGCTGCGTTCGGCAGTGGCGCTTCGGGCAGCTTGTTCGGCGCATCTGGCTCGGCGAATTTCCTGTCGCGGGTAACCGCTGTTCTCGCCGCTGTTTTTTTTGCCACCAGCCTGACGCTTTCTTATCTGGCGAGTTCGAAGGTGAGGGCCAGCAATAGTGTGATCGACGCGGTCAAGACCGTTCCCGCTGCTGTAGATGGAGCTTCGACGGCGCCGACCGGGAACGGTGATTCGAAGGCCAAGGATGTGCCCAAATAAAACCGGTCGGCTAAGCTAAATTTCGCGTGCCGGATGTCCATTTTCTTCTCATCGGTGCTATGATTCGCGCCGCCCTTGAGGGTGACAAAGCCGACGTGGTGAAATTGGTAGACACGCTATCTTGAGGGGGTAGTGGCGAAAGCTGTGCGAGTTCGAGTCTCGCCGTCGGCACCAAGATTGCAGCTTCTTCTATCGGGTTAGAAAGTTCATTGCGGCGAGGCCGCCCTGATTATGCTGGAAAGTTATTTTCCCGTTCTGATTTTTGTGCTGGTCGGCCTTGTGTTCGGCTGTATACCCATACTGCTTGGCTGGTTGATAGCGCCCAACAGACCTGACAGCGAAAAGTTGTCAGCCTTCGAGTGTGGCTTCGCACCTTTCGAGGATGCGCGCATGAAGTTTGATGTGCGTTATTACCTGATCGCGATCCTTTTCATCCTGTTCGATCTGGAAATCGCCTTCCTCTTTCCGTGGGCGACAATCTTCAAGGAGATTGTCGGTAATGAGGCGATCAAGATGTTCGGGTTTTTCGAGATGCTGGTGTTCATAGGCATCCTAGTCGTTGGCTACATTTATGCTTGGGCCAAGGGCGCGCTGGATTGGGAGTGATGCGAGAGTGAGTATCGAGGGCATCCTGCAGGAAGGTTTCGTCACCACGTCACTGGATAAGCTGATCAACTGGACCCGTACCGGCTCGTTGTGGCCGATGACTTTCGGGCTCGCCTGTTGTGCGGTGGAAATGATTCATGCCGGCTGTTCCCGTTACGATTTGGACCGTTTTGGCGTTGTGTTTCGTCCCAGTCCGCGGCAATCCGACGTGATGATCGTTGCTGGTACGCTGACCAACAAAATGGCTCCGGCTCTGCGCAAGGTTTATGACCAGATGGCCGAGCCGCGGTGGGTCATCTCGATGGGATCATGTGCCAACGGTGGCGGCTACTATCATTATTCCTACTCGGTGGTGCGCGGCTGCGACCGGATTGTTCCGGTAGATGTCTATGTGCCCGGTTGCCCGCCGACGGCTGAGGCTTTGCTCTACGGCATCATTCAGCTGCAGAACAAGATCAAACGCACTTCCACCATTGCCCGCTGATTTGGATTCGACGACGCTATGAGCGCCAAACTGGAACGGCTTTGTCTTAGATTGAAGGAAGTCCTTGCTGAACGCATTAGCGAACCTGTGCTATCGCGCGGCGAGTTGACCATCGAAGTGGATGCCAAGCATTACGCCGGCGTTGCACGCACCTTGCGCGATCATGGCGATTTTAAGTTCGAGCAATTGATCGATCTTTCGGGGATCGATTACTCGGCTTACGCTGGCTGGCAAGGCAAGCGATTCGCCGCGGTATCTCAGCTGACTTCGATAACCCATAATTGGCGGCTGCGACTTCGCGCCATCGTGGCGGACGACGAGTTGCCCGTGCTGCCTTCGGTGGTGGATATCTGGAATTCCGCCGAGTGGTACGAGCGTGAGGCCTTTGATCTTTTCGGCATTCTTTTCGACGGTCATCCGGACCTGCGCCGCATTCTTACCGATTACGGTTTTGTCGGTCATCCTTTCCGCAAAGATTTCCCTGTTTCCGGCTACGTTGAGATGCGCTATGACCCGGAACAGAAGCGTGTGGTCTATCAGCCCGTGACCGTCGAGCCGCGTGAAGTGACGCCGCGCATCGTCCGCGAGGAGAACTACGGCCGTGGCTGATATCAAAAATTACACGATCAATTTCGGTCCTCAGCATCCGGCGGCTCACGGAGTATTGCGCCTGATCCTCGAACTCGACGGCGAGGTTGTGGTTCGAGCCGATCCGCATATCGGTCTGCTCCATCGCGGAACCGAGAAGCTTGCCGAAACGCGCACCTGGATTCAGTCGGTGCCGTACATGGACCGTCTCGACTACGTGTCGATGATGTGCAACGAGCACGCTTACTGCCTCGCCATCGAAAAGCTGCTGGGCGTCGAGGTGCCGATCCGCGCGCAGTACATCCGGGTGATGATGGACGAGCTCACGCGTATCCTCAATCATCTGCTGAATATCGGCACCCATGCGCTGGACGTCGGCGCCATGACGATGGTGCTGTATACCTTCCGCGAGCGGGAGGACCTGATGGATGTTTATGAGGCGGTGTCGGGTGCGCGTTTGCATGCGGCCTACTACCGTCCGGGCGGCGTTTACCGCGATTTGCCGGAGCGCATGCCGCAGTACGAAGTGAATCGCTTCAAGAACGAATCGACGGTTACCCGGCTTAACGGCAATCGTCAGGGCTCGTTGCTCGATTTCATCGAGGATTTCACCAATCGCTTTCCCGGCTATATCGACGAATACCACACCCTGCTGACCGACAACCGGATCTGGAAGCAACGGACCGTGGGTGTCGGCGTCGTTTCACCGGAGCGTGCGTTGCAGTTGGGTTTTACCGGCGCCATGCTCCGTGGATCGGGCATCGAATGGGATCTGCGCAAGAAGCAGCCGTATGAAGTCTACGACCGCATGGATTTCGATATCCCGGTCGGAACCAATGGCGATTGCTACGACCGCTATCTGGTCCGCATGGAGGAATTGCGCCAGTCCAACAGCATCGTCAGGCAGTGCGTCGAGTGGCTGCGGAAGAATCCCGGCCCGGTGATCAGCGGCGACCACAAAGTTGCGCCGCCGTCGCGCGAGGCGATGAAGTCGAACATGGAAGAGTTGATCCACCATTTCAAGCTCTTTACCGAAGGCATGCACGTGCCTGTCGGAGAAGCTTACGCAGCCATCGAGCACCCCAAGGGCGAGTTTGGCATCTGGGCGGTTTCCGATGGCGCCAACAAACCCTATCGCCTCAAGCTGCGCTCGCCTGGATTCCCGCATCTGGCGGCGTTGACCGAGATGTGCAAGGGACACATGATTGCCGACGTAACCGCGCTCATTGGCACCATCGATCTGGTGTTGGGCGATACCGACCGATAGGCGACAGGAAAGATCATGCTGAACAAGGAGTCGCTGCAAAAGATTGATCGCGAAGTCGCCAAATATCCGGCCGACCAGAAGCAGTCCGCGGTCATGGCGGCATTGACCATTGCCCAGGACGAGAGGGGCTGGCTGCCGAAGGAAACCATCGAATTCGTCGCCCGCTATCTCGACATGGCGCCGATGGCGGCCTTCGAGGTGGCGAGCTTCTACAATATGTATCACCTTGAGCCGGTGGGTAAGTACAAACTGACCGTCTGTACCAACCTGCCCTGCGCGCTGTCCGGTGGCGTTCATGCCGCCGAGTACGTGAAGCAGAAGTTGGGCATTGATTTTCACCAGACGACCCCCGACGGCAGGTTCACCCTGGTCGAAGGCGAATGTATGGGTGCCTGCGGCGATGCGCCAGTGATGCTGGTAAATAACAAGCGCATGTGTAGTTTCATGCTTCCCGAGGAAATCGACAAATTGCTCGCGGAGTGCAGCTGACATGGCGCTGATCGATACCATCAACCCCGTCCTGACCACAGGCTGGAATGGCGACGCAGGCTGGAGCCTTAAGGCCTATGAAGCGCGCCGGGGCTACGAGGTCCTGCGCAAAATCATCGCGGAGAAAATTACGCCGGACGAACTGATCGCCCAGATCAAGGCGTCGGTGTTGCGCGGACGCGGGGGCGCCGGCTTCCCGACCGGCCTCAAGTGGAGCTTCATGCCCAAGAGCTTCCCGGGCGACAAATACGTAGTCTGCAATTCCGACGAAGGCGAGCCGGGAACATTCAAGGATCGGGATCTGATGCGCTTCGATCCGCATTCGGTGATCGAAGGCATGATCATCGCGGGCTACGCGATGGGTGCCACCCGTGGTTACAACTACATCCACGGTGAAATTTTCGAGGTCTACCAGCGCTTTGAAGCGGCGCTCGACGAAGCGCGTGCCGCCGGTCTGCTTGGGCAGAACATTCTCGGTTCGTCATTCAGCTTCGAACTCTTTGCCCATCACGGCTTCGGCGCCTACATCTGTGGCGAGGAAACTGGCTTGCTGGAGTCGCTCGAAGGCAAGAAGGGACAGCCGCGCTTCAAGCCGCCGTTCCCGGCGAGCTTCGGCCTTTACGGCAAGCCGACCACTATCAACAATACCGAAACCTTCGCCGCGGTGCCTTTCATCCTGCGCATGGGGGCGGAGAACTACCTCAATCTGGGTAAGCCCAACAACGGCGGCACCAAATTGTTTTCGGTTTCCGGCCATGTCAACAAACCGGGTAACTACGAAATCCCCCTTGGCACGCCGTTCGCCAAGTTGCTGGAAATGGCGGGCGGTATGCGCGGCGGCCGCAAGCTGAAGATGGTGATTCCCGGCGGTTCGTCGGCACCGGTGATTCCGGGCGAGATGATGATGGACCTGACCATGGACTATGATTCCATTGCCAAGGCCGGTTCAATGCTGGGTTCGGGGGCGGTGATCGTGATGGACGAAACCGTTTGCGCGGTCAAGGCGTTGGATCGCCTGTCCTATTTCTATTGGGAAGAATCCTGCGGCCAATGTACGCCGTGCCGTGAAGGCACGGGCTGGATGCACAAGATCATCCGCCGCATCGAAAACGGTCAGGGGCGTCCTGAGGATCTCGATCTGCTTCTCTCCATCACGCCGAACATCATGGGCCGCACCATCTGCGCACTCGGTGACGCGGCGGCGATGCCCGTAAATGGCTTCCTCAAGCATTACCGGTCCGAATTCGAGTATCACATCGAGCACAAGCAATGCCTGGTGCCCAAGGATGTGCAATGGGCCGGCAGTACCTTCCACCGCAGCTCCACCTTGGCGGCGTCATGTTAGAAATCGAACTCGACGGCAAGTCGCTACAGGTCGAAGACGGTAGCACCATCATGGATGCTGCCCATCAGGCCGGCAGCTACATTCCCCATTTCTGTTACCACAAGAAACTGTCCATCGCGGCCAACTGCCGGATGTGTCTGGTTCAGGTGGAGAAGGCGCCAAAGCCGATGCCGGCTTGCGCCACCCCGGTCACCAACGGCATGAAGGTTTTCACTCATTCCGAGATGGCGGCCAAGGCTCAGGCGGGGGTAATGGAATTCCTCCTTATCAACCATCCGCTCGACTGTCCGATCTGCGATCAGGGCGGCGAATGCCAGTTGCAGGATCTGGCGGTCGGTTACGGCAAGTCCAGTTCGCGCTACGAGGAAGAAAAGCGCGTGGTTCCCAACAAGGATCTGGGTTCGTTGGTCAGCACCGACATGACCCGGTGCATCAATTGCACGCGCTGTGTTCGTTTCACTCAGGAAATCGCCGGTTTTATGGAGTTGGGACAGGCCTTCCGTGGTGATCGTGCGGAGATCATGCCCTTTGTTGAGAGCACGGTGACCTCCGAACTCTCCGGTAACATCATCGACCTCTGCCCGGTCGGCGCATTGACTTCCAAGCCGTTCCGCTTTTCCGCTCGGACCTGGGAACTCTCCCGACGCAAGTCGGTGTCGTCCCATGACGGGCTGGGTAGCAACCTCATCGTCCAGGTCAAGCACGACAAGGTGATGCGCGTTTTGCCGCTGGAGAACGATGCGGTCAATGAATGCTGGCTGTCAGACAAGGACCGCTTTTCCTACGAAGGGCTGAATTCCGCCGAGCGGCTCAGCAAGCCGATGGTCAAGCAGGGGGGCGAGTGGAAGGAAGTGGATTGGAACGTGGCGCTGGATTACGTTTCCCATGCTCTCCGCGATGTGGCCAAAAATTCCGGTGCGGATGCCATCGGTGCCTTGGTCAGCCCGCATGCCACCCTCGAAGAACAATATCTCGCTGGCAAGCTGCTGCGCGGCCTCGGTAGCGATAACATCGATTTCCGCCTGCGGCAGAGCGATTTTTCTGCCGATGGCAAGCGCGCCGGCACTCCTTGGCTGGGCCTCAAGGCAACTGAACTGAATCAACTCGATCGCGTATTGCTGATCGGCTCGTTCCTGCGCAAGGATCAACCGTTGCTGGCGCAACGCCTGCGTCAGGCGAGCAAGCGCGGCACTCAGGTCAGCGTGTTGCATGCGGCCGACGACGATTTGTTGATCAAGGTCTTTGCCAAGAGCATCGCCGTGCCATCGCAGCTACCCAGCAAGTTGGCTGAGATCGTCAAGGCGGTCGCCGAAGCCAAGGGGATAACGACGGAGGGTGCGGTTGCCGGTGTCAGTATTGCAGCGGAATCTCGCGAGATTGCGAATAGTCTGGTCTCAGGCCGTAATGTCGGCATATTGCTCGGCAACTTCGCTCAGCAGCATGGTCAGGCTGCCGTCTTGCAGGCCCTCGCCAATCAGTTGGCGCAACTCATTGGGGGCCGTTGTGGCGTCCTCGGCGAGGCGGCCAACAGCGTCGGCGGTTACGTCGCCAAGGCGCTGCCGCAGCAGGGGGGGCGCAATGTGGCCGGTCTGCTGGCGGAGCCGCGGCAGGCTTATCTGTTGCTGGGGGTGGAGCCTGAACTCGATACCGCCAACGGTGCAGCGACCCTGGCTGCATTGAAGCAGGCAAAAACGGTGGTGGTGATGTCGCCGTTCAAATACGCTGCCGCGCTGGAGTACGCCGACGTACTGCTGCCGGTCTCGCCATTCAGCGAAACGTCCGGTACTTACGTGAATACGGAAGGTCGAGTGCAGAGCTTCCATGCGGTGGTTAAGCCGCTTGGGGAAACCCGTCCGGCGTGGAAGGTTCTCCGCGTACTCGGCAATCTGCTCGAAGTGGGCGGATTCGATTACAACAGCAGCGAGGATGTGCGGGAGGAAGTGCTACCCGGCAAACCGGAATTCGTTTCGGGTCTCGACAACGGTGTGGCCGGTATCGGCATTTCTTTCGCCGCCGCCAATGGCTTGGAACGCGTTGCCGATGTGCCGATCTACTTTGCCGATCCGTTAGTGCGGCGCGCAGGAAGTCTGCAACAAGCCGTCGACGCGAAGACCCCGGCCGCGTATATGAATGCGGCGACACTGGCGAAATTATCCATCAAGCCTGGCGATCCGGTACGCGTTACCGGAACGGGAGCGGTTGAGCTGACTGCGGCGCTCGATAGCGGCCTGTCCGACCAGTCCGTGCGTGTGGCGGCAGGCCACGCGTCCACCGTCAATCTCGGCCCGCTGTCTGGCGCTGTTACCGTGGAGCGTGCGTGATGGAAGCGACGGTACTGAATCTCTTCCAATGGCTCTGGGGGCCCTACTGGGAACCGATCTGGTCGGTGTTTAAGCCTGTTTGGCCGCTGGCTTGGGTGCTTATCCGGATCGTCGTCATCATCGCACCGTTGATGCTTTCGGTAGCCTACCTGACGCTGGCGGAGCGCAAGGTGATTGGTTACATGCAGGTGCGTATCGGTCCCAACCGGGTCGGTCCGCTCGGCCTGCTACAGCCGATCGCCGATGGCCTTAAGTTGTTCTTCAAGGAAGTGTTGCTGCCGAGCAAGGCCGACAGTTCGCTGTTCTTCCTTGCACCGATCCTCGCACTGGCGCCGGCATTAGCTGCCTGGGCCGTGATTCCGTTTTTCGATGGCGGTGCGCTGGCCGACATCGATGCCGGCGTACTCTATCTACTGGCGGTCAGTTCGGTCGGGGTGTACGGCATCATCATTGCCGGCTGGGCGTCGAATTCGAAGTACCCCTTTCTCGGTGGCATGCGTTCGGCGGCGCAGATGGTGTCCTACGAAATCTCCATGGGCATGGCCCTGATCTGCGTGCTGATGGTTTCGAACAGTCTCAATCTTTCCGACATCGTCCGTGCCCAGAACCATGGCGTCTTCGCCGAACGCGGATTTGGAGTGTTGTCCTGGAACTGGCTGCCGCTGTTGCCGATGTTCCTGGTGTATCTGATCTCCGGGGTGGCGGAGACCAATCGCGCGCCATTCGACGTGGTCGAGGGCGAGTCGGAAATTGTCGCCGGCCATATGGTCGAGTATTCGGGGATGGCCTTTGCGCTGTTCTTCCTCGCCGAATACGCCAACATGATCCTGATTTCGGCCATGACCTCGGTGTTCTTCCTCGGTGGCTGGCTGTCGCCGGTGGCATTCCTGCCCGATGGGCTGGGGTGGCTGCTGGTCAAGATGTCGCTGATCCTGTTCTGTTTCCTCTGGATTCGCGCCACTTTTCCCCGCTATCGCTATGACCAGATCATGCGCCTCGGCTGGAAGGTGTTCGTTCCGGTTTGTCTCGTCTGGATTCCGCTGGTCGGGGTCTGGATGATGTCGCCCCTCAATATCTGGAAGTAAGGAGTCGATTATGGGCGCGAGAGACTTCATTCAAAGCTTTTCCCTCGGTGAGCTGCGCAAAGGGTTGTCGGTCACCCTGCGCTACATGTTTGCACCGAAGATCACGGTTCAGTATCCGGAAGAAAAAACCCCGGCATCGCCACGTTTCCGCGGACTTCACGCGCTGCGTCGTTATCCCAACGGCGAAGAGCGTTGCATTGCCTGCAAGCTGTGCGAGGCGGTGTGTCCGGCCATGGCTATCACCATCGAGTCGGCGCAGCGCGACGACGCAAATGGGCAAGCTTCGCGTCGCACTACGCGTTACGACATCGATTTGACCAAATGCATCTTCTGCGGCTTCTGCGAAGAGGCCTGCCCGGTCGATGCCATCGTCGAGACCCGCGTATTTGAGTATCACGGAGAAACGCGCGGCGACCTTTACTACACCAAGCAGATGCTCCTGGCCAACGGCGAGCGCTACGAAGCGCAAATTGCCGCCGACCGCGAGCAGGATGCCAAGTTCCGGTAAGCCACGATGGAATTCAAGACAATCCTGTTCTATATCTTCGCCGCGCTCATGTTGTTCGCAGCGCTGCGCGTAATTACCGCACGCAACCCGGTGCATGCGGTCCTCTGGCTGGTGCTGGCGTTTTTCAACGCTTCGGGCATCTGGTTCCTGCTACAGGCTGAATTCCTGGCCATTGTGCTGATGGTGGTGTATGTCGGTGCGGTGATGGTGCTGTTCCTGTTTGTGGTGATGATGCTGGATATCAACATCGAGGTGATGCGACGCGGTTTCTGGAGCTACCTGCCGTTTGGCGCCGCCATTGGCGGCCTGATGGTGCTCGAAATGTCGGTGGTGCTCGGTGGGCGCTATTTCGGCCTCGATGCGCTGCCGGAACCAGCGGCTGCTGCCGGCTACAGCAATACCAAGGAACTTGGTCGAGTCCTTTACACCGACTATGTCTATCCGTTTGAACTGGGTTCGCTGATATTGCTAGTCGGCATGGTTGCCGCCGTACTGCTGACTTATCGCAAGCGCACCGGCAACAAAGCCGTCGATCCTGCGACGCAGATCGCGGTCAAGGCGGCGGATCGCCTACGCATCGTCAAGATGGCTTCAGAAAAGGATCTGCCAGCCACCGACGCTACGCAAGCGTCGCAGGGGGAATAACGCCATGCTTGCTCAAAGCCTTTCGCTTTCTCATTACCTAATTCTCGGCGCCGTCCTGTTCGCCATCAGCATCATCGGCATTTTCCTGAACCGAAAGAACCTGATCGTGCTGCTGATGGCCATCGAACTGATGCTTTTGGCGGTGAATCTGAATTTCGTTGCCTTCTCGCATTACCTGCACGACACGGCCGGGCAGATCTTCGTCTTCTTCATTCTTACGGTGGCGGCGGCCGAATCGGCCATCGGCCTGGCGATTCTGGTCGTGCTGTTCCGCAACCTTTCCACGATCAACGTGGAAGACCTGGACAGCCTCAAGGGCTAAGCATGAGCATGCAGACTTACTATTTGCTGGTACCCCTGGCACCCTTGGCAGGAGCGATCATCGCTGGCCTGTTCGGCAAGGCTATCGGCCGTGCCGGCGCCCATGTCGTGACCATCGCCGGCGTTGCGCTGTCGTTCGTTCTCTCGCTACTGATTTTCCAGGACGTCGAGGCCGGCAATATCTTCAACGGCCCGGTCTATACCTGGTTGCAGTCCGGCGGACTGACTTTCCAGATCGGCTTCCTGATCGACAAGCTGACCGTGATGATGATGTTGGTGGTGACCTTCGTCTCGCTGATGGTGCATATCTACACCATCGGCTACATGTCCGAAGATCCCGGTTATCAGCGTTTCTTCAGCTACATCTCGCTGTTCACCTTCTCGATGCTGATGCTCGTCATGAGCAACAACTTCGTTCAGCTGTTCTTCGGCTGGGAAGCGGTGGGCTTGGTGTCCTACCTGCTGATCGGCTTCTGGTACACCCGGTCGACAGCCATCTACGCCAACCTGAAGGCATTCCTGGTCAATCGCGTCGGCGACTTCGGTTTCCTGCTCGGTATCGGCCTCATCGCGGCTTATACGGGCAGCCTCGACTATGCGGAGGTTTTCGCTCGCCGCGAGGAACTGGCCGGACTGCTGTTCCAGGGTACCGACTGGCCGCTGATCACGGTCATCTGCATCTGCCTGTTCATCGGTGCGATGGGTAAGTCGGCGCAAGTACCGCTGCATGTCTGGCTGCCGGATTCAATGGAAGGTCCGACCCCAATTTCCGCGCTGATCCATGCCGCAACGATGGTCACGGCCGGCATCTTCATGGTTACCCGCATGTCGCCGCTGTTCGAACTGTCTGATACGGCGCTATCGTTCGTCCTGGTAATCGGCGCCACTACAGCGCTGTTCATGGGCTTCCTCGGTCTGGTGCAGAACGATATCAAGCGGGTCGTCGCCTATTCGACGCTTTCCCAACTCGGCTACATGACCGTAGCGCTCGGCGTTTCCGCCTATTCGGTGGCGGTGTTTCACTTGATGACCCATGCCTTCTTCAAGGCTCTGCTGTTCCTTGGTGCCGGCTCGGTGATCATCGGCATGCACCACGATCAGGACATGCGCAATATGGGCGGGCTGCGCAAATACATGCCGATTACCTGGATCACTTCGTTGATCGGATCGCTGGCGCTGATTGGGTTCCCGTTCTTCTCCGGCTTCTATTCCAAGGATTCGATCATCGAGGCGGTGCATGCCTCTCATCTGGCAGGCTCCGGCTATGCCTACGCCTGCGTGATCCTCGGGGTGTTTGTCACCGCCTTCTACTCCTTCCGCATGTATTTCATGGTTTTCCATGGCGAAGAGCGGTTCGGCAAAGGCCATCACGACCATGCCGGCGATCATGACGACGAGGAAGTCACTACCGATCATCATCACGGACTCGCTCCCGGCCAGAAGCCCCACGAGACGCCCTGGGTGGTCTGGCTGCCGCTGGTGGCCCTTGCCATACCCTCGGTCGTCATCGGTTTCTTCACTATCGAACCGATGCTTCACGGCGACTGGTTCGGTTCGGCGGTCGTTGTCGATGTCGCGCGCCACCCCGCGGTCCATGAATTGAGCGAGGAGTTTCATGGCGCCGTCGCCATGGCGGTGCACGGTTTCACCTCGTTGCCGTTCTTCCTCGCCATGGCAGGTGTCGTGCTGTCTTGGTTCTTCTACTTGAAGAAGCCTGAGATTCCCGCTGCCATCGCTCGTACCTTCAAACCGATCTACGTGCTGTTTGACAACAAGTACTACTTCGACAAATTCAACGAAGTGTTCTTTGCCGCCGGAGCCCGTTTGGTCGGCAAGGGCCTGTGGAAGGCCGGCGATCAGGGGTTGATCGATGGTTTGGCGGTCAACGGTTCCGCGCGTCTGGTGGGATGGTTTGCCGGTGTGGTGCGACTGATCCAGAGCGGCCACATCTATCAGTACGCCTTCTCCATGATTATCGGCGTCTTCGTGTTGCTGACGCTGTGGTTCAACCGCGCCTGACAAGAGAAAGAAATAGATGAGTTCCCACCTGCTCAGCCTCTCCATCTGGGTGCCCATCCTCGGCGCGCTGCTGATGTTCGCCGTTGCCCGAGTGATGACGATTTTCGGCGTGAAAGAGGCGAGTCTTGTTCAGCCTACCCGTTGGATGTCCCTGCTGGTCGCCGTCGCTGGCTTCCTGGTAACGATTCCGTTGTTCACCAGCTTCGACAATGCGCAGGCTGGCATGCAGTTCGTCGAACAAGCGCCATGGGTCGGTCCGTTCCGCATCCAGTACCTGCTTGGCGTGGACGGCATCTCGATGCTATTCATCCTGCTCAATGCCTTTATCACTGTGCTGGTGGTCCTTGCCGGTTGGGAGGTGATCAAGGAAAAGCAGGCGCAATACATGGGTGCCTTCCTGATCATGTCTGGTTTGATGAACGGGATTTTCTGTGCTCTGGATGCTGTGCTGTTCTATACGTTCTTCGAAGCCAGCCTGATTCCGATGTACCTGATTATCGGCATCTGGGGCGGTCCGAACCGGGTTTACGCGGCGTTCAAATTCTTTCTTTACACGTTGCTCGGCTCGTTGCTGATGCTGGTCGCGTTTGTCTATCTGTTTTCGCAGTCGGGCAGCTTCAATATCCTCGACTGGCATCGCCTGCCGCTGGATATTGGCGTGCAGAAGCTGATTTTCATCGCTTTCCTCTTGTCGTTTGCGGTCAAGGTACCGATGTGGCCGGTGCATACCTGGCTGCCCGACGCTCACGTCGAAGCCCCAACCGGCGGCTCCGTGGTACTGGCGGCGATCGCGCTGAAGCTCGGCGCTTACGGTTTCGTGCGGCTCTCGCTGCCGATCGTGCCCGACGCTTCCCAGGCGCTGGCGCCGATGATGATTGGCCTTTCGCTGATTGCCGTGATCTACATCGGCTTCGTCGCCCTGGTGCAGTCGGACATGAAGAAACTGGTGGCGTACTCGTCGATTTCGCACATGGGTTTCGTTACGCTCGGTTTCTTTATTTTCAACCCGCTCGGCGTCGAAGGCGCCCTGGTGCAGATGCTGTCCCATGGCTTCGTATCGGCTGCGATGTTCCTCTGCATCGGCGTCATGTACGACCGCCTGCATAGTCGCCAGATCGCCGACTACGGCGGTGTGGTGAACACCATGCCGAAATTCGCGGCGTTGTTCCTGCTGTTCGCCATGGCGAATTCGGGGCTTCCTGCCACTTCGGGTTTCGTCGGCGAGTTCATGGTGGTGCTCGGGGCGGTACAGTTCAACTTCTGGACAGGCTTTGCCGCGGCGACCACCCTGATCCTCGGCGCCGCCTATACGCTCTGGATGTACAAGCGTGTCGTGTTCGGTGACGTCGCCAACGATCATGTCAAGGAACTTACCGACATCAATTGCCGCGAGTTCCTTGTCCTCGGCACCTTGGCCATCTGTGTCCTGGCCATGGGCCTCTATCCCTTCCCATTCACCGACGTGATGCATGCCTCCGTTGACAGCCTGCTCAAGCATGTTGCCGCCGGCAAGCTCATGTAACGCGTAACGGCGAGAACTCAATGCTCAATAACTTCGTCGCCCCAGACCTCTACCCGGCCGCAGCGGAAATCTTTCTGCTGGTAATGGCCTTGGTGATCCTGCTCGTGGATCTCGCGATCGGCGCCCGCAATCGCTGGCTGATGCCTTTCCTCACGGTTGCCTCGTTGGTTGGTGCGGCCGCCATTACCGTGTTCACGTTCAGCGAACAGACTGTGTTGACCTTCAGCAACATGTTTGTCGACGATGCCCTGGCCGATCTGCTCAAGCTGTTCACCTACCTGTCGGTGATCGTGGTGTTGATCTATAGCCGCGATTATCTCAAGCAGCGCAGCCTGGACAAGGGGGAGTACTACCTGCTGGTATTGTTCGCTACGTTGGGCATGATGGTGATGATCTCGGCGTCCCATTTGCTTACCATGTACCTCGGCGTCGAACTGCTCTCGCTATCGATGTATGCCCTGGTGGCCATCGACCGCGACTCGCCGCGCGCTACAGAAGCGGCGATGAAATACTTCGTGCTCGGTGCGTTGGCCTCCGGCCTGTTGCTCTACGGCATGTCGATGATCTATGGCGCCACCGGCACACTGGAGATCGGCGGCATCGCACAGACGGTCTATCACGGCGCCGCCAACAAGCAGGTGCTGATCTTTGGCCTGGTGTTCCTGGTGGCCGGCATTGCCTTCAAACTCGGTGCCGTTCCGTTCCACATGTGGATTCCCGACGTCTATCACGGGGCACCGACGGCGATCACCCTGCTGCTCGGTTCCGCACCCAAACTAGCCGCCTTCGCCATGGTGATGCGCCTGCTGGTATATGGCCTGTTCGAGTTGGCGGTGCAGTGGCAATCGATGCTGCTGATTTTGGCAGTGCTGTCGATCGCCCTCGGCAACCTGGCGGCCATCGCCCAGACCAACCTCAAGCGCATGCTGGCCTATTCAGCCATCTCGCACATGGGCTTCATGCTGCTGGCGATGATGAGCGGGGTCGTTGGCGACAACCGCGGCCCGGCCTTCGCCGCCTACACTACGGCGATGTATTACACGGTGGCTTATGTGCTGATGTCGATGGCGTCCTTCGGCATGATCCTGCTGCTCTCCCGTGCAGGCTTCGAATCCGAGAACATCGACGACTTCAAAGGTCTCAACAAGCGCAGTCCATGGTTCGCGCTGATGATGTTGATCCTGATGTTCTCCATGGCCGGCATTCCGTTCTTCATCGGCTTCTTCGCCAAGTTCTCGGTGCTGGCGATCGTCGTCGCCACGGGGCATGTGCCGGTAGCGGTGTTCGCCGTGCTGCTCTCGCTGGTTGGCGCCTTCTACTACCTGCGGGTGGTCAAAGTGATGTACTTCGACGCACCTACCGACGGTGCAACGATTCAGGCGCCGTTCGATATGCGCATTCTGCTCTCCGTCAATTGTTTGGCGGTAGCGCTACTTGGCCTGTTCCCGCAGTCTGTGATCGTGCTCTGCCAGTTCGCTCTCTCGCGCTCGCTTTGACGCGGTCGCTCAGGTAAAGGCGTTCCAAACTATTCGTCTGCCGACTTAGCGGCCATGAAAGACGAAGAATTGATCGAAACCGAGTTGGAGAGCGAGCGGGTCTTCGACGGCGCTCTGCTCAAGGTGCACCGTGACCGGGTGCGCCTGCCCGGAGGCCAGGAAGCCGTTCGCGAGTGGGTTGCGCACCCCGGTGCGGTGGTGGTGATCGCCTTCCTCGACAACGGCAAACTGCTGTTCGAACGTCAGTTCCGCTATCCCTTGCACCGCATCTTTCTCGAACTTCCCGCCGGCAAAATCGACCCCAGCGAACACCCACTGGATACCGGCCGCCGAGAATTACGGGAGGAGACCGGTTACCGCGCGAAAAACTGGCGCCATCTCGCTACCATGCACCCCTGCATCGGCTATTCCGACGAGCGCATCGAAATCTTTCTCGCCCGCGGCCTCAGCTATGTCGGCCACGAGCGCGACCAGGGCGAGCATCTGGATGTCCTCGAACTCAGCCTGTCCGATGCGCTGCTGGCCGTTCGCGACGGCGAAATCACCGACGCCAAGACCATTACGGCGTTGCTCTGGGCCGACAAGATCAACTCCGGAGCGTGGCCTACTCCGGACTGACCGCCGCGCTGTCCGGCCCCGCCTGTGGCCCGGCGATCAAGGTATGATGCGCGCCGATGCGATACTTCTTGGCATGGCTGACTGTGCTGGCGTCCTTTACGGGCTGTACCGCGGCGACGGGGCCTGGGAAAACGGGTGCTGCCGGCTTTGATACGCTACAGTTGGGCAAATCGGATGTCGACCGAATTGCCGAAGCGCATCAGCGCAGCCTAATGGCCGGTTTGCGGGGCTTGGCCGAGAAGTTGTATCGGCGCAATCCGCGGGAGTGGAAGAAGGGCGGCTGGAACGGTCCGGATGAAGCCGTGCAGCGTCTGTTCGGAAGCCGCCACAACTGGCGCTTCCAGGAGTTGGAGGGGCGCGTCGGCATCGACGCCATCCGACTTGGCTTGAAAGCCGATTACAGCGGCGACCGCGTGTTCGCCTTCATCGCCGGTTTGGGCGGGATGTCGCTGGCGGCTTTCAATGAACGCTATGAATTGTTTTTTACCGACGAGCTGGACCCGCAAAAACTCTACAACGCTGCGCGGAATTTCGAGATTGCCGCGTGGAAGCTGTCCAATGAGAAAGGCGTTGATGGCGTGCCGTTGTTGTTGTCAAACGAATGCGGATCACCGGCCAACCTGAGTTTCGAGCGGGAATTCGGCAAATCGATCGCGACCCTGGATATCCTGTCAGGCGTTATTGCCGATAAGACCAACCGCACCGTTGTCAAGGTGGTGCAAACCATGGCCACTGCAGTTTTCCTGCCGGTGGCGGGCATCAAGTGAAATGAAAAAATATGTGATTCTGATCTCCGGCCGTGGCAGCAATATGGAAGCGCTGTTGGCGGCCGATCTGCCGGGGCGCTGCGTCGGCGTCATCAGCAACCGTCCCGAGGCCTCCGGATTGACCCATGCCTCGGTGCGCGGGATCGATACGGCGGTGGTGGATCACCGCGAATTCCCCAGTCGCGAGGCGTTCGATACGGCACTGGCCGCTGAAATCGAATCTCGCGGTCCGAATCTAGTGCTGCTGGCTGGTTTCATGCGCATTCTGACGGCGGGCTTCGTGCGCCGTTTCGAAGGCCGCATGCTGAACATCCACCCATCGTTGTTGCCGTCGTTCGCGGGATTGACCACCCATGCCGCGGCAATCCGTTCCGGGGTCCGCATTCACGGGGCGACCGTACATTTCGTCAGCGCCGATCTCGATGCCGGGCCGATCGTCGCCCAGGCGGCGGTGCCGGTGCTGGACGGGGATACGGAGGAGGCGCTGGCTGCACGGGTGCTGGCGCAGGAACACACGATTTACCCGGCGGCGGCGCGTTGGTTTCTCCAAGACCGGCTGCGCCTGGTCGACGGCCGGGTCGAGGTCGAGGTGCGGCAGTCGGGCGAGCCTTTTCTGCGGGTGCCGGCGCCATGAGATTCGCCGCCTGGTGGGGCGTCGTGCTGGCGGCAGTGGCGGCAGTGGCGGCGGTGGCGGCGGTGGCGGTGGCCGCGCCGCTTCCCGATTTGCCGCTTCACGGTCGGATTCGTTACGTCGTGGTGCGTGGCGACGGCAACTTCGAGCTCGGTCGGGCCATCCACGAATGGCAGCGCGACGGAAAACACTACGTGCTGAGCTCAACCACGCAGGCGACCGGACTGCTCGCGCTGCTTAAACCGGCAAAGATCGTGCAGCGTAGCGAAGGGCAAATGGCCGATGGTGGATTGCGTCCCGACACCTTCCTCTATGACCGTGGCGATGGTGATGCCGAGAGGGTGCATTTCGACTGGGAGGCAAAAAAAGCGACCTTTCGCCAAGGAGATCCGGCCGCACTGGAAGGCCAGGTCGAGGACACGCTGTCGATGTTCTACCAACTCAGCCTGTTGCCGCCGCGCAGCGAAGCAATGGTGATTCCGGTCGCCACCGGACGCAAGGTCGAGCGCTATAAATTCAACTGGCTTGGCGAGGAGCCGGTAGCGCTCAAGGCTGGGCGCTTCGACGCTTGGCACGTGCGCATCGTTCCGGTGACGGGCGGCGACACGACCGAGGTCTGGTTAGGCAAGTCGGTGGCCGGATTGCCGATCAAGATCCGCTTTACCGATCGCAAAGGCGGCGTCATCGAGCAGCTGGCCGAAGAAATCGATTTCGAAGGGAAACAGAAGTGAACCTACGTTTAACCGAACCGCTGCTGGAAAGCGCGGCTGATGCTCTTGCCGCGGTACTCGATCTGTCGCAGCCCGCGGACAGCGTGTTGTCGCGCTATTTCCGCGAACACAAGATGCTTGGCCAGCGTGAGCGCGGCTTCATCGCCGAGGCGGTGTATGCCGTGTTGCGCCGCAAGCGCATGCTGGAGCGGCTCTGCGACGGCAAGCCGACGCCGAGTCGGTTGGTGCTCGCGGCGTTGATGCGGGTTCAGGGCGTCAGCCAGCGCCAGCTGGCCGAAGTGGTTAAGCCCAAGGTGCAGGAGTGGCTGGCCGAGATCAAGGCCAGCGAACCGGAGCTTAGCCTGGCCGAGCGTACCGATCTGCCCGATTGGCTCTGCGAACGGCTGCTGCGGCAGATGGATGAAGCGGCGCTCATCGACTTGACGCGCGGATTGAATCAGCCGGCACCGCTGGATTTGCGCGTCAATGTTTTCAAGGCCGAGCGCGACGAAATTCTCACCAAATTCCGTGCCGATGGCATTGAGGCCGAACCGTGCCCTTACGCGCCCCACGGCATTCGCCTGAAGGGCAAACCGTCGCTGGCCAAGCATCGCTTGTTCCTTGCCGGCCTATTTGAAGTCCAGGACGAGGGCAGCCAGTTGCTCGGGCATCTGCTTGCTCCGAAACGCGGCGAGATGGTGGCCGATTTTTGCGCCGGCGCCGGCGGCAAGACCCTGCTGCTCGGCGCCCTGATGCGCTCCACCGGGCGGCTCTACGCCTTCGACGTGTCCGACAAGCGGCTGTCCAAGCTGAAGCCGCGGCTGGCTCGTTCCGGACTTTCCAACGTGCATCCTGCGGTAATCGCCAACGCCGGCGATCAGCGCATCAAGCGCCTGGCCGGCAAGATGGATCGCGTATTGGTGGATGCGCCCTGTTCGGGGCTGGGTACCCTGCGCCGCAATCCCGATCTGAAATGGCGTCAGACAGCGTTGGGCATTGATGAACTGACGCGCAAGCAGCGGGAGATCATTGCATCCGCCGCGCGACTACTCAAGCCCGGAGGTCGTCTGGTGTACGCCACGTGCAGTCCGCTGGTCGAGGAGAACGAGGCTATCGTCGATGCCTTCCTCGCCAGTCACAGCGGCTTTGTCCGCCGTTCCTGCGCAGAAATCCTGGCCAAGCAAGGGATTGCGCTGGATACAGGTAGCGATCTGCGCTTGCTGCCGCATCTCCATGGCACGGACGGCTTTTATGCGGCCGCGCTGGAGCGCACGGCTTGATGCGACGGGGCGTTGCGCTGCTGGCAGCCTGCGCTTTCGTCGGCGCCGCGTCGATCGCGTTGGCGCAGCCTTTGCCGGCTGTCGGTACCGTTGAGGTGGCATTTACTCCCTGGGACGATGCGGAAGGCCTGATTCTGCGCAGCCTGCGCGAGGCGCGGCGTTCGGTGCGGATGCAGGCCTACATCCTGAGCAGTCGTACTATTGCTGCCGCGCTACAGGAGGCGCAAAGCCGAGGGGTCGATGTGCGCATCCTTGCCGACCGTGAAATGGCGGAGCAGAGTGATCATTCGCTGGTGCCCCTGCTGGCGGCTGCCGGAATTCCGGTGCGGCTGGAGACGCGCTACAGCGTGGCCCACAACAAGGTGATGGTGATCGACAGCGAGGGCGATCAGCCGCTGGTGTTGACCGGCAGCTATAACTACACATGGTCGGCGCAGGCGCGCAACGCCGAAAATCTGCTCGCTCTGCGTGGCAATCTAGCCCTGGCCGAAGCCTATCGCATCAACTGGCAGCGCCATTGGGACGAGGCGCAGCCCTATGCCGGGGTCAGCCTTTCCGGCGGCAGTGCTCGCCGCGACTCGGAGCGCAAGGCGGCGCAGTCGCCCTGCGCCTTTCTCACCGGTGCCGAGAAGCGTTTGCTTGCCGGCGAATGCAAGCTGCACTAACGCAGAGAAGGAACTACGGATGAATAGGGAATTCACCAATCTTCTCGTCAGCCTCCAGGACGATCTTGCCCATCCCGACATGTGGTGGCAGTTCGTCGTGCTGCTGGTCTGCCTGTTGTTCGCCAAGGTGCTGGAGCGTGTAGTGCGTACCCGCAACGGAGCGGCTGCCAGCCAGTCGTTCGGCGAGGGTGGGGTGCGCCGGCTGATGTTCCCGCTCACAGCGATGCTGCTGATTTTCGTTGCTCGCGCCGTGCTGCGCGATTTCCACCCGGTCAGCCTGCTGTCCATCGCAATTCCGCTGCTCGGATCAATGGCACTCATCCGAGCGGTGTTCTTCATCCTGCGTGTCAGCTTCGCTTCGGCGCTCTGGCTGGCCAGTTTCGAACGTGTATTTGCTTTTCTCGCTTGGAGCGTAGTCGCACTGCATATCGTCGGCGTGTTGCCGCAGGTGATTGCAGTGATGGAGGACCTGAGCTTTAGCGTCGGTCGGCAGAAACTCAATCTGTGGATCGTGGCGCAAGGTTTGACCACCGTAGTAACCACCCTGCTTGCCGCACTATGGGTCGGTCGCGCGATCGAGGTTCGCCTACAGCGCGCCCAGGGTCTCGACGCCAATCTGCGTCTGGTGTTCGCCCGCGTGGTGCGCTCGCTGCTGGCGCTGGTGGCGGTGCTGGTCAGTCTGCCGTTGGTGGGAATCGATCTGACGACGCTGTCGGTGTTCGGCGGCGCGCTCGGCGTCGGCCTGGGTTTCGGCCTACAGAAAATCGCCAGCAATTACGTTTCTGGCTTCATCATTTTGCTCGACCGTTCGATTCGCATCGGCAACGTCATTTCGGTGGCCGGCGAGCGCGGCGAGGTGACCCGCATCACCACGCGCTATACCGTGCTGCGAGGGATGACCGGCGTCGAAGTCATCGTACCCAACGAAGTGCTGGTGGGATCGGTGGTGGAGAACGAATCCCTCAGTGACCACCGCGTGCGCTTGGCGCTGCCGGTACAGGTGGCGTATGGAACCGATCTGGAGCGTGCGTTGGCACTGCTGGAAGCGGCCGCGGCGGGCGATCCGCGGGTACTGGCCGATCCGCCACCACAGTCACTGGTGCTGGCCTTTGCCGATTCCGGCATCAATCTTGAAATCGGCTTCTGGATCGCCGACCCAGAAGCCGGTAGCGGTTTGCTGCGTTCACGGATCAACTTGGCGATTTGGCACGCGTTCAAGAACGCGGGGGTCGAGATACCCTTTCCTCAGCGCGAAGTACGGCTGCTCAATGCCTGAACAGGCCGAACCTCCAATAAAAAACCCGCCATCAGCGGGTTTTTTATTGGAGCGGAAGTGAGCCGGTTATTTCAGCTTGATTTCCTTATAGAGCACATGTTTGCGCGCTTTCGGGTCGAATTTCATGAATTCGAGCTTTTCGGGGGTGGTGCGCTTGTTTTTGTTGGTGGTGTAGAAATGGCCGGTGCCCGCGGTGGACTCCAGCTTGATCTTTTCGCGGCCGCCTTTTGCCATGATAGTTCTCCGTCAGTTAAACGGCTTCGCCGCGTTGGCGCAGCTCAGCGAGCACCACTTCGATGCCCTTCTTGTCGATCGTGCGCAGGCCGGCATTGGAAACGCGCAGGCGCACGAAACGGTTTTCAGATTCCACCCAGAAGCGACGGCTCTGCAAGTTGGGCAGAAAACGACGCTTGGTCTTGTTGTTGGCGTGGGAAACGTTGTTTCCCACCATCGGGGCCTTGCCCGTCACTTGGCACACGCGGGACATTTGATCGCTCCAGTCAGTCGAATACAGCAAAGCGCGCGATTGTATCCGAATAATCCCGAAAAAATCAACAGCTTTGAGCGGATCGGCTCAGGACGCCTGCGCCAGCGCAGCGGTGATCCGGGCGGCGAATTGCTTCAGTCGTTCGGGGTCAGCCAGGGTAGTCGCATGCATCAGCAACGGTTCGCCGGGTTTACGCGGGATTACATGGAAGTGCAGGTGCGGCACCGACTGTCCGGCAGCCGCCCCGTTGGTCTGGGCGATCAGGATGCCGGGAACCTGCATGGCCTGTTTAACTGCGCGTGCGACGCACTGGGTGACCCGGATGGCAGCGTCCAGGCTGCCCGGGGAAATATCGAGGATTCCTTCGGCGGACTCCTTGGGGATCACCAGCGTATGACCATCGGCCTGGGGCATAACGTCCATGAAGGCGAGGGTCAGCTCGTCTTCGTAGACCTTGGTGCAGGGCAGTTCGCCGCGAAGGATTTTTGCGAAGATGTTTTGCGGATCGTAGGCCATGGCGGCGGGCAGGAAGGGAACAGGGACGGCTATGTTAGCGAAAGTTGCGGCTTTCAGAGCAGCCCGCGTTCGGCGAACGACAGCGGCGCGCCGTTGCCGGCGACGACGAAATGGTCCACCAGTTTCACGTCCACCAGCGCCAGCGCGCTTTTCAGCCCCTGCGTCAGCACCTCGTCGGCGCGCGAAGGTTCCGCCACGCCGGACGGGTGGTTATGCACCAGCACCACTGCCGCCGCGTTGCGCGCCAGCGCCTGCTTGACCACTTCTCTGGGGTAGACCGCAGTTTGCGACAGGGTGCCGCGGAACAGTTCATCGTAGTCGATCAGTCGGTTCTGGTTGTCGAGCCAGAGCGCACCAAAAATTTCGTAGGGCAGTGCGGCAAGCTTGAGCCGCAGCCAGTCGCGAACGGCTCCAGGTGAACCGAGCAGGTCGCGGCTGTGTAGATCTTCCTTGAGAGCCCGGCGGGCCAGTTCGAGGGTCGCCGCCAGTTGTGCCGCCTTCGCTGGGCCGAGGCCGGGCAGAGCGGCCAGTGTTCGCGGGCCGGCGCCGGCGAGTTGCGACAGCCGGCCATCGAAGCGCGTGAGCAGATCGCGCGCCAGCTCGACCGCGCTTTTGCCCTTGATGCCGACACGGAGAAAAATCGCCAGCAGTTCAGCATCAGAAAGCGCTTCTGCGCCAAGGGCCAGGAGCCGTTCGCGCGGTCGTTCCGCCGCAGGCCAATCGCTGATCGCCATGTAGAATCCTCGTTCTATGAATTTTTTGGATTCTAATGTCATGGCAACGCTTTGCGGCAAACGTATCGTCCTGGGGGTCACCGGCGGCGTTGCGGCCTACAAAGCCGCCGAGTTGACGCGGTTGCTGGTCAAGGGCGGCGCGCAGGTGGATGTGGTACTCACCGAATCCGGCGCTCGCTTCGTCGGCACGCAGACTTTCCAGGCGCTTTCCGGCCGCCCCGTCTGGAGCAGCCTGTGGGACGAGCGCATGGGCAATGCTATGGCGCACATCGACTTGACCCGCGGCGCCGATGCGCTGATCGTTGCCCCGGCTACCGCCAACTGCATCGCCAAACTGGTCCATGGCCTGGCCGACGACCTGCTCACCACCCTCTGCCTGGCGCGCGACTGCCCGCTGCTGGTGGCGCCGGCGATGAACCGGCAGATGTGGGACAAACCAGCCACGCAACGCAATGTGGCGCAACTGCGCGCAGACGGTATCGCCATCCTCGGTCCTGGCAGCGGCGAGCAGGCCTGCGGTGAGGTGGGTGCCGGCCGCATGCTCGAAGCGCAGGAACTCTTCGACGCCCTCGTCGCGCATCTCCAGCCGAAACGACTGATGGGTAAAAGGGTGCTGTTAACTGCCGGGCCGACCTTTGAAGCCATCGATCCGGTGCGCGGTATCACCAATTCGAGTTCCGGCAAGATGGGTTTTGCCCTCGCCCAGGCCTGTGCCGATGCCGGTGCCGAAGTGCTGCTGGTGGCCGGCCCGTGCGCCCAGCCGACGCCATGGGGTGTGACTCGCGTTGACGTGCAGAGCGCGCTCGAAATGCGCGCCGCGGTGATGGAACGGATTGCCGATCGCGATGTGTTCATCGCCGTTGCCGCGGTCGCCGACTATCGCCCGGCACAGCCGGCGGAGCACAAGATCAAGAAATCAGCCGATGCGCTCAACGTCGAATTGGTGCCTAATCCCGACATCCTCGCCGAAGTCGCGGCACTGCCCGCGGCGCCGTTCTGCGTCGGCTTTGCCGCGGAGAGCCGCAACCTCGCCGAGTACGCCGAAGGCAAGCGGGAGGCAAAAAAGCTCTCGTTGGTGGTCGGCAACCTGGTTTCCGATGCACTCGGCAGCGACAGCAACGCCGTGACCCTGTTCGACGCCGCCGGCGCGCATCCGCTGCCCATGGCAGACAAACTTAACGTCGCGCGCTGCATCGTCGAACATCTAGCGTCGATGCTGAAAACTTAAGACACCGTTCGCCCTGTCGAAGTCCAGGCCATCGTTTGCCCTTCGACAGGCTCAGGGCGGACGCATTTAAAGGAATATCTCATGCACCGGATCGACGTCAAACTCATCGATGGCCGCCTCAAGGAGTCGCCGCCCCACTATGCAACGCCCGGTGCCGCGGGCCTCGATCTACGTGCCTGCATCGAAGCGCCGCTGAAAATCCACCCCGGCGAAACCCATCTGATTCCCACCGGCATGGCCATTCATCTGGCCGATCCGGGCCTCGCGGCGATGATCCTGCCGCGCTCGGGGCTGGGCCACAAACACGGCATCGTGTTGGGCAATCTGGTCGGCCTGATCGACTCCGACTACCAGGGCGAAATCTTCGTCTCGACCTGGAATCGCGGCAGCGAAACTTTCACCCTCAATCCGCTGGATCGCCTTGCACAACTGGTGGTGGTTCCCGTGGTGCAGGTAGCATTCAACGTGGTGAGCGAGTTCGCCGAGAGTGAGCGCGGCGCCGGCGGCTTCGGTAGTACCGGCCACGGCTGATTAGCGCTAGATCACCAGCGGCAGCAGTGCGGCCGTCAGCAGACCGTTGAGTCCCATGCCGAGCGCGGCGAAGGCGCCGGTTTCCTCGCTTTCCTGAAACGCTCGCGCGGTGCCGATACCATGGGCGGCGAGGCCGATGGCGAAACCGCGCATCGCGTGGCTGCGTACCCGCAGCCGGTCGAGGATGGGGCGGGCGCAGACGGCGCCGAGAATGCCGGTGACGATCACCAGCACCGCCGTCAGTGAGGGAATGCCGCCGAGTCGCTCCGCTACACCCATGGCGATCGGCGTTGTTACCGATTTGGGTGCCAACGACATCACCACGGCCGGACTGGCACCGAGCCAACGGCCGATCCAGACGGCGCTGAAGGTCGCAGCGAGGCAGCCGGCAACCAGCGCCACCGCCATCGGCAACAATAGCGCCCGTACCCTTTTCATCTGCGCGTAGAGCGGAATGGCCAGGGCCACCGTCGCCGGGCCGAGCAGGAAATGCACGAACTGGGCACCGTCGAAATAGTGCTCGAACGGCGTATGGGTAAGCTTGAGCAATGCGACCAGCACAGCAATTGCGATCAGCACTGGGTTGGCTGCCGGATGCGATCCGGCGCGCCGGTAGAGCGCATGGCCGGCCTGATAGGCGAGCAGCGTCGCCGCTAGCCAGAGCAGGGGCGAGGTGGCGAGGTAGACCCACAATTCGCTGATGTGCGGCTTCACGCTTCGCTCCTGCGCCCGGCAATCCATTTCATCAGCAAGGCGGTGACTGCCAGCGCGACGAAGGTGCTGATTGCGAGCGAAGCGGCGATGGGTACGCTCTGATCGGCCAGCAGGTGCAAATGCAGCATGACGCCGGTCCCGGCTGGCACGAAAAGCAGCGACAAGTGTTGCAGCAGGTTCTGGCAGGTGGTCTGTAATTCATGCCCCGGCCCGCCACGCAGCACGAGGAATATGAAGAGCAGCGCCATGCCCAGCACCGGCCCCGGCACGGTCAGGCCGAGGCCGTGGGCGATCATTTCGCCGGCAAGCTGAAACAGCAGCAGTTGGGTGAAGGCAAACAGCACGACCACGCTCCCAGGAAATGCGTCCGGCGCAATTGTAGTGCGGTAGTGAGCGGGTGCCGCCGGGGAGCGCGGCTAGCAAGCCGTTGGCCGGGGCAGTAGTTTCGTCGCTCCGTGGATCAGCAGCAGGGCGAAGAAGATGCTGATCGCCGAACAGATAGTCACCAGTGTCGGCGACGGATTGTCGAGGTGCAGGGAAATGATTAGCGGCGCTCCGGCACCGAAGTTGGCCAGATAGAAGGTGCAGGGGAAGAGCGCAAACAGGCCGAGCAAGGCTGCCGTGCTGCTCGTCCGCCGGCGCAGCTCGGCGGCGGCAAGGCTGAAGCAGATCACCTGTGCCGATTCGAGTACGCCGATTGCCAGCGGATAATCGAAAATGCGGAAGGCATGCGGGCCCCAGTAGGTGTAGGCGCCGCCCTGGATGCCGACGATCTCGAAGGTCATCGACATCAGCAGCTCGATCCCCGCCCAGGCGTAAAGCCCCCGTGGCGTCAGGCCGCTGCGGATCTGCTCGCAAATGAACATTGCCGTGCCGGTGTACAGCACCACATAGCCACTGTAAGCCCAGACCGGCTGCGGGATGCCGAAGGCCGAGAAGGTGCTCCAGATTCCGGGGACGTAAAAAAGTAGCATGAAACCGACGTCGTAGAGGGGCTCTGCCAGCGCACCGACCATGCCGGCGAGAATCAGGAAGGTAAAAAATGGGCTGCGGTAGCGCACGTCCTTTTTCACTGCGATAGTGAGCAGTACGACGGTCAACGCCCAACTGCCGTAAGTGAGTACGGCCTGGGTCGTCAGGTTCAGCGGGTGGTCGTAAGGAGCGGTCGGCATGGTGGGATCTCTTCTTGTAAAGGCGAACTGCTATTGAAAAGCCTCAAACGGCGCTGATGGCTTATCCGAACGGAGGCTGGCTGAAATGTGTAATTGTACGTTCGTCGAACTGTGTTGTCGGATCACCATTTGCTTGTCCCGGCGCACAGAACCGAAGTCATATCCCCGTCGGCGCCGGTGATAGCATCTCTCGCTTTCGCACGCACGGCAGGCAACCCTCCGATGAACGAATCCCCAGACTCGCTGCGCCTCGATAAATGGCTTTGGGCTGCCCGGTTTTTCAAGACGCGCAGCCTTGCCGCCGCGGCGGTGGATGGAGGCAAGGTGAGACTGAATGGGCGGCCGGCGAAATCCTCGCGTGAAGTAAAGCCGGACGACGAAATTGACATCGTTGCCGGCGAACTGCGCTGGACGGTGATCGTGCGCGGCGTCAATGCGCTGCGTCGGCCCGCCGCAGAAGCCCGCTTGCTCTACAAAGAAACAGAGGAGAGCATCGCCTGCCGCCTGCGCGATGCCGAGTTGCGCAAATTCGCGCCAGTGCCGGGAGCGAACCTGAAAGGGCGGCCGACGAAACGTGCGGGGCGTTTGATCAGGAATGCGGGCGGGTAGCTGTTCGCGCCGCCGCGCGTTGTCTGAAAAGCCTGCCAGGCGGGCGTTTGGCAGGCCGGATGTGACACAGAATTCCGAACGGTTTCAGCCGAAGGGCCGGACTCCGATCAACGGCCCATGCAGCATCATGGCAAAGACCGCCCAGGCGACGATTCCGACGATGACGGTAATTACGGTGCGCGATATCGGTCCGGTCGGGTAGCTGCGGCCTTCCTTGCGGTCGCGTTGGCGCGAGGCGCTGAACGACAGGGTGGCCCAGACCAGGAAGCTGCCGAAAAGCATTACGTCGGCCAGATTGCCGTTGGACAGCAGATGCGCCAGCGCCCACACTTTGGTTCCTGCCACCATCGGGTGGCCGATGGTCGCCTTGAAGCGGTTGCCCGGTACGTATGCCGACACCAGCAGGATGAAGGCCGGCAGTGTCAGCAGGGCCGCCAGATGCCGCGTCCATAGCGGTGGCAGCCACAGCACGCTGGGGTCGGCGCGGGTTGCGCCATAACTCCAGGCAATCAGGCCGAAGCCGAGCAGCGAGGTCAGGCCGATCAATCCCTTCCAGCCGAGGGCGCCGAGGCGGGCGATCATGGCACTGCGCCAGACGTCGGCGAAGATGCGCACCGAGTGGGTGGCGAGGAAGACGAGCAGTCCGAGAGCCAGTGTCAGGGTTGGATTCATGGGGTCGGATTTCCAGTTTGTTTCGGGAGCGGCAAGGATATCCAAGTCGCAGCCGGTTGCCGACAGTTTTTTGCGTCAGGGGAGCGGGTGTCCCTCTAGGCCAGTGCGTCTGCAATCCGCCCAACCGCGGGATGGTCGGTCATGTCGAGTTGCAGGGGCGTGATGGAAATCAATCCCTCGGCGATGGCCGCAAGATCGGTGCCCGGTTCGGGATTGACCACCTGATGTTCGAAGTTCAGCCAGTAATAAGGGAAGCCGCGGTTGTCGATGCGTTCCTGCACCGCGATCTCCTGATGGGTGCGTTTGCCCTGCCGTGTCACGGCGAGGCCACGTACCGCATTCGGCTCGAGTGGAGGAAAGTTCACGTTGAGCAGCATGTCCCCGGCGCGGCACAGTTCGAGCAGGCGCGGCAGCAGATCTGCGCCGTGCCGTTCCGCGGTATGCCAGGGCACAGCCTGGCCGCGAGCGAAGATCTGGCTGAAGGCGATTGACGGGATGCCGAACTGGGCGCCTTCTCTTGCCGCGGCGACGGTACCCGAGTACAGCACATCGTCGGCGATGTTGGCGCCTCGATTCACCCCCGAAAGGATCACCGTCGGCCGGCGGTCCTTGCACAGGTGTTTTACGCCGAGCACGACGCAGTCGGTCGGCGAGCCGCGTACGGAAAATTTCTTCGGGCCGAGCTGACGCACGCGCAGCGGATCGGCAAGCGACACCGAGTGCGACGCGCCGCTGCGTTCCGAGTCGGGTGCGACAACCCAAACGTCGTCGCAGTGGCGGCCGGCGAGCGCCGCGAGCAGGTCGATGCCTTCGGAATGCGCGCCGTCGTCGTTGGTGATGAGAATTCTCGCGTCCATCGGATTCGGCCTCATGTGTATAGCGCCCGGAACGTTCCGGCAGGGCGCCCATTCTACCCATCGTAAAAATATTGTTCTACAATCTGGTCAGACAAAAATTCTTGTGTCGCTGCTGCAGGACGGGTGCCGAAGGCAGGTAAATCTAAAGGGGGGGGCAGGATGTCCAAGGTGTATGTGGTGGGCGTCGGCATGACACCGTTCGGGAGATTTCTCGATCGCTCCTTGCGCGATCTCGCTGTCGGCGCGGCCAGTGCGGCGCTCGAAGACGGTGGGTGCGCTGCCGGCCGCGTCGACTCGGTGTTCTTTGCCAATTCTGCCCAAGGCGTGATGGAGGGCCAGCACTCGATCCGCGGTGAAATCGCCCTGTTGCCGCTGGCGCTCGGCAACGTGCCGGTGGTCAATGTGGAAAACGCCTGCGCTAGCGCCTCGACCGCCTTCAACATGGCGCTGACCCATATCCGTGCCGGGATGTCCGACATTGCGCTGGCGGTGGGGGCGGAGAAAATGTATTCGGCGGATCGGGCTCGCAGCTTCTCCATCTTCGAGGGCAGCTGGGACGTTCATGCGGTTGAGCAGACCGTCCGCAACCTGATGTACATGGGTGAAGGTGTGCCCACGCCTGACGAATACCTGGATACCGGGCCGCACAGCGTATTCATGGACGTGTATCAGGCGTTCACCAAATTCCACATGCGGACTTTCGGCACCACGCCGCGGCAGATCGCCGCCGTAGCGGCCAAGAACCATCGCCATTCGATGCAGAATCCGCTGGCGCAGTACCGCCGCGATTATTCGATCGAGGAAGTTCTGGCTGCGCCGATGATTGCCTGGCCGCTGACCTTGCCAATGTGTTCGCCAATCTCCGACGGCGCTGCGGCGGCGCTGCTGTGTTCGGAAGCCGGTCTGCGCCGGCTGGGCGGCGGCGCGGCCTGCGAGGTACGGGCCAGCGTGCTGATGGGGGGCGGACGGCGAGGGGCCGAGGAGTATCGTCTTGAAGTTTCGCATCTTGCCGCCAAGCGGGCCTATGAGCTTGCCGGCGTGGGCCCCGAAGATATCGACGTGGTCGAAGTTCACGACGCCACCGCTTTCGGCGAAATCCAGCAGACGGAGAATCTGCTGTTGTGCGATTTTGGTGGCGGCGGCCCATTGGCCGAGAGCGGCGCCACCAGCCTCGGCGGCCGGGTGCCGGTGAATCCCTCGGGGGGCCTCGAATCCAAGGGCCATCCGATCGGCGCCACGGGGCTTGCCCAGATCTACGAGCTCGTCATGCAATTACGCGGTCGGGCGGGGCCGCGTCAGGTGGAAGGTGCGCGGGTGGCGATTGCGGAAAATGGCGGCGGGTTGATCGGCGCCGAATCGGGCGCCGTCGTGGTGACCATCCTCGGGCGTTGACGACTATGCCGAAACGTTTGCTATGAACATTGCACAATTGCTCGCCGCCGCGGCCAGAACCTTCCCCGAGCGCCCGGCCGTTTCGAGGGGTAGCGAGACCCGGCACAGCTACCGGCAACTACAGGTCCGGGTGGTGCATCTCGCCGGCGGCCTGTTGCAGTTGCCGGGCATCGCACCGAGGAGCCGGGTCGTGCTGTACATGGGGAACTGCACCCAGTACGTCGAGGTCTTGTTCGCCCTCTGGCATGCAGGACTCTGTGCCGTGCCGATCAACGCCAAGCTGCACCCGCGCGAGGCGGCCTTCATTCTGGAGAACAGCGATGCCGCGCTGTGCCTGGCGACCGACGAGACGGCTGCGGCAGCGGCAACGGCGGTAAGCCATTGCACGCGGAAGGTGCGCTGCATCGTTGCCGGTGGGGCGGAATACGACGGCCTGCTGGATGCTGCGCCGGTCGCACAGCATCCAGTGCAGCGCGACGATCTGGCGTGGGTTTTCTATACCAGCGGGACTACCGGCCGTCCCAAGGGTGCGATGTTGTCCCACGGCAACCTGCTGGCGATGGTGCAGGCCTATCTGTGCGACGTGGACCAGATCGACGAGTTCGACGCCCTGCTGCACCTCGGTCCGCAAAGCCACGCGGCCGGCTTGTTCTGTCTGGCGCATATCGCCAAGGGCGGCAATCAGGTGCTGCCGGACAGCGGGGGTTTCGATGTGGCGGAAACCATCGATTTGATCAACCATTATTCAAAGTCCACCCTGTTCCTCGCGCCGACCATGCTGCGGCGTTTCATCGCGGCGCCGGAATTGCCGCGACTCGACGTTTCCCGCGTGCGCACCGTGCTCTGCGGCGCCGCCCCAATCTATCCGGGCGATGTCCGGGCGGCGTTGAAGGTTTTTGGCCTACGCTTCTGGAACGGCTATGGCCAGGGTGAGTCGCCCCTCACCATCACCGCGATGCCCAAACACCTGTATCGCGACGACGGCAGCGACGAATATGCCGAGCGGCTGGTATCGGTGGGCATTGCCCGTACCGGCGTCGAGGTGTGCGTCGCCGATGCCGACGGCAACGAATTGCCACCGGGCGGGATCGGTGAAATCCTGGTGCGCGGCGACGTGGTAATGAGCGGCTACCTGAACGATCCGCAGGCGACCGCCGCCGTCCTCGCCGGGGGCTGGCTGCATACCGGCGACCTTGGCGCTTTCGACGCGCGCGGCTTCCTCTATCTCAAGGACCGGTCCAAAGATCTGGTCATCAGCGGTGGCTCGAACATCTATCCGCGCGAAGTGGAGGAGGCTCTGCTCGCCAGTTCCGCGGTCGAGGAGGTCGCTGTGATCGGTGTGCCCGATCCCGAATGGGGCGAGTCGGTAGCGGCCTTCGTCGTCCTGCGGAGTGGCATGCAGGTCACGGCGGCCGAACTCGATGCACTGTGTCTCGATCGACTGGCCCGCTACAAGCGGCCCAAGCGCTACCATTTCCTCGATGCCCTGCCCAAGAGCAACTACGGCAAGGTTCTTAAAACCGAGCTACGCGCGCTCATCTCAGCGAAGGATTGATCATGTCCATCCTCGTCACCGGCGGCACCAAGGGTATCGGCCTGGAAATCGCATGCCGCTTCGCGAAGCCCGACACCGACATTTTCCTCAACTACGTCGCCGACGATGCGGCAGCGGAAAGGGCGGCGCGTCGCGTCGTTAGCCTCGGCGCCCGCGCGCACCTGATCAAGCAGGACGTCGGCACACCGGAAGGGGCGCAGGCCGCGCTGCATGCCATTGCACAGCGGGTCGATCGTCTCGACCAGTTGGTGCACTGCGCGGTTCGCGTACTGGCCGAGCCGATGCTGGAAGTCGATCTGCACGCGTTCACCCAGGCCATCAACCTCAACGGAACGGCACTGCTCTATCTGGTGCAAAGTGCACTGCCGCTGCTGGGCCGCGGCAGCAGCGTGGTGTTTCTCACCAGTCGCGGCGGCCGCACCGCCATCAAGAATTATGCGGCGGTCGGCGGCGCCAAGGCCCTGGCCGAATCCTTGGTGCGCTATCTAGTGCTGGAGTTGGGGCCGCGCGGGATACGCATCAACTGCGTTGCCCCAAGCGGCGTGGACACCGAAGCCCTGCGGTTGGTGTACGGCGACAAAACCGACGAGGTACTGCGCCGGAACGCCGCAGAAACGCCGAATGGACGAGCGGTGCGGCATGACGATTACACGGCACTGGTAGAATTTCTCGCCAGTCCCGCGGCGGAAATGATTCAGGGCCAGGTGATCTTCATCAACGGTGGACAGTATCTCCATGCGTAAGCAATCGTCCCGCTTCGTGTCCGTCCGTTGGGGAGACGGAAATTTATCGTTCATGAACCGCGTATCGAAGCAAGGTCGTCCCAGAATCCTTTCGACGTGTAAAGCCTGCAATGTCCACTTCTATTTCTAAAAGGCCAAGGAAGTCCGCCGGCTCTACCGCGCTGGCGAAGGCGAAAGCCGCGCGGCCCCTGAGTTCCCCCGACAAGGTCGTCGAGGCCATCAGCAGCGCCATCCTGATGCGCCGTTTCGGCCCCGGCCATCGGCTGGTCGAAGCCGATCTGGCCAGCAATTACAACGTCAGTCGGGGCACCGTGCGCGAGGCCCTGAAGAAACTGGCGGCCCAGGGCGTGGTGTTGCTGAGTCCCCATCGCGGCGCATCGATCCGTCCGCTCAGCCATCGCGAGGCGCAGCAGCTGGTTCTGGTGCTGGAAGTGCTTTGCGGTCTGGCCGCGCGCCTGGCCGCCGAGAACATCGGCAAGGGATCGGCGCGCGCGCGCATGCAGGAAGCGGCGGATCTGCTGACGCGGGTCCATCTGGAAAGCGGCGCAGATCAATTCATGGCCGACCGGGCCACCTACTACGGGGTCATGCTGGACGTTGCCGACAACGCGGAGCTCAACCGAGTGATGCCGCTGCCGCAGATTTCCTTGTTGCGCAGCCAGTACCACGGTTTTCTGGGGCCGAAAGACATCCGCGACATGCGCAAGGAGTACGGCGGTATCGCCGATGCGATCATCAAGGGCGATGCCGCGCTGGCCGAAACCCGGATGCGCAAGCACTTGAGCAAGACGATCGACCGCCTGCTCGCAGTGGACGAAAAAACCTTCAATCAGAGTTTCTGAGCGGTCCCGCCGGCGGAGGTTCTGCGCGTTGTAATTCGTTCTTGGGGGCGCTCGTCCCAGAATGTCGTGCGCTCAATATTGTCCGACAATTTGGTCAGACGAGCTTGACAAGAAAAACGGCTGGCCCGCATAATCGGACGCAGTGTCAAATGCAGAGCGCTACCAATGGCGCCAATGGCCGTAGTCCAGACCAATCCGGAGGAGATCTTGAAAAAATACCTGTGGGATCAGAGCAAATTTGGCGTGGAAGAGGCGACGGCTATCAGTCGCGCTTTCCACAATTCGATTCGGGCGCGGGTGCGGCAGAAATTCGAAGCCAGTGGTCTGGAGTGGAAGGACTTCGTTTTCGGCGACAGGAACTGCCTGCTGACCGAGAAGGATTTTGCCGACGTGGAAGCGCAGCTTCTTGCCACCGGCTACCGCTTCGACGTCTCGGCCACCATTTCTGCCAAGGAGGCTCCGGAGAAGCACAAGCCGCTGAAGGGGCAGCACGAACTGGAGATCAACACGGAGGTCAAGGATGGCCGCATCCAGGTGGGGGTGGGCGACAACACGGTCACCCTGCCGCAATCGATCAAGGGCGAGGCCCTTTACGTGCATACCACCGACGAGGTCATGGCGCTGGTAATGGAAGGCGTTCCACCAGGGCGCATCGCCATCATCGACGACTCGGGCGGCACCCTTACGGCGCCGATTCTTGAGCAATTCGCTGCCGTGATCTGCATGGGCGGATCGGTGCGTTCGCACCTCAGCATTCTTTGTCGCGAATACGGCATTCCCTGCTTCATGAATGCCAAGATCGGCGGCATCAACAACGGCGACCCGCTGGAGATGAACTGCGCCGCTCCGGCAAAGAGTGCCCTCGATTGTCAGAAGGGCATCGAGCGGACTGCTGAAATCTGGAAGCTGGTCTGAGGAGAGATTCATGGGATCCAACGTCGCCAAAAAAACTGTTACCTACGCGCAACTCCTCGAAACCAACAACCTGTTACAGATCAATTCCGACGAGTCCTACTGGCTGTGCGTGACGCGCACCACCCAGGAGTCGAAGCTGTTTCCTGTCTCGCCCTACATGATGCTCTCGTATGCCAACGCCTTCTATCGCTGGCCCGAGCTGCTGCGCAAGATCGAGTCGCGCATGTCGATGGAGGAGTGCGGCGACCGTGCCCGCAACATGGGGACCAAGACCAATACCCTGACCATGGGCTGGACTCTGCCGAATTTTTACCTGCTTGGCCGCGAATGGCTGATCAACATGGGCATGCTGCGCCCGGAAGACGCGGTGGATGACGTCATCTACGTAATGGACTGCTGGAAGCGGATGCAGCTTTCCTATCATCGCAACGACGGCCACCTCAGCAACAGCCAGTTCGGCCACCGCAGCCAGTTGATGCCGGAGCGTCAGCTCCAGGTCTTCGAGGCCGATCTGCACAGCGTGGCGGCGGGTGATCCGCTGCATGTGGCGTCCAGCAAGTTCATGGCCACCGTGTCGCAGTACCAGTTCCTCTCCCACTGCGAATGTCGTATCGGCATCTGCAACCAGGGGCCCTATGCTTTTGGCGAGGGGCAGGAACTCATCGTCCGCGACTTCATGGATCTGGGCGTGGGCGACTATCCCTGGCTTGACGGCGTCGCAGACAAGTTTCTTTTCAACAATCTGACCGTGCCGATGGTGGTGAAGGACACCCACTTCGAGCTGATGGACGACTGGGGCAGTTTCGAATCGAAGCCGGAATTCCGCGCCGAGAACATCGTCCGCATCGGCCTCTACACGTCCGACCTGCTCACCGATACCTACCTCCCGGTGGCAATGGAAAGCGTCGAGTCACTGACGGCGAAGTTCAACGAACTGACCCAGCTTATCGCCGAGGCCAACCAGGTTCTGTGGAAGAAGGTCGCCGGCTGGTCGCGTGCCGAAATGCTGGAAGCGGGGGCGCTCGTCTACTACAACATTCTCAAGGACGTGGCCCACATCGCGGGGGTTTACGAGCAGAGCGACTGGATGGAGATCGACGAGCGGGCAGCACGCTTCATTCCGCTGCTCAATGACGAATACGGCCGCGACGTGTTGACCGAACTGGTCGGGCTGCTGACGCTGCCTTCCCAGGTCACCAACGACTACACCCTGTGCATGCACGGCAACAAGAACGGCCGCATGTATTCGCCGATTCCCTACACCATCCTCGATACGGGCGACTACACGCCCACCTCGGGCCCCATGGGCAAGGGTAGCAGCCTGTTCAAGAAACAGACCGGCTGGCGTACCAGCCGCGGCTTGCTCAGCCAGGATGAGTACAACAAGGCCGTTCGTGAGTTCACGCCATTCGCCTGCTCGCCCGAGGCTCGCTATATCGACGACAACTGGGTCAGGTTCCACACCACCGATCCAGCGGTGCAAACGCTTTATAAAAAGACCCAGGCCCATTCGCCGCGCCTTGCCAACAAGGGCGCGGGACTGAAGCGCGACGATATCAACCGGCTGCGCAAGGGGTAAGGCCGAATGCATATCGGGGAAATGATTCGTACCGCCGCCCGGCGGTACGGGGACCGCGTCGCCCTCTCCTGCGAAGGGGAGGACGTTACCTTCAACGAATTCGATGCGGCGACGGACCGCCTCGGCAACGGCCTGCTCGCTCTGGGTCTGGTCCCCGGCGACCGGGTCGCGGCGATGATGGGCAACAGCATCGAGTGCCTGATTGTCTACTACGGCCTGGCCAAGGCCGGCCTGTTGCGGGTGCCGCTGAACGTCCGCGAAACCCGTGCCGAACACGAATACAAGCTGGCCTATGCAGGCGCCCGTGCGCTGCTGACCAGCGAAGCCAGTTGCGACCTGCCCTGTGAACATGTGATCGCGGGGGAGGCGTTGACGCGACTGATCGCATCGGGCCCGTCCGCACCCTGTGCCGTGCATCGCCCCTACGATGCGCCCTATCGTCTCGGCTTCACCGGCGGCACGACCGGCAAGCCGAAGGCCGTGGTGCTGACCACACAGGGTGAAACGGCGGAAGTGGCCAACTTCCTCATCGATCTGCTGCCGGATCTGACGCCCGCCGACACCATGCTGCATGCGTCGCCGATCGCCCATGCCAGCGGCGCCTTTTTCCTGCCGCTGTGGTTGCGCGGTGCGCGTCAGGTGGTGATGACCAAGTTCGATCCCGCAGCGTTCCTCGAACTCGCGGAACGGGAAAAGGCGACGGTCACCTTCATTGTGCCCACCATGCTGTCGATGATTCTCGAACAGCCGGGTATCGACAAGAGCCGCTTCAACTTCCGCCGCCTCTGCTATGGCGCAGCGCCGATGGCGCCGGCGCTGCTCGAACGCGGCATGGCCGCCTTTGGCCCGGTGTTCGCGCAGACCTACGGCCAGGCCGAATCGCCGATGGTCATCACCTGCCTCAAGCCGGAAGACCACGACCGCGCCGGCTCCGCCGGCCGCCCCTACACGCTCGTCGAGGTCAAGGTGTTCGACGAAGAAGACCGCGAAGTCGCGGTGGGACAGCCCGGCGAGATCGTCTGCCGCGGACTGCAAACCATGTCGCATTACTGGGATCGCCCGGAGGATACGGCCAAGGCGTTTCGCGGTGGCTGGCTGCACACCGGCGATCTCGGCTTCTGCGACGCAGATGGCTTCATCACCCTGATCGACCGCAAGAACGACATGCTGATCAGCGGCGGCTACAACGTCTATCCGCGCGAAGTAGAGGACCAGTTGATGACCGTGCCCGGCGTACGCGATGCCGCTGTCGTCGGCCTGCCCGACGAGCGCTGGGGCGACCGGGTGTATGCGGTGATCAGCGGTGCACCGGGGCTCGACGGCGATGCGGTGCTGGCCGCCTGCAAGGGCAAGCTCGCCGGCTACAAGCTGCCCAAGGCCATCGAGGTCTGGGATGCCCTGCCGAAGAGTGCCGCCGGGAAAATCCTGCGGCGGGTGGTGCGGGATCAGATTTTGGCAAGAGACGCAGGCAAGTAAACGCAGCGGAGAGTTTTCCAATGAACAAATTCGAAGCAATGCACGGGCTGGCGATCAAGAAATTCGGCACGGCGGCGGCCGTGGCCGACCTGCTGGCCGCCGATGAGTCGGAGGTGGCAGCGCACCTTGCCGATGCTGTGACGGCCGGCGAGGCTGCTGGTGCGAAGGGCGCTTTCATGCTTAGCCCGAAGGGCCAGGCGGCGCTGGCGGCGGCCTACCCGAGTGAATTCGCCACCCTGCGCGCCGATACGGCGCTGAGCGAAGGCTACGCCCGTTTCGAGATCGTGAATGCGGAACTCAAGCAGATGATCACCGAATGGCAGACCATCGAGGTCGCCGGCGAGCGGGTGCCCAACGACCACAGCGATGGCGATTACGACGCCAAGTGCATCGACCGCATCGCTGCCTTACACGAGCGGGCGGAACCGGTGCTGCGTGCCTTCTCGAAAATCGTCCCGCGCCTGGGGCGCTATGTCGATCGTCTCGGCGAAGCGCTGGACAAGGTGGATGAAGGGCAGATCGAATTCGTCAGCGGCGCCAAGGTGAGTTCATACCACACAGTGTGGTTCGAGTTGCACGAAGACCTGCTGCGCATGCTGGATCGCAAGCGCGATGAGTGATCAATCCGCAACGGATTCCTTCGTCCCCGGTCCGACGCTCGAATAATGATTTATCCCGCCAACGAACGTGGAGGAGTCTGAGCATGCGCTATTGGACCTGCAAAACCGAAGGGGGCGTGGTGACGGCGAGCTACAGCAACCCGCCGATGAACTACTTTTGTGCCGAGGGTGCCGGCGAACTCGGCACCCTGATAGAAAACTGGCGAGACCCGGCGATCAAGGCCATCGTGCTGGCGAGCGCGACCACGGGGAAGTTCATTACCCACTACAGCGTGGAGGAACTGCTCTCCTACGCTGAAGATCGCGAGGCGCTGCGCAAATCCGGTACAGCGTTAACGGTTGGCTATCACGCCTTGTTGCTGAGTCTGCGCAATCTGCCCAAGCCGGTGATCGTGGCGATGAACGGCGATGCCATGGGTGGCGGCTTTGAACTGTGTCTCGCCTGCGACATTCGCATCGGCATGCGCGGCGATCATCGGTACGGACTGCCCGAAATAAAGCTGGGCATCCTCCCCGGTGGCAGCGGCACGCAACGCTTGTCGAGACTGATCGGTGCCGGTCGTGCCATCGAGTTCATCTTGCGTGGTCGCATGGCCAGGCCGGAAGAGGCGCTGGCGCTGGGGCTGATCCATGAACTGGCGGACGATGCCGTGGCGCGCGCAGTGCAGATTGCCGGCGAGATGGCACGGATGCCGACGCTGTCGGTCGCCATGATCAAGCGCAGCGTATACGACGGCTCGGATACATCCCTCGCGGATGGACTCGATATCGAAAGCGAGGGTTTTCTCGCCACCATGTTGTCGGACGATGGCGTGACCGCCATGCGCGACTATGTCGCCCAGCCCCTGGAGCGCCGCCGCGATTGGCTGGAGCAACAGAACGAAGTCAGCACGTACGTCGGGCACTGACGCAGTCTGATCGCGTGAGAAACGCATGGGCAAGCTTCCCGGCAGGTATTGAGCGTCGATGGCGGTTATCGCGTGTGAGTACCAGGCACGAACTTCGGGTTTTCAGCATATCGATGTATTCCTTCAATGACCAAGGACGAGAAAACAGGTGTACCGAATGAACAGTTCCGGGAACTCTGACGTGCTTAGCCTGATCCTCGACGGCACCCGCCTGCCCGACCGCCAGCTGGTTGGCGGCAAGGCCTGGAGCGTGGCGCACATGCAGTCGCTCGGCCTGCCGGTGCCGCCGGCTTTCGTGCTGACCACCGCTGCCTGCCGCGAGTACTTCAGCAATGGCGGTGCCGTGAGCGATGCCATGCGAGCATCGGTGCGTGCCGGCATCGCGCATATCGAGGCGGTCACCGGCCGTCGCCTCGGCGGCTCGGAGCGACCCCTGCTGGTGTCGGTGCGCTCCGGCGCCCCGGTCAGCATGCCCGGCATGATGGACACGGTGCTCAATCTCGGCATCAACGACCTGACCGAGGCGGCGCTGGCGCGCGAAACCGGCAGCGCCCGTTTCGCCCGCGACAGTCATCGGCGCTTCTGCGAGATGTTCGCCCGCATCGTCCTGCGCGCTCCGCTGGAAGCCCTGCCGCACGACGCTGAACCGGCCCTCTGGCGCGACATGGTCGCCGGTGGCTGCGGCCAGGAACTGCCAACGGACCCCTACGCTCAGCTCGATCTGGCCATCAACGCCATCTTCGACTCGTGGAACGGTCGCCGCGCCAAGCGCTACCGCGAGCACCACGGCATCGACCACGGCATGGGCACCGCAGTCACGATCCAGGCCATGGTGTTCGGTAACTCGGATGCAAATTCGGGCACCGGCGTGTTATTCACGCGCAACCCGCTGACCGGCGAAGCCCGGCCCTACGGCGAATATCTGGAATGCGCTCAGGGTGAGGACGTGGTCTCCGGTAGCCATACGCCGGTGCCGATCGAGCGCCTACGTGCCCTCATGCCGGAGGTGCACGCGCAATTGATGAAAGCCGCCGAGGTGCTGGAGCACCGTGACCGCGACGTGCAGGACATTGAGTTCACCGTCGAGCGCGGGCGGCTCTACCTGCTCCAGTCGCGTTCGGCAAAGCGTTCGCCGGCCGCGGCAGTGCGTTGTGCTGTCGAAATGGTGCAGGCCGGGATCATCGACGAGGCCGAGGCCTTGCGCCGCGTCTCCGCCGACCAGGTGCGGCAACTGCTGCGCCCGACGCTGGCAAAGGACATCAACCCGGCGCAGCAAACCGTGCTTGCGCGGGGAGAAGCGGCGAGTCCGGGAGCGGGTTTCGGCATTGTTGTCGAGGATGCCGACGAGGCCGAACGCCTCGCCAGCGCCGGCCAGCCGGTGGTGTTGTCGCGGCCCTCGACCAGCCCCGAAGATGTTCACGGCATGTTCTTCGCGGAGGCCATCATCACCGAACGCGGCGGATCGACCAGCCATGCCGCCGTGGTCAGTCGCCAGCTTGGCGTGCCCTGCGTCGTTGGCTGTGGCCACGATTCATTGCAGGGTCTTGCCGGTCGCATGATCACCGTCGATGGCTCGGGGGGCATCGTCTTCGATGGCCACCTCGACGTCCATCACCCGCAGGAAGACGCCGATCCGCTGCTGCGCCAGCTGCACCAGTGGGCGCAGGCGCGCTCGCCCTTGCGCGCCTATGTCGTTGGTCATGAGCCGTCGGCCCCGGATGTTGACCTCGAAAGCGACGACGCGGAGCAGGCGGCCGTGCGACTGAAAGGTATACGCAGCGCGGTGGGCAGTCTGCTGAATACTGACGAGGGCGTGCATCTCGCGGTCGCCGCCGGGCTTGAATTCATCGTCGTCAAACAGGTCCTGCCGGCGCTGCTTGCAGCATGCGCCGTGACAGGAAATCAGCAAAGCGAACCCGCCTCGGGCAATTAACGGGAAGCCACATCATGAGCATCAATAACGAAGAAATTCGCAACCTTCTGCACTTTTTCGAGAAATCGGACTGGCAGGAACTGCGCCTGGAGGTCGAAGGCGTAAAGCTGGCGGTGTCGAAAAACGGCTCGCTGTCCCACGTGGCGTCGACGCATGTCGCTCCCGCGCATGTGCCGGTGCAGACAGGCGCGGCGGCACCCGTCGTCACGGCGGCGCCGACGGCGGTGAAGGCCCATTCGTCGGCGCCGCATGCCGGCGTTCAGGAGCTGGCGCCGGGCCAGGTGTACCTGCGGGCACCGAGTCTCGGTGTGATCTGGGGCCAGTCGAAGCCGGGCGCGCCCTCATTTGTCTCCGAAGGCGAGATGATCGAGATCGGTACCACGGTCTGCCTGATCGAGGTGATGAAACTGTTCACCCAGGTGACGAGCAATGTGCAGGGCCGGATTGTTCGGCGGCTGGTGGCCGACGGGGAAATGGTCGAGCACGACACGCCCCTATTTATCATCGAAGTGGCCTGACGTGTGTCGATAGCGAAGTCATGGCCATGCTGAAACGTGTGCTGATTGCCAACCGCGGCGAGATCGCGGTTCGGGTCATCGATGCCTGCCGTGCCCTCGGTGTGGAGACCGTTCTTGCGGTGTCGCACGCCGACCGCGAAACGCTGGGCGCGCAACGCGCCGACCGCGTCGTCTGTATCGGCCCGGCGGCTTCTGCGGCGAGCTATCTGAATCCGGGGCTGGTCTGTCAGGCGGCGATATCGACCGGCTGTGACGGGCTCCATCCCGGCTACGGCTTCCTTTCCGAGCGCTACGAACTCGCCAAGATGTGCGAGGACAACGCGCTGAAATTCATCGGCCCGCGTGCGGATACCATCAGTCGTGTCGGCGACAAGCTCGAAGCCCGCGCGGCCGCCGCGGCCGCCGGCGTCCCGGTGGTGCCGGGTTCCAATCTGGTGGCGAGCGCCGCGGAAGCCGCGAGCCTGGCCGGCGGCATCGGTTACCCGGTGATGCTCAAGGCGGCCGCCGGCGGCGGTGGTCGTGGGGTGTTCGTGGCCCACGACGCTTCCGATATCGAAGCCTCCTTCGAGCGCGCGTCGCGGGAAGCGCTGGCAGCCTTCAACGACGGCTCGCTGTACATGGAGCGTTTCATCGGCAACGCGCGCCACATCGAAGTGCAGGTGTTCGGCGACGACTTCGGCAATGTGCTGCATCTGGGCGAGCGCGACTGCTCGATCCAGCGGCGCTACCAGAAGGTGGTCGAGGAAGGGCCGGGGTATGCGCTGCCCGAAGGCGTGCGGTCCCGCCTGCACGAGGCGGCGGTCAAGCTGGTCAAGTACCTCGGCTACGTCAATGCCGGCACCGTCGAATTCCTCTACGACGCCGACCGCGAGGATTTCTTTTTCATCGAGATGAATGCGCGGGTCCAGGTCGAGCATCCGGTCACCGAACTGATCACCAGCGTCGACATTGTCCAGGAGCAGTTGCGCATCGCTTCCGGCCTGCCGATTTCGCTGCGCCAGGAGGATGTGCGGATCAGCGGCCACGCCATTGAGTGCCGCATCAATGCCGAGCAGCCGCGCGACGGCTTCATGCCGCGCCCCGGCCGCCTGACGCGCTGGAAGCCGCCGCAGGGGCCGGGCATCCGCCTCGACAGCCACTGCTACGAAGGCTATCTGGTGCCGCCGTTCTACGATTCGATGATCGCCAAGCTGCTGGTGCATGGCCCGGACCGGGCCAGCGCCGTCGCGGCGATGCGCGATGCGCTGGATACCTTCGAGATCGAGGGCATCGAGACCAATATCGAATTTCACCGTTTCATCATGCGCCACGAGGATTACGTGGCCGGGCGGGTGAATACCCGCTGGCTCGAAAACACCTTGCTGCCCGCGTACCAAAACACTTGAAAGAGAGAGCACACCATGGCCCACATCGAATTCATTGACCAGACCCTGCGCGACGGCCAGCAAAGCCTCTGGGGCATGCGCATGCAGGCCGGCATGGCGCTGCCCGTCACACCGCTGATCGACAAGACCGGCTTTCGCGTCGTCGATCTTGCCGGCAGCTCGCTGTTCGAGGTGCTGATCAAGTACTGCCGCGAGGACGTGTGGACGGGGCTCGATCTGTTGATCAAGTCGATGCCCAACAGCCGTCTGCGCGGCGGCATGCGCAGCAATGCCTGCGTCACCTTCGCCGTCACGCCGGACGCGCTGATGGACCTGTGGATGCGCCGCCTCTGCGCCCACGGCATCCGCAGCGTGTGGATCTACGACGCGCTGTACAACTGGGACAAGATCGCGCGGCTGGCCAAGGTGGCCAAGGAAACTGGCACCGAAATCGCCGGCACCATCTATTACGGCCTCGCGCCGGTCTATACCGACGAATACTTCGGCCAGGTGGCGGCGAAGATGTCGGCCATTCCCGATGTCGATACGCTGTTCATCTACGACACCTGCGGCTGCCTGCGGCCGGAGCGGGTGGGCAGCCTGGTCGCGGCGGTGAAGGCCAATGCGCGCGGCAAGCCGATCGAAATCATTTCGCACAACATCACCGGGCAAGGCGCGCAGGTCTATCTGGAGGCGATCAAGCACGGCGTCACCATCATCCACACCGCGAGCCGACCGCTGGCCAACGGCACCTCGGTGCCATCCACCGAGATCATGCTGCACAACATCGAGCATCTGGGCCATACCTCGAACCTCGACAAGAACCTGCTGGCGCCGGTGGCCGACCACTTCACCCGCATCGCCAAGACCTACGGCTTCACCACTGGCGTGCCCAACGAATACGACCTGTTCGCCTTCGAACACCAAGTGCCCGGCGGCATGACCGGCACCTTCAAGAACCAGTTGGCCCAGCACGGCATGGCCGACCGCCTCGACGACGTGCTGCGCGAGACGGCGGTGGTGCGCAAGGAGCTCGGTTATCCCGGAATGATCACGCCGTTCTCGCAATTGGTGGGCACACTGGCAGTGCTCAACATCGTCACCGGCAAGCGCTACAGCGTGATTCCCGAAGAAGTTCTCAAGTACGCCGCCGGCCACTACGGCAACCTGGTTTCACCCATCGAGCCCCATGTGATGGAGCGCATCGCGGCCCAGCCCAAATACAAGGAATTCATGGCGGAGCCGCCGGAAAACCCTTCTTTGGAAGAAATCCGCAAGCGCAATGGCGGTGTCGATGACGACGAACTGCTGCTGCGCGCCCTGGTACCGGCTCACGACATCGAGGCGATGCGCAAGGCCGGCCCGATCAAGCTCGACTTCCCGACGCTGTCGTCGCCGGAACTGGATTTCGCGCGGCAGTTGATGCAGATATCGAACAGCAAACACTTGCAGCTCCAGGCGGCGGAAATGTCGATCGAGTTGAGTCGCTAGCGTGGACGCCTACCTCGTCGACATCGTGCGCAGCCCGTTCGCCAAGGGCCGCGCTGGAGGCGGCCTGTCGGCGATGCATCCGGTGGACCTGCTGGCCCAAGTGCTACAGGCGCTGATCGCACGCACCGGCATCGACTCGGCGCAGGTGGATGACGTCATCGCCGGTTGCGTCAGCCAGGTCGGCGAGCAGGCCGGCAACATCGCGCGCCACGCCTGGCTTGCAGCCGGCATGGCCGATTCGACACCCGGCACGACACTCGACCGCAAGTGCGGTTCGGCGCAACAGGCCATCGATTTCGCCGCGCAGGCCGTGATGAGCGGCACCAGCGACGTGGTGGTGGCGGCGGGCGTCGAGATGATGAGCCTCATCCCGATGAAGTTCAATCGTCAGGGACGCGACGAACTGGGGCCGATGTTCCGCGCCCGTTATCGCGAAGGCCTGATATCGCAGGGCATTTCAGCGGAACTGATTGCGGCCCGCTATGGGCTGACGCGCGAGTCCCTCGATGAGCTGTCCCTGCGCTCCCATCAACGCGCGGCGCTGGCAACCGACAGCGGCTGGCTCGATCAACAGATCGTGCCGATCCGCTTGCCGGCGGAAGCCGGCGGGGCAGCCCTGTTCAATGCCGACGAAGGCATCCGCCGCGACAGCAGCGCTGAACGGTTGGCGTCACTGGTGCCGGCGTTCATCAGCGACGCGATGAAGCAGCGCTTTCCCGAAATCGACTGGTGCGTTACTGCGGGCGGTGCGTCGCAGATTTCCGACGGTGCCTGCGCCACGCTGGTCTGCTCCGAGGCCGCACTGGCGCGGCTGAAGCTGAAGCCGCGGGCGCGCATTGTCCGATCCGCCGTTGCCGGCGACGATCCGATCATGATGCTGACGGCGGTCATGCCGGCAACGCAGAAGCTGCTGGCAAAAACCGGCCTCAGCATCGACGACATCGATGCCTTTGAAGTCAACGAAGCCTTCGCGCCGGTCGTGCTGGCTTGGCAGAAAACCATGGGTGCAGACCCCGCGAAAGTGAATGCCTGGGGCGGGGCGATCGCCTTCGGCCATCCGGTGGGCGCTTCCGGCGGCCGCCTGATGGCCAGCCTGCTCGCGCGACTGGAACGCGACGGCGGCCGCTATGGCTTGCAGACCATGTGCGAGAGCGGCGGCATGGCCAACGCTACATTGATCGAGCGCCTTTAAGTTTCCCGTTCGCCCTGAGCTTGTCGAAGGGCTTACGTCGTAACCCACAAAAACATTTTCGAGGAGGATGCAAATGCTGATGAAGAACAAGGTGGCGCTGGTAACGGGTGGTGGATCGGGTATCGGTCGTGCGATTGCACTGGCCTGGGCGCGCGAAGGTGCCAAGGTCGTGCTCTCGGATATCGATGTCAAGGCAGGCGAGGAAACGGCGGCACTGGTCAAGGCGCAGGGCTGCGAGGCGCTGTTCGTCACCGCCAATGTCGCCAAACCGGGCGACAGCGAGAATCTCGTGGCGCGTGCCATGGCGCAGTTCGGCCGCCTCGACGTGGCCTGCAACAACGCCGGCATAGCCGGACCTGCGGCGCTGACCGCCGACTATCCTCTCGATGGCTGGGCGCAGGTCATCGACATCAACCTGTCCGGCGTGTTCTACGGCATGAAGTACCAGCTTGGCGCGATGCTCAAGAGCGGCGGCGGCTCGATCATAAATATCGCTTCCATTCTCGGCTCGGTCGGCTTTGCCACGGCACCTGCCTATACGGCGTCGAAGCATGGCGTGGTCGGCTTGACCAAGGCCGCCGCGCTCGAATACAGCGCCCAGGGCATTCGCGTCAATTCGGTCGGTCCTGCCTTCATCAGCACGGCGATGACCTCGGATCTGCGCAACGATCCGGACATCAACACCATGCTGGTCGGCTCCCATCCCATCGGCCGGCTCGGTCGCACGGAAGAGGTGGCGGAACTGGTGTTGTGGCTTTCGTCGGACAAGGCTTCGTTCATCACGGGTGCCTACTATCCGGTCGATGGCGGCTATCTGGCGCGCTGAGTCGGTGCTGCTTACTAATCTTTGAGGGAGGTCGGCATGGCTGATTTTCATGGCAAGGTGGTTGTCATTACCGGGGGCGCCGGAGACATCGGCAAGGCGGCGGCGAAACTGCTGGCGGGCGATGGCGCAGCGGTACTGCTGGTGGATTCCAACGGCAAGGCGCTGGATGCGGCCGTTGTAGAGATCGGCAACCCGCGGGTAAGCGGATGCGTTGCCGACGTGACCGACGTCGCGTCGACGCAGGCTTATATAAAGGCGGCGGTGGATCGCTTCGGCGGTATCGATGTGCTGTTGTCGAACGCGGGGATCGAAGGCAAGGTGACGCCGATCTTCGATGCCGACCCCGCAGACTTCGACCGTGTGATCGCGGTGAATGTGCGCGGCGTCTGGCTCAGCCTGAAATACGCGATTCCGGAAATGCGCAAGCGTGGCGGCGGCAGCATCGTCATCTCGTCGTCCATCGCCGGGCTGCGCGGCACCGCCGGCGTCACGCCCTATTGCACCAGCAAGCACGCGGTGATCGGCTTGATGCGCGCCGCGGCGCTGGAATGCGCGCCGCTCAACATCCGGGTCAACACCGTAAATCCGTCACCGGTCGAGACGCGCATGATGCGCTCGCTGGAAGAGGGGCTGATGCCGGGCAATCCGGGCGAGGTACACACGATGCTGAAGGCGATGATCCCCATGCAGCGCTATGCGGAACCGGATGACATCGCCAAGCTGATGCGCTTCCTTGCCAGCGACGATTCGACCTTCATCACCGGTTCGGTGTATAGCGCCGACGGGGGGCTCAACGCCGGGTGATTCGGCCGTTCTGAAACCGTCGTACGAAAAATCCCCGCCCGTGCAGCAAGGGCGGGGATTTTTTCGCCTACATGCGTGCCGTCGTGCCGCCGTCGATGGTGAGCACGGCGCCGTTGCAATAGCCCGATTCGTCGCAGGCAAAGTACAGGCAGCCGTAAGCCATCTCCATCGGCGTGCCGGCTCGGCGCATCGGCGTGATGCTGTCGCCGACAGCGGGATCCTTGAACAGGTCCATGTAGTCCGCCGTCATCGGCGTGTCGATGAAGCCGGGAGTAATGCAGTTGGCGCGGATGCCCTTGGAGGCATAGGTGACGCACATCGATCGGGTGAGGTTGATCATCCCGGCCTTCGCCGCCGTATAGGTGTGCGCGTCGGGCATGCCCATGTAGCCGCCGATGCTGGAGACGCTGACGATGGTCCCCTTGCCCTGGGCGACGAACAGCGGCAGCACGTGGCGGCACATGTAGAAGTAGGCGTCGAGGTCGATGGCCATGACCTCGCGCCACGCTTGCGGCGTGGTGCCGGCAACGTCGGCCATCGTTCCCGGACTCGTCTTGGCCCAGTTGTAGCCGATACCGGCGGCATGCACCAAGCTGTCGATGCGACCGTACTTTGCCAGCGCTGCCTTGACCACGCCTTCACAGGCGGCATCTTCCGACAGGTCCGCCGCGAATACGGCGCCCTCGCCTCCGCCTTCCCTGACCAGCGCCAACGTCTGGTCGAGATTCGCCTGGGTACGCGAAACGCCGAACACACGAGCTCCCTCTGTCGAAAAAAGCTGCATCGCCGCGCGTCCGACGCCGGTGCCTGCACCGGTAATGATGACTGCCTTGCCGTCCATTCTTCCCATTACGCTTCCTCCTGTCGATTCTGTTTACGGTTCGCTGCGAAGAATCGGCCACTCGGGCAGTGTCGTTGCGGCTATTGCCGCATTTGCAACGTTAGTGCGGCCCGTTTAGTCGTCCGACCATATTGTCCTACAATATATCGATCGCGCAAGTCCCGGAAGCGATTTGGACGCGAGTTATCGCAATCAAAAAACAAGGAGGCAGGAAATGAATCGGTTCAGGGTCGATGGAAAAGTGGCCGTGGTCACTGGTGGTGCACGAGGGCTGGGTGCGGTAATTGCCGAGACGCTCGTCGAGGCGGGGGCGAAGGTTGTGGTGACCGACGTGTTGGCCGAGGAGGGCGCCAGGACGGTCGCCAAATTGGGCGCCAATGCCATCTTCCTGCGCCACGACGTGACGCAGGAGGCCGAGTGGGAAGCTGTGCTGGCGACGGCGGTGCAGCGCTTCGGCCGGTTGGACATTCTGGTGAACAATGCCGGAATTGAAATTACGCGGCTCTTCGCCGACATTCCGCTGGAAGAGTTCAACCGCACCATGGCAGTGAACTCGACCGGGGTCTTCCTCGGCATCAAGCATGCGATTCGCACCATGCGCCCGGGCGGGGCCTGCGGCCAGGGCGGTACGATCATCAATCTCTCGTCAGTTTCCGGCCTGATGGGCTCGGTGGGCCTTGGCAGCTACTGCGCTTCGAAGGGCGCCGTGAGGCTGATGACCAAGGCCGCCGCCGTCGAGTGTGCCCGGCTGGGCTACGGTATCCGCGTCAATTCCGTCCATCCTGCGGTGGTCAAGACTGACATGGGGACCGGCCTGATCAACGATTACGTCAGCCTGGGACTGTTTCCCGATGCGGCAACTGCCGAGCAAGCCTTTGCCACTGCGCAGCCGCTGGGACTGGGGTTGCCCCAGGACATTGCGAGTGGGGTCTGCTACCTCGCTTCGGAGGCGAGTCGCTGGATGACCGGGAATGAACTCGTGCTGGATGGCGGGCTGATGGCATCTTAGCCGGAACATCGCCAAGCGCCGGGTGCGATCGGGGCAGTAGATATTGTCCGATTGGGGCTAAGGGAGCTTCACGCTGCTCCCTTAGCCTCTTTGCGTTATCGGTTTCGCGGGAATACCGCGACAGAAATTCCGCAGGCGACTCTCAACTGCGTCCGGATCAGTGCTTCGCCAGTTCGGCTTCAATCGCCTCGACGAGCTTTGGCGCATCGGGCGCTGTGTCCGGCGCAAAGCGCCGTACGATCTGCCCCCGGCGGTTGATGAGGAATTTCTCGAAATTCCACACCACCTCGGGTTTGGCCGTGGGTTCGATTTTGTGGCCGCGGAGCATGGTCTCCATGCCCGCGCGATCCTCCGTGTCCGGTTTTTCGGCGATCAGATGTCGATACAGCGGATGCTTGTCGGGACCGGTGACTGCAATTTTGCCGTAGAGCGGAAACTGCACGCCGTAGGTAGTGGAGCAGAATCCCTGAATTTCGGCGTTGCTCCCAGGTTCCTGACCGGCGAAGTCGTTGGCCGGGAAACCGAGCACGGCAAAGCTCCTGTCGCGGAATTTCTCGTAGAGTTTTTCAAGGCCTTCGTACTGTGGTGTCAGGCCGCATTTGGAGGCGACGTTCACCACCAGCAGTACTTCGCCTTTGTGCTCGTTCAGCGTGGCATCGCTGCCGTCGATTTTCTTGACGGGGATGTCGTAGAGGGTTTGGCTCACGCTATCGATCTCCAGAAAAGTGTCCGCACACAAATCAACCGCAGCTTCCCACTGCGCCGCAGGCCGAGCAGAAGTCGCAGCCGTCCTTGCGGATCACGGTCATGTTGCCGCATTCGCCGCACAGCGAGCCCTGCATTATCTTGACGCCGCCTTTTTCCGCCACGGCGCCGGGGGCTTCGAGGATGCCCATGTCGCGGGTCGGGTAGCCGTTCTCGTCGAGGATGCCGAGCATCGCGTAGCGGTGCTGGATCAGGCGGGCGATGTAGGCCACGGTGGAAGGCCAGTTCTGCTGCTTGTTCGAGCCGGGGACGCGGGCCATGAAGTCGCCGAGCGGTTCCGGATAGTCGATCAGCTTGCGCAGCTTCATGCCGATCCAGGCCGGATCGAGCACGCGCATGTCGAGCGAGAGCAGTTTGGTCAGGCCGTCGAGGGCGCGCGGGTAGTTGCCGGAGAGCCACATCGAATAGGGCCGGGTAAGCCCGTCGGGGAGCGTGATTTCCTTGAGGCCGAGGACGAATTCTTCGCCCGAGGCTGGATTGGAAATGTCTACCGTCCATGACAGGGTGCCGTCGGTGCCAGTCTTCGGTTCGTCGCGGCTGAACATGGCGTCGAGCACCGGGGTGGGGCCGGTATTTGCGTCGCTTGTTTCCAGTGCGCCGAGTTTCTCGCAGCGGTAGCGCACGACTTGGGCAAAGGCGGAGACCATGCCGGGCATGAGCTTGCGTTCGCCCATCGGCGGGAAGGGCATATCGAAGCTTTCCTCGCCGACGGTCCGCGCCAGCGCGTCGAGCTTGAGCTTGAGGAAGGCCTTGTCGTTGGCGCGCATGTCCATCGATAGGGTCTTGGCCACGGCGCCAAGGCCGCGCGGCTGTTCGGAGCCGTTGACCCAGACTTCGAAAGGAACGCCGCGGCCGAGGTCGTTCTCGGTCTGACCGACGAAGAGGGCGAACTCGCCATGCGGCGTTTCGATCATGTAGGACCAGGCGGTGTTGCCGTCGGCCATTCGCGGCCGGCCAGGCCAGCGCAGCGAGGCGAGCACCGGCGCCGGCAGCGCGCCGATGGAAAGGCGGCGGTTGGCGGAGTCGATGGTGACGTCGTGGGGCTGCTTTTGCGTGTTGGTCGATGTCGCGGCAGGCTCGACGGAGAGCACGGAGCCGAGAATGCTGTTGGGCCGGTAGGTGGCCAGCCCCTTGAGGCCGGATTTCCAGGCGGCCATGTAGAGGTCTTCGAAATCCGCGTAGGGATAATCGGCGGGGACGTTTACCGTCTTGGAGATCGAGGTGTCGACGTAGGGGGCGACGGCGGCGACCATTTCCTCGTGCGCCTGGGCGGAGATTTCCAGGGCGGTGATGAAGTAGTCGGGGAGGGCGTTCATGTCGCCGCCCATGTGTTTGTACAGGCGCCAGGCGTAGTCCTCGACGGCGTATTCCTTGTGGGTGCCGTCGGCCATGCGCTTCTTGCGGGTGTAGGTCCAGGAGAAGGGCGGTTCGATGCCGTTGGAGGCGTTGTCGGCGAAGGCCAGGCTGATTGTGCCGGTGGGGGCGATGGACAGCAGGTGAGAGTTGCGGATGCCGTGCTTGCGGATCTGGTCCTTCACTTCCTGCGGCAGGCGCGAGGCGAAGTTGCCGCCGGAGAGATACAGGTCGGCGTTGAACAGCGGGAAGGCACCGCGTTCCTTGGCCAGTTCGACGGACGCCAGATAGGCCTTGTCGCGCATGAACTCGGAAATCTTGGTGGCCATCTGTTGCGCCTCGGGCGTGTCGTACTTCAGCCGCAGCATGATCAGGGCATCGCCGAGGCCGGTGAAACCGAGGCCGACGCGGCGCTTGTTGCGCGCCTCTTCAAGCTGCTGCTGGAGCGGCCAGTGGGTGGCGTCGAGCACGTTGTCGAGCATGCGCACCGAGGTTTCGATTACCTTGGCAAAGCCGGCGAAGTTGAAACCCGCCTGTTCGGTGAACGGCGCTTCGACGAACAGCGTCAGATTGATCGAACCCAGACAGCAGCAGCCATAGGGCGGCAGCGGCTGTTCGGCGCAGGGATTGGTTGCCTCGATGGTTTCGCAGTAGTAGAGGTTGTTGTCTCGGTTCATGCGGTCGAGGAAGAGGATGCCCGGTTCCGCATGGTCGTAGGTTGAGCGCATGATCTGGTCCCACAGGTCGCGGGCAGGAACCTTGCGATAAACCCAGAGGCTATCGGCGCGCTGGTAGGCGCCGCTTTCCAGCACTTCGGCGCTTGGTGCGGCACGGTGGGTGAGTTCGACGTCGCCGCCGGTTTCAACGGCGCGCATGAATTCGTCGGTGACGCCGACCGAGATGTTGAAGTTGGTCAGGTCGCCCTTGTCTTTGGCATGGATGAACTGCTCGATGTCCGGATGGTCGCAGCGCAGCACCCCCATCTGGGCGCCGCGGCGCGAGCCGGCGGACTCGACCGTTTCGCAGGAACGGTCGAACACGCGCATGAAGGAGATGGGGCCCGAAGCGCGGGACTGAGTGCCTTTGACCAGGGCACCGACCGGACGGATCGAGGAGAAGTCGTAGCCGACGCCGCCACCGCGGCGCATGGTTTCCGCAGCCTGGGCAAGGGCGGTATAGATGCCGGGGCGACCGTTGACCGTCTCGCCGACCGAATCGCCTACCGGTTGCACGAAGCAGTTGATCAATGTGGCACACAGATCGGTGCCGGCGGCGGAATTGATGCGGCCGGCGGGGACGAAGCCGTTTTCCTGCGCTTCGGTGAAGCGGCTTTCCCACAGCGCACGCTTGTCCTCGGTCTCGATGGTGGCCAGGGCGCGGGCAACGCGGGCGCGCACTTCATGTACGTCGCGTTCGTTGCCTTTGGCGTATTTCTCGACGAGCACTTCGCCTGAGATTTCCTGAGGGAGCGGCAGCCCGAGCTGGCCGAATTGCTGTTGGGTTTCTTCGTCGGTATTGAATGATGTGGTCATGTGTTTTTCGTCCCGAAGATGAGTGGTTTTATTGAGACCGGCGCGCCAGCATAGCCATGTCTTTTTACAATGAAAAGAAAAAAATTTCGCCCCTCGGAAAAACAATGGCTTGCCCTATATCTAGTGGGGTGGTCCGAGGATGAACACTACCTATAGTAGGTTTAGGCAGAAAAAAGCCAACGGAGAAATGCGGGCGAATCGGGGGCTTTATCGGGTTTTTCGGAGCAGGTGGTCGGGCACGAAAAATAGTTTTTCGACCAAGTCCCTGATTCGCTTCGGCATGTGGCCGATTTGCTCGGCCGAAAGTAATAGCGGGAAGAACCCGGCCGATGTCAGGGTAATAAGTCGGCGGTATGCATCGCGACCATCCATTCCTCGTTGGTCGGAATCACCAGGGCGTCTATGCGGCTGTCGGCGGTCGAAATGCGTGTTGCGTTGGTTCCGTTCGCGGCTGCGTCGAGTTCCAGTCCCATCCAGGCCAGCGCTTGGCAGACCGCTGCCCGCACCGGTGCGGCATGTTCGCCGATGCCGCCGGTGAATACCACGGCGTCGAGGCCGCCGAGGGTGGCGGCCAGGGCGCCGATCTCGCGCACCAGCCGGTAGCAGAACAGCTCCACGGCTTCCTTGGCGGTCGGCTCCTGCGACTTGAGCAGGGTACGCATGTCCTGCGAAATGCCGGAAACCCCGAGCAGGCCCGATTCCTTGCACAACAGATTGACCAGCCCCTTCCAGCCCAGGCCTTCGAATTCCATCAGATAGATGAGCACGCCGGGATCGATGCTGCCGGTGCGGGTGCCCATGACCAGCCCTTCGATCGGCGAGAAACCCATCGAGGTGGCCATGCTTTTGCCGTTGTGCATGGCGCAGGCCGAGGCGCCGTTGCCCAGGTGGGCGACGACGATGCGGCCGGCGGCCTTCGGTCCGAGATGCCGCGGCAGGGTCGAGGCGATGTATTCGTAGGAAAGGCCGTGGAAGCCGTAGCGGCGGAGTCCTTTTTCCGAAAGCCAGCGCGGCAGCGCGAAGCGCTGCGCCACTTCGGGCTGGGTACGATGGAATGCGGTGTCGAAGCAGGCGATCTGCGGGATGTGCGGCAAATGCGCGCGCATGGCGTCGACGCCTTCCAGATTGTGCGGCTGGTGCAGCGGCGCAAGAGGAATCAGCAGGCGCAGTTGCGCTAGGGATGCATCGTCCAGAACCATGGGCCGCGAATAGTCCTGCCCGCCGTGGACGATGCGGTGCCCGACGCCGATCACCTGCCAGCCGGCCTCATGGGCATGGAGCCAATTCACCAGGAACTCCAAGGCTTCGTGGTGCTGCTTGTCGGAATCGCCGCTGAGCGGAATATCCACGTCGTCGATGCGCTGTCCGTTCTTATCCATTGCTTTGATATGCGGACGGGCGCCGATGCCATCGATCTGGCCGTACAGTTCGGCGCATGAGTTGATCGTGCCGGTTGCGGCGAAAAGGGCGAACTTGATCGATGAAGAGCCGGAGTTGAGTGTCAGGATGGCATTCATGGGGGTGTTGTGGGTAATCGGCGGCGGGGTGTCTGTGCCCTCGCAAGGGCTGCGCAGACGTTATTGTGCACAGCAACAATAACTGAGATTTGCGCAAAGTCAATGAGACGCCACTCTTTTGGCGCCGGGGCCGGGTGTCAATCGACTGCCGGAGTGCGCTATTCCTTCGGTTCGTCTTCGATCTGCGGACGTAGGGCGATTTCGATTTCGAGCCGGCCCTGCGGCGAACTCATCGCAATCAGGGTATGGCCGGGCAGCACGCGGAACGCTGCGCCGGGGTTGAATTCCCAGTCGCCGCCGGTGCGCACCGCGAGCAGTACGTAGTGTTCGCTGTGCAGCGCCAGTTCGGACAGGGTGCGCGGTTCGAAGCCGGCAGGTACGCGCACCTCCTCGACCCGTAGCTTGTGCTCCGAGCGCAGCATTTCGTCCAGAAAGGACACTACATGCGGCCGGATCATCGCCGAGGCGATGCGCATGCCGCCGGTGAAGTCCGGCGAGACCACGGTATCCGCACCGGCTTTTTTCATCTTTTCCTGATTACGCACGTCGTTCGCGCGCGCCACCACCCGCACTTTCGGGTTGAGTTGCTTGGCGGTGATGGTGATCATCAGATTGCGGCTGTCGTCGCCGGTGACCGCGAATACGCCCTTGGCGTCCTCAATGTAGGCGGCATTCAGGATGTCGTCGTCGCTGGCATCGCCGGCTAAGTAGAGCAGGCCGGGAAAGCGTTCGATGTTGTCTTCGATGCGGCTTTCCTCGCAGTCGATGGCGACGAAATGGCGGTTGGTCTGCGTCAGCTCATGGCCGACGTTGCGCCCGACGCGGCCGAAACCGCAGACGATGTAATGATTGTGAAGCTTGCGTATCTGCTTTTCCATGCGACGTCTCCGCAACGTGTAATCAAGGTCGCCTTCGAGAAAGAAGACCGAAAGACTGGTGAACAGGAAGGTCAGGGTGCCGAATCCGCCGAGGGCCACCAGGCCGGCAAAAATGCGTTCGCCGAAGGAATCGATGCGCACCATCTCGCCGTAACCGACGGTGGTGATGGTGATCAGCGTCATGTACAGTGCATCGGACCAGCTGGCCTCGGGCTGGCCGAGGTAGCGGAAGCCGAGCGTGGCGGTGACGATCAGGAACAGCAGGATCGCCGCCGCGATGTTGATGCGCACCAGAATCCGCGGCAACTGGGAGTTGCGCAACTTGGGCAGGCTGCGTTGCAGGCGTGGCGCGCGGTGGGGCATCGGATGTGGGATGGCAGGGTTGTGGGCGAAAACCTGAACGATGGCATTTATCTCATGCCTCCCGAGTTTATCCGCAGAACGGGCCGACCACAGGGCGATGTGGCTGCATCGACAATTCGCATGGTCTAATCGATGTATGACGTCGGGGATTGTTTTTTTCGCGCTCGGCATTCTTTGCTTGCAATGGCAGGCGGTTTTGCCGGCATCGTGGCTACTGTGGGCGGGTGCCGGTCTCGGGCTGGCGGTGCTGTCGCTTGGCGCCCGGCTGGGTCGCATCGCGACGCTGGCCGGAGCTTTCGTCCTCGGTTTCGCCTGGGCCGGACTGATGGCCCAGTGGCGGCTGGCCGATATGCTGCCGGAGGGCAGCGAAGGTCGCGACATCAGCATCAGTGGCATTGTCGCGGCAATGCCGCAGCGTTTCGAAAACGGCTGGCGCTTCGAGTTCGAGACAGAGCAGGCCTCGTTGCCGGTGCCACACCGGCTCTCGCTCGCCTGGTACCAGAGTCCGCTGCTCGACGACGAGGATGTTGCCGATGCGGCCCGGGCGCCAGCGTTGCATGCTGGCGAACGCTGGCGTTTCACGGTACGCCTCAAGCGCCCTCACGGCAATCTGAATCCGCACGGCTTCGACTACGAGGGCTGGCTGTTCGAGCAGGGCATTCGCGCCACCGGCTACGTGCGGCCGAAAGCGTCGTACCAGCGTCTGGATGCCTTCGTTCCTTCCTTCCGCAGCGCCATCGAGCGTCTGCGCGAGAACATCCGCGGCCGCTTCCAGGCCATGCTGCCCGACGCACCTTATGTCGGCATACTCGTCGCTCTGGCGGTCGGCGACCAGCGGGCGATCGATCCCGGCCAGTGGCAGGTCTTCGCTCGCACCGGGTTGACCCATCTGCTTTCGGTGTCAGGCCTGCACATCACGATGGTGGCGGGGCTCGCCTATGCGCTGGTGAATGCGCTCTGGCGCCGTTCGCGGCGGCTGCCGCTGCGCTGGCCGGCACAGCAGGCGGCGGCGCTCGGTGGCATGCTCGCGGCGTTGGCCTATTGCCTGCTCGCCGGCTTCGCCGTGCCGGCACAGCGCACCCTGTACATGCTTGGCGTGGTCGGCCTGGCGCTGATCGTGCGCCGTACGCTGGCGACACGGCGGGTGCTGGCGGCCGCCCTCGGCCTGGTGCTGCTACTCGATCCCTGGGCGGTGACGGCGGCCGGCTTCTGGCTGTCGTTCGGCGCGGTCGCGCTGTTGTTCTACATTGGCGCCGGGCGCTTGGGCGAGGCGCATTGGCTGCACGGCTGGGGCCGAGCGCAGTGGGCGATGACCGCGGGCATGGTGCCGCTGATGCTGGCCCTGTTCCAGCAGTTCTCGCTGGTTTCGCCGCTGGCCAATGCGGTGGCGATTCCGTTGGTTAGCTTCGTCGTTACGCCGCTGACGTTACTGGCGGCGGTGCCCGGCCTGGAGTTCCTGCTGCTGCCAGCGCATGCGCTGACCGCCTGGATGATGGCCGGGGTGGACTGGCTGGCCGTGCTGCCCTGGGCCGTCTGGCAGCAGCAGGCGCCGCCGCCCTGGGCGCTGGCGTCCGGCCTGCTGGGCAGCGCCTGGCTGCTGGCACCGCGCGGTTTCCCCGCGCGCTGGGTCGGCGCGGCGCTGTTCCTGCCGCTGCTGTGGCTGCCGCCGGACCGTCCGCCACACGGGGCGGCGCGCATCACCGTGCTCGACGTCGGCCAGGGGCTGGCGGTGCATGTGCAGACCGCCAGCCACGATCTGTTGTTCGATACGGGGCCGGCCTTCTCTCCCGACGCCAACAGCGGCAACCGGATCATCGCTCCCTATCTGCGCGCACTGGGCGTGCAGCGCCTCGATACGCTGGTGGTGAGCCATGTCGATAAGGACCACTCCGGCGGCGCCGAGTCGATACTGGAAGCGTTGCCGGTGGATGAATTGCTCAGCTCGCTGCCCGGGATCCCCTTCGCGGCGCAATCGCCGCTGCACCGGCATTGCACCGACGGCCAGGCCTGGCAATGGGATGGCGTGCGGTTTTCGATGCTGCATCCGCAAACCGAGCGCTATTCCAACCCGACGCGCAAGAGCAACGACATGAGCTGTGTGTTGAAGGTCGAGACGGATTTCGGCGGTGCGCTGATTCCCTCCGACATCGAAGCCGTTTCGGAAACCGCACTGCTCGCCCGCCATCGTCGCGAACTCGGCGCCGATTTGCTGCTGGCGCCGCACCATGGCAGCCGCACGTCGTCGGGCGAGGATTTCATCGCTGCCGTCGGTGCGCGTCAGGTAGTGTTCGCCGCCGGCTATCGCAACCGCTTCGGCCATCCCAAGGACGAGGTGGTGCAGCGCTATCGCGCCAGCGGCGCCGCGCTGTACCGCTCCGACCGCGACGGTGCGTTGCGCTTCGATCTTGCATCGGGCGGAATTCAGGTCGTTGCCGAACGTGAAGCAACGCGGCGCTACTGGCAGGGGCGGTGAATTTTTTAAAGCGATTTGCCACGGGGAGCACGGGGAAAGCAGGAGCAGGAAAAATCACCGCCACTCGGTGGCCACGCTTGAGCACTCCATTTTCCATCGGGTGGCTTGGTATTCCCCGTGCTCCCCGTGTCCCCCGTGGTTCAAGCCTTGAGGTTGCAGCATCCGCTTAAGCGCGGCTCTCGTTCTCATGGTGTTCGAGCAGGTGCGTGGCCGCATCGTCCTGCCGCAGCGCTTCGGTCAGGCAGGGCATCGCTGCGGCCAGCGTGTCGCCCAGGGTCCACGGCGGATTGGCGACGAACATGCCGCTGCCGAACATGCCAGGGCCCTCGTTGGACTCGGCGCAGACCGAAAGCCGGACATGGAGCCAGCTTTTCATCGGTAGCTTCTTCAGCTTCTCGGGTAGCGCGCGTGCGTCGCCCAGCCGGATCTGCGGATACCAGATGGCGAAGGTGCCCGTCGGGAAACGAGCCAGGCTTTCCTTCAGCGCCATCACCGTGCGCAGATAATCGCGTTTGTCTTCATAGGCCGGGTCCATCAGTACCAGGCCGCGTTTTGGAGGGGGCGGCAGGATCGATTTGAGGTGCAGAAAACCGTCGGCCTGGTCGATCACCACCCGCTTGGTCGCATCCGTGAACAGTCGCTTGAGGTTTTCCGCCAGCAGCGGCGCATCGGTGCTGTGCAGTTCGAACAGACGCAGGCGATCGGCGGGGCGCATCAGCCGCAGGGCGAACCAGGGCGATCCGGGATAGCGGCGCAATGGCCCGGAGCCGTTGAATTCGTGCACCAGATCCAGATAGCGTTGCAGGGCGGACGGCAGGTTCTGACGATTCCACAGGCGGCTGATGCCGTATTCGTGTTCGGCGTTGCGCGTCGCGTAGCCTTCGTCGAGCCGGTAGGCGCCGGCGCCGGCATGGGTATCGACGACCCAGTAGGGCTTGTCTTTTTGGTTGAAGTAGTCGAGCAACTGCACCAGTACGAAATGCTTGAGTACATCGGCGTGGTTGCCGGCATGGAAGGCGTGGCGATAACTGAGCATCGGTCGGTTCTTGTAGCGTGGATCGGGAGGGGGCTCGGCAGGTCGGTCCTGTGCATGGACAATGAGTGCCGTCCGAACGGCGCGAATCCTGCGCTACAACACTAGCACGGGCCGCCGTGCTGCGGCGGGTAAAATCGCCGCCATGACTCAACCGCCCGAAACTTCCAGACCGCGCTTCCGCAAGGTGGCGAAGGCTGTAGCCGACCCGGCGACGCCGCCTGCAACAGCACCCCAGGGGGTGCGCGTCTCCAAGCTGATGGCCGAGCGCGGCCTGTGTTCGCGGCGCGAGGCGGACGGCTACATCGAGCGGGGACTGGTGTTGGTCAACGGCCAGCGCATCAGCGAACTCGGCACCCGTGTCGATCCGTCAGCCGAGATCGTCCTTGCCGCGGGCGCCAAGGCGCAGCAGGGGAGGCGTGTCACTATTCTGCTGCACAAGCCGCTCGGCTATGTTTCAGGCCAGGCCGAGGACGGCCATCAGCCGGCGGTGGTGCTGGTCAAGGTGGAGAACCAATATCTCGGCAGGCACGGCAAGGAGACATTGCGTTTCCACCCCGCGCACCTTCGCGGCCTGGCGCCGGCCGGACGGCTCGACATCGATTCAACCGGCCTGCTGGTGCTGACCCAGGATGGCCGCATCGCCCGCCAGTTGATCGGCGACGACTCCGATGTGGAAAAGGAATACATCGTCCGCGTCGAAGGTACGCCGCAGGAGAATGCGATCAAGCTGCTCAATCACGGCCTCTCCCTCGACGGCAAGCAACTGCGCCCGGCTAAAGTTTCGTGGTCTAGCGACAACCAGTTGCGCTTCGTGCTGCGCGAGGGGCGCAAACGGCAGATCCGCCGCATGTGCGAACTGGTGGGGCTGCGGGTCGCGGCACTGAAGCGCGTGCGCATTGGCCGCATTCCGCTTGCCGACCTGCCGCCCGGGCAATGGCGCTACCTGCACGACACAGAGAAGTTTTAGTAGGGAGCGCGGGTGCCCGTCCGGCGGGCATTCCCTGTACCCTGTTGAAAACAGCGTTCAGTCCGTCGATACGAGGTAAGGCATGGCGACCGGAATTGCAAGAAAAGTCCTTTATATCCGACTTCCGGTCTGGAAAATCTGGCCGGGCGGCGTGGTCTATCTTGCTGACTTCATCCACAAGCAGCGCCCTTCGATTGAGCAGGAGATTCTCGATCTTGCGGTGATTCCACCACGCGAACGGTCGGTGCGGCTAAGGCAGCGGCTGGAGAGCCTACAGCCCGACGTGGTGGCTTTCTCCTGGCGCAATATGCAGACCTTCGGGCCGCATCCGGAGAGCGATGCGCTCGACGTGGTAATGAACTACGATCACTCGCTCAATCCTTGGCGCCGCGCCAAGGCGGCTTGGGATGCGATCGGCATCATCTGGGATTACGCCGGTGCGCGGCTGCGCAATCTCGGCTATCTGAGGCTCGTGCGCAAGCTGTTGCCCGACGCGCGGATCGTCGTCGGCGGAACGGCGGTTTCGATCTTCGGCAAGTTCATCGTCGAGAAATGTCCGCCTGACTGCGTTGTGGTGGTCGGCGAAGGCGAGGAGGCGATGCTCTCGGTGGTCGACGGTTATGCAACGCCGGCCGGCAACCATTATTACAAGGATGCCAGCGGCCGGATCGAGCATCGTCCGGGGGAAGAGGATTTCGACCTGTCCCGGCTCACCGCGGTGGACTTTGCCTACATCGAATCGATTTTCCCCGCTTTCAGCGAATACGTCGGCGGTACCATCGGCGTGCAGACCAAGCGTGGCTGCCCGTTTCAGTGCCATTTCTGCCTTTACAACCGGATCGAGGGCGGGCGGCAGCGTTACCGCGATCCCGTTGAGGTAGGCAAGGAAATCGAAACGCTGAACAAGGTTTACGGGGTGAACAGCATCTGGTTCACCGACGCTCAGTTCTGTTCGACGCTGCGCAGCATGCGGCAGGTCGAGAAAATTCTCGATGAGTTGCTGGCGCGCCAGGTCGATGTGCGCTGGACCGGCTATTTGCGCCTGAATCACCTGACGCCGGAGATCGCGCGGAAGATGCTCGCCAGCGGCCTGGTCAGCATCGATCTTTCATTCACCGGAACCCAGGACATCGTCGACAGCCTGCGGCTTGGCTACGATCTCGAACAGCAGATGGACGCCTTCAAGCTGTTCAAGGATGCCGGACATCGCGACCAGAAGGTCAAGCTCTACATGCCGCTGAACGCTCCGGGCGAAACCACGGACACGCTGCGCGCGACGATAGGCCGCATCCGCCAGTTGTATGCGCTGTTCGGTCGCGAAAATGTGCTGCCGTTCATTTTCTTCATCGGCGTCCAGCCCGACACGCCGATCGAGCGCGAACTCATCGACCGGGGCTATCTGAAGCAGGGATACGATCCGCTGACCCTGAATCCGTTCAAGATCAAGAAGCTGCTCTACAACCCGAAACCGTTGGGCGGGCTGATCGGCCGCGCCTACATCGAGGCGCTCGATCAGCTCGGCGACAAGAGCGAGGAAGGCGGCGACTACATCGGACGGGCGACCATGGAAATCCTCGAACGGAAGCTGGCCGCGCTGCCCGCCGTGGAGCCGTCGCCGAAGCCTGCGCCGCTGCCGGGACGCCGAACCTGCCCGGACGCGAGCTGAGCGCGACTCTCGCGGAGCCCTCGCTCAGCCAGCCAATAACTCGCGCAGCACGTAAGGCAGGATGCCGCCGTGGCGGAAGTAGTCCACCTCGATCGGGGTGTCGATTCGCACCAATAGCGGCACGCGGCGGGTCGCGCCGTCGCTGCGCCGAATCACCAGCGTGGCGCCCTGCTGCGGCTTGATCTCCCCATCCAGTCCTTCCAGATCGAAGCTTTCGTCGCCGACGATGTGCAGGCTCTGCGTCGAATCCGCACTCATGAACTGGAGCGGCACGACGCCCATGCCGACCAGATTGGAGCGGTGAATGCGCTCGAAGCTCTTGGCAACGACTGCCTTCACGCCCTGTAGCTGCGTACCTTTGGCCGCCCAGTCGCGCGACGAACCGGTACCGTATTCCTCGCCGCCGAAAATCATCGTTGGCACGTCATCGGCGACGTAGCGCATGGCCGCATCGTAGATCGGCAGCACGTCGCCCGAGGGCTGATGCACCGTCAGCCCACCCTCGACGCGGCTGCCGTCGACCTTGAGCGGAAGCATCAGGTTCCTGATCCGTACGTTGGCGAAGGTGCCGCGCATCATCACCTCGTGGTGGCCGCGGCGCGAACCGTAGGAGTTGAAGTCGGCCTTCTCCACGCCGTGGCCGATGAGCCATTTGCCGGCCGGCGAATCGGCCTTGATCGATCCGGCGGGGGAGATATGGTCAGTGGTTACTGAGTCGCCGAGGATAGCTAGCGCGCGGGCGTTGCGAATCGCTGCCGGCTTGTCCGGCGTCATCGAAAAGCCGTCGAAGAAAGGCGGTTCGGCGATGTAGGTGGAGGTCGGCCAAGTATAGGTTTGCCCCTTGGTTGCCGGCACCGCATTCCACAGGTCGTGGTCTTTTGTTAGCTCGGAATAGAGGCGGCGGAAGGTTTTGGCATCCATGGCGTACTGCATGCAGGCCTCGATCTCTCTGCTGCTCGGCCAGAGGTCGCCAATCCAGACGTCTTCGCCTTTTTTGCCCGTGCCGATGGGCTCGCTCATCAGGTCTTTCAACATCGTCCCGGCCAGCGCGTAGGCGACCACCAGCGGCGGGCTGGCGAGAAAGTTGGCACGCAGATTGGGATGGATGCGTGCCTCGAAATTGCGGTTGCCTGAGAGCACGGCGGCGCAGACCAGATCGTTATCGACGATGGCCTCGTCGATGGGCTCGGCCAGCGGGCCCGAGTTGCCGATGCAGGTGGTGCAGCCATAGCCGGCCAGATAGAAGCCGAGTTTTTCCAGCGGGACGAGCAGGCCGGATTTTTTCAGGTATTCGGTGACCACCCGCGAGCCGGGGGCGAGGGAGGTCTTGACGTGGGGTTTGACGCCGAGGCCGCGCTCCACTGCCTTTTTCGCCAGCAGACCGGCGGCGATCATCACCGCCGGGTTTGAGGTGTTGGTGCACGAGGTGATGGCGGCGATCAGCACATCACCGTGGCCGATGTCGGTACCGTCCCGGGTCATGAAGCGCCGGCCCAGGTCTGCCGGTTTCCTGGCGAAACCGCTGTCGGCCACGGGTTTGGCAAACAGTTCGGTGAAATTCCGTTTGACGTTGCCGATCTCGATGCGATCCTGCGGCCGTTTGGGGCCGGCCAGCGAGGGGGCGACGCTGCCGAGGTCGAGCCGGACGGTTTTCGAGTAGTCGATGTCGCCCTGCTGCGGCATGCCGAACAGGCCCTGGGCCTTGAAGTAGGCGGTGAAGAACTCGGTCTCCTCCTTGTCCCGGCCGGTGCCTTCGAGATAGGCCACGGTAAGCTGATCGACGGGGAAGAAGCCCATCGTCGCGCCGTATTCCGGCGCCATGTTGGCGAGGGTGGCGCGGTCGGTGAGGGACAGGCTGGAAGCGCCGGGGCCAAAGAATTCGACGAACTTGCCGACGACTTTCTCCTTGCGCAGCAGCTCGGTGACGGTGAGCACCAGGTCGGTGGCGGTGAGGCCTTCGCGCAGCCGGCCCTTGAGTTCCACACCGACCACGTCAGGGGTGAGGAAATACACCGGCTGGCCGAGCATGCCGGCCTCGGCCTCGATGCCGCCAACGCCCCAGCCGACGACGCCGGCGGCGTTGATCATGGTGGTATGGCTGTCGGTGCCGACCAGGGTGTCGGGGAAGTACACGCCGTTGCGTTGCTGCACGCCGCGGAACAGGTATTCGAGATTGACTTGATGCACGATGCCGATGCCCGGTGGTACCACCTTGAAGGTATCGAAGGCCTGCATGCCCCACTTCATGAACTGATAGCGCTCACGATTGCGCTCGAACTCGAGTTCCATATTGCGCCGCAGGGCATCGGGCGAGCCGAAGTGATCGACCTGCACCGAGTGGTCCACCACCAGATCCACCGGCACGCGCGGTTCGATGCACTTTGGGTCCTTGCCCTGGGCGGCAGCAACGCTGCGCATGGCGGCAAGATCGCAGAGCAGGGGTACGCCGGTAAAATCCTGCAACACCACGCGGGCGACGACAAAGGGAATCTCGTCGTTGCGCGGCGCGTTAGGCTTCCATGCTGCCAACTGGCGCACGTGCTCTTCGCTGATCTTTTTACCGTCGCAATTGCGCAGCACGGCTTCGAGCACGATGCGGATCGATACCGGCAGCCGCGAGATGCGCCCGAGGCCGGCGGCTTCCAGTGCCGCGAGGGAATGGTACCTCCCAGTTTTCCCGGAGGATGTCTTGAACTCACGCAGGCTGTCGAAGGCGTCCATGGTGTGTACTCCGCAGGCGAGGCTGACCGGATCATTGTAGATCGGACAAAAATGCGCGGCGAAGGTTTTTCGAAGTCGGCGGCGGATGCAAATGAAAGCTCCCGACCGAGGACGGTCGGGAGCTTTGGGGTACGGTTTTCAGCGGATTACCGCAGTTGCTGCGATGGCTTCGACCCTGGCCTGGTGGCGGGGAAAGAAGGTCAAGCGAGGTGCGTGATAAAGCAGCGCAAAAAGGTCCCCTCCATCCACCGCGCCGAACCCCACCCCACGCAATTGCACGTTGTCCGTCTTGCGGATGCGTTCGTATTCGAAGCGAAAGCCCTTTTTGCCGCCGAAGGGATAGGGCTCGATCTTGATCAACTTGAAAACCGCATTGTCCCGGCTGAGCACGCCTTCGAACAGAGACACAATCTCTTCGGTCGGCATCGATTTTCTGAATACGAAATCCTGCTGCTTGCCGTTGCCGCTTTTCGAGTTCATGACTTCGCCGTCGCGGATGCCGTTGAAAATCAGGAATTCGTCTACGGTCACGCCTTCCATGGTCCACACCTGCGCAGGTTTAACGCCAGGGAAATCGAGTTGGTTCCATGCGCCTTCGATCGAAATGGTGAAGCGCTCTCCCAATCGGTTGGTGCCCGATTCTACTTTTTTGACCGATGCGCAGCCGAAAACGCTAAGCGCCAAGACGGCAAGCAAGAGACCTCTCATGAGTTCAGTTCCGCGATGTAGGATTGGATGAAAAGCGCATCGGGTGCCGCCGGAGCCAGCTCCAGATAGCGGCTCAGCATCTCGATGGCTTCCTTGCGCTGGCCGCGTTGTCGCTGTATCAGCCCGATTCCGCGCAGGGCAAGGGGATACGGTTTGTCGTTCTCGATCGCATTGCGATAATCACCGAGTGCGAGGTCAAGGTCGCCGTCTCTGCCGCGCAGGCGATAGATTTCGCCACGATGATAGTGCATCGTTTCGAGCGCAAATTTGCGCGCTATGTGGCGTGTCGTCAACACCAAACTCTCGGCATATTGCCCGCGCTTTATTTCGTCGTTAAGCCATTCGTCCAGATAGCGTTGGACGTGGCGGCCGAACGCTTCTTCGCCGGTAACTCCATCGGGCAACGAGCGGGCAATGTCTTCAAGCATCGCCCTGCGCTCGGGAGGCGCCGGATGGGTTGCGAAGAGAAGGGATCCATTCGCTCCTTTGCCCTCGGCGGCTTGGCTTTCCGCAAGCAAGTTGCTCCATATCTTCGCGGCTTCGCCGACCTGATAACCGGCGCGATGCATCAGTTGGGCGCCGATTCTGTCGGCTTCGGTTTCGTGTTGGCGACCGTAGGCGTAAGCACTGGCAGCGACGGCAAGCTGTCCTACAGCTCCGGCGAGGCCGAACAATCCGAATACCTGGCCGATGGCTGATTTTGACTTGATATCGCGCAGTCGCTCGACGGAGTGCTTCTGCAAGTAATGGCCTATCTCGTGGCCAAGCACCGCTGCGAGCTGAGCTTCATTCTCGACGCGCAGCAGGAGACCGGTCCAGACTTGCATCATGCCGTTGGGCGCCATGCTGGCATTGAATAACGGCGTTCTTACCAGCGTCACGCGGATGTCCGGGCAATGGTCGCTGCCGAGTCGACAGGCGATGTCCTGAACGTAGCTTTGCAGATCCCCGTCGCGCACGATGAGGGGGCTTCGGCGCAGATTTCTTTCTTCCCGGTCCATCAATGCCCATAAGCCGCCTTCTTCGCCGCTGGTTTCCGGCCGGGTAAATCGAGGTGGCGCCGAATAGCCCAAATCGTCGGCCGTTCGGCCGGGGCGCGATACAAGTCCGAGTCCCCAGGCGGTGGCTCCCGCCAGGAAGGTGCGACGTTTCATTGCGAGCGTGGAAACTGGCTGAGCAGTTCTTGTACGGTTTCGGCGGCATCCGTTGCCGTGCGCAGATCGCCTGTGCCGCGAATCAGACGGTTGAACCAGAGGATTTGGCCTGTATGCAGGTTCACCAGCGAGGCGTATCCGACTTGGAAGCCGCCAGGGATACCGACACCCAACATGGCCAGCGCGACCATGGCCGCCTTTCGCTCCGCGCTGGCGTAGCTGTCGCGGATCCATACGAACAGGGCATAGTCGGCACCGGAGGTTTGATGGATCGGGCCGACGGCTTCGCCGAGGGACCAGTCCAACTGGCCGCCTTTGGTGGGCAGGCTGAAATTCCCTCCCTGGAAGTGATGCAGCGCAATCGATTGGGCAACGGCAGCATGCAGGGTATTGATCTCCGCCAGATCGTCTGCGTCCTTCTCAGATAGCGCGACGTTCTTCATGCCGAGGACATCGGATTTGCGGCGCAATTCGTTAATGATGTAACCCGTCGCCGTTTCAGTCCAGTCTGCCTTGGGTTCGGAAACGCCGCCCCCAGAAATGGAAAACAGCTCGACGTCGGGTGGCATGATTACTACGGTCGCCCCTTTTTCCAGACTGGAAAATCCCGGGGCCAGATTCAGCGATGCGGCAGCAAAAGCTATTGAGCTTAGGGACAGTGCGGTAACCAATGCGGTCAGCCTAAGCAAACTGCATACGGACGCGCGAGTTTCCGTGAGAGTGTTCATGGCTACGAAAAGTCCAGATACTGAGTTGGCTGCAAGTATATCGACGGCATAGTCGTTTTGCTATGCCAGCGGATTGTGCAGGGATTGCCTGGGGGGGACTATTCAATGAAAAACGCCCCGACCTTGTGGGCAGGGGCGTTTGAGGTTGCCGGACGGGTAAGTCCGGCGGGCCTGAAAAAGGGCTTGTTACATGGCGACGGTATCGGCGACTTCGACGAACTCAGGGATTTGATCGAAGTTCATGTAGCGATAGACCTCGCTCGCCTTGGCGTTCACCAGCTTGATCTGTTCCATGTACTCGTCCTTGGTGACGATGCGGCCGGCCAGGGCGCACATGGCGGCCAGTTCGGCGGAGCCGAGATAGACCTGGGTGTCGATGCCGAGACGGTTGGGGAAGTTGCGCGTCGAGGTGGAGATGGCGGTGGAGCCCTTGCGAATCTGCGCCTGATTGCCCATGCACAGCGAGCAGCCGGGCATTTCCATGCGTGCGCCGGACTTGCCGAGCACGCCGTAGTAGCCTTCTTCGGTCAGGATCAGCGCGTCCATCTTGGTCGGCGGGGCGATCCAGAGGCGGGTCGGGATGTCGGACTTGCCTTCGAGCACCTTGGCAGCGGCGCGGAAGTGGCCGATGTTGGTCATGCACGAGCCGATGAAGACTTCGTCGATCTTGGCGCCGGCGACTTCGGACAGCACCTTGACGTCGTCCGGGTCGTTGGGGCAGGCGAGGATCGGTTCGGTGACCTCGGCCAGATCGATTTCGATCACGGCGGCGTATTCGGCATCGGCGTCGGGCTGGATCAGGGTGCCGTTGGCGATCCATTCTTCCATGGCCTTGATGCGGCGCTTGAGGGTGCGCGCGTCGGCGTAGCCTTCGGCGATCATCCACTTCATCAGGGTGATGTTGGAACGCATGTACTCGACCATCGGCGCCTTGTTCAACAGCACCGAACAGGCAGCGGCGGAACGTTCGGCGGCAGCGTCGGAGAGTTCGAAGGCTTGTTCCACCTTGAGGTCGGGCAGGCCTTCGATTTCCAGGATGCGGCCGGAGAAGACGTTCTTCTTGCCCTGCTTGGCGACGGTGAGGAGGCCCTGCTTGATGGCATAGAGCGGGATGGCGTTAACCAGATCGCGCAGGGTGATGCCGGGCTGCATCTTGCCCTTGAAGCGCACCAACACGGATTCGGGCATATCCAAGGGCATCACGCCGGTGGCGGCGGCGAAGGCCACCAGGCCGGAACCGGCGGGGAAGGAGATGCCGATCGGGAAGCGGGTGTGGCTGTCGCCGCCGGTGCCGACGGTATCGGGCAGCAGCAAACGGTTGAGCCAGGAGTGGATGACGCCGTCACCGGGGCGCAATGCGACGCCGCCGCGGGTGCTGATGAAGGAGGGCAGGCTGCGGTGCATCTTGACGTCTACTAGCTTCGGGTAGGCGGCGGTGTGGCAGAACGACTGCATCACCATGTCGGCGGAGAAGCCGAGACAGGCCAGATCCTTGAGTTCGTCGCGGGTCATCGGGCCGGTGGTGTCCTGCGAGCCGACGGTGGTCATCTTCGGTTCGCAGTAGGTGCCAGGACGTACGCCCTGGCCTTCGGGCAGGCCGCAGGCGCGACCGACCATCTTCTGCGCCTGGGAGAAGCCCTTGGCGGAACTGGCCGGATTTTGCGGCAGGCGGAAGAGGGTCGAGGCGGGTAGGCCGAGGGCTTCGCGGGCCTTGGTGGTGAGACCGCGGCCGATGATCAGGTTGATGCGGCCGCCGGCGCGCACTTCGTCGAGCAGCACGGCGGTCTTGAGCTTGGTCTCGGCGATCACGGCGCCGTTCTTTAGCGCCTTGACGCTGGCCGTGGCATGGTCGATTTTCAGTTCTATTTCGTCGCCCATATTCATCTGGCCGACGTCGAGTTCGATCGGCAGCGCGCCGGCATCTTCCATGGTGTTGAAGAAGATCGGGGCAATCTTGGAGCCGAGGCAGACACCGCCGAAACGCTTGTTCGGGACGAAGGGGATGTCTTCGCCGGTGAACCAGAGCACGGAATTGGTGGCGGACTTGCGCGAGGAACCGGTGCCGACCACGTCGCCGACGTAGGCGACCAGATTGCCCTTGGCTTGCAGGGCGGCCAGTTGCTTGACCGAGCCGCGCACACCGGGTTCGTCGGCTTCGATACCGGGACGCGGGTTTTTCAGCATCGCCAGCGCATGCAGCGGAATGTCAGGGCGCGACCAGGCGTCGGGGGCGGGGGAGAGGTCGTCGGTGTTGGTTTCGCCGGTGACCTTGAACACGGTGAGTTTCATCGATGCGGGGATTTCCGGACGGCTGGTGAACCATTCGGCATCGGCCCAGGATTGCAGCACGGCCTTGGCGTTGGCATTGCCTTTCTTGACCAGTTCGGCGACGTCGTGGAAGAAGTCGAACATCAGCAGGGTCTTCTTCAGGCCTTCGGCGGCGACGGTACCGACAGTGGCGTCGCCGAGCAGGTCGATCAGCGGCTTGACGTTGTAGCCACCGACCATGGTGCCGAGCAGTTCGGTGGCCTTGGCGCGGGAAATCAGCGCGCAGGACTCTTCGCCCTTGGCGACCTTGGCAAGGAACTCCGCCTTGACTTCGGCGGCTTCATCGACGCCGGCGGGCACGCGATGGGTGATGAGCTCCACCAGATTCTGTTCTTCCCCCTTTGGTGGGTTTTTCAACAGCGCAATCAGTTCGCTGGTCTGCTGCTTGGTCAGGGGCAGCGGGGGGATGCCCAGCGCGGCGCGCTCGGCAACATGCTGACGGTAGGCTTCTAGCATGGGAGTTCCTCTCGTGAAATGGCGTGGGGGAAAATCAATTGAAAAAACGGGTAAGGGCATCGGCCGGGAGGACCATGCCGGTGACACGGGCTCGCTGTAGCAGATCCCAGTAATAGCGGTACGAAGCGCGGTCGTGCAGGCGGCCGTTCCACTGGATCGGCCCCCAGTGGGCGGTCTGTGCGGCGATCAGGATAGAGATGGCCTCGCTGATGGCGTCAAAATCCGGCCGCATGGCCTCGACGATGGGCTGGATCTGGCTCGGGTGGATGCTCCACATGCGCAGGAAACCGAAATCGCTGCGTGCGCGGCGGGCATCTTCGCGCACGACGTCGGGATCGCGCAGTTCGGTGGTGACGTTGTGGCTGGGGACGACGCCGTTACCCAATGCGGCGGCGGCGATTTCGGTCTTGGCACGGGCGACCAGCGGGTGTTCGAACTGGCCGGGCGATTTCATCGCGCTCGCCGGGATCGCACCGTGGTGGGCGCTGACGAAGTCCATTAGGCCGAAGTCTATGCTCTCCACCTGCGGCAGGGCGGCGATCTGCCAAGCCTCGCGGAGGGCGCCGTGGGTTTCGATCAACACATGGACGGGGATCTCCCGCTCGATGCCGTAGCGCTTGCGCACTTCGTCGAGATAGGCGATTTGGGTCCTCGCTTCGTCGGCAGATTCGGGTTTCGGTAACACGACATAGGCGATGCGGTTGCCGGCCTTGCCGACGATGACGTCCAGATCGGCCTGCCAGTGGTCGTGATGAACCGGATGGATGCGAGCGCCGACGCGACCAAAGCGATTGGCGTCATCCATGATCAGTGCCGCCACCATTTCGGCGTGGGCGGTTTCCTGGCCGGCGGCGGCGCCGTCCTCGCAGTCGCAGGTGACGTCGAAAATCGGCCCCAGCTTGGCCTGGAGCGCCAGTGCCTTGAGAATCAGCTTCTCGTTGCCGGCGTAATGCTCGCAGGCGGGCAGTGAAGGGAAAGGTTTGCTGCCCTCGTAGAGGACCGTGGCGGGATGCAGGTAGCCGTTCATTTTCCGCAGTCCATTGCGGCGTCGCTCAACGACGTGTTCGGCAAAACAATGTCAAACAGAATGTGAACAAGGGGGGAACCCCCTTGTCTGCTTTTCAGGCAGGAGCAGGGAGGATTGCCTCCCTGCATATCCCACGGATGCATGGTTATCGGTGGTCGCCGATCAGGCCAGCATGTCCTTGACGCCGTCCTGCTCTTCCTGCAGTTCTTTCAGCGTGAAGTCCATCTTCTCGCGCGAGAAGGCGTCGATTTCAAGACCGGTGATGCGCTGATATTTGCCGTTGGCACAGGTGACGGGAACGCCGTACATGGTGTCGACCGGGATGCCGTAGGTGCCATCGGACGGAATGCCCATGGTGACCCACTTGCCGTTGGTTCCCAGCGCCCAGTCGCGCATGTGGTCGATGGCAGCATTGGCGGCGGAGGCGGCGGAGGACAGGCCGCGCGCTTCGATGATCGCCGCGCCGCGTTTGCCCACCTTGGGGATGTACTCGTTCTTGTACCAGGCTTCGTCGTTTACCAGCGCCGGGGCGGCCTTGCCATCGATGGTGGTGAAGCGGTAGTCGGGGTACATGGTGGGGGAGTGGTTGCCCCAGACGACCATCTTTTCGATACTGTCAACCGGCTTACCGGTCTTGGTGGCAAGTTGCGATAGCGCGCGGTTATGGTCGAGGCGCAGCATCGCAGTGAAGTTTTCCTTCGGCAGGCTGGGCGCCGATTTCATGGCGATCCAGGCGTTGGTGTTGGCCGGATTGCCGACCACCAGCACCTTGATGCTACGCGAGGCGACTTCGTTGAGCGCCTTGCCCTGCTCGATGAAGATCTTGGCGTTTTCCAACAGCAGATCCTTGCGCTCCATGCCGGGGCCGCGCGGACGGGCGCCGACCAGCAGCGCGTAGTCGGCGTCCTTGAAGGCAACCTTGGGGTCGCTGGTGCCGACCATGCCGGCGAGCAGCGGGAAGGCGCAGTCTTCCAGTTCCATCATGACGCCCTTCAGAGCAGCCTGGGCCTTCTCCATGGGCAGTTCCAGCATTTGCAGGATGACGGGCTGGTCCTTGCCGAGCATTTCGCCTGAAGCGATGCGGAATAGCAGGGCATAACCGATTTGACCGGCGGCGCCGGTGACAGCAACTCGAACGGGGGCTTTGGCCATTTTGAACAGACTCCTCAAAGAGAGCGGATGCGGTGGGGGAGATCGCGGTGCAACAAGACCTGAAACAGTCGATTTGGCTTAGCCCGAAGCACCGATATTGATCGCGCTGCATCCTACGCGTCTTGACGTGGTGTGTCAATGTATATCTTATGTCTTATATAAGACATAAGATGGAAGGTGGACGTCTTGGGAATTTTATGCTCCAATGCCGCCCATGGCGCAGGACTCCCCTACCTTTAGTCCGCTCTACCGGCAGATTAAGAGCCTCATCATGCAAGGGCTCGAAACGGGCGAATGGCGTCCGGGGGAGGCTATTCCCAGCGAATCCGAACTCGCCGAACGTTTCAGCGTTAGCCAGGGCACCGTGCGCAAGGCGGTGGACGAAATGGCTGCCGAGAACCTTCTGATCCGGCGTCAAGGCAAAGGTACGTTTGTCGCGTCGCACAACGATCCGCGCGCATTCTTTCGCTTTCTTCGTTTGATACCGATCTCCGGCGGCGTTGAACCTTCGCATTCGATGCCGCTTGAATGCTGGCGGGCCAAGGCCGGGCCGGAGGCAGCACGGGTGCTGCAAATCAATATCGGCGAGCCGATCATCGTCGTCCGCCGCCTGCTCCAGTTTTCCGGCAAGACCGTGGTGGTGGACGAGATCTATCTTCCGGGCGAGGTGTTCGCCGGGCTCACGCTCGATATCCTGAAGGATTATCAGGGTTCGCTTTACAGCTTGTTTGAGACCCGTTTCGGCGTTCGCATGATTCGCGCCGAGGAGCGCATTCGCGCGGTCGCCGCGGATCGCGTCAGCGCGGAATTGCTCAATGTCGAGGAGGGAGCGCCGCTGCTATCGGTGGAGCGGGTGAGCTATACCTACGGCGAAAAGCCGGTGGAATGGCGTCGCGGACTGTATTCGACGGCCGAGCATTGTTATCTGAATGAGCTAAGCTGACTTTTTGGCGTATCCCGCTGCATCCGGCGGGATACAGGTATTGCAACAGCCCGCAGCGTGGGGCGCACGTTTTACAGGGAGATCGAATGTTATGACGGAGATGAGCAAGACACGGCCGAAGTTCCTCAATCTGGCTGAAATCCGGCTGCCATTGGCGGGGTATGTGTCCATTCTGCACCGGGTCAGCGGTGCCGGACTGTTTCTCGCGTTGCCCTTCCTGCTCTGCCTGCTGCAAATGTCGTTGGGCACCGCCGAAAGCTTCCAGAACTTCAAGTCCATTGTCGGCAACCCGCTGGTCACATTGGTGTTGTTCGGGCTGTGCTGGGCCTACATACATCATTTCTGCGCCGGCATCCGTTTTCTGCTTCTCGACTTGCACATCGGCATCGAGAAGGAGCAGGCGATTGCCTCGGCCAAGAGCGTACTGGTCGTCAGCCTTGGGCTGACGCTGGTCATCGCCCTCAAATTCCTGGGAGTGTTCTGATGAAAGCGCGCATTGTAGTCGGCGCCCACTATGGGCTCAGGGACTGGTTGGCGCAGCGCATAACCGCTATCGTCATGGCGGTCTATACGCTGGTTCTCGGTATTGCGATTCTCTCTGGCGGCGCCGCGTCGCAGGAGAGCTGGCGTGCCCTGATGGGTAACGGCTTTTTCCGCTTCGTCACGCCGCTGTTCGTTATCGCCCTTTGTTATCACGCCTGGGTTGGTATCCGCGACATCTGGATGGACTACGTCAAGTGCGTGTCCGTGCGCCTGACGCTGCATGTGGTGACGATTCTGGTCCTGACCGGCTATGCCGTGTGGGCCGTACAGATTATCTGGAGGCTGTAACAGTGAGCTATACCGTTCGCAAATTCGATGCGGTCATCGTCGGTGCCGGTGGCGCCGGCCTGCGTGCCGCGATTCAACTGTCCGAGGCCGGCTTTAAGACTGCGGTGCTGACCAAGGTTTTCCCCACCCGCTCACACACTGTTGCAGCCCAAGGCGGCGTCGCCGCCTCGCTCGGCAATTCCGAAGAAGACCACTGGCACTGGCACATGTACGACACCGTCAAGGGCTCCGACTGGCTCGGCGATCAGGACGCGATCGAGTTCATGTGCCGCAAGGCCAATGAAGTGGTGGTCGAACTGGAACACTACGGCATGCCCTTCGACCGTCTCGACAATGGCAAGATTTATCAGCGTCCGTTCGGCGGCCACATGTCGAACTTCGGTGAGAAGCCGGTGCGCCGTTCTTGCGCCGCGGCCGACCGTACGGGCCACGCCATGCTGCACGCGATGTACCAGCGCAACGTCAAGGTGAACACCCAGTTCTTCGTCGAATGGCAGGCGCTCGATCTGGTGCGCGACGCCGACGGCGACGTGCAGGGTGTGACGGCGATGGACATGGAAACCGGTGAAGTCGTCGTCTTCCACGCCAAGGCCACCATTTTTGCCACCGGCGGCGCCGGACGCATCTACTACAGTTCCACCAACGCCTTCATCAACACCGGCGACGGCCTGGGCATGGCGGCACGCGCCGGCATTCCGCTGGAGGACATGGAGTTCTGGCAGTTTCACCCGACCGGCGTGGCCGGCGCCGGCGTACTGATTACCGAAGGCGTGCGCGGCGAGGGCGGCATTTTGCGTAACAGCTCCGGTGAACGTTTTATGGAGCGCTACGCGCCGAACGCCAAGGATCTGGCGTCGCGCGACGTCGTTTCCCGCGCCATGGTGACCGAAATCAACGAAGGTCGCGGTTGCGGCCCGAACAAGGATTTCGTTCTGCTCGACATCACCCACCTCGATCCGGCGACCATCATGAAGCGTCTCCCGGGCATCCGCGAAATCGGCCTACAGTTCGCCGGCGTGGACTGCATCAAGGAGCCGCTGCCGGTGGTGCCGACCTGTCATTACCAGATGGGCGGCATTCCGACCAACTATCGCGGCGAGGTCGTGATCGGCACCGACAGCACGCCGGTCAAGGGTTTCTATGCGGCCGGCGAATGCGCCTGCGCTTCGGTGCATGGCGCCAACCGTCTCGGTACCAATTCGCTGCTCGACCTGCTGGTGTTCGGTAAGTCGGCCGGCGAGACGGCGGTCGAGGATCTGAGGAAGAACCCCGGCGCGCACAAGCCGCTGGATACCGCGTCGATCGATCGCACCCTGGCACGCCTGAATCGCCTTAATACGCAGAAGGGCGGCTCCAGCGTGCATGAAACGCGCCTCGCCATGCAGCGCACGATGCAAAAGCATGCCGGCGTGTTCCGCTTCGACACTCTGCTCAAGGAAGGTGTGACCGAGATCCTGAAGGTGGCCGACGATGTGGCGCGTACCGAGATTAAGGACAAGTCCAATGTGTTCAACACCGCGCGCATCGAGGCGCTGGAACTGGACAACCTGATCGAAGTGGCGAAGGCGACCATGATCTCGGCCGAAGCGCGCAAGGAGTCCCGCGGCGCCCACGTTCGCGACGATGCGCTGGATACCGAGGAAACCCCCAACGGCCGCGACGACAAGAACTGGCTGAAGCACACGCTGTGGCATCGCGACCGCAACCGGCTGGAATACAAGCCGGTGCAGATGAAGCCGATGTCGGTGGATACCATCGAGCTGAAGAAGCGCGCCTACTAAAAAGGAAATGACGATGACTACGCGTACCGTCCAATTCAAGATTTACCGCTACGATCCGGAGAAGGACACCAAGCCCTACATGCAGGACATGTCGGTGGAAGTCGATTCCACGGAAAAAAAGCTGCTCGATGTGCTGGTGAAACTCAAGGCCAAGGACGATTCGCTGTCCTTCCGTCGTTCCTGTCGCGAAGGCGTTTGCGGTTCCGACGCCCTCAACATCAACGGCAAGAACGCGCTGGCCTGCCTGACCGAGATAACCAGCTTGGCGCAGCCCATCGTGCTGCGTCCGCTGCCGGGCCTGCCGGTGATCCGCGACTTGATTGTGGATATGACGCAGTTCTTCAAGCAGTACCACTCGATCAAGCCTTATCTGATCAACAACGATCCCCCGCCCGAACGCGAGCGCCTACAGTCGCCGGAAGACCGCGAAGAACTCAACGGCCTCTACGAGTGCATTCTCTGCGCCTGTTGCTCGACGTCCTGCCCCTCGTTCTGGTGGAATCCGGACAAGTTCGTCGGCCCGGCCGGCCTGCTGGCGGCCTACCGCTTCCTTGCCGACACGCGCGACCAGGCCACCAGCGAACGTCTGGACAATCTGGAAGATCCCTACCGGCTGTTCCGCTGCCACACCATCATGAACTGCGTCGATGTCTGCCCGAAGGGACTCAACCCGACCAAGGCCATCGGCAAAATCAAGGAAATGATGGTCCGCCGGGCGATATGAACACCCGACTCCCCCAGCCCCTCCTTCCGGAGGGGAGTTCGCAAGCTCGCTTCGCTCGATTGTCACCGGGTGCGGGTATCGGGGCGTCAAACGGGTTGCGCCTGCGGCGCGTGCCGTCCCGGCTTGGGGCGGCCCTGCGCCTGAACTGCTCGGACGCAAGGAGTGGTGCTTGATGGACGACGCAACGCGCGCCCGCATGGGCCGGCTGAAATGGCACTGCCGGCGCGCTTTGCTCGAGCTCGATATTGTTTTTCAACAGTTCTGGGCGCAGCACGAGAACGGGCTGGACGCGCCTACCGAAACCGCTCTGACTCGTCTGCTGGCACTGGAAGACCACGATATCTGGGATTTGATCAACGGCCGTGCCGAGATCGACGACCCGGAGTTGACTGAATTGGCGGAATCGCTGCGCATCCACTGCGTGGCGACACCGCTGGAACCTAGATAACTGACGACTGACCTTTACAGGGGCTAAAAATGACGCAACGTACCGCTAGCTTGACCATAGACGGCAAGACCGTCGAGTTTCCGGTGATGACCGGGACGCACGGAAACGATGTGATCGACATCCGTACTCTGGGCGCCAAGACCGGGCTATTTACCTACGATTCAGGCTTTCTATCAACGGCCAGTTGCCAGTCGAAGGTCACTTTCATCGACGGCGACAAGGGTGAGCTGCTGTATCGCGGCTACCCGATCGAACAACTGGCCGAGAAGTGCAATTTCCTCGAAGTCACCTATCTGCTGAAGAACGGCGAATTGCCCAATGTGCCGCAGAAGGCGGACTTCGAGAACACCATCAAGCGCCACACCATGGTGCACGAGCAGTTGGTGAAGTTCTACCAGGGATTCCGCCGCGATGCTCACCCGATGGCCGTGATGGTTGGTGTGGTCGGCGCGCTGTCGGCTTTCTACCACGACGCGCTGGACACCTCGGACGCCGAGCATCGCAGCATCAGCTTCAACCGTCTGGTCGCCAAGCTGCCGACCATCGTGGCGATGGCATACAAATACAACGCCGGCCAGCCTTTCATGTATCCGCGCAACGACCTCGACTACACCGCCAACTTCATGAGCATGATGTTCGGCACACCCTGCGAGGAGTACAAGCCGAATCCGGTGCTGGTGCGTGCGCTCGACATCATCTTCACGCTGCACGCCGACCACGAGCAGAACGCTTCGACCTCGACGGTGCGCCTGGCCGGTTCCTCCGGCGCCAACCCCTTCGCCTGTATCGCTGCCGGCATTGCCTGTCTCTGGGGGCCGTCGCACGGCGGCGCCAACGAAGCCTGCCTCAATATGCTGGAAGAGATCGGCGACGTGTCCAAGGTCGGCGAGTACATCAAGCGCGCCAAGGACAAGAACGACAGCTTCAAGCTGATGGGCTTCGGTCATCGCGTGTACAAGAACTTCGACCCGCGTGCCAAGCTGATGGGCAAGGTCTGCGCCGACGTACTGGGCGAACTGGGCCTGGAAAACGACCGGCTGTTCAAGCTGGCCCAGGCGCTGGAAAAGATTGCGCTGGAAGACGATTACTTCGTCAGCAAGAAGCTCTACCCGAACGTCGACTTCTACTCCGGCATCGTGCAGAAGGCGCTCGGCATCCCCACCTCCATGTTCACCTGCATCTTCGCCCTGGCGCGGACCGTGGGCTGGATGACGCAGTGGGAAGAAATGATCACCGATCCCGAATACAAGATCGGCCGTCCGCGTCAGCTCTATATCGGTACCGCCCGCCGCAATGTGCCGTCGCTCGACAAGCGTTGAGTAATTCTGGAGCGGCGGCGGCGAGTAAGGGATAAAAAGCCCGCTCGTCCCGTCGCTGTCGCGAGGAAGCCTGCAGAGGGCGTGGTTTGACTCGTTGCTCCTTACGTTCCATTTCTCCTGAAACGGGGTGAAACCATGATGAAGCAAATGCTTGCCAATTCGTATCTCTTTGGTGCCAATGCGCCGTTTATCGAAGAGCTCTACGAGTCCTATCTGGCCAATCCGGCCTCCGTCGAACCACGCTGGCGCGACTATTTCGACAAGCTGGCGACCCTTCCGGGCGCCGGAAATTACACCGGACCCGACGTTGCGCATGCACCGATCGTCGCCTCCTTCGCTCAGCGCGCCAAGGACGGTACGCTGGGCGCATCGGCGAGTTCCACGTCGAGCGGCGACGAAAAGCAGGTCAAGGTGTTGCAGATGATCAATGCCTATCGTTTTCTCGGCAACCGCTGGGCGCAACTCGATCCGCTGAAACGTTCCGAGCGGCCGCAGGTTGCGGAACTCGAACCGTCCTATTACGGCTTCACCGAGGCGGATCTGGGGCAGATTTTCAGCACCGGATCGTTCGCCACCGCCACCGGTTCGGAGCAGTCGTCGCTGCGCGAGATTCTCGAAGCGGCGCGGCAGACGTATTGCGGCACCATCGGCGCCGAATACATGTATATGAGCGACGTGACAAAGAAGCGCTGGATCCAGGCGAAGCTCGAACCGATCCGCGCTACGCCGCGTTACACGGCGGATGAAAAACGCCGCTTCCTCGAACGCCTGACGGCGGCCGAAACCCTTGAGCGCTATCTGCATACCCGCTATGTCGGGCAGAAGCGTTTTTCGCTCGAAGGCGGCGAATCCACCATCGTCGCGATGGATGAACTGATCCGCGTCGCCGGCGGTTTGGGCGTGCAGGAAATCGTTATCGGTATGGCCCACCGCGGCCGCCTCAACGTTCTGGTCAACACCCTGGGCAAGTCCCCCTCAATGCTGTTCTCCGAATTCGAAGGCAAGAAGGCGGAAGAGCTGACGGCCGGCGACGTCAAGTACCACATGGGTTTTTCCTCCGACGTGGCAACGCCGGCCGGCCCGGTGCACCTGACGCTGGCCTTCAATCCCTCGCATCTGGAGATCGTCAATCCGGTGGTCGAAGGTTCGGTCTATGCACGCCAGCGTCGTCGCCACGATAAGAACGGCGAACAGGCGATGGCCGTACTGCTGCACGGCGATGCCGCGGTGATCGGCCAGGGCGTCAACCAGGAAATGCTCAATTTTTCGCAAACGCGCGGCTACGGAACCGGCGGCACGGTGCACATCGTGGTCAACAACCAGATCGGCTTTACCACCTCCGATCCGCGCGACTACCGCTCGTCGCAATACTGTACCGACATCTTCAAGATGGTCGAGGCACCGATCTTCCACGTCAATGGCGACGATCCGGAAGCCGTGGCGCTGGTGACGCGCATAGCCATGGAGTACCGCAAGGAGTTTGCTGCCGACGTGGTGATCGACCTGGTCTGCTTCCGCAAGCTCGGCCACAACGAGCAGGACGAGCCGATGGTTACCCAGCCGCTGATGTACAAGAAGGTACAGGCGCACCCCGGCACGCGCAAGCTCTACGGCGACCGTCTGGTGGCCCAGGGCGTTTGCAGCGCCACCGATCCTGAGCAGATGATCAAGGATTTCCGTGCCGCACTGGATCGCGGCGAACTACTCTACAACCCGGTGCTGGCCGATCACACGCGCAAGTTCGCGACCGACTGGAGCCCCTTCGTCGGCCAGGTGTACACCGACGAATGCGATACCAGCGTTCCGCTGGCCGACCTGAAGAAGCTGGCCCGTGCAGTGACCACGGTTCCCGAAGGCTTCACGCTGCATTCCCGCGTCGCCAAGATCGTCGAGGATCGTCGCCAGATGGGCGAAGGCAAGCTGGCACTGGATTGGGGTATGGGCGAGACGCTGGCCTACGCCACCCTGCTGATGCAGGGCTTCGGTGTCCGCGTTTCCGGCGAAGACTGCGGTCGCGGTACCTTCTTCCACCGCCATGCAGTGCTCCACGACCAGAACCGCGAGAGCTGGGATGCAGGCACCTATCAGCCGCTACAGCATATCGATCCGAAGCAGGCCCCGTTCATCGTCATCGACTCGGTGCTGTCCGAAGAGGCGGTGATGGCTTTCGAGTACGGCTATTCGACCTACGAGCCGAACGAACTGGTGATCTGGGAAGGCCAGTTCGGCGATTTCGCCAACGGTGCCCAGGTGGTGATCGACCAGTTCATCTGTTCCGGCGAAGCCAAGTGGGGCCGCCTCTCCGGCCTGACGCTGATGCTGCCACACGGCTACGAAGGCCAGGGGCCCGAGCACTCGTCGGCCCGCATCGAGCGCTACATGCAGTTGTGCGGCGAGCAGAATTGGCAGGTTGCGGTGCCGACTACGCCGGCGCAGATCTACCACCTGCTGCGTCGGCAGATGCTGCGCAAGCTGCGCAAGCCGCTGGTGATCATCACGCCCAAGTCGCTGCTGCGCCACAAGGATGCGGTGTCCGGTCTCGACGAACTGGCCAAGGGCCAGTTCAAGACCGTGATCGGCGAGGCCGACAAGCTCGACCCGAAGAAAGTGACTCGGATCGTTCTCTGCTCGGGCAAGATCTACTACGAACTCGTTGCACACCGTCGCGAACAGAAGATCGAAAACACCGCGATCATCCGGCTGGAGCAACTCTATCCCTTCCCCCAGGCCGCGCTGGAAGCTGAGATGAAAAAGTTCCCCAAGGCCAAGGAAGTTGTCTGGTGCCAGGAAGAGCCGCGCAATCAGGGTATCTGGTACTGGTTCGTATCTCGCCAGCATCTGGTCCAGGCCATCGGCGAAGGCCAGAAATTGTTCCTGGTTTCGCGTCCCGCTTCCGCATCGCCTGCCGTCGGCTACTACACCAAGCACAACGCCCAGCAGAAGGCTGTGGTGGAAGGTGCTTTCACCCGACTCCAAGATTAAGACGACCCCATTTCTAGAGAGCGTTAATCATGCTTATCGAAGTCAAAGTTCCGCAATTGTCCGAATCGGTGGCCGAAGCCGCCCTCGTCAGCTGGCACAAGAAGGAAGGCGAAACGGTCGCCCGCGATGAAAATCTGATCGACATCGAGACCGACAAAGTCGTGCTCGAACTGCCGGCCCCCGCGGCCGGCGTGCTGGTGAAGATCATCAAGGGTGACGGCTCTCCGGTCACCTCCGGCGATCTGATCGCGCAGATCGACACCGAGGCGGCGATCGCCGCTTCAACTGCGGCCGAAAGAGCGCCCGCTGCCGCGGCGAGTGCACCTGTGGCGGCGTCTGTCGCGGCGGCGGTGATGCCTGCTGCGCGCAAGCTGATGGAAGAGAAGGGGATCAATCCCGCCGCGGTGGCCGGCAGCGGCCGCGGTGGCCGTATTCTCAAGGAGGATGTGCTGGGCGCCGCCGGCAAGCCGGCGGCGCCTGCCCCGGCTCCTGTCGCTACGCTGGCCGCTCCGTCCCGTCCCGCCCTGGCCCAGCCTGCGGCGGTGAGCGTGGACAGCATTCTTGCCGGCCGTCCGGAGCAGCGCGTGCCGATGAGTCGCCTGCGTGCCCGCATCGCCGAACGGCTGATCCAGTCACAATCCACCAATGCCATCCTGACCACCTTCAATGAGGTGAACATGGCGCCGGTGATGGAACTGCGCGGCAGGTACAAGGATAAGTTCGAGAAGGAGCACGGCGTCAAGCTCGGCTTCATGTCCTTCTTCGTCAAGGCGGCGGTGGCTGCGCTGAAGCGCTACCCGGTGCTCAACGCCTCGGTGGACGGCAACGACATCGTCTATCACGGCTATTTCGACATCGGCATCGCCGTCGGCAGCCCGCGCGGCCTGGTCGTGCCGATTCTGCGCGATGCCGACCAAATGTCGCTGGCGCAGATCGAAAAGAAGATCGCCGAATTCGGTGCCAAAGCCAAGGACGGCAAGCTGTCGATCGAGGAACTGACCGGCGGCACCTTCTCCATTTCCAATGGCGGCACCTTCGGCTCGATGCTGTCCACCCCGATCATCAATCCGCCGCAGTCGGCGATTCTCGGCATCCACGCCACCAAGGATCGCCCGGTAGTGGAGAACGGCCAGATCGTGATCCGCCCGATCAATTACCTCGCCATGTCCTACGACCATCGCATCATCGACGGCCGCGAGGCCGTGCTCGGCCTGGTGGCGATGAAGGATGCGCTGGAAGATCCGGCACGCTTGCTGCTGGATCTGTGAGGACGACACCATGAGCAAACAATTCGACGTCGTCGTCATCGGTGCCGGCCCCGCCGGCTATGTCGCCGCCATTCGTGCGGCCCAACTCGGCCTGTCGTCGGCCTGCATCGAATCCGAGGCCTACGCAGACCCGAAAGGCGAAGTCCGCCTTGGCGGCACCTGCCTGAACGTCGGCTGCATTCCGTCGAAGGCCCTGTTGCGTTCCTCGGAACTGTACGAAGAGGCCAGCCACGGCTTCGTCATGCACGGTATTTCCGCCGAGAACGTCAAGATGGATGTGGCGACGATGATCCGTCGCAAGGACAACATCGTGGCCCAACTGACCCAGGGCATCAAGGGCCTGTTCAAGAAGAACAAGGTGACGCTGCTACCCGGTTACGGCCGTTTCGTCGGCCGCGAAGACGATGTCTGGCACCTCGATGTCTCGGGCGAGATCGTCGCCGCCCGCCATGTGATCGTCGCCACCGGCTCGAAGCCGCGCCACCTGCCGGGCATCCCGGTGGACAACAGGTTGGTCTGCGACAACGTCGGCGCGCTGTCGTTCGATGCCGTACCGAAGCGCCTGGGTGTGATCGGTGCCGGCGTGATCGGCCTTGAGCTGGGTTCGGTGTGGAAGCGCCTTGGTTCCGAGGTCACCATTCTCGAAGCCGTGCCCGAGTTTCTAGCCGCCGCCGACGACGCGGTTTCGAAAGAGGCCTGGAAGATCTTTACCCGCAAGCAGGGGCTGGATATCCGCCTCAACGTCAAGATCGGCAAGGTCAGCGTCGGTAAGAAGGGCATCAGCGTCGAGTACGAAGATGGCGAGGAAGCCCGTACCCTCGAATGCGACAGGCTGATCGTTTCGGTCGGACGCGATCCCAACACCGGCGATCTGGGCGCCGACAACGTCGGGTTGAAGATCAACGAACGCGGCCGTATCGAGGTGGATGCGCACTGCGCCACCAATCTGCCCAACGTCTGGGCGGTCGGCGACGTCGTGCGCGGCCCGATGCTGGCGCACAAGGGCATGGAAGAGGGCGTCATGGTGGCCGAGCTGATTGCCGGCCAGGCCGGCCATGTGAACTACGATGCGATCCCCTCGGTGATGTACACCCATCCGGAAATCGCCTGGGTCGGCAAGACCGAGCAGCAGTTGAAGAACGAAGGCATCGAGTATCGCGCCGGGCAGATTCCCTTCATGGCCAACGGGCGCGCCCTCGGTCAGGGCGATACCACCGGCTTCGTCAAGGTGCTCGCCGATGCGAAGACGGATCGCGTGCTCGGCGTGCATGTGATTGGCGCTTCTGCCTCCGAACTGATCGCCGAAGCCGTGGTGGCGATGGAGTTCGGCGCCTCGGCGGAAGACATCGCGCGCATCTGCCACGCACATCCGACGCTGTCGGAAGCCATGCACGAAGCGGCTCTGGCAGTGGATAAACGTCCGTTGCATTTCTGAAAGTCGTTGAGCGGTAAACCGTGAGGAGCGATGGGTAAGACCCTGCTCCTCATTTCATTTTGGAGCGGGCCCGGTGTTTGAAACCCTCGAAAGAATTTGCGCCGAACGCCGCATCGAGCCCGATGCGGCGCAGCAGAATGCCGCCGCCGCGCTACAGCGGCTCCACGCTTCGTTGCTGTCGTTCAAGCAGGCGCGCGGCAATCCGCTGAAGAAGATGCTTTTCCGCGCGCAGCCGCCGCGTGGTCTGTATTTCTGGGGCGGGGTCGGTCGCGGCAAGAGCTTTCTGATGGACGCCTTCTACGAGTCGGTGCCCTATCGGCGCAAGCGGCGAGTGCACTTCCATGCCTTCATGCACGAGATCCATGAAGCGCTGAAGGCGCACAAGAACCAGGACGACCCGCTGATGCAGGTGGCGACTGAGATTGCGCGTTCCACCCGGCTGCTCTGCTTCGACGAATTTCACGTTTCCGATATCGCCGATGCGATGATTCTCGGCCGCCTGTTTGCCGGCCTGTTCGAGCGCGGCGTGGTGGTGGTGACTACCTCCAACTATCCGCCCGACGGGCTCTATCCCAATGGACTACAGCGGCATCTGTTCCTGCCTACCATCGAACTGCTGAAGACCCATCTGGAGGTGCTGGTAGTCGATGCCGGAATCGACTACCGGCTGCGCACGCTGGAGCGCATCGAAACCTTCCTGGTGCCCGACGATGCGGCAGCCGAAACCAAGATGGCGACGGACTTCGAGCAGATCGCCGGTACGGCCGGCGAGACTCGCCCGGTCGAGGTGCTGGAGCGGACAATCAAGGTTCGCCGTCGCGCGCCGGGTGTGATCTGGTTCGACTTCGCCGAGCTGTGCGGCGGCCATCGCTCGCAGAACGATTACCTGGCGCTGGCCCAGGAGCACCACACCCTGTTGCTCTCCCACGTGCCGCAGATGTCGCGGGAGCAGGCCTCCGAGGCACGACGCTTTACCTGGTTGGTGGATGTGCTCTACGACCACCGTGTCAAGCTGGTGGTCAGCGCGGCGGTCGAAGCCGACCGGTTGTACACCGCAGGCCCGCAAGCCGATGAATTCAAGCGCACCGTCAGCCGCCTGACGGAAATGCGTACCCGCGAATATCTGGCCGAGGCCCACCGCGTAGACGATTGACCGTCGAATGTCGCGCCCGGCGTATCAACTGCACCATGCCATCCAGGCGGCGGCCGCCGCCACCGCGGCGAATGAGCCGGCCCGGCTGCGGCCGCGTTCCGCCGGCAGCGCGCCGATCAGGCGGTGGCCGATTTTGAGCGACCACAGCACGCCGGCTGCGATGAGCAGGGTGCGCAGCGCCGGCAAGAGACTTCCGGGTGTCAGCCCGAGGCGTCCGCCAATGACCGCCGCATGGTCGAATGCGCCGAGCGTGAGAGCGACCCCGCCGAGCGGAATCAGGCTGTAGCTGAGGAGGGCCGCCCTTGCCCGATCACCTTTCGTGCCGATCAGCAGCAGGGCCAGCAGGCCGCCGCCGAGCAACGCCGCATTCAGCAGTAGCGCCAGCGTGCCATCCAGTGCTGCGTTGAGAGTCATGCCTTCGTTCGGCCACCCTCGCTGGACCAAACCGCCTGCGCCGTGCAGCGCGGAAAAGCCCACGCCAATCAGCACGAAACAGATCGCAAAGGCATCGCGCGGCCGCGCTTCGGTTGGCGTCAGATTCTCCAGTTCGCTGCTCGCTGCACGATGCGCCAGGGCGACCGCATTGCGATGGCCGCTGCAACGGCCGCACATGCTGCATTCCGCGTTGCCGGCCAGGCGCCGCACGTCGAGCAGCTGCGGGCAATCCACCGGTCGCGGCAAAGGTCGGCGGGCGGCGTCCCATGCGCTGCGATCCACCTTGAAATGCACCGCTGCGCAGCGCGACAGCAGCGAGAAAGCGGCGCCGGCCGGGCACAGGTAGCGGCACCAGATGCGCTTGCCGCGTGCGTAGCAATATCCGCTCAGCAACGCTGCCAGCGAGGTGCCGCCGAGCAGCAGCGTCAAGGGGGGGAGACCGTCGGCGCCGATTGAATTCTGGACTGCGGAAAGCAGCGTAAACGCCAGCAGGGGCCAGCCGGCCCAGCGCAGCCGGAGCGGAATCTTCCATGCCCGCCCGTGGCGGCTGGCGCATTCGGTCAGTGTGCCGTCGGGACACAGCAGTCCGCACCAGAACTGTCCGAACAGCATCACGCTGAACACCACTCCGGGCCACCATACGCCCCAGAACAGCATCTCGACCCAAGTCGTCAGCCGCATCAGCGACGGGTCCGCCTCCGGCGTGAGCGCGGTCAGTGCCGGAAGCAGGAGAAGCAGCAGATAGAGCGCGACCACCGTCCACTGAATGCCGCGAACAGCCTCTTGCCTGCGTTGCAGCAAATTGCCGAAGCGCTGCAATCGGTCTGGGCTTTGCCCATAGCCGTCGGTTGCGATCGGTCTGGCTCCGCCGGTGTCCATCGTCCGGATGACTTCATCGATGCCGTTCATCGAAGAATTGTAATCTGCACTGCAACACGCGATAGTGCTTGCCATGGCCGATGATCCCTCGGTTAGAATCAAATCGCTGTTTCGCCGTTTGATCCAAGGAGGCGTGATGTTGCAACCAGGCCAAAACGCTCCACAGTTCGCACTTCCCGATGCAGACATGGAAATGTTCGAACTCGACTCCCTGCGCGGCCGCCAGCATGCCGTGCTGTTCTTCTACCCACGCGACGACAGTCCGCTTTGCACCCTCGAAGCGATCGATTTCAGCGATCACGAAGATGACTTCAACCGTCTCGGCTGTGCCGTTGTCGGTGTCTCCCGCGACGACTTTCTCCGGCATTCGGATTTTCGCGACAAGCACGGACTTTCGATCCGCCTGCTGTCCGACGAGAACGGCGAGGTCTGCCGCAAGTACGGCGTCTGCAAGATCCGCGAAAAGGAGGGCCATCGCAAGTTGTGCGTGGTTCACGCCACATTCATCATCGACCGCCGCGGTATCATCCGCCACGTCTTCTACGACATAAGCCCCAAAGGCCACGTCGCCGAAGTTTTTCAACGGGTCAAAGACCTCGCCAAGGAACCGGAGGGTTCCGGAAAGACATTATGCAAATCGAAAAAAATACCGTCGTCACACTGACTTACCGGGTTACCGACAGCGACGACAACGTGGTGGACGAAGGCGCCCAGCCGCTGGTGTATCTGCACGGCGGTTACGACGGCATTTTCCCGGTGCTGGAGGAAGCGCTGCACGGCAAGGCCGTCGGCGACGAACTACAACTGCGGCTGGAACCCGACGATGCATTCGGCGAATACGACGCCGAACTGGTGGCGATCGAGCCGCGCAACCTGTTCCCCGAGGATATCGAGGTCGGCATGCAGTTCGAACGTGCGACCGAAAACGGCGCCGAAGACGAGTTGTACACCATCACCGACATCGCCGACGGCAAGGTAGTGGTGGACGGCAACCACCCGCTGGCCGGGATGGCGCTGAATTTCTCCTGCACCGTCGCGGAAGTGCGCAAGGCCACCGCGGATGAAATCGCCCACGGCCATATCCACGGTCCACACGGCCATCATCACTGAGATTTTTCAGTCGAACTCTGCCGCACTGCGCCGCCTACGGGCGGCGCAGTGCTTTTAGCGCAGCAGAGGGTGCGGCGGCCAGGGATGGGTTTCGAAACGGAATACTTTCGGATCACTATCGTCGACGCTACCCCTGATCCATCCCATGAACGGAAAACCATAAGTTTCAATGCGGGTGAAGTTCTCTACCGTTTGCCGCGTTCGGCGATCCTTCAGCGGCCGGTTGATCTGCATCTGATGGGTGTCGCCATGAACCAGAACCACCTGGCCTGAAAAGTCCGCAGTCTCCTCGCGTAAGCGATCGAGGAAGGCTTTGAACCCAGGTTTCCCTGCCCCCTCGTTGTCGGCTTCAATGTGCGGATTGGCCTGGATAGCAATGAGGATGCCGCGCAGCTTGCGTTCGCGCGCGATGCGGAAGCCTTCGGCAAGCCAGGCCAGATTGGCCCGGTTGCGCAATTCGAACTCTTCGCGGTGAACGACATTGTTGTCCGCGCCGGGCATGTTGAGGGTGACGAACATCGCGCCGCCCGCCTGCCAGCGCACGTTTTCGACGAACCGGGCGAATTCCTTCTGCCGGCTCTGTCGTTCAAGTTCGATTCTTTGTTGGCCGAGGCTGCGACTGTCAAAGAAGAACGTGCGGCGGAGAAAATCCAGCCGCTCCTCGGGGTTGAAACTGCCGCAGAGCGCGCGTCGGCAATCGGTCCATTCATTGTCGCCGGGGACATAAACCACGGGCATCGGTGCCGCCCGGAATACGGCGAGCACCTCATTGTAGATCGCGTCGTCGCAGCGGCTGCGGCCGTTCTTGATATCCCCGTCGTGGATGGCGAAGTCCAGGTTGGCTTCGCCCATGTGCTGCAACATCAGCGGCAATTGCCCGCGTCCGTAGTCGGAATAGCCTGTATCGCCAAGGAGGCCGAACTGAGCCGTGGTTCGCGCGGCAAGCGGTTGGGCGACGGCGGCGAGAAAGATTAGAAGGGCGAGACGTTGGCTGCTGGTCAGCACAACAGGGTTTTTTTCAGTTCGTAGAGCTTTGCCAGCGCTTCGCGCGGGCTCAGCGTATCCGGGTCGAGCGCGGCGAGGGCGTCGATCACGGGATGGGCCGTGTTCTCCTCCTCGGCGGGCAGCGGCGGGGCGAACATGTCGGGCTGGTCGCCGCCGCCAATCTGGGCATTTTCCAGCTGCGCCAGACGCCGCCGCGCGTCGCGCACCACGCCCGGCGGAATGCCGGCCAGCGCGGCGACCTGGATGCCGTAGCTTTGCGAGGCGGGGCCTTCCTCCACCGCATGCATGAAGACGATGCGGCGGCCGTGTTCCACCGCATCGAGATGGATGTTGGCGCATTCCGGGTAGTCCTGCGCCAGCCGTGTCAGCTCGAAGTAGTGGGTGGCGAACAGGGTCAGCGCGCGGTTCTTCTCGATCAGGTGGCGGGCAATGGCGAAGGCCAGCGCGAGGCCGTCGAAGGTCGAGGTGCCGCGTCCGATTTCGTCCATCAGCACCAGCGAACGGTCGGTGGCGCCGTTGAGGATGGCCGCCGCTTCGGTCATTTCGACCATGAAGGTGGAGCGTCCGGAGGCCAGATCGTCGGCGGCGCCGATGCGGGTATAGATCGCGTCGAGCGGTCCCAGCACGCAGCGCCGTGCCGGCACGAAGCTGCCGCAGTGGGCGAGCAGGGCAATCAGCGCAGTCTGCCGCATGTAGGTCGATTTGCCGCCCATGTTCGGGCCGGTGATCAGCAACAGGCGGCGCGTGGCGGCAAGGCGTGCATCGTTGGCGATGAAGGCTTCGCCGCCCTGTTGCACCTGCGCCTCGACCACCGGGTGGCGGCCGCCGTCGATTTCCATCCCGGCTTCGCTGCGGAAGGTCGGCCGGCAGTAGTCGTAGCGCCGCGCAGCGTCGGCAAAGGCGGCGAGGCCGTCGAGTTGGGCTAGGGCACGGGCGATGCGCTGCAATTCGGGGATCGCCGCGGCGAGCTGGTCCAGCAGCGTTTCGTAGAGCTGTTTTTCCAGCGCCAGGGCGCGGTCGTTGGCCGACAGCGCCTTGTCCTCGAAGGCCTTCAGTTCAGGGGTGATGTAGCGCTCGGCGTTCTTCAGCGTCTGGCGGCGGCGGTAGTCCTCGGGCACCTTGGCGGCATTGGCATGGCTGACCTCGATGTAGAAACCGTGCACGCGGTTGTATTCGACCTTGAGCGTGGCGATGCCGCTGCGCGCCCGCTCGCGCACTTCGAGGTCGAGCAGGAACTGGCCGCAGTTGGCCTGGATTGCGCGCAGCTCGTCGAGATCGGCCGAGTAGCCGTTGGCAATCACGCCGCCGTCGCGCAGCAGCACCGCCGGTTCGTCGGCCACCGCGGCGCAGAGCCGGTCGAGGCAGGCTTGCGGTGTGGCGATGTCGCCATGCAAGCGCGCCAGCAGCGGAGCAGACGGCGTGCCTAGTGCGCGACGCAGCGGGTCGAGCCGGCGCAGGCTGTCGCGCAGCGACGAGAGGTCGCGCGGCCGCGCGCTCTTCAGCGCGATGCGTGCGGTGATGCGCTCGATGTCGGCGATGCCTTTGAGGTCGGCGCGGACGAGCAAAAAGGTATCCGTTCGCCCTGAGCTCGTCGAAGGGTGTGATGTCGCGACGTTTCCTCGACCCCTTCGATCAAACTCAGGACAGGCTTCGACAGGCTCAGGACGAACGGTGGGGGGAGGGGTAGCGTGCAATTGGGGACGAACGCTGTCGCCGAGCAACTCCGCCACTGCGTCGTGCCGTTCGGCAGCGCTGCCCTGCGCGGCCAGCGGGTGGTGCAGGCAATGCCGCAGCCAGCGCGAACCCATCGAGGTGGCGCAGCTGTCGAGCAGCGAGAACAGGGTCGGTGCCGGCTCGCCGCGCAGCGTTTCGCTCAGTTCCAGGTTGCGTCGCGTCGATGCATCGAGCCGCAGGTACTGGCTCTCGCGCTCGACGGTCAGAGCGGTGACGTGCGCCAGCGCCTGCATCTGCGTTGCCCGCGCATATTGAAACAGGGCGCCGGCGGCGGCCACGGCGAGGCTCGGTGCATCGATGCCGAAGCCGGCGAGGTCGCGGGTGCCGAAGTGCTCGCAAAGCTGGCGCTGCGCCGATTCGGTATCGAAATGCCAGTCGGGCAGGCGCTTCTCCGCCGCCCGGCTATCGGGCAGCGCAAGGCGCTGTCCGTCGGCGAGCAGTAGCTCGGCCGGGCGCAGCCGCTCGAACTGGGCGGGCAGGGCGTCAAGCGACGTTTCCAGCAGGCGGAAATCGCCGTTGGCGAGATTCAGCCAGGCGAGGCCGGCGCTCTGCTTTTCGATGGCGACGGCGAGCAGCGGCTTGTCGGCTTTTTCGTCGAGCAGCGCCGCATCGGTCAGCGTGCCGGGTGTGACGATGCGGACCACTGCACGCTCCACCGGGCCCTTGCTGGTCGCCGGGTCGCCGATCTGCTCGCAGATGGCGACCGATTCGCCGAGCTTGACCAGCTTCGCCAGATACTGCTCGATCGAGTGGTAGGGCACACCGGCCATCGGGATCGGTTTGCCTGCCGATTGTCCGCGCGCCGTCAGTGTGATGTCGAGCAGCCGCGCGGCCTTCTCGGCGTCGTCATAGAACAGCTCGTAGAAATCCCCCATGCGGTAGAGCAGCAGCAGGTCCGGATGCTGCGCCTTGAGGCGCAGGTACTGCTGCATCATCGGGGTGTGGGCCGAAAGTTCGGTCATGCGTTTCTGTCCGGTACGGCGAGTGGCAATTCGTTGAAGGGGCAAGCCGGCATAAGGTTGTTCTCGATTTCGGTAGTCGGGCGACCCGGCCTTTCGGCCCGGGTCACGCATGGGCGAGGGCGAATTATGCCAAGCTTCCACGTGCTCCCTTGGATCGGCCTGAATCCAGGGTCATCCCGGCGTTTATTCGGCCCCATAAACCCGCCGCCCTGAGGTAGGCTTACGTCCCATGTTTGCTTACGTCGTCCGCCGCCTGATCTATGCGTTGCCGATTCTGATCGGGGTCAATCTCATCACCTTTGCGTTGTTCTTCGTGGTCAACACGCCGGATGACATGGCGCGTCTGCAATTGGGGGTGAAACGGGTGACGCCGGAGGCCATCGCCAAGTGGAAGGCGGAGCGCGGCTACGACAAGCCGCTGCTGTGGAACGCCAATGCCGACGGTGCCGGCAAGCTGAGTGAAACCATCTTCTACGCCAAGTCGGTGCGGATGTTCGCACTGGATTTCGGTCGCGCCGACGATGGCCGCGACATCGCGCGGGAAATCCGCCGACGCATGGGGCCGTCGCTGGCGATTGCGCTGCCGGTGTTCGTCCTCGGTCTGTGGGCGACGGTGTCCTTCGCGCTGGTGCTGGTGTTTTTCCGCGCCACGGCCTTCGATCTGGCGGGAACCGTGTTCTGCGTGGCGATGATGTCGGTGTCGGGTTTGTTCTACATCATCGGCGGCCAGTGGCTGTTGAGCAAGGTCTGGCATCTGGCGCCAATTTCGGGCTATGGCGAGGGCATCGACCGCGTCAAGTTCCTGATCCTGCCGGTGCTGATTGGCGTGATCGGCGGCATCGGCTCAGGCACCCGCTGGTACCGCACGCTGTTCCTGGAGGAGATCGGCCGCGACTACGTGCGCACCGCCCGCGCCAAGGGCCTGTCCGAGCACGTAGTGCTGTTCCGCCATGTGCTGAAGAACGCGATGATCCCGATTCTTACCGGTGTGGTGGTGGTGATTCCGACGCTGTTCATGGGGAGCCTGCTGACCGAATCGTTCTTCGGCATCCCCGGCCTCGGCAGCTATACCATCGAGGCGATCAATGCGCAGGACTTCGCCGTGGTCCGCGCCATGGTATTCATCGGCGCGGCACTCTACATCCTCGGGTTGCTGCTGACCGACCTTTCATACACTTGGGTCGATCCGAGGGTGCGTCTCGAATGATCGAATTCAAGCCGGTCCTGCTCTGGTCGGACATCCTGCTCTTCGTGCTGCTCGGGCTGACGCTGTCCGGTGCCTACGCTTCCTGGCGCAGCGAGCCGATGCGCAGGCAGTGGCAGCGCCTCGGGCGCAATGCGGCGGGCATGGCGGCAGCGATGGTGCTGAGCTTTTTTATTGTGGTGGGTGTGCTCGATTCGCTGCATTACCGGGCGCGGCTGCCGGCGCAGGGCGATACGGCGCCGGTGTATGGCGTCGAGGTGCTGTCGGTGCTCGATGCGCTGCTGATGCCGTTGAAGACGAACAGCGAAAAAACCTATTCGGCGCCGCTGGCAATGCGCTTGTTTGCCAAGGAGGCGGTGGAGGGCGAGGTCGGACGCGATTTTCCGCGCCTGCGCTATGGCGGCGCGCATCTCGGCGACGACGAGGAAAACCATGGTTGGGACGTTGCGGTGCAGGTACTGGGCGGGCTCGGCGCCAGCATGGCGATCTGGCTAGCGCTGGCCTGGCGGCTGCGCGGTGGCGGACCAGGACGCGCCGCTGTGCGCTGGAGCCTGCTGTTGCTGTGCCTCGCTGCCGGGCCGACGATTGCGCTGGCCGCGCATTATCATGTGCTGGGCACCGACAAGGTGGGCCAGGATGTTCTTTATCTAGCGCTGAAGAGTATCCGCACCGGCTTGCTGATCGGCACCCTGACCACGCTGGTGACGCTGCCGCTGGCGGTGCTGCTGGGTATCCTCGCCGGTTATGCCGGCGGCTGGCTCGACGACGCGATCCAGTATGTCTATACGACGCTGAATTCGATTCCCGGCGTGCTGCTGATTGCCGCCGCGGTGCTGATGATGCAGGTGGTGATCGACACCCATCCGGACTGGTTTTCGACCGCGGCCGAGCGTGCGGATGCGCGCCTGCTGGCGCTCTGTTTCATCCTCGGCATGACCAGCTGGACTGGCCTTGCGCGCCTGTTGCGTGGTGAAACGCTGAAACTGCGTGAGCTGGATTACGTGCAGGCGGCGCAGGCCTTCGGCGTTTCGCGGCGGGCGATCATGCTGCGCCATATCCTGCCCAACGTCTCGCACATCGTGCTGATTGCCCTGGTGATGGACTTCTCCAGCCTGGTGTTGGCCGAAGCCGTGCTGTCCTATGTCGGCATCGGCGTCGATCCGACCACCATCAGCTTCGGCACCATGATCAACGCTGCGCGCATGGAACTGGCGCGTGAGCCGATGGTCTGGTGGTCGCTGGTCGCCGCTTTCAGTTTCATGTTCGCGCTGGTGCTGGCGGCGAATCTGTTCGCCGACGCGGTGCGCGATGCTTTCGATCCGCGAGCTGCCCAATGACCCTGCTTTCCGCCCGCAATCTCTCCGTCCGCATCGGTGCCGCGCACCCGGTGGCCGATGTTTCCTTTGACATCGCGGCGGGTGAGACCTTCGCCCTGCTCGGCGAATCGGGCTGCGGCAAATCGATGACCGCCCTCGCACTGATGCGCTTGCTGCCGGATGCGGCGCGTATCGACGGCGGCACGGTGACCCTTGCGGACGTCGACCTGTTTGCCCTGAGCGAAGCCGAAATGCGCCGCCAGCGTGGCAGACAGGCGGCGATGATCTTCCAGGAGCCGGCGACCAGCCTGAATCCGGTGCTCACCGTCGGCCAGCAGATCGGCGAATCGCTGGCCCTGCATCGGCGGCTGAGAGGCCAGCCGGCACGGGAGGCGGGCGTCGAGCTGTTGCGTGCAGTGGGTATCCCCGATCCGCGGCGGCGCTGGGATGAATATCCGTTTCAGCTCTCCGGCGGCATGAAGCAGCGGGCGATGATTGCCATGGCGCTGGCCGGCGAGCCGCGGCTGCTGATCGCCGACGAGCCGACCACGGCGCTCGACGTGACCATCCAGGCGCAGGTGCTCGACTTGCTGGCGGATTTGCAGAAGGCGCGCGGCATGGCGTTGCTGCTGATCAGCCACGATCTAGGCGTGGTGGCGCGGATGGCCGACCGCATCGGCGTGATGTATGCCGGACAACTGGTTGAAGTCGCCGAGCGGGCGGCTTTTTTCGCCCGTCCGGCGCATCCTTACGCGCAAAAGCTGTTCGCTGCGCTGCCCGATGCCAAGGCCCGGAACGGGCGCCTGGCGACGATTCCGGGGCAGGTGCCGCCGCTGGATACGCATTTCGCCGGATGCCGTTTCGCCGAGCGCTGCGCGGCGGTGATGGAGGTCTGCCGTCACCAGCCGCCGCCCTGGTTCGAGCCTGTGGCCGGGCAGCGGGTGCGCTGTCACCTGTATGCGGAATCCGTCGTTTCCCGTCCGACTGAGGCGGCTGCGGAAACCGAAATGCCGGCTGTTGCCGCCGCTGCGAATGGCGAGACTATTCTTGATGTGGTCGATCTGAAGGTTCATTTCCCCATCCGGCGCGGCCTGTTCCGGCGGGTGGTCGGCCACGTACGTGCGGTGGACGGGGTGAGTCTGACGCTGGCTCCGGGGCGCACGCTGGCGCTGGTGGGCGAATCCGGCTGCGGCAAGACCACCTTGGGCAAGGCGGTGCTGCAATTGATCGCGCCCAGTGCCGGCCGCGTGCGCTATCGCGGCGTTGAGCTGTGCGGTTTGCCGCCCAAGACGTTGCGCGGTGCGCGGGCCGGGATGCAGATGGTGTTTCAGGACCCCTATGGTTCGCTTAATCCGCGCATGCGCGTCGGCGACATCGTTGCCGAGGGTATGCAGGCGCTACGGCTGCCCGGCGATCACCGGGTACGGGTGAATGATCTGCTGCAACAGGTCGGTCTGGCGGCGGCAATGGCTGATCGTTTCCCGCACGAATTTTCCGGCGGTCAGCGCCAGCGCATCGCCATTGCCCGCGCGCTGGCGGTCGATCCGCGGCTGTTGATTTGCGACGAGCCGACCAGCGCGCTCGACGTTTCGGTGCAGGCGCAGATACTCAACCTGCTGCGCGACCTGCGCGCCAGCCTCGGGCTGGCCTACCTGTTCATTACCCACAACATCGCGGTGGTGGATTATCTCGCCGACGAGGTGGCGGTGATGTACCTCGGCCGCATTGTCGAGCGCGGCACGGCGGAGGAAATCCTGCGCAACCCGCGGCATCCGTACACGGTCGCACTGATCGCCGCGGTGCCGCGTGTCGATGGCGTGCGCGGCGAAGTGTTGAGCGTTGCCGGCGACATGCCTTCGCCGGCGAACCCGCCCTCCGGCTGCCACTTCCACCCGCGCTGCCCGCAGGCGATGGAACGTTGCCGCAGCGAGTACCCGGGCGAAACGGGTGTTTCCGCGACGCGCGTGGTGCGCTGCCACCTCTACGACTGATGCCTGCCTTCGATCGCCAGACGCGCGACTAGCGCTGCTTCTTGCGCACGACTTTGGCGGCCGATTTCTTCATCGGCTTGGAGCGTGTGGCGGCTGAATAGGCGGCCGGAGCGCTGCCTTTTTTCTTTACTGCGACGCGGCCCCGCTTGCCGCGATTTTTGGCTTTAGGTGCGGCTTCGGGCGGCATTTGCGGTAGCTGAGCGAGTACTTGGGCGGCGTTCGCCGACGGGCTGGGAACGAGCAGCTTGAAACCGGGTTTGAGTTTGGTCTGGCGGCCGATGCCGTTGATCTGTTTCAGCCGTGCCAGGGGCAGGCCGTGGCGGGCGGCGAACGTGGCAAGTTTCTCGCCCCGCTTCATCGCCTCGGTGTGCCACAGCGCCAACGGCCTGTCGGCGTCTTCATGGCGTTGCAAATTGTTCTGGAACACAGAAATCTTGTCCGCCGGCAGCACCAGCACCGAGCTTGGACTGTCGTGCATCAGCGGTCGGCTGTAGGCTGGGTTCAGGGCGATGAATTCGTCGAGCGGGATTTCCGCTAGCTTGGCCGCCGTTGCTACGTCCATCGTGGCCGGCATGTCCACGGTGTCGAAATAGGGTTGGTTCGGCAAGGGGTCGAGCGTGATCCCGAACAGCTCGGGGTTGGCGATGATGTTCTTCAGCGCTTGTAACTTGGGTACGTAATAGCGCGTTTCGTTGGGCATGGTCAGGCTCGGGTAGTCGCTCGGCAGACCCTTCGCCTGGTTGCGGGCGACGGCCTTGGCGACTGCGTTTTCACCCCAGTTGTAGGAGGCTAGCGCAAGATGCCAGTCGCCATGCATGTCGTAGATGTTCTGTAGGTAGTCGAGCGCGGCACCGGTGGAGGCGATGATGTCGCGGCGCTTGTCCAGCCACCAGGTTTGTTCGAGATTGTAGTTTTTCCCCGTCGAGGGGATGAACTGCCACATGCCTAGGGCTTTGGCCGGTGAGCGGGCGAGTGGATTGAAAGCGCTCTCTACCATTGGCAGCAGCGCGAGCTCGGTGGGCATGCCGCGTTTTTCCAGCTCGGTAACGATGTAGTAGAGATAGCGCCGGCTGCGTTGGACGAGGCGTTTCATCGTTTCGGGGCGGTTCAGATACCAGGCCTGACGGTCGGCGACCAACGGGCTGTCCAGGTCGGGCATCGAAAATCCGTTGCGCATGCGCTGCCACAAGTCCGGCGCCTGAGTAGTCAGGTCGATTGCGGCGATGCGCGGCAGGTCGTCCTCCAGCTGCGCCGGCGAGAGTCGAGATGCCGCGTTTTCGAGTTGCGGTGTAGCCATCCCGGCGGAAATCTGCGGCGTCAGTTGCAACCCCGTTTCGCGCATGGCGACCTCGGCATGAAGGAAGCCCGGCGCCAGCGTAAGAACGCCGGATACGAGAAGGGGAAGGAGCGCACGCAGGCGTGCGCGCAACAAGTGGTGCCTGCGCCGCATAGTGGCCGGGATGGTAATGGACGCCGACACTCAGGTCAATTAAGTTGGTGGCGTCGGCGGTTTGAACCCGTCGCGCAGACGACGAATTGCCGCAAAGATTTCTGTTACCGGAGCTGCCTCGTCCGCACCGTTGCGGCGAGCGGTAGCGATCACTCCGCGGCTGTGCATGCGCAGGAAGGGGTTGGTCGCCAGTTCGTCGGCGAGGCGCATCGGTACGGTGGGCTTCCCGTCAGCGATGGATTGCTGTAGTTGCGTTGCGCGCTGTTGCAGCGTTGCATTGTCGGGTTCGACCGACAATGCGAAAGGTAGATTGAGGCGAGTGTATTCGTGGGCGCAGTAGATCATCGTCTCCGGCGGCAGGGCGGCAATGCGCTGTAGTGAGGCAAACATCTGCGCCGGGGTACCTTCGAACAATCGGCCGCATCCGAGCGTGAACAGCGCGTCGCCGCAGAGCAGAACGTTTGGGCGATAATAAGCCACGTGGCCGCGGGTGTGGCCGGGCACCGGGACTACCGTGAAATCGGAGGCCAGTCCGGGTAACGAAAGGGTTTCACCGCCATGCAGCGGACGATTGACTCCGGCGATGTTTTCCGCCGCGGGTCCGAATACCGGAATCTCGGCGCGTTCGAGCAGGGGGGCGACACCGCCGACGTGATCGGGGTGGTGGTGGGTGAGCAGAAGGGCGCTCAAGGTGTCGCCGCTGTGCTTGAGATACTCGATCACCGGTGCGGCGTCGCCAGGGTCGACCGCGACCGCGTAGCCGCGGTCGCGCAGGATCCAGATGTAGTTGTCGGTAAAAGCGCGCAGGCCAATAATTTCCATCGGAATCCGTTCATCGATGCAGACGTGCGATTCATTTTCCCCAGGCGTTAGCGGATGTCAATAAAAGGTTTTGAAGAGTGGCTACAGACGCCCCAGGGCGAATACGTGCTGAACTGGGAACTGGATAAGCACGACCTGTTGTTGTCCGACGTGTTCGGCTTCAATGCGGTGCAGATGGGCCTTCCGGCAATCGATTACCTGCGCGCTAACCGCATGCCGCTGCGCTTTCGCTGTGGCCGCGAGGTTGGCGACGAAGTGGTCTCCGATCTGCACCATCTTCCCTTTGCGTCGCAGAGCGTCGATCTGGTGGTCCTGCCGCATGTGCTCGAATTCGACGATAACCCGCATCAGGTGTTGCGCGAAGTGGAGCGCGTGTTGGTGCCTGAAGGGCAGGCGGTGGTGACCGGCTTCAATCCATTCAGTCTGTGGGGCGTCAAGCGCCGGCTCAATAGCGATGCGACGGTGCCGCCCTGGGCCGGTCGCTACATCAGCGTGCCGCGGCTCAAAGACTGGTTCGCATTGCTCGGTTTCGAGACCCGCGCTGGTGCTTTCGGTCGCTATGCGCCGGCGGTCAGCGAAGGCAAGTGGCTGCGCCGCTATAGTTTCATGGAACCTGCGGGAGACCGCTGGTGGCCGTTTGCCGGCGCGGTCTACATCGTTCAGGCGATCAAACGGCAGCATGGCATGCGCCTGATGACGCCGAAATGGCAAGACCGCAAGGCGCGGGCCAAGGCGCTGGTGTCGGTGACGCAACAGGTTTCCACGAACTCTTCCGAAGCGCCGGAGTAAGGCCCTTTCTGATCCAACCTTGGCAATTGGCGAAATGCATCAGACAAACATGAACGACGAGATCATCGATATCTATACCGACGGAGCGTGCAGCGGCAATCCGGGGCCGGGCGGCTGGGGCGCGCTGCTGCGCATCGGCAGCCACGAGAAGGAGCTTTTCGGCGGCGAGGCGGCCACCACCAACAATCGGATGGAACTGACTGCCGTGATCGAAGCGTTGCGGGCGTTGACGCGGCCGGTACAGGCGCGGGTGCATACCGATTCGCAATATGTGCAGAAGGGCATCAGCGAATGGATTTTCGGGTGGAAGCGGCGCGGCTGGAAAACCGCCGACAAGCAGCCGGTGAAGAACGTCGATCTTTGGCAGGCGCTGGATGAACAGGCTGCTCGACATAAAGTCGAATGGCATTGGGTCCGCGGCCATGCAGGGCATGTCGAGAACGAACGGGCGGATGCGCTGGCACGACGTGGCGTCGAACAGGTACGGGGGGTGCGCTGATGGCGAAACGGAGGGTCGTGCTGGACACCGAAACCACCGGGTTGGAGTGGCGTCTCGGTGATCGGGTGATCGAGATCGGTTGCGTCGAGCTGGTCGGCCGCAAACTGACCGGGCGGCGCTTCCATCGCTACCTGAATCCGCAGCGCGAGATCGATCCAGGGGCGCAGGCGGTGCATGGCCTGACCGCCGAATTTCTCGCCGACAAGCCGAAGTTCGCCGACGTTGCGGATGCGCTGCTCGATTTCGTGCAGGGAGCGGAATTGGTGATCCACAACGCGGCGTTCGACATCGGCTTCCTCAACAACGAGTTCGGTCTGCTCAAACGTGCGCCGCTGGAGGAGGTTTGTTCCGGCGTCGTGGATACTTGGCGCATGGCGCGGGAGATGCGCCCGGGCAAGAAGAACAACCTCGATGCGCTGTGCAACGAGTATCAGGTGGATAACTCCGGTCGCGAACTGCACGGCGCCCTACTCGATGCGGAGTTGCTGGCCGAGGTGTATCTGGCGATGACCCGCGGCCAGGAAAGCCTGGTCATCGATCTTGCGCCGCAGCAAAATTTAACGCCCATCCTGCGCAGCGGGCCGCGTCCCGCGCTGCGCGTTTTGCGCGCTACGGCGGAAGAGGAAGACGAGCACCTGCGCGTGCTACAGGAAGTGACAAAAGAATCGAAGGGCGCCTGTCTCTGGCTGAAAGAAGCCGGGTAAGCCTGTTCGATGCAGGGGAGCTCCCCCCCTTTTTAGGGGTCGGCAAAAGCGCATGCCCCGGTTAGTCTGCGACGAAAGGCATCGATGTCGACAGCGAACGCCTATCCACTCCAAATGGACTTACCGAGGAGATGTATCCATGGCACGTCTTGACGACGCCCTGATCCACCAGAACTACGGCACGATCGATCATGTTGTAAACACCACCGACCCGCGCTGGTTCGACCGCTTTTATTTCAACATGCAGGCCCTGGATGGCTCTCTCGCCATCACGCAAGGCATCGGCGTGTACCCCAATCAGCAGGTGATGGACGGTTTCGGCATGATCTCTACGCCGGATTTTCAGGTCAATGTCCGCGGCTCGCGCGAATTGGTGAATGGCAACCGCGACGAAATGGATATCGGCCCCATTCATGCCGAAATTCTCGAACCAATGAAGCGCTGGCGCTTTTGCCTCGACGAGAACGAGTATGGCGTCAGCTACGACTTCAACTACATTGCCAATTTCCAGGCCACCGAGCCGGTACGTCTGATTTCCGACGTCGAAGGCCGCCGCGTTTGGGATTGGACCCATTTCGCCCACGTCGGCCGCGTCGAAGGCTGGGCCAAGATCGACGGCAAGAAGATCGCTCTGGCTCAGGACACCCATTACGCCGTGCGCGACCGTTCCTGGGGCGTGCGTCCTGGCATCGCTGTGGTCGAGGATATGTCCGCCTGGTTCAAGCAGGCCAATTGGGGCACCGGCCACAACTGGTGCTGCGTACAGGCTGAAACGTTCTATTTCTGGTACTTCCAGAGCCAGGACGACGACGGTACCGGCCGCTTCTTCGACGGTCAGTTGCGCTGGAGCGACAAGCTCGGCGGCAAGCAGGAGAAGATCGCCAAGGTGGTGCGCAAGATCGACTACACGGGCGACAAGCATTTCGTCAATGCGCTCGTCGAGGTACATCTGGAATCCGGCAAGGTGCTGAACGTGAACATGCGCCGCCGCGATACCTCGATTCTGCTACGCGGTGGCAACTACGGCGGTTTGAACGGCATCATCCACGGCATGAAGCAGGGCCCGCTGGTCGTCTCCGGCGAACGCTGGGAACCCTCCGATCCGCGCAAGAACCCCGTCACCAAGGGGCTGATAGAGCATGTGGTGGAAGTGACCTGCGACGGCGAATGCGGCAGCGGCATCTTCGAACTGTCGTTCGGAACCTGACCGAACTGTTATCGACTACCTTCATCTGAGGAGAAACCATGAGCAACGGATACGAGAGATTTGAAAGCCTGGCGGCGGGCGATGGCAACCCGCGCTGGAACCAAAGTTTTTATTACCAGTTCTACGACCCGAAGACCAAAATTGGCGCTCTGATCCGCGTCGGCCTGTTGGAAAACCAGCGCGAGACCAATACCTGGTTCATTTTCTTCAAAGATGGCCTGCCCATCTACAACCGGGTGAATATGAACCTGCCGTACACCTTCGACCGCCCAGCCAACGGCCTCAAGGTTGCAGGCATGTACATCCACGCTGTCGAACCGCTGAAGAAGACCCGCATCCTGTTCTCGGACTTGGACTTCTCTGTCGATCTCTGCTGGGACGAACGCAATCCGATGGCGAATGCCATCGCCATGGACTCGGGTAAGGAAACCTTCTCCAGCGAGATGGCGCATGTCCATCTGGAGGGTACCTCGAACATCACCGGCCACATCATCCATCGCGGCGAGCGCACCGATATCAAGGGCACGGGCTTCCGCGACATCGGCGTCGGCCCGCGCAACTGGGATGCGCTCAAGCATTACCGCCTGGCTTGGCCGGTCTTTGAAGACGGGACGGCGCTGGCCGGCGTGCGCGCCATTTCCACCAGCGGTGACACCACCTACATGCGCATGTACAACGACGGTAAGAAGTGGCTGCGTGTCACCAAGATCGAAGAGAAACAGACCTATGCCGAGGACACCTTTTCCATCGCCACCGCCCACTGGAAATGGACCGACGAGAGCGGAAAAACCCATGAAATGACGTGCAAGCCGTTGCTGCGCTGGTTCTTCTCGCTCGACACGTTCATCATGTGCGAGCAGATCATGGAATACCGTACGACTGACGGCAGGGTCGGCTATGGTCTGTACGAAAACGGCTACCGCTTGCCTTGGACTGGCATCGACGTTTGATTCGGTTTGACTGAGTAAAGCCCCCTTGGCCCCGTTTCCTAAAAGGAGCGGGGCTTTTTTGTTTGTGAGCAAAAGGTAGCCTGCAATACGGGAAGTCGCAATCGAGTTGTCGCAGGCGAATGGGAGGGCGCGCATGTTCGGAATCGACAAGAATCATCCAACCGAAGCATGGATCAACCATCTGCGCAGGACATTTCCATGCGACCGCGAGATCGACCGGATCCTGACGCGCAAACTGCTGCGCCGGGCCGGGCCCGCTTATGCCCCCGTCAATCTTGAGACGCTGGTGCGCGGAGTAGAGGCCCTGTTGCGTAAGCATCTACAGGACGACTTCCGTGTCTTCGATCCAGGCTGGATGACCGGCGGTGCTTCGAAGTTGCAGATGGCCTTCAGCCTTGACTGGAACTCACCCGGTGTCGGCCGCACGGTGACTCGGCTGGTGCTGCGCATGGAACCCGCTGCGTCGATCGTGGAGACGAGCCGCCTAAGGGAATTTCAACTCATCCGGGCCTTGCGTGGCTGCATTCCCGTGCCGCAGGCCTATTGGGTCGATGCGGAAGGCGAATTTCTTCCTCATCCGGCAATTATTTGCGGATTCGTGGAGGGAGTGACCCAGCCAAGCGATGGTGCAGCCGGCGTTTCCGGCGTTGGCACGACTTTCCCACCCAGTGCCCGGGCCGCCCTTGCGCGGCAGTTCGTCGAATGCATGGGGGCTATGCATCGCTTCAACTGGCAGGAGGCTGCGCTCGACGCCTTCGACGCGCCCGCTCTTGGCGCGGAAGCGGCGGAGAGGCAGATCAACTGGTGGCAGCGCGTATGGGAGGAGGATGTGCACGAGGACATCCCCTTGGTGCGGCTGGCGATTGCCTGGATGCGTCAGAACCTGCCGGTACTGGATCATGTTTCGTTAGTGCATGGCGACTACCGCACTGGAAATTTCCTCTACGATGAGGCGAGTAATCGGATCACCGCCGTTCTCGACTGGGAAACCGCGCACCTTGGCGATCGCCATGAAGATCTGGTCTACATGACGAATGCGCCGTACAAGCAATTGATGGACGATGGTAAGACCTACATGCTCGGCGGCTTGATGACCGAAGCGTCTCTCTACGAAGCCTATGAGAAGGTAACCGGCTTGCCGGTAATTCCCGCATCGCTGAAGTTCTACAAGATCCTGAATGCACTCAAGGTGCTCTCAGTGGTACACGCTTCAGGATACCGCTCGTCGCGTTGCGCGAAGACCCATCAGGACGTTGTTTTGGCATGGGTGATGGGATTCGCGCCGGTCGTTCTCGACGATCTGCGTTGCACACTGGAAGAGGTGTTATGACAGGTCGCTGTGACCGCATCTCCGGCGGACGGTGATCGTCTGCGCAAGCGATATGGAACCCGTATCGCTTGCGGTTCGCAGCTACGATCATCCATCACGCTTCGGCTGGAGGCTGTTTCGGCGAAATCTAAACCGATAGCTGCGGGCCAACCCGTCCATCTGCGACCAGGGTGCCGGGTTTCCCGCCGTGCCTGCCTTCCGAACTCAGTCCGGTTAGCTGCTGGCGCCAGGCTTTCGGCCGGGGGTGGCAGGCGGGATATAGCCCGAAACCCGACAGAGAATTCCCTCAACCGGCTTACCGTCGTTGAACCGCGTCACATTGCATCTGGAGATTTCTCCCCGCGCCGACAGATCGGACAGTGAGGCACGCACTTGGCGTAGCGGGATTCCGGTGGCGGCAGCAATCTCCGAGTCGAGTTGCTGGCCATGCTTCTTCAGGTATTGGAGAACTGGGGCTGAGTGCATCTCGATTCCTTATAAGTATGACAGCCGTTGATGTGCTGTCACGATTGACCGGCAAAACCTACAAGAACGATCAAACGCAAAAAGCCCAACGTATAAGTTGGGCTAACTTCTTGATTTATTTGGCCCTCTGACCATGTATCAACCGGATCGCAGGGAGTCGGCCGAAATTATACCGCAATAACGATGCTGCGATGCGGTAAGTGCGTGTTTGTACTGCGCTACAAGCTAAAACTCGCGCTGGCGAGAGGTGTTTTGCACACAAGCGAGGGCGCCGACCACGATAAGAGCAAAGCTGCGTTGCGACGATTCGTTGTAGTGGGCAGGCTGACTTTATCGTCGGAGAGGAGGCCTTGTCCTCGGAGCCCACCGATTGGCCGCCGTCGCAGAAGTCATTCTTGGAAATATAGGGCGCACGGGGTGATCGGGTTTGGCCGGAACGAGGTTGGTTCTGGCCGATGGTCAAAAAAAGGGGTTGGGAAGCGGTTGTTGTACCCAAGCCTCTTCTTCGCTGATGGTGGAATTGGTCGATAGCAGACCTGAATGTGCCGCATATTCAAAATGGTCGAGGCGTCATGAGGCATGTCGGCCCTGTATTTCTCTGGTTTGCATGCCTGCTTGGAGCCGGATTCTCGACGCTTAGCGTGAAGCAATCGCGGTTCGTAGCCGCAAGCCGGTACACTGCCCATATTCCGTACCGACCAGCGTTAGCGTCCGGATTTTTCAATCGCCGTAGCGCGGTGTATAGATGCACTTCGCCACTCGGCTTCTATTCAGCAAGCATTCAAGGGGAATTCGATGCACCCGGTCAATGATATTGAGGCAGTCCTTTTGTTGGCTACTGCGCTTGCATCGAAGCGGCGGCCGGCGGAACTCGCCGAGATCATCGCCGCCGCCGATCTGATTCAAGGTTTTATTCCTTATGAATCGAAATTGAGCGACGCGTTTTATCGCCTAGCGGCCCACGGCCTTGTTTGCGAGAAAGGAAGCGGTTTTGCGCTAACGCCGGCGGCGCAAAAGATTGTGTCCAGCTTGCCTGCAAAAGCGGAAATCGATCAGCGGCTCGCCGCTGTAAAGGAAGAACTCTTCGCCTATGTTTCCAAAGGCGACAGCGCGCCTATTGTGCTGACTTCGGCGCAGTTCAAGGCTGCCCTGACAGCACACCGGGCAGCTCAAACCGGTACCGGTAGAAGCATGCTGATGCCGAAACCTAAGATGGACCGCCATTTTAAGGTCGATGGCAAATGGCGCCGAGCTTCCGCCGCGCGTGGGCGCAAGACATAGCGGCCGTTCAAATAAATAGTGGCATCGTCTGTGTAAGCGTGCGCTCGCCTCGCAGAAAGAACGGTGGTTGTCTTTTCTGTGATTCCTCTACGCCAGAAAACCAAAAGGGCCTAGCCTTGTGGGCTAGACCCTTGTGAATTTTGGCTCCCCGACCTGGGCTCGAACCAGGGACCTACGGATTAACAGTCCGGCGCTCTACCGACTGAGCTATCGGGGAATTGGAAGAGGCGCGGATTATAGCCACGCCCTTTGCTTGCTGCAAGAGGCCGCGATTATTCTGCGAGTACCTTTGCGATGGCGTCGGCGACGTAGTCGATGTTTCCCGAATTCAGCGCGGCCATGCAGATGCGGCCGGTGCTGACAGCGTAGATGCCGAACTCGGTCTTCAGTCGTTCCACCTGTTCGACACTCAGGCCGGTATAAGAGAACATGCCGCGTTGCCGCGTTATGTAGGACAGATCCTGAGCGACACCGCGAGCCTTGAGCTTTTCCTGTAGGTTATTGCGCATCACGCGGATCCGATCGCGCATGCCGGCCAGTTCGTCTTCCCATTGCCGACGCAGTTCGGGGCTGGAAAGGACGGCGGCGACGATCGCTCCGCCATGGGTAGGCGGGTTCGAGTAGTTGGTACGGACCACACGTTTGGCCTGAGAGAGCACGCGGCCGGCTTCCTCGCTGCTGGCGGTTACGATCGACAGCGCACCGACGCGTTCTCCATAGAGCGAGAACGACTTGGAGAATGAGCTGGAAACGAAGTATTGAAGTCCCGAGGCGGCAAATAGTTTGAGCGCCGCGGCATCGGCATCGATGCCATCGGCGAAGCCCTGGTACGCCATATCGATAAAGGCAACCAGGCCACGCGTCTTTACGACGTCGACCACTTCGGCCCACTGCGCAGGGCTTAGATCGGCGCCGGTCGGGTTGTGGCAACAGGCATGCAGGACGATGATGGATCCCGCGGTCAACTTGTTGAGGCTGGCCTTCATTGCGGCGAAATCGACGCCGCCGGTGGTTGCATCGTAATAGGCGTACGTGCCGACTTCGAAGTTGGCGGACTCGAACAGTGCGCGATGGTTTTCCCAGCTCGGATCGCTGATGTATACCTTGGCGCTCGGCAGAAGTCGTTTGAGAAAGTCGGCACCAATTTTGAGTGCACCGGTGCCGCCCAGGGCCTCGATGGTCACCACGCGCTTTTCTGCGAGTAGTGCGGAATTCGCGCCGAAGACAAGGTTCTGCACGGCTTGATTGTAATTTGCGGCACCTTCGATCGGCTGATAACCGCGAGCCGGCATGGCGGTCAGGCGAGCCTGTTCGGCTGCCTTAACTGCAGCGAGCAGTGGGAGTTTGCCATTGTCATCATAGTAAACGCCGACGCCAAGATTGACCTTGGTCGAACGCGTATCGGCATTGAAGGCTTCGGTCAGCCCGAGAATCGGGTCGCGAGGGGCCAGTTGCACCGAGGCAAAGAGGGAAGCGGACATCGGGAGCTCCAGGAGTTCAGGAATGGATGCTGAGCGGAACGCTATGCCGGGCATCACCGGGGCGACCCGTTCAGCGCGCCGTAAATTGGGCCGAAAAGGGGCAGCAATGATACTCGATCCTCTGGTTGGGCAACGTTGGAATCGGAATGCGGGCAAGGTTGCGGGTTGCGCTTGACAGCGTGAATTGTGCAACGCAAAATCCGGTGACCTTACAACCGCCCATCGGAGAAGCGGATGTCCGTCACTACGGACCCTATAGCCCTGTTCCAACAGTTGCTCAACGTTGTCCAGGCTCAGCAAGCGCATGGTGCCTGGCGGAATTCAGCCAACCCAACGCTCCCCGCCCCTATGCTTTCGCCAGAGATCGCTGCGTTGCAGCGGGACTGGCTGGCGGAGCACGGTCGCTTATGGGACGGCCTCGTGCAGCAGTCAGCGAGCAAGGGCGACAAAGCGCCTGATCCGCCGATCAAAACGCCGGATCGGCGTTTCGCTCATCCGGCGTGGGGCGAAAGCCCTGTGCATGGCTATCTCGCACAGGCCTATTTGGTTAACTCGCGCTACCTGTCGAAGCTGGTCGATGTCGCGCCGGTGGACGACGAGAAGGCCCGTCAGAAGCTGCGATTTTTTGCCGGCCAATACATGGATGCCTGTGCGCCGTCGAATTTCGCCGCCACCAATCCGGAAGTCATCCGGGCTGCCGTGGACAGCGGTGGCGAGAGCATCCGCCAAGGCATACAGAACCTGTTGTCCGACCTCGATATGGGGCGGATTTCCATGACTGACAATCAAGCCTTCGAGGTAGGACGCAATCTGGCGGTAACGCCGGGTGCGGTGGTGTTCGAAAACGCGGTAATGCAACTGCTACAGTATTCGCCGCTGACCGACAAGGTGGCGCAGACTCCGTTGCTGATCGTGCCGCCATGCATCAACAAGTACTACATCCTCGACCTACAGCCGGCCAACTCCTTCGTTCGCTATGCGGTGGAGCAGGGCAATACGGTGTTCCTGATTTCCTGGCGCAATGTCCGGCCCGAACAGGGCCAGTTGGGTTGGGACGATTACATCGCCGAAGGGGTGCTGAAAGCGATCGATGCAGTGCGCGAGATTTGCAAGGTGAAGCAAATCAATGCGCTTGGTTTCTGCGTTGGCGGAACCCTGCTGGCTTCAGCATTGGCGGTGGCCAGAGGGCGTCGGCAAAATCCGGCCAAGTCGCTCACGCTGCTTACCACTTTCCTCGATTTCTCCGATCCGGGCGATCTCGGCTGCTATATCGACGAAGCCACCGTAGCCGCACGCGAAGCGGCTTTCGCCAAGGGGGGCATCTACAACGGTCGTGAGCTGGCTTCGGTGTTTTCCAGCCTGCGCGCCAACGACCTGATCTGGCAGTACGTCGTCGGCAACTATCTGAAGGGTGGCAAACCTCCGGCTTTCGATCTGCTTTTCTGGAATACCGATCCGACCAATCTGCCCGGTCCGTTCCTCGCTTGGTATCTGCGCAATATGTATCTGGAAAACAATCTGCGGATACCTGGAAAGGTTGCCATGTGCGGGGTCAAGGTAGATCTGGGCAAGTTGGACATGCCGGCTTTCCTGCTCGCCACGCGCGAGGACCACATCGTTCCCTGGCGATCCGCCTATGTCTCGCGTGAACTGCTCGGCGGTGAAACAACCTTCGTCCTCGGCGGCTCAGGGCATGTCGCCGGGGTAGTCAATCCGGCGACATCGGGCAAGCGCGGCTATCTGGTCAATCAGGCTCCGGCCAAGGATGCCGAGTCGTGGCTGGCTGCGGCGGTGGAAGAAAAGGGAAGCTGGTGGCCATGCTGGAGCGCGTGGCTGAAAGAACGCGGTGGGCGCCGCATTGCCGCCCGCGTCCGTCTCGGCAGCGATCAATATTCGCCGATCGAGCCCGCACCGGGGCGATATGTCAAGGAGCCGGCATAATGGTTGGGCGTCTGGCCGCGGATGTGGCAAGGCGCCGGTATTCCAAGTGAAGCCGAACCAAAAATATCGTCGAGGAGCGGGATCATGCAAAGAGTAGCGCTGGTGACGGGAGGTATGGGCGGATTGGGCGAGGCGATTTGCATCAAGCTCTCCGCACTTGGGTATAAGGTGGTGACGACCTACAGCCCGAACAACAAAAAGGCGAAAGATTGGCTCAGAAGCATGAATGACCTCGGTTACGGGTTCAAGGCCTACCCTTGCGACGTAACCGATTTCGACTCGTGCAAGGACTGTGTCCGGCAGATCGAGGAAGACCTCGGCCCGGTCGACGTTCTAGTGAATAACGCGGGCATCACCCGAGACATGACGTTCAAGAAGATGACCAAGTCCGATTGGACCACGGTCATCAGCACCAACCTCGATTCCGTTTTCAACATGACCAAGCAGGTCATGGAAGGAATGACAGAGCGCAACTGGGGACGGGTCATCAATATTTCCTCGGTGAATGGGCAGAAGGGCGCTTTCGGGCAAACCAACTACTCTGCCGCCAAGGCCGGAATGCACGGCTTCACCAAGGCGCTGGCGCTGGAGGTGGCTAAGCGAGGAGTGACCATCAACACGATCTCGCCCGGATATATCGGGACCAAGATGGTGACTTCGATTCCGAAGGATGTTCTCGACAGCAAAATCCTGCCGCAGATACCGATGAGCCGCCTCGGCAAACCGGAAGAGGTCGCGGGTCTGGTGGCCTATCTGTCGTCCGACGAGGCGGCTTTCGTCACCGGTGCCAATATTTCGATTAATGGCGGTCAGCACATGTTCTGACGCCCCGGGGCCTTGCGGCTTGCAGCGCTTGGCCCGAAATTTTTTGTATTTTGTAAAAAAGGAAGCAGTGATGAGCAAGAAGATAGCGTTGGTAACGGGTGGTATGGGGGGATTGGGGACTGCGATCTGCAAGTCGTTGGCCCAAAGTGGATTTACTGTCGCTGCGAATTGCCTGCCCGGCTTTCCACAGAAGGACGAATGGCTGGTCCGTACCAAGGCTGACGGTTTCGATTTTCATGCCGCCGAAGGTGATGTGTCGGATTTCGATTCCTGTGCCGCCATGGTAAAAAAGCTTGAAGCCGAACTCGGCCCGGTCGACGTGCTGGTGAATAACGCCGGCATTACGCGCGACGCCATGTTCCGCAAAATGGACAAGGGCCAGTGGGATGCCGTTCTGTCCACCAACCTGGATTCCGTATTCAACGTCACCCACCAGGTGCTGACCGGCATGGCCGAGCGCGGCTGGGGGCGCGTGATCTGCATTTCGTCGGTGAATGGCGTCAAGGGGCAGTTCGGCCAGGCCAACTATTCCGCCGCCAAGGCCGGTATTCTCGGTTTCACCAAAGCCATCGCGCAGGAAGTCGCGCGCAAGGGTGTTACGGTCAATGCGATTGCTCCGGGCTACATTGGGACCGATATGGTGATGGCGATCAGGGAGGAGGTACGCGAAGGCATCGTGGCCACGATTCCCATGGGTCGCCTAGGCAAGCCGGAAGAAATTGGTGCCCTATGCGCTTACCTGGCCTCCGACATGGCCGGCTACATGACAGGCGCCACGCTCAACATAAACGGTGGCCTGCATATGTGCTAAAGGTGCAGGCAGATGTCTGGTTTTTGTAAGGAAGAAGATTTATAAATTTGCCGAGAAAGCCAATGCACTCCTAAGGAGGAGAACCGGATGTCCGAGAAGCCCCGCCTGATCAAGAAGTACCCGAACCGGCGTTTGTACGATACCAAGACCAGCGCTTACATCACCCTCGTCGACGTGAAAGACCTCGTGCTACAGCACGAGGACTTCAGCGTTATCGATGCCAAGACCGGAGAAGATCTGACCCGCAGCATCCTTCTGCAGATAATTCTCGAAGAGGAAGCCGGCGGCAGCCCGATGTTCAGTGCCGACATCCTTGCGCAAATGATTCGCTTCTACGGCAATGCGATGCAGGGCATGATGGGCAAATACCTTGAAAGCAACGTCAAGGTGTTCACCGATATGCAGTCCAAGCTCAAGGAGCAGGCCCGCTCTGTGATCGGCGAGAGCGGACCGGGAAACCAGGAATTGTGGACACAGTTCCTCAACTTCCAGGGACCCGCGATGCAGAACATGCTTGGCACCTACGTCGATCAGAGCCGCAAGATGTTTCAGCAGATGCAGGACAATATGCAGGAGCAGACGCGCAAGATGATGTCCGGCTTTCCGTACCCATTCCCGGGAGCGGACAAGGGGGGCGACAAGAAGTAGGAACCGGCGGGGTTCGGGTCGAGTAGACTTGCAGCTTCTTCAACCCCGCCATCGCGTCATGTCCGTTCCCGCAAAGCGGAGCATTCCCACTGTCGGCTTCGTGTCGCTGGGATGCCCGAAAGCCACTTCCGATTCAGAACAGATTCTTACCCGGCTCCGTGCCGAGGGTTACGCCATCTCCCCCAGTTACGAGGGTGCCGATCTGGTGGTCGTCAATACCTGCGGCTTCATCGATGCCGCCGTGGAAGAATCGCTCGATGCCATTGGCGAAGCGCTCGCCGAGAACGGCAAGGTGATCGTCACCGGTTGCCTGGGTGCGAAAGGTGACATTGTCCGTACCGCGCATCCGCAGGTACTCGCAGTCACCGGTCCGCATGCTGCGCAGGAGGTGATGGAGGCGGTGCATGCGCATCTGCCGCCGCAGCACGATCCATTCACCGATCTGGTACCGCCGCAGGGCATCCGTTTGACGCCGGAGCATTACGCGTATCTGAAGATTTCCGAAGGCTGCAATCACCGCTGCACCTTTTGCATCATTCCTTCATTGCGCGGCGATCTGGTTAGTCGCCCCATCGGCGAGGTGCTGAAGGAGGCTGAAGCGCTGGCGCTGGCGGGCGTCAAGGAGCTACTGGTGATTTCGCAGGATACGAGCGCGTATGGCGTGGACACCAAATACCGTACCGGCTTCTGGGGCGGCAAGCCGGTCAAGACCCGGCTTTACGAGTTGTGCAAGGCCCTTGGCGAGTTGGGCCTCTGGGTGCGCCTGCACTATGTCTATCCCTATCCCAGCGTGGACGATCTGATTCCGCTGATGGCCGAGGGCAAGATTCTTCCCTATCTCGACATACCGTTCCAGCATGCGTCCGAACGCATTCTCAAACTGATGAAGCGGCCGGCGAGCGCGGAAAAGGTGCTCGACCGTATTCAAGCCTGGCGGCGCGAAGTGCCCGATCTGACCATTCGCAGTACCTTCATTACCGGGTTTCCCGGCGAAACCGAGAGCGAGTTCAACCAGTTATTGGATTTTCTCGATGAGGCGCAGCTCGATCGGGTGGGCGCCTTCGCCTATTCCGCTGTCGCCGGAGCGGTCGCCAACCAGTTGCCGGACCCCGTGCCCGAGGCGCTGCGCGACGAGCGACGGCGGCGTCTGATGCAGCATCAGGAAGACATCAGTACGCAACGTCTGGAGCGCAAGATCGGCCGCCGCATCCAGGTGCTGGTCGATGATATCGACGAAGAAGGTGCGATCGCGCGTTCGGCCGGCGACGCTCCCGAAATCGACGGCCTGGTGATCGTCACCGACGGACATGATCTGGAAATCGGCGAATTTGCCGAAGTGAACGTTGCCGATTGCGACGTTCACGACCTCTACGCCACATTGGCCGCTGAATGACGATACTGGTCGATGCTTTGCGCCGTGCGTTGGGTGACACCCATGTCATCACCGCTGCGGAGGAAATGTCGACCTACTGTAGCGATTGGCGCGGTCGTTACCGTGGCGATGCGCTCTGTGTGGCCCGTCCGGTCAATACCGAAGAAGTGGCGGCAGTGGTCCGTCTGTGTGCCGACGCCGGCGTGCCCGTCGTGCCCCAGGGCGGCAACACCGGCCTATGCGGCGGAGCGACGCCGTGCGGTGGCGAGGTCGTGGTCAGTCTCGGGCGGCTGCGCAGGGTTCGCCATCTCGATATAGACAACAATACCCTGACCGTCGAGGCCGGCTGTACGCTGGCCGAGGTGCAGCAGACGGCGCTGGCCGCCAACCGCCTGTTTCCGCTGTCGCTGGCGGCGGAGGGCAGTGCCACCATCGGCGGCAATCTCTCGACCAATGCTGGCGGGGTGCAGGTCCTGCGTTACGGCAATGCCCGCGATCTGACGCTGGGCATCGAAGTGGTATTGCCCGATGGCCGCATCTGGAATGGCCTGCGCGGCCTGCGCAAGGACAATACCGGTTACGACCTGAAGCACCTTTTCATCGGCGCGGAAGGTACTCTCGGGCTGATTACCGCGGCGGTGGTCAAATTGTTTCCGTTGCCGCGCGAGACGGTTACAGCATGGGCTACGGTGTCCGATCCGGCGGCGGCGGTGGCGTTGCTTGGGCGTTTCCGCGCGGCACTTGGCGAGCGCGTGACCGCCTTCGAAATCATCGGGCGCAGCGCACTGGATCTTGTACTGCGGCATATTCCCGGCAGCCGCGATCCGTTGGCCGCCAATGCTCAATGGCAAGTCCTGATCGAACTCAGCGATACGCTTGACGGCGATCTGCGTTCGGACGCGGAAAATGTGCTCGCGGAGGCGATTGCGGCGGGGGCGGTTGACTCCAGCGTCGTTGCCGCCAGCGAAACGCAAGCCAAGGCACTGTGGGCCTTGCGCGAAAACATTTCCGAGGCGCAGCGTATCGAGGGCATTTCGATCAAGCACGATGTGGCGCTGCCGGTGTCCCGCATCGCCGAATTCATCGTCCGTGCCGAGGCGAAGCTGCGCGAGAGATTTGCCGATGTGCGCATCGTTTGTTTTGGTCACATCGGCGATGGCAATCTGCACTACAACCTGTCGAAGGTCGCGGGCACGGAAAACGCTGACTTCATCGCCAATGCCCCGCAAGTGAATCGATTGGTGCACGACTTGGTACATGGAATGGAAGGCTCGATTTCGGCGGAGCACGGTCTCGGGCAGTTGAAGCGTGAGGAAAACCGACGTTACAAGGATCCGGTGGAAATTGAGTTGATGAGAACGGTAAAAAGTGCGCTCGATCCGCGCGGGCTGATGAATCCAGGCAAGGTGCTCTGAAAATAACGTGGAAGTTATTTACAACCGGAAACGCCTTCCATATAATGCGCGCTCTCTTTGGGGGGTATAGCTCAGCTGGGAGAGCGCTTGCATGGCATGCAAGAGGTCCGCGGTTCGATCCCGCGTACCTCCACCAAAATAAAACAAAAAGCCCGTCGGTTCGCCGACGGGCTTTTTGTTTTTCGGTACTGACTCAACCACTCGTGCAGCGTGCAATGCCCGGCCGCGGCAGCGATGGACTTCGCTGCCGCGGCCGGGCAGCGGCGAGGCAGGCGTTATAATTTCGCCCCTGAGCCTCCCTGCATCGCCCGTCTTTCCCCACGTCTATGCCCCAATTCCTTTCTCTGCGCGGCTTGGCCGCTTTTTCGGCTTCCCGGCTTGCACGTCTGCAAGAGCAAATTCGAGGTGCGATGCCCGGGCTGGAATCCCTGGCTGCCGAGCACTGGTATTTCGTCGAGTTGGAGGTACCGCTGGCGCCTGGAGAGCTGGCGCGCCTAAAGGAACTGTTGGGGATTCCCGCTGAATTGCCGGCGGAACCCGCCGGTGAGTCGCTGCTGGTGACGCCGCGTCTGGGCACTATTTCGCCATGGGCTTCCAAGGCCACGGACATCGCCCGTAATTGTGGTTTCGTCGGCATCCGTCGCATCGAGCGGGGCGTCGCTTACCGTATTAAAGGCAAGGGGCTGGAACGCGGCATCCTGGCGGCCAAGCTGCACGACCGGATGACCGAGTCGGTGCTGACTTCGGTGACCGAGGCCGAAGGTTTGTTCAGCCATGTGGCGCCGCAGCCGCTGACTACCGTGGATTTGCTCGGCAAAGGCCGCGAGGCGCTGGTCGCCGCGAATGGCGAATTGGGTCTGGCGCTCTCCGCGGATGAAATCGATTATCTGGTGGAGAATTTCATCCGCCTCGGCCGCAATCCGTCAGACGTCGAATTGATGATGTTCGCCCAAGCCAATTCCGAGCACTGCCGGCACAAGATATTCAACGCCAGCTGGACGGTGGACGGGGAGGCGCAGCCGCTGTCGCTGTTCGGCATGATCCGGGAAACCCACAAGGCGCATCCGCAAGGCACCGTGGTTGCCTATTCGGATAATGCGGCGGTGATCGAAGGCGCACGGATCAAACGTTTCTTTCCCCAGACCGATGGATGCTACGCCTTCGTCGAGGAAACCACCCATATCCTGGCCAAGGTGGAAACCCACAACCACCCGACGGCGATTTCGCCATTCCCCGGCGCAGCCACCGGTTCCGGCGGTGAGATTCGCGACGAAGGTGCGACCGGCCGCGGCTCCAAGCCCAAAGCCGGCCTCTGCGGTTTCTCGGTGTCCGACCTGAACATTCCCGGCTACGTTCAGCCGTGGGAGTCGCATTACGGCAAGCCGGAGCGCATTGCCTCTGCGCTGGACATCATGATCGAAGGCCCGATCGGCGCCGCGGCGTTCAACAACGAATTCGGCCGCCCCAATCTGGCCGGCTACTTCCGTACCTTCGAGCAGACCTTTGGCGGCGAGGTGCGCGGCTATCACAAGCCGATCATGATCGCCGGCGGCGTCGGCAACATTGCCGCCGGGCACTGTTTCAAGGACAAATTCCCCGCCGGCACGCTGCTGATCCAGCTGGGCGGCCCGGGCATGCTGATCGGCCTCGGCGGCGGCGCCGCGTCGTCGATGGCGACCGGCACCAATACCGCCGATCTCGACTTCGCTTCGGTGCAGCGCGGCAACCCGGAGATCCAGCGCCGCGCGCAGGAGGTCATCGACCGCTGCTGGCAGTTGGGTGAGCGCAATCCCATTCTCGCCATCCACGATGTGGGTGCCGGCGGCATTTCCAACGCGATGCCCGAGCTTGCCCACGACGCAGGCCGCGGTGCGCGTTTCGATATGCGTGCGATCCCGTCCGAAGAGCCGGGCATGGCGCCGCGGGAAATCTGGTGCAACGAAGCCCAGGAGCGCTACGTCCTGGCCGTCGCGCCGGAGCGGCTGGACGAGTTCCGCGCCCTGTGCGAGCGTGAACGGGCGCCTTTCGCGGTGCTCGGCGTCGCCACCGACGACGGCCAGCTCACCGTCGAGGACGACCATTTCGGCAATCGGCCGGTGGACATGCCGATGGACGTGCTGCTCGGCAAACCGCCGAAAACCCATCGCGAGGCGCGGCGCCGCGGCGCCGCCGGCGACGATTTCGACATCGGTTCGGTCGAGTTGAAGGACGCCTGCTGGCGGGTGCTGCGCCTGCCCTCGGTGGCCTCGAAGAATTTCCTTATCAGCATCGGCGACCGCAGTGTCGGCGGCTTGACCGCCCGCGACCAACTGGTCGGACCGTGGCAGGTGCCGGTGGCCGATGTGGCCGTGACCGCGATGGGCTTCGATACCTATCTCGGCGAATGCTTCGCGATGGGCGAGCGCACGCCGCTGGCGCTGCTCGACGGCCCGGCCTCGGGCCGCATGGCGGTGGGCGAGGCGATCACCAACCTCGCCGCGGCGGCGGTGGCCGACATCTCCAGCATCAAACTGTCGGCCAACTGGATGGCCGCCGCCGGCCATGGCCACGAAGACGCGATCCTGTTCGATACGGTGAAGAGTGTCGGCCTCGAATTCTGCCCGGCGCTGGATATTTCGATTCCCGTCGGCAAGGATTCGCTGTCGATGCGCACGCGCTGGGAAGAGGGCGGCGAGAGCAAGCAGGTGACCGCGCCGATGTCGCTGATCGTCACCGCCTTCGCGCCCTGCGTCGACATCCGCCGCACGCTGACGCCGCAGTTGCGCAGCGACAAGGATGTGGGTGAGACCGAACTGCTGCTGATCGACCTCGGCCACGGCCGCAATCGTCTCGGCGGCTCCGCGCTGGCGCAGGTGTACGGTAAGAGCGGCAGCGCGGTTCCCGATGTCGCGGCCGCTTCGCTCAAGGCTTTCTTCGGTGCGATCCAGCGTCTCAATCGCGAAGGCAAACTGCTCGCCTACCACGACCGCTCCGACGGCGGCCTGTTCGCCACTGTTTGCGAAATGTCCTTCGCCTCGCACATCGGCGTTTCGCTGAATCTCGACGCGCTCTGCTACGACGAATTGATGAACGACGTGGACGGCATCGAGAAGGCGCCGCAAGTCATCGACGGCCGCCTGCGCGACCGGATGCTTGCCGCGCTGTTCAACGAAGAACTGGGCGCCGTGGTGCAGATTCGCCGCGACGACCGCGGCCCGGTGATGCAGGCGCTGCGCGATGCCGGGCTGGGCAAGTGCAGCCACCTGATCGGCACCACCAACGAATTCGACGAAGTGCGCGTCTGGCGCAACGCCAAGCGTGCCTTCGCCGCCAAGCGCAGCGATCTGCAACAGGCGTGGAGCGAAGTCGGCTACCAGATCGCCGCCTTGCGCGACGATCCCGCGTGTGCACGGGAAGAGTTCGATGCGTTGGCGGCGGCCGACGATCCGGGCTTGTCGGAGCATCTCACTTTCGCGCCGGCGGCGCTTTTCGTCGCCACCGGCCGGCGGCCCAGAATCGCCATCCTGCGCGAGCAGGGCGTGAACGGCCAGGTCGAAATGGCCGCCGCCTTCGACCGTGCCGGCTTCGAAAGCGTCGATGTGCATATGTCCGACCTTCAGTCCGGGCGGGCGCATCTGGCCGACTTCAAGGGCCTTGCTGCCTGCGGCGGCTTTTCCTACGGCGATGTGCTCGGCGCCGGCCAGGGCTGGGCCAAGTCGATCCTCTTCAATCAACGCCTGCGCGACGAGTTCGCCACCTTCTTCAACCGTGCCGACAGCTTTGCCCTCGGCGTCTGCAATGGCTGCCAGATGATGAGCAACTTGGCGTCCATCATCCCCGGCGCGGACGCTTGGCCGACCTTCCACCGTAACCGCAGCGAACAGTTCGAGGCGCGCTTCGTAATGGTGGAGATTCCGCCATCACCGTCGATCTTCTTTGCCGGCATGGCCGGCTCGCGCCTGCCGGTGGTGGTCTCCCATGGCGAAGGCCGCGCAGTGTTCGCGGGCGACCCGGCCAAGACCCTGGTTTCGATGCGCTACGTCGACAACCGGGGCGCAGTCGCCACGCGCTATCCGTTCAATCCCAACGGTTCGCCCGACGGCATTACCGCCGTAACCACCGCCGATGGCCGCTTCACGGTGATGATGCCGCACCCCGAGCGCATTTTCCGCCGCGTACAGATGTCCTGGCATCCGCAAGGGCAGGGCGAAGACAGCCCGTGGATGACGCTGTTCCGCAATGCGCGGACGTGGGTGGGGTGAGCCGGGCCGGACGATGACGCCGGATCGCGCCGCCGTTCTCGAGCTCTATCCGTCGCTGGCGACGCTGCCGCCGTCGGTGCTTGAACGTGCGCTACAGCCGTCGGCGCTGATGCAGTTGCCGGCCGGTACCCGGCTGTTTGCCGAGAACCAGGGCTGCAAAGGCTTTCCGCTGCTTCTGGCAGGCAGCATCAAGGTGATCAAGAGTACCGCCTCGGGGCGCGAAATGCTGCTCTACCGCGTCGAACCGGGCGGTTCCTGCATCATCACGTCGAGCTGCCTGCTCGGCCATACGGCGTATTCGGCCAGCGGCGTCGCCGAAACGCCGCTTACCTTGCTGGTGCTGCCGGTACCGTTGTTCGAGCAGCTGATTGCCGAAAGCAGGCCGTTTCGCGAGTTCGTGTTCCACCTGTTTTCCGCTCGCATCGCCGAGCTGATGCAACTGGTCGAGGAAGTCGCCTTCGCCCGCCTCGACCGGCGGCTGGCCAAGCTGTTGCTCTCCAGGGAGAGCAACATGCTCGGCATCACCCACCAGCAGTTGGCCGAGGAACTGGGCAGCGTGCGCGAGATCGTCAGTCGGCTGCTCAAGGGCTTCGCCGCCCAGGGGTTGGTTTCCCTTGGGCGCGAGCAGATCGTCCTGCTCGATCGGCCGGGCCTGAAGGCGATCGCCGCTATGTGACCGCGGTTACAGACGCGTCGGCGACGGCTCGTTACAGTGGCCTCCGTTCCATTCACTTAAACGGAGGTCATCATGAAAGCAAATGTTGGCGGTATCGACAAAACCCTGCGCATCGTCGCCGGCCTCGGCCTGGTTGGCGCCTCCCTGGCCGGTCTTCTGCCGGTCTGGGGCTACATCGGCCTGGTGCCGCTGGCCACCGGCCTGATGGGTTGGTGCCCGGCCTATCCGCTGCTCGGCATCAGCACCTGCGGCTGCAAGAGCGAAACCTGATTCCGTGCGCAGGCCGGCCGTTGCCGGCGGTCTGCGTGCGGGCACCGAATCCGAAACGAAAGGCGTATATGGGCAAGAAGGTTTTTCTAGGGGCCCTCGCGGCCGTTTTCCTCAACACGGCCTACGCCGCTCCGCTAAAGCCCGAAGACCAGATCCGCTTCCGCAAGGCCGGCTACAGCTTCATGGCCTGGAACATGGGTCGCATCAAAAGTAATCTCGAAAGCGGCTATAACAAGGACGAGGTGGTCAAATCGGCCGCTGCCGTGGCGGCGGTTTCCAATTCCGGTTTGATCGCCCTGTTCGGCCCGGGTACAGAGCACGACATTGGCGAGACGAAGACTCGTGTCAAGGCCGAGTTCTTCCAGCAGCAGGACAAGGTCAAGGAACTGGCGACGGCGTTCAACAAGGAAGCGAATGAACTCGCTCGAGTGGTGACGGTCGGAGATGTGGGGGCGGTGAAAGCGCAATTCGGCAAAACCGGCGAAGCCTGCAAGAGCTGCCACGACAAGTTCCGCACGGACTGAGCGCGGCAAGGTCGGTAGGCCCGGCTACTACGGAACGTTTGGAGGCGCTGAAAATGAAATCGATACGTCGTTTCCTGAATGGCTGCTGCATCTTGTTTGCGCTCTCGGCGCAGGCCGAGGTGGTCGATATCGACAACAACGAACTGGCCCGGCTCAGCGCCTCCGGCGTGCCCGTGATCGATATCCGTACCGTCGGCGAATGGGAAGAAACCGGCATCGTGCCGGGCAGCCATTTGCTGACCTTCTTCGACGAACGCGGCAACGCCGCCCCCGCCGCCTGGCTCGACAAGCTACAGCGCGTTACCAAGCCCGGCGAACCGGTGGCGGTGATCTGCCGCAGCGGCAACCGGACCAAGGCGGTGAGCCAGTTTCTTTCCGGCAAAGCCGGCTACGCCAAGGTTTACAACGTCAAGGGCGGCATCCGCAGTTGGCTCGGCGAGGGACGCAAAGTGGTTCCTGCCGCACCGGTGATCGCCGGCTGCAAGAGGACCAACGCCTGCTGAGCGAAGCCGAGCGGCGCAATTCGAACGGACGCATAGATAAAGGTACGGCACAAAGAGGCGACGAGATTCGCAGATGGCTATGATGATAGGATAGTTCGTGCATGGCCGTCCTCATCGTCTGAGTTCAGGGGGCGCTCCGCCGATAGGCGGAGCGCCCCCTGCAACGACGGGTTCGGCCACATTGGCAACTAAGCTTGCCGTTCTTTACGCCCAAGACCCTCTGCGATGAACGTTAGGACAAGGGTATTTAGTGATACACCCTCGGCCTTTGCGCGTGTAGCCAACCGCGCGTGAACCGTCTTCGGGACGCGAGCAACAAACTTCCCGGATGCCACACCGCCGCTATTCGGTGCGGGAATGGGCAACTCTTTGGCCTTAAGTGCAGCGATCGTAGCTTTCAATGCGTCCTCCCCGTTCGCTAGGGCTTCTTCGACAGTTTCCCCATCGGACAGGCACTCCGAAAAATCCGGATAGGAGATTAGGAATCCGCCGCCCTCCTCAGCCGAAAGCGGACGGATCTCAAAGGGGTAGTCAATCTTCTTTCCCATGGTTCATGCTCCTTCAACCAACTCCAGAAACTTTCTAACGTAGATCGGCTTGATTGGACGGCGTGCTGGACCGGGAAGCGTCTTGCCATCGTTGCGCACGAACACGCAGTGACTCGTTCCAACGTGCCGCCAGTCAATTCCATTTTGGCGCGCCACCGTTTGAAGCTGCGCAAGCTTCCAATCGAGTGGATTGCTACGCATGGCTTGAAGCAGTTTGGCGGCTGTATTCATAAGAAAAATGATACTGCGGGCAATATCATGGTACAAGCATTGTACATGCAGAGAACCGAGCAATGACTTCGGGGCAAGTGCGGACTTCCCTATGGGGCCGAACCCCTCCATCGGCAGTTGTACCTTCGACAGCGGCGGTGAGCGCCGGCTGGCCGAGCGTCTGGAAGCCAAGCTCGAAGACGATTACCTCTGCTGGTACAACGTCGCCCTTGGGCCTTCGTCGCTGCACCCCGAGCTGGCGCCGCAGGAAGCGAAGCTGCTCTACGCGGCGATGACGCGGGCGACGCGGGAGTTGGATTGTGCGGAGTCGGAACCTGAACAGGCACCGTCCTGCCCGTTCTGAAAACGAGATTCCCGGGGTCACGCCACCCGTTCAGCCATTGTCCGTCGACAGAAATCTTTGCATGTTGCGCAGGATGTATATATAAAATCACGTATTGCTATATACGTTAAACGCGACCTGTATCGAAATGACTGACATTGCGTCCCTGACCACCCTGCGGCCGGATCGCTTCGACCGGCCGGACATTCTCAAGCAACTCAATGCGGCCAGCCGCAAGCTGGCCGAACTCAAGGGCGTGGCCGCCTCCATGCCGAATCAGGGCATTCTCATTAGCACCCTCGGCTTGCAGGAGGCGAAGGACAGTTCCGAGATCGAGAACATCGTCACTACCCACGACGAACTGTTTCGTGATGCCGTCTTCCCGGAGTCCGGCGGCAGCGTCGCCGCGAAGGAGGTTGCCTACTACCGCCAGGCGCTACGGGTCGGCTTCGACGCCGTGCGCCGCAACGGGTTGTTGACCAACAACGACATCCTTGAAATCCAGGCCGAGTTGGAGCGCAATCGCGCCGGCTTTCGCAAGCTGCCGGGCACTGCGCTCAAAGGCGATGGCGGCCGTACCGTCTATACCCCGCCGCAGAACCCCGACGATATCCTGGCCTTGATGACCGACCTCGAACGTTTCATCAACGACGATGCCCTGTTCGATGCCGATCCGCTGGTGAAGATGGCGCTGATCCACCACCAGTTCGAGAGCATTCATCCCTTTTACGACGGCAACGGTCGCACCGGCCGCATCATCAACGTGCTCTACCTCATCAAGCAGGGCCTGCTCGACACCCCCGTGCTCTATCTCTCCCGCCATATCGCGCGTACCAAGGCCGACTATTACCGCCTCTTGCAGGAAGCCCGCGACCGCGACTGTTGGGAGGATTGGGTGCTCTACATGCTCACCGCCGTCGAAAAAACGGCGGCCGACGGCATTGCCACCATCCAGGCCATCAAGGCATTGCTGATGGACTACAAGCACCGCATCCGCGCCGGCTACCGCTTCTACAGCCAGGATCTGATCAACAACCTGTTTTCATATCCCTACACCAAGATCGAGTTCGTCGAACACGATCTCAAGGTGTCGCGGCTGACAGCGACCAAATATCTCGAAGCGCTGGTGGCGGGCGGCTTTCTGCAGAAGCGCAAGGTGGGGCGGAGCAACTACTACATAAATGTGCCACTCTTTGAAATTCTGACTCGCGAGCCGTAGCCGCCGTCTCGTCAGCGCCGACTTTTGCAATCACTGGCTCGTCTGGCGAGCTTCCCCACGGTTAAACTCACCATGCCATCTGCAAATATTTCCATCGTCGACGCTTGGAGACCGCAAACATGAACGGCAAGCAACTGCCCACGCTGGGCGACAAACCCTGTTGGGCTACAGCCAATGGCGGCGCTTCGAACAGGCCATCGAGCGGGCAATAACTTCTTGTGAACAATCGGGAAATACTCCCGGCTACCATTTTGCCGGCGCCGGCAAAATGGTTGACCTTGGATCGGGAAGCCAGCGAACCGTCGAGGATTACCAGCTTTCCCGCTTCGCCTGCTATCTCATCGCCCAGAACGGCGATCCGCGAAACCGGAAATCGCCCAGGCCCAGAAGTATTTCGCCGTCCAGGCACGCCGGCAGGAACTAAACGACCAGGCCGCCGCCGACATGGAACGGCTGGAACTGCGCAAGCAGACCGCCGAGGAATTCAAGGCCCTCTCCGGCGCCGCGCAGGATGCCGGCATACAAAGCAAGATGTTTGGTGTTTTCCACGATGCCGGCTACAAGGGCCTTTATGGCGGCCTGGGGCGCGACGCCATCAAGCAGCGCAAGGCCATACCGGGAAAAGACAACCTTCTTGATCGTATGAATGCGACGGAGCTTGCCGCCAACCAGTTCCGTATGACCCAGACCCGCGACAAGCTCGCCCGCGATGGCGTGCGCAATCAGGCACAGGCCATCCAGACCCACGAACAGGTTGGCAAGGAAGTGCGCGACGCCATCAGACGCATCGGCGGCACTCCGCCCGAGAACATTCCTGCTGCCGAGCACATCAAAGAAGTCGAAAAGCGCCTCAAAGATGCTACACCCAGGTTGGAGTTGGACGAGCGGGAGGCGGGTGGGCTGTTGGGAGACGTGGGCGCAAAGCCGGATAGATAGCCCATGGTGTTACTTGGCGCCGTCCCGCCAGCGCCGATTTTTCAGCTTTCGTCCGCCGGCAAATCCCAATCGCCGCGCTTGACGTCGTCGGTCTGGTGGAACTGGCGTACGTTGCGGATGAAGTCACGGAAATCCGGGTTCTCCTCCGCCAGCCGGTTGCAGGCGTCCCAATCGACCTCGGTTCGTTCGCGAGCGGGAATGCGAATCTCGCTGCCCTCCGTCGGGTCTTCCACGTCCAACACGATGAGGCCGATACCGTGGGCCGCCGCCAGCAGGCGCAGTTCCTTCATCGTGTCCGCACCTTCCACTTCCGCCGCCACCAGATAGCCCTGGTTTGCCCAAGAGGAATTCGACACCGTTTGAAACCACGCCTCGCGCACGTTCGAGCGGTTGAGCTTTAGCTTTACCTCGAAGGACCACAGGCGACAGCGCGGGTCGCCATAGTGGCGCACACAGTCGCGGATGTCCTTGTGCCATTCGGCCCCCAGATCTTCCATCGCCACGATGTCGGGAAAGAGCCAGATGTTGCCCTTGGGGCCATTGCGATTTGAGGAACGCTTCTCGTCGATGCGCTTCGGGTAAAGGCCGAATTCGGCATGCAGGTAGCGGCAGAGCAGGGGGTAGAGGTCGTGCTCGGTCAGGCTGGCCTTGGCCGGTTCTTTGTTGCCATCCTTTGCTGGCTCGATGTGGATCGGCCGCAGAACTTCGTCGTAGCTGGCCTCGGTCGCAAAGTAGTAAAGGCGCGGTCGTCCTTCCGTGGTGCGGATGCGCGGCTCCTTCTTCTGAATCTCCGGTCGGTTGGCGCCGATCTCGGCGACGAGTTGCTGGATCAACATGGCGTCATCGCGCAAGTCCTGCTGGCTGTTGCGACGCTTCTCCTCGCAAGCCTCACGATGGTTCTCGAACATCCACAGCGCAATCTGGCGCGCCTTGAAACGCTCCTCCTGGCGAGCCTTGAGGAAGTCGATGACGGTCTGTCGCAGGTTGAGTTTCATGGATGTTTTCCGATGCAAATTGGAATAGCGAGCCGGCTTATTGCAGAAACACCGGATATCTGCAATAGGCCAACGTCGTAACCGCCGGGAACATACCACGGCGCCGTAGCGCCAGCACCGACTTTTGCGGCACGCTCAACAGTTAAGCAAATGGTCGGCCAGGGCATCCAGTTCCGCCTTCTTTACCTGCCAATCCTCCATCAGGCCCGTGAGCAGTTCGTAGAAGCGGGCACTGTGATTGTGTTCCCTGAGATGACACAGCTCGTGGAGGATCACGTAGTCAATGCAGGGTGTGGGCGCCTTGACCAGCAACGGATTGAGCAGCAGGCTGCCCTTGGGCGAGCAACTGCCCCATTGCGTGCGCATGGTCAGCAGGCGGAACGTCGGGGCCTGCGCGACCCAGTGCGCCCTGGCGGCGCACTCGGCGATCCGCCGGAAAAACACGTCTTCGGCACGCCGTCGATACCAGGCATCGAGCAGCGTGCGAACCTTGGCCGCATCGCGGGTTGGCACGCGTACCTCTAGCTTGCCGCGCAGCAGCTTCACGCCTGGCTTGTCCTTGGGGGCGACGATCACTTTCAGCACATGGCGCCGGCCCAGATAGAAATGGCTTTCGCCGCTCACGTACTCGCGCGGCAACACATGGTCGGCGCGTTCGCGGCAGGCGCGCAGGCGTAGCCAGATCCAGCGCACGCGACGGCGCACGGCCGCCACGACTTCGTCGACCGGCGTGCCTTCCGGCGCGTCCACCGTCACCGTGCCGTCGGGCGTGACATGAATGGAAATCCGCCGCGCCGGGCGCGACAGGAAGCGGATCGAGAAGCCGATGCGCTCCTCGCCATAGCTGATGTGGCGACGCACGCCTAGAGCTTCCCGCGAGCGAGGCCGACGCGGACGATATGGATCACCAGTTCGATCACTTCCTTCGCCTTCTCCAGCCCCATGCGTTCGAACAGACGCGGCAGCAAGGCCTTGCGGATCGCCGCCTCGATGTTCTGCGGGTTGAGGGAGTTTTCCGCCACGGCGTCGCGCACGGCGGCGTCGATGGCCAGGGCCTCGCCTTCCCAGGTAACGGATGTCTCGAAAGCATCCGCTAGCGCGAGACGGAAGGCGCCGAAATAGGCCCGCGCGTGGTGGTTCTCACCGAAGGCATCGGGAATCCCTTCCACCTCGTGCCGTTCCACCTTGTCCTCGAATTTGCGGAACAGCGCGAATTGCTTGAGCGGATGGTCGAACATCGCCTCGGCCTCGGCGATGGCCTGCTTCAGCATGTCGGCGAACACTTTCTGCGCATGGGGATCGTCGGCCAGATCCTGTTCGATGGTCTTCTTCAGCCGGGTCTGGATCTTGTCCGTCTCGTTGCGGGTCTTTTCCTCGCTCCAGGTCGCCGGATCGTCATCCTGCCCCAGCTTGTGCACCAGGTACACGCCCTCCGGCTCGCGCACCTCCTGGCCGATCACCTGCTTGTCCACCATGCGCCGGATCTGCTCTTCGTAGATGCTGTAGTCCACCGTCTCCAGCGCATCCTGGCGCGCGATCTGGCGCAGGCTGGAGAAGAAGCGCAGGTCTTCCTTGTAGGTGCGCACGTCCTGCTCGGAAAAGCTGTTGTCCTCGAAGAAGCTGCGCGACGACAGGGCCGTTTGCAGGCAGAGGCCGAAGCGGGTCAGCGCCTCGTAGAAATCCTCGCGCAGCTTCTGTCGCGTGTCGTAGGTTTCGCCCATTTCAGCATTGGGGTCCGGCGCGTACTTCGGCATCAGCACCTGGCGGTACTGCTCCAGGTCCTGCCGGTTCTTCACCTCCTTGAAGAAGGCCCACAGGGCTTCGTGCAGGGCCGGCAGGCGTTTGTACTCGGTGCTGAACTGGCGGTAGAGGCCGGCCAGATCGTCCATGTCGAAGCCGCCCTGGGTCTGGCTTGCCAGGTCCTGATAGGCACGGATGGCGGTGTCCAATTCCTTGAGGATGCCCCGGTAATCCACCAGCACGCCGTAGCGCTTGGCGTCGTGCAGGCGGTTCACCCGCGCCACGGCCTGAATCAGGTTGTGGCCCTGGAGCGGCTTGTCGATGTAGAGCACCGTGTTGCGCGGCTCGTCGAAGCCGGTCAGCAGACGGTCCACCACGATCAGCAAGTCCGGCTCGCCGTCCTCGGCGAAGCCGGCCAGCACGGCCTTCTCGTAGCCCTCCTGGTCGTGGTCGACGTACTTCTTCCACCACTTCTGCACCTCGGGCAGCTTGTCCTCGTCCACCTCGCTGTTGCCCTCCCGCGTATCCGGCGGCGAGATGACGATGGCGCTGCTCACCAACCCCGTATCGTCCAGCGCCTGCTGGTAGCGGATTGCATCCAGCTTGCTGTCGGTGGCGATCTGGCCTTTCAGCCCCAGGCCCAGCTTCTTGATGTTCTCGTTGAAGTGGACGGCGATGTCCCAGGCGATCAGCTCGATGCGATTGGTCGCGCCGTAGATGGCGCCCTTGCGGGCGTATTTCTTCTTCAGGTCGGCCTTCTGTTTGTCGGCCAGGCCGGCGGTGATCTTGTCGAACCAGCGGTTCACCGCCGCCTCGTCGATGCTCAGCTCGGGCACCCGCTCTTCATAGAGCAGGGGCGCCACGGTCTCGTCCTCCACCGCCCGCTGCATGGTGTAGGCATGGACGATGGGGCCGAACTTGTTGGCTGACTTGTCTGCCTTGAGCAGCGGCGTGCCGGTGAAGGCGATGTAAGCGGCACGCGGCAGCGCCAGCTTCATGCGCTCGTGGGTCTCGCCGCCGTGGCTGCGGTGGCCCTCGTCCACCAGCACAATCAGATTGGCCGAATCGTTGCGGCATTCGGCCAGCTTCGAGGCGGTATTGAACTTGTGCACCAGGGTGAAGGTGATGCGCTCCGTACCCTGGCCGATGCGCCGGGCCAGATCGCGGCCCGAGGTGGCCTTGCTCTTCTCGCCTTCCTTCTTGGTCGCCAGTGCCGAGCCGAAGGCGCCGCTGGAAATGAAGTTCTTCGCCAACTGGTCTTCGAGGTCGAGGCGGTCGGTGACCACCACCACCCGGCATTCGGCCAGAGCCGGGTCCAGCAGCAGGGCCTTGCTGAGAAAGACCATGGTGAAGCTCTTGCCCGAGCCCGTGGTGTGCCAGACCACGCCACCCTCGCGCCCACCGTCGGGCCGCAGACGGTGGATGCGTGCCAGCAGGGCACGGATGCCGAAGAACTGCTGGTAGCGGGCGACGATCTTGCCCACCTTGCGGTCAAACAGCACGAAGCCGCGCAGGAACTCCAGCAGCCGCGCCGGCGTGAGCAGGCTGATCAGCAGCCGGTCCTGGTCCGTGGGCAGCATGGGTTGCGACCACAGCGCTTCGAAATAGGTCCGTACCTTCCCCGGCTTGCCGGCGAAGAGCGCGACACGGGTCGCGAAGGGCAGGGGCTTGTTCTTGACGCGGCTGAAATGGGCCTCGTCGAATTCCTCTTCGCGCCAGCGCGCCCAGAACTTGGCCGCTGTGTGGGTGGTGCCGTAGCGGCCGTCCACATGGCTGATGGCCAGCAGCAACTGGGCATAGGTGAACAGGGGCGGAATCTCGTCCGGCCGCTGGTTGCGCAAATGCTGGCTGACGCCTTCCTCCACCATGGCCTTGCCGTCCGTGCTCGACTCGGGCCGCTTCGCCTCCATCACCACCAGCGGCAGACCATTCACATAGCCCACCACATCGGGAATCCGATGATGGGTGCCCTGGCTGGAGAGCACCTCCAGCTCCTCGGTCACCTCCCAATGGTTGGCGCCCGGATCGGCCCAGTCGATGACGTGGATGGTCGGCTGGTGTTTCTTGCCGTCCGGCATGAATTCGGTGACGGTGATGCCCAGTGCCAGCTTGCCGTAAAGCCGCTCGTTGGCCCCCAACAGCCCCTCGGCCAGACTCAGCGCCGACAGCTCGCGCACGATCTGGTCGATGCCCGAAGGCGAGAGCGGATACCACTCACCCTTGTACTCGAAGCGGCGTGTCTGCAACACCTCGATCAGGCGCGGCCGGAGGACCACCTCCCGCGTCGAACCGCGCAGGGCCAGGCAGTCGGCGGCGGAAAGATAGTCCCAGCCCAGGTTGCAGAGCAGGTGCAGCGCCGGAATGTGGGCGCTGTAGTGCTCGCGGGTTTGCGGGACGGGGCTCATGGCGTGGCCTCACTGGCGGGAAGGCGGACGCGGCGCTTGCCGGTGAGGAGTTGTTGCATGAGGGCGCGCTTTTCTGTTTGCAGCCGTTCTAGCTGATTTTCGAACAAACGCTCCTCTGCCTCCGCGACATTAATGGCTTCTGCGATCTTCCGTTGCACGGGAACCGGCGGTATATGAAGCCTGAGTTTGAAGAAGTCGGTGACGCTGACGTTCAACAATCCGTGATTTCGTGCGCCTTCCTGAGCAATACCCGATATTTCCTCGTTGAGCAGACCGGCTTCGAAGTAGTGCCGAAAGAAATCGAAATCGGCCTCGACACCTGCTTTGATGCGGAAACAGACATAGAGACTCGAAACGACGCCGGCATCGTGAGCGACGAGTGGCTTGATTGCCCCCTGCGGATAACCCGCTGAATAGCTCTTGTTGTAGGCGAAGTTGTAGCGTTCCAAAAGCGTATAGCCGGAAAGGTTCTCGCTCGCGACGCTCTTGTTGAAGTACTCGCTCTGACTGACCAGGCCGAGTTGCCCGGAAATGGTCAGGACATTTGAGTTGCCGGGAAAATTCTTTCGAGTAACCCGCTCGAATACATCGTCGAAATCTAAGTGCTGCCACGAGCCCTGTAGGCGTGTAAATCGTTTCTTGCCAGTCAGAAGCGCTCGCATTAGCTCCTGTTTCTGCTTGCAGCTGTTGGCGAGCAGCTTTTCGGTGGCGGTGATGGCTTCGTCCCATGTCTGCATGACTTCGGCAATTCGTGTTTGAGTCCCTTGGTCAGGAACAATTACGCTCTGCCGGTCAATGTCAGACTTCTTGACGTGGACTAAGGTCGCCTTAAATCCGTGCGCGTTTGCCTCGATTCGATCCGTTACATGCCGCAGAGCCCAATAGAGCCATGCGCTGTCAATGCCTGCGTTGGCATGGACCTTGAAAATGTGCTGGTTCAGCACGCCGCGCTTTCCTCGCCAGATTGTTGGGCCAAAGGACACGCCTTTGGTACCAGCCCAGGCGAAGAGTAGTTGTCCTGGATCAACTATCCATCGAGGTTCTGTGGGGCCAGCGTAGAAATCAAATTTCTGACCGCCGTTGAGGTTCTGAATCCGAATGATTGGGAGTCCTTCTGCGCCCCAGTCATTCGGACCGAATCCATGCCCATTCTGCATTTCGCAGATATCGGCGACGGTTTGTCGTTTCCATCCTTCAGGAAGCATTAGCAAATCCCTCGTGCCAGTTGTCGCCTAGCCCAGTTGTAAAGTTTTCCTTTACAACTGACTTGAGTATCTGAAGTATTAAGTAATGCCTAATAGTTGCTGCCGTCCGCCTGCTCATGCCTTCTTCCCCTTGGCTGGCTTGGCCTTTGCATTGGCGATGGTCTTCTTGACCCGGGTTGAGACTGTCATTCGATTTTTCCTGCCTCTATTCCAGTTGCCGTTCCTGCGGGCTATCCGTTGACTGGACGGTTGAAGTTGCTTACCATGCGCCTGCGACTAGAACACTCGTCCCAAGGCGAGTTCCTCCCTGCCGGGGCTGGTCGTTCCAAACACTCAAGGCCAGCGCTGAATGCTCACATTCCCGCTGGCCTTTATCTTTTCCCAGGCTTCGGCCACGGTTTTCTCATGCCAGCGGTCGGCGACCACGGCGCGATTCTCGAAGCGCCCGGCCATATAGACCAGCAGGTCGGCTACCTGCAGGAAGCGGCTGTGATGCGATTGGGTGAAATACACCGTATCCAGCAGCCTCCCGAGCGGGCGTCCGAAATACATGGGGGTCTTGCCTTGCGACTTGTACTCGGAGAAATCGACCACGGCGCCGGTAACCTGGTCGGCTTCATAGTCGCCGAAGACCAGGCCGAGGTCGTCGGCCGTATCGAGGTATTCGCAGAAGCGTTCGAGGATCAGCATCATCCCGAGCCGATAGGGTGGTATCGGATAGACGTACTTGCCAAGATGCCGATCCACGTCGATGCAGACCAGCCGCACCGGGATCTTGTTGTTGATGACGAAAGTCGCCACGTCCTGGAATACCTGCACCCGCTCTTCGAGCTTGCGTCCCTTGGCGTTGCCCTTGCCATGGAAGAGGTCCTTGCCATGAAGTTCATTGGTGACGGTCAGCGCACGTGAGCCGAAGAAGTTGAAGGCGATCTGCGAGAGGGTTTTCTCGAACTCGATGGCTTTGTCATCGGGGATCAGCAAGCCGCCGATGAAAAAGTTCGGGTTGTCGGGCGCGTGCTTGTTTTCGTCGAAGTAGCAGAGGTGCATGGAGCGTCTTTCGTTCCGGGATTGGCGGCGACCAGGATCAGTGGTAGCCGAGTTCTTTCAGATAGCCGGCCATGCGTTCTTCCAGCACGGCCAGTTCGGCCTTGAGCTTTTCGCGTTCGGCGCGCACGGCCATGAGGTCGATTTCTTCTTCTTCCTCGAAGGTGTCCACGTAGCGGGGGATGTTGAGGTTGTAGTCGTTCTCGGCGATTTCGGCCCGGCTGGCGAGGTGGGCGTATTTCTCCACGTCGACGCGGGCGGCGCAGGTGGCGAGGATTTTCTCGATGTCCTGTTCGCGCAGCAGGTTCTGGTTCTTGCCGTCCTGGTATTCGCGGCTAGCGTCGATGAACAGCACCTTGTCGTCGGTCTTCTTCTTGCGGAAGACGAGGACGGCGGCGGGAATGCCAGTGCCATAGAACAGTTTTTCCGGCAGGCCGATGACCACATCCAGCAGGTTTTCGTCGATCAGCTTCTGACGGATCTTGCCTTCGGCGGCGCCACGGAACAGCACGCCGTGCGGCACGACGACGGCCATGCGGCCGCTGCCGGGCTTCATGACTTCGATCATGTGCAGGATGAAGGCGTAGTCGCCCTTGGTGCGCGGCGGCACGCCCCGGCGAAAGCGCTTGTGCTTGTCGGCCTCGGCGCCTTCCTGGCCCCATTTTTCGAGGGAGAAGGGCGGGTTGGCGACGACGATGTCGAAGTGCTTGAGCAGACCGGTGTCGTCCAGCAGCTTGGGGTTGCGAAGGGTGTCGCCCCATTCGATGCGGTGGTTGTCTTCGCCGTGGAGGAACATGTTCATCTTGGCCAGCGCCCAGGTGCTGCCGATGGCTTCCTGACCGTAGAGGGCGTACTTGCGGCCGCCTCCTTGGGCGCGGATGAGTTGGCCGCATTTCATGAGCAGGGAGCCGGAGCCGCAGGTGGGATCGCAGATTTCGTCGCCCTCCCGTGGCGCCATGAGCAGAGCCATGAGACGGGAGACTTCCGGCGGGGTGTAGAACTCGCCGGCCTTTTTGCCACTGGTGGAGGCGAAGTTCTTGATGAGGAATTCGTAGGCGTTGCCGATCACGTCCAGTGTGCCGATGCGGCTGGGGCGCAGGTCGAGTTCGGGCCTGGCGAAGTCTTCCAGCAGGTGGCGCAGGATGTCGTTTTTCTGGGCTTCGTCGCCGAGCTTGCTGGCGTTGAAGCTGATGTCTTGGAAGACGTCGCGCAGCTTGGCAATGTTGGCTTCTTCTATGGCGTGCAGGGCTTTGTCGATGCGCTCGCCATTGCCCGGTTGGTGGCGGGCTTCGAACAGTGCATAGAAGTTGGCGGAAGGCGGCAGGACGAAGCGCTCGGTTTTGAGCAGTTCTGTGATCAGCTCGGGATGGGCGCCATGCTCCCGCTGATAGCCGTCGTAGTGGTCCTGCCAGACATCGGAGATGTATTTGAGAAAGAGCATGGTGAGGACGTAGTCCTTGTAGATGCTCGGGTCCACCGTGCCGCGGAAGGTATCGCAGGCGTTCCAGACGGCGGCGTTGATGGCGTCCTGGTTGATTTGGTCGTTTGACATGGTGGGCTCGTTCAACGGATGGGGTGGTTGTGCAGTTCGATGGCTAGTGCGTCCAGCAGTTGCTCGCGGTTGCGGATCAATGCTTGCAGCGTTTTCCGCTCTTCATGAGCGGCTTTGTCGAGAGCAGCGATGCCTTGCTGTCGCTCGATGGAGGGCACGACAATGGGCAGTGCTTCCAATATGCCCCGGCGAATGCCGATCTGGTCCGAGCCTTCGGCATGCTGCGAAAAATAGCGCTGGGCGGGCTGCCGATTCATTTGCCAGGCGAGGAAGCCGGGAAGCAATGCGGACGATTTGACCCGCAGCAGGAAGAAATACTGAGAGCACACGGCGGGGACGGGAACCTCGTCGAGGCACAGGGCGTAGTTGTTCTGGCCGCGCGCAGCAAAGACGATGTCGCCCGTGCGCAGCCAAACGATGTTCTTGTAGCCGTCCAGAGACGTGCGCGTGAGCGCGGCCCAGTCAGCGACACCTTCCGGGCTGGCGTCGCGAATCTGCAAGGCGTAGGCATTTCCCTCCAGATCAGCAGGGATGCCGCCGCGGAAGGGGTGGCCGCCTTGGATATCGACGTAGTCTAAGAGATTGGTAGTCATTACTGCACCATTGATGTGGTGCAGTAACTTTATCCGTTGAATCTCGTGACGTCAACTAATTTATGCACCATTGATGTGGTGCATTGGCGATAACTCTGGTCTTCGAGCAAAAAAAACAGCACCCGAGATGACTCGGGTGCCGTCCTGTCAGCGCCGACTTTTTCTGATGCTTACTCCATCGCCTCATACAACGGCAGCGTCAAAAACTCCGGGTAATCCGGCGTCAAACTCATCTTGTCGAAAATGACAGCTGCCTGATCGTAGGTCTCGGTCTTCTCGCCTTGGGCGGTGACCACGGCTTTCACCTTCGCCAGTTCCTCGGCGATCATCGGGCGCACCATTTCCTCGGTGACCTTGCGGCCGTCATCGAGCTTGCCCTTCGGACTCACCACCCACTGCCACACTTGCGAGCGGCTGATCTCCGCCGTGGCGGCGTCTTCCATCAAGTTGTGGATCGGCACGCAGCCGTTGCCGGCGAGCCAGCTGCCGAGGTAGTGGATGCCGACGTTGATGTTGTTGCGCAGGCCGGTTTCGGTGATCGGCTGCTCGGGCTGGAAGTCGAGCCATTGCTTCGGGCCGAAGCTGCCGCTGACCTGCTTGCCCCACTGGTTGGGCTTGTCGCCGAGGACCTTCTGGAACTCTTCGGCCGCGATGGAGACGAGGCCGGGGTGAGCTACCCAGCCGCCGTCGAAGCCGTCGTTGGCGTCGCGGGTCTTGTCGTGGCGGATGCCGGCGAGGGCCTTCTCGTTGGCGACCGGGTCGTTCTTGATCGGGATCAGCGCGCTCATGCCGCCCATGGCGGGGGCGCCGCGCTTGTGGCAGGCCTGCACCAGGGCCAGCGCGTAGCCGCGCATGAAGGGCACTTCCATGGTGATGGCGCCGCGTTGGGCCAGGCAGAAATCCTTGTTCTTCTTGAATTTCTTGATGCAGCTGAAGATGTAGTCCCAACGCCCGGCGTTGAGGCCGGCGCTGTGGTTGCGCAGTTCGTAGAGGATTTCTTCCATCTCGAAGGTGGCGAGGATGGTTTCCACCAGCACGGTGGCCTTGATGGTGCCCTGGGGCAGGCCGATGTGGTCCTGCGCCATGACGAAGATGTCGTTCCAGAGGCGGGCCTCAAGGTGCGATTCCATCTTCGGCAGGTAGTAGAAGGGGCCGGCGCCGCGGGCGACCTGCTCCTTGGCGTTGTGGAAGAAGACCAGGGCAAAGTCGAAGATGCCGCCGCCGACACGTTGGCCGTCCACGGTCACATGCTTCTCGTCGAGGTGCCAGCCGCGCGGGCGAATTTGCAGGGTGGCGATCTTGTCGTTGAGCTTGTATTCCTTGCCGGCTTCGTTCTTGAAACTCAGCTCACGGCGGATGGCCTTGTACAGATTGACCTGGCCTTGAATCTGGTTGTCCCACTTCGGGCTGTTGGAGTCTTCGAAGTCGGTCATGTAGCTGTCGGCGCCGGAGTTGTAGGCGTTGATGATCATCTTGGCCTCGACCGGGCCGGTGATTTCGACGCGGCGGTTTTCCAGGGCCTTGGGCAGCGGCGCGATCTTCCAGTCGCCTTCGCGGATGGCCTTGGTCTCGGGCAGGAAATCGGGCATCTCGCCAGCGTCGATGCGGGCCTGCCGCGCGACGCGGGCCTTGAGCAGTTCCTGGCGACGCGGTTCGAAGGCGCGGTGCAGCTTGGCGACGAATTCAAGGGCGGCCGGGGTGAGGATGAATTCCCATTCGGGTTTGATCGGCGCGGTGATCTGCATGCCGGCGGGGAGGGCGATGGCCATGGGGGACTCCTGAAAAGGGTGGCAACGGAAATTTGAAACTGGCGCGAGTCTATTGACTGTTGATCCGTATGGGAATACCCGCTAGAGTCAAACCATCTTGTATTGAAAGTATTAAATGGACAAGCTGACGCAGATCGATGCCTTCGTCGCCGTGGCCCAGAAAGGCAGTCTCAGTGCGGCTGCACGTGCCGAAGGCGTGACGCCGGCGATGATGGGGCGGCGCATCGATGCGCTGGAGGCTCGGCTCGGCGTCAGGCTGCTGCTGCGGACCACCCGCCGCATCAGCCTGACGCCTGAGGGCAGCGCGTTTCTGGAGGACTGCCAGCGCCTGCTCAATGCCCTTGCCGATGCCGAGGCCGCGGTCAGCCTTGGCAGCGTCCAGGCCAGTGGCCATCTGCGCGTCTCCGCGCCGGCCGGCTTTGGCCGGCGCCACGTGGCGCCGCATGTGGCGCAGTTTCTCGACGAGCATCCGGAAGTCACCGTCGCACTGGACCTTTCGGACCGGACTGTGGATTTGGTCAACGAGGGCTTCGACTGCGCGGTGCGTATCGGTCCGCTGGCCGACACCAGTCTGGTGGCGGTGCGTCTCGGCGACATGCGCCGCGCGGTGGTCGGCAGCCCCGACTATCTGGCGCAGCGCGGCGTGCCGGCGACGCCCGACGATCTCGCGCGCCATCTATGTCTGACGCTGAACCAGCAGACCGGCTGGAGTTTTGCCGATCCGCGGCGATCCGGCGAGGTGCGCGCGGTCAAGGTCGGCGGCCGTTTCCAGTGCAACGACGGTTCGGTGTTGCACGACTGGGCGCTGGAGGGTCGCGGACTGGTCTGGCGTTCGCTCTGGGAAGTCGGCGACGATCTGCGTGCCGGGCGGCTGGTGGCGGTGCTGGACGACTGGGCGGCACCGCCGCTGGGTATCCACGCGGTGTTTCCTCAGCGCCAGATGCCGCTGCGGCTGCGGCTGTTCGTCGATCAGCTGAAGGCGCGCTATGCGGCGCCGGGCTATTGGGAGGCGGGCGACCGAGGGCCTGCCCCATGAAGCCCATCGTCGTCCTGATCGGCATGCCCGGCGCTGGCAAGAGCACCGTCGGTGCTCTGCTGGCGGAACGGCTGGATCGCTTGTTCCTCGACACCGACCGCCTGATCGAAGCGGCCGGCAACGCCGAGCTCGCCGACCTGTTGGCTCGCCACGGCAGCGAAGGCTTCCGCTGTCTCGAAGCCGTCGCCCTGCGCCAGGCCCTGACCCTCGCTGCCGAGGCGGGCGGCGCCATCATCGCCACCGGCGGCAGTGCCGTCTATTGCAGTGAGGAGATGGAACAATTACGCGGCGTCGCGTACATCGTCCATCTCGACGTGGACCGGTCCACCTTGGAGGCACGCGCTGGCGACCTGATCCGCCGCGCCGTGGTACGCAAGCCTGGGCAGAGCCTGGCGGAGGTGTTTGCGGAACGGGAGGCGCTGTACCGGCGCTATGCCCACGTCACCTGTGCCTGCGGGGGGATGGGGGCGGAGGAGGTGTGTGGGATGGTGCTGGGAAATAGGGGTTAAGGTATGGGAGCCATTCCTGATTCGATGCCGTCATTGGCCCTCGCGCTGATTACCCCTCCACCCGATTCCTCCCGCCCTGCTTTGCCCGATACAGCGCCGCATCGGCCTTGGCGATCAGGGCTTCGATGTCGGTAGCCTGGCCGCTTTGGTCCGGGGTGGCGGCGATGCCGAGGCTCACGGTGTAGGCGGGGAGTTTCTTGTCTTGCTGTTGTTCGACTTCGCCCCGGATGCGTTCGGCTACCTTTCTTGCTTCGGCCATCCCGGTGTCGGGTAGCAGGATGACGAATTCCTCGCCGCCAAAGCGGGCCAGCGTGTCGGGCAGGCGCAGCATCTGCTGGGCGCGATGGGCATAGTCCTTGATTACAGCGTCGCCGATGTGGTGGCCGTAGGTGTCATTCACCTTCTTGAAAAAATCGATGTCCGAGGCGATGACGGCCAGAGGTCGGCCGGAGCGCAGACTGCGCGCCCATTCCACCTTGGCGCGGGCGAAGAAGGCGCGGCGGTTGAGGCAGCCGGTCATCGGATCGCGGGTGGCGAGGAACTCCAGTTCCACCCTCAACCGCTCGTTGGCGAGGAGGATGAAGCCGATGGAAAGCCCGAGCACGCCGAGGGAAAAGGTGCCCAGGTACACCTGCTGGATCAGGTTGTGGTCGAAGATGTCGTCGCTTTCATTCACCGCGGCGGGCAGGGTGGCGAGTCGCCACAGGGCGACGGCGACGCTGAGGCCGAAGGCGGCGCTGAGGAAACGGTTGCCGAAGCCCTTGGGCTCGGTCCGCCAGGCCAGCCAGGCACCCCAGGAGAAGAGGCCGATCTGGGCCAGGGTCATGACGAACAGGCGGCCTTGATAGCTTTCGGTGGCGAAGGTGAGCAGGGCCACCAGCAGCACGATGGCACCGATGATGTCGAGGGTCGGGCGCCAATGGGGTGTTTGCCCCAGATAGCGTTGCAGTCCTCTCACCAGCATGAGTTGTCCGGTCAGCAGCAGGCCGCTGGCGGCCACCACCGTGAACACGTCGGGCAGGATGCCGCGCAGGGAGGTAAGGCCGGACGCGAAGCCAATCAGGATCACCGCTTTGGCCCAGTCGCGCAGGCCGTGGATGTCGTCGGGAAAGCTGCGGGCCTGCACCCACAGCACCAAGGCGCAGAGCATCCCGAGCAGGTTGGCAACGAAGAGGAAGGTACGCGGGTCGATCATGGCTCGCGGGCGGCTGGCGAGGTCACGGCCCGGCGGCGGCTGCGTTCAGCGTTTTGCGGACCACATCGAGCAGGACGGCGCCGTAGCGGTTGACCTTCGCCTCGCCCATGCCGGGGATGTTGCGCAGTTCGGCGGTCGTTGCCGGGCGGCGGCCGGCGATTTCGCGCAGGGTCTTGTCGTGCAGAATCACGTAGGCCGGCACGCCCTGTTCCTTGGCCAGCGCCGCACGCCAATGGCGCAGGGCTTCGAACAGCGGCACGTCGGCGGTGGCGAGGTCGCCGAGCGCTGCGCTGAATGGATTCCGCGTCGGGCTAGCGGAGTTCCTTGAGCTTTTTGGGCGCAGTCGCCGGCGCAGCATCAGGGTGGTTTCGCCCTTCAGTACGGGGCGGGCGGCTTCGGCAAGAACGATGGCGCCGTAGCGCTCGCCGTCGGCCTGGATCACGCCGTTCACCAGCAGTTGCCGGGCCACGGCGCGCCAGGCGGCATCGTCCATGTCGGCGCCGACGCCGAAGGTGGGCAGTGCGTCGTGGTTGAACTGGGCGATCTTTTCGTTGCGCTTGCCGCGCAGCACGTCGATCAAGTGCACCACGCCGAAACGCTGGCCGGTGCGCATCGCGGCGGAGAGCAGCTTCTGCGCGGCCACCGTGCCGTCCCACATTTCCGGGGGGTCGGCGCAGGTATCGCAATTGCCGCAGGCGCCGCCGGCTTCGCCGAAGTACTGCAGCAGCACGCTGCGCCGGCAGCCCGCCGCTTCGCAGTAAGCCAGCATGGCGTCGAGCTTCTGCCGCTCGATGCGCTTCTGTTCGTCGCCGGCGGCGGACTCGTCGATGCGCTGGCGGTGGATCATTACGTCGTTGAGGCCGTAGGTCATCCAGGCTTCGGCGGGTTCGCCGTCGCGGCCGGCGCGGCCGGTCTCCTGGTAATAGGCTTCCAGGCTTTTCGGCAGATCGAGATGGGCGACGAAGCGCACGTCGGGCTTGTCGATACCCATGCCGAAGGCGATGGTGGCAACCATGACGATGCCCTCGTCGCGGACGAAACGCTGCTGGTGCGCGCGCCGCGTCTCGGCGTCGAGCCCGGCGTGGTAGGGCAGGGCGTTGAAGCCGTGTTCGCGCAGCCAGACCGCGGTCTCATCCACCTTCTTGCGCGACAGGCAGTAGACGATGCCGGCTGCGCCGCGGTGGTCGGCGAGAAAGCCCTGTAGCTGCTTGCGCGGGTTGTCGCGTTCGACCACGCTGTAGCGGATATTCGGGCGGTCGAAGCTGGAGAGGAAAACCCGCGCTTCGTCGAGCCCGAGGCGGGCGATGATCTCGCGTCGGGTCGGCGCGTCGGCGGTGGCGGTGAGGGCGATGCGCGGCACCTGCGGATAACGCTGGTGCAGGGCCGAGAGCTGGATGTATTCGGGACGGAAATCGTGGCCCCATTGCGAGACGCAATGGGCTTCGTCGATGGCGAACAGGGCGATGCGCCGGCCAGCGTAGAGCTGATCGAGCTGGCCGAGGAAGCGCTCGGTGAGCAAGCGTTCCGGGGCCACGTAGAGGAGGTCGAGGTCGCCGCTCATCAGCCGTCGCTCGGTGTCGCGCACGGCGTCGAAATCCTGGCTGGAATTGAGGAAGGCGGCCTTGACTCCAGCCTGGAGCAGCGCGTCCACCTGATCCTGCATCAGCGCGATCAGGGGCGAAACGACGATTCCGCAGCCGCTTCGCATCAGCGCCGGGAGCTGGTAACAGAGCGACTTGCCGCCGCCGGTGGGCATCAGTACCAACGCATCGCCGGCGTTGGCGATGTGCTCGACGATCGCCGCTTGCTCGCCGCGGAAGCTGCCGTAGCCGAATACGCTGTTCAGCAGCTCCAGTGCGGTATTGTCGCTAGGCATCAGGCGGGCATTATTTTTTCGCCGGCCGCACCAGGCTGGCGATGATCGAGGTGGCGAGGAGGCTGCCCACCACGGCGAGCGAGGCGCCGACCGGGATATGCACGAAATCGACGATCAGCATCTTGCTGCCGATGAAGGTGAGCACGAAGGCCAGGCCGAAGCGTAGCAGGTGGAAGCGCTCTGCCATGTCGGCGAGCAGAAAGTACAGGGCGCGCAAACCCAGCACCGCAAAGATGTTGGAAGTCATGACGATGAAGGGATCGGTGGTGATCGCAAAAATGGCCGGAATGCTGTCCACCGCAAAAATCACGTCGGTGATGCCGATCAGGGTGACGACCAGGAACAGCGGGGTGAACCAGCGCTTGCCGTCGCGTATGACGGTGAGGTGACCGTCGACGTAGTTCTTGGTGATCGACAGATGTCCGCGCATCCAGTGCAGGATGGGGTTCTTCTCGATGTCCGGCTCATGTTCGGCGACCAGGAGCATTTTCATGCCGGTGAATAGCAGGAAGGCGCCGAAGACATACAGCAGCCAGCTGAATTTCGCCAGCAGCCAGGCGCCGAGAAGGATCATGAGTACGCGCAATATCACGGCGCCGATTACGCCGATGATCAAGGCGCGTTTTTGCATCTGCGGTGGCACGGCGAAGGCGCCGAACAGCATCAGGAAGACGAAGATATTGTCCACCGAGAGGGATTTTTCGATCACGTAGCCGGTGAGGAATTCGGTTGCCTTTTGGTCGGCGATCTCGCGTCCCGCCTGCATGTCGACCCAGTACCAGAGCAGGCCGCAGAACGCCAGCGAAAGGCCGACCCAGAGCAGCGACCAGAGCAGCGCCTCGCGCACGCCGACCGCATGCGCCCCCTTGCGTTCGAGGGCGAGCAGGTCGATCGCAATGGCGACGACGACAAAGACGGCAAAGCCTGCCCAGAGGGCCGGTGTGGCGATGGTTTCGATCATGGTTACCTCAGTTTTTGATGCGACGGTATTCGCCGTCGAATGTTCGGCCGGGTTCGTTGTCGTTCCGGCGTTGGGTCGGGGCCATCAGTCGCTGCGCGAACAGCAAGGCCATCAGTGCGGCGGCAAAGGTCGCGACCTTGCTGCGATGAGCCCGGCCGATCAGGAAAAGGAAAATTTTACGGATCAAAGTATTCACTATGTAAGCTCCTTGTTTCTTCCGTTTGCATCGATTCAGCCACGCCGGCCGGTCTGCAAACGAAAAGACCTTTGCCTGGCGGCAAAGGTCTCGCTGCGATCTTTCGATCACCCACGGCACCGGGATACTCTCGCATCCGTCCTGACGACACCGCGACTTGGAGCTACTCCCCTTTGGGAAACGCTGGGCGCGACTTTACGGAATTGCTTGCAGTAGGTCAAGCTTTGCCGTGCCAAGAGCGGAAGCTCCAGCCGCCGGACATGCATTCGAGGTAGTTGCCGACGTCGTCGCGCCAGTCGCCAAGCACCCAGCGCTCACAGGGGCGGCCATCCACGGTGTGAACATGGCGTGCCTGACGATGGGTGTGTCCGTGGATCATGCGCGCCACGCCGTGGCGACGAAAAGCCGCGGCGATGGCGTCGGCATTGACGTCCATGATCTCGGCCGCTTTGGTTCGTTTTTCGCTCTCGCTGCGCTCACGCAATCCGCCGATGAAGGCTTTGCGCTCCGTCAGCGGTTTGGCCAGAAACGATTGCCGGAACAAAGGGTCGCGTACGGTGGCGCGATAGCGCTGATATTCCGTGTCGTCGGTGCACAGGATGTCGCCGTGGAGTAGCAACGTGTCGCTGCCGGCGATGTCGACCACCTGCGGTTCGTCGATCAGCGTCGCACCTGATGCGGCGGCGAAGCCGCGGTCGACCAGCAGATCGCGGTTGCCGGACATGAAATACACCGCGGTTCCACGTTCACCAAGGCGCCGCAAGGCGGTGCAGACCTTGGCGTTGGCAGGCTCGGCGCAATCGTCGTCGCCGGCCCAGTGGTCGAACAGGTCGCCAAGGATGTAGAGCGCTTCGGCGCTGCCGGCCGGGCCGGCAGCGAAACCGTGAAACAGCTCGGTGATGGCCGGCCGCGACGGATGCAGATGCAGGTCGGAGATGAAAAGAATCAAGTCCGGGATCAGGCTACTTCGGCGCGTTCGATCACCACGTCTTCGACCGGTACGTCCTGGTGGAAGCCGCTGCGTCCGGTTTTCACCGACTTGATCTTTTCCACCACGTCCATGCCTTCGACCACGCGGCCGAAAACGCAGTAGCCGTAGCCGTTGGCCGAAGGTGCCTTGAAATTGAGGAAGTCGTTGTTTGCCACGTTGATGAAAAACTGCGCGCTGGCCGAGTGCGGCTCCGAGGTGCGCGCCATGGCGATCGTGCCGACGGCGTTCGTCAGGCCGTTGTCGGCTTCGTTCTCGATCGGGTCGCGGGTGGGCTTTTGCTTCATGCCGGGTTCGAAACCGCCGCCCTGGATCATGAAGCCCTCGATTACGCGATGGAATATGGTGTTGTCGTAGTGGCCGGCAGTGACGTAGTCGATGAAGTTCTGGACGGTCTTGGGCGCCTTTTCGGCATCGAGTTCGAGCGCGATGACGCCGTGATTTGTATGAAGTTTGATCATGGGGAAAGTCCTCTGAGGGTTATTTCGATTCGGGCAGCAGTTTGACCGATTCGATGACGACGGGAGTGACCGGTACATTCTCGAACATGCCCGCATTCTTGGTGGGCACCTCGGCGATTTTTTGAACGATTTCCATACCCTTTATCACCGTGCCGAAAACGGCGTAGCCGTAACCATCCGGCTTGGGGTAGTCCAGCATTGGATTGTCGAAGTGATTGATGAAGAATTGCGCGGTCGCCGAATTCGGATTGTTGGTCCGCGCCATGGCGATGGTGCCGGCGCGATTCTTCAAGCCGTTCTTGCCTTCATTGACCACCGGCGCCTTGGTGGCCTTTTCCTTCATTCCCGGCTCGAAGCCGCCGCCCTGGATCATGAAGCCGTGGATAACGCGGTGGAAGATCGTGCCGTTGTAGAAGCCGCTGTTCACGTACTGGAGAAAGTTTTCCACGGTTTTCGGCGCCTTCGCCTGATCAAGTTCAATGATGATCGTGCCCTGGTTGGTTTTCATTTCGACCTGTGGGCCAGCGGCACTGGCGGCGGTGGAAAATGCGAACAGCAGGGCGCAAAGCGCAACGAGTGTTTTCTTCATGATGGAAAGGAAAGCGTAGGTTGATGGAGGCGCGGGATCAGGCCGCGCCTTCGGAGACGATTTTCCAGCGCCCGTCTTCCTTGATCCAGTACTGGCGCTTCTTCATTTCATTCGACAGGTTGTTGCTTTTGTAATCTTGTTCGAAGGTCACAACGACGTAGTCTTCCTTGCCGGGGTTGCGGAACATGCTGATGTTTCGCGTGTTGACGGCGATCCAGCTTTTGCTGGCATTGACTTTGCGTTTTTGTTCGACCCACTGCGCCAGATTTTGTCCATCGCCGGAAAACTTGGCCGAATAATGACGGGCGTAACGTTCGATATCGCGGCTTTCCCAATCGTGACGCCACTCCTCGATCATCGCCAGCAGCGACGTGCGTTCGGTCTGCCAATCGTCGTGCGACAGCCATTCGATGTTGTTGCTGATGATGACCGGGGTCAGGCCGATCTGTAGATTCTTCGAAAGCGTGTCCAGATCCTGGTTGGTCAGCACCACACAACCGTCCGAGGCGCGCGGCGGCCGCGAATAGGTATCCGACGGCGTGCCGTGGAGCCAGATACCGTGGCCTTTGCGGCCCATACGTTTGTCCCACTCGTTGGGATAGTTGATCGGAAAGGCGCCGCTGCCGTAGAAATCGCCGAGCTTCTGCCGCGACAGGCTGGACGTGACGTGATACACGCCGATCGGCGTACGTTTGTCGCCTTCCATTTTCTTGTCTGCGCCGAGCTTGCCTTGGGTGATGTAGTAGTCGGCGATGAAGCGCGGTCGGCCCTGGTCGTTCTGGTACAGATAGAGGCGAGATTTCTGCGTGTCCACCACGACCGCGTATTTCTGGTCCGGCCCGAGTTGTGCCAGGTAGCGCGGCACATAGTCCGCCGGCGGTTTGGTCTTGTAAGCCTTGAGTCGCGCCAGGGCTTCGTCGCGCAGGTCGGCGACACGGTCGGTGGCCTTGCCGCCGCCTTCGCCGAAACGGGTCAGCGGCTTGGTTCGTGCCAGCAGCAGGTCGCCCTTGATCAAATGGGCGAGGCGGTAGTTCGGATAACCTTTGATCAGCGAGTCCACCTGCTGGTAGGCCTTCTCGTAGCTGCCCTGTTCGATGGATTCGAAAATCCCGGCCAGCAACGGTTCCGGTCCCGCATCGGTGTAATGCGGCTGGGCCGTGGCGGTTCCGACCTCCAGCAGCAGTGTCAGTGTCGTAGCGAGGGCTGCGGTAAGTAAGCGTGGCCGCATCTCAGTTGCCGATGCGTTCCTGCTGAATCTGCCAGCGGCCGTCACGTTTCACCAGTTCCAACGTCTTATTGCTGGATGTCTTCAGTCCCGCCGACTTGTAGAACTGGCGGAAGCGGGCGGTGGCACGTTCGCCGCCTTCGACGCTGATCTTCAACCCTTCGACGTTCACTTGGATCGTACCGGGCTTGCGGATGCGCTGGGTGCGCTCGGCTTCCCATTCGCTGCGGGCGCTTCCGCCCGGAGTCTTGAAGTCCTTGGCGTAGTGGGAAAGATAGGCCTTCACGTCCTTTTTCGACCAATCGCCGGCCCAGGAATTGATCACCTTGCCTACGTCGCCGGGCCCGTCTCCGGCAACCGGTTTGGCCGGTGCTTGCGGTTTGGTCGGCGGCACTTGCGGTGCGATCGCTGCTGCGGCGACCGTGGGCGTTGCAGCGACGGCCGCTGGCTTGGTTTCTGCCGGTGCTGCCACGGCCGGCGGCGGTTGAACGGGCGTGACGACGGCGACTTTCGCCGGCTCCGGCGGTTTCGGCGCCGGCGGGGCAACGGAAACGGATGCGGTGGGGGCGGCCGGTGCCGCGGGCGGCGTCTGCGCGTTGGCGGTTGCGGTCGGCTTGGCGGTCGCGCCGCGGGCCGAAACGCCGATCAGATCCTTGATCATCGCCAGCTTGGTCTGCGCGGTTGCGTTGGCCGAGTCAAGTTGAAGGGCCTTATCGTAGGCTTGGCTGGCCATCCGCGCATAAATGTCGCCGAGGTTTTCGTGGGCGGTGGCGTAGGCGGGATGCGTGCGAATGGCCTTTTCCAGCGATTGCTTGGCTTTGTCGTACTGTTTCTGTTGGGCGTAGATCACCGCGAGATTGTTGTACGGTTCGGGCAGATTCGGGTAGTCCTCGGTCAGCTTGGAGAATAGGCTGATGGCTTCCTGGGTACGTCCCATTTCGGTTAATACGACGCCACGAAGGAACCGGCCCTGCGCATCGCGGGGTTTGTCGACCAACATCTTGTCGATCTGTTCCAGCGCTTGAGTGTGCTGCCCCTGCCGAATCAGTTGCTGAACGTCCTGAGCGGGGCCTGCGGAGGCCGGTAAGCTCAGGCCGAAACTGGCCGCGGCAGCGACGAGGAGGAGTCTGTGATGCAGGGGGGAGACGAAACGGTGCATGCTATACTCAGTCGTACTGCGGGTTTGGGGATGATCGGCGATTTTAGCAAGAAAGCCAAACCCGATTTCAACAAACCGCAGCGCAACCGTAAGGACGGAACACTGGCAGGTTCCCGGGTTTCCTCCCGGTTTGCGTATACGTTATCAACGTCTTCCGAATTAATTCCATGCTGAAGCTCCACAACTCCCTGGCGCGCGAGAAGCAGGACTTCGTGCCTATCGAGCCGGGCAAGGTGCGCATGTACGTCTGCGGCATGACGGTCTACGATTACTGCCACCTTGGCCACGCCCGTGTCATGGTGGTGTTCGACATGGTGGCACGCTGGTTGCGGATCAGTGGGTTCGACGTCACCTATGTGCGCAACATCACCGACATCGACGACAAGATCATCAAGCGCGCCGTCGAGAACGGCGAAAGCATTCGCACCCTGACCGACCGTTTCATCGCCGCGATGCACGAGGATGCCGACGCGCTCGGTGTGCTGCGTCCGGACCGTGAGCCGCGTGCCACCGATTACGTGCCGCAGATGCTCGACCTGATCAGCAAGCTGGAACGCAATTCCCTCGCCTATGTGGCCGGCAACAACGACGTCTGCTTCGCCGTGCGCGGATTCCCCGGCTACGGCAAGCTCTCCGGCAAGACGCTGGACGACCTGCGCGCCGGCGAACGGGTGGACGTGACCGAAGGCAAGCGCGATCCGCTCGACTTCGTGCTCTGGAAGCACGCCAAACAGAACGAACCGGGTGAAGCCAAGTGGTCCTCGCCGTGGGGTGAGGGGCGGCCCGGCTGGCATATCGAGTGCTCGGCGATGAGTTCCGACCTGCTCGGCGAACACTTCGACATCCATGGCGGCGGCCAGGATCTGCAATTCCCCCATCACGAGAACGAGATCGCCCAGTCCGAAGGGGCGCACGCCCATCCCTTCGTCAACTACTGGCTGCACAATGGCTTCGTCCGCGTAGACGACGAGAAGATGTCCAAGTCGCTGGGCAATTTCTTCACCATCCGCGAAGTGCTCAAGCGCTACGATCCGGAGGTGGTGCGCTTCTTCATCCTGCGCGCGCATTACCGCAGCCCGCTCAACTATTCCGACGCCCATCTCGACGATGCGCAGCATGCGCTGACCCGTCTGTATACCGCACTCAAGGGCTTCGCCGGCGAGGCCGCAGTGGACTGGAAGGAGGCCCATGCCGTGCGCTTCAAGACGGCGATGGACGACGATTTCGGCACCCCCGAAGCGATGGCCGTGTTGTTCGATCTGGCGGCGGCCGTGAATCGCGGCGACCATGCGCTGGCCGCGCAGCTCAAGGGACTTGCCGGTGTGCTGGGGCTGTTGCAGCGCGATCCGACGGCCTTCCTGCAGGGTGCCCCGGCGCAAGCCGACGGGTTGTCCGCCGCCGAGATCGATGTGCGTATCGCCGCCCGTGCCGAGGCCAAGAAGGCGCGGAATTTCGCCGAATCCGACCGCCTCCGCGACGAACTCAAAGCGGCCGGCGTGATTCTGGAGGACGGCCCGCACGGCACCACCTGGCGTCGCGCCTGAGTCGCTCCCGTCTTAACAAAATCGCAAGAATCGGGTCGCGCTGCTCGGCCCGGAGTGGTGAAATGGCGGCGTATCCAAGTTCGGAGCCGTTCCATGCCCGTTGCCGCCATTGTCAAAACCGACCCATCGCGCGATTTTGCGCGCATCAGCGAAACGGTCGAACTGCTTTCCGTCCATTGGCGGCAGCAACCCTCGCTGGCGTGGGTCGCTGAGCGCATCGGCCTCTCCGAATTCCATTTGCAGCGATTGTTCACGCGCTGGGCCGGGGTCAGTCCAAAACGCTTCGTCCAGTTCATCACCAAGGAGGCGGCGCGGGCGCATTTGGACGATGCCGCCAGCCTGCTTGACGCGGCGCTGGCCTGCGGGCTGTCCGGAGAGGCGCGATTGCACGATCTGTTCGTTCGCTACGAAGGCATGACGCCGGGCGAGTTCAAGGCAGCGGTGCGCGGCCAGCCGATGTACTGGGGCGAGGTCGATACGCCTTTCGGCAGTGCGCTGGCGGTGTTCGCGCCGCGCGGCTTGCATCGGCTCGAATTCATTGCCGACGCCGGGGAGCGGGAAGCGCTGCTCGCCGAGCTGCGGCGGGCTTATCCGGAGGCTGTGTGGCAGCCCGCGCCGAACGATCGGCTGGCACCGCTGGCTGCGGCTTTTCTGGCGCCGCGGGGGTCCGCCGAGCGCAGCGTGCTTTCGCTTTGCGTCAGCGGTTCGGTGTTCCAGCTCAAGGTCTGGGAGGCTTTGCTCGCCGTGCCGCCGGGACGGATGGTGAGTTACGGCAGTCTGGCCGAGGCGCTGGACCGGCCGAGCGCGGCGCGTGCCGTCGGCAATGCGGTGGCGGCCAACGCGGTAGCCTGGCTGATCCCTTGCCACCGGGTGATCCGCGAAAGCGGCGTGGTCGGCCACTACCGCTGGGGCCGCCAGCGCAAGCTGGCGATTCTCGGCTGGGAGCAGGCGACCCAGCCGGCCGCCCGTTGATCCGGTATCCGCGTGCGGGTTAGGCGCTCGCGCTTGGTCGCGCGCCAACCTTCGCATGCCACGCGGCGAGCGCGGCGCATTCGGCGGGTAGCGGCATGCGCCCCCAGCCCATGGCGAAGTCCACGACGCAGAGCAACTGGATGTCGGCCAGGGAGAAAAAGTCGCCGGCAACGTATTCCGATGCGGCCAGCCGCGCATCCATGTCGAGATAGAACTGCCGTACCCGCGGTCGGCTGCGCTCGATCAGTGCCGGGATCTGCGCGGTCGGCAGCGGCCCGAACAGCGCCCGGTCCTTGAATGCCGGGTTGGCGTTGCGAAACACGTCCGCGGTCGCCAGAAACCCATCGAGCTCGATGCGCTGATACCACATCACCACCCGCGCATGATCCAGGGCGGAGCGGCCGAACAGCGGCGGGCTCGGCTGCAGCGACTCGATGTATTCGCAGATTGCCAGCGTGTCCCAGAGGCAGCTGCCGTCGTCGAGTTCCAGCATCGGCACGGTGCAGCGCGGATTTTTCGCCCGGTAGTCGTCGGCGAGTTGTTCACGCTTTGCCAGGTCGACAGCGCGGATCGGTACGCTCAGCGTTTTTTCGGCGAGAAAGATACGAACGCGGCGTGGGCTGGGGGCGGGATGGTAGTCGTAGAGCAGCATCGAAGTGTCACCTCTATCGGGGCGGGTGGCGCCATGCTAACTCCATCGCAGCGTTCGCTGGAAGTCGGTGGCAGGCTTTATCATTCCGGCAACGACCAACGCGCAGGAGCCGATGCAGTGCATCAACACGATCTTTCCGCCTGGACCCACAGCCATGTTTTCGATAGCGGCAACCGCGCGGCCGAGCGCGGAACCCGCCTCGTCATGCTGATTACTGCCGCGACGATGGTGATCGAGATCGCGGCCGGCTGGTGGTACAACTCGATGGCCTTGCAGGCCGACGGCTGGCACATGAGTTCCCATGCGGTCGCCATCGGTCTCAGCGCCTATGCCTACGCCACTGCGCGGCGCCATGCCGGCGATCCGCGCTTCGCCTTCGGTACTTGGAAAGTCGAGGTGCTGGGTGGTTTCGCCAGTGCGATCTTTCTGCTTGGGATCGCGGCGTTGATGATTTTCGGCTCGGTCGAAAGGTTGCTTGCGCCGCAGACCATTCATTATCCGGAGGCGATCGCCGTGGCCGTGCTGGGCTTGGTGGTCAATCTGGTCTGTGCCGGAATTCTCGGCGGTGCCCACGATCATCATGACGGCCATGGCCATCACAGCCATCCCGGCGTCGCCCATCATCACGACCTCAACCTGAAGTCGGCTTACCTGCATGTGATCGCCGATGCGGCGACCTCGGTGCTGGCGATCGTCGCCCTCGGCGGCGGCTGGTTTTACGGGTGGTCGTGGCTCGATCCGGCGATGGGCATCGTCGGCGCCGGGTTGGTCGCGATCTGGGCGCGTAATCTGCTGAAAGAAACCGGAGCGGTGCTGCTGGATCGGGAAATGGATCATCCGGTGGTTGGCGAAATCCGCGAGGCGATCGAGTCAAGCGGCCGCGACGGTGAATGCCGCATCACCGATTTGCATGTCTGGCGCGTCGGCAAGCACGCCTACGCCTGCGCGATTTGCATCGTCACCGCGGACAAGGCATTGACGCCGAGCCGGGTGCGCGAATGGCTCTCCGTCCACGAGGAGATCGTCCACGTCACGGTGGAGATCCAGATCTGCTGCGACGCCGGAGTGCCCTGACGGCGGACAAAAAAAGCGGACGCCCGGCGTCCGCTTTTTGCTTTGCCCTGGGCAGTGCGGGGCCGCTCAACCGGAGAAGAATTCCTTCACCTTGTCCATCCACGACTGCGCCTTGGGATTGTGGCGTCCCGCGTGTTCCTGGCTGATGGCCTCGAACTGGCGTAACAGTTCCTTCTGCTGTTCGGTGAGACTGACCGGCGTTTCCACGGCCACGTGACAGAGCAGGTCGCCGCGGCTGATGCTGCGGACGCCCTTGATGCCCTTGCCGCGCAGGCGGAATACCTTTCCACTTTGGGTTTCGGCGGGAATTTTCAGCCGCGCCGCGCCATCGAGGGTGGGGATTTCGATCTCGCCGCCGAGCGCCGCAGTGGCGAAACTGATCGGCATTTCGCAATGCAGGTCGTCATGGTCGCGCTGAAATACGGTGTGTGGCTTAAGGTGGATCTGCACGTACAGGTCGCCCGGTGGGCCGCCGTTGACGCCGGGTTCGCCTTCGCCGCTGAGACGGATGCGATCGCCCTCGTCGATCCCGGCAGGAATCTTCACCGACAGCGTCTTGTGCTGCTTGACGCGACCGGCGCCGTGACAGCTGGGGCAGGGGTTCGGCACGTAGCGTCCGGTGCCGTGGCATTTCGGGCAGGCCTGCTGGATCGAAAAGAAGCCCTGCTGCATGCGTACCTGGCCGTGGCCGTTACAGGTCGGGCAGGTCTTGGCTTCGGTGCCTTTCTTGGCGCCGCTGCCGGAGCAGGATTCGCATTCCTCCATGGTCGGAATGCGGATGCGGCTCTCGGAACCGCGGGCGGCATCCTCCAGCGACACTTCCAGGTTGTAACGCAGGTCGGCGCCGCGATAGACATTGGAACGGCCGCCACCACCACGGCCACCGCCGCCGCCGAAGATGTCGCCGAAAATGTCGGAGAAGGCATCGGCGAAGCCGCCGGCACCGCCTCCGCCCATGCCGGCCTGCGGATCGACGCCGGCGTGGCCGTACTGATCGTAGGCCGCACGTTTCTGGCTGTCGGAGAGAATCTCGTAGGCCTGCTTGGCCTCCTTGAACTGCTCCTCGGCCTTGGGGTTGTCCGGATTGCGGTCCGGATGGAACTTCATGGCCAGCTTGCGGTAGGCCTTCTTGATTTCGTCGTCGGAGGCATCCCGATTGACCCCGAGGATTTCGTAAAAGTCGCGTTTTGCCATGTCTTCTCAAGTCTGTCTAACGAGTGCAAAGGCCGAGTTAAGGGGCGCTACGCGCCCGCTTCAACTCGGCCACATGAACCGGCGTGAAAGTGTCCGGTTTATGCCTTCTTGTCCTTCACCTCGGTGAACTCCGCATCCACCACATCGCCTTCGTCCTTTTTCGGCTCGCCACCGGGAGCGCCGCCTGCTGCACCGGCTTCAGCCTGGGCATCGGCGTACATTTTTTCGCCGAGCTTCTGGCTGGCTTCGGCCAGGGCCTTGGTGCGCGCCTCCATGGCATCCTTGTCGCTGCCCTTGATGGCTTCTTCGGCGTCCTTGATCGCGGCCTCGATGGCGTCCTTCTCGGCGGCTTCGATCTTGTCGCCGTGCTCGGCCAGCGCCTTCTTCACCGAATGGATCATGGCGTCGCACTGGTTGCGGGCATCCACCAGCTCGTGGACCTTGCGGTCTTCCTCGGCGTGGGCCTCCGCATCCTGCACCATGCGGTTGATTTCTTCCTCGCTCAAGCCGGAGTTGGCCTTGATGGTGATCTTGTTTTCCTTGCCGGTGGCTTTGTCCTTGGCCGATACGTGCAGGATGCCGTTGGCGTCGATGTCGAAGGTGACCTCGATCTGCGGCATGCCGCGCGGCGCCGGCGGGATGTCGGACAGATTGAACTGACCGAGACTCTTGTTGCCGGCGGCGATTTCACGTTCGCCTTGCAGCACATGCACCGTCACCGCGTTCTGGTTGTCGTCGGCGGTGGAGAAGACCTGGCTCTGCTTGGTCGGGATGGTGGTGTTCTTGGCGATCAGCTTGGTCATTACGCCGCCGAGGGTTTCGATGCCGAGCGACAGCGGGGTGACGTCGAGCAGCAGCACGTCCTTGACTTCGCCCTGTAGCACGCCGCCCTGGATCGAGGCGCCGATAGCCACGGCTTCGTCGGGGTTTACGTCGCGGCGCGGTTCCTTGCCGAAGAATTCCTTCACTTTCTCCTGCACCTTCGGCATCCGCGTCATGCCGCCGACCAGGATCACATCGGCGATGTCGCCGACCTTGACGCCGGCATCCTTGATGGCGATGCGGCAGGGTTCGATGGTGCGCTCGACCAGCTCATCCACCAGCGACTCGAACTTGGCGCGGGTGACCTTCACCGCGAGGTGCTTGGGGCCGCTGGCATCGGCGGTGATGTAGGGCAGGTTCACCTCGGTCTGCATCGACGAGGAGAGCTCGATCTTGGCTTTTTCCGCGGCTTCCTTCAGGCGCTGCAGGGCCAGCACGTCCTTTTTCAGGTCGACGCCCTGGTCCTTCTTGAACTCGTCGATGATGTAGTCGATCAGACGCTGGTCGAAGTCCTCGCCGCCGAGGAAGGTGTCGCCGTTGGTGGACAGCACCTCGAACTGGTGTTCACCGTCGAGTTCGGCGATTTCGATGATGGAGATGTCGAAGGTGCCGCCGCCGAGGTCGTACACCGCGATCTTGCGGTCGCCTTCCTTTTTGTCCATGCCGAAGGCCAGCGCGGCCGCGGTCGGCTCGTTGATGATGCGCTTGACTTCCAGGCCGGCGATGCGGCCGGCGTCCTTGGTGGCCTGGCGCTGGCTGTCGTTGAAGTAGGCCGGCACGGTGATCACGGCCTCGGTGACTTCCTCGCCGAGATAGTCTTCGGCGGTTTTTTTCATCTTCTTCAACACTTCCGCGGAGACTTGCGGCGGCGCCATCTTCTTGCCGTTGACCTCGACCCAGGCGTCGCCGTTGTCGGCCTTGACGATGGCGAAGGGCATCAGGTCGATGTCCTTCTGCACGGCTTTTTCCTCGAAGCGGCGGCCGATCAGGCGCTTCACCGCGTAGAGGGTGTTCTTGGCATTGGTCACCGCCTGGCGCTTGGCCGGGGCGCCGCAGAGAATTTCGCCGTCATCGGCATAGGCGACGATGGACGGCGTGGTGCGCGCGCCTTCGGAGTTTTCGATGACCTTCGGCTTGCCGCCTTCCATGATGGAGACGCAACTGTTGGTCGTACCCAGGTCGATGCCGATGATCTTGCCCATTTCGATTCCTTTCAGTGTGGGGTGAGGGGCGGGCGGCGAGGGGTCAAATCCTCTTTATGCCACGCTCCCCGCAATAATTAACCTGTTGCTTAAGTTGGGTTTGTGACCCGGATTTCAAGCCTTGGCTTTGGAAACCATCACCAGCGCCGGGCGGATCACCCGTTCGTGGAGCACGTAGCCTTTTTGCAGCACGTTGAGCACGGTGTTCGGTTCACCCTCGGCTTCGAGTTGGCCGATGGCCTGGTGCTTGTGCGGATCGAATTTCTCGCCGAGCGGGCTGAGTTCGTTCAGGCTGGATTTCTCGAACGCCGCGACCAGTTGCTTGAGGGTCAGTTCGACGCCGGACTTGAGCGCTTCGGCGCTCTGGTTTTCGTTGGCCAGCGCGGCTTCCAGACTGTCCTTTACTGCCAGCAGTTCACCGGCGAAGCGTTCGACGGCGAACTTGCCTGCCTTGGCGATGTCTTCCTGGGCGCGGCGGCGGATATTCTCGCTCTCCGCCTTGGCGCGCAGCCAGGCATCGTGATGCTCGCTGGCCTTCAATTCGGCGGCCTTGAGCATTTCCTCCAGGCTCGGCATGATTTCCGGCTCGGTGGTCGCGGCCGGGGCTTCAATGGGAACGGCATCGTGCTCGGGGAGCAGGGATTCGGGGTTTTCCGACATGGCTAAAGGGGCGTAACGAGGATGATCGCCTCCATATGGCGGCCGATCGCCCGCTTTCAAGTGTCCCCGCGGAATTATTTTCCGGCGCCCTGCATGGGGCGGGACCGTTGCTTAGATGCTCAGGTCGACTTCCTGCAAGGTGCCGGCGCGACCGTCTTCGCCGAGATACAGCCCGCTCGCCGCAATCCGGCCGAGGTCGCTGTTGGCGTTGCCGCGCAGATCGAAGGGGGTGGCGACCTGGCCGGTGAATAGCGCGCCGACGCCGTGTCGGGCGAGGGTCGAGAGTTCTCCCCGGCCGTTGCCGTCGGGGCTCCAGATTCTCAGCTTGGCGAAGGCGGCATCGTTTTCGTCGATCCAGCCGTTGCCGTCCTGGTCGAGCGCGCCGAGTTCGGCAAAGCCGCTGCCGCTTGCCGGCCCGAACAGCTCACGGCCGTCGTCGATACGGCCGTTGCCGTTGCGGTCCAGCGCAAGATAGCCGCTCTGACCGGTCAGCTGAGCGATGGGTACCGTGTTGCCGTCGCCGAACAGATCGAAGCCGAAGCGTTGGTCGGCGAGCTGCGCCGCTGTGCCGTCGAAATTGATCACCAGCGGATCCTTGCGCACCGCGTCGCCGGCACGCAGGCTGATGTTGGTTTCACGGCTGAAACTGCGCCGCATCGACAGGTCGATGCTGAATTCAAGGGCGCGGCCGTCGGCGGTCTGGATCGTGCCGCTGGCCGAGAAGGTGGTCCATTCGCTCTCGCTTTCCACCGCGTGGTAGTCGTATTCGATGCCGTAGCCGGCCGGGACACGTGCCGCTGGCTGCGCCGCGGCCGCATTCGGGGCGGGCAGGTCGATGGGTGGCGTGCCAGATTGCAGATCGCCGAGGGTGAGCAGGCGGATCGGTCGGCCGGTGAGCATCTCGATCATCTGCCGGATGAGCGTCAGTCGCGCGTCTTCCCCGGGTCTCGGATCGGATTCTTCTTCCGTCATGCTCGCGGCCTGCGCCTGGGGCGAAAGGTGGACCACCGAGGAGGGCGCCGGGTTTGCTGCGGCGGCGCGTGTGCCCACCCACACCTTGAGCGACTCGGATTCCTCGTGATAACGGGCAAATTGATGGCTGGCCTGCATCGAGAGGGTTGCGCTGGCGATTTTCATGGCCGTTGTCCTAAGGGGTGAGACCCAGTCAACGACCGCATCGATGCAGGCTTGAGCGGTATTTTTACCGGCGTTTTAGCTGAATTTAGATGTGTTTAATAAAACATTGGCTTAGCGCCGGGATTGAATCCAGCGCATGAGGTCGGCGCCGCCCATGGCGCCGCTCTGCCGTGCGACTTCGTGCCCCAGTTGGAAAATGATCAGGGTCGGAATGCTGCGGATGGCGAAGCGTGCGGCCAGCGCCTGTTCTTCTTCCGTATTGACCTTGGCCAGGCGGAAGCGCGGTTCGAGCGTGCGGCAGGCCTCGGCGAAGGCGGGCGCCATCGAGCGGCAGGGGCCGCACCAGGGCGCCCAGAAATCCACCACCACCGGCAATCCGGAGTGGCCGATGTGGGTGTCGAAGTTGCGGTGGGTGAGTTCTAGCGGCTCTCCGACAAACAGCGCCGCCTTGCATTTGCCGCAGTTGCCGCTGTCGGCGAGACGCTGCGCCGGCAGGCGGTTCGGGGCGTTGCAATGGGGGCAGACGACGATCAGCGTTTCGTGGGCGGTCATGGCGTGTTCCTACAGGGGATGCGATGGATATGCGGGCGTGGCGGCCGCTTTCAAGGGGCGTGCCGGGGTGAGGATTCCCCGCAAGCGGCGACGGCGGGTTAAGGTAGCGGCCTGAACTCTTTCGTTGCTTCCCCTCATGCCGTCTGCGCCTGTTTCACCTCCACCGTTTGTTGCTCCGCCGCGACGCCTGCGGCCGATCATCTGGCTGATCGGCTTTTTCGCCTTCGTCAATGTGTATTCGATCCAGGCGGTGATTCCGCTGCTGATGAGCGATTTCAACGCCACCGCGGCGGCGGCGGGCGCCACGGTGGGTGCCACGGTGCTGGCCGTCGCGCTGCTCTCGCCCTTCGTCGGCATGCTCTCCGATGCCGTTGGGCGCAAGAGCGTGCTGATTGTGTCGATCCTGCTGCTGACGCTGCCGACGGCGGCGATCTACCTCGCCGATAGCATCGATGCGGTGGTCGTGCTGCGCTTTCTCCAGGGGTTGGCGATTCCCGGCATCACCGTGGTGCTGATGGCCTATATCGGCGAGGAATTCGACGGCCGCGATACCGCGCGCATGATGTCCGCCTACATTTCCGGCGCGGTGCTGGGCGGCTTCGCCGGGCGCATGATCACCGGCCATGCCGGCGCCTGGCTGGGCTGGCGCGCGGCATTCGTGCTGTTGGCTGCGCTCAATCTGGTCGGCTGCGCCGCCGCTTTGTGGGGGCTGCCCGCTTCGCGACGTTTCCGTGCCAACCGCCATCTGGGCGAAACGTTGCGGGTGCTCGGCCGGCATCTGTGCAACCGTTCGCTTTTGGCCGCCTGCGCGGTGGGCTTCTGCGTGCTGTTTTCCTTGATCGGCTGTTTCACCTACGTCAGCGTCCTGCTTGCCGCGCCGCCGTTCGAGCTGACCACGGCAGGGCTGGCCAACGTCTTCTGCGTGTACTTGCTCGGCGTGGTGGTGACGCCGCTGGGCGGCCGGGCACTGCATCGCTTCGGCTATCGGGCGGTATTGATGGCGGCGATGGTCACTGCCATTGGCGGCATCGCGCTGACCCTGATTGTGTCGCTGGCGGCGGTGGTGGTCGGGCTGGCGCTGTGCGCCTGTGGGGTGTTTTTTGCCCAGGCGGCAGCGATCAGCTTCATTGCCGCCCGCGTTGGCGAAGGCCGTTCGCTGGCCTCCGGCCTCTACAACATGGCCTATTACGGCGGCGGTGCGTTGGGTGCGGGAATCTGCGGCGCCGCTTACATGGCCGGCGGCTGGATGGCAACGGTGGCGACGCTGGTTGGGGTCCAACTCTGCGCTATCGCCATCGCAGGCTTCGGCTGGCGGCAGAAGCCCTCTGCCCCGTAGCGGCTCAGCGGTTGGACTCGGCGGCTGTTGAGCGATTGTTCAAGCGCGCAAGGGAGATGTCGGCCAATGCGTCGATCCAGGCCGGATTCTCATTGAGACAGGGAATGTAGTTGAACGTCTGCCCGCCCTCGGCGAGAAATGCACTGCGGCATTCGATGGCGATTTCCTCCAGGGTTTCCAGGCAGTCGGCGACGAAACCGGGGCAGACCAGGTCGACCGACTTGACGCCTTCGCGCGCCAGTCTTTCCAGTGTCGGCTGGGTGTAGGGCTGTAGCCATTTGGCCGGTCCGAAGCGCGACTGAAACGTGACCAGGCAGCGGTCTTCGGCGAGGTTCAGCGCCTGCGCGAGCAGCCGCGCCGTGGCGAGGCACTCGGTCTGATAGGGGTCGCCGAGTTCGCTGCTGCGCTGGGGCAGGCCGTGGAAGCTCATCACCAGTTTTTCCGCCTGGCCGTTGTCGGCCCAGTGACGGCGTACGCTGGCGGCCAGCGCCGCGATGTAGCGCGGATGGTCGTGGTAGTCGCGGACAAAATCGAGTTGCGGCAGGTTGCGCACGCTGCGCATCCACCCGGCTACCTCGTCCATCACGCTGGCGGTGGTCGACGCGGCGTACTGCGGGTAGAGCGGCACGATGAGGATCCGTTGGCAGCCTGCGGCCTTCAGCCGGTCGAGCGTGTCGCCGATCGACGGGGCGCCGTAACGCATCGCCCATTCGACGCGCAGGCCTCTGGCACCGCGTTCGCCGAGCAGGCCGGCGAGCAGCTTGGCCTGGCGTTCTGTATGCACCTTGAGCGGCGATCCCTCGGGCATCCACACCTGGGCATATTTGCGCGCCGACTTGGCCGGGCGGGTGTTGAGGATGATGCCGTTGAGTACCAGCCACCAGATCGGCCGTGGAATCTCCACCACCCGCGGGTCGGAGAGGAATTGCCGCAGGTAGCGGCGCAGCGCCGCTGCGGTCGGTGCCTCGGGGGTGCCGAGATTGACCAGCAGGATGGCGGTGTGCGCATCGGCCGGGTTTGCCGGATGGGCCGGCTCGGGGCGAAAACGGGGCATGAATCGGATCAGTGGGAGGAGAGCGCGGAGGCGATCAATTTCGCGGTGATGTCGACGATCGGGATCACCCGTTCGTAGGCCATCCGCGTCGGGCCGATCACGCCCACCGTACCGACCACTTCGCCGTCCACCTCGTAGGGCGCGGCGACCACGCTGCATTCGTCGAGCGGGGCGATGCCGGATTCGCCGCCGATGAAGACCTGGACGCCTTCGGCGCGGTTGGAAAACTCCAGCAGCTGAGCCAGCGAGGTCTTCTGCTCGAACAGGGCGAACAGTTGCCGCAGCCGCGCCATGTTGGAGGAGAGATCGTCCACGTCGAGCAGATTGCGCTCGCCGCTGATCACGTATTGCGACGACGTATCGGCCACCACCTCGTTGCCGGCCTGCGCCGCCGCCGACATCAATTCGCTCATGTCGCTGCTGAGCTGGCGCAGTTCGTCGCGCAGGCGGGTGCGAATCTGCTCGAAATCCAGGCCGAGGCAGTTCTGGTTGAAATAGTTGGCGGCTTCGGCCAGTTCCCCGGGGGTGTACACCCGCTGGGTGAACAGCATGCGGTTCTGCACTTCGCCGTCGGCGGTGACGATGATCAGCAGGATGCGTTTGTCGGCGAGATTGAGGAATTCGACCTGACGGATGCGCGGCAACGCGCGGCGTGGAGCGATGACCACGCCGGCAAAATGGGTCAGTTGCGAGAGCAGTTGCGAGGCATGGCTGATCACGCGCTGCGGCTGGTCGGGCTGGATCGCGCCCTTCAGGTCGCTGAGTTCCTGGCGCTGTAGCGGCTTGACGGTGAGCAGAGTGTCGACGAACAAGCGGTAGCCCAACGGCGTCGGCACGCGGCCGGCGGAGGTGTGCGGGCTGGTGATGAAGCCCATTTCCTCCAGGTCGGACATCACGTTGCGGATGCTGGCCGGAGACAGTTCGAGGCCGGAATATTTCGACAGCGTGCGCGAACCCACCGGCTGACCTTCCGCGATATAGCGTTCGATGAGCGTCTTGAGGAGGGTCTGGGCACGAGCGTCGAGCATGCAGCGATTGTAGCGAAAAGCGTGCGCCGGGCGCTCTACAATCGGAGTCCGATCCGCCGTTGCCCGGCGGTCCCCGATACCGAGGAGAAACGGCCCATGCGGCTGACTGCGGAAACGACCCTGGAAGCCGAACGCTACCTCGGGCGGCGCGACCCGATCATGGGCCGGTTGATCGGGCAGTATGGCCCGAGCCGTCTGCACGCAGCGCGTCGTCCTCCTTTTCAGACGCTGGCGGGCGCCATCATCGGCCAGCAACTGTCGGTCAAGGCGGCAGCCGCCATCGAGGCCCGCGTCCGGCAGGTCCTCGGTGGGCCGCTCGGCGCGCAACGGCTGCTGGCGGCGCCCCCGGATGCTCTGCGCGCGGCCGGCCTGTCCAACGCCAAGGTGCGCTATCTGCATGAGCTCGCGGGCCGGGTGTCGCGGCGCGAGTTGAACTTTGCCGCGCTGCGTCGCTGTTCCGATGCCGAGGCGGCGGCCGCGCTGGTGGCGTTGCCGGGCATTGGCCAATGGACGGCGGAAATGTTTCTGATCTTCGGCCTACAGCGGGCGAACGTGCTGTCGCTTGGCGACGCCGGCCTACGGCGGGCCGCTACGCTCCTCTATCCGGAGTTCGGCCTCGAAGCCATGGGCGAACGCTGGCAGCCTTACTGCTCGGTGGCTTCGTGGTATCTGTGGCAGTCGCTGGAGAATGCCCCGCTCGCGGTTTAGCCATCGGGTCTGTCAATTCGCCTGTCAGCTTTCATCTGGCGTGACCATGCGCATGGGGCGAGTCCCAATCTTCGCCCCTGTGACTTCATCCACCGCCACGGCTTTGATTTCCGTTCCAGTTTCCTCGTCGAAAAAGCGAACCAATTTGCCGCCGCCCCGATATTGGCGTCCCCACGCGGCAATCATGAAGAGCACCGGCAGAAAATCGCGCCCGGCCGCGGTGAGTAGATACTCCTCGCGCGGAGGATGCTCCGAGTAGCGCCGTTTCTCTAACAACCCCTCTTCAGTCAGCGTCGCCAGCCGCCGAGTCAGGATCGTCGGTGCGATGCCCAGGCTTTTCCGGAATTGATCAAAGCGCGTGAGGCCGGCATGGGCGTCCCGCAGGATCAATATGCTCCACGCGTCGCCAGCGAACGCCAGGCTGCGCGCGATTGGGCAGGGCTCATTGCAACTATTTTCGCTGTCCATACTGTTTTGATAGTGACTTACTTTCAAATTAGTAGTATCGTTGCTTTCGATTTGATAGTAACACTTTGGCGACAGGCAATCCACCTCATATGGAGAGTTGATTCATGAGCAAGAACAATAGCGGAGTCGCCCGGGTAACGGCGGCATCTTCAGGCATCGGCGAAGCCGTGGCGGAGCGTGCGATGAGTCAGGTGCAGTGGAAAAATGTGCCAACCCGCACGATTAACGTTGGCGGGATACCTTTCGCCTATCGCGAACTGGGTCCCAATTCTGGTGTGCCGGTGGTCTTCCTGCACCACCTGATGGCCGTGCTCGACGATTGGGACCCGCGTGTTATCGACGGTATCGCCGTGCAGCGTCGGGTGATCGCATTCGATAACTGCGGGGTGGGCGCATCGGGAGGATCGGTGCCGCATACCATCGAGGAGATGGGGCGGGATGCCATCGCCTTCATTCGCGCGCTGGGACTGAAGAAGGTCGATCTTCTCGGGTTTTCGCTGGGCGGCGGCGTAGCGCAGATGATGGCTTTACAGGCCCCTGACCTCATACGTCGGATGGTCCTTGCCGGAACGGGGCCCAGAGGCGGCGGGGGGATCGAAAAGATCAACAGAATCGCAGTCGTCGCTTACCTCAAAGCAGCGCTCACGCTGAGCGACCCGAGGAACTTCCTGTTCTTTCCCCGTACCCCGGAAGGTAAGCGTGCCGCGAAGGACTATTTCGCACGGCTAAAAGAGCGCACCACGGACCGTGACAAGCCCATCTCACTACAGGCGCGGCGTGCCCAACTGAACGCCATCAGAACCGCAGGGCTGAGTCCGCCCGACGACCTCTCGGTCATTACGCAACCGGTTTTCGTCGCGAACGGCGACCATGACCTCATGGTTGACAGCAGTCTTTCGGCCGACATGGCTCGCCGTCTGCCGAATGCCAAGCTCACGATCTACCCGGATTCAGGGCACGGTGGCGTCTTTCAGCACCACCGGACCTTTGTGCCTGCGGTGCTGGACTTCCTCGCAGACTGAATTGGAGAAGGTAATGAAGGCATTCATTCTCGAACGCTATGGAAAAAAGGGCAGCGTGCGCCTTGGCGAAATGCCAGAGCCGGAACTGCACGATGACGAAGTAGTGGTTCAGGTGCACGCGGCAGGTGTGAATCCGCTGGACTTCAAGATCAGGAGCGGCGATTTCAAGCTCATCCTGCCCTATCGCTTGCCGCTTATTCTGGGCCACGACGTGGCCGGGGTCGTGGTCCGGGTCGGGCCACGCGTGCAGCAATTCAAGCCGGGCGACGAGGTCTACTCCCGGCCCGATGATTTTCGCATCGGTGCTTTCGCTGAATTCATTGCGATCAAGGAAACATCCCTGGCGATCAAGCCCAAAGCACTGACTATGGAAGAGGCGGCCTCAATCCCGTTGGTCGGCTTGACCGCGTGGCAAGCGCTGATCGAAAAGGCGAATCTCAAGCCGGGGCAAAAGGTTTTCATTCAGGCCGGCTCGGGTGGCGTCGGGGCATTTGCTATTCAGCTGGCGAAACATCTCGGGGCGTTCGTTGCGACGACGACGAGTACGGCAAATGTGGATTGGGTGAAGCGCCTCGGTGCCGATATCGTGATCGACTACAAGAAAGATGATTTCGAAAACATCCTGCATGGCTACGACGTCGTTTTGAACAGCCAGGATAGCGAGACGCTCGCAAAATCCCTCAGCGTACTGAAGCCCGGCGGAAAACTCATTTCGATCTCCGGTCCGCCCGATCCGGCGTTTGGAGAAGAAATCCGGGCGCCGTGGTTTGTGAAATCGATCATGCGCCTGCTGAGCTTTGGCATCAGGAGAAAAGCAAACCGCCATAAGGTCAGCTTTTCGTTCCTCTTCATGAAAGCAAACGGCGCTCAGTTGCGCGAGATCACCGCACTCATCGATTCCGGCGCGATACATCCGGTCGTGGATCGAATCTTTCCGTTCGAATCGACCCGGGAGTCGATGGAGTACGTCGAATCCGGACGCGCCAAAGGCAAAGTGGTCGTCAGGATGCGATGAATAGAGCCCTGCCTGGCAGCGGCTCCAAGCAAGGCAGGACAGTTAACTTTAAGGAAAAAACCATGACTTCATCTAAAAAAATTGCTGTTGTAACCGGTGCGTCTTCCGGCATCGGATCGGTCTACGCAGATCGTCTCGCCCGGCGCGGGTATGACCTCTTGCTCGTCGCGAGGCGCCGTGAGCGCTTGCAGAACCTCGCCACGAAACTGGAGCAGACTTACGGCATCAAGGCTGAAACGTTTGTGGCCGACCTCGAGAAGGAGGGCGACCTCGCACGTCTGGAAAGTGTTCTCGCGAGCAATCCCGCCATCCGGGTATTGGTAAACAACGCCGGCATTGCAAAGCTGAGCCTTGTTGCCGAGACGCCGATGAAAGACTCCTTGTCGCAGATCGCGTTGAACATCACGGCACTGACGCGTTTGACGCATGCCGTACTGCCTGCTTTCAAGGAACGCAACGAAGGCGTCATCATCAATATCGCCTCGGTATTGGCTGTTCATGCGCTGCCGATCAGCTCCATATACAGCGGTACCAAGGCTTTCGTACTCAATTTCAGTCGTGGCCTGCAACAGGAACTCGCGAGTACCGGCGTGAGAGTTCAAGTTGTGCTGCCCGCGGCCACAGCTACCGATCTTTGGGATATCTCAGGGGTGCCGCTGGCCGCTTTGCCGCAAGAAACGGTCATGTCTGTCGAGAATCTTGTCGATGCTGCGCTGGCCGGTTTCGACCAAGGCGAGTCGGTTACTTTGCCATCGATGGCTGATGCCGGTCTCTGGGAGCGATACGATACTGCGCGGTCCGATCTCTTTGCCGCGACACAAACCGGCAAGCCTGCGCCACGGCTCCTTTCGCTTTGACTGAAGAAGGGCGAAGAGCCCTTCATTCAATCCCAGAAGTGCTAGCGCCGTTTGCGCTGTTTCGCTGCGGCGCGCAGTGCGGCGGCGAAGGCCTTGTTGGCCCAGAGGCAAAGGGTGCCGCGATCTTCCAGCGCATCTTCGGGCGCCTGGTAGTAACCCAGCGCGTATTTTTTGCCCTTGCGCTCGTAGGTGAAGGGCGGCAGACCCTGTGCGGCGAAATCGTCCGCACTTTCGCCGTCGGCCTTGAAATATAGAACGTCGCCGATGATCAGTCCGAACATCAACCCGTCGAGAAAGAACCCCCAGCCGCCGAACATGCGCCTTGAGCGCACCGGGCCGATTCCCTGGAGCTGTTCGATCAGGTAGGCGACGAATTCGCTGTCCATCGTGCGCGACGGAGGCGGCGCCTACATCCAGCGGCCACCGGGCGGCGGACGCAGCGGCACGTCGTTGCCAGGGAGAAAAGCGCCGATGACGAGGCTCAGCAGCGAGATGAAGATGCTGGCGAAGAACGCCGTCCAGAAGCTGGAAACGGTAAAGCCCTGCACCAGCAACGAAACCAGCATCAGCATCAGCGCGTTGATGACCAGGATGAACAGTCCCAGCGTCACCAGCGTCAGCGGGAAGGTCAGCACGATCAGCAGCGGCCGCACCAGGGCGTTGGCAAAGCCGAGCAGCAGGGCGGAAACGATCAGCGCCGAAGCGTCGGCAAAACGCAGGCCGCTGAAGACGTGGCTGGCCACCCACAGCGCGAGCGAGGTAACGGCCCAGTTGAGAGCGAATGAGGTCAGGTTGGCGAACATCGAGGGGTTCCTGTCGTGTCGTTTCAGGCCGGCCGGCGAACTGTCGCCGCATCCTGGCCGAAGAGGAATTTTCGGGCATCGGCATCCACCGAGGGCGCCGTATTGACGGTCCGCGCCAGTGCATAGGCACGTTCGGTCGCCGGCCGCGTCTTGATGGTTTCGAACCAGCGCTTGAGGTGGGGGAAATCGTCAAGGCTTTGCCGCTGGCGCTCGTGCGGCACGATCCACGGATAGCAGGCCATGTCGGCGATCGAATAGTCGCCGGCGATGAATTCGTGGTCGGCGAGGCGTTTGTCGAGCACGGCATAGAGACGGGAGGTTTCCTTCACGTAGCGTTCGATGGCGTAGCCGATCTTCTCTGGCGCGTACTGCGTGAAGTGATGGTTCTGTCCCGCCATCGGGCCGAGTCCGGCCATTTGCCAGAACAGCCATTGCAGCGCTTCGTTGCGGCCGCGCAGATCCTGGGGGATGAAGCGGCGGGTTTTGTCGGCCAGGTAGAGCAGGATCGCGCCGGACTCAAAAATCGACAGCGGCGCACCGCCGTCGCCGGGCGCGTGGTCGACGATGGCCGGAATCCGGTTGTTGGGCGAGATGCACAGGAACTCGGGTTCGAATTGCGCGCCGCGGCTGATATTGACCGGCACGATGCGGTAGGGTAGCCCCGCCTCCTCAAGGAACAGCGTGATCTTGTGGCCGTTGGGCGTGGTCCAGTAGTAAAGATCGATCATGGTGGCTGCGATTGTGCCACGGTGGCCGTGCGCCAACGCCGCCAATCGGCCAATTAACGCCGAAACGGCAGGCCTGCCGGGCGATTGACTATCGCCGGCAGCAACGTAGGATGCTGGCTTTGGAGCGCAAGGCCAGCCAACCCGCTGCTGCGGCGTCTTGCGTCCGGCCCGATTCGCTACCGCTACACGAAACTCATGGTTGCCGTCGTTCATTCCCTGTCCCTCGATCGCTCCGCAGAGGAGACGCTGGCCCTCGCTGCGTCCGGCCTTGGCGAAGAGGAAATCGCGCGTCTGCGCGACGCCTTCGCCTTCGCCAGCGCCTGCTACGGACAGCGTGTCCTTGGCACCGGCGAGTCGGCCCTGTCGCATGCGACCGCAATGGCCGTGATCCTCGCCGGGCTCGGCCTCGACGCCGATACGCGCGTCGCCGCACTGCTGTTCGATGTGGTCGACGAACTGGGCAGCGATTTCCCCGCCGTCGTCGAATCCCGCTTCGGCGCTGCGGCGACGCGTCTGGTGGCCGGCCTGCATCGCCTGGCGCCGTTGCGGCTGCTGATCCGCAGCCAGTCGACGGCGGAGCTGGCGGCGCAGACCGAAATCCTGCGCAAGATGTTGCTGGCCATGGTCGAGGACATCCGCGTGGTGCTGTTGCGACTGGCCTCGCGCACCCAGACGCTGCGTTGGTTGACCGACAAGGATGTGCCGGAACGGGTCGATTTCGCCCGCGAGAGCCTCGACATCTATGCGCCGCTGGCTAACCGGCTCGGCATCTGGCAGTTCAAATGGGAGCTGGAAGACCTTTCCTTCCGCTTTCTCGAACCGACGACCTACAAGCGCCTTGCCCGCATGCTCGACGAGAAGCGCCTGGAGCGCGAGGCCTTCATCGCCGGTGCGACCGAGCGGTTGAAGCGCGAACTGGCGGCGCTCGGCATCGCGGCCGAGGTGTATGGCCGGCCCAAGCACATCTTCAGCATCTGGAACAAGATGCGCAAAAAGCAGGTGGACTTCGCCGAGGTGTACGACGTGCGCGCGCTGCGCATCATCGTCGCCGACCTGAAAGACTGCTACGCCGCGTTGGGCTTGGTGCACCAGATCTGGCAACCGATCCACGGCGAGTTCGACGACTACATCTCGCACCCCAAGGGCAACCATTACCGTTCGCTGCATACCGCGGTTACTGCCGACGACGGGCGTGCGGTGGAGGTGCAGATACGTACCCGTGAGATGCATGATCATGCCGAACTCGGCGTTGCCGCTCACTGGCGCTACAAGGAGGCCGGCACTTCGGCGCGCGCCGATTCCGACTACGATGACAAGATTTCGCTGCTTAGACAGCTGCTGACCTGGCGCGACGAAGTCACCGACTCGACGCAGTGGGTGGCGCAGTTCAAGCGCGCCGCGCTCGACGACACGATCTATGTGCTGACGCCGCAGGGCAAGGTGATCGATCTGCCGCGCGGCGCGACGCCGCTCGATTTCGCCTACCGGCTGCACACTGACCTCGGCCATCGCTGCCGCGGCGCCAAGGTGGACGGCCAGTTGATCGCGCTGAACACGCCGTTGCTCAACGGCCAGCGCGTCGAGGTGGTCGCTGCCAAGAGCGGCGGCCCCTCGCGCGACTGGCTGAATCCCGATCAGGGCTATCTGGCGACGGCTGGCGCACGGCGCAAGGTCAAGCAATGGTTCGCCGCCCAGGAGACGGCGGAGCTGCTCGCCAGCGGCCGCACCCTGGTGACCCGCGAGTTGCAGCGCGAGGGCCAGACGCAGGCCAATCTGGAAGAACTGGCGCACAAACTCGGCTTGCGCGACGTCGAGGCGATGTTCCTCGCCGCCGCCCACAACGAACTTGGGCCGCGGGCGATCCAACTCGCCCTGCGCGGCGAACCGGAGACGGCCGTGCAAGGTCCGGAGATCGTCACCCGACGCAGCCGGGCCGGCGATTCACAGGTGCTGGTGGTCGGTGTGGACAAGCTGCTGACCCAACTCGGCCGCTGTTGCAAACCGGCGCCGCCGGATGCGATCCAGGGCTTCGTCACCCGCGGCAAAGGAGTTTCGATCCATCGCAACGAGTGCATCAACTTCCGCAACATGGCGTTGCGCAATCCCGAACGTGTGATCGAGGCCGAATGGGGCCGCGGCCAGCAGGACGCGGTCTACGCCATCGATTTACAGGTGGAAGCCGGCGACCGCCAGGGCCTGCTGCGCGACATCTCGGAAGTGTTCTCCAAGGAGCGGGTCAACGTCACCGCGGTTAACACCGTCAGTCGCGCCGGCAGCGCCAGCATGCGCTTCACGGTGGAGATTCCCGGCGTTGCGTTGCTGCCGCGGCTGCTCAATTTGCTGGGGGAAATTCCGGGGGTGGTCGCGGTGCGGCGGGCTTGATGTCCGGCGTCGGCCGAAGAGCGAGAATCCGTTTCCCGGTTACGAAGCGGCGCCGGGAAGCGGCTTTTTCCCCAGCCTTTGGGCGTAGGTCAGGCCGGTCAAAAGAGAGGGGGTCTCCAGCCCCGACGGGAGCATATGCCATTTGAGCATCGCCTCCGGATTTCCGGGGCGATTACGAAGATCCGTGAATATTTTCTCCATTGTGGCTTCGTCTTCCAGTTCGAACAGCAGCTTGAAACTTCCCGTTGAAATCGGTGAAGTCACTTCTTCGAAGACCTTCTTGCGCAGCGTTGCATAGCGATCGAGATATTCTTCTCCCACCTCGCCTTTGAGGACGGCCGCCAGGGTCTCGCTCAACAGGAATGCGTCGTTCATTCCACCCATTAAACCGAAGCCGCTTGTGGGATTAGTGAGATGAGCCGAATCGCCCGCCAGCAACACGCGGCCGGCACGGTAGCGCGGCGCCGACCGTTGATGCATGGCATAGGTGGTGCTAAGTGCAAGTTCGTACTTCTTGTCGCCGGGAAGCGTCGTCTTGATAAATTCGGCAATCCGCTCCGACACGGTTTCCAGTGGAAGGCCGGCATCTTCGGAGAAGGTATAGCGCCAGAGGCCTTCTTGATTGAGCTTGTAGATGACCGTGCCGTATTTCCGGTCGATCAAATAACCTGAATCCCAGCCATATTTTGCAAAGTCATAGTAGATATTGGTCACTACGAAGCGGCGTGGCCAAGTAAAGCCTTCCAGCGACATGCCTACCGCGTGCCTGACCGGGCTGCGGCCGCCATCGGCGGCAACCACCCACTTCGCCGTAAATTCGGTCGGGCCGTCGGGGGTGTCGGCCTTGACGATGGCGCCATGGCTGGATTGCGTCACCGCCGTAAATTTGGTGTTCCAGCGCACGGTCGCATTGGGATAGCGCTCGAGATGCTTCAAAACCACCTCGGCGAGGAGATCCTGCCCGAGCGTCAGGCTGTATGGGTGATCGGTAATGCCTGCCAGCACATCGTGGTTGTAAACGATGTTTTCGTTGGTCCTGAAAATGCGAAAAGACCGTTCCGTCGTTGTGTGGCCCGCGGCGATCATGTCCTCGAGCAAGCCAAAATATTCCAGCGCGGGAAGTATGGTCCACGCATAGGCAATGGCGCGGGGCGAATAAACGATATTCGCCTCCGCTTCAATCACCGTAACGTTCACCCCCGCTTTCGCCAACCCCAGGGCTGTCATCAGTCCAACCGGCCCACCGCCTACAACCAGAACTTCTGTCATATCCGCCTCCTTTTTTTATTCCATCGACGATGCTCAGCGGGTTGAAATTCCCACCGTAAATTTCACCGGCGTCGGCATCGAGAAAATCTCAACAGATGACGCCGGCACAAGGATTTGCATGATCCGGTTCGAGTGTCTGCTTCAAACGAAGATAAAGTCGCAGATGAAACCGATGGTGTGGCACATCTCTCCTTCGGTGAATACGTCGTGGCCGGTCAGCAGCTTGAATTCGGTGGATACCGAGAGCAGGGTGCCGGCCAGGCCGATGATGGCGTAGTAGAGCCGCGCGGTGTCGCCGTTGCGCACCTTGCCGGCGGCCTGGCCGCGGTGGATCAGGTCGCGCACATGGTTGAAGGATGCGCGGATGTGGGCCTCTATCAGCCAGTCGATGCGTTCGCTGCCCTGAGTGCTTTCCATGGTCATGATGCGGTGAAGTTGCGGCACCCGCGCCGAGAAACGGACGAAATTTTCGATAAAGGCGCGCAGGCCGGCGGCTGGATCGTTCCGGTCGATCAGTTGCAGGCGTTGCTCGAATTCCGCGCGATAGCGGCCGACTACGTCGGCCATGGTTTCCCGCCAGAGCTTGTCCTTGGATTCGAAGTGATACAGGAGTAGCGAGTGGGTGGTGCCCGCCCGCTCGGCCACCGCCCGCGTCGAGGTGCCTTCGAAGCCGAAGGCGCCGAAGCACTCCAGCGCCGCTTGCAGGATGCGCTCGCGGACGTCGGTACCACGCGGCTTCTTGGCGTCGTCCGGTGGCGGACTGGCGTGTTTTTTGGCGGGCAGGCGCGCCGCCGGCGAGCGGCGTTGGCCGCGCAGATTCTTGGCCGGGGAGGGCGGCGCTTTGGCGGTCGTCATGGCGGTCGTCTCTTCGGATCCCTGCGTCCCGGCTTCAGCGACCGAGAACTGTAGCAAGGGCCGCTTCGAGGGCCGCCTCCGGATTTTTCGGTGCCGTGCGCGAACGCCAGCCGACGTGGGTATCCGGCCGCACGAGAACGGCGCCGTCCTCGCCTGTTTCGCGCAGGCTGGCCCAGGTTCCGTCAGTGTCGGCATAGTCGCCCGGCGCGCCGATGGCGACGACATCCAGGGCGATGCCGAAGCGCTTCGCAGCCGCGGCCGCGGCCTCCTTCCAGACACCGCCTTTGGTTCCCGTGAACAGGGTGAAACGACCGCGGCCGGTGAGATCGTGGGTCGATACTTTCTCGCCGCCGCGCGTGAGCCAGGCATGGGGTAGGCGGTGGCCGGGGCGCGTGGTCGGCGTATAGATGTCGCCCATCGGCGCGAACGGCGGCGGCGGCGTGCCGTCGGCAACTACGGCCGTGCTGTCGTAGTTGAAGCCGATTTCCAGATAGTGCGCGGTGAATTCGGTGCGCTGGGTCTGGATCACCTCATGCAGGCGCGCGCGCGCCGTCTGCCCCTGTTCGCTGTCGGAGAACAGGGTGACGAAGGCTTCGCGGTTAACTTCCGGCGGTGCGTTGGGGATCATGCCGAGGCCGGCGTCGATGACGAAATGGTTGAAGAAGGTGAACAGCGCCCATTTGGTGTTGCGCAGCGCGACCGGGCGGCGCTCGGTTTCGTAGCTGTCGAGCAGTGTCTCGGCGGCGTGTCCCTTGAGTACCGCGGCGAGTTTCCAGGCCAGGTTATGCACGTCCTGGATGCCGGAATTGAGGCCGAGGCCGGTGGTCGGCGGATGGCGGTGGGCGGCGTCGCCGACGACGAAGGCGCGTCCGCCGCGGTACTTGGAGGCGACGATGCATTCGACCAGCCAGTGGCTGACTTTGTGTACCACCGGTTCCAGCTTCGGCAGCTTGAGCAGTTCGCGCATGCGCGGGACGATCTTGGCTTCGTCGAAGTCTGGATCGTCGGGACGGAAGGCGAAGTGCATCACCCATTCCTGCGAGTGGCGGTCGTAGCTGTTCGGGCCCATCGGCACGATCGCGCCGCTGCCCCAGGAACCGCCGCCTTCGGGGTTGATGTACCAGCGCAGCAGCGGATCGTCGTCGTCGATGTAGAGCGAGAGGTCAGCGCTGAAGTGAGTGCTGACCATATCCACCAGTCCAGTTGGTCCCTGGAGTTCGATGCCCACTGCGGGGCCGATGGTGCGACCGCGGTCGGCGCCGACGAGATATTTCGAACGCACAGCATAGGTCTCGTCGCTGACGCTGTCGCGGATGATCGAGGTTACACCGTCGGCATCCTGTTCGAAGCTGATCAGTTCGTTGTTGAAACGCACGCTGGCGAGCGGGCTGCTCTCGGCCTTGGCGCGCAGGATCGGTTCGAGGCGCAGCTGCGGCAGGTTGCCGGAACGGCAGGCGCTGTCGCGGGCATACGTCTCGGCCGTCGTGCCGCCGCCGAAGGCGTCCATCTTGTAGATCTGTTTCGCATCGAGCGGGCCATCGCCGGCGAGCGAGGTGTACCAGGCCACGGCACCCATGTTTTCGGCTTGCGATCCCTTGGTGTAGATCTCGTCGGCGAGTCCGTATTCGCGCAGGATTTCCATGGTGCGCTGGTTGAGGTAGTGCGCTTTGGGCAGGTGCGAGGTGGTCGGGTGTCGCTCGACCAGGATCGATTCCACGCCGAGCGCAGAAAGGATGAAGGACATGGTCAGTCCGGCGCCGCCGCCGCCGCAGATCAGGATTGGGGTTTCTATGGTTTTCATGTAATGGGGCTCCTTCGTTTGAATTTGTGTGGGGTTTCTGCGGTGTTACGAGACGGACAACACGTCTCATAACACCGCCTGTAGTTTAAGGCTGTATTGTTTAAACTTGACCATATGGTAAAAATGTGGAAAATACAAGTCAAGTCCTGCGTGAATCCAGCGCGCGGGAACATTACATAAACGGAGGAAACCCCATGAACGACGCATCGACCGTAGGCACCGCGACGGCCTTGAACGCGGAATCCGCTATCGTCCCCAAGAAGCTCGCTCATTACGTCATTCGCACGCGCAACTTCGAAAAGATGCTGGCGTGGTACCGCACGGTTTTTCTGCTGAAGACGTCGTTCGAGGCGCCGGTGATCGCTTTCCTCACCTACGACGACGAGCACCACCGCATTGCGTTCCTGAATACCGCACACCTGCCGCCGGCGCCGGAGCAAAAGTGCGCCGGCATCGATCATGTGGCGTTTACCTACGGCAGTCTCTCTGACCTGCTGCTGACCTACGAGCGGCTGAAGGGCGAGGGCATCCTGCCCTTCTGGTGCATCAACCACGGCCCGACCAGTTCGATGTACTACCGCGATCCGGAGGGCAACGAGATCGAGCTTCAGGTCGACAACTACGATTCGATCGAAGAAGCGACGGCCTATTTCAGCTCGCCGGCGTTCGCCGCCAATCCGATCGGCGTCGATTTCGACCCGGACGTGCTGTTGCAGAAACTGCGCGCCGGCGTTCCCGTCGCCGAACTGCTGCGCCAGGGCGCTGCGCCGGTGGCATCGGAAAAGGCTTACGTGTTTACCACTCTGCCGCCACCTCCTGCCGCATGATGGGCGCACTGGAAGCGCTGCTGGCGCGCGAAGCCTGCATGCGCCTATGTCTGGATATCGCGGTGCTCGCCGACGCGCGCGATGCCGCTGGTCTCGCTCAGTTATTTACAGAAGACGGCGTTTTCGAGCGACTCGGCCAGGTGTTTCGCGGCCGCGAGGCGATCCGTCAGGCGATCGCCGCCCGGCCTGCCGAAGTGTGGTCGCGCCACTATCCGGCGAACATCCGCATCGATATCGCCGACGATGGCCGTTCGGCGAACGGATCGAGCTATCTGCTGATGTTCCGTGGCAAGGCCGGCGTCGACGGGCACGAACTGATCCATGCCGAGTACCTCGATGAATTCGCGCTCACCGCCGAGGGGTGGCGGTTCAGCGCACGGAAGGTGTCGCTCCGTCCCTGACCGGCAACGCCTGGCGCAAAGCCGAACGGCCTGTCATTCCTCCGGCGCTTCAAGCGCCAGGTCGTTAAGGAGAAATTCCTGTGCGCAGATGCGTGTGCGTTTGACCGGCTTCAGCTTGTAGTCGCCGCGCTCGTCCATCTCCCAGGCCTGACAGTTGTCCGCCAGATAAGGGCGCAGGCCTTCCTTGAAGACGCGGCGCTTGAGTTTTGGATCGAGTACCGGAAAGGCGGTTTCGATGCGGCGGAAAAAATTGCGCTCCATCCAGTCGGCGCTCGACAGATAGAGTTTTTCCTCGCCTTCGGCGAAGAAATAGAAAATCCGGTGATGTTCCAGGAAGCGGCCGATCACTGAGCGCACCCGTATTCTTTCCGACAGGCCCTTGACGCCTGGGCGCAGCGCACAGCCGCCGCGCACGATCAGGTCGACGTCTACGCCCGCCTGCGAAGCGACGTAGAGCGCTTCGATCACCTGCGGTTCGAGCAGGGCGTTCATCTTTGCGACGATGCGCGCCTTGCCGCCCTTCTGGGCCACGGCGGTTTCACGTTGGATCGCGCTGAGCATGCTCGAATGCAGGGTGAAGGGCGCCAGCAGCAGGTGCTTCAGTGCCGCGCCTTTGCCCATGCCGGTGAGTTGTTTGAAGATTTCGTTGACGTCCTCGCCGATGGCCGGGTTGCAGGTCATCAAGCCGAAGTCGGTGTACAGGCGGGTGGTGCGCGGATGGTAGTTGCCGGTGCCGAGATGCACATAGCGGCGATAGCCGTTTTCCTCGCGGCGCAGAACCATCAGAACCTTGGCGTGGGTCTTGTAACCGAACACGCCATAGACCACATGGGCGCCGACTTCCTCCAGGCGGCTGGCGATGTTGAGATTTGCCTCTTCGTCGAAGCGCGCCATCAGTTCGACCACCACCGTGACTTCCTTGCCCTTTTGCGCGGCATGCAGCAATTGTTCGAGGACCACCGAGTCGGTGCCGGTGCGATACACCGTCATCTTGATCGCCACTACCTTGGGATCGTCGCTCGCCTGCTGCAACAACTGAATGACCGGATTGAACGATTGGAACGGGTGGTGGATCAACACGTCCTGCTTGCGGATGCTGGCGAAAACGTCGTAGCGCTTGGTCAATACTTTCGGCAGCCCGGGAACGAAGGGCGGGTACTTCAGATGCGGCAGATCGACCTGGTCAGGAATCGACATCAGCCGCACCAGATTGACGATGCCCGGCACCCGGTAGAGATCCTCGTGGCCGAGACCGAACTGGATCAGCAGGAAGTTGGCGACGATGTCCGGGATGTCGGCGGCGACTTCGAGCCGGACGGCATCGCCAAGGTGGCGCTGCGGCAGTTCACCCTGGAGGGCGGTGCGCAGATTTTTGACTTCCTCCTCGTCGACGAACAGGTCGGAATTGCGCGTCACGCGGAACTGGTGGCAGCCGAGGACTTTCATGCCGGAGAACAGTTTTTCGACGTGCTCGTGCATGATCGAGGAGAGGAAAACGAAACCGTAGTCCACGCCGGTCAGTGCCTTCGGCAGCGCGATCACGCGCGGCAGTGCGCGTGGTGCCTGCACTATGGCGGCGCCGCCGGTACGGCCGAAATCGTCGTGCCCCTCCAGTTCGATGGCGAAGTTGAGGCTCTTGTTGAGCACGCGCGGGAAGGGGTGGGCGGGATCGAGTCCGATCGGGGTGAGCACCGGCATCACCTCGCGCAGGAAGTAGTCGCCGATCCAGGTACGCATCGGCTCGGTCCATTCGGCGCGGCGGAAAAACACGATGCCTTCGGAGCGCAACTCGGGCAGGATCGTATCGTTGAGTAGCGCGTACTGCTCGGCGATCAGGGCCTGCGACTGCAGCCCGATGCGGCGGAACGCTTCGCTCGGCACCAGCCCGTCGGTTCCCGGGGTATGGCTGCCGAGCTTGATCTGTTCTTTGAGGCCGGCGACGCGGATCTCGAAGAATTCGTCCATATTGCTCGACGCGATGCAGATGAAGCGCAGGCGCTCCAGCAGCGGTACGCGCTCGTCCGCCGCCTGAGCGAGGACACGGCGGTTGAAGGCGAGCAGGGACAACTCCCGGTTGATGAAATGCTCACCCGGATAATGTAGCGGAGCGTTCATGGAATCCTTGGATTTTTCCCGTTTCGGGTTGTTCTTTGAGGGTGTTCCCATCTTCTTTCAGTTTTCTTTCGATTTGATGACAGCACGATGGCGCGTGTCTCCCGGCCTGTCAAGACCGCGATGCTAGAATCGGCCGGACATTCCGCCCTTCATTACCATGGCCTACGATCTGATCGCTGCCGTCGACCTCGGTTCCAACAGTTTCCGGCTGCAAGTCGGGCGTGTGGTGGGCAATCAGATCTATCCCCTCGACGGACTCAAGGAATCGGTCAGGCTGGCCGCCGGCCTGCTGGCCGACAAGATGCTCGACGGCCCTTCGCAGCTGCGCGGCCTCGAAGCGTTGGCCCGCTTCGGTGAGCGTCTGCGCGGCTTCAAGCCCGAGGCGGTACGCGCCGTGGCCACCAATACCTTGCGCGTGGCGAAGAATGCGCGCCATTTCCTGGCGCAGGCCGAGGCTGCACTCGGCTTCCCGATCGAAGTCATCGCCGGCCGCGAGGAGGCCCGCCTGATCTATCTCGGCGTTGCCCATGCATTGCCCGATCCGCGTACTCGTCAGCTGGTGGTAGATATCGGCGGCGGCTCTACGGAGTTCATCGTCGGCAGCAACTTTCGCCCGCAGCAGCTCGAATCGCTGTACATGGGCTGCGTTAGCTTCAGCCTGCGGTTCTTTCCTGACGGCAAGGTGGACAAGAAGCGTTTCAGGGAAGCCGAACTGGCGGCGCTGACCGAACTGGAAACCATCGGCCGCTCGTACCGTGACTGCGGTTGGGACGAGGCGGTCGGTTCCTCGGGCACCGCCAAGGCGATCACCGATCTGCTGGAACTCAACCGCCTCAATCCGGCCGGCATGACCGGCATCACCCGCGACGGATTGGAAAAATTGCGCGCCCTACTGTTCAAGGCCGGGCATACGGCGCACTTGGCGCTGGAGGGCATGCGCCCCGATCGGATTCCGGTCCTGCCGGGTGGGCTCGCCATCATGTCGGCGGTTTTCCGCGAGTTCGCGCTGGAGCGGATGGTATTTTCCGAAGGCGCGTTGCGTCTCGGCGTGCTCTACGATCTGCTCGGGCGTTCGCACCACGACGACATGCGCGAAGCGACGGTGGGCCTGTTCATGCAGCGTTACGGCGTCGATCGCCGTCAGGCCGCCCGCGTCGGGCAGATGGCGCTTAACCTGCTCGGCCAGCTCGATCCGGCCTGCCGCGATACCGATCATGCGGACAGCCGCTTTCTCGCCTGGGCGGCGCGGCTGCATGAGATTGGCGTCTCGGTCGCTCACGCCAGCTATCACAAGCACAGCGCCTATATCCTTGCCAATGCCGATATGCCCGGCTTTTCGCGGCGCGATCAGGTGCGGCTTTCGCATTTGGTACTGGCTCATCGCGGCAAGCTGGAGCGGATCGAAGGCGAGGTCCTCGATCCGCGTGAATGGCTGCTGATTTTCTGTCTGCGCATCGCAGCGCTGCTGCACCGATCACGCAGCGATGTGCGGGTACCGGTGTTGGACGTTCGCATCCACGGCAACGGCTATGCGCTGGGCTTCGATGCGCATTGGCTCGCGGAGTCGCCGTTGACTGCTGCCGCATTGGATGACGAGCGCAGCCACTGGTCGAGCCTGGGCATGGCGCTGAGCGTGGTCGAGCGGCGCGCGCCGTCTGCGCGATGAAGATGCCGCCAGCGGTTGCTGCGATCGAGATCGACCGCGACGGCAACGTCAGCCTGCACGGTGCCTGGACGCTGGCGGGCCTGCGCGGCGCCGGCGACGTGGTCGCACGGGCGCTTGCTGCACAGCGCGGCAAACCGGAGAGCGGTTGGGATCTGAGCAATGTCGATACGCTCGACAGTTCCGGTGCGGTGATGCTGTGGCGTAGCTGGGACCGCCGGCTGCCCGTCGACCTGACCATTCGCCCTGAGCATATGCAGACGTTCGAGCGCATCGCCGCCGTGGAGCGGGAGCCGCTTGCGGCGACCCCGGTTTCTCCGTTTGCCTGGCTCATCAGCCTTGGCCGGCGCACGCTTGCTTTGGCGGCGGCACTCGGCGACCTGCTCGCCGTGCTCGGCCAGCTTGCGCTCGATGCGGTGCATCTGCTGCGCCACCCGGGCGATATGCCGTGGCGGGAAATTTCCGCCAATCTATACAAGAGCGGCGTCAGGGCGATGCCGGTCACCGCGCTGGTCGGCTTCCTCATCGGGGTCGTGCTGTCCTATCTCTCGGCCCTGCAATTGCGTCAGTTCGGCGCCGACGTGTTCATCGTGAACATTCTCGGCCTCGGCATCGTGCGCGAGCTCGGCCCGGTGCTGACCGCTGTGCTGGTGGCCGGCCGTTCGGGTTCGGCGATGACGGCGCAGCTCGGGGTGATGCGCGTTACCGAGGAGATCGATGCGCTCGATGCGATGGGTGTGCCGCGCAACTTGCGGCTGGTCTTCTCCAAGGTGATTGCGTTGGCCCTGACCATGCCGCTGCTGGTGTTGTGGACCAGCGCCATCGCATTGGTCGGCGGGATGATTTCGGCCTCGGCACAGCTCGGGCTGTCGCAGGAGTTCTTCTTTGAGCTGCTGCCCAAGGTGGTGCCGCTGGAAAACCTCTGGATCGCGCAGGCGAAGGGCGTTGCCTTCGGCGTCACGGTGGCCGTTGTGGCTTGCCACTTCGGTCTGCGCGTACGCCCGAACACCGAAAGCCTGTCGGCCAACACCACGGCATCGGTGGTCACATCGATCACCGCCGTGATCCTCATCGATGCGATTTTTGCGGTCGCCATGCGCGGCATCGGGGTACCCAAGCTGTGAGCGGCGCAGTGATCGAAATCGGCGATCTGTCCACGCGGTTCGGCGACGTCTGGGTGCATCGTCATTTGAATCTGAGCGTTCGGCGCGGCGAGGTCGTTGCGCTGGTCGGCGGTTCCGGCAGCGGCAAGACCACGCTGCTGCGTCAGATGATTGGGCTGCTGCGGCCGAACGGCGGAGAGATTCGCCTCTTCGGCGAACCGTTATTCGGCGGCGGCATCCTGCGCGAACGCGCGCTGCGCCGCCGCTTCGGCGTGCTGTTCCAGCACGGGGCGCTGTTTTCCGCATTCGACGTTTTCGACAACGTCGCTTTTCCGCTGCGCGAGTTGGGTTTTCTCGACGAAGAAACGATCGCCGAGCTGGTGATGCTGAAACTCTCCATGGTGGAACTGCTGCCCCGTCACAGCCGCCTGATGCCCGCCGAGCTTTCCGGCGGCATGATCAAGCGCGTCGCCCTGGCGCGCGCATTGGCGCTGGAGCCGGAACTGTTGCTGCTGGACGAACCGACGGCCGGCCTCGATCCGGACCGTTCCGACAATTTCGTCCGCCTGATCCGTCAGTTGGACGGCGAACTCGGCTTGACCGTGATGCTGGTGACGCACGATCTGGATACCGTGGCGGCGCTTGCCAGCCAGGTGGCCGTGCTGGCCGAGCAACGTATACTCGCCTACGGTACGCTCGACGAAATCATGACCCAGGACCATCCCTTCATCCGCAACTTTTTCCTTAGCGAGCGCAGCCGGCGCGCGATGGAGACGTATTGATGGAAAACCGCGCCCATGCGCTTGCCGCTGGCCTGTTCGTGGTCGCCCTGGCGCTCTGCGTGGTGGTGGCTGCGCTGTGGTTCGGCGGCCATCATGAGAACACCCGCGACTATCTGATCGTCAGCCAGCGCAATGTGACCGGGCTCAACCCACAGGCGCAGGTGCGCTACCGCGGCATGCGCGCCGGCAAAGTGGCGGATATCGATCTCGATCCGCAGAATCCACGCAACATTCTGATCCGCATTCGCATAGACGAAAGTATTCCCATCACCCGTGCGACGACGGCACGCCTCAATCTACAGGGCGTCACCGGCTTGTCCTATGTGATGCTGGAGGACGATGGCAGTCGTCCCGAGCTGCTGCCGGCGACGGACGGCGAGCTGCCGCGATTGGAAATGGGGGCGTCGATGATGGATTCGCTGGCTGCCGCGGCGACGCGCGTCGGCAGCCTGTTCGACGAAGCGACGCTGCGCGATGTCAAACGCACGCTCGGCAATCTGGCCGAGGCATCCGAAGGGCTCAAGGATTTGCCGCTGATTCTGGCATCGGTGCGCAAGGTGCTCAACGACGACACGCTGCGCCGGATGAATGCGCTGCTGGCCCATCTTGAACGCACCGCCGGCGAAGCCGCGCCGCTGACCGCCGAGGTGCGTGGGCTGGTGGGTTCGCTGCAGACGCTGAGTACGCGCTTCGACCAGGTTGGCCGCAGCGCCGCCGAGGACACGCTGCCGCGGGTCGGCGAACTGATCAACCAGTTGCAGCAGAACTCCCGCCAGCTCAACCGGGTGCTGGAAACGATCGAGGAATCGCCGCAGTCGGTGATTTTCGGCCGTGCTGCGCCGCCGCCCGGTCCCGGCGAGACCGGCTTCAACGCAACTGCGCACTGAGAATAGGTCATGAAAGTCTGGATTGCCGTGCTTGCCCTGCTGTTCGCCGGATGTGCAACCGGACCTGCGCCGCGGTCCGCCCCGGCGCGTTACGACTTCGGTGCGATCACCGGCAGCGGCGACGCCCCGGTGGAGGTGCGGGCTCCGGCCTGGATCGCCAGCGATGCGATGCAGTACCGTCGGGCAGAGGATTCGGCGCGGCGCCAGGCCTTCGCCGAAAGCCGCTGGGTGGCGCCACCGGCGGAACTGCTGGCCGCCGCCCTGCGGAGGCAGTTGCCGGGCAGCGGGACATGCCGTTTGCAGCTGGAGTTGGATGAATTCGTTCAATCCTTCGCTGCCGATGGACAGAGCAAGGCCTTGCTGGCGCTGCGTGCCAACGTGCGTTCGGCGCGCGGGGAGAGCGTTGCGGCGCGGACGTTCAGCCTCGAACAGCCGGCCGGCCGCGATGCGCGCGCCGGCGTTGCGGCGTTCGCGATCCTGCAGCAGCGCCTGGCTGGGGAATTGGGGGAATGGGCGGCGCAGGCGGCCGCCCGCTGCCGTTGATAAGGAAAGATCGGCGCCGCGGCTTCAGCCGCCGCTGTCGAGCCAGATGCCCAGGCCTTGGGCGTTGAGTTCCTGATCGACGGCAAACCAGCGCAACGCGTCGTCGCCCTGTAGTGCCCAGCCCTGCTGCGCCGCGGTGTCCACGATCAGCTTGCCCAGCCCGTCCTTGATCCGTTGGTGGCGTTGTGCGCCGCTGTCGCGTTCGCGTAGGGCGATCTCGACATGCGCATCGATCAGTGCGTGCAGTTCCTGCGCCAGCCGCTGCACCTCGCGGACCTGGCTGTAATGCGTGACATAGACTGCCTCGGGGTGGAAGTCGGCGATTCGCGATACCGTGTTATGCAGGGCCACCGGATCGAATTGGCTGGGCGAGGTGGTGGGGAAAATGAACTGGCGGCCGTTGGCGTCGAGCTGCCGATAGGACAGGCCGAAGGTATCGCCGGTAAAAATGTGGCCGGAGCGGCCATCGCGGATCGCGATATGGTGCTTGGCATGTCCGGGCGCATCGAACAGCAGCAGTTCGCGGCCGTTGAAATCGAGTCGCTGGCCGTCCTGTGCCTCGATCACGCGGTCGGCGGGGACCGCCAGCGGGGCGCCGCCGTAGGTGCGCTGCGCCTGTTCCGCACCGTATACCTCCTGGACCGCCGCCCAGAGCTTTTCCGGTGCGGTCATGTGGCGTGCGCCGCGCGGGTGTACGACCAATTGCGCTGTAGCAAAGCGCTGCATCAGCGCACCGGCGGCGCCGGCGTGATCGAGGTGGATGTGCGTAAGGATCACGTAGTCCACCGCCTCGGGTTTCAGCCCGAGGCTCTCCATCTGCGTTGTCAGCGCCGGAATCGCCGCGCTGTGGCCGGTGTCGATCACAGCAACCCGACCCTTTTCGACGATCAGGTGGATCGACGTGTGGATCGGGCCCTCGTAGCCGGCATCGATGGCATGGATGCCGTGCTCGAAACGGGTCAGTGCCTGCATCATCGTATGTTTCGCCGCCTCACATGCCCTGATAGATCGGCCCTTCGCCGCCTTGCGGCACCACCCAGTTGATGTTCTGGCTGGGGTCTTTTATGTCGCAGGTCTTGCAGTGCACGCAGTTCTGCGCGTTGATCTGTAGCCGCGGATTTTCCCCTGCCGCGTCGCGGACGATTTCGTACACGCCGGCCGGGCAGTAGCGCTGCTCCGGCGCTTCGTATTTGGCCAGGTTCAGCGTGATCGGAACGCCGGTATCCTTCAGCGTCAGATGGCAGGGCTGGTCTTCCTCGTGGTTGGTGTTGGAGAGGAAGACCGACGACAGCCGGTCGAAGGTAATGACGCCGTCCGGCTTCGGGTAGTCGATTTTCGCGCAGCGCGCCGCCGGTTGCAGACTGACATGGTCAGGGGCCTTCGCATGCAGTGTCCAGGGCGGACTGCTGATGCCGAGCTTGGGCAGCAGCCATTGCTCGATGCCGGTCATGATCGATCCGACCAGTGAACCCTTCTTGAACCAGAGCTTGAAGTTACGCTGCTGGTCGAGTTCCTCCTTCAGCCAGCTCTTCTCGAAAGCTTCCGGGTAGGCGCTCAATTCGTCGCCCGAGCGTCCGGCGGCCAGCGCTTCGGCCAGCGCATCGGCGCAGAGCATGCCGGACTTGATCGCGGCATGGCTGCCCTTGATGCGGGCCGCGTTCAGGTAGCCGGCATCGCAGCCGATCAGGGCGCCGCCGGGGAATACCGTCTTCGGCAGGGCCTGCGGGGTGCCATTATTGATCGCGCGTGCACCGTAGCTGAGGCGCTTGCCGCCTTCGAGGTGGGCGCGGATCGCCGGGTGGGTCTTCCAGCGCTGCATTTCCTCGAAAGGACTCAGCCACGGATTCGTGTAGTTGAGGCCGATGACGAAACCCAGCGTCACCTTGTTGCCGTCGAGGTGGTAGAGGAAGCCGCCGCCGAAGGTGTTGCTGTCCATGGGCCAGCCTGCGGTGTGCACCACCCGCCCGGGTTGGGCCTTGGCGGGGTCGATTTCCCACAACTCCTTGATGCCGATGGCGTAGCTCTGCGGATCCTTGCCTTCGCCGAGCGAATACTTCGCAAGCAGCTGCTTGCCCAGATGGCCGCGGGCGCCTTCGGCAAAGAGGGTGTATTTGGCCAGCAGCTCCATGCCGGGCTGGTAGGCATCGGTCGGTTTGCCATCGCGCCCCACGCCCATGTCGCCGGTGGCGACGCCGCGGACGGCGCCGTTCTCGTCGTAGAGAATTTCCGCACCGGCGAAGCCGGGATAGATCTCGACACCCATCGCTTCGGCCTGTTGCCCCATCCAGCGGGCGACCTGGCCGAGGCTGATGACATAGCAGCCGTCATTGTGGAAATTGCGCGGCACCAGCCAGTCGGGTGTGCGCTTGGCGCCGGTTTCAGTCAGGAACAGTACGTCGTCGCCGGTGACGGGCTGGTTCAGCGGGGCGCCTTTTTCCTTCCAGTCCGGGATCAGTTCGTTGATGGCGCGCGGATCCATCACGGCGCCGGAGAGAATATGGGCGCCGATCTCGGAACCCTTCTCGATCAGGCAGACGTTGATGTCCGCGTTGATCTGTTTGAGACGGATCGCGGCAGCCAACCCTGCTGGCCCGCCGCCGACGATCACCACGTCAAATTCCATTGACTCGCGTTCCATGACTGCCTCGCGTTTATTGGTCGATAAAGGAACCGAGAATTATACCGGCACTGCGGTTTGTCTTTCCTCCCGACGCTGGGCGCAAGGAAAATCGCATCGTGCCGTGGCGCATTGAAATTCCTGTGTTAGACTTCGCGCCCTCGATTCAGGGAGGTTGCTAGAAGTTCTCCAGCAGCTTCCGGATTTTCAAACGCGGAGTGGTAGTTCAGTTGGTTAGAATACCGGCCTGTCACGCCGGGGGTCGCGGGTTCGAGTCCCGTCCACTCCGCCAAGCATCAAGCAAAAACGCCCCTTTCGGGGCGTTTTTGCTTTCTACCCCCGTCTGGGGGAATAGGAATAGGGGACAGACCACGATTTCTCACAACAATTGCTGTTGTGCCTCATCGCCCTCTCCCCGCTCCAATCGCGGCCTGCCTGAAACACCCCGCACCGCCCGCCGCCCCAGCATCGCTTCAACCTGTGCCTGAAAGCGTTTTCCGCCCAGAGCGAAGTTGCCATTGGTGGCGCCCCTGATTTCTTCTACCAGCGCTTCATCCACATGCGCGCGGAACAGCTCGCGATAGGCTCTACGCCGCTCGGTCTCGAGCGTGCCCAGTCGCAGGTATTCGGTGTGGGGCGCAATCAGCGCATTGGCCTTTCCCAGTCCGTTGGCGTGGTAGCTGGACCAGCGGTAGTCCTCCGGTTTCATCACCATTCCGGCACGGACCGGGTTGAGTTCGATATAGCGATAGCAAGCCAGGACATAATCTTCGCTCTGGGTCAGGCAGGAGCGAAAGCGGCCCTCCCACAATGTGCCACTGCGGCGGTAGGTGCGATTGATGTACTGCACATAGCGTTGCCCAAGATGCTTCATCATCAGCCCAGCGCTGTCCGCTTGTTGCGGGGTCAGCAGCAGATGAACATGGTTGGTCATCAGCACATAGGCATGCAGCGCACAACCAAACTTGTCGGCGAATTCTTTGAGGTGGTACAGGTAGAACTGGAAATCGTCTTCGGCATGAAAGCACACCGAGCGGTTGTTGCCGCGCTGGATGATGTGCCAGGGAATACCGGCGAGAGCGAGGCGGGCGCGGCGGGGCATGGCGGGCACTCCGAACGAGAATGACGTCAGCTTATCAGAAAAAGAAACGTGGTCTGTCCCCTATTATTAATCGTCACACTTTGCGCTTGGGTGCAGTGCAGGATCAAGCCGGGATCGGGCCACGCCACGCGCCAGCAACCAGTTGCGGACTTTTTCGCGGTAGCTGTAGGATTCGGAAGGGGCGAGCGTATTGGCACGATAGCTGTTTCGCAGACTGCACATCATTGTCGCCCTTATATTGGTTCGTGCTTCGTAGTTAGCACCGTGCTCCAACAACCAAAATACGGCTCGCCAATCATCGAAGATACTAAAGTAAATGAGTGCGGTCTCTCCTCGATCCATGTCAAAGTTAACATCTGCACCATATTTGATCAGGGTCTCTGCACGGGCGAACCTTTTCTCTCCAAGATTTTTTCTTTCTTGTAGCACTAGTTTTAATGCCGTGTACTCGAGGTTGCTCCGGGCAATTTTATTTGGGTCTGCTTTATAACGTACCAGTAGCAACTCGAAGAGTGCATCACTTTTAACTCCCGATGCAATAATCAACGGCACCATTCCTCTCTGTGTTGACTTGTTGGGATTGGCGCCGGCTTTAAGTAGTTCTTCCGCGCCTTTCACATTCTCAGAGAGCACAGCCCACAGCAACAACGTCACCGTATCCTTACCCCAAGGGGTTTTGGTTTCCTTGCCTTCATAATTAACGTCGATGCCCTGCTTGATGAGTTTCTCAAGCATAGTTACGTCACCTTGTCCGGCCGCTTTGGCAGCCTCGATATAGGGTGACCTTTCAAAGATGAGTTCTTCTGCGGACATGCCGTTTACGGTTCCAGAACATCCGACCGTCAAGAATATTGCTACCAGCACACTGCCGAATCGCATCATCATGGTTCCTTCGAATGGTTCACCAGCATGCCACGCATGACGTAATCCATTCCGTGCAAATCCACGGGACGCATCTGGAACACGTTATTGCGCTCTATCAATGACATGCTCTGATTGTTTTGATCGAAAGCGCGGATTGTAATCTGGCGGCCAGCCGCATCCGGGAGCAAAGCCGCCGCCCCATTTAATGCAAATGCCGACGGGCCAATGAAGGGGGTGAGCACCGATAGAGGTACCGAGCCAAAGGAACCGCGCTCCTGCATGCTGGTTAATACCTCATCCTGCACGCGATAGTTGGTAATCAGACTCTGGGCACGTTCGACGCTCCATGTGCCACCACGGCTGGTGACTGTCTCCGGATTCAAACCCGCCGCATTGAAAGTGGTCGCCCGAATGCCGGTCAATATTGAAGCTGCAGCGCCAAGACCACCACCTAATGAATGACCGGTGATGTCGGTGAATTGATCCCCGAGCGCAAACTGTAGTCTCTTTGCCAGTTCGATACCCTTTTCGTATTGCGGTGCACTTGGGCTAAACGCCTGTACGTTGCCATTTCCCCAGTCAGGACCGTTGTCAGTACCGCGATAGCTGAGGGTGTAGCTACCATTTCGCGTGTCACGGAAGAGAGAAGCGCTGAAACCAATTTCTTCGTTTTCGAAATCACTTTGGGTGAAACCTGCCAAGTCCCCTTGTCCAAAGTTGGTTATGCGCTCGAAATGGTCTGGAATCGCACCGCGGTTGAGATAGGCAGCATCCGCCAGCAGGGACATATCCTGAGCGTGCGCGAATTTTTCTGGCGTCATCGTTGGGTCTTGGCTGAGTATGTCCATCCAGGCTTTGCGCTGATCCTCGTTCTTCCAGATTGCCCCGCTACCAGTTGCCGATCCAGTACCAATGTCATTGCCATAGTCCAGCCATACCCGCTCTCCAGATCCGTCGCGCTTCGCTTCAATCATCAGGGCGCGAGGAGAGGGCGATCCATTGTCCCCTGTTGTTTGAAATTGCCACCCATCCTCATTGTCATAGGCGGCATCTTCATACCCCGGCACGGTCTGCTGTATGGATTCGAGCAGGCTGCCGCTGCTCGGCGGCCCACTCTCCGCCTTCTGCTGCTCCAGTCTTTGAATCTCATTCGGCTGCTTGTTGCCGCCATCCTCCGCGCTGCCTGACGCCCCATTGCTCGTTCTCGGCCCGATCCCCTGCACCGCCATGGCGGACAGCGTATCCACCGCCACGGCCTGCCAGTCGAGCTTGCCGCCGACGATGGCAACGCGCGTCGCGGCCGATACCAGGGAGGTGATCGCCGCCACCCCGACCGGATTGCCGATGTTCAACCCGCCGGCGCCGGTGAGGCCCTTCGCCAGCGGCGCCGCAATCGCACTCACCGCCACACTGCTCCAGCTGAATCCGCTTTGCTGCCCCGTCAGATTCGCGACGCCTTGATACACCACGTTATTGACGGCCGAATTCAACGCGAGGTTGCCGAACTCGGAGGTCACGCCGAAGGTATTGCGCGCCACATCGCCGAGCCCGTTGGTGATACCGGCCGAGAGTGTCGCCGTGGCGAGACTGGTCCAACTGAATCCGCTTTGCACCCCCAACGCATTGGCCGTGACCTGGCCGGCGGCATTGCCGATGGCCGCTGCCGCCGCGATGGTCAGCGCACCATAGCCACTGATCATCGGCAACAGTACCGGCGCATAGATGGCCACCAGCGCGGCGACGATCGCCGAGACCAGGCGCTTAAAAAAGCCGCCTTTTTTCTTCTTGGGCGAGGGCGGCGGCGGAGGCGGCGGTGCCGTGGGCAGGGTGGGACTGGTATCCCCCATGGCCGCGCCGGCGTCATAGGGCTTGAAGGTGCTGCTGCTGTTATGGACGTTGGTGACCTTGTTGGGGATGCTCAGCACCTGACCGGCGGAGAGCGCGATGCCGGCATTGAGCCCATTCGCATCGGCGATCAGGTACCACAGACTGGCATCGCCCCAGACCCGGGCGGCGATCTGGTACAGGGTGTCGCCGGTCTGGACCGTATAGCTGGTGCCCGTCCCACTCGGATAACTGCCGTTGATCGGCTGGTAGCTCTGGTCGAAGTCGGCGCTCGCCACCGGACGCCAGTTCTTGTACAGGGCCGCCCGGTCGCTGCTCTGGCCTGCGCTGGCCAGGGTCTGCGCATAGTCCAGGTGCTGGTCGCCGTCGTTGCCGATATCGCCGACGCTCTGGCCTTGAACTGGAGGTTGGTGTACTGGAAGCCGCTGCTGCGCAGACTGGAATCGAAAGAGAAGATCAGTCCGGCGAAATGCAAACCGGTCCGATCACGGGCCCGGCGGCTTGCTCAGGACAGGATTGAACGGAAATGGCGTGTTCCGCGTTGCCTAAGCGCTCCGCTTCAATCCGTTGATCCACGACTTCTGGCAGATCTTCCTCCGCTGGTCGGCGAGGTGGTCGTGAATCCGGGGCCGTACTTCGTTGAGCGTTGCCTGCCGCTGCGGCGTAACTGCATCGCAACGCAGGATGTGGAGGCCGAGGGGAGACTCGGCCACTGCCGAAAGTTGCCCCACGGCAAGGGCGAAGGCGACGGGTTCCAGTTCTGCATAAAGCTGACCCTTGGGCATTGCCCCGAGCAGACCGCCGTTCATCGCGGTGGGGCATTCGGAATGCTTCAGCGCCTGTTCCTCGAAGCGCTTCGCATCCTTCAATAGCCGGCTACGGATGGCCTCGATCTTCGCCAGCGCGGCGCCGCGTTCGCTGCCGGGCAGCGCATCGTTGATGGTGATCAGGATGTGGCGCAGGGTGCGTGTCTCGGGCCGGACGAAGCGCTCCTTGTGCATGAAGTAGAAGATTTCCACATCGGTGTCGCTGACCTTGGCCGCGCGGCTGCCGATGCGTTCGAGTACCGCTTCGACAGTGAGATCGCGCTCGATTTCGCGACGCAGGCTGGCGGCGGCGAGACCGATGCGTTGCAGGTCGGCGTGGTATTCGCCTTCGCTTTCATAGCGCGTACGAATTTCTGCCAGGCTGGATTCCACCGACGATTCCGGCAGGGTCACGCTGGCTGCCTCGGGGGTGGACAGGATCAGCGTTTCCAGCTCGCGCTGGTGCGCGGCGACGCGGGCGACGCGACGGCGCTCGTCGGGTTCCAGGCCTTCCGGCGATTTGCGGAACAGGTCCCGCGCCAGCTTGAGGGTCAGGTAGGCGCCAACGTCAGCCATCGCTGCGCTCCACCGCGCGGATCGCCGATTCCGGCACGGCCAGCGGCGTACCGGGTAAGCAGTCGAAATGCACGTGGTAAACCACGCCGCCGCCGGCATCGCGGATGAGGTTGAGCACCTCGCCGCGGGCTCCGGCAGGGACTTTCGCTGCGCCGCGGATTGCCAACACCTTCGCCGCCTGGACTTTTTCGCGTACCTCGTAGAGGCTGGGTATCCACGGCTCCTGGGCGCCGATCAGCTCTTCCTCGCGACAGCCGACCATGCGTCCGGCATCGAGGAAATGCACCGAGTAGATGATCTGGTCCTGCAGGAAGGTGCCGACGTTAACGACATGGCCGACGCTGCCGCGGCGGATCAGCAGTTCGCCCGGATGCATGCCGGGGAAGGTGCCGTCGTTGCGCACGTTGCGGATCACCCGTACCGCGTCGCCGTATTCGTAGTGCGGTTGCATGGGTCTATGTCTAGCTGAACAGGTCGGTCGCCGACTGGAACGAGGTCCCGGCCGCCTTTTGCAGCACGGTGAACACCCGCTCGGTGAGCGCGTCGGACTTGACGAAATCCTCGTAGGCCATGACCAGCCACCGGCGGTAGGCGGCGTAATCCGGCGCCTTGCCGGCTTCCTGCTTCGCCAGGTAGTCATGGAAGCGTTGCAGGATGTGCAGGCGGTTGACCTGGACCACCGACGGTTGGTAGGGCACCTCGAAATAGTCGAGGAAATCTTCGGCGGAAGCCAGTTCCTCCAGGTCCGATTCGAAATCGCGTTCTTCGCAGTTCATGGCAGTCTCCCGGGTTAGGCGGCAAGGGGCAGCGCATCCCCGGTCGCCGCTTCCACCACGGCCAGCAGCGGGGCGGCATCGAGGGGGGCGTCGGCATCGAGGGCGATCAGTTTGCTGAGGCGTGCATGCGCTTCGGCGATGCGGCGGGCGGCCGTCTGCATCGCCCGCTCGGCGACGAACAGGGCGTCGTCGTCGCCGAAATTGAGCAGGTCAGCCACGGTGTTCCTCGCAGCAGAGTTCGCCGGCGGCGCAGGAGACGCAGCCCACGCTGGCCGCCGGTGCGGGCTGTCCCCGGAGTACGCGCACTTCGCCTTCCAGCGCGTCGATGCGTTCGAGCAGGCAGTGCATGGCCTTGCCGACCGGATCGGGGATCAGGTGGTGGTCGAGGTTGATCGCCATGCCGGCGGCGCCGACGCCGACCGCGGGTGCGCTGCGTTCGCCGACCAGCCGGCCGGGGATGCCGACGACGGTGCGGCCGGCGGGCACATCCTTGACCACCACGGAATTGGCGCCGACGCGGGCGTTGTCGGCCACCGTGATCGCGCCGAGGATCTTGGCCCCGGCGCCCGCCACCACGCCGTTGCCGAGGGTGGGATGGCGCTTGCCCTTGTTCCAGGTGGTGCCGCCGAGGGTAACGCCGTGGTAAAGGGTGACGTCGTCGCCGATTTCAGCCGTCTCGCCGATTACGACGCCGGCGCCGTGATCGATGAAAAAGCGCCGGCCGATGCGGGCGCCGGGATGGATGTCGATATTGGTCAGCATGCGGGCGAGGAAGGACACCAGTCGCGCCGGATAGCGCCGGCCGCGGCGCCACAGGCCGTGGCTGATGCGGTGGGCGAGGAGGGCGTGCAGGCCCGGATAGGTGGTCAGCACCTCGATGGCGGAGCGTGCCGCCGGGTCGCGGCCGAAGACGCAGGCGAGGTCTTCCTTGAGCAAGGCGAAGAAGCCGGGCCTGCGTTGCGCGCCGGTTGGGCTAAGCCCTTCGACAGGCTCAGGGCGAACGGAATGTGAAACGGAATATGAATCCGTTCGTGGTGAGCTTGTCGAACCACGTTGATGCAGGATCGCTCCTTCGCCTGCGCGACCGGCAAGCGCGCCGGGCGGAATTTCATTCATGTCCATGGCATTCCCCTTGATACAGCGCCAACAGGTCGCTGTCGTCGGGCACCCGCTTGCAGGCGGCAACGAAGCGTCGCACCTTGCCGAGCAGGGCCTCGGCGGAGGGGTCGTCCAGCGTATGGCCGAGGCGGGTCATCACCAGCTGCACGGCGCGCGAACCCGAGTGCTTGCCGAGCACGATGCGGTGGCGGCGGCCGACCAGCACCGGATCGAAGCCCTGGTAGTTGCCGGGGTCCTTGAGCAGGCCATCGACATGGATGCCGGCCTCGTGGGCGAACGCGCCTTCGCCGACCACGCTCTTCTGCCAGGGCACGGGCCGGCCGGAGGCGCGCGCGACGCGTGCCGAAAGCGCGGGAAACTCGCGCAGGTCGATGCCGGTAGCGATTTTGTGGCACTGGTGCAGGCCCATCACCACTTCTTCCAGCGGTGCGTTGCCGGCGCGTTCGCCGAGACCGTTCACCGTGGTGTTGACGTGGCTGGCGCCGGCGCGCACGGCCGCCAGCGTGTTGGCGGTGGCCATGCCGAGGTCGTCGTGGGCATGCATTTCGATGTCCAGATCGGTCTCGGCCCGCAGGGCGGCGATGCGGTCGTGGGTGGCGAAGGGATCGAGTACCCCCAGGGTATCGGCGAAGCGCAGGCGGCATGCGCCGGCACGCTCCGCGGCGGCGGCGAGGCGGGGCAGGAAGTCCGGGTCGGCCCGCGAAGCGTCTTCGAGGCCGACGCAGACCGCGAAACCGAGGTCGCGCGCCTGGCGCACGTGGCGGTCGATGGCGGCGAGCAGCCAGGGCCGGTCGCGGCGCAGCTTGGAGGCCAGATGGCGATCGGAGGCGGGGATTGAAATGTCGATGTGCCGGGCGCCGAGTCCGGCCGCCGCGGCAATGTCGGCGCCGTGCAGACGGCACCAGACCATCAGCTTCGCCCTTAGTCCGAGTGCCGCGACGGCGCGGATGCCGTCGCGCTCCTCCTCGCCCATCGCCGGGATGCCGACTTCGAGTTCGGGCACGCCGAGGGCGTCGAGGCGGCGGGCGATGTCGAGCTTTTCCTCCAGGCTGAAGGCGACCCCGGCCGACTGCTCGCCGTCGCGCAGGGTGGTGTCGTTGATGGTGACGGCGACCCGATCCGTTCGCGTTGAGCGTGTCGAATCGCGGGTGTGCCGAACGGGGCCGTCGACAGGCTCGGCCCCGCCGGCGGGGAGGTTTTTTGCCTCACGCATAGGCCGGGGCGAAAGCCCGTTCCGTGTCGTCCACCGGGCCGTTGGCGCTCCAGTAGGGCGAGAGTTTACGCAGCCGGGCGACAATTTCGGGAACGGCGTCGATCACCCGGTCGATTTCCGCCTCGGTGTTGTAGCGCGAGAGGGAAAAGCGCGTGGTGCCGTGGGCGGCGGTGTAGGGGATGCCCATCGCGCGCATCACGTGCGACGGTTCCAGCGAGCCCGAGGTGCAGGCCGAGCCGCTCGATGCCGCGATGCCCATCTTGTTGAGCAGCATCAGGATGGCCTCGCCCTCGATGTACTCGAAGGCGATGTTGCAGGTGTTGGGCAGGCGCTTGCCGGCCGGGCCGGCGTCGCCGGTGGCGAAGGCGTGCGGCACCCGGGCCAGGATGCCGGCCTGGAGTTTGTCGCGCAGACGGCGGACTTCGGTGTTCTCGTGTACGAGATTTTGCAGCGCCAGATCGCAGGCCACGCCGAGACCGACGATGGAGGCGGCGTTCTCCGTGCCGGCGCGCCGCCCGCGCTCCTGGTGGCCGCCGCGCAGCAGCGGGCGGAAGCGGGTGTTGCGGCGCAGGTAGAGCACGCCGATGCCTTTCGGCGCATGGAGCTTGTGGCCGGAGAGCGAGAGCATGTCGATCCGGGTCTGCTTCAGGTCCATCGGGATCTTGCCCACGGCCTGCACCGCGTCGGTATGAAACTGGATGCTCCGGGCATGGGCCAGTTCGGCCATTTCCTCGACCGGGAAAAGGGTGCCGGTCTCGTTGTTGGCCCACATCGCGGAAACGATGGCGACGCGGTCGTTGAGCAGCGACTTGTATTCGTCGAGATCGAGCCGGCCGCGCTTGTCGACGCCGAGCTTCCTGACGATGTAGCCGTCCTTTTCGAGGAACTCGCACAGCGTCAGGATCGCCGGGTGTTCGACGGCGGTGGTGACGATCTGGTTGCGCTCGGGCTGGGCCTTGAGCGCGGAGAGGATGGCGGTGGTGTCCGACTCGGTGCCGCAGGAGGTGAACACGATTTCGGACTCGTGCTCGGCGCCGAGCAGCGCCTGCACCTTTCTGCGTGCGTCCTTGATCGCGCCGCCGACCTTGTTGCCGAAGCTGTGCATCGAGGAGGGGTTGCCGAACTGCTCGGTGAAATAAGGCAGCATCGCTTCGACCACGGCCGGGTCGCAGGCGGTGGTGGCGTTGTTGTCGAGGTAGATCGGTTTCATTGTCTGGCGCCTCTCTCTGCTGTTACCCGTTCGTGCTGAGCCTGTCGAAGCATGAACGAGCGAAACTTCATGTCGGCGTTCACCCTTCGACGCGCTCAGGGCGAACGGTTGGATGGGGCCTCAGTGGATCTCCGTCAGCAGCTTTGCCGGCAGCAGGCGGACGAATTCCCCAAGGGCCTCGATCAATTTCTGCTGGATGCCGCCGAGGGTGGCCTGTTCCATCATGCAGCCGGCGCAGGCACCCTTCAGGTTCACGTAGATGTCCTTGCCGGAGACCTCGACGATCTCGATGTCGCCGCCGTCCTTGACCAGCGTCGGGCGGATCGATTCGACGACTTCCTCGATCTTGCGCATGCGCTGGTAGCTGGTGAGTTGTGCCCTGGCAGCCGGCTTTGCGGGTTCGGGTGCCGGCGTTGCCGCCGCGGCGCCGCCCTCGGCAGACCATTCTTCGGCAACCTTTTCGAGGATTTCCTCGATGGCCTCGTGGCAGGACGAGCAGCCGCCGCCGGCCTTGGTGTAGTTGGTGACTTCCTCCACCGAGACCAGACCGTTGGCGCGCACCACATCCTCGATCATCACCGCGTCGATGGCGAAGCACTTGCAGACCAGCGCACCTTCTTCGTGGTCGTCCTTCCATTCCTCGCCGCGGTAGTTGGCGATGGCGGCCTGGAGGGCTTCGCGGCCCATCACCGAGCAGTGCATCTTCTCCGGCGGCAGGCCGTCGAGGTAGTCGGCGATGTCCTGGTTGCTCACCTGCAGCGCTTCGTCGAGGGTCTTGCCCTTGATGATCTCGGTCAGCGCCGAAGAAGAGGCGATGGCCGAGCCGCAACCGAAGGTCTGGAAGTGTGCGTCCTCGATCACTTCGGTCTGTGGGTCCACCTTCAGCATCAGCCGCAGCGCATCGCCGCACTTGATCGAACCGACGTCGCCGACGCCGTTGGCGTTTTCCAGCGGGCCGGTGTTCTTCGGGTTGTAGAAATGCTCCTGAACCTTTGCCGAGTAGTCCCACATGGTTGCGCTCCTTCGAGATCAGGCGGAAAAGGATTGGCCGCAGGCGCAGGAGCCGGTGGCATTGGGGTTGTTGAACTTGAAGCCGGTCTGGGTCAGCGAATCGACGAAATCCACGGTAATCCCCTCGATCATCGGCCGGCTCATCGGATCGACCAGCAGGGTGAATTCGTCGATGGTGAATTCGAAGTCGTCGTCGCCTTTCTGTGGTTCGAGACGCAGGCCGTATTGCAGCCCGGAGCAGCCGCCGCCGGAAACGAAGATGCGCAGGCCGGCCACCGGTGTTTCGGAACCCTTGATGAAGCGGCGGATGGCCTTGGTGGCGTTGGGGGTCAGATTGATCATGGCGTTCTCTCCGTAGGCAGGGTTTTGTCGTTGGGTCGGGGGACAGACGCTTCTCTGCAAGGGGCATACCAACTCCACCTTGGTGTGAGGAATGGCTTAACGGAGGGGCTTGCGGGGCAGGGGGTAGGTCGTGGCCGGTTGTCGCATTTGCGACAAAGCGCTCAACCGAGGATGGTTTCGTAGGCCAGGCGGGCCAGTTGCATTTCCACCGCGGGCAGTCCGCGGACTTCGGTGAGACTGACGAAGTGGGCGCCGACGGTTGCTGCCGCGGCGAACGGCGGATCGATGGCGGTGAAGCGCGCCAGCACCACCGGCAGCGGGCCGGCGGCGGCGACCAGTTCGGCGTGGAACCCGGTTTCGGCTTCTAGGCCGCCGCCCGCCAGCCCCAGGCGCTGCTCGGCCTCGCGCAGCAGGGCGGCCGGATGCAGGCGCAGCGGCGATGGCGCCGTGCACAGTGTGGCTTGCGCCGGTAGCCCCTCGAAGGCGAGCAGGCCGGTAGCGAATCGGAGGAAACGGGTACGGCCGCTGGTTGCCTGCGTGTGGAACAGGATCAGCCGCGCGGCCCCGCTCATGGGGGCATCTCGATCAGCCGCGGTTCGCTTTTCAGGTGCGGCGGCCGGCCCCACAACACGACGGCTTCGATCCATTGCTCGGGCTGCGACGGATGCAGCGCCAGTACGTCCGTTTCGCCATAGACGTAGCCGTCCTCGCGGATCGACAGGGAGGTGCGCCGATGCTCATGCACCCAGCGCGCCAGCAGCGCCGCGTCGCCGCTGAAGGGGTCTTGCTGGAAAGCGAATCGCGCGCTCGCTTCATCCACTCCGTCGAGGGCGATGCCCCATTGCGCGGCTTCGCTGCGCATGCGCGCCAGCGCAGCTTGCAGAATGTCGCGTTGGCCCGCGAGACGGGCGGCGAGATCCCGATCCATGCTCATGCCTCGGCACCGGCATAGGTGTAACAGCCCTTGGGACAGACGCGGCCGCAGGAGCCGCAGCCGATGCAGTCCTCGGCATGGGCCACGGTCATCACCATCATATTGTCGTCATCATCGAAATCGTCGTCGCATTCCATGTCCTCGGTGCGCTCCACCAGATCGAGCACCTCGCGCGGACAGACTTTGTAGCAGCGGCCGCAGCCGATGCATTTTTTCGGATCGAGAAAGGCGACGAACTCCGGCGTCCATTCGCTCCCGCCGCGGGTGAGGCCGGTAATCTTGGCCATGATGACTATCCTTTCTGCGCCGCGACCAGCCGCGCGTTGGCTTCCGCCCAGAGCTTGCAGGCGTCGTAAGTGGATTGGGCGATGGCCGGGAGATCCTCGAAGGCGGCAGGCAGTCGGTCCTCGATCAGGTCGTGCAACACGGACGCCTGCTCGTTGGCCATGCGTTTGAGCTTTTTCACTTCCTTGTCCAGTTCTTTCAGTGCTTCTTCACTCATGAAAACCTCTTGCAGAAAACTTAAGATGAACCACGGGGGACAAGGGGGGCACGGCGAAGGACGCGTACAACCCTGCTTTATTTCCCCGTGTCCCCCGTGCTCCCCGTGGTTAGCCGCCTTTGACCTTACAGCCCAGCGACTTCCGGATACTTCCCTATGATTTCGAGCGCCACAGCCAGCAACTTGTCGCCCTCGTCCTTCATCTTGGAAAGGCTCTCGAAGCCGAAACGATGCACGTCGCGCAGGGTGCGGTCGAAGACGACCAGCTTGCCGACGGTGATCAGGCCGCGGCCGAAGCCTTCGTGGGTGATCTGGATCATCGGTACCGCCATCTTTCCGCACTCTTTCTCGATCAGCACCGCAATCGCGTTGTAGAAAGCCTTGACGCGGGCGAGGGTGGTTTCGTCGGGGTCGCCGATGACCGGAATCTCGCGCTTGCGCTCCTTGGTCAGGACAAAGGCGTCGAGTACTTTGTCGGCGCTCTTGCCGTCCCAACTGCCGTAGCTGTCGAGGGCGCGCATCTGGCGCACCATCTCCTTGATGAAGTCGGTTTCCAGGATCGGATCGGTTTCGAGAACTGCGTTCATGGTGTGTCTCCGTGGGGTGAATTCGAAGTGGGGGTGCAGGACATCGGCAGCGTTGCGTCGTCGGCCCAGCGCCGACCGATCAGGCGCACGCAGAGCAGTCCGGCGCCGAGGCCGAGACCGGCGCCGAGCACGGCCGCGGCATCGCCCCCTGCGGCCAGCGCGATGGCGCCGCCGAGGGTGGCGACTGCCGGCAGCAGGTAGCCGAGCAGGCTGCCCAGATGCAGGGTGGATTCGGGCAGCGATAGCATGACCCGGTCGCCGGCGTGGGCGCCTAGCGGCGCGGCGACGCGTACCGTGCGTTCCCGGTTGCCCCCGTGTTGATCGCAGGAGTTGCGGTGGCCGCAGGCGCCGCAGGCCGAAGCAACGGAAAGACGGACGTCGGCGAGGCCGTCGTGGAGTGCGACGATGCGGCCGTGGGTTTCGATCATTCGTCCCACCCCTCTGCGGCCATTCTGTCGAAGCGGCCGGCATCTCCGCTCTGCAGTTTGACGGCTTTGTCCACCCAGGCGATGCCGCCGTGACGGATGGCATCGCGCAGTTGGGCGAGGATGGGTTCGATGGCGGCCTCATCGTCGAGGCGGATCGGCTGGATGCCGTTGGCCAACAGCTGGCGCACGGCCGAAGCTCCGGCGGCGAGGCAATACACGGCGGCGCAGCCCGACAGGGCCTGGATCTTCGCCGGCAGTTTGTTCTCGTTGCCGTCCATGCTCTCCGGCGGATATTCGATCACCTCGGCCAATTGGGCGCGCTCCGCGTCGAGGCCGTAGACGACAAAGCCCTCGGCGGCGCCGAAATGCTGGTTGATCGTGGCCCGATCGGTGGAGGCGAAAGCGACCCGCAGCATCGCCGGAACCTCCTCAATGGCGGACCAGGCCAGTGTCAGCCGGCGTTTCCCGCTCGCGGGGCGTGCCGGCCCAGTAGATGGATCGGTAGGCAGGGGTGTCATGGTGATGTTCCAGGAAAAGATTGGCGAGGTCGAACAGGCACTGGCGTGCGCCGCGGTAGCCGACCCAGGTCCGCGTGTAGCCGCCGACCCAGTCGTACTGCGGGAATCCGGCGCGCAGCAGCGGGATGCCGAGACGCTGTGCGGCCTGGGCACCGTGGGAATTGGTGATCAGCAGTTGTGCACCGCCGCTGCCGGCGGCCCGTTCCAGATCCTCCAGATCGCCGATCTGCACGGCGGGACAGGGCATCTCCGCCAGCACCTCGGCGCGGGCCGGCGCCACCGCAGCGACGATCTGCGCGCCGACGCCGCTGACGAAATCACCGAGGGCCGCCAGCAGGTCGGGATCGGCGGCGATGGCGACACGGTAGAAGCCGGTCATGAAATGGGTGTCCACCATCGCGTCCTGCAACTGTGCGCGCTGCCGGTCGATGCGCGCAGGCACCGGCTGGCCGCTGATCTCGCTGAGGGCGAGGGTGAAGGCGTCGCAGGCGTCGAGGCCGAGCAGATGGTCGAAGCGTCGCTCCGGCACGTGCGTACGGGTGCGCAGCAGATCGGCGGCTTTCGCCAGCGAGCGGCCGATCACCAGCGTTGCTACCGATTCGCCCATGGATTCGATCTCGCTGCGCGGCGTGCCGCCGAGGGTCAGCGGGGTGGATTCCTGGTCCACCAGATGGCCGTCGAGCGAATCGCCGATGTCGGGCAGCACCACCGGACGCAGCCCGAAGGCTTCGACCCACTCCTTGATCGCTTCGACGTCGCCCGGCGTGAGCATCGACGAGGCCAACACATTGACCTGCTTCCTGCGCCGCCCGGCGTTGCGCGAGTCGGGTACCAGCACGTCGATGGCCGCCTCCACCGCCAGCGCGTAGCCGGATTCCAGACAGCCGCTGAAGTCAGGGGTGTTGACCGCCACCACGGCGGTTTTTTCGTACTGCGGATGCCGTTCGCGGAAGCGCTTCACCAGCCGCTTGATGTCGGTGCCCTGGGTTTCGGCAAGGCCGGTGGTGGGCAGGCCGATGACGTCGGGGGAGTTCTTTTCGCAGATCACGCGCAGGCCTTCGACCACGTTGTCGTCGGCATTCATCACCGTGGACACCTGATCCATGGCCGTGGTCTGCAAGGGAATCGGCTCGCGGAAATGGCGCACGAAGAACACCTTGCCGAAGGCGGTGCAGCCTTGGGAACCGTGCAACATCGGGATCGCGTTGCGCAGCCCGAGGAAGGCCAGCGATGCGCCGATCGGCTGGCTGGCCTTCAGCGGATTGACCGCCAGGGGTTTTGCGCGCTTGAGGATTTCGGCCATGGCAACGGTTCCGGAAAACGGAGGGATCGTGGCTCCTCTCGCAAGCCGCATGCCAAACCCTATTCCCATAAATCTCAGTGGGTTGAGCGGATTCGAGGATGTCGTAAAAGTGACAAAGCGTCGTGGGCGAGAGGGGGCTGACCCACATTTTCGGTCGCCGCGCCAAGTCCGGACTGGCTTGACGCAGGCTTTGCCGATCCGGTGTTTTGCATTCGCTTTAAGGTAGGGTAGTATATCGATCAATAAATTGATCGATATACGTAACGTATTGTTATGTAATAAAAAAATGATAAAAATATCGGAAAAGGAAGTCTTCGAAAAACTTTGCTTCGACAATCCATGGTGGTTTGCCGATGGTTTGGGCGGTATAGGGCAGCGGATGCAGGCTTATCCGCGGCGATCGTATTTCAAGCCGTTTGCGGAATTGATCAAGGATCGTTCGATCAACCGCGCCGTTGTGCTGATGGGGCCGCGGCGGGTTGGAAAGACGGTGATGGCGCTGCATGCGATTCAGGATCTGATCGATTCCGGCATTCCGCCAACGGCCATGCTCTATGCAAATCTGGAAGAGCCTCTTTACACGGGCATTCCGTTGGCCAAGCTGCTGTCGATGTTTCTGGCGCACTGGAAGCATTCCAAAGATTCGCCGGTGTATGTTTTTTTTGACGAGGTTCAATACCTGAAAGAGTGGGAGATACACCTCAAGTCGCTGGTGGATGCCTATCCCGCCTTTCGTTTTGTCGCCACCGGATCGGCGGCGGCGGCCTTGAGATTGAAGAGCACGGAATCCGGCGCCGGACGGTTTACCGATTTCGTGCTGCCGCCGCTGACGTTTGCCGAATATCTTCGATTCATCAACAGAGAAACGGAGCTGATCCGGATAAACGGCGATGTCGAGCACGCATCGCCGGGGTCGCTCGAAAGATTCGAGGCAACGGACATCGATGCTTTGAACGCGGAATTCATCAATTACCTGAACTTCGGCGGCTATCCGGAAGCCGTGATGTCGCCCACCATCCAGTCGGATACCGGCCGTTTCATCAAGAGCGACATTATCGACAAGGTCTTGCTGCGCGACCTGCCGAGCCTGTATGGCATCAACGATATCCAGGAATTGAATCGTTTGTTTACGACCCTGGCTTACAACACCGGAAACGAGGTAACGCTGGAAGCCTTGTCGAGGGACGCCGGCGTGGCAAAGAACACGCTGAAGAAGTATCTGGAATATCTGGAGGCGGCGTTTCTCGTTCGGCGTATGAGTCGCATCGACCAGAACGCCCGCCATTTCAAGAAAGTCACCTCGTTTAAGGTTTACCTCACCAATCCGTCGATGCGGGCCGCGCTGTTCGGCCACGTCACCCCGGGCAACGAATCGGTGATCGGCCATCTGACGGAGACCGCCATATTCAGCCAATGGCTGCACAGCAAGGTGATCGACAACCTCTACTATTCGCGTTGGAGCGGTGGCAAAGTCGATATCGTCCATCTGGCGCCCAGCGACCAAAAGCCGCAGTGGATCGTCGAGGTCAAATGGTCCGATCGCCCGTGGGCTACGTTGTCTGAATTGGATAATTGCGTCGAATTCGTCGAGCGATCGCACATGACCAAGCCGGCCTACGGCCCTCCCGTTCTGGTAACCACCAAGTCGGTTTCGGGGCAGCGCGAGTATCGAGGCTTGATCTTCCAGTTCATCCCATCAAGCCTTTACGCCTACTTGCTGGGCGCTAACATCCTGGCGTTGAAACAGCCCGCCCTCGACTCTTTGTGACCCGCTACGCCCGCAGCAGCGCCTTGATCAGCCGCTCCGACAACTGATCCTCGGTGAACTGGGCTTCGTTGGGCGGATAAAGTTCGTCCTCGATGACGGTGAAGCCGTTGTCGGCGGCGAGGGCGCGCAGTTCCTTCACTTTCTGGCATGCCTTGAGTTGTGCGCCGAGCGTCGCTTTGGCGCGGGCCTTGTCGGCAAATGCCTTGATGTCTTTGACTGCCATTTTCGTGTGTCGATGAGTGGTTGAAAAATCGGTTCAGGCCACCAGGGGCTGCCCCATGGCGTTTTGTACCGCCCAGGGCGCGGGTGAGCGGACTTTTCGCCAGACCGGGCTTTCGAGGGTCAGCGCGAGCTGGCGCACCAGTTCGAGCATGCCGGCGTAGCCGGCGTAGCCGAACTCGCGCTCCTGGTTGATGTCGAGAAAGGGGATGCGTGCCTTCAGCGCCGTGTAGAGGTTGCGGCCGCCGGCGATCAGGATGTCGGCCCGGTAGTCCTTGTAGGCGGCGAGCAGCGCCCTGGGGCTGCCGTCGGTGATCGTCTGCACATCGTCGCCCATGATTTCGCGGATGCGCTGCTTGTCCTCTGCGGTGGACTTGTTGGTGCCGGTGGCGACCACGATCATGCCCAGATCCTGCAATGCAGAGACCACCGACCAGCTCTTCACGCCGCCGGTATAGAGCAGCGCACGCTTGCCGGCCAGCCGTTCGCGCCAAGGCTCCAGTGCAGTACGGATCTTCGCTTCCTCGCGGGCGATCAGCGCTTCGGTGCGGGCTGTCAGGTCGGGGTCGCCGATGAGTCGAGCGAAATCGCGAAGCGCTTGCGACGTGTCGGTGATGCCGTAGAAACTGCCTTCGAAGAAGGGCACGCCGTGGTTCTCTTCAAGTTTGCGCGCGACATTGAGCAGGGCTTTGGCGCAGACCACCATGCTCACTTCGGCGCGGTGCATGGTCTGCACTTCATGGAAGCGGGTGTCGCCGGACAGCGTGCACAGGATGCGCAGCCCGAGTTCGTCGAACAACGGTGCCAGATACCAGAACTCGCCGGCGATGTTGTACTCTCCGATCAGATTGACGTCGTGCACCGTGATACCCGGCCGTTGCGCGGATTCGGGCACCGGGTCCGGTTCGCGGGTGCCGATCACGTGCTTGAACATCGCTTCCCCGGCGATGCGGTTGCCTAGATTCTTGGTTCCGTAGAAACCGGCGCAATCCACCGGGATCACCGGAGTACCCCAGCGCTCAGCCGCGGCCTTCGCCACCGCATCCATGTCGTCGCCGATCAGCGCCGGCACGCAGGTCGAATAGAGAAACACCGCCTTCGGCGCGTAATCGTCGATGGCCTGCTTGATCGCGTGGAACAGGCGCTTCTCGCCGCGTCCCATGATCACATCCTGCTCAGTGAGGTCGGTGGTCATGCCGTAGCGGTAGAGCGTGGGTCCGGAAGAGCGGGTGCCGCGGTTGTCCCAGCTCGAACCGGCGCAGGCGATTGGGCCGTGCACGATGTGGGCGACATCGGCGATGGGCAGCAGCGCGATCTGTGCGCCATCGAAGGAGCAGCCGCCCGCGGTGGCCCCCGGCTTGGTCTTGGCACAGCCGGATTTTTCTTTCTTGTTGTGAACGCAGGCAGGCTCGTCGAGCAGTGCGGCAACTTCGCTGGTTTTCATGGCGGCATTTCCTTTCCTCCGCTCCTGTGCAAACGGCGTGCCACCGCGCCGACCGCACAATCGCGTGGTGCCGCGAAGTCGGTTTGTCGACTATGCGACATCGCGGGCATCGACTCCGACAATCGCTGTCCGACGCCGGCCGCAAAGCCTGCCGATCCCGGCTATATAGATCAGGCTTGGAATTTGCTCGATGGCTATCGACGCCACCGAGACACCCGCTATGCAAACCAGCGCAAACCGTTCAACCGCTGCAACCCACAGTCCCGCGCTACGCGAGGAGTCGCTCTATCGGCGGCTCATGAATTGCGCGCGCTTTCCCGACGATCTGCGTACCCTGGCTTTCGCCGGCACGATTGCCAGCGGCGTGGCGGTGGGCGCCGAGCCGGTGTTACGCGGTATCGACGAAGCCGAGTTTCAGCGTCTGATGCGCTGCTGCTTTCCCGGCATGACGTTAACGGGGGGGCGTTGCGAGACACACGCCGCCTTGGACGAATACGATGATCTGGTTGCCCTGCTGATGGCCTACAGGGTCGAGTGCAGCGACGTTCAAACGTGGCTTTGCCACGCAGTGGCATCGGCTGCGCTGCACGACAATCATTTGTGGCAGGACATGGGCCTGCCAAGCCGCGCCATCCTTTCGCGGCTGCTGACGGAGAATTTTCCGCAGCTTGCGGCGCTCAATCGCGACGACATGAAGTGGAAAAAATTCTTCTATCGCCAACTCTGCGAGCGCACCGGGGTGCTGATCTGCAAATCGCCCAATTGTGCTGTATGCACCGATTACCGCGTGTGTTTCGGCCCGGAATAAGATACCGCTCCGGCGCGCGGCTGGCGCTTGCTCAAAAACCGTAGGGCCTGAACAGCCATTCCTTGACGATCGCCACGTCCCGATCCGGCAAGTAGTTGAACCCGGCCTGAACGTCGTCGATGACGATGTTGGCGACGGCATGTGGGACGCATTTGGTGGTGATCATGTGGAAGAACCAGGCCATCGGGTAGCCCAATTGGCGGTCAAAGCTTTGCAGCGCCCGCTGTAGTGCGAGACCCTGGGCGCCGAAGCCGATGTCGAATATTGGCGTCGGGCCGTTCAGCGCGGCGATCGGCGTGGCCTGCAATACCGGTTGGCGATAGCGATTGAGATGTTCGCGTACGGCAAGCAGCCAATGATTGGAGAAGCGCGTCGCCGCTGCGGCGCTTGATTCGTCCCAGGCCTTGAGGAAACGGTGCACTGGCTGCGGCTCGGGTTTCTGGTCCGCCATACGGCGGACGAATTGCGCCATATCGGTGAATCGGCGCAGCGCATAGAACGGAGCGCCGAGCGGTTTGCCCGCATCGTTGCCGCAGCGGCGCGGATCGACCAGTTCTTCGATCGAGGCGGGGAGCTCGCCTTGGAACAGCGGGTGGCCCGCCGATTCCTGCAATTCCTCGATTTCCAGTTGCACGAAGGCGGCGGCACCATTGCCGGCGGCAGCCACCAGATAGTGGGTTTTCCCGGCGATGCGGGTGGCGCACAGGCCGCTGCCTTCGTAGGCGTCGAACAGTGCGCCGATGTCCTCGTGAGCGGCGAGCTGCTCTTCGGCCCAGCGTTCAAGATCGTCGGCGACGGGATCGCCGGCGGCGTCGACGACGCCGCCCAGCCGGTACCAGCCGCCGCGGCAAAGTACCTCGCGGAACTGGAATCGAGGTGCGAGCGCGGAAAGTGCCCGGGCCAGTTCGGCCGTTCCAGCGGCGACCGGAATCCGCACGCAAAGTTCGGCGACGGCGGCAGACAGCTCGGCAGGATCGAGGGTGGCGGCTTGTGGGGTCATGATGTCTCCGTATCGGATTCGGCGAGGCGCTGCCAGGCCGCCTGGCGCACGTCGGGTTCGGGATCGTCGAGCAGTAGTCGCGCCGCGGCGCGCGGGACTCTCTGCACGGCGTTGAGGCGCACCACCCAGTCGCTGTCTTCCAGCAGCAGCACGGCGTCGCCGGGCAGGGCGCGTTCGGCGACGATACGTCGCACCTCGGGTTCCGGGTCGTTGATCAGCCGGGCGACGGCAAAGGCTGGCAGACGCTGGGCGACGGTCTTGCGCACTTCGCGTTCGGGGTCGAGGGCGAGGCGCGGCAGCTTGCCGTGGGAAAGCCGTCGGGCGACCGCGACGCGCACCATGTAGTCCACATCGCCGGCCATCCCCGGCAACAGTTCGGCGGCGATGCGCTGGGCCACGGCAATCCGCACTTCGCGGTCGGGATCGCGGCTCATGGTTTTGAGTTCCGGCGGCGGCAGCCGCGAGGCGACGCCGCGGCGCACCACCTCGTCGCGGTCGCTGTGCAGCGCGCGCACCGCTTCCAGCGGCGCATAGCGCACGGCGATGGCGCGGCGTTCCCAGAAACCGTCGCCCAGATAGGCCGCTGCATACTCCGGGTTCTGCCGCAGGAAGCGGTCTATCTGGCGGCCGCTGTTGGCGCGGACGCAGCGGTCGCCGGGGATGCAACGCGCGGCGGCGAGCAGGTCGGTGTGGCGGCAGTCTGCACAGAGGGGGTGACCGCCCCGCGGCGGCGGATCATGCGTCATCGCCGACCAGAGCCACCACCAGACCGCTGGCGACCTCCGCGTCGCCGGTGAGCTTGACGCAATGTTCCCCGGTGTCCACGTAGTACAGGCGGCAGAACGCATTCTCCGCCGCGGCGACGAGTTTCGATGGGATGTCGTCGTCGCTGCAAACGGTGAAACGCACGCTGGGAAATCGCTCGCGCAACGTATTGGCGAGCGCCATGCCGTCGTCGACAGGCGCCGTAGCGGCAACCGCCGCGGCAACGCGGTCGACCAGCGCGGCATCGATCATTGGCTGCCGTCCTCGTCGTCGCCGGCACCTGCGAAACGCGCCAGCGAGGCGGCTTCGACGCCCATGATCTTGGCCAGCCAGGGCGGCGGCGAGCGCAGCGTGGTTTGCAACTGGGCGAGGGTGTCGCGTGCCGGGCCGGGGGCGGGAATCTTCACCGGGTGCACGCCGGCCCGCACCACCTTGGCGGCGGCGGGGCCGCCGATGGACTGGACGTACACCACCTGGCAGTCGTCGATCAGTCCGCTGCGCGCGACGTTGCGGTCTTCCGCGGCGTCGGCTTCCAGCGTCGGGCGAATGCCGATCAGGCGCGTTTCCGTCGGCGAGATCTGATAGATCAAAAACCGTTCGCAGGAACCGAAATGACCGTCGAGCTGCTCGGCATTGTTGGAGGCGACGGCGACGCGCAGCGAGCCGGGCATCTCACCCTCGGCCAGGGGTTGCACTGGAGGCAGGTCGCTGTGTTCCACGCCTTCGCCCCAGAGGAAACGCACGGCATCCTTGATCCGCTCCTTGTCGATGTCCGGGTCGATGATGTCGTCGCCTTGCAGCATCAGCCGTATGTCGGCGACGGTGACGGCGGAGAGTTTCTGTTCGGTGAGCGGCAGCCCCAGCGTGTCGGCCAGGGCTTGCGTCAGCGCACGGGCTTCGACGCCGGGCAGGGCGCGGGCGGTGAGGCCGATGCGCAGGGCCGCTTCGCGGGTCATGATTTGGGACATGGCGATCTCCTGAATCTCAACGCTAAAACACCGATTTCCTGCCAGGCCGTTCGCCCTGAGCTAGTCGAAGGGCGGGGCAGGTTTCGTTCCCGTTCATGCTTCGACAGCACGAACGGGAAACTGTGGTTGCGTCAAACGTACACGATGCAGGCCTCGCCCGCCGGGCAGGCGGAGAGGCACTGCGGCGAATCGAATTCGCCGTCGCACTCGGTGCAGGTGTCGACGTTGATCTTGAAGATGCTGCCCTTGTCAGTGATGGACTTCGTGGGGCAGACCGGTTTGCAGTCGCCGCAGGACGTGCATTCCGCCTGGATGATTTTCATTGCCATGATGTGCTCCTTGTTTGCCGGGTCTATTCCGCCGCGTCGAGGCGCCGGGCGCGCAGCGAGATGGGAAAGCGCGGTGGCAGGGCCTGGGGTTCGATGAGGTAGGTGCCGCCGTTGTTGAGCTTGATTTCGCCACCCCATTTTTCAGGGGTATCGAATTCCATGGAAACGATGCTGTCCTCCAGATCCCGTTTGGGCAGGTAGAACACATAGCTTCCGGCGGCGTCCTTGCGGATCATGATGTTGGCCATTTCAACTCCAGTGAGGAGGTGGGAGTGAGGTGCTAGGTGTTAGGTGCTAGGTGTTAGGTGTAAAGGCGGAAAACCGTGGTGGTTTTCACTCCTAATTCCTAACCCCTAACGCCTAACGCCTAACTCCTCACTGTCTGCATCAGCGAACGAGGTCGAAGTTGTAGTCGGTGGTCCCCATGCCCATGGTTTCCTCGTCGAGGCGTTCCAGGACGGCATTGGTCAGCGTGGTCACGATCTGCATGGCGCCTTCGTAGCCGAGCGTGGTCTGGCGATGCAGGTGGTGACGGTCGAAGAGCGGGAAGCCGATGCGGATCAGCGGCACTTCGAATTCCTTGCCCTTGAACACCGTGTCACGCTGGATGTACTTGCCGTAGCTGTTGCCGATCAGAAAGTCCGGCTTCTCGGTGAAGCACAGGCTGCGCATGTGCCACAGGTCGCAGCCGACATGCACCTTGCCATTGACGCCGAAGGGGCTCGATTCGAGCAGCTTGTCCATCGCCTTGACCCAGCGCTTGCCGCCGTTGTGGCTGAGGATGTGGGTCGGCTCGGCACCGCATTCGAGGAGGATCTTGGTCAGGCCCATGACGAAATCCGGATCGCCGTAGAGGGCGAACTTTTTGCCGTGCAGCCAGGCATGGCTGTCGGACATCAGATCCACCAGGCGGCCGCGTTCCTTTTCCAGTGAGGCGGGAATCGGTTTGCCGCTGATCTCGGAAACCTTCATCAGGAACTCGTCGGTCCACTCCACGCCCATCGGAATGTTGAGCTTGGGCACGTCGTGGTTCCAGGTGTTCTCGACGTATTTCTTGGTCTTGTCGAGTTGCCAGGGCTGGAGCAGGATCGTGGTGTAGGCGTTGGGCGCGTCCTTGACCTCATCCTGGGTGGTGCCGCCGGCATACATGCGGAACTCGCCATCGGCTGGGGTATCGAGGACTTCGGTCGGATCGGACAGCATCACGTTGTCCACGCCCATCTCGCCGAGCATGCGCTTGATGACGCGGAAGTTGCCGAGGTAGGTTTCGAAGCCGGGCACCAGATTGATCTTGCCGTTGCTGCCGGGCTTCTTGCCTTCCATGTGGTTCAGCGTGAAGTAGCGGGCGATGCCTTCGAACATATTGTCCCAGCCGGTGACATGGGAGCCGACGAAGGACGGGGTGTGGGCGAAGGGCACCGGGTAGTCCTCGGGAATATGGCCGGCCTTCTTGGTGTTGGTGATGAAGGCGTTGAGGTCGTCGCCGATGACTTCCGCCATGCAGGTGGTGGACACCGCGATCATGTCCGGCTTGTACAGCGCCTTGGCGTTTTCCAGGCCGTCGAACATGTTCTTCTGGCCGCCGAACACCGCCGCGTCTTCGGTCATCGAGTCGGAGACGCAGGAGATCGGTTCCTTGAAGTGGCGGTTGAAGTAGGTACGGAAGTAGGCGACGCAACCTTGCGAGCCATGCACGTAGGGCAGGGTCTTCTCGAAGCCCAGCGCGCAGAGCACCGCGCCGAGCGGCTGGCAGGCCTTGGCCGGATCGACGGTGAGGGCTTCGCGCTTGAAGTTGAGTTCCTGGTATTCCTGGGTGGTGCTCCACAGGAAGGTTTCCTTGACCTTGTCTTCGCTATGACCTTCTTCGAAGGCATCGCGTTTGTTCTTCAACGAGGCCTTGTAGTCGTCGTCGCGGAACAGGGGGTAGCACGGCTTGATATCTTCTACGGCTTGCATCTTCATCTCCTTTGCCCGGCCAGCCAATTTGTGGACGCGGGCGCAAGTTGAAAAACTGTTCGTGCCCTTAAGCAGCCTTTGGCAACTCGGTCGCCTCGTCCTTCTTCTTCCACGGCGGGGTGATCTTGCTCCAGCAGGGATTGCTCAGCGCCATGTCCATGTCGCGGGCGAAGATGGCGAAGCCGTCGTAGCCGTGGTAGGGGCCGGAGTAGTCCCAGGAGTGCATCTGGCGCAGCGGGATGCCCATCTTTTGGAACACGTACTTTTCCTTGATGCCGGAACCGACCAGGTCGGGTTTGACCTTTTTCACGAACTCCTCGAACTCGAAGCCGGTGATGTCGTCGTAGAGCAGCGTGGCGTTGCCCATTTCCTTGATGGTGCGGTCGTAGTCGTCACCGTGGCCGAACTCGTAGCCGGTGCCGACCACTTCCATGCCCAGATCCTCATAGGCGCCGATGACATGGCGCGGACGCAGGCCGCCGACGTAGAGCATTACCTTCTTGCCTTGCAGGCGCGGTTTGTACTTGTCGATCACGGCCTGCATCATCGGCTGGTACTTGGCGATCACGCGCTCGGCGCCTTCCTTGATATGGTCGTCGAAGAAGGCGGCGATGTTGCGCAGCGCCTCGGCGATCTTGGTCGGGCCGAAGAAGTTGTATTCGATGTAGGGAATGCCGTACTTCTCTTCCATGTGCCGGCTGATGTAGTTCATCGAGCGGTAGCAATGGAGTAGGTTGAGCTTGGCTTTCGGGGTGTTCTCCATTTCGGCCAGGGTGCCGTCGCCGGACCACTGCGCAATCACCCGCAGGCCCATCTCTTCGAGCAGGATGCGCGAGGCCCAGGCGTCGCCGCCGATGTTGTAGTCGCCGATGATGGTGACGTCGTAGGGCGTGGACTCGAAAGCGGTGGAACCGTCACGGTTGCCCAGCACCCAGTCGCGCACCGCGTCATTGGCGATGTGGTGGCCGAGGGACTGCGAGACGCCGCGGAAGCCTTCGCAGCGCACCGGAACGATGGGCTTCTCGATGTCCTTGGCGCCCTTCTTGGAAACGGCTTCGATGTCGTCGCCGATCAGGCCGATCGGGCATTCGGACTGTACGGTGATGCCCTTGTGCAGCGGGAACAGCTGTTCGACTTCGTTGATCAGCTTGGCGAGCTTCTTGTCGCCGCCGAAGACGATGTCCTTCTCCTGAAAGTCGGAAGTGAAGTTCATCGTGCCGAAGCTGTTGATGCCGGTCACGCCGACGTAGTAGTTGCGGCGCCCGGCGCGGGAATACTGGCCGCAGCCGACGGGGCCGTGGGAAATGTGGATCATGTCCTTCACCGGACCCCAGACCACGCCCTTGGAACCCGCATAGGCGCAGCCGCGGATGGTCATCACGCCGGGCAGGGACTTGCGGTTGGAGGTGATGCATTTCTTCGATTGTTCGACCGACGGGTCGTTGACCGCCAGGTGCTTGGCGCGGTCCTTCTTGGCCTTATCCGGGTAAACCTCGAGTACCTCCTGGATCAGGGCTTCGGTTTCTTCACGCGTTAGTACGGACATCTTGCTTCTCCTTGTCAAAGCTCGGCGCCAATCTGCGCACGATCACTCAAGACGGGACGGTTCCCGGCTGGCCGGGAACCGGTGCAACTTCCATCAGGCAGCGGCAGCCTCGGCAGCCAGCTCGGCCGCGGTCTTGCCGACGATCGATTCGTCTTCCACTTCCATGATGCCGAACTCCATCAGCAGCTCTTCGAGCTCGTCCATGGTGATCGGCGCGGGAATCACGAAGTGGGTGTTGTTGACGATCTTGCTCGCCAGCGCACGGTATTCGTCGGCCTGCTTGGCCTTCGGGTCGTACTCGATCACCGTCATGCGGCGGATCTCGGCGTGCTGCACGGCGTTGTCGCGCGGGATGAAGTGGATCATGGTGGTGCCGAGCTTGGCCGCCAGGGCCATGATCAGTTCGTCTTCGCGGTCGGTGTTGCGGCTGTTGCAGATCAGGCCGGCGAGGCGCACGCCGCCGGAGTTGGCGTACTTGACGATGCCCTTGCAGATGTTGTTGGCGGCATACATGGCCATCATTTCGCCGGAGCAGACGATGTAGATTTCCTGCGCCTTGTTTTCGCGGATCGGCATGGCGAAACCGCCGCAGACCACGTCGCCGAGCACGTCGTAGAAAACGAAATCGAGGTCTTCATCGTAGGCGCCTTCTTCTTCGAGGAAGTTGATGGCGGTGATGACGCCGCGGCCGGCACAGCCGACGCCGGGTTCCGGACCGCCGGATTCGACGCACTTGATGCCGCCGAACCCGACCGAGAGCACGTCTTCGAGTTCGAGGTCTTCCACGGAGCCGGCTTCGGCCGCCAGTTCCATGACCGAGTTCTGCGCCTTGCTATGCAGGATCAGCCGGGTCGAGTCGGCCTTCGGGTCGCAACCGACGATCATCACCTTCTTGCCCATTTCGGCCAGCGCGGCGACGAGGTTTTGCGTGGTGGTAGACTTTCCTATGCCACCTTTGCCGTAGATGGCGGCCTGACGAAGTTTTGCCATGATGCAATCTCCTTTTGAGTCTGTTCGGGCGTTGGGGGAATCCCGTGCTCCCGACAGGGATTCCGCAAAGACTGTGCCAATGATCTTGGAAAGCCCGGAAGCCCAGAGCTGGAGCGGCTTTCAACGAATCAACCCGGAGCAAGAAACCCGGTGGAAGCCGACAATTTCCTAGCCGTCTGTCGCACCTCCGACAAGCCGAGCCTGCCTGCGTATGCCCGCCTGCCGATCAACCGCTGCAACCTGCCGGCGGTGATCCTCGGCGGACTGACCTATCAGGATCATCCGGCGCGATTGCAGCTCGACGGCGTGGCGGACTTGCACCGCGCACTGTTCGTTCATCTCGATGCGGTACCCGAGGCCGCCGCCCGGGGCCGCCTGTTTCGCGACTACATGGCGGCGCATTTCTGCCTCGACCAGCTGGAAGAAGCTGGGTTCGATCCGGCCTTGGGCCGCCGAGGCCGGGCAAACTGGCTGCGGCTGTTGCGCGGCTGGGGGTTCGCCGCCGACGGCCTCGAAGGCGCGGCACTGAAGGCGTGGGTCGAATCGCGCTTCGGCCTGCCGCCGCGTTTCCACGGCCAGCCGCTGCGCGATTACGACGGCCAGCCCTGGCGCCGCTACGAGGAGATGCGCGCCCGCGCGCTCTACGGCACCAACGCGCTGGAAGCCCAACTCGATGTGCTCTACGCCTATTGCCAGTACGAATTCGAGCGCGCCGGCGCGGCGACGAACGGTGTCGTCCTCTATCGTGGCGTGAACCGCATCGAGGACCACGAAGTGCTCGCCGACAGCGAAGCCGAGCAGGTGGTGCTGTTCAACAACCTTGCTTCCTTCAGCGGATCCCGTGAGCGCGCGGGCGAGTTCGGCGATCGCATTCTGGAAGTGCGCGTGCCGCTGCCCAAGATTCTCTGCCATTACCGGCTGCTGCCGGGACTGCTGCAGAGTGAAGAGGAATACCTGGTGATCGGCGGGGTCTATCGAGTGACGCGGGCGCCGTTCTAAGCACGCCGCTGTCGTTGTCGGTTCTGCGACAAAACACCTTCCGGGTTATCGCAAAGCCCCTCCCGGCGCACTGCTCAGGTCGGGTCCGGTTTTTGCGTGACAGGGCCATACCCCAAACGGAGGCCCCATGATTCCTACAACATTGAAGCAGCAGTGGTCGCAGGGACTGGCCGATGGCCGCATCGTCCCCTATCTCGGCCCCGGTGTTCTTGCCGATGTCACGTCCAAACTCGACGGCCGGCCGATTCCTGCCACCGGTGAGCAATTGATTCTCGGCCTTAACAACGGCCAACCGATGGCGCCCAAGCTGATGTACGAGTTTCCCCGCGCGGCGATGAACGTCGAGCTGAAGCGCGGTCGCGCGGCGGTGACGAAATTCCTCGATGCCACCTACAACGCCACGCAATGGACGCGCAGCGCGGTGCACGAGTGGATTCGCGACCTGGCGCCGCCGTATGTGGTGGACATCAATCGCGATACGCAGTTGCAGGACAGTTATGCCGATAAGCCCCATACGCTCGTTCTGGGCTGTGCGCGCATCGCCGGGGCCGCCATGCGCTACAAGCTTTTTGCCTGGGACGGCGAGGTCTATACGCCGATCGAGGCAGACCAGGCGGCGCTGAACCTGCCCATCCTGTTCAAGCCGATGGGCTCACCGCGGCCGCAGCCGACCTATGTCGCGTCCGATGCCGATTATGTCGATTACATTACTGAGCTGATGGGCGGCTTCGCCATTCCCGCCTATTTGAAGAGGTATCGCCAAGGCAAGCGCTATCTGTTGCTCGGCATGCGCCTTAACCGCGATTCCGAGCGCATGGTGCTGTCCGATCTGATCTACGGCGCAGAGGCTCCCGCCGGGTGGGCTTTGATCGAAAACCCGACCGAGAAGGAAAAGCGTTTCTGCGCCAAGCTGGGTCTGGAATTGATCGAGGCCGATGCCGCCGAGTTGCTGCCGGCGGCAGAAGCCGCGTAGCGATGTATCTGCCGCGGCGATCAGGGGCGATGTTCAGTGCGAGCGTCGCCCTTACAAGGCGAATGGCGGCGGTGCGAACGGACTTGATCGAGTGCTTCCTTAACCGAGGAACGAGGGCGAATGTTTCGTGAGCGCCGGTTTCATTAAAAGGTCTTCCTTGATGACATGGTCGATCAGCCAATTACGCAGGAATCCCAGGAAATGGTCTGCCGCTTCTGCTTTCCATTGAAGACCGGTTTCGTCAAACTCACTGCGGACTTCCTTGAATCGGGACAGTAGTGCCTCGTGGGAGTGAGTCAAATTCGGCACTTGCGTGTAACCCGCAGCCTTGGCGATTCTTTCTTCTCGATCGAAGTGGACCTGAGCGTACTTCGCAAGGCTATCGAGAACTTCGGTTAAATGCCCTCGGTCTTTTGCTTCCAGGCAGAGTTCAATTCGATTGATGATCTCAATAAGATGCTTGTGGTCGCTATCGATAATATCGTTTCCCACACTCAGCTGATCCCGCCACATCAAAGGCATTTTTTACTCCATCCATGTTTATTAATGACGACGATCATTATGCGTCGCTTCGGCCGTAAGAATTCGTGGCGTAGGTGGATGCCGTGTTCGGCGAATGGCGGCGCTCGATCAACGCGCGTGCCTGGCCGCGGCAGCGGGCTCGTATGTCCGGGTTGAGCGCGCGCAGCCAGCGGAGGGGGATCGACTCCAGTCCGTAGAGCACGCCGGCCAGCATGCCGGCGATGGCGCCGGTGGTGTCGGCGTCGCCGCCGCGATTCACGACGTCGATCAGGCATTCTTCGAAACTGCCGGTGTCCAGCAGCGCCTGCAATACCGCGTGCAGCGTATGCACCACATACCCGCTGGGGTTTTCCGCCCGCCGCGGACGATAGCGGAATTGCGGGTGGCGGTTGACGAAGGGATGGATCCGCTCGCGGTAGAGGCGGCGCAGCGTGGTGCCGTGGAGACCGTCGTGCAGCGCGAGGACGAGGAACTCGCAGGCTGCATCGGATTCGGCGTTGTGATGGGTGACATGGGCCTGCACCCGTACCGCGTCGCACAGCGTGCGCTCATCGGCGTCGTGCAGCGCCAGGGCCACCGGCAGCACACGCATCGCCGCGCCGTTGCCGGCGTCGTGCTCGGAAGGCGGCACCTGCGGGTTGCCGTGGCGGCGGAACCGCATCAGATTGCGCCGCACGGTATTGCCGATATCGACCGGCTTGCCGCGCATCCAGGCATCGAAGGCGCGGGCGCAGGCCTGCGCTTCGACTGTGCCATCGCGCTGAAGGATGGCCTCGCCCAGCGCCAGACTCATGGTGGTGTCGTCGGTGACCTGGCCCGGGGGCAGATGCAGCCAGCCGCCGCCGACGATTTCGCGGTGGATGCCGTGCTGCGCGGCGAACGCGCAACGGATTTCGCGCGGCGTCAGGAATTCAACCGTCGCTCCCAGCGCGTCGCCGACGGCCAACCCCAGATAAGCGGCTTCGGCCTGTCGCTGCAGGTTGGCCGGCGGCACGCTGCCGGCGGTCTGTGGGGATTCGGCCGGCACGGCAGGCGCCTTCGGTCAGGCGGGTTTGACTACCACGTCGCCGCCCAGTACCTGCGCTTGGCAGGCGAGCCGGTGTTTGCTGGGGACCAGATTGTCCTTGAGTACCTGCGCTTCGAGCACCGATGGCGCGGCGAGGTTTTCATCGCCGGAGACGATTTTCGTGACGCAGGTACAGCACTCGCCTTCGCGGCAGCCGTAGGTGATGCCGGCGCCGATCTTCTCGGAAATTTCGATCAGCCGCGTACCGGCGGGCACGGTGACGGTGACGCCGACATCCTGAAAGGTGACGTGGGCTTTTGGCATGGGGCGGACTCCGGGGCGTTCAAGTGTGGCGGTGGTAGCGCGGGTGTTTCGGCAACAGGTTTTCGCGCGGGTCGGTGCAGTGCCGGGCGGCATCCGCCGAAGCTCCGTGCGCACAGGCATCGAGGTTCCGGGCCGGAAGCGGGCCGTCGCCGAGACCGATCCAGGCATGTACGGCCGCGGTGTCGAAACCGACTTGGCATAGGCCGTCGCTTTCCATCAGCGGGCGGCGAATCAGCAGCGGATTTTCCTGCAACAGGGAAAGCGCGGCGCTCACCGAGAGCGACTCCGGAACGATTTCGCCGCGCTTCAGTGCCGGCGCCGAACGGTTGAACCACTGCGCCACCGGCAGGTCGCCGAGAAAGTGCAGCAGGCGGCTGCGCGACCAGCAGACATCGCGCAAATCCTGCGCCGTCACGCGGTGGCCGGCGGCTTCGAGCAGCGCCTTCTGGCGGCGGTTGCCGCTACAGCCGGATTTCTCCAGAAACAGGATCTCAGCCATCGATGGGCCTCACAATGTCTCGCCACCCGTCGCGCTACCGCGGGCGCGAATCTCGGCCTGCGCCGTGGCCCAGCGCTGCGGCGGAATGCCGGTGAGCGAACCGGGCGGGTTGAGTGCCACGTTCAACTCGTCGACGATGGCCCCCTCGATCGGACAGATGCTGGCGCACTGGGCGTCGGCATAGTCGCCGAGACACTCGGTGCATTTGTCGGCATCGATCAGGAAATGCGGCTTCGCCTCGAAGATCGCATCATTCGGGCAAAGCGGCTGACAAGCAAAACAGTTCACGCAGCTTTCGACGATTTCCAGTGCCATGGTGTTCTCCGCGTTCGGAATTCCGCACAGGGGTTAATCAAGAATTTCGTTCGGCCTGAGCGTGTCGAAGGCTGAGTGCTGCGACAGGCTCCGCACGAACGGGGATGGGCTAAGCCCGCTTCTTCGCTTGCAGCGGCGCATCGAGCTTGCCGGCGGCGAGCATTTCGCGCCACACCGCCATCACCGCGTCTTCGATCGGTTCCATCGCATGCTCGCCGTTGGGCTGGATGCCGGCCGCTTCCAGCGTGCCCCAAGGCTCGTAGCCGATCTTCGAGCACAGCACCGCCTCGCAGCCTTCCAGCGCCTGGATGGTCTTGTCGAGGACCGATTCGCCATCGCCGCAGGTCTCGTCGCCGGCGCAGTAGCTCTCGGCCTTGCGGTGGCCGACGAAGCGGGCGCCGCTGTGGCTGGCTTCGTACACCATGAATTCCCGGGCATGGCCGAAATGCACGTTGATCAGCGGCCCCTTGGCCGCCACCGCCATCAGCACCGGGCGGCCGGCGGGTGCGTTGGCAATGGGCACCACGTTGTGGGCCGCGGCACGCTTGGCATCGAGCTCCGCCTGGATACCGGCCCGCACCTCGGCGCGGAATTCCATGGCCTTCTCGTAATCGATGTCCATCTGCTCGATCTTGTCGAGGGTGAACTCGGCACCGCGGTCCTCGCCCAGCAGGCCCACCGCGTCGGCGCGGCACTGGCGGCAGTGGCGCATCATGTTCATGTCGCCCTCGCAGGAATCCTGCAATGCCTTCAGCTCGGCCGGCGACGGGCTGCGCTGCCCCATCACGCCGTAGAAGGTGCCGTGTTCGGCCTCGGCGATCAGCGGCATCACGTTGTGCAGGAAGGCGCCCTTGGCCTTGACCACCTTCGACACTTCCTTCAGATGCTGGTCGTTGACGCCGGGGATCAGCACCGAATTGACCTTGACCAGAATGCCCCGCGCCACCAGCATCTCCAGCCCTTTCTGCTGCTGCTCGATGAGGATGGCGGCGGCTTCGCGGCCGTGGATGCGCGTGTTGTTCCAGAAGATCCACGGATAAATCTGCGCGCCGACATCCGGGTCGATGCAGTTGATGGTGATGGTCACGTGGTCGATGTTGTGCTTCGCCAGTTCGTCCACATGTTGCGGCAGCGACAGGCCGTTGGTGGACACGCAAAGCTTGATGTCCGGCGCTTTCACCGCCAGTTCGCGGAAGGTGGCGAAGGTGCGTTCCGGATTGGCGAGGGGATCGCCCGGTCCGGCGATGCCGAGCACCGTCATCTGCGGAATCGTCGCCGCCACGGCGAGGGTTTTTTTCACCGCCTGCGCGGGCGTCATCAGTTCCGAGACCACGCCCGGCCGCGATTCGTTGGCGCAATCATATTTTCGGTTGCAGTAATGACACTGGATGTTGCAGGCCGGCGCCACCGCGACATGCATGCGAGCGAAGTAGTGGTGGGCTTCTTCCGAATAGCAGGGGTGGTCCTGCACCTTCTGCCGGATGTCGTCCGCAAGGTGGCCCAACTGGTCGTCGCTGGAGCCGCAGCTCCCGGCACTACAGCCGCTCTTCTTGGGTGCGGTTTCTTCTGAGACTACGGGCAGATCCATCGCAAGCTCCCTGGGGATTGGGGTGACAACCCCTCACAGCAACAGCCGTGCCGGCTACCCGATGTTCGATAGGTCGTTGAATTTTCTAAGGGAAGGCGAAGGCGTCCGCAGTCGTTGTCAGATGTTTGGTCGTTAACCCGACAAAGCAGAGTGAAGGGGGCGTGCCGGCTGGCGATGTTGGCGTTGAGCCCCCTGAGTTCCTACCGACGCTGCGCGTGCGCAGTCCGTGATGGCGGGCGATGGTGCCGCCGCTTGCAGCAAGAATTCGGAGTTTGGACGGGGGGAAATGAAACGAAAGTTGAAGCTGACTTCGACTGCAACGCTATGCGGCGTGCTCAAGCGGAACTTCCCAGCCGGGAAATACGAGTACGGCAGGATGGCACTTGAGCGCGCGCGCAAGAACCTTTGCGCGCTCAACACCCAGGTTCACCCGACCATTCTCGATGGCCGAAAGGGTGGCTTGCGGAATGCCCGTGAGTTCAGATAACTGGTTTTGGGTCAGTTCCTGAAGTTCGCGCAGGATACGGACAGACTCTCCCACCGAGACCTCAACTCGCTTTTTTGCCGGACGAAACTCCTTCATTTCATGGCCTCCTGTAGTCGTGGGCGGTGACGTGAATGACTTGAATCTGCAATACGTTGGCGACAACCCGATAAATCACCCGCCACTGAAGCCCAAGCCGAGAGGAGCGATGGTCTTTCCACTCACCAGACAAGGCCTCATCGTGAAATCCCTTGATGGCTCGCAGACCTTGCGGCCCGGAAAGCCTGGCAATGTCTTTCCATTTCTCGTAACGCTTCAGAACATCGATAGGGACCGAGCCAGAAAGCTGTTTATCGACGCGACGATGTTCTTCGATTTGCCACATGTTTCATTATGTATATACCACAAATGGTATGTCAACCACGGCGGCGGGACGCTGCGTCGCCCATGAATCAAACTTTCTGAGCTTGGCTGCTTGGCTACCTGATGTTCGATAGGTCGTTGAATTTGCTAAGGGAAGGCGAAGGCGTGCGCAGTCCGTAGCCGTCTCACTCGTAGTGAGTCCACATACGCAGGATGCGAACCGTCTTTTCTTCGGCGAAGACTTCGTACACGATGCGATGCTGAATGTTGATGCGGCGAGAGTAGGCGCCGGCTAGATCGCCGACCAATTTTTCAAAGGGTGGTGGATTCTGGAATGGGTCGCTGGCAAGAACCGCGAGGAGTTCCAGCGCCTTTGATTTGAGACCGCTTGCAACGAGCTTCTTTGCATCCTTCGTTGCTTGCTTGGCATAAACAAGCGCCCAACTCACCACTTAAGGGCCTTCGCGCTTTTTGCCAGAGGCTCGGCCATCCCGGCCTTGATGGATTCGCGCATGCCAGGCACGGCCAGCAGATACAAAGTCTCTTGAATGGCACTCCAATCTTCCGCAGAGAGAAGAACGGCACTGTTGCGTTTTCCGGAAATGATGATCGGCTCGTGTGACTCGGTTGTTTGGTCAATAAGCCGGTACAGATTGGCGCGAGCTTCGCTGGCGGTAAGGGTGTTCATTCCGGGCTCCTTCCAAGAAGCCTAAATGGTACGTTAATACGTACGTCGTATCAAGTATCTATTCGAGCGCTACAAGAGGCCCAGCGTCCGGATGAGTGGCTGCGTCGCCGGGTGCTTGGGGCAGACCCGCATGCCGGGTGGTGTGGGGAGGGCCGGTTAGAAGCCGGTCCTTACCCGGTTGGGCGTTGCGCCGAAACGAACTGAACCGTCAGCCGCCAGACGTGGCACGGCGTTTCGTTACAGTGCGGCGCGGCTTGGAAGCTTGCGGCTCGGCCAGCCGGCCCGTAACGTACTTGTGGAGAACGCTGGCGATAAGCGTTTGGTACGGTACACCTTCTTCAAGGGCCTTAACTTGAATGTCACTCAGATCGCCAGAGGACAGGCGGATATTGACTCGCCGGTCTTTGATGGCCGTAGCGCGCGCCGCTGCCTTGAATTTCGCAAGCTCTGCTTTCGTGGCAACGGACTTCAATTGGCCTTTCTCAAAGGCGGTGAGTATTTCATGTTCGTAGGGGTCAATTTTCGGCATCTGTTTCACCTTGATTCAAATAGTCCCTCGTTGCCTTGCGGCTGGGGATTACGGTCTTGAGGAAGAAGTAATCTTCCTCTTCGACAAACGGCACTAAGAGCCTATTCCAGTAGGCCGGTTGCCCGCCAAGTGATGATGCCGCAGGCGAGATGCAACATGGCGATGAACGTTTCGGGGAGTTTCTCCCATCGAACAAGTATGCGACGAAAGCGATTC